>DATHOJ010000001.1:0-24659 GCA_035485055.1 Bryobacteraceae bacterium
CAGCGCCTGTTGGTCGGAAGCTACCTCGGCCTCGGCGCGAACGATCTCGATGGGCGCGAGGCTGCCGACTTCGACCTGCTTCTGATTATCGCTATAGAGTTTCTGGGAGAGAGCGAGCGCTTTGCGCTTCACTTCGACGTCCTCATTGGCGCTTACGAGCAGCCAGTAGGCCTGGACGACGGTCTGCACGGTGACGATCACCTGCTGCTTAAAGACGATATCGGCGGCGCGCAGATTGTTTTTCGCGATGCGGATCGGGCGGTTGTTGATGGCCAGACCGAAACCTTGCAAAAGAGGCTGAGAGACCGTGAGATCGAGGTACGCGGTGGTGACGGGGTTGAAGAGGTTGAGGAAAGAATTCTGATCGGAGAACGTATTGTTGTAGCTGAGCGAGGCGGACGCGCCGGTGACGAAATTCTGCTGAAGATTGAAATTGGCGATGGTATTGGTGGTGACCAGCGAAGTGGTGCCGGTGGTGACGGTGTTCTGCTGCGGCGACGTGATGTGGCCCCATTCGACGGTGGCGTTGATGGTGGGATCGTAGCCGTTAGGATTGACGCTGGTGAAGACGCCGGTCGCGAAGCTGGAAGTGATGCTGTTCTGGGCGAGGATGGAGAAGAAGTTTTGTGCGGAGGAGGCGGTGAGTCCAGTGGCTCCGGCGGATGTGTTGGTGGGGATGCCCTGCGTCGAGGCTCCGGATTGAGCGCGGAGAAGGTCGGCTTGGGCGAGGGGGAAGAGGTAGCGTTCGACCTCGATATCGATATTGTTTTCGAGCGCGAGCGAGATGGCGTCCTGGAGGGAGAGATAGAGCTTACCGTCATGGAGGAGGGATTCGATGCGTCCGGTGTTGGCGAGGTTCGCGGGAGGGAGCTGTTTCGGATCGTAGGGACGAGTGATCCAGTGGTCTTGAGCGAAGGATGGGGTGAGGGTAAGGAAGAGGCACAAATATGTTGCTGGTTTCATGGGCTTCTTTAGGTTACTTGAGGTTGTGGGGGGAGCTAAGGGGATACCGGCAAATGGCAAAAATGGGGGGACGAGCGGCGGGGTTGAAGAAAGGACAGGCCGCGGTTCTGACCTGCTGACGGGGTAAATTCAAAACAATATTGGCCGCCGATGAACGCAGATGAACGCCGATAGCCCCCATGCCGCTTTTCATACCCGACGTCATCACAGTTTGTGGCAGTCAAGGGCCGCAAGCAAACGACAGCTCTGAAGGGGCTGCCCACATCAGGAAGAAGGCGAAATCGAAGTAGCCGCGTTGGGCTGCAAGTACGCCTTTCTTCCGAATCGGCGTTCATCCGCGTTCATCGGCGGCTATAAATGGTTTATGCTTTCGCGCGGTTTTTCCAGAGGTCCAGGACCAGGAGGCAGGCTCCTATGGTGATGGCGCTGTCGGCGGCGTTGAAGCTGGGGAATTCGTAGCTGCCAAAAAAGAACTGGAGGAAATCGGTGACGGTGCCGCGGAAGAGGCGATCGTACATGTTGCCGGCCGCGCCTCCGAAGACCAGGGCCAGGGCGATTTCGAGCATCGGGGATTTTTTTACGGAGGGGCGAAAGAGCATGGCTCCGATGATCGCCATAACGGCAAGGGAGACTCCTACGAGGAAAATGGAGCGGTATTCGCTGTGGGATTCGGAGAGGAAACCGAAGGCTGCGCCGGGATTTTCGGCGTGAACGATGTTGAAGAAGCCCGCGATGACGGGTTTCATATCCCAGGGCGAGAAGTTTCGCTGGATGTAGAGCTTGGTGATGCGGTCGAGAATGAGGACTCCGGCGATGATCGCGACGGAGCGGAGGCGCGAGTTCACTCGGGGCTTTCCTTTATTCCCATTTCAGTGAGGGCGGCGCGGCAGGGTTCGCAGACCTGCGCGTTTCTGGCGGCGATGAATTTCCAGCATCGCTCGCATTTCTGATCGGTGGCTTGGGAGACGGCGTCGCAGTTGCTCAGTTCGACTGCGGAGACTACGAAGAGGGCGGGCAGAGTATCGAGATACTCCTCTAAGAGGGGCTCTTTTACCAGAGTGACGCGGGCTTCGAGAGGGGAACCGATGAGTTTTTCCTGCCTAGCGGCTTCGAGCATTTTTAATACGCGTTCGCGGACGGCCATGAGCGCATCCCATTTTTCTAATTCGGCTGCATTGAGTCCGCCGGCTAGTTCTTCGGGATCGGGCAGGTGCGCCAGGTGGACGCTGTCGGGTGAGCCGGCGGGCCTCGGCGTCAGCGCCCAGACTTCTTCGGCGGTGAAGGAGAGCAGAGGCGCGAGCAGACGCGTCAGGGCATAGAGAATTTTGTAGACCGCGGTTTGGCCGCTGCGGCGGGCCCGGCTTTGCGTGGCAGAGGTATAGAGACGGTCGCGGAGGATTTCGAAATAGATGGAGCTTAGGTCGGCGGCGGCGAAGTCGTAGACGGCCCGGTAGACTTTGTGGAACTCCAGGTTGCCGTAGAACGCGCGGCATTTGCGGACCAGTTCTTCGGCGCGGGCGAGGATCCAGCGGTCGAGCTCCAGCATTTCGGAGGGAGGGACCGAGTCGACGGCGGGGTCGAAATCGTAGAGATTGCCGAGCGAGTATTTGAACGTGTTGCGGAGTTTGCGATAGGCCTCGACCAGACGATCGATGATGGTTTGCGAGAGGCGCACGTCTTCGGTGAAGTCGACAGACGCGGTCCAGAGGCGCAGGAGGTCGGCGCCGTGCTGCTTGATGAAGATTTCGGGCTCGACGGCGTTGCCTTTGGATTTGTGCATGGCATGGCCGTCGCCATCGAGCGTCCATCCGGCGGTGGCGGATGCCCGGTAAGGGGATGCGCCTTTGAGGGCCACGGCGATTAATAGGGAGCTCTGGAACCAGCCGCGGTACTGGTCACCGCCTTCGAGATACATGTCGGACGGCCAGGGGAGATTATTTTCGGGGGTCAGGACGGCCAGGTGGCTGGCGCCGGAATCGAACCAGACGTCGAGGATGTCGGTTTCTTTGCGGAATGACGCGCCACCGCACTTCGAGCACGAACGGTCGAGTCCGATCAACTCTTCGGCGGTTCTGGAATACCAGATGTCGGCGGTGTGTTCGCGGAACAAGGCGACTACGCGGTCCAGAATTTTCTTGTCGGTGAGGGGCGTGTTGCAGCCCTCGCAATAAAAGACGGTGATGGGGACGCCCCAAACGCGCTGGCGGGAGATGCACCAATCGGGGCGCGTGGCGATCATGTTATGCATGCGCTCTTCGCCGGAACTTGGAGTCCAGTGGACATTCTTGACGGCGGCTAAGGCGTTCGCGCGGAGATTATTGTTATCCATGCCGACGAACCATTGTTCGGTGGCGCGGAAGATGGTCGGGCGGTGGCAGCGCCAGCAGTGCGGGTAGCTGTGGCTGATGTTACGGGTCGCGGCCAAGGCTCCGGCGTTCTTCAGAATTTCGATAACGATCGGGTTGCCGTCCCAGACGGTTTTTCCGATCAGCTCCTGCGGGATGACGCCGGGTGCGCCTTCGGCTTGATAGAACTTTCCGGCGGCGTCGACGGGGCAGTAAACGGGCAGGCCATAGGCTCGACCGATTACGTAATCTTCGGCTCCGTGGCCGGGGGCGGTGTGGACGGCTCCGGTGCCTTGTTCCAGCGTGACGTGGTCGCCCAGGATGCCGAGGGAATCGCGGTCCAGGAATGGGTGGCGGAAGACGGTTCCTTCCAGTTTTTCGCCAGGGAAGGTCGCCAGGAGCTTCGGTGACTGCCAGTCGGCTGCCTCGGCGGTCGCGTTGACTAGATCCTCCGCGACGATGTAGACATCTCCATTGTTTTCAATCGCTGAGTAAGTAAACTTCGGGTGAAACGCGATAGCTAAATTCGCGGGGATGGTCCAGGGGGTGGTGGTCCAGATCAGGCCGAAGACGCGCTTGCCGGCCAAGGCGGGATCGATTCTTGCGGGGTCGGATTTTAGGGCGAATTTTACCCAGATGGACGGACTGGAATGGTTCTCGTATTCGACCTCGGCTTCGGCTAAAGCGGTGCGGTCGTAGATGCACCAGTTGACGGGTTTTAGTCCTTTATAAACGAATCCCTGGTCGAGAAAATCGACGAACGCCTGGGCGATTACGGCTTCGTATTCCGCGCTCATGGTCAGATAGGGATCTTCCCAGCGGCCCAGAACGCCCAGGCGGATGAAATCGCGGCGCTGGAGGTCGACGTATTTTTGCGCGTATTTCCGGCAGGCGCCGCGGATCTGCGCCTGAGTCATGCTGGCCTTTTTGGAGCCTAGTTCGTTGTCGACTTTGTTCTCGATCGGAAGGCCGTGGCAGTCCCAGCCGGGGACGTAGGGGGAATCGTAACCTTCCATGGTCTTGAGCTTGACGACGAAATCCTTGAGAATTTTGTTAAACGCGGTGCCGAGGTGGATTACTCCATTGGCATAGGGAGGTCCGTCGTGGAGGATGTAGGTGGGGCGGCCTTTGCGGTCGGCGCGAATGCGTTCGTATAGGTTCGAATCCTTCCATTGGGCGAGCAGTTTCGGCTCCAGCGTACCGAGATTGGCCTTCATCGGGAAATCGGTACGAGGAAGATGGACAGTCTTCTTTAAGTCGTCGTAAGGCATCGGGGTGATTATTCATCGTAACTGATTCCAATGGAATCAATCATCTGCATTGTCGAATCGAACGATACACTTTCCTGTTGACAGAACATTAAGTTTAAATTAAGATGCTCTTTCCCTACTCCTCTCGAATGATGGAGGAGGAATGGCGCGGAGACCAGCGGGTCCTAAGGAGTACGTGGTGCATCCGAGTTTGACCTTTCACGTTGGCGAGAAGGTCGTTTACCCCAACCATGGGGTAGCGACGATCGAGAATATCAGCAGCCGGGCGTTCGCCGGGCATTTTGAGCGATTTTACCTGCTTAGGCTCACCTATACCAGTATGACGGTGATGGTTCCATTTTCGCATGTGGAGGACCTGCGCCTCCGCAAGGTGACTCGGAACAGCGAAGTGGCTCGGGTGATTGGTTTCCTGTCCGAAGGGCGCTGCCAGCGCCGCCAGGACTGGAAAGACCGGTTCAAAGAGAACAGCGAGAAGATGCAGAACGGCAGCCTGTTGGCGGTCGCTGAGGTCATGAAAGGACTTCTCCTGCTGCAACTCGAAAAGCCTCTATCGTTCCGCGAGAAGAAGATGCTGGATCGGGCGCGGCACATGCTGATTACCGAATTTTCCACTTCGCGCGGTTTGAATGAAGCGGAAGCGGTGGATATGCTCGAAAAGGCTCTCAATAAGGCACAATTGAAGCTGCCTGAGGCGTTGTAAATCTACCGCGGCTCTCGCGGGGCTCCCAGCGCTGTTTGGGATTCGTCTCGCATTTCGGACCGGACGTCGGCACGACTGCCGACGCGCGCCACAAGGACAAAAATCAAGGTTTTGTTGGGGACTCAGACACTAGTTGACGCGTTCCTGCATGCGTTTGCCGGTGCGTTCGCGGTCCACGAGCTCGTCGAAAATTGCCAGTACCTGCTTGCGGAAATTATAGACGCGATGGAGTTTTTCGCGCACCTGCATCTCGTTGCGATGGCGCTTCATCAGTTTGTCGAGCAGCTTGCGGGGGACGTCGATATCGCGGCGTAAAGTCTCAGCGGAATGGCCGCGCAGGAATAGCCCATAGAACAGAGCCGCCTCGCGCTGGGGCGCTAGAGGATCGATTTCTTCCTGGAAAGCCATAACTGCTGCACAAAAAAAGCAGTATAAACCGCCTATCGGCTTTCCGCAAGGTGCCCGTTAGTTTCAAAGTCTAACTGGCTGATTTTCCGATGCGCTCCGGTAACAGGCGCAGACCAGCTCGACGGAACGATAACCGTCGAAAGCGGTGACGGGGGGAGGGCCGCCCGAGATTACGGCGTCAATAAACAGACGATCCTCCTCCTCAAAACCGAAGCGCGTCGAGATCGCGAGATGGCGAAAATCTTCCGTGACGGTTTCCGAATCGAGGCCCAGGCGGTAGCTGAGCGATTCGATTTCCGCGGTTTCAATGGTTGCGTACCTGCCGAAGACCTCCACGCGTTCGTAGGGGAAAAACCAACCGGCGTCGGCGGAGGTGACGAAGGTCGCATGCATGCCGGAGGCGAAGTCGACCAGGATCGAGAAGTCGTTCGGTCCGCTGAGGCGCGCATCGAGCGCGGAGATTTCGCCGAACTGGAAGCGCATCATATCGAACATGTGGATAGGGGTTTCGTAGAGGAATCCTCCGGTGACAGAATCGTCGCCCGTCCAGACCGGCTTCAGGAGCTCGCCGCGATTCATTTTTATATGCGCGGTATGCGGAGGCGACTGGGTGAGCAGTTCCTTAAGGCGCTTGTAGACGGGCGCAAAGCGGCGATTGTGCCCGACCTGGAAGACGTTCTTGGAGGCGTTGGCGGCATCGAGGACGCGCTGCGCATCGCCGACCGTGGTGGCCATAGGCTTTTCGCAAAAGACATGCTTACCGGCGGCGATGGCTTCGACGGCGAGATCCGCATGCAGCGTATTGGGAGCGGTGATGTAGACCGCGTCGGAGCATTCCAACAACTCGCGGAAGCTGCCGATATTTCCGCGGGCGGGATCGGGATCGAAGAGGGCGGAGATCGCGACTCGGGGATCGCGGCGCAGGTTTTCGGCATGCACTCCTCCGGCGTATCCGGCGCCGGCAATTCCAACACGTAATTTCATCGAATAGCCTCCGTGGTATTTGAATCGAACCAATGAATATTGTCTCTGCGAATGCGAAACCAGGCTGGGGCGTCGAAGTCCGCGCGGGTTCCAGCCGGCGCGCGCAGGGAGATGTGAGTGTCGTCGAGAGACAGGCGAAGCAGGGTTTCATTGCCCAGATCTTCGGCGACCCAGACACGCGCCTGGGTCCAATCGGGTTGCTCGACGGCGGCGAAATCGATGTGTTCGGGCCGGATGCCCAGTGTGATTTCCCGGCGCGGGCCGATCAGGGACTGTTCGGCGGGAGTCAATGCGACGGACAAGCCGGCTCGATGAAAAATGCCGGATTCAACTGCGCCCGGGAGCAAATTCATAGACGGGCTGCCGATGAATCCGGCGACGAACAGATTTGCGGGCCGGCGATAGACTTCGGACGGCGTGTCGTATTGCTGAAGCAGCCCGTCCTTGAGAATCGCAATACGGCTGGCAAGCGTCATGGCTTCTACCTGATCGTGTGTCACGTAAACGGTGACGACCGCGAGCTCATGCTGGAGATGCTTAAGCTCCGCCCGCATGTCGATGCGCAAGCGGGAATCGAGATTGGACAGAGGCTCATCCATCAGGAAGGCTTTGGGGTGTCGGATAATGGCGCGTGCCAGGGCGACTCGCTGGCGCTCGCCCCCGGAGAGCTGCTTGGGGAGATTTTGCAGCAAGTGGGCGAGGCCGAGCCGCGTGCCGACTCGTTCCACTTCAGTGGAAATATCTGAAGGAGGCCGCTTGCGGACGCGCAGCGGATAACCGATATTCTCTGCGACCGTCATGTGCGGATAGAGCGCGTAGCTCTGAAACACCATGGCAACATCGCGGCGGCGGGGATCGAGACGCGTGATGTCGCAGCCGCTCAGGAGAACGGAGCCTGCGTCCGGCTCTTCGAGTCCGGCGATGATGCGCAGCAGGGTGGACTTGCCGCAGCCGGAGGGTCCGAGGAGAACTACAAATTCTCCATCGTTGGCTTCGAGGGTGACGCCGCGGAGGGCGTGTTTTTCACCGAATCGTTTGGCGATGTTTTCAACGCGGAGGCTCATGAGGATCGCTTCCTGCGGTCACGGCTCAGTATCCGACGGATGGATCCGATCATTTTCAACCTTTGATCGCGCCCAACGAAAGCCCGCGAACGAAATATCGCTGCGCGGCGGCGGCGAAAATCAGGACCGGCAGCATCGCGACCACGCCCGCGGCGCTCATGGCTCCCCATTGAATCTCGTATTGCGTGACGTGCGCCGCGATGCCGACCGGAAGGGTCATCGCCGATTCGGTCTGCGAGAGAATCAAGGCGAACAGAAATTCGTTCCACGCGACGATGAGGCAGAATACGGCGGTCGCCGCGAGGCCGGGGCGAACCAACGGCAGAACGATGCGCAGCAGGACGCCCAGGCGCGATTCGCCGTCGAGCATGGCGGCTTCCTCAATTTCGCGCGGAAGCTCCTCGATGAATCCGCGCATCATCCAGACGACGAAGGGCAGGTTTAATGCGACATCCATTAGGATGAGTCCCGTGAGCGAATTGAGCAGGTGGATCTGGCGCAGCATGAGGAACAGGGGAATGATGGTGACGATGGGAGGCAGCATGCGGTTCGAAAGAATCCAGAAGCTGATGCTGTGGGACCAATCGCGCGGCCAGGGGAAGCGGACCAGGCCGTAGGCCGCCGGGAGTCCCAGCACGAGCGCGATCAGCGTGGAAGCGGTCGAGACGACGATCGAATTGAAGAAGTATTTTCCGAACGCATCGTGGGTGAAGATCGCGGTGTAGTGGCGCAGGGTCGGCGTGAACGGGAACCATAACGGAGGCGACGCGAACTGGTCGATTTCGCGTTTGAGAGAGATGGTGATCAGCCAATAGATCGGCGCGAGTGCGAACGACAGGGCGAGGAGCGTGGCGATGTATTTCGCGATGGTTTTCACGCCGTCACTTTCATTAAGCGCATCAGGCCGCGGGCAGCCAGCATAGTGACGACCAGCCCTACGAACGACATAGCGGCGGCGTAGCCGAAATTCGAAAATCGAAACGCGGTGCGGTAGATGTATAGGCTCACGGTTTCGGTGGCGGAACCGGGTCCGCCCTGCGTGAGCAGAAAAATCTGGTCGAAGATTCGGAGAAGATCCATGGAGCGCAGCAGAAGCGCGAGCAGGATCACCGGCTTGAGCAGAGGCAGGATCACGTCTCGCAACGTTTGCCAGTAACCGGCGCCATCGACGCGGGCGGCTTCAAGAGGCTCGGCGGGAATCGCTTGGAGTCCGGCGGTGAGCAGCAGGAAGAGAAACGGGGTCCACTCCCACACGTCGACCAGGATTACCGAGAGCATCGCGGTGGTTCGGCCACTGGTCCACGTAAGATTCGCGGTATTGAATCCAAGCTGGCGCAGCATGCCGTTCAACACGCCGAATTCCGGATTGTAGATCAGCCGCCAGATCACCGCGGCGACGACCGGCGGCAAGAGCATCGGCGCGAGCAGGCCTACCCGGGCCAAGGCTCGGCCATGCGCGAGCGAATCGATGAGCAGGGCTAGCGCGAGTCCCAGGAAAAATTCTAGGGTCAAGGCGACGGCCGCATAAAGAAGAGTCTGCACTGCCGCGATGCTGAACATATGATCCTGAAACAGGCGGCCATAGTGGGCGAGCGTGAGGCCGTGCGAATCGGTGAGGCTGACTTTAATCAAGTAGAGGAGCGGATAAATCGAGAGCGCGGCCAATACCAGAAGGGCGGGCGCGACCCACATCAGGCCGGGAGGAAATCGGCGAGTCATTTACTTCTTTCGAGTATCGCCGCGATCTCGCGGTTGGCCTGCTGCATTGCCGCTTCGGGCGTCGCGGCGCCGGAGTTTGCTTGCGATAAGCTCACTCCGAAGGCGTTCTCGATTTCGTTCCACTGCGTAGTTCGAGGACGCGGCCGGGCTGCTTCGAGCGCGGCGAGTTGGGCGGGAAAGGCTCGGAATTTCTTAATCAGCTCCGGTGATTGAAAGACGCCGCGGCGCGTGGGAGGGTTGCCGCGCACCGCCGCTTGCGTCATCTGCGCAGGTTCTGTGGCCCAATAGATAAAATCGAATGCGGCGTCCCGATGCGGCGAACCGGCCGGTACTCCGAGCAACCACGCGCCCAGCTCCGCAACTCCCGGATTACGCGCCGCGGGCATTGGCGCGAATTCAATTTTGCCGACCACTTTCGATTTTGAAGGATCGTCCATGGCGGCGATCCACGCGGGCCAGTTGATGCTCATCGCCGCGGTCCCTTGCAGCAGTTGCGCGGATACTTCCGCGGCGTTGAATCCTGCGTATCCGGGCGGCGAGTATTTACCGAGCTCGATCATGAACCGCAGTGCTTCAATCGCCTGCGGGCTCGTCAGATTCGGTTTGCCCGGCGCATCGAAGATGTCGCCGCCGAAAGCCCACAGCAGCGGCATGAAATCGGTGACCGCGGAATTTCCTGGGGCGGCGCGCATCACGTAGCCGAACATTTTTTCGCCGGCTCCGATGGTTTTCGCGCCAGTCAGAATGTTTTCCCAGCGATCCGGCGCTCCCAGCTTGTACTTGTCGAACAAATCCTTGCGATAGAAAAAAAGCTGGGAATTTCCAACGTAGGGGAGCGCGTAAAATGTTCCACCTTGTCGGCAAACGGCTAGCGTGCTGGCCAGAAAATCCGCGTCAGGCGGGCGCGGCACCGCCGTCAGGTCCGCGGCCAGCTTGGGGAACCACGGGTCGTCCATCATGACGACGTCGTACGCGCCGGTGCGGCTTTGCAGGTCGAGCGACTCCTTTTCAAACAGGTTGGCGTAAGGAAGCTCCACCACTTCGATGCGAGTGCCGCGCAGTTCACCCCATTCATGCGCGGCGGTCTTGAGCGCGCTGCCCTCGACGCCGGCGTTTACCGCGATGGTCAGGACTTTCTCGGCGTTCGGACGGGAGCAGCCGGCGAGCACGACGAGGCTCAGAAAAAGAAAACGCATCTACACATTTACCCACTGGCGCGACGCGGTGGACGCGAGGACCGCATCGAGGACTGCCTGACAGCGGACGCCATCGGCAAAGGAAGGCGAGCGCGTCTGGCCCATTCGGATACTCTCGACAAATTGCCAGGCCTGATCGTATCGATAGCCCCAGCGCGGATCGTGCGCGTGAATATCGCGAGGCGAGTTCGCGAGTTTCAGGAACTGATCGGGCACGCCGACGTGGTCGAGCAGGCGAGCCGGGTCCTTTGCCGATTCGCCGAGCGCAACCATCAAGCCCCACGGGTCCTGAAGCGAAAAGACCGCGGCGCCCCGGGTCCCGTAAACCTCGATGAAAACATTTTCGGTAATGCCCGCGCCTCGCCCGGCGCAGACCCGCGAAATTTCGAAGATGCCGGTCGCGCCGCTGGAGAATCCGGCGAGAAATGCGGACCAGTCTTCGACGTCGGAAGCGGGATCGTCGCGAAAACGGCGGTCGGAAGCGGAGAGCGACGCGATCGGTCCGGCCACCAGCTCGACCATATGAATCAGATGGGAGCCGATGTCGGCCAGGACGCCCGATCCGGCTTGCGCTTTGGTCGATCGCCAGCCCAGCAGGTGGCCGGAGAGCGCCATCTGATACGCGGCGCGCACCGTGCGGATCGCGCCCAATTCGTCCGACGCGGCCAGATGCATCATGTATTGCAGCGCCGGCGTGTAGCGATACGTGAACGCCGTCATGTGAACTACGCCGGCCGCCTCGGCCGCGCGAAGCATCTCACTGGCCAGCGAGGCGTTGAGCGATAGAGGCTTCTCGCACAGGATATGTTTGCCGCTCGCGATCGTGGCGAGCGCGATCTCGTGGTGCTGATCGTTCGGAGTCGCATTGACGACGGCGTCAATGTCGTCGCGGGCGAGCAGATCGCGATAGTCGGCGGTGACCCATGGCGCGCCGATTTTCTCGCCAGCCTTCGGATTGGTGTCGCAAACGCCCGCGATCTCGACGTCGGGACACAGCCGGAATCCGGGGACGTGAATTCCCAGCGCGGCTCCGCCTGCGCCGATGATGCCGATTCGAAGCAAACAGGAAGTGTATCAAAAACATCACAGGCTGAAGCCCGTGCCACCTAGTGTGGGCTTGAAGCGTCCCCGGCCTTACGGCACGGGTTATAACCCCCGGCGTCAGCCAGGGGACAAGCAATCTCTGAAGCCTGTTCCACCACCTGCTGAGGTTGCGACCTTGGGTGGCACAGACTTTAGTCTGTGTTTTCACAAATCGATCGCGATCACTTCGTGATCGAGGATCGAAGGAATCGTCAGCGTCACGGTGTCGTTCGCCTCCCGGATACGAGGCGTGTGGCCGCTCACCAGCAATCGCACTTTCTTCGCTTTCGACGGCAGACGCACGGTGACCTCCTGCGGCGGCGACGGAATAAACTCACGGATCGGACCCTTCATCATCATCGGATTCGTCAGGTTGACCAGGTGAACCGTGAGCGATTCTTTCTGGCGCCAAACCGTAACATCCAGCGTTCCGGGTCCAGTCACCGTCACCGGCCGAGGCTCATTCGTGGCCCAGTCCACCGCATTGCGCAGCAATTTCAGATGGTCCACCGAGAGGACTTCCCAAAACGTGCGGTCGATATCCCAGGGAAAATATACGACTCGTCCTTTGCCCACCTCCCGTACATACACTTCGGCGATATCGGTCTTCGGCTGCCGGGGAAACACCTCTTCCATCGGCAAATCCGGATAGGACGGAATTAAAGTGAGCGGCGGATTGGGATAGCTCCCCTTTGTGTGCACACGGGACACTCCATTGATGATCCGGTCCGCGTCGTCCAGGCCAGCCAGTATGGGATGCCGCGGAGCATCGCCGAGCCGCAAGTACGAGTTTTGCATCCTCGCATCGATATTGCCTCCGAACGACGCACCAAATAAATCGGCGAGCCCGAAGTCTTCGCGGCGCACGCCCCATTCATCGTAAAGCGACGTCTCATAGGTCGCGACGATGCTTCCTCCGCGCTGAACGTACCCTCGGATCAGCTCGCATTGGGCATTCGACAGCGCGGCGATATTGGGAAAAATCAGAACCTTGAACTTATCGACGTGCGCCGCATCCAGCAGCCCGTCATGCACCATCTCGAACGGAATCCGCGACTCGATCAGCGCCTGGTAATAGCCCAGCGTGTGGTCCTCGACCTTCGCACGCGCTTTTTCTCCGCCATAGAAATGCGAGGTCTGCTGCGAATACACCATGCCCACGCGCGCCAGCGATTCCTCGTTGCGAAGGTAGCGCTCATTTTTGTAATGCCAGACGTAAATATCCTCCACCACCGGCAGCCAGCGCCGGTCATACAGCGTGCCTCCGAACTTCGTGAACCACGGCCGCAGATCGTTGGCGATTCCATCCAGCACCCATAAACGGATCTCCGGTCCGCTCTGCACCGAATCCTTCCATCGATACGGCTCCTCCGTCCCAACGCTGAAGATCCCTCCAATCGGCTTGCGCCCCAGCGTCGAGCGATACTCCTTCCCGTTTTTCCCGTTCGCCCAGGGAGCCGTCAGTCCACTGCGCGCCTGGCGATCCGCGAAAAGAATCGGAGCCAGGCTCCCAACCGTTTTCATGTCGAGATCGCTCGTCGCCCCGCCGCCGCTGTTCGGAATGTAGCGCGCTCCCGGATTGATCTTTTGAATTTCGCCGTCCCACAGCCGCCATAGCTCGAACAATCTCTGCTGCCGCCATCCCATGTACGCGCGCCGCGCGGGGTCCTGCGGGTCGAGCGTGCGCGGCAGATCCATTCCACTCGCCGTCTTGAAATTGCTCTGGCAATGCTCGCAATAACACATGCCGGAACCCGCCCAGCGATTGCTGAAGACGCCGTCGACCTTGTACAGCGAGACGATTTCCTTCGTCACCTCCGTCATAAACTCGAAGTTATAAGGACCCAGGGCGCACGTCACCCACAGCTCCGGCATCACCGGATGCCTCCGCTTTTGTCCGGCGGCGTCTACGGCAATCCAATCCGGATGCGCATCGAAAACATCCTGATGCGCCGCATGCGGATCAGTGCGCGCGATCACGTTCATGCTCAATGTGCGGCAGCCCAGCACCAGTTCGCCGAACGCATCGGTCTGGCCGAGCCACTTGCTCCGGTAATGCAACGGAATTTTCGTCGGATAATACGCCACGCATCCGCCCGCGCTCAGGCATGCAGCGTCAGAATGTGTGCGTTTAAAATAATTCAGCCAGAAACCAGGATCGTACTTCCCCGGATCATCCTCGACCAGGGTCAATTGCGCCCACCGCATCGGCCGGTCGAACCATGGCTCCGGTTCCGGGGCAGCGGATCCGATCTGCTCCACAGCTAACGCGAGCGCCGCATTGCGCAAAAAATCCCGTCGATTCGTGGACATGATGTACGAGCTTCTTGCGCGCCTCACTCCTTATTGATCGCCCCGACCACCGCCGCAGGACTCATCTTCGCCCCCGTCAGTTGCGCGACCGCGCCCAGCGTAGTCTGCGCCGCATTCAGCCCCAGCCGGAAATCGTCGTCGCTATAGTGCGCGTACACATCCGTCGGCTGATGATGATTCGGGTCCCATCCATTCCCGATCTGCGCTCCTCGCTCGAGTTCCCGCAAACTGATCGACGGCGTCAAGTCCATAAACGGACCCGAATCAGTGTTCGACATGTGCGCGCCAATCGCCGCCGGATAATCCGTCGCGTACTTCTCATTCGCAAATTGAAATTTGTGTGCCAGCAGCATCGCCTGATCCGCGAGCTTCGACGTCACCTGGTATTCGATATTCACATCCGCCTCCGGCCTCTGCACCGGACTGATCGACCCGTCCTTGCGCGGCATCCCGTGATCGAACATCATCATGTCGTGTTGAATCATCCCCAGCCATTTCGGCTCCGGATATTTCCCCGACCCTGCCGGCGATTCGATTCCTTGCAGATCCTTCCTCTGCGCCACGTAAGCCCGCGCCCCGTTGGTTCCCGTCTCCTCGTTATTCCACAGCGCGAAGCGTATCGACCGCTCCGTCTGCACATCCGGACTCGAGAAAATCCGCGCCAGCTCCATCACCAGCGCCGTGCCGGACCCGTCGTCATTTGCCGCCTCTCCATAACCGATCCCGTCCATGTGCCCCGCGACAATATACATCTCCTCCGGATGCGTCGTGCCGATCTTCGTGCAGAAAACTTCTTCCCGAGCGCCCGGTGTGGACTCCTGCGCGTTCAGCGCGCGAAGCTTTTCATCCGGCTGCTTCAGAGGATCGTTATTAACCCCCTCCGGCATCCGAACGCCGCGCCGCCGAGCCCCTCCCGGCCCGATATTCGGATCTTGCGCTCCGCGCCCGCGTCCCCCGCCTCCACGCCCCGCCGGAGGCTGATAGTCATAATGAATCCGCTCCGTATTCGTACAGCCGTAACTCTTTAACTGCGCCTCAATCCAATCGATCGCCGCGCGATTCCGATCCGTCCCCTGCCGCCGATCCCCGAACTGAGTCAGGCCCTTAATCGTCGCCTTGTATCGTTCCAGGTCCAGCCGCCCGACCATCAAGGCGATTGGATCCGGCGGCGCTTTCGGAGCCTCAGCCGTCGGAGTTTGCTGAGCCACCAGCATCGTTGCGTACACGAAAGGAAGTAAGGTACGTCTCATATTCAGATCAGTGTAAACCTTTCCGAATCCCTGGTAAGATACCGTTCGGTGGATACTCTCATGCGATACCTCCTCTTCTTCTTCGCCACACTCTCCTTCGCAGGCGATCCAGCCAACGCGTGTAAGGGCGACCCTACCCATTGGACCCCCATTTTCAACGGTAAGGACCTGGAGGGCTGGCAGCATGTAGGCCCCGGCAATATGACGGTCGAGGACGGCCTTATTCACACCCACGGCGGCATGGGACTCCTCTATTGGACCGCGGGACCAATCGGTAACTGCCGCGTCCACGTCGTCTTCCGCATGCGCGACGAAAATGACAACTCCGGCGTCTTCATCCGCATCCCTATCGAACCCCGCGAAGAATGGATGCCCGTCCACTACGGCTACGAAGTGCAAATCGATAATCATCCGGAGCGCTCCAATCCACCCGAAGACGACACCCATTCCACCGGCATGCTCTACTCGCTCACCAAGCCGCTGGCGAAAGCCTGGAAGCCCGGCCCCGAATGGAATACCATGGACATCACCCTCGACGGTCCGCACACCATCGTGGTATTAAACGGCGTAAAAGTCACAGACTACACCGAAGGCGCTCCCGTCCCAGCCCAGCAATTCACCTTCGAACCGAAGCGCGGCGTACGACCCAACTTCGGCTATATCGGCCTGCAAAACCACAGCGACAACGATATTGTCTTCTTCAAGGAAGTCGCCATTCAGCCCATAAAAAAATGAACACCCGACGTAGATTCCTTCAAACCGCCGCCGGCCTCGCCTCCGCGAACGCCATTCTGCTGGAAGCCGCGCCCCCGCCTCAATCCGCCGACCGCATCCGCTTCGGGATCATCGGAATCGGCATGCAAGGCACCAACCTCCTCGCGACCGCGATCTCCATCCCCGGAGCCGAATGCGTCGCCGCAGCCGACCTCTACGATGGCCGCCATCTTCACGCACGCGAAATCACCGGCAACCCCAATCTTCCCGTCACCCGCCGCTATCAGGAACTCCTCGACCGCAAGGACATCGATTGCATCGTCGCCGCCGTTCCGGATTTCTGGCACAAGCGCGTCGTGGTCGATTCCTGCAACGCCGGCAAGGACATCTACTGCGAAAAGCCCATGTCCCACACCGCTGAGGAAGGCTTCGACATGGTCGCCGCCGCGCAGAAAAACAGCCGCATCGTCGAAATAGGCTCGCAGCGTGCCAGCGGCGTCGTGTTCGGCAAGGCTCGCGAACTCTACGCGAGCGGAGCCATCGGCGAAGTCTCCATGGTCGAGCTCACGCTCGGGCGTAACGACCCCACCGGAGCCTGGGAATATCCTCCTCCGCCCGATCTCTCGCCCAAAACCATGGACTGGGATACCTGGATCACCGGCGCGCCCAAAATCCCCTTCAACGCCGAACGCTTCGCCCGCTGGCGCTGCTGGAAAGAGTACGGAACCGGCGTCGGCGGAGACCTGATGGTTCACCTCATCACCGGCTTCCTCTACACGCTGGGCTGGAATGAAGCGCCCCGATCCGCATCCGCAATAGGCGCCATCGTCCGCTGGAAAGACGGCCGTAATATGCCGGACCTGCACGCCGTTCTGTTCGATTATCACGGCATCCCCGTCTACGTCCGCCTGACGCTAGGCACGGAAACTCCCGAGATGACCAGAATCATGGGACCCAAAGGAGTCCTGACGGTCAGCGGCAACGAAGTCCGCCTGTCCCCGCAATTAGGCATCGATACGCGCCCCAGTTATTACTCCTCCAGCTTCCCGCGCCAGATGCACGCCGATTACGTAGCGCAATGGCACGCGATCCACGATGCGGAACTCCCTCACGGCGCGATTCCCGAAGACGCCGTCTATCGCGCAGCCCCCGGCGGCCCCGGCGACGACGTCCTGCACATGCAAAATTTCTTCCAGGCGGTCAAATCCCGCAAACCGGTAGTCGAGGATGCCATCTTCGGCAACCACGCCGCCCTGGCCTGCCACATGGCGAACGAATCCTATTTCCGAAAAACCCCAGTAACACTAGACCCCGCCACCCACACCATCAAGGGCTAAACCTTTCGGCGTTCGTCCGCGTTCATCGGAGGCCAATCCCTACCAACGCCCGAGTCTTTGTTGTGGCGCGCGCCTCCTGGCGTGCCGCGTCGACAGTCGTGTCGATGGGTCCGTCCCCGCGCTCCGCTGCGCCCTCCGAGGCCTCCCGCCCCCCGCAGCGATCCTCCAGCTACTAGGGCTCTCGCGAAATCCAAATTGACTTCGGTCGGTGGCGATCAAACATCGGGGACTGACTACCTTTTTCGCCACTCGCTGCCCGATGGGTGAAAGACCCTGTGGCGAAAAAGGCTGTCTGTCCCCTAGCTGCCGCGAAATCCAAATCGCAGACATCAAATCGTCTCCCCGGAGTCATAATATCGATATGCTGCAAGACCTCCGCTACGCCCTCCGAGCCCTCCGCGGCACCCCAGCCTTCGCCGCAGTAGCCATCCTCTCTCTTGCCCTCGGCATCGGAGCCAACACAGCAATCTTCAGCCTGATCAACTCGCTAATCCTAAAAACCCTCCCCGTAGCACATCCCGAACAACTCCTCCAAGTCACCAGAGGCAAGGACGATTACTACACCAACCCAATCTGGGAGCAGCTCCGCGACCGCCAGGACGTCTTCTCCGGCATCTTCGCCCTCAGCGGCGATCGCGTCAATCTAGCAGCCGGAGGCGAAGCTCGCTACGCGGACCTCAATTTCGTCTCCGGCCAGTTCTTCGAGACCCTTGGCCTCCACTCCATCCTGGGCCGCACCCTCTCGACCGCCGACGATAAACGAGGCTGTCCCGGAACGGCGGTCCTTAGCCAAGCGTTCTGGCGAAAGGAATACGGAGCCCGCGCCGATGTCATCGGTAAGACCATCTCTCTCGACAACCATCCCTTCGAAATCGTCGGCGTGCTCCCGCCCGGATTCACGGGCGTAGGAATCGGCACCGCCATCGACCTCTACACACCGGTTTGCAGCGAAAAAATCCTTCGCGGCGACAACAGCGTTCTGGACGGCCGCACCTGGTGGTGGATGAAAATCATCGGCCGGCCTTCCGTTTCCCGGGCTCAGGCAACCACGCGCCTCAAAACGCTGGCGCCCGAAATCTTCAAAGCCACGCTTCCACCGAACATGAAGCCGGAAGATCAGGCCGAATATCTTAACAACACCTTCGACACGATTCCCGTCGCCAATGGAATCTCCGGACTCCGGACCGAATATCAACGTGCGCTCACCATTCTCATGGTCATCACCGGCATGGTGCTGCTCATCGCCTGCGCCAACGTTGCAAATCTGCTGCTAGCGAGGAGTGCCGCCCGCCAGCGCGAAATCGCGATCCGCATCGCCATGGGCCTGCGCCGCGGACGCCTCATGCGCCAGTTGCTAACCGAGAGCCTGGTCCTCTCTCTGACCGGAGCCGCGCTGGGAATTTTCTTCGCCCAATGGGGCGCGCGCCTTCTGGTCCGCTTCCTCTCCACCACCAACGACCGCGTCTCTCTCGATCTGACCATCGACCTGCGCGTCCTGGCCTTCACCGCCGGAGTCGCCATTCTCACCGGACTGTTGTTCGGCCTCGCTCCCGCATGGAAAGGCACCCGCGTCGACCCTCAGTCCGCCATGAAAGCCAACGCCCGCGGAGTGATCGAAGGATCGCGCTTCGGATTGGGCAAAGCTCTGGTCGTGGCACAAGTAGCTCTGTCTCTCTTGCTCGTAGTCGGAGCCGGCTTGATGCTCTCGACATTTTTCAAGCTCGAAACCCTCGATACCGGCTTCAACCGCGACCGCATTCTCCTAGCGAGCGTGGATCTGCGCAACTATCCAAAAATTCGCGTCGGCGCCGTTCTTCAAGAAATGCTCGACCGTCTGCGCGCCCTCCCCGGCGTCCGTTCCGCGTCTGCTTCCTCCCTGACGCCGATCAGCGGCTGGCGCTGGAGCACGTATGTGCGGATCGAAGGGTACACACCCAAATCGCGCGAAGACTCGAATGTCTGGTTCAACAGTGTGACCGGCGGTTTTTTCGAGACCCTCGGAACCGGCTTCTTGGCCGGTCGCGATTTCAACGCTCACGATACACTCAAGTCGCCGCCGGTAGCCATCGTGAATGAAACTCTGGCAAAGAGATTTTTCGCAGGCGAAAATCCCATCGGCAAGCGCTATCGCACGGAGGACGGCAACAAACTCAGCGACCCGGTTGAGATTATCGGCGTCGTCAAAGACGCGAAATACCGCTCTCTGCGCGACGAAATTCCGCCCACTGCGTACCTCCCCTCCACTCAAGGAGCCTTCTTCCAACAGCAAGCGACCTTGGAGGTCCGCACCGCCGGCGCGCCCACCGCACAAATCCCCGGCGTAAAGTCCGCCATCGCCGAAATCAACCGCGATATCTCCGTACGATTCACAACTCTCTCGACCCAGATCGACGAATCCCTGACCCGGGAGCGCCTCTTAGCCACGCTCTCCGGCTTCTTCGGCACCCTGGCTTTGCTGCTGGCCATCATCGGCCTTTACGGCGTAATGTCCTACAACGTGGCACGGAGACGCAACGAAATCGGCATCCGCATGGCCCTGGGAGCCGAACAATCCCGAGTCCTCCGCATGGTCCTGAGAGAAGTGGCAATCCTGATCGGCGTGGGCCTGGCAATCGGCCTAGCCGCAGCGTTGGCAACCACCCGTCTGCTCGAATCCTTCCTCTACGGAATAAAATCCACCGACCCCCTGACACTTTCCGCAGCCGCCGCAGTACTAGCCCTAGTGGCCGCCACAGCCGGATACGTCCCAGCCCGCCGAGCCTCCCGCCAGGACCCCATGGCAGCCCTAAGAGAGGAATAATGTGACCCTTTCAAAACGTGAAAACCTGCGAAAACCGGGACTGACCACTCTGTCCCAAGGCGCCTCACAATTTCGCGAAAGCCATGTAACGCCCCTCGCCGAGTGGCCCGTTGCGCAGCGCTCATGACGGCCGACCCTAAGAGAGGAATAATGTGACCCTTTCAAAACGTGAAAACCTGCGAAAACCGGGACTGACTACTCTGTCCCAAAGGCGCACCACAATTTCGCGAAAGCCATGTAACACCCCTCGCCGCCTGGACAGAGCGGTCTGTCCCGATTTTCGCCCCGTACGCAATGCTCATGGCCGACCCTAACGCCTTGTCCTTAACCCATACAGTAGGACAGGTCCCCGACCTGTCCCCGCGAACAACCCCATGCTAAACTCCCTAATCCAAGACCTCCGCTACGCCCTCCGCTCCCTCCGTAGCACCCCCGCCTTCGCCCTCACAGCAATTCTTTCTCTAGCCCTAGGCATCGGAGCCAACACCGCCATATTCAGCCTGATCGATTCGGTGATGCTCAAAACCCTCCCCGTCAACCACCCCGAGCAACTGCTGCAAGTCCGAACTCCGGCCGGCTTCGACGACCTATTCACCAATCCACTCTGGGAGCAAATCCGCGACCGTCAGGATGTCTTCTCGACCCTTTTCGCCTACAGCCGCACACGCTATAATCTCGCAGCCGGCGGGGAAGTTCGCAACATCGAGGGCGCCCGCGTCAGCGGCCAGTATTTCGAATCGCTCGGCATCCACGCGGTCCTCGGCAGAACGCTGACCGCCGAAGACGATAAGCGAGGATGCGCCGGGACCGCCGTTCTGAGCCACGATTTCTGGCAGCGCGCCTACGCCGGCCGAACCGACGTCGTCGGCCAAACGATTTCTCTCAACGGCCATCCTTTCGAAATCGTCGGCGTCACCGAACCCGGATTCTCCGGCATCGAGGTAGGCAGCGCGGTGGACGTTTCCGCCCCCATTTGCACCGAGGCAATTCTGGACCCGGCCACCAACTCCTTGGACAAGCGCGGCGATTGGTGGCTGCGCATCATCGGGAGGCCGAAACCGGGAACCTCCGCGGCCCAGGTCACGGCGCGCCTGAACACCCTGGCTCCGGAAATCTTCAAAGCCACGCTGCCGCCGAATCTTCTGCACGCCGATCAGCAAGCCAAATATCTGGCGGGCACGTTTAACACGGCTCCCGCGTCCGGCGGCGTCTCCGGAGTTCGCTCGCAGTATCGTTTGGCGCTGCTGACCCTGATGGTTGTGGTCGGCGTAGTGCTGCTCATCGCTTGTGCCAATGTCGCGAACCTGTTGCTGGCGCGCGGAGCAGCGCGCCAGAGGGAAATCGCCATCCGCATGGCTCTCGGCTCCGGACGTGCCCGGCTCATCCGGCAATTGCTTACCGAAAGCCTGCTCCTTTCTTTTGGCGGAGCCGCGCTCGGAGTGGTGTTCGCTCAATGGGGAACCCGTCTGCTAGTTGGACTTCTTTCAACGTCGCGCAGCTCAGTGTTCCTCAATCTCTCCATCGACGGACGCATGCTCGCGTTCACCGCGGGCGTCGCCACCCTCACCGGTCTGCTGTTCGGCCTCGCGCCCGCATGGCGCGGAACGCGCGTTCAGCCGCAGACCGCGATGAAAGCCAATTCCCGAGGAGTGATCGAAGGCGCAGGCTTCGGCCTGGCGAAAACGCTGGTCATGCTTCAGGTAGCTCTGTCGGTCGTGCTCGTCGTCGGCGCTGGTTTGATGCTGGGAACATTCTGGAAGCTCTCCTCGCTCGACACCGGCTTCGACCGTCAGAATGTCCTGTTGGTTCGTCTCGACAAAGCTAAACCGATTGCCTACCAGGAGATCCTCGATCGAGTACGGGCGATTCCCGGCGTGCTCTCAGCCAGCATGTCCGGCCAGGTTCCCATCGGACGCGGCAGTTGGAACGAGGAACTCGATATCGAAGGCTACGGCAATGCGAGCGTGATGTACAACTCGGTGACTGCTGGATATTTCGAGACGCTCAGGACCCCCTTGGTCATGGGTCGCGATTTCAATCAATACGACACCCCCCAGTCGCAGTCGGTCGCCATCGTGAACGAAACCTTCGCCCGCCGCTATTACGGCTTCGCCAATCCGCTCAGAAAAAGGTTTCGCTGGAGGCCCGGCAGCAAACTGAGCGCTCCAGTAGAAATCGTCGGCATCGTGAAAGATGCCAAATATGCTTCTCTGCGCGAGAAGCCTTCGCCCACCATGTTTATCCCGGAAACCCAGGTCGGTCCGCGCGGCTTTGCGAACATCGAGATCCGGGCAAATACCGATGTCGTACCTTCTGTGAAAGCGGAAATTGAAGCAGTAAATAGGGATATCAATTTGCAGTTCGCGACGTTTACAACGCAAATCGAAGAATCGCTGGTGCGGGAGCGGCTTCTTGCGACCTTGTCCGGCTTTTTCGGCGGCCTCGCTCTGTTGCTTGCAACCATAGGACTTTACGGGGTTATGTCGTATAACGTCGCACGGCGCCGGAATGAAATCGGGATTCGCATGGCCCTCGGAGCTGAGCAGGCGCGGGTGCTTCGCATGGTCCTGGGCGAAGTTGGCATTCTTGTTTTCAGTGGCTTAGCAGTCGGAATCGCTGCCGCCTTGGCTACCACCAGGTTTCTCCAGAGCTTCCTATACGGGCTGGCTCCGAACGATCCCTGGGTGTTAGGGTCAGCGGCGGCGGTGCTGGCAAGTGTGGCTTTGCTCGCAGGATATTTGCCGGCTCGCCGGGCTTCGCGCCTTGACCCCATGACCGCTCTTCGCGAAGAATAGAAGAATGAGTGAGTTAAGGTGGCATCCGCTGCTGGAGCAGTGGGTGGTGGTTACGGCGCATCGCCAGGGGCGTCCGCAAATGCCAGCCGACTGGTGCCCGTTTTGCAACCTGCCGCCCTATGATGTTCATTTGTATCCCAATGATTTTCCAGCATTTGAGGGATATTGCGACGTCGTATTGTACAGCCCCGAGCATACCAAACTCCCGTCGCAGCTTCCGGTCGAACAATGGGAAAAGGTGATCGATCTGTGGGCCCGGCGGACAGCAGAACTGGAAGCCGATCCACATGTTAAGCACGTGATGGTCTTCGAAAATACCGGCGAAGCGGTTGGCGTTACCATGCCTCATCCGCATGGGCAGATTTATGCGTTTCCGTTCGTCCCTCCGCGGGTGGAGAAGGAAATGGCCACGGTGGCGAAATCTGCCGAGTGCTTATATTGCCTTATTCGATCAAAAGAACGCGAACAAGACGTCCGAATGATCCTTAGCAGCCCTTATTTTGACGCTTTTTCGCCCTACTTCGCCCGCTTCCCTTATGAGACGTGCATTTATGCCGCGCGCCACGTCCGCAGCCTCGCCGACCTGACTCCTGAGGAAAAAGCCGATTTTGCGCGCATCCTGAGCCAGATTCGGAAAAAGTACGATGCCTTGTTCGGATTTCCGATGCCTCTGATGATGGTATTGCACCAAAACGTGCATTTTTATGTGGAATTTCTGCCTTTACAGCGTTCTAAGACCAAATTGAAGTATCTGGCGGCGGTGGAGTCTTCGATGGGGACTTTTTTGGAAGACGTTACGCCGGAAGACGCGGCGGCTCAGCTTAGGGCGGTGTAGTTGGCTTTCGTTAGCAGTGCGCTAGCGGCGAATTGATTTTCGGGGGCGACGTAGAAAAATGCGCCGGTGCGCTCGGTTCTGAAAATGATGCCGCCGGAGTAGGTGTCGGGCTCGACCAGATAGTCGAGCCCTGATTCGGTGAAGAGTTTCTCGATGGCGAGCGCCTCTTTTAGTTTCTTGGCTATGTAAACGAGTACGAGTTCGGTTTCGCCAAAAAAGTCTGGTTCGCGGCGCATTTAGGATATTCGGGCTGCGAACGCTTCGTACACTTCCTGACCCATGAATCTGGCATAGCCCTCCGCTACGGTTTCGAGATTTTTCCACGCGTTGGGGTCTTTGAACGCCACGCGGATTTCATTCACGACGGGCTTGAGACGCACCCAGAAGAGCAGTAGTTCACGAGTGTTTTGGTACAGCAGTTCTTCATTGAGGACGCCCGCGGTCACGAAGCTGGCGACCATTTCCCAATACGAGATCGCCTGCCGGAACATCGCGTTTTCATTGGTTCCGGGGCCGGCTAATTTGGTCAGTTCCTCCATAGTTTTGGGCTTGAAATTGGCGACAAACCACTCGCGGGCGGCGCGGAGCTTTTCCTCGCGGCGCATATCATAGAGGCGCAGGATCAGGTTTACGTCGTCGTAGGTTGCTTTGGGCATATGGTGACCAGATTAACAAGAAGTAGCCAGTAGCCAGTAGCCAGTAAGCACAAGACCAATGGGAATTCTTGCTGGGGCGAAAGCGCGGGGACAGACCGCTCTGTCCACGCGGCTTCATGGTTTCGCTGCTTTCGCGGGAATTTTGGCGCCTTGGGACAGAGTGGTCAGTCCCCGTGCTTTCGGGTTTTCGGAAATCTGAGAATTCTGGTGGGGTTCGGGCACCACA
>DATHOJ010000002.1:0-3244 GCA_035485055.1 Bryobacteraceae bacterium
TGTTCTCCGAGATCAAAGAAGGAATCCACATGGCGGTGGTGACAACGGATCAGGGGCGCGGGCAGAACCGGGACGTATACGTGCCTGTCAACGATCGCGCGATGGCGCACCACTCGTATCTTTCGCCGGACGGCAAGTGGGTGTTGATTGTGGAAATGGGTCCGCAAGCGCTGTTTGTGCCTTGCCGGGTGGCGCCCTTCCAGGGCGGCGGTGGGGCGCGAGAAGTAGGTCCTGCCAATAGCGTTTGCACGTCGGGGGCGTGGTCGCCTGACGGCAGGTGGATTTATCTGACCGCGAGCACCGCCGGTAAATTCCACATCTGGCGGCAGCAATTTCCGGACGGAGAGCCGGAGCAAGTGACTTCCGGGCCGAACGAAGAGGAAGGGATCGCGATGGCGGCGGACGGTAAGTCGCTGATCACTTCGGTGGGAATGAGGAATGGAACGGTGTGGCTGCACGATGAAAGCGGCGATCACCAGGTTTCGTCGGAGGGCTCCGCCGGAGAAGCTACTTTTTCCGCGGATGGAAAAAAACTGTACTACTTGATGGATAACGGCCAGACGCAAGGTTTCGAATTGTGGGTGCGCGACGTTGCAAGCGGCACGACCGAACGGGTGCTGCCCGGGTATGCGATGCAGGACTACACGGTCTCCCCAGACGGAAAAGAGGTGGTGTTTGCGAAGGCCGATGCGAGCGGCCACACGGGATTGTGGGTAGTGGCGCTGAACCACCGTTCAGCGCCGCGCCATTTGGAGTCCGCGGCGATCGAGGATTCTCCGCGCTTCTTGCCCGACGGCGACCTGCTTTTTCGTTCGGTCGAGGGAGGAATTGACTACCTGTACCGGATGCGGATAGACGGAACGCAGCGCCAGAAAATAATGCCGGAGCGAATCTTCGATTTGTTCGACGCGTCGCCGAACGGCCGGTTGGCGCTCGTGTTGGGCGAAGGGAGCGACGAGGAGAAGTCGCCTACCGTAATGGTGGTGCCGCTGGAGGGAGGGGCTGGGGTCCGAGTCTGCTCGATAGCCTGCTGGGCGGGATGGAGCGTGCACGGAGAGTTTATGCATTTGAATTTTTATCAGTCGGCGGACCAGAGCACGTTCCTGCTGTCGTTGCGCGAGCCCGGAGGAATTCCGGACGAGGGGATCGGGGATGAAAGCGCAGAAACACTTAAGAAGGTCAAGACGATGGCGGTGATTCCACATCGGGTGGGCTCGGTCGTGAATAGATCGCTCTACGCGTACGTGGTGGAGAGCACGCAGCGAAACCTGTATCGCATTCCGTTGCAGTGAGAGGGCGGCGCGATGCGTCGCGCGCAGGGCGCGGCGTTGTGGTGTAGGGGCGGGTCCCGCGCGATGCTGCAGGACGCGCCCCTGCGATCCCCGATGCTGATTTTAGTCGTGGCCGAAGAGGAGTGGCGCACCCAGCTTGGCTGTGTAGTTGGGGCGATAGCGTTCCGTGTTGTAGAGCGTCGCCACATCTACTCTGCGCGCGCCGGCGGACGACGCGGGCAGGGGCGCGGAGGCGTAGCAGCCGTTTTGCACGCCGACCATCTTCCCGGTGACACCATCACGGATCAAATCCAGGGCGATATTTGCGTAGGTGATGGCGACGATCTGATCAATCGCGTCGGGTTCGCCGCTGCGCAGGTCGTAGGTTAGATCGCTTTCGATGGTTTCCTCGCCGGTTCTCCGTTGCAGTTCATCTGCCAGGGCGTGACCGATGTCCACTTTTTTGCGGTGGCCGTAGGCGTCGGCTTCGCCGTACTCGTCCACGACGCGGTTGGTCCAGGTGGCACCTTCAGAAACGATCACCAGGGAATAGTGGCTGGAATTCTTGCGCTTGTCTTCCACCAGGAGCTTGCAGACGCTCTCGAGATCGAAGGGAACTTCGGGGATGAGGCAGCGCGCGGAAGTGATGTAAGAGGTGTAGAGCGCGGTGAAGCCGGCATCGCGGCCGAAAATGCGGAAGACGCCGATGCGTTCGTGAGAACCGAGAGTGGTGCGCTGCCGATTGATGGCATCTTTGGCGCGCGTGATGGCCGTGGAAAATCCAATGCAGTATTCGGTGCCATGGACATCGTTGTCCATCGTTTTGGGAATGCCGATGACCGGAAATCCTTTGCCGGAGAGGATGGAGGCGAAGCTGAGAGTGTCGTCGCCGCCGATGGCGATGAGGCAATCAATGCCGAGGCGCTGGAGATTTTCGAGGACGATGGGAGTGAAGTCATAGAACTTGCCGTCGAAGGAAAGCTTTTTGAGTTGGTCGGCAGAGATGTGCGCGGGAACTTTGTTGGTGGCAACTTTGCGGGGATTGGTGCGGGAGGTGTGCAGCCAGGTGCCGCCGCTGCGGTCAATGGTGCGCGTATTTTCGCGGGTGAGCTGGCGATCGAGGCGATCGTCGCCGGTATCGGCCTGGTTCATGTTGGTGAGACCCTTCCAGCCTTTGCGAATGCCGGTGACGGAGTGACCCATTTCTGTGGCGCGGTACACGACGGATTTGATTATGGAATTGAGGCCGGGGACGTCGCCGCCGCCGGTTAGTATGCCGATATTCTTGCTTTGAGCCATCGAATCGTTGCTCCTTGGGATGCCGGCGGAGCCGGGGAACACGTATATCCGCTGGGCTGCGGTGCTTTACCGGATCCAGAGACCGGCCGCCGGGTGATGTGGTCGTGCCACGACTGCGATTCAGATTGTCTGTGCAATTCTACTAGTACACTAAAAACGTAAAAAGATGAATGGGGAAACGCCAGGAAATTGCGCGGCTAGAATTTGAAGACGATTCCGGCTTGGGCGCGAAGATTGCTTTGGGTGCTGTTGCCGATTGCGGTGGGGTTGCCGAAGCTGGTATGAACGTAAGCAATGTCAACTGGGCGGAAGGCGATGTGTTCACGGAAAGGGATGTCGAAGCCGCCGCCGAGAACGAAATCGAAGGAATTGTTGTTCGGCAATTTGCTGAGGTTGAGACATTCTCCCTGGGCAGCGCAACTATTGAAGATATTCGCGTAGATATTGTTGTGAGCTCCGCCGAACATAAACTGCGCAAAAGGCAGCACGCGCTTGAAGTGAAAGCGCAGGACCGGGCCAATCGTGTAAGTGAACAAGTTGCCGTGAACGGATAGAGCGCAATTGGACTGGCTATTGCAGCCCTGGGTGCTCGCCGGCACGGTAACGATCTGCGCGTAGCTGCCGTAGTCCGTAAACTCGGCTTTGAGGCCGACGTGTTTGAAGAAGAAATAGGT
>DATHOJ010000003.1:0-163533 GCA_035485055.1 Bryobacteraceae bacterium
AATACAGGAGTCGCTTTCTAGCGAGTCCAGGCGCGTGGGCCATCGGCCCATGGACACTCCATTGCATCCACCATTACGCTCTTACGGAGCCGCGACCACCGGGAGCGGTCAGCTCAGGGGTTGCCTCACAATCGCGCTTTGACAGGGTTACTACCCCTGGCGCGAGTCAGGGGATTTCGTCAAAGTCTTCAAATCCACGAAATCGTTCCGTACCGTTTCCACTTGCTGGTTGTAGCGCTGCGCGTCGCCGTAATCGAGGAAATGCTGATACCTCGAATGAGGCGCGCGAAGACGATGCGCGTGCTTGATGGGACACCAGTGCTGCTCGGTTCGCGCCGCGATTTCCGTCCCGTAGGCCAGCAGACCGTTGCCATAGGAGCAGTAGATGCAGTTAAGCCGTTCGAGAAGGTTCAGATATTTTAGGCCGCCGCGATCGAAAACAATGTAGTCCGCGCGCCGCGCCTTCGGAACTCCGTAGACCGGGAAACAGATCCCCTGATAAACAGTTAGAAAAACATCAAGCAGCATAAACGGAACGATGCCGGAATAGATGATCGGCGCCGTCGCATACGCCAGGAACCGCCCGTGCAGCAGATAGGACGGCAGCCAGTGCTTGAGGTCTTTATGTTTTCCGAGGACGGCTTTTTCGAAGAGGGCTTTCCCGTTCGCCCAGCGATACTGAAACGCTTTCTCTTTTTCCTCCAGGGCAACTTTCAGTTCCTTCTCCAAAGATTGAATGCGGCTGGACAGGGCTTCTTCAGTTGGTGTCATGGGACTTTGAGCATCTCACTTTCAGACGGCTCTCAGCGCGATTAGCGTGACGTCGTCCGATTGTACTTCGGGACTAAAGCGCAGCACCTCGCCGATAACCGAGTCGAGCAGCGGCTCCAGTTCGCCGCCGCGCGCTGCAAGGAGCGCCGCGATCAGGCGCGTCTCTCCGAACTCTTCCCCGCGCTCCACACCCGCTTCAAGAACGCCGTCTGAAAACGCGATCAGCACGTCGCCTGGCGCGAGCGTGACGGACTTCTCATCGCACTTCCAGGTCGAGAAAATGCCCACCGGCAGCGCCGTCGCTTCCAGATGCTCCACCTTGCCGCTCGCGCGAACCAGCAGCGCCGCGGGATGGCCGCAGTTGATGTAACGCAGCTCGCGCGTCTGATCGCGATACTCGGCGAAGAACATAGTCGCGAAATATTCGGCCGGCGTCGATTCGTGAAACAATTTATTTACCGACGCGAGCAGCGCCCTGGGAAGCTTCATCCCCAGCTCGAGTTGGCTGCGGAAGGATGCCTGCAAATTCGCGGTGAGCAGCGCCGCCGCCACGCCTTTCCCTGAAACGTCGGCCAGAAGCACGCCCAGGCGGCCGGGGCCGAGGTCCAGAAAATCATAGTAGTCGCCGCCGATTTCCCGCGCGGGCAGGCATCGTCCACCGAACGCGATCGTCTTGAGCGGCTGCGCGTGCTGAGGCAGCAGCCGTTGTTGCACGTGACGCGCGATTTCCAGCTCGCTGCGGGCTTTCTTGCGTTCCTTCGAACGCGTCGCCTGTTTCTCAATCGTGGCCAGTAGGCGAGCGTTGTCCCAAGGCTTCTGAATAAAATCGACCGCGCCCCGGCGCATCGCCTCCACCGCCAGATCGACGCTGGACCAGGCGGTCATCACGATCACCGGAACGCCTCCGTTCCGCGCCAGCAATTGGTCCAGCAGCGCGAGCCCTTCGTCGCCGGAAGTGGTGTCGCGCGAGTAGTTCATATCCATCAGCACCAGGTCGAACGAACCCATGTCGGCCAATGCAAGAGCCGCGCGCGGCGAGTCCGCCGTTTCCGTGTGATGCCCCGCGCCTTTTAAAAGAAGGCGAATCGCTTCGAGGACATCCGCCTGATCGTCGCTCACCAGAATCTTCATTTATAGACGCGGGATTTTCCCCGCCGCCTGCCGTCCACTGCGCACGCAATCGGGAAGCCCGATTCCATCATACGCATTGCCGGCCAGGTGCAGCCCGGGGATGGCATCCGTCCGCTTCTTGATTTCTGTGATACGCACGCGGTGCCCGACGTTGTATTGCGCCATCGACTTGGGCCAGCGCGAAACAGTGGTGTAAAGTGGCGCGGCGGTCAGGCCCAGAATCCGCCGCAATTCCTCGCGCGCGATGGTGATCAGCGATTCGTCGGACTCGTTCAGGATCGCCTCATCGCCCGTGCCTCCGAAAAAGCAGCGCAGCAGAATGCGATCGTCCGGGGCGCGATGCGGAAATTTCGTTCCGACAAACGTGCAGGCGGCCAGCCGGTCGCGCTCGCGCTTGGGAACCAGAAAGCCGAAACCGGCGCGTTGGCCGTCGAACTTCTTTTCGTCGAAAATCATAGAAACGATCGCGGAGGAACTATAAGGAATCGCGGCGAGCAATTTCGCAAGCTCCGGATCTGCGTCTTTCAGCAGTACCGACGCGGCGTGCGCGGGCGTGGCGACGATCACGTTGCTCGCGTCGATCCATTCTCCGCCGGCGCGCACCTGGAAGCCGTCGCCGCGCCGCTCGATCGTCTCGATGTTTTCGTGGCGCACATTGGCATAAGTAGCAAGCGTCTCAATCACCGTCCCGAGGCCGCTCGCGAGCGTCTTAAATAAACTGTTTCCCGGAGTTGCCGGAGGACGCTTCGCCGCCATCACCGCGCGGCCGAGACTGCCTTTCGTTTTTTCCATCTCGACGAAACGCGGCAGCACGCTGTCGGCGCTAAGGTCGCGCGGATCGCCTCCATAGACCCCGGAGAGCAGGGGTTCGGCCAGATAATCGAGCGTCTCCTGGCCAAAATGATCGCTCACGAATTCGGCCACGCTGCGGTCGGGATAGGTCCGCGGCCCGCGCAACAGCTCCAAGCCCATGCGGATCTTGCTGCCCCAGCCGAGCAGGTTCGACTGGACCATCGGCACCACTTTCGTCGGCACGATCATCATGACGCCCTCTGGCAGAGGAACCAGCACGCCGTGTTTCAAAATGTGTGTGGTGCGCTGAAAATCGTTCGACCCGATAATCTCGCCATCGAGGCCGAGCTCTTTGATGAGCGCCAGCAGTTCGGGCTTCGCAGCCAGGAAGCTATCTGGACCGCACTCGAGAATGCATCCGTCCTGGGTGCGCGTCTCAATCACGCCACCCAGTCGCGCTTGCTTTTCGAATAGAGTGTGCGGGATGCCCGCCCGCGCAAGGTCATAAGCGGCCGAAAGACCGGAAATCCCGCCGCCGACGATGACGACGTGCTGTGGCATGACTATAAATAAATCTGCTCACAGGCTGAAGCCTGTGCCACCCGCTGCCAGATGCTCCTGTCGACCCTGTTCACAGGCAAGAACCCTATGCCGCCAATGATCGTAGGTGGCACAGACTTTAGTCTGTGTCCCGGCTAGAGTCTGAATTCGCGCACAATCTCCACGCACGCCTTCACGCTCTCCACCGGAGTTTCCGGCAGAATACCATGGCCCAGATTGAAAATGTGCCCCGGCCGCGATCCCGTGCGCTTCAGCAGCTCATGCACACGCGCCCGCAGCTCCGGGATCGGAGCCATCAGCACCGCCGGATCCAGATTGCCCTGCACCGCCGAACGGTAGCTGATATCCATCCACGCCTGGTCGATGTTGATGCGCCAGTCGACGCCCATCACATCGCCGCCCGCCGCATGCAGCTCCCGGAAAAATCCCGCCGCTCCGGTGCCGAAGTGAATCACCGGTACGCTCGCCGCGCGAATCCGCTCGATCAGCGCGCGCGAATACGGAGCCACATAACGGACGTAATCGTCCGGCCCCAGTGCGCCCACCCAGCTATCGAATACTTGAATAATACGCGCACCCGCTGCCACTTGCAGCACCGCGAAGGACCCCAGCACGTCTACCAGTTTGCCCATCAGACGCCGCCACAGAGTCTCATCCCGATACATCATGGTCTTGGTCTTGAGGAACGTCCGCGAAGGCCCGCCTTCGATCATGTAACTCGCCATGGTGAACGGCGCGCCCACAAATCCGATCACCGGAACGCGTCCGGCCAGCGCCTTCACCACCTGCTGGATCGACTCGCCAACGTACCCCAGATCATCGGTATTCGAGATCGAGAGCGCATCGATATCGCTCGACGTCCGCACCGGATTGTCGATCACCGGCCCTTCGCCGGGGGCGAAGCGCAGACGCAGACCCATCGGTTCGACCGGCAGCAGCAGGTCGGCGAAAATAATCGCCGCATCGACGTCCAGAATCTCCACCGGCTGAAGTGTCACCTCCGCCGCCAGATCGGGCCGCTTGCAGATTTCGAGAATCCCGTGCTTCGCCCGGATGTCCCGATACGGCTTCATGTACCGTCCCGCCTGCCGCATAAACCACACCGGGCGAACATCGGTCGGCCGGCGCCGGCAGGCATCGAGAAAGCGGCTGTTCATTGGAGCCACGCGCATTTGTCACTCCCTAACTTGTCTTCGCAGAGGAAGACCTTAAATTCCGGTTTTTTATGTTGCGCCGCCCACGCGCGGCCGCGAATATAGTACGGCTTGCACCAGGCTTCGCTATCGATCGTTTTGGGTGAAACCACACTCACCGCCAGCATCCCTTCGGACGGATACCCCGTTCGCGGGTCCATGATGTGGCTGTACAGTTTTCCCTCAGCGAAGAAGAATTTTTCGTAGTTTCCTGAAGTCGATAGCGAGTTGTCGTGCAGCACCACTTCGGCCGCCGTCTTCGACGCGTCCTTGGGATCGCGAATCTTGATCTTCCATCCCGCCTCGTTTGGAGGCGCACCGATCCCGTAGATGCTGCTTCCGCTCGCCGAAACGAGGGCTGAAGTGATCCCGTCCCCCTTCAAAATCTCCACCATCTTGTCCACTGCGTAGCCTTTACCGATTCCGCCGGGATCCATCTCGATCCCTTCTTTCGCGAATCGCACCGTGCTGTTCTTCGCGTCCAGCATAATATTCTGATAACCGACGTGCGCCATTGCCCCGCGCACTTCCGCGCGATGCGGCAGATGGCCGGAGCCCTTGTAAAACCCCCAGACCTTCATCAGGGGACCGACGGTGATATCGAACGCCCCGTCGCTTTCGCGGCTATACTCCACACAAGCCGCAAGTAACTGAAACAACTCCGTCGAAATTCGAACTGGCCGGCTCGAAGCGTCGCGATTCACTTGGCTCCACTCGCTTGCCGGAATGTAATTGGAAAGCAAATGGTCCAGCCGGCGCGCTTCCTCGGAAGCATCCTCCACAGCCGCCCGTAACCTGGCCTCGTCGCTGCCATAAACCACGACTGAATACGTCGAGCCCATGGCGTCGATATTGGCTTCAACTCGCTGAGTCAGCGCACCTTGCGGAGACCCTGCATAGGACAAAACCACCTGCCCTATCAACAAAGTTAGCACAGCGGACTTCATGAAATCGGATTTTTTTCAGAGCCGCTGTCTTTGGGCCTTCCCCGCTCGATCCGCTTTAGGATTTTGGCCGCTTTGGCCGCCAGATCCGCCGCAAGGGCTGCTTCAAAGTACAGTTCGGGGGACTTGAATAGCTGGAGACGTTCCGTTAACTCGTGTCTCAAGAATTGTTTAGCGTGATTTAGCGCGGCCAGGGTGTCGGCTTGTTCTTTAGGCGTACCCAGCAGCGCCAAGCGGATGACGGCCTTCCGATAGTCATTAGAAATAAGGACTTCCGTGACCGTGGCGCTGCCCACTCGCGGGTCCGACATTTCATAAGCGATCAGTTCGTCGAGCTCTTCGCGGATGCTCTCCGATATTCGCTCGTGGCGATAGGGGTCCAACCTTCAGCATAGCCCCGCCGTCAGGAATTCACAATGGATCAGACAGCATTACCAGCGCCAGTAGTTAAGGCGTGGCACACCAACAGGCGGGTCAGGTTGTGCTGGCTGAGACTGGCGAGACGCCTCTGAGGAAGCGCTGTTTCCAAACAGCTCCGCTGCCTTTGAATATAAAACACGGCATTCCGCGCAGAGAAGGAAATCGCGCGATTCCTGTTGATAGGAATCGACGTTCTCAGAATCCGACCCGCAGTGTTGGCATCTTCGATTCTCGGGTGTTTTCATCGTAGGGTTTTATCCTACGAAAGTGATCGGGGAATCTACTATAGGGAAAAGGCTTGGTTTGTATTGGATTCTTACTTGGTCCATTTTGAACCACGCGTTTTAATCTCGCGCTGACTTGGTTTGTCCTGGATTTTGAGAGTGTTACGTCCAGCGCGGCGGCTGGGCGTTGTCGGACCCAGCCGCCGAATTCACGGATGACACCGCAATTTGCGGGCCCACGAGTGCGACCCGCTCGCGTTCGACCCCGGAGTATTTTGAGGCCAGAGAGAGAGTATCACGCAAGGACCGCGTCGTCCGGTCAAAATTAGTCACCTCGGAGCCTTTCGGCCCTTTGGCAGTGGTCCTCCCAAATTTCCCGAGTTTCCCAAATCACCTTAGTCAGTTCTCCCGATTCGGTAACATTTACATAATTAACGTTGGCCTATTAAACAATTTACTATCAATTAGTTACGCATTGGCATTGGATTTGCATCGATCCGGCCGGAGGCTTTATGAACGAAGACCAACCGAACATCACCCAGAAGGTAAGCGGGAGTGACCATCATGTGAGCCATGCTGGACCGTTAGTTGCCCTTACTGCCGGGCTTGTTCTGGCTCTCGCCGGCGATGGGTACCTGATCCATCGTTCCAATGACTTGAACGATCAGCTCACCCAAGTCAAGCAGGACGCCCAGTCGGAAGTCGCCAAGTTGAGCGACACGACCACTGCGCTGTTGGAGCAGGAGCGGCAGCAACTGCAATCGCTGAACGACGATGTCAGCGGGAAGTATGATACCGCCAATTCCGCTCTCCGCAAGGCTCGGTTGGACGCGCAGAAAGCCAGTGCCCAGTTGTCGGCGAAGCTGGAGGAACAACAGCAGGCTGTCGGTCAGGAGATCGGTCAGTTGAAGGACGCCACGAGTAGCGCCACCGCGAAGCTAAACGAAGATGTTACCGGCGTGAAGACTGATGTTGGCACGGTTCGCACTGATTTGTCGACGACGAGAAGCGACCTGGATAAGACAGGCGCTGAACTGAAACGCGCGGTCGGCGACATGGGCGTGATGAGCGGTTTGATCGCGACCAATTCCAAAGACCTCCAGGCGCTGCGCGATTTGGGAGAACGCAACTACTTTGAGTTCGACCTGGAAAAGGGCTCGATGACCAAAAAGGTCGGCAACGTGACATTGACCTTGAAAAAGGCCGATCCGAAACATAACCGCTACACCATCGCAGTGATGGCGGATGATAAGCTGACCGAGAAAAGAGACAAAACGATCAATGAGCCGGTGCAGCTCTATACGGCCAGCAGCAAGCAACCGTACGAAATCGTCGTGAATCAAGTGAAAAAGGATGGAGTGGTGGGTTACCTGGCTACGCCCAAAGTCATGGCGGCGAGCCGCTAGGAAACCGCAAGGACGCACCACGTAGGAGCGAGCGCGCGCATACCAATCGGAGGTTGCGCGCGCTCTCTTTTTTTGAGCATGTCCCCCTAACGGTCGGGCTTGGCCCTTCTCTTACCGAACCCCGATCGTCATCGTTGACCGTTCCGTCGCAAACATAATCCAAAACCCATGGGGGGCGGACGCCCTCCGAATGGCCCTGCTCTATATCGATGCTTGGAGATTCATCGAGATAAGAAGAGCCGCGACCAGCGGGAGCGGTCAGCGCACGAGTTTTCACACACCCTCGATCAGGGAGGGGAGAGAAGTCGCACCAGCCTGATCTTCCCGTCGTCAAACAAAACTTCTCCATTTTCGACTACATGATCGAGCCGATGCATGAAATCGATGGTCGCCAGCGAATCCTTCCTCTCGCCTGCCCCCGCATTCAACGCTCTGTCCTCGTAATCGGCCTCATCGGCAGTGGCAAAGCCCGCGTAATCCCAGATCAGATACCGCGCCCGAGGAACGCTGGCCCACGGCACGGCGATCCCCGCGGTATCGATGTCGATGATGCGGTTGCGCTTGTAGTCGAGATAAAACGGAGTATTCATCCACGCAAGAATAGTCTCCCCGGCCGGCACACGGTCCTGCAACACCTGAACATCGTCGCGCTCCGAGGGGCTGAGAACCCTGCGGTTATAAGCCACATAAACGGGATCTTTCGCCAGCCACGCATAGGACACCGCGGAGTGAGTTTCGAGCGCCATCGCGAAGCGCGCACGCAGAGAGGGTCCAAACGCCGCTAACGGAACGGCGGCGATCAGCATCGGCAGCCAAGCTCGGGATTGGACGCTGGCCGTCCATGCGAAAATTGCTGGCGCAAGGGCGATCGCGACCGGCGTGAAGTAGCGCAGCCCGTGCTCATAACCGTATTGCAACGGGCCCAGAACATAGACGAAAACCAGAAACGTCGCGACGCCTGTGATTGCGCACGCTAGTGTCTTCCGCGAACTCCGGCGGCAAATCATCCCGCAGGCGGCGATGGCGATCACTAAGAGCGTGTAGTTCGCGGCGGTCGAGCCGTAGGCTAGCGGCTCGAAGGAAAAGAGATTGAGTCGCTGGGTATCGATTTCTCCAGGAACCGGAGTTAGTGCGGGATGATGGGTGCGAAATGCCGCAGCGTAATTGGGAGCATGAACCAGCGCCCAGGGCGAAAGAAAAAGCGCTGCCGCGAGGCCCGCGCGAATGGCCCATCGAATTCCACCGGCGGCGATAAACGCGCTCGCCAGCAGGTAGATCGCGATGAAAACAGCGTAGATCGGCTTCATCGCAATCAAGGCGGCGCACAGCAAGCCCAAAGACGGGGGATCTTCCACCGCGATCATCGCCATGATCAAAGCGCTGCCGCAGAACAGCGTCGAAACATTTACGTACTGCGGATTGATCAAAATAACGCTTAATACGCAAACCAGCGTCGTCGCGCGACTCTTCGAAAACTGCGTCGCTAGCATCAGGCAGAGAAAAAGGCCGAAAACGGCGTCCACTCCGTTGATGTAGCGAATCGGAAAGAACCCAACCACGAAACCGTCCAGAAACGCCTGCGCTCCCAACGTCTGTAACCCCATCGCGCTCAAGGTGCTGCCAAAAACAGTGCCGGTTTCGACCATTCTTATGGGATAGGCAAAATACTTCTGATAATCGTCATGGAAATTATAAATGCTGGGCGGAAGTTGGGTCGTGGTTGTGAAAATCAGGACCATCAGGATTAGAACGGAGATGAGCACCGGAGGCCGAACTAACGAAAGAGCCGGGCGAATGGCAAGCACGACTCCGATCACGGCAAGTACAACCAATGCAGGGGGATAAGCGAAGCGGGCGAGGTTTAGAATTCCGCCGATAAACACTACAGCCGCCATTCCAAGAACGACGGTCAGCGGCGGGTTCACAGGCTCAAGACGAAACAGGCGGCGAAACGCCGAGCCCCATCCGAAAAACATCAAGGTCGCCACCGCGATTAGGAGAAGCGACGCAGCGAAGACCATCCCGCAATTTTAAACTACAATCGACCTATGAAATACGCACTGCCTTTGCTTGCTGCGATTTGCCTGAACGCGCAGACAGCGGATCCTTGGAAACCGCTCCAGTTTCTGACGGGCGAGTGGATTGGCGAAACGGCGGACAGCGCGGGCGCTTGCTCATTTGCATTGGACCTGGATCGCAAGGTTCTGATTCGAAAGAGCTACGCGCAATACGCGACGTCCCGGCACGAAGATCTAATGGTGATTTATCTCGAACAAGACACGAAGGCGATTTATTTCGATAGCGAAGGCCACGTGATTCAATACCGCATCGAGGCGGGGCCGGATTCGGTGCGATTCCTCAATGAGCAGTACAGGTTAACGTATCGAAAAGACGGAGAAAGGCTGGCGATGGATTTCGAGATCGCGGCGCCCGGGAAGCCGTTCACTAATTATCTGCATGCGGTACTGCGGCGGAAGTAGCGAGCATTACTTCGATGTCCGCATCCCGGAAAATTGTGTGCAGCGGGGCTTGCTCCCCGCGCTGGAAATCGCCCCAGCTTAGTACGTAAAAGTCGAATCCTGTCAATGGAGTAGGATCGAATCGCTCGACTGGCTTCAAGGCTGAAATATGGAGGTATTGCCGGTAAAACTCCATGGTCGGCTGGTGCATCCAGGTGCTGGCAAGGGTCAGGGAGTTGTCCGGTTTCCCGAGACATTGTTGCTGGATAAGCCCCGCGATTACTTCATCATCGGCCTCGACGCGCCAGAATTCGAAATAGCGGTTCTGAAGCTGCGTTATGAATTGGATCGAAAGCACGATCAAAGGCAGAAGCCAGATGCCCTGGACGATCCGGCTCTTGAACGCATCCCCGGCTACGGCCCAGGCGATGGGGCCTAAGATGATGAAATAAAGGCACGTCCGGTCAGCGGGATAATTGACGCCAAACAACCATTTCGCAAGAATCAAGCCGAAGAGGGTGATCGCAAATGTAAGAAAGGGAATGAGCTTGCGGCGATCTTTGATTAGCACCGAGGCCGCTGCGACTACGACCAGGAAGACAGGCAGTCCGTAATCGACGATGCGCAAAATCGCGACTCCGCGGACTCCCAAGATCCCCCACCGGTCCGGCCGGGCATAAAGGGAGGTCGCGACGAAGCTGATGGCGGCGGTGCGGAATTCGGGATAGCCGATGTAAAAATCTTCGCGGTGGGCCCGGCGGAGGGAGGGGCCGTTGATCAGAGCGCCAATCAGTAGAGTTGGAACTATAAGATATGGCAGGGGTTTTCGTTCGAAGAGAGCCACGGTCACAATCAGAGCGATTACGGGGAACACAATCGCAAGGTTGGCTCCGATTGCCAGGCCCAGAAGGACTCCGGCGGGCAGATAACGGCGTTGCTGGCTAAAATATAGAGCCCAAACGAAAAAGGCCAGGCTGAGGCTGTAGCCGCGGGCGGCGATCGAAAAATCGAGGAGCAGAGGGCAAAGACAGATGGCGGCGAAGGCGGCCCAGCGGAGGGCCAAGGAATCGACTTTCTTGAGCAGCCAAAAAGCGCCGAGGGTGAGGAAGAAGCCGGCAATTAAGCTCGGTAGACGGAGCTTAAAGGGGCTTAAACCACCCAAAGTGACGCTCAACTTGATCATAATCGAGCTTAGAATGTGGTTATTTGCGTCGTAGCGGCCGAACAGTTTGCGCCAGGGTCCGCTGACGAATTTGTTATAGGTGGTGGCTTCGTCGACGATGATGGCCTGGTGCGCAGCGCGATAGCAACAGATAGCGAGGCGGCCGAGGGCGCAGACGATCGCGAAAATGTTTTCGAGTCTAGATCGTGCGGACACAGGCTTCCTCTGCGCTAAACTGGTAGGCGCAACCCAATTGGAGAGATGGCCGAGTGGTTGAAGGCGCACGCCTGGAAAGCGTGTATAGGGGAAACTCTATCGAGGGTTCGAATCCCTCTCTCTCCGCCATGAATACAGTGAGGACACTATAAGAATTTTGCTGTCTTCGCGTTAGACTTGGCTTCAAGCCTGATTGCGAGAGAATCCTCTGCCCCTCCGCCCTGTTTGATTCAGGTCCATTTTCTTTAGAATGAATCGTTACTATAGCCTTATCATTACACTTTTGGTCGGGTCCGTCGGGGGTTTTGCACAGACGGCGACATTGACCGGTCAGGTGGCCGACGAAACTGGAGCGGTGGTACCGGGAGCGAAGATCACCATTACCGGTCCTCAAAACGCGGTGAAGTCCGCTACAGCGGATAACAACGGATTGTATTCCGTGGCGGCGATGCCATTGGGCAGTTATTCGGTGGTCGCTTCGGCTCCGGATCTGGCGATGACGCCGGTTACGATCGTGTTGAAGGCGGGTTCGCAGACGCTCAATTTGAAATTGAAGGTCGCGTCGACGGCGCAGCAGGTTACAGTGCAGGAAAGCGTGGGACCGGTGTTGAGTACGGATGCGTCGAGCAACGCGGGGCAACTGGTTTTTCGCGGCGAGGATTTGCAGGCGCTTTCGGACGATCCAGAGGATTTGCAGGCGGATCTGGAAGCGCTGGCGGGGCCGTCGGCAGGGCCGAGCGGAGGGTCGATTTTCATTGACGGATTCAGCGGGGGCGAGCTGCCTCCGAAAGATTCGATTCGCGAGATTCGCATCAATCAGAATCCGTTTTCGCCGGAGTACGACCATATCGGATTCGGACGAATCGAGATTTTCACGAAGCCGGGGACGGACAAATACCGGGGATCGTTCTTCTATAATTTCGCCAATCAGTTTTGGAATTCGCGCAATCCTTATTCGGCGACGAAAGCGGATCTTTCCTTGGACGAGTTTGGAGGGAACGTGAGCGGGCCTCTGGGAAAGCGCGCGTCGTTCACACTGGATTTGCAAGACCACATCGTGGATAACGGATCGATCGTGAATGCGGTGACGGTGAATCCAACGACGCTTGCGATCACGCCGTTTTTTCAGAATACGACGACTCCGCAGCATCGGCTGATTGCGAGTCCGCGGATCGATTATGCGATCAATCCGAACAATACGCTGGTGGTTCGCTACTCGACTACGAAGTATGGGATTGAGGACGCGGGGATCGGCGGTTTCACCCTCGCGTCGCAGGGGTATCACAACGATTACTTGAGCCAGACGGTGCAGGCGACGGAAACGGCGGTGCTGGGGACGAATATCAATGAGACGCGCTTCCAGTATTACCGGGCGGCGTATCAGCTCACGGCGAATTCGACGGACCCGACGCTGACTGTTTTGAATTCGTTCAATGACGGGGCGTCGACGGTGGGGCATACCTCCGATCAACAGAATTATTTTGAGCTGCAAAACTACACGACGATTCAGAAGAAGGCGCACCAGATTAAATTTGGCGTTCGGATGCGCGGGCAAACGGACAACAATACTTCGCCTACGAATTTCGGCGGGACGTTTACCTTCGCGGGCGGCCTGGCTCCCGAACTCGATGGGAATAATCAGCCGATCGCTGGGACCGCGGTTCAGATCACCTCGATTGAACGGTACCAACGCACGCTGCTGTTTCAGGGGATGGGCGACACGCCTGCGCAGATCGCGGCGCTGGGCGGAGGGCCTTCGCAGTTCAGCATCAGCGCGGGGAATCCGAATCTGGCGCTGCATCAACTGGACGCGGGGATCTTCGCGGGTGACGACTGGAAGCTGCGGCCGAATTTCACGTTGAGCCTGGGACTGCGGTACGAGATGCAGACCAATATTACCGATCACGCCGATTTTGCGCCTCGCGTGGGGTTCGCGTACGCGATGGGCGGAGCGAATAATCCGAAGCCGAAGACGGTGCTTCGCGGCGGATTCGGGATGTTCTATGACCGGTTCGCGCTGGGCAATACGCTGACGGCGGATCGATTCAACGGGTCGGTGGAGCAGTCGTACGTGGTGACGAATCCTCTGTTCTATCCGAATATCCCGTCGATTTCGTCGCTGACGGATTCGCTTGCGCCACAGGTGATTTACGAAAAATACGCGCACCTTCACGCGCCTTACCTGATGCAGAGCGCGATCACGCTGGAGAGGCAGTTGCCTTCGAACACGACGTTGTCTGTCACGTATACGAATTCGCACGGATTGCATGAACTGCGGTCGTTCGATATCAACGCGCCTTTGCCGGGGACGTATCCGCTGGCTCCGGTGTATCCGCTGGGCAATTCGAATCCGGTGCTGCTGATGACGACTTCCGGGTTGTATAACCAGAATCAGTTGATCACGAATATCAATTCACGGATTGGCTCCAACGTTTCGCTGTTCGGGTTTTACATGTTGAATCGGGCGTTGAGCAATACCGACGGGTTGGGGACTTATCCTTCGAATCCATACTCACAGGTGGGGGAATACGGGCCGTCGTCGAACGATATCCGAAATCGCGCGTTTATCGGCGGGTCGATCAATACCAAGTGGAATATGCGGCTCAGCCCGTTTATCAATTTGAATTCGGGGCCTCCGTTCGACATTACTTCGGGATCGGACTTATATGGGACTTCGTTGTTCAATTCGCGTCCGGGGATTGCGACGAATCCTTCGGAGCCGGGATTGATTCAGACGAAGTACGGACTGCTGGATCCGAATCCTACTCCGGGCGAGAAGATCATTCCGCGTAATTTCGGGCGTGGGCCGGGACAGTTTACTGTGAATCTGCGCGTGTCGAAGACGTTCGGGTTCGGACCGGAGAAGGTTTCGGCTACGGGGGCTACTCCAGGGAATATGGGGGGTGGGCCAGGGCATGGGCCTATGGGTGGAATCTTCGCGTCGCCGACTACGGACCGGAGATATAACCTGACGGTTTCGATGTCGGGACGGAATTTGTTGAATCACACGAATCCGGGGCCGATTATCGGGGATATTACGTCGCCTCTGTTTGGGCAGGCGAATTCGATGGCGGGGGGATTTGGAGCGTTTTCGGAGAATGCGAATAATCGGCGGCTGGAGTTGCAGTTACGGTTTAGTTTTTGAGGGTCGCGGCCGGGCGACGACACTAGCGTCGACGCGGCACGCAATGAGTGGGTGCGCCGACTGCTGTTCTTTGCCGGAAAAGCGCGATCAGGGGATCGCGCGCGGACCTGGGGGTCCGCCCCGCAAATTCGATGATGGGGAATTGGGCTTTTTCGGAGTATGGGAATAGTCGGAGGCGGGAGCTGAGGGTCCCGGCCGGGCGACGACACTAGTGTCGACGCGGCACGCATGAGTACGCGCGCCACATCGCGCAAGTGGAATATCCTTTATGCTCTGGGCATGTCTTGTGGATTGTTGCTTTTTTGCGCGCTGAGGGGAAGTCGTTTACCTTTGACCCGGGCGGGAATGAAGGCGAGTTTGGGCGGAGCCTGCTGCCGATGTATCTGGACATCACCAAATTTGTGATGGGGTGGCGGCGGGATCGATTGTTTTTTGTCCGTTCGGCCCGTGCAGTCTTCTTATCGTCCGGATTTGAATTCAGGCGTTTGTTTTTGTTGCGGGTATGCCTGGCTGGTGCTGGTCGCGACGCGTTAATGAAGGGTCATCCGGAAGCGGCCGGTGGTGGTCAGGACTTGTTGGGTCTTGTCGTATTCCATACGGGTGCGGGTTAGCTGTTCGTCGCGGATCTGGCGCATGCCTTCCTGTACCAGGCCGAGCACTACGTACCAGCCGATGCTGCCGACGATGATCGGTTTGATCAGGCCTAACGCGCCTTCGAAACGCAGCAGAGGCGAGTTCCAGAACATGTGCAGCAGCACCGGGACAAAAAAGGTGCGCAGGAAACGAGGGTCGAAGAACATGCCGATGCGGATGGGGTTGGCTCCTTTGACACGCCACAGGGCTCCGGCGGAGATCGCGGTCCAGGCGACGTGCATGAAAGGCGCGTAGTAGGAGCGGCGGTGGATCAGGTAGATCATGCCGTCATAACCGTAGACCAGGGCGTGGCCCACCAGTTTATCGATCGCCTCACTGTTGGGGTTGCGCACGAAGAATCTAAGGAAGCTGTCGAAGAAGCCGTCGCTGAAGGCGTAGCCAGCGGTTTCAAAGGCTCCGAAGCCTCCGCCGATGGCGGCGCCGAAGACCAAGCCGTTCAAGATGTATTTGTACTTGGTGTTGCGCACGACCAGGACCACGGCGAGCAGTTTGCCGATTTCCTCACAGATGCCCGCACTGGCCGCGCCGAGCCATTCCAGGTGCGCGACGTCGAAGGCGATCAGGCTGACGGCTAGCGAAATAACGCCGCCGAGGCAGACCAGGATCAGGACCATATGGAAGCTGACGTTGCGCGGCGTGTTCAACTCCCAGAAGAGAAAAACGGTCGCCAGCGGAACGACCAGGGAGCCCATGATGATGAGTCCGGGGACGATGCGGGAGTTTTCGGAGAGGGCGAACATCTGATAGAAGATGAAATAGACGACGGCCATGAAAATCAGGACGCGCATGAAGAACCAAGGCTTGGGCCAGCCGGTGAGGACGTCGTCGATGTGAGGGGTGGTTTTGGGAGTGCCGACGATGAGATAGTCTTCGAGCTCGCCGGGTTTGCGTCCTTTGAACACTTCGGAGAACATGGCAGTGAGGCTGAAGCCGACCAGCTTGTCCGTGCTGGTGAGTTTCGCGAGGCGCGTGCCGAGGGTTCCGAGGAGACTGGTCAGCTCGACCGGCGCGCTGCCGACCTGCCAGGTGGACGCGCCCAACTGGAACTGCTGGCCGTTCGAAAGAGTGCCTTGCGTCACATCGGCTCCGGCGACGCGGAGCTTCGATGCGCCGAAGGTCCGGAAGTGCAGGACGTTTCTCTGCCAGGAAAGGACGACGTGATTTTCGGCAACCTGGGGATCGTTTTGGCCGATGCCGGAAACGCGGCCGAGAGAAACCTCCGCCATGCTGATCATGTAGGCTTTGCCGGAATCGGGTCCGGAGACGCATTGGACTTTGATGGCGTAGGTGAGCGGCTCAGGCGGTTTCGGCGCGGATGCCTGCTGCGGGGGATTCAGCAGGTGCGCGAGCGCGACGGAGGCCGGGCTCCAGGTCTGCCAGCCCGCTTGCGCGACTTGCGCGGTGGCGCTGAGGGAGCCGCTCTGGATGAGCCGGACGATCTCCGCGGACAGGACGGGGCCGCGGGTCTCCTGCCCATCGAGGTAATACCATTGGTCCACTAAGCTGTCTGGAGAACTACCGGCGGAATCGGCCATTGCGATATTTTACAGGGATTGGAGGGCGACAATGGTGACGATGACAAAAATTCAACCGGAGCCGAGGTGGCCGACGGCGATTGCGATGGTCTCGATCGGAGGATTGTTTTGGGCGCTGCCGTCGGCGATGTCGGTGGGGCCGGACTGGCTGGTGCTGGCGCTAGTGGCGATCCTGATCATACCGGCGACGTTTTTCCATCAGCGGGGGATGCATCGGGCGAACCAGATCTTCGGGTACCTGGCGCAAGGGGTAGTAACGCTGTCGCTGGCGGCGTCGCTGGTGATACTGGTGTGGCGTCTGCTGGAACACAAGGACACGCCGGCCGTGCTTTTGCGGGCCGCGGCGGCGTTGTGGATTTCGAACATTCTAGTGTTCGCGAGCTGGTATTGGAGGCTCGACGCGGGCGGACCGAATCAGCGCGATTTGATGCGATCGCATACCGACGGGGCGTTTCTATTTCCGCAAATGGTGCTGGATCCGGAGCTACGGAAGGAGATGGGCGAGGATCATTGGCGGCCGGGATTCGTGGATTATTTATTCCTGGCGTTCAACACCAGCACGGCGTTTTCGCCGACGGATGTCCCGGTATTGTCGCGATGGGCGAAGGTGCTGATGATGCTGCAATCCGCGATCTCACTGACGGCGATCGCGATTCTGGCGGCGCGGGCGGTGAATATTTTGTGACACGGTACCGGGAGATTAAACCTGGCGCGGACGCCGGACGCTTCGTGCGAGCTTATTGGATCCTCGAAGACGACGCTGCTGGCGCCGGATACGGATCTGGCGCGGCATTTCGTACAGGTGTCGCATTTTTCCAATACCGCCGCAGGTGGGTCCAGGTAGACTGAGTCATGAAAATTTTATTGCTAATCATGCTGGCGGCCGGCCTTGGCTGCGCGCAGGGGATGAAGGAAGAGATCGTGGCGCAGGAGCGCGCGGGCTTGGGGGCGCTGAAGACGGGAGATATCGCGGCATTCGGCGATACGATCGCGGAGGATGCGGTTTTTGTCGACGCATCGGGTCCGGCGGGGAAGGCGCAGGTGGTCAAGAATGTGGCGGGGTTCCGGGTGAAGGAATTTACGATGTCGGATATCCGATTCGTGGCGCTTTCGGCGGATACGGGGCTGGTTGTTTACTTGATGGATGAGGCGGGAACGACGCATGGGAAAGAGTTCTCGGCAAAGGTGCATGTAGCTTCGGTGTGGAGCAAGAAGAGCGGGAAATGGCTGTGCGAGTTTAGCCAGGAGACGGGGGCTCGGGCGGCGAAGTAACTCAATAATTTTTCGCGCGCTCTTTGAGAGGGCGCTGGGCGCGGCTCATGGCTTTTGCGCCGGCGAGAGAGGGGTCGGCTGAGGCGAGGTCGTTTGCATGGCGGAGCACTTTCGCGATGGCGGCCGCAATATCGTCGATGTCGCGATGCTCGCCAATTAACAGGAATTGGGGGAGCCACACGGCTTCTTCATAGGCGGCTCGCTCGGAGACGGGGCAGTGGACTTTGGCGTAATCGACGTTGCTCAGTTGAGGGCTGATGTCGGGGGAGGCGCAAAAGAGGTCGCTGCGGTAGACGGGTTCGTAGAAGCGGCCGTCGCAGGGGATGCCTTCGGCTTCGAGGGCTGCGCAAAACAGATCGCGGCTGATGCGCGGGTCGTGAAATTGAAATACGTAGCAATAGATGGTTTCGCGGGTAATGCCGGGTTGCGGCGGGAGGGGGCGGACTCCGTCGATCGACGCGAGGGCTTCGGTTAATCGCTTGGCGCGTGCGGCACGCTTTTCCGCTAAATCGGGCAGCATTTCGAGCTGGCCGAGGAGCATGGCGGCTTGCCATTCGGTCATTCGATAATTCGATCCTAAGACGCGCTGTTGATACTGATCCGTGACGCTCGCGCGGCCGCAGTTCACTTGGGTTTGGAGATGTTCGAAGTGGGCCAGATTGCTGGTGAGGACGATGCCTCCTTCGCCCGCCGTCATGAGTTTGCTTTCCTGGAAGCTGAAGCAACTGAGGTCGCCTATGGAACCTGCGCCGCGGCCCTCGAACTGTCCACCGTGAGCGTGGGCACAGTCCTCGATAATCTTTAGCTGATTCTTTTCCGCGAGCGCGGCTAAGGCGCTCATAACGGTGAAGCGCATGGCGAGATGGACGGGGATGATCGCGCGCGTGCGCGCGGTGATGACGCTAGCGGCTGAGTTGACGTCGAGGCAATAGGTGTCGGGATCGACGTCGGCGAAGACCGGAATGCCTCCGGCGAAGAGCACGGCGGTTGCGGTTCCGTCCCAGGTGTACGCGGGCACGATTACTTCATCGCCGAAGCGGATTCCGGCGGCTCGCAAGGCGGCTATCAGAGCGATAGTTCCATTCGCGATGCACAGTCCGTAGCGGGCGCCGTGAAGATCGGCGAATCTTTCGGCGAACTCTTTCGCGTGAGGGCTCGGCACGGGGAATCCGCCCCAATGTCCGCTTTCGAGTACTTGCTGGAGGCGGACGGCATCGGAGGGAAGATACTGCGGCCAGCGTGAGAACGCGGCGCGGCGGACCGGATCGCCGCCCAGGATGGCTAGTTCGCTCATTGTTGGTTGAATTGCGTGGAGATGCGGAAAGACTCGACTACATGGCCGTCTTTTTTCACGGCACGGCTGAGCAGATACTTTTTGGTGGCCGCGAGATCCTGGGGATCCCAATCGGGGCGATATTTCTTGACCGAGGGATCGAACTGGCTGACATGAGCGACGGCGGCAGTGAGTTTGAGGTCGAGCACATCGTCGATATTGACCCAATAATTCGCGTCCTGCTGGGTGACGTAGAAATACGCCTCGACTGGAACCTGCCAGGGTTCGAGGCCGTCATGGAGGCGCTGGCTGGGGAAATAGAGATGCCACTCGGCGGCGCGGATGGCGTCTAGCGTGTTGTTGGCGGCCATGCGGTGATCGGTTTTGTGCCAGCGGACGTATTCGGAGCCGGGGTCGATGGTCATGACGACGTCGGGCCGATAGGTGCGGATGATCTTCGTGACTTGCTCGACCAGATCCAAAGGGTTCGCATACTCGAGCATGCCATCGTGGAATTGCAGCCAGTGAATATTCTGCTTCGGGATTCCGAGAGCCTTGCAGGAATTTTCTTCTTCTGTCTTGCGAATCGAGGCCAGGCGTTCGCTGGTCATATCGGGATCATACGAGCCTTTGTCATCGTTGGTGTAAATGAAGATGTGGATATTATTCTGGCGGCGGGCGAGCAACGCCAGCGTGCCGGCACAGCAGAAGGTGTCGTCGTCGGGGTGAGGGGTGAAGAGGAGGATACTCTTCTTCTCCAGCTTTTCGAGCTGCACCGATTGAGCAGGAAGCAGCAGGGAGTAGAAGATCAGCGGGGCAATCAAGGTCTTCATAAGAAGGGTCTGGAGTGTATAATAGCGTGCCCGAAAGATATTGCGAAACAAGAATGGCTCGATCGCGCTCTGCTATTGAAGGGATAAAATGCGAAAGACTATTTTTACTGCGCTCGCAGGCTGCTTGCTGGCCGTGAGCGCGATGGGTGAACAGGTTATCGTGAAAGTCGCGCCGCCACGCGCGGTGATTGAGGAACGCGGCGTCGCTCCTCATCGCGGAGATGTTTATCAGAGGGGCTACCATCGCTGGGATGGCAACGCTCACGTTTGGACCCCTGGCGTATGGGTCACACCGCCGAGAGCGAATGCGCGGTGGGTAGATCATCGGTGGGAGCATCGCGGCAGCAATTACGTATTCGTTGAAGGCCACTGGCGTTAGATTCAGGTTTTCCGAAACCATTACCGATTCTCGAGGCTCTCCCTACCGAAAGGGGTGGAGCAGTGTTGCGAAAATTCATAATGACATCGGTTGCGGGCTGTGTGCTTGCGATGGGCGCAGAGGTAATCGTAAAAGTAGGTCCACCGGCCGCTGTGGTTGAGACGCGGCCGGTGTCGCCCGGGCCAGGCTATGTCTGGACCCGCGGCTATCATCGGTGGGATGGAAGCAGGTACGTCTGGACGGCCGGCGAGTGGAGACGGCCGCCGCATGAACACGCAAAGTGGGTCGACCATCGGTGGGAACATCGCAAAGACGGCTACGTTTTTGTCGAAGGCCATTGGAAGTAGTTCCAACTTAAAGCGCCGCTCCCGCTAAAATTGGCAGATGCCAAGTTCGCGCGGCGCGGCGCGTCTGTTCCTATACGGCGCGACGATTTTCCTGAGCGCCTTTCTCCTCTTCTTAATTCAGCCGATTTTCGCGAAGTTGATTCTGCCGTGGTTCGGCGGATCATCCGCCGTGTGGACCATCTGTCTGGTCTTTTTTCAGACCGCGCTTCTGGCGGGGTATTTATACGCACATTTGCTGACGCGGCGAATGAGCGCGCGGATGCAGCCGTGGATACACTGCGCGCTGCTGGCGATCGCGCTGCTGTTGCTTCCGGTTATGCCGGGGGAACGGTGGAAGCCCAGCGGAACGGGCGATCCAGCGTGGCAGATTTTAGCGATGCTGACGGCGGTGCTGGGGCTGCCGTACTTTTTGCTATCCTCGACCAGCCCGCTGCTTCAGAAATGGCTGGCGCGAGACGGATCACAACCCTACCGGCTGTTCGCGTTGTCAAACGTGGGCGCGCTGCTGGCGCTGGCGGCGTATCCATTGTGGATCGAGCCGCGAATTTCGACGCGCGCACAAGACGTTTGGTGGTCGGCAGGATTCGGGGGCTTCGCCGTGTTGTGCGGGATTGCGGCGTGGCTTAGCAGGTCACGGGACGATGTGTGGATCGAGAGGGTGAGCGCGTTGGCCGAGCCGCAGAGCGGCGTGTTGTGGCTGTTGCTGGCGGCGGCGGGATCGATGATGCTGGTCTCGACCACGAACCAGCTTACGCAGAACGTCGCGGCGGTGCCTTTTTTGTGGATCCTGCCGCTGGCTTTTTATCTTCTTTCGTTCATCATTTGCTTCGAGAGCCCGCGATGGTATCCGCGCGGATTGTTTCTGCGGCTCTTGGCTGTCGCGCTGGGATCGCTCGCCTACGCCCTCTACGATATTCAGGTGAGCGAGGCGATTCCGGTGGCGATTCCGTTATTTACCGTCGGACTGTTCATCGTCTGCATGTTCTGCCACGGAGAATTGAGCCGGTTGAAGCCCGGAACGTCGCACCTTACATCGTTCTATCTAATGATCGCGTTGGGCGGAGCCCTGGGCGCGATCTTTACGGGTTTGATCGCGCCGCACCTATTTGCAGGGATTTACGAATTTCCGCTTTCGCTATTCTTCGTCGCTCTATTGGCGTTGAAAATCAACTGGCAGGGCGGCTGGGCGCTGCGGTTGCTATGGGCGGCGGTGAGCGTCGCGATGATAGTCACACTGGTGGAGGAGGCTCGCGGATATCACAAGGACGCACTGGTGATGACGCGGAGTTTTTACGGGTCGCTTCGCGTAGTGGAATCGAAGCGCGGCGGCGGCAATGTACGGACGCTGTATCACGGAATCGTGCAGCATGGCGCGCAGTTCGTGGAGCCGGCGAAGCGCACGGAGCCGACCACGTATTTCGGTCCGGAATCCGGCGCTGGACTGGTGTTGCGATTCTGCTGCGAGGGCCCTAAGCGAGTCGGCATCATCGGCCTGGGCGCGGGCACGCTGGCGGCATACGGCAAGCCGGGCGATGTGTTTCAGTTTTACGAAATCAATCCGCAGGTGATCGATCTGGCGAAGACGTACTTTACTTTCCTTCGTGATTCGAAGGCGGCGATCAACATCGTGACGGGAGACGCGAGGTTGTCGCTGGAGCGCGAAACGGGGCCGCTCGACGACGTGTTTCTGGCGGATGCGTTTTCGGGGGATGCGATTCCGGTGCATCTTCTGACTAGGGAGGCATTCGATCTGTATTTGCGGCATTTGAAGCCGTCCGGAATTTTTGCGGTGCACATATCGAATAATTATTTGGACCTGGCGCCGGTGGTCGCGCAGCTCGCGTCGGTACACGGCCTGGAAGCGCGGATGGTGCACGCCTCGAAGGATGACGCGCACCTTCAATCTCAATCCGACTGGATTGTCATGACGCGCGATGCCGCGTTTTTCGCGCGACCGGAGATGGCCGGCGCCGCCCAGGTAATCGAGCCGCGTCCAGGGCTGCGATTGTGGACCGACGACTATAACAATCTGCTCCAGGTGCTCAGGTTTTGAAACGCTCGTCAATCTCGACCTGGTAGCCGCTTGCGAGACGATTGCTCTCATTCGCCATGCCGACCACCGCCATCAGCTCGGAAAACTGCGCGTCGGTCATACCCGCTTTGCGCGCCGCGGCGGTGTGGGATGCGATGCAATAGCCGCACTGATTCGATGCGCTGATCGCTACGTAAATCATTTCCTTGGTCAACGGATCGAGCGCGCCGGGCGCCATGATTTGTTTGATGGATTCCCAGGTGCGGCGCAGCGTCGCGAGATCGTGTGCAATCGCTTTCCAGAAATTATTGATGTAATCGGTCTGCCGAGTTGTCATGATGTCGTCGTAGACGGCGCGCACTTCCGGAGATGCGTCGGCGTATTCGATGAGACCTAGAGTTGCCATCTCTCCATGTTTGCACCAAAGCAGTGGCATCAAAGCAACATCTCGTAATAGATCAGCGGAGCCACTCGATATACCGCGCGGCCAACTTCGCGGAAACCGCATTTGCGGTAGAATTCGCCCGCGCCGGCATCGGCGTCGAAGGCGTCCAGCCGAATGGCGTCGCTCGGCCATTCCTTCGCGATGTGGCAAGCCTGCTGGATACAAAGCTTTCCGGCGCCCTCGCGCTGCCGATCCGGATGGACGGCCATCGAAGTGAGATACAAAGGACGATCGCTATTGCTGAAATATTTCCGGTCGATGGCCCATGGTTTTCGCGTGGAAAGCGTGAGCGTGGCAATCAGCCGGTTGCGATACCGGGCGATAAACACGGTTCCCCTTCTCATGCCAAACAGCGCGCCCTTTTGGGTCGACTGCCCCGACCATGGTCCCTTCCCAAATTGCGACGTCAGATGATCGCTGGTCGCGTTTCGGAGGCATACCAGGTCCGCTGCGTCTTCGGGGGTGGCAATCTGCAACTTGATGCGCATTAACGCTGGCTGGCCTCGCCGCGCAGGACTTTTTCGTTGAATCCGCTGGATGCTCCGCGGGGCACGCTGAGCGACTTCCAATCGGCAGCGCGAAAATGCTTGGCCAGGAACACAATCTGCCCGCAATGATAGGAATAATGCGCCACCTGGCGATTGATCGCTTGCATCACGGAATGGGCTTCGCCGCGAATCGTGACGGTTCGCGTCAGATCGGCGTCGGTGAGGGGCTCCAGGGCGTGAAAAAGGCAGCGCCAGCCTTGCTCCCACAGAGTCATGAGATCGCCGCGGGCGGCGGGCGGTTCCACAAACTCGGTGTCGCGATTGCGGTCAGGCTTCTCGCCGTCGCAGGTCAGAAAATCGGTCCAGCGGGACCGCATATTTCCGGCCATGTGTTTGACGATTACCGCGATCGAATTCATTTCGCTATCGAGAGCCGAGTAAAGCTGTTCATCGGTGAGCTGCGCCATCGCGCCTTCAGCCAGTTTCTTGTAGTAGCGGAATAGAGTCAGCGAGTCCTCTATATAGGAGGTCGTGAATTGGAGCGCCATATTTTCATTTTATGGCGATCGTGCATCCTGCCTGGCTGGAGGCGCCTCCGACGTTTAGCACCAACGCCGCCGGCGACGACGAAGACAGACCGGCCGGAACGCGAACATTGATTTGGAGAAGTCCCGCGACTAAACCGGGCGCCGCGCCGGCGTAAAGAACAGAGGCGTTCGCGCCACCTATGGTCAGGGACACTTTGGCGACGGGTGCGGGCAGTGGAACGGCGGCCAAGCTGCCGTCCACACCTGCAGGATTCGTCTGGCCGCCTCCTGTCGCATAGAGGGTCACTGCCGATCCAGCCGCGGCCGGGTTCGACGGAGAATTGATCGTGCCGTCCTGATTCAGAACCCACTGCGATGCGCCGAGTTCGAAGACGCCGGGGGTCGCCGGCACGATCGGAAAGGCCGAGGCGGGCGAGATCTGGCCCTGATATTCGACTTGCACCATGGTCGATGATTTGCCCGCGGTCGCATAGGGAACGACGGCGCTGACAGTATCGGCGCGGGTGTAGATCAGCGGCGCGGGTACTCCGTCGAATAGAACGCGTGTTCCAGCCAGCGTATTATCGACGAGGCCGAACGCGTTGATCGTGGCTGTGACGATCGATGCTGGGCCCATGCCGGTTCCGAATAGGGTGACGATCTCGCCGGGCGAGAGCGGACCGGCCGCGAAACTGGCGGCGTTGGTGACGGCGCCTGAGGTGAGCACAGGCGCGGCTCCGCAGGCGTCGATCCAATCGGCGGGAGGGGTCCCAATGCGATTCGCGAGCTGCGCTTCGTAGAGCGATGCGGGCTGCAAACCGGTTTGATAAAGCCCTTCATAAAGCACATTTTGAAGCGCGCCTGCACTGGTGCCGACCTGCAATCCTTCGTTGGCCGTCATGAGCTGTCCTTCGACGAACGGACTCACGTTGCCTTGGGAATTGTCGTACACGGTATGCTTGCCGGTGACTCCGACAACGATCATTTCTCCGTCGGGCGAGGGCTTCAGAAAAATTCCGCCGCCATACCAGTTGGGCAGATTCACGCCGTCCCCGTAGAAATTCCAGATGACGCCGGAGGCCATGGTCTCATAGGCTCCGTCGCTCTCATCGCCGCGATTGACGGCTTCGATCGCTTCGCCGCCCAATTGCGTGTGCTTGTCCCAGAGAATCCCCTGCTCGAAGCCGAAGTGCGTGTCATCGGGCTGGGTGGCGTTCACGGAAACATTCTGGGTCTCCACGATCATCGATGTTTGCGGATGCGAGGTGATGAAGTTGTGACGCGTGGCCTCACCGTGGCAACCCTTGATCAGGATGTTTTGCGCGGGCGACACCAGGAATCCGTAGCCGTAGCCGTCTCCGCCGGTATTCTGCGCGGTCTGCACCCAAGAGTTGAGAATCGTAATGCGCGCGCTATAGGTTACATAAATCCCGTTGCGGGGAAAATTGAAGACCTGAACATCGTAAACCCAGCCGTCGCGAACGCCTTCGAAGTAGACGCCGCTGCCATGGGGCAGGCCGGTAGACGCAAGCGTATTGTTCGCGAAGTTGATGGTAATCCCCTTAATGCCGACGTTTTCTTTCATCTGCCCGTCGGTCGATTTGATGCGGACCGCGTTGTTGGCGGGATCCAGAGTCCACGGAATCGGAGCGTCGATGGAAACAACGTTGCCCGTCTTGGCCGTTACGACGCGCAGATATGTAAAAGAAAATTCGTAGGAATCGTTGGCGATCCATTGATCGGGCGCGGAGGAATTGTTGTTCACGAGCGCGGGCCAGAAAAACTGCTGCACCACGATCCAATCGCCGATCTTGATTTGTGAGGCATTCGCGGTCGAGATCTGCATATCGCCGCGATGCACCACCGAAGTTGCCGTGGTCAAGACCGTGCCTTTTTCCACCCATCCGTCGTTCTCGGAGGTGGCCCCCAGCGTTCTCCCGAAGGTGAACAGGCCGTCGCCGACGTAAGGATCGTCGGGCGAGGAATAGGTCGAAGGAACATTGATAATCGTCTGTCCGCTGCCTGCGCCTTCGATGGAGACATTGTTGTAATTCACGGTGACGGCGCTCGACATGACAAAAGTACCCGCGGGTATGCGGACGATTCCTCCACCAGCGGCTCCGGCGGTGTTGATCGCCGCTTCTACAGCCGCCGTGATGTCGCCGGTTGCAGTGACGTTCACGACGTTGCAAGGGACCGAGCCGAGGCTCTTCGCCCCTAGGAAATAGCCTGCGTAGGAGAAATCATCGAGGGTCCAGTTTCGGGCCGCGAAATTGACAGTCTGCGGAGTGAATGTGCCGTTCACATTCGACAATAGCCGCGAATTCCAGGATTGCGCGATGGTCAGACTTGCAACGAAGATGAGCGAACCAATGCACTTCATGGCCGCCTCCCAACCTGTACCGCGCAAAATACGTTAGGAGTGGCTCACCAGGGGCTCCGGGGTGTGGGCTCCCGAAAACCGCAACCTTAAATTGTCGAGCGCGAGATAGACCACTGGCGTCGTATAGAGCGTCAGGAGCTGGCTGACGATCAATCCGCCGATGATCGTGATGCCCAGCGGACGCCGCAATTCCGCGCCCACGCCGACGCCAGAGGCCAGAGGCACCGCGCCCAGCATCGCCGACATCGTGGTCATCAAAATAGGACGGAAACGCAGCAGGCAAGCTTTATAAATCGCGTCGCGCGGACTCATGCCTTCCCCGCGTTCGGCCGCCAGCGCGAAGTCGATCATCATGATGGCGTTCTTCTTCACAATGCCGATCAGCAGAATAATACCGATCATCGCGATCAGGCTCAGGTCGGTTTTGAACAGGAACAGAGCCAGCAGCGCTCCGACGCCGGCCGAAGGCAGCGTGGACAAAATCGTAATGGGATGAATGTAACTTTCGTACAGTATCCCCAGCACGATATAGACGGTCGCCAGGGCGGCCGCGATCAGAAACGGCTCGCTTCCAAGCGATTGCTGATAGGCCTGCGCGGTTCCCGCGAACGTCGTGTGAATCGTCGGAGGCAAACCGACCTTCGCGGCTGTCTCTGTGATCACATCGACCGCGTCGCCCAACGCGACACCAGGCGCGAGATTGAAGGAAATGGTGACGGCCGGGAATAACCCCTGATGAGCGACCGCCAGCGGCGCGGTGGATGGCGCAAAGCGGGTGAACGCGCTCATCGGAACCTGTTGTCCACCAGGCGCGCGGACATAAATCTGTTTAAGGAATTCGGGATCCTGCCAAAATCTTGGAGCGGCTTCCATGACTACGTGATACTGGTTGAGCGTCGTATACATCGTCGACACCTGGCGCTGGCCGAAGGCATCGTACAGCACGTTGTCGATGAGCTGCGACGAAATGCTGAAGCGCGACGCCGAATCGCGGTCATAGGTCACGACCGATTGCAGTCCATTATTCTGCTGGTCGCTATTGGCATCGGCGATGATTGGAATCTTGCGTAGCGCCTCCAGCATAGGGCGGCCATAGGTTGTCAAATCCTGTATGTTGTCGCCCCGCATGGTGAACTGATAGAGCGCCGCGGACGAGCGGCCGCCGACGCGCACGTCCTGCGCCGCCTGCAGGATCAAGGTCGCGCCTCGAACCCGGGCCAGTTGCGGCCGCAGCCTGTCGATCACGTCGTACACCGATACTTTTCTCACCGACAGAGGCTTCAATTGGATGTTCACGCGCCCCTGGTTGATGGTGCCTCCGCCACCGCCACCTCCTCCTCCGGTGGAAGCGGACATGGTTTCGATTGCCGGATCGGCCTGCACAATCTTCACCATCTGGAGCAGGATCCCCTCCATCGCCTGGAAGGAGGTGTCCTGGTCTCCCAGAATGGTCCCTTGCATGCGGCCATTGTCCTGCTGCGGGAAGAAGCCCTTCGGCACCCTAATGAACAAATAGGCATTTAACCCAATGGTCGCCGCCAACACGAGCAGCGTGATCGTCGGGTGCAGAAGCACGCGAGTCAACGTTCGCCCGTACATTTCGATGATCCAGTTCAAGCCGCGTTCCGTGGTCCGGTACATCCAGCCGTGCGATACCTGTTCCTTCAGCAGATGCGCGCACATCATCGGCGTGGTGGTGAGCGAAACCACCATGGAAACCCCGATGGCCACGGAGAGCACCACCGAAAATTCGCGGAACAAGCGGCCTACGATGCCACCCATCATCAGCAGCGGAATAAACACCGCTACCAGCGAAATGCTGATCGTCAGCACGGTGAATCCGATCTCCTCCGCACCTTTCAGCGCGGCCTGGAATGGCCTCATGCCCGCTTCCAGGTACCGGGTAATATTTTCGATCACCACGATCGCATCGTCCACCACGAATCCAGTGGAGATGGTCAGCGCCATTAGGGATAGATTATCGATGCTGTACCCGCACAGGTACATCACGCCGAACGTCCCGATCAGGGAGACGGGAACCGCTACGCTCGGGATGAGCGTGGTTCGCACGTTTCTCAAGAATACGAAAACCACCAGAATCACCAGCGCGATGGAGATGACCAGGGTCACTTCCACGTCATGAACCGATGCGCGAATGGTCTGTGTCTGGTCCTGGGTCACGGTCAGATCGATGGATTGTGGAATCGCGGCCTTCAATTGCGGCAGCGTGGCCCGGATTTGGTCGACGGTATCGATGATGTTCGCCCCCGGTTGCCGGTTGACGGTCACCACCACAGAAGGTCTGCCGTTGGCATAGCCCGCATTGCGAATATCTTCGACCGAATCTACCACTTCGGCGACATCGGAAACCCGCACCGCCGAACCGTTGCGATAGGCCACAATCAGCGGCGCGTATTCCCTCGCCTTAAAGATCTGATCGCTGGAGCCGACTTCCCAGACGCGTTGGCCGTCGGAAAAATGGCCTTTCGGCACGTTCGCATTCGCCGTATTCAGGGTGCTCCGCACATCTTCGAGGCCGATTCCGTATTTATTCAGCGTCATCGGATTCAGCTCGACCCGTACGCCCGGCAGAGAGCTGCCGAAGGTGAAAACCTGGCCGACGCCTTTGACCTGCGAGAGCTTCTGCGCCATGATCGTCGAAGCGGCATCGTACATCTGTCCTCTAGTGAGAACAGACGACGTCAAAGCGATTTGAAAGATCGGAGCGTCCGCCGGATTCGATTTGCGATAGTTGGGATTGCTGGGCAGGTTGGCGGGCAGATAGCCGCGCGCCGCCGCGATGCCGGCCTGTACATCGCGCGCCGCAGCGTTGATGTCGCGATTCAGATCGAATTGCAGCGTGATGGAACATCCGCCCAGAGTACTGGTCGAGGTCATTTCGGTGACCGCCGCGATGCGGCCGAACTGGCGCTCCAAAGGCGTCGCCACCGAGGACGCCATCGTCTCCGGGCTCGCGCCGGGCAGACTCGCGTTCACATTAATCGTCGGGAAATCCACCTGCGGCAAAGGCGAAACCGGAAGGACGCTGTACCCGACCACTCCGGCCAGCGCTACCGCGATGGTCAGAAGGGTGGTGGCCACCGGTCTCTCAATAAACGGCTTGGAGATATTCATCGCTTAATCTCCCGCTGCCGGCGCCGGTTCGGGCCCATGACCGCTCACATGTTCCTCTGCGCGCGATCCGCCGAAGCGCCGCGCGAGCCGGTCGAACCACAGGTAAATCACCGGCGTCGTATACAGCGTCAGCGCCTGGCTGAAGATCAGGCCGCCGACCATTGTGATGCCCAGAGGGCGCCGAAGTTCCGATCCTACACCGGTTCCGAGCGCGAGCGGCAGACCGCCCAGCAGCGCCGCCATCGTGGTCATCATGATGGGCCGGAATCGCAACAGGCACGCCTGATAAATCGCTTCTTCCGGAGGCATCCCCTGATGACGCTCGGCATCCAGCGCGAAATCGATCATCATGATGCCGTTTTTCTTCACAATGCCGATGAGCAGGATAATGCCGATCAACGCAATGACGCTGAAATCCTGGCCGCAGATGTACAGAGCCAGCAGCGCGCCCACGCCGGCCGAAGGCAGCGTCGAGAGAATCGTGATCGGGTGGATGTAGCTTTCATACAGCACGCCCAGAACGATATAAACCGTGATCAGCGCCGCCAGAATCAGCACCCATTCGTTGGCCAGCGAATTAATGAACGCCGCCGCTGTCCCCTGAAATGCCGTCTGAATACTGATGGGCATGTTCAGTTCTTCCTTCACCTGGTTGATGTCGTTCACCGCGTCCCCCAGCGATGCGGTCGGCGCCAGGTTGAAGGAGAGCGTCACCACCGGAAATTGTCCCTGATGATTGACCGTGATCGGCGCCGATGTCATCTCCATGTGCGTAAAGGCGCTCAGGGGCACGTTATTTCCGTTGGCATAAAATACCAACGAAGAGGGCGCCGAACTCGACGATGAGCCGCCTCCGGCGGCCGTTGCCACGCCGATCGTCTGCCCGGCCGTAGCCGCGGCCACCGAAGCGCTCGACGGTCCGAAACCCGCCGTAAGCGTCGACCCGCCCGATACCACCCCTGACGATCCGGCGGACGACCCGGCAGAGGACCGGATGAAGAGATCGCGCAGATCCTTCGGATCCTTCATAAAGCCCGGCTTCAGTTCGAGGACCACGTGATACTGGTTCAACTGCGTGAACATGGTCGACACCTGCCTCTGTCCGTAGGCATCGTACAGCGTGTTGTCGATCGTCGTTGGAGTAATGCCGAGCCTCGAAGCGGTATCGCGATCGAAGACCAGTTTCGCCCGCAGACCGCCCACCTGCTGATCCGTCGCTACGTCGCGCAGTTCGGCCAAAGTTTGCAATTTCTCGACCATCCGCGGGACAAACGAGTTAAGCTCGTCCGCGTTCGGGTCTTCCATCGTGTATTGGAATTGCGTGCGGCTGACACGATCCTCCACCGTCAGGTCCTGGACCGGCTGCATGTATAAGGTGATGCCGCGAATCTGTGCCAACTCCGGCTGCAAACGGCGAATCACGTCACTGGCGCTGGTTTTCCGCACTTCCAGCTCTTTCAGGTTGATCTGGATGCGCCCCGTATTCAGCGTCGTATTGGTCCCATCGATGCCAATGAATGATGACAGACTGTCCACGGCCGGGTCCTTCAAAATGATCTTCGCCAACTGCTGCTGACGTTCCGACATCGCCTCGAACGAGATGGTCTGCTCCGCCTCCGAGACTCCTTGAATGACGCCGGTGTCCTGTATGGGGAAGAAGCCTTTTGGAATCCTGATAAAGAGGATCACCGTGAAGGCCAGCGTCGCGACGGCTACCAGCAGCGTGATGGTCTGAAATTTAAGCACCCAGGTCAGCGTCTTGCCGTACAGCGAGATGATGGAATCGAAGCCTCGTTCCGAGACTCGGAAGAACCATCCCTGTTGTGCATTCGGTTTGTGCTTTAGGATCTTCGCGCACATCATCGGAGTGAGTGTGAGCGAAACCACGGCGGAAACCAGAATGGTTACCGCCAGCGTCACGGCGAATTCGCGGAACAGCCGGCCCACGATGTCACCCATGAACAGCAGCGGAATCAGCACCGCGATCAGCGAAACAGTCAGCGAAACGATCGTAAACCCGATCTGTTCGGACCCCTTCAGAGCCGCCGCCAGAGGCTTCTCGCCCTCTTCGATGTAGCGCGAGATGTTCTCGATCATCACGATCGCATCGTCCACCACAAAGCCGGTCGAAATCGTCAACGCCATCAGGGACAGATTGTTCAGGCTGTATCCCAACAGGTACATCACCCCGAATGTTCCCACCAGCGAGAGCGGGACGGCAACGCTGGGAATGATCGTCGCGGCGACGTTGCGCAGGAACACAAAAATCACCATCACCACCAGGCCGATAGTCAGCATCAGCTCGAACTGCACGTCGTCAACCGACGCGCGGATCGTAATCGTCCGGTCCGTCAGAATGCGGATCTTGACCGAGGCCGGCATCGATGCCTGGAGGGACGGAAGCAGCGCTTTCACGCGGTCCACCACGGAAATGATATTCGCGCCCGGCTGCCGCTGAATATTCACGATTACCGCCGGCGTATCGTTCATCCACGCCGCCTGGCGGACATTTTCGATGTCGTCCGTGATATCCGCCACGTCGCTGAGCCGCACAGGTGCGTTGTTTCGATATGCGACGATCAACGTCGAGTAGTCGCTGCGGGAGAGCAATTGATCGTTCGCGCCGATCTGGTAAGCCTGATGCGGACCATCGAAATTGCCCTTGGCCTGATTCACATTCGCGGCCGAGATAGCATTTCGCACGTCCTCCATATTGAGGCCGAACGACGAAAGCGAAGTGGGGTTCGCCTGAATCCGCACCGCCGGCTTCTGCCCTCCGCTGATGCTCACCAAGCCGACTCCCGGCAACTGCGAAATTTTGGGAGCCAACCGCGTATCGGCCAGATCTTCGACCAACCGCAGCGCCATCGCGTCGGAGTTGAGTGCCAGCGTAAGAATCGGCGTGTCGGCCGGGTTGACCTTCGCGTAGATCGGAGGAGTCGGCAGGTCAGCGGGCAAATACGTTCCCGACGCATTAATCGACTGCTGCACCTCCTGCTCCGCAATGTCGATGTTCAGGCTCAAATTGAATTCGAGAGTGATCACCGAACATCCGTCCGAACTGGTGGAGGTCATCTGCTGAAGACCGGGCACCTGTCCCATTTGCCGCTCCAGCGGAGCGGTTACCGACGACGCCATCACATCCGGGTTCGCGCCCGGATAGAAGGTGATGATCTGAATGGTTGGATAGTCCACTTCCGGAAGCGCCGACACCGGCAACTGCTTATAGGCAACCGCGCCCACCAGCAGGATTCCCACCATCAACAGGGACGTGGCAACCGGACGCAGGATAAATGTTCGCGAAGGATTCACGATTTTCCTTTCCCCGTTTTCCCCGCTTTCCCCGTCTTTCCGCCGCCCTCGTTCGAATTTTCGCCTGGAATCTGTGGGTTAACTCTGCTGCCTTCGACCAGCCTGTCCACCCCGACAGTCACCACCTCGTCCCCGGCAGCGACGCCGGAAGTCATTTCAGTTTGATCGCCCTCCGTAACACCCACCGAAACCTGGCGAACCGTTACTGTTTGATCCGGCTTCACCAGCCAGACGTAGGTGGTTGATGAATTACGCTGAATGGCCGCGTTCGGCAGCACGACAATGCCGGATTTCTCCTCCACCAACAGCCGCGCATTCACAAACTGGCTCGGAAACAGCTTGTCGGCCTTGTTCTCGAAATTAGCTCTTAACCGCAGCGTGCCCGTCGTCGGATCGATCTGATTGTCGATCGTGGCCAACACTCCGTCGGCCAGTTTGTTCCGGTTCTCGCGGTCCCAGGCCTCCACATGCAACTGCGCTCCCGCGTGCATTTTGGCTTGCACTTGCGGAAGCTGATCCTCGGCAATGGTAAAGATCACGCTGATCGGATCCAGTTGCGTGATCACCACCAGGCCGGTGGTGTCGCTGGCGTGAACGATATTGCCGGGATCTACCAGGCGCAGCCCCACCCTCCCGTCGATCGGCGCCGTGATGTGCGCATAAACCAGGTTCAACTTCGCGCTATCGATCGCCGCCTGATCCGTCTTAATGGTGCCCTCATACTGCGTGACCAGCGCCTCCTGAGTGGCGTACTGCTGCTCCGGAATCGCCTGCTGATTCAGCAGCACTTTGTACCGGTCCAGATCGACGTGCGCATTCTTCAACAGCGCCTGATCGTGAACCAACTGCCCCTGCGCCTGATCGAGCTGCACCTGGTACGGACGAGGATCGATCTCGACCAGCAGATCTCCCTTCTTGACGATCTGACCTTCCTTGAACAGGACTCTCATCAGTTCCCCGTCCACCCGGCTCCTCACTAAATCCGTGTAAACCGGAGTCACCGCTCCCAGCGCTGTATCGTACACGCCGATATTGCCCTTCTTCGCCCTCGCGGCAACCACCGGCGTCGTGCCTCCGCCACGCTTGCCTTTGCCCGTCGTCGGAGCCGGCGTCGTAGTGGACTGCATCGCTTTGAACTTCGGCCAGAGAAAGTACGCAGCTACTCCTACTACGGCGAGAACCACCAGCCACACCCATCCCCGCTTCGGGCCACGACGCTCCTGCTCTACGCTCGGCTGCGGCGCGGGGGCCGGCGGCGTTCCAGTTTGAAGCTCAGTCGGAGTCGGTCGACTCATAGTTCTCCTTCGCAGGAATTCAATGTTTAGAAGACGCCGTTTCAAACCCCCGAGGTTTCAGCCAGAGGGCGGCAACTCCTATGCTATTCGGCGGTAAATCCCTTTTATCGCGTAAATACCTTAACAAGGCAGTATCGCACTTCAAGCCCCGCCCGCAAAATGCCCAGTTGGACAGGTCCCCGACCTGTCGCTGGTTCTCACCGATACGCCGCGGCCTGAATCCCATACAACTCCGAGTATTGCCCACCCTGAGCCATCAACTCTTCGTGACTACCCACTTCCACCACCCGCGACCCGTCCAGCACAACGATCAGATCCGCCATCCGCACCGTGCTGAACCGATGCGACACCAGAATCGTAATCCGCCCCTCCGCCGCGCCTTCCTGTTCCAGCTTCCCGCCCCGCGCCACCGCCGCGTAGCGCTCGAACAAGGAATTCTCCGTCTCCGCATCCAGCGCCGCCGTCGGTTCATCCAGCACAATCAGCAGAGGGTGATCGCGCATAAACCCTCGCGCCAGCGCCAGCTTTTGCCATTGCCCGAAACTAACTTCGACGCCCTTAGGCCACGTAGGGCCGAGCTGCGTGTCGAGCCCGGATGTCAGATGCTCCACCACATCCTCCGCTCCAGCCCGTGAAACTGCGGACACCACAGCCGGCTCGTCATCCAGCCGAACCACGTCCCCCACACCCACCGTCCGCCGCGCGTGAAACTCAAATCTGAAAAAGTCCTGAAAAGCCCCCGCGAGCCGCGCCCGCCAATCATCTGCCCGAATGCGCGCCAGATCCACACGGTCGATCAAAATGCGTCCTTTATCCGGCTGATACATGCGGCACAGCAGCTTCACCAGCGTGCTCTTCCCCGCCCCGTTTTCGCCGACAATCGCCACCACAGAACCCGGCTTGAACTCCAGATTCACATCGTCCAGCACCAGCTTCTCCGTCCCCGGATAAGTAAACGACACATGTTCAAACCGGATGCCCTCCGCCAGACGCTCCGGCGCAGGCGTATCGGCATGCTCCATCAACGACGCGGCGTAATCCTCGAGCCACGCCATCCGTCGCGATCCATCCAGCCAGAACCCTCGAAGGAATCCGATCTCTCCCACCGTCGCTCCGATATAAGCCGACAACCGCGCGCCCGCTGCCAATACCAGCAGCACCTGCCCCGGCGACGCTTTCAGCCCATACGCCACGAAAACCACCGCGCCCACGTATCCCGCGCCGAAAATCCCCCACGCCAGCGTATGCCACGCCGCCGTCGCCCACTTCGCCCCAGCCACCGGCCGATACCATCGCTCCCACGTTTCCCGCCTCTGCCTCGCCAGTTGCTCGCCGATCCCCGTGACCCTGACTTCTTTTCCTGGAGGAGCCGTCGTTGCCGTATTAAACAGATGCCGCGCCAGCCGGTTGAACGGAGTCGCCCGCTCCTGCACGTCCCTCTCGACCCCCGGCCGCCACGTCGAAGTGAAAACCGTCGGCAGCGCGAACGCAACCAGCAGCGCCAGCGCCGGATGAATCGACATCAACAGCGCCACCGTCACCGCGAGCCGTAATATCCAACCGCAAGTCGAAAACAGCGACATGTACATGTGGTCCAGCACGAACACCTGGTCCCGAAGCATCGCGAGCCGGTCCACATACTCCTGCCGTTCATGATGGGCGATCGTCGCCACCGAAGCCTGCAACCCCGCCACGTGGGATTCGAGCGCGACCGCGACCCGGTCTCGAAACCGCCTCTGCATTCGGTCGCTGGTGACTTTAAGGAACCACGTCGCCACCGCCGATACCGCAAGTCCCACCCCCGCGCCCATCACCAGATTGCGGTTGTGCCGCAGCACTCCGTTGGCCAGCAGCATCATCCACAACGCCAGCAAGGAATCCGGCAGCGCCGATAGCAGCGACAAACTGAACGACACCGGCAGCAATCGCGGCTCGGCGTAATAAGCCCGCTTCAGCGCGCGCCACATCGCCGAAAGTGCCGGCGGCAGATCGTCGTTTTTACGCGGGGGCATCGAGCGGCACTCCTTCCTCGCCTTCGTCCGATTCGAATCGCGACGCCTGCAATTCAAACATCGTCCGATACCGCCCGCCCGCAGCCATCAACTCCTCATGCGTCCCCAGCTCGATCACCCTTCCGTGTTCCAGCACGCAAATCCGATCCGCATGCCGCACCGTCGAGAACCGGTGCGAAATCAAAATCGTCGTCGCCTTCCGCGTGGCTTTCAAGATGCGCTCGAAAATCTCCGCCTCGCCCCGCACATCGAGCTGCGCCGTCGGCTCGTCCAGCAGCACCAGTCCCGCGCCCATCTTCACCGCGCACATCGCCCGCGCCAGCGCGATTCGCTGCCATTGCCCGCCCGATAAATCGGTGCCGCCCTCATATCCACGCGCCAGAATCGTATCGAGCCCCGCCAGATTCCCCGCGCCCGCCTCAGCCATCGCTGCTTCGATCATGCTGTCCGGCGCACCGGCAGGCGAAACGTTATCGCGTAAAGGAAGTTCGAAGCGAATAAAATCCTGGAACACCGCCGTCACCCGCGCCCGCCACGCGTCGATATCCAGTTCCCGCAAATCGACCCCGTCGATCTCGATCGCCCCTTCCTGTGGATCGTACAACCGGCACAACAGCTTCGCGAGCGTCGTCTTCCCCGCGCCGTTCTGTCCGACGATCGCGAGCGACGACCCAGCCGGAATCGTGAGGTCGAACCCCTCCAGCACCGGGCCGCCCTCGCCCACCGGATATTTGAACGTCACGTTCCGAAAGCGGATTTCCCGCGCCGGCATCCCCTTCGCCGTCTTCGATCCTTTGGACAGTGCTCCCGCCTTCGCCATCGCCTCCCGCAGCCGCAGCACGGCGTCCACCGGAGCCGCCGCCCCGTCCAGCGCCCACGACAACCCCCCGAACGCGATCATGCTGACCCCTACCGCCGCGCCCACGAACGTCACCGCCAGCCCCAGCGCCAACCGCCCCGACGCAGCATCGCTCGCGATCGACCAGAACACCACCAGGTTCGCCGCCAGCACTACCAGCAGGCTCCACAACACCGGCCGCTCCCGCAGCCGCGTCGCCTTCCATTGCAAATCGAGCAGCTTCCGCCGCCGCGACGAGAATCGCTCCACCGTCCAGGCCGACAGCCCGAAAAGCCGCAATTCCTTCGCCGCGGGAGGATCCACCGCAAGCCGGTAAGCATAATCCGCGTGCCGCTCCGCCTCCCGAACCTCTTCGGTATTCCGATCCCTCCAGATTGCACTCTCGCGCAGCAGCCAATGCGTCGCGACCCAGCCGCCCACCAGTAGAATCGGAGCCCACCACGCGTACGCGGCCAGCACCAGCGCCGCCGCGATTCCGCCCACCAGTTCCACCATCCCCGAAGCGATAAAATCCATCGCGATCGTCAATGGAGGCCCGCTAATCCCCAGATCGAAATCCCGGGCCATCGTGAGATCGGTCGTCAGCCGAGGATCTTCCAGGTGTCCCATTCCCGGCGGCCTCACGCAGGCTTGGGTCAGCTCATCGTAGAGCCACGCCGCCAGGCGGCTGCCGAGATTCGCGCCGAGCGCCTGATGAATAGGCGACAAAACCTGGAGCGTTACGAATACCACGCCCACCGTCGCCAGCGGACCAGCCAGCGATTCGCCGCGCTGCACAGCGCTCACCAGCATCCCCATTGCGATCGTGAAAACCGCCGGCAGAGTGCCCCTCAGCAGCAGCGCGAACCACCAGCCGAATGCCAGCGCTCCGTCCGCCTTGGGCAGAACGCTGAAGAATCTCCATTCTTTGCGCGCGGTGAGACGCTGAATCATAGCGAGCCATTTCATGCTACATCAGCGCCTGCGCGCTCGGCGTCGAACTTCAGAAACAGCGGTCATTTCATGCGACATCAGCCCTCCAGTGGGGCGGACGCCCTCGTCCGCGCCGGACCCCCTGGTCCGGCTGTGCCTGTGCCTTCCGAAACAGAAGACTACGGCGTAGCCGCCGGCGCCAGGCGACGCTTGGTAGCCCGCTCGAACGCATACGCAATCTCGAACAGCCGAGGCTCACTGCACGCCCCACCCGTAAACCCCACTCCGAACGGCATCGGCTTCGCATGAAAGTTCTCGGGAAACGGCTGCTGCACGGGCGCATTCGGAACCATCCCGAAGGGCACCACGATAATCGGATATCCCGCCCGAGCCGCCAGGTCCGCGCCGCTCAGCCCCGGCGTCAAAATCGCGTCGAGCCGGTTGTTCTTCAGCACCGCATCGATCCCATTCGTCCGGCTCAGTAAAATATCTTTCTTCACATCGGCTTCATTCCGGGCCCGATCCGCCTCCAGATCCATCTCGTCCGAAATATCGATCCTCGATTGTCCAAACTTGATCGCATCCGCTTTCATGTGATTCAAATTCCATTGCCGCAGCTCGCTCAGCGTCTTCACCGGAGCCGTTGGACCCAGGCTCGCCAGCCAATTATTGAAATCCCTCTTCATCCCGTACTTGAAATTGACGGAGCAATTCTCGTCCTTCCCCTTCGCCTGATTCGCGCCCGAACAATATCCCCACAACGGAAAATTATTCTTCGGATCTTTATCCACGAAGCTCGGAATGTCCGCCGGATCGACAACCTCCGCCCCCTGCGCCTTCAAAACCGCTATCGCCTCCGCCATCACTTTGGCCTGCTCCGGATTCAGCCCGCGCCGTTCCCTGGTCTCGCCCGGTAAAGTGACGCTGTCGTAATAAAACACCCGCGGAATCCCAATCCGCGCGCCTTTCAGCGCCCCCGCCTTTAGAAATTTCGTGTAGTCGTGGCCCACCGGAGCAGTGCACGTTTTCGTCGCCGGATCTTTCGGATCGGGCGCGGCTCCCTCTAAAACTCCCAGCAGAACCGCCGCATCCGCCACCGTCCGCGTCATCGGACCCGCCGTGTCATGATCGGCCGTAATCGGAATCACCCCGTACCGGCTGATCCGCCCGATCGTCGGCCGCAGACCCACCAGCATCGCCTGATTCGCGGGGCTGATAATAGACCCGCCCGTGTCGGACCCCACGTTGCCCGCCCACAAACTTGCCGCCGTTCCCGCCCCTGAACTCGACCCTCCGGGCGACAGCACCGCCCGACCATCGCCGGTAGCATCCCGAGGATCGCGCCGCGGATCGTAAGGATTAAATCCGAACCCCGCCACTGCGTTGTAAGCCGGCATCGGCGTAGGCGCGCCCGCCACCCAATTCGCCAGTTCGATCAGAGTCGTCTTCGCGATGATGATCGCCCCCGCCGCCCGCAGATTCTTCGTCAGCGTCGCTTCATAAGGCGGAATGTACCCTACAAACGCCAGCGCGCCTCCGGTCGTCGGCATATCCGTAGTCTGAATATTGTCCTTCAGCGCAATCGGAATCCCGTGCAAAGGACCGCGAATTTTCCCCTGCGCCCGCTCCCGGTCCAGTTGTTCCGCTTCCTTCAGCGCATTCGGATTAATGGTGATCGCCGCACGCAGCGTATGATCGTAAATCGCGATGCGAATCAAATACTGATCCACCAGCTCCCGCGAAGTAACGCGCTTCTGCTCCATCGCGGAGCGCATCTCGGGAATCGTAGCCTCCACCACACTAAATGGCTTCTGCCCATACAAAACTCCGCCCAAAAACAAAACAGCAATCGTCTTCATTGAGTCCAATTCTAACCAACTATGAGCGCGACACCCCGCCCAGCTTCTCTCCGCGCGTTCTCTGCGTCCTCCGCGTCTCTGCGTGAAAAAATAGACTTGAGAGACAGGACACTAAGGCTTATCGAAATAAGGATGCTTAGTAAACGGCAAATTAGGCACATCCCCCGCCGGCCGTTGCAGAGTCATGTCGTCGAACAACATCGCCGGCGTCGCGACCGAAACCACATTCGGCCCACCCGGAGCCTGAAAACTCATCATCATCCCCGGCGACCGAATCGTCATCCGCATCAACGCCGTATAAACCGGCGCAGCATCCGACACCGCCACAATATCTTTGAAGGAAGCCAGCGTCAGACTATTAATGCTCAGATTGCGCACCAGCTCTTCGTGCCCATCCGGAAACACTTTGTACGCTTCGATGAACGGCTCCACGTTGATCGTTCCAGGACCGTTCCCGCCCGTCATGAAAATCATCCTCGTGCGCCCGAGCGCCCCTTGAACCAGCGGATTCGACATGCGCCGCACCACGATCCCGAACTCGTTGCCGCGCTGTTTGGCCATTTTTAGCAGCTCCGCCTTCAGCTCCTCCGCCGTGCGCGATTTATCGGCCGTGACCAGCAGATTGCTCGGCATCGGCCCGTTGCCGCGCCGGCTGGCGGTACTGTGCGTCGTCCCCGGCAGCAACGCTCTGGTGTGCAGCAGCGTTTTCAAAACTCCTTTGTCCACCAGAACCGTAGGATGCGGCACCACGCCGTCGTCGTCCACATCGTATCCGCCATAAAGGGGTTCTTTCCCGAACTCCCGCGCCGCCGGATTGTCAGTCACGGTCAGAAAGTCCGGCAGAACGCGCGTGCCAATGCGTTCGGAAAATCCGCCGTTCGCGTTGAACGCCCGCATGAAGGAAGTATCGTCCACCACCACGCGCGGAACTCCCGCTAGGGCCGATGCCATCGCTTCCAGAAACAATTCTCCCGCGGCGTCGCTTTCGAACAACACCGGTCCGGTATACCGTTCGACGAGTGTGGCCTTACCAAGCCGCTCCAGCCGCGCCTGCAATGCCTGAATCCGTTTGGCGATCTCCTCACGCGCCGGAAGCTGGTCGATCGAACGTGCGTGAATCACCTCGAAATCCGTAATCGGCATCCCATCCGTCGCCTGCGCATCCGCGTTGATCGTCAAGGTCGCGAACGTCGCGCTGCGCTCATAGCTGGTGCCTTCGGAATTGACATACCGTGTATGCCACGCCGTCGAACCGAGCGTCACCGACGACCCGTCGATTCCCGGCGCCTGGCGAAACAGAGCGGACAGCGACTTAACCATTTTCTCCAGCTCCGCGCGATTCCAAGCCGCGGCCGCCGGCGCCTGCTCGATCTTGACCACGTCCTCCTTGCTGAAATCCGGCGCATCGTCTGTGCGGGTGCGATTTTCGAGCGCCGCCTTCTTCTTCGCGTAAGTATCCAGCGCGTTTTTATAAGCGCTATCGGTAGCCAGCCAAAGCTGCCGCCGAATCTCGTCATAGTTATCGTCAATCGGTACACTCGACCCGCCCGTCATCAAAGGTCGCGCCACACCGGCGGTCATCATCGGTGCGAAAAAGTTGGTGTTATCCCGCGCATAATCGCCCACCCGCACTTCAACGCTCAAATTGCGCGACCGCGCCTGCCTGTTTGCCGGTTCACAATAACTGCTCGTAATCGCCCCAAAACTGGCTGCGATGTTGCACCCTTGCGATTCCACGGTCCGGTAGGAAATGAAGTACGGTTTTTGGAGATTCTCGAGCTGTAGCTTCCGCATAGACCGTTCGAGCTCGTCGCGCATCGCCCGCATCATCACGTCGTCCGCAGCCCAGGTAAACGGACAGAAAAGCAGCGTAACCAGTAGGGTTTTCATTGGTTTCCCCCCGGCTTGCGATCGTCGAACGGCGGCGGCAGAATCGGCGAAAGCTCCTGCGATTTGGCCTTCTTCTGCACTTCAATTTCGCTGAACAACAAACCCGGTCCGCCGGCTGAAACTGGCACGGAACCGGATTCGGCTCCGCAGCTTCCGTTGAAAGCCTCGGAGCGATTGTCGGCCGCGACGATTTTGTTGAATGCTGTCAACGCGGTACCGATCAAATCCACTCCACGCACCAGTTCTTCGTGACCGTCCGGGTAAATTCGGTAAACCATTACAGGGATTACCTCAAAGAAGTTCGGCGCGAAGCGGCCCACGTAGGTAAATCCGCCGGCGACGTCATCGAAGTACAGGCCGTAGGGAAGTCCCTTCTTTTTAACCTCTTCGATCAACTGCGCCTTCAGCGCCTCGGGCGTCACGGTTTTCGAAGCGACCACCAGAAGATTCGACTGCCGCCCCGCGACATTGTATCCCGCCTCTCGCCGGCCGTGGCCATTCGATTCCGGGAAGCCATCGACCGGGAGCCTGGACATCAAGAAATTCTTCAAGATACCGTTTTCAACCACGGTAACTTTTTGAGCCTTTACCCCTTCGTTATCGAACTTGTAATACCCGGCCAGTTGCGTGGCTCCGTACTTCTTTTGCGTCGGATCGGAGTAGACAGAAATGAAATCCGGCAGCACCTTCTGGCCGACGCGGTCGCGGAAGGTTTGGCTTTGTCCCTCCCTTTTTTCGCGCTGCCCTTCAATGCGGTGACCGAAAATCTCGTGGAAAATAACGCCGGTAGCTCTTGGAGATAGCATCGCCGGTCCCACATAGGGCTCCATCACAGGAGCCGATTTCAAAGCCATCAGATCGGCGATCATCTTTTTGACTTTTTCGAGCACCTCAGCGTCGCTTGGCAGCCCTTCCATGGTCGAGGAATAGAAATTCTCGAATCGAGGCAGCTCCATGCCGTCGGACGCTTTGGCGAATGCGGAAATCCGGAGGTTGTAACTCGTGTCGGCAGTGTGAATTACCGCTCCATCGCTCGATACGAACCAACGCAGTTCACGGTCGGCGGAGATCGCTGCCCGCACCGAATAGATGTTGCCGTAGCGCACAAAAGGCTCGGTGTACTTGCGCACTTTTTCTTCCCACTGTGCACGATCGAAGGTCAGCGGGGCGGGATTGGGTTCGTCATAAACTTCGGCTTTGGCCGGCGAGAAATCTCCTGATTTATCAGTCTCTTCGGCTTTCACCTTGACGTTGGTTCTGACGGAAATAAACTGCTCCACCGCGCGCTTGTACTTCTGATCGGTGTAATACCACAGCATGGCGCGCAAGGCGTCCGGGTCGTCTTCGAGGGGCATTTGATAGAAGCTGTAATTATCGAACCCGTTGAACATCGCGCCCCGGATTGGGTGAGTGTTATCAAGCCGATAGCTGCCTACGCGCAGATCGATGCCGAGTTGGCGCCGGTGGGTTGGAGGGGAGCTCGATACCAGGGCGCCGAAAGAGCCCGTAGCCCCCGCCGATTCGGTCTCAATGACTTCATAGCTAAGAAAATACGGGGGATTCGGCTGTTTCTTCAGGTGCTCCATGGTGCGCGTCAGTTCGGCTTTTAAGGCGTCCGTCATCACCGACGCGTTCGCGGAAAACACCAGAAACAGGAACAAGGGAATGAGGCGGCTCAGGGTCATGAAATTCGCACTCCAATCCGGTTGAGTTTTTCTGACAGACGTGCCCGATCTCAAAAAAGCTACATCTTAAGACGCCTTAACTGACCAAAAGTGCAAGCCAGCAATGCCTTATTTGACCATAATGTGACGCACTTTGACTCCCGTTTGCGCCGTCCTTAATGGGAGACAATATCCTTCATGATCTTTCGCTTCGCCCTTATGCTTCTGCCGGTCGTCTTGCTGGCGCAACCAGACCGGATCGCAGGACGCATCGACCGGGGGCACACCGTCGCGCTTCAAGGGAACGTCCATCCGAACGCGCGGACCGAGTTTGACCAGGGGCCGGCGGATCCGGCGATGAAGCTGAACTATGTGACGCTGACGTTAAAGCTTTCGGCGAGCCAGCAGGCGGAGCTCGATCAATTGCTGCTCGATCAGCAGAATTCTCTTTCGCCGAAATTCCGGAAATGGCTGACGCCCGAAGAATACGCGGATCGTTTTGGAGCCAGCCCGGCGGACATGAGTAAGATCGTCGACTGGCTGGAGTCGGAAGGCTTCGAAATTATCGGCGCGGCGCGCGGAAGGCGCTGGGTTGCGTTCAATGCGACGGCCGGACAGATTCAGACCGCGCTGCACACTGAGATTCACCGTTACAACGTGAACGGCGAGCAGCACTTCGCCAATTCGACCGAGCCGACGGTTCCCGCGGCGATCGCGCCGTTCACCATCGGATTCGGAGGACTCGACGACTTCAAGCTGAGGCCTTCGCCCCAGAAGGTCAAACCGGATTTGAACTACCAGGGGCAAAACGTGCTTGCGCCCGGCGATTTGTGGATCATCTACGACATCCTGCCGTTGTTCAGCAACGCCGTCGGCGTCACCGGAACTGGGTTGAAGCTCGCGGTGGCCGGGCAGAGCGATGTCAGTCTCTCCGATATCACTACCTATCGCAACGATTTCAATCTTCCAACAAACCCTCCGGTGAAGATGCTGGTGCAGGGGGCCACCAATCCGGGGATTGTCACGGGCGATTCCGGCGAATCCGATCTGGATCTGGAAATGACGGGAGCGGTGGCGCCCAACGCCCAGATTATTTTCGTCTATTCCAGCAACGTCACCAACTCCGCGATGTATGCGATCGATCAGGCGGTCGCTCCGGTACTGAGTTATAGCTATGCAGGCTGCGAAGCGAACCAGTCCGCGAGTTTAATCGCGGCGATTGAGCCGCTCGCACAGCAGGCCAATGCTCAGGGAATCACTTGGATCGCCGCGTCGGGCGATCTGGGCGCGGCCGCCTGTGACGTGGGAAACGCCATTTCGAAAGATGGAATCGCCGTGATGGTCCCGGCGAGCGTTCCCGAAGTCACCGGAGTGGGCGGAACGACATTGGAGGAAGGATTCGGCACCACCTTCTGGTCCCAGACCAACGGGCCCTATTACGGAAACTCGGCGCTCTCGTACATTCCGGAGGTGGGGTGGAACGATTCAAATTCCTCTCATATCGGGGCGAGTGGCGGAGGAATGAGCACGATTTATGCCCGTCCCGCGTGGCAGAACGCTCCTGGAGTTACAGGGGGCTCGGCGCGGCTGGTACCGGATGTGGCGATGGCTGCTTCTGCCAATCACGACGGCTATTTCACGTTCGCGAGCGGAGGAATCCAGATCAGCGGAGGGACTTCGGCGGCGACGCCGGTATTTGCCGGGATTGTTCTGTTGATGAACCAGTATCTGGGCGCCAACGGGCTGGGCAATATCAATCCGAATCTTTATAAGCTGGCGTCGAGCACCACCAGCGTATTTCACGACGTGACCACGGGCAGCAATTTTGTTTCCTGCGTGGCGGGCGTGAAGGGATGTATCGGGGGCCAGCTTGGATACTCGGCCGGAGCGGGGTACGACATGGTCACGGGGCTGGGCAGCGTCGACGCCTACAACATGATGCAGCTCTGGCCGGCGAGCCAGCCGGCGATCGCGCATATTTTCAACGCAGCGAGCTTCGTCGATACCGGACTTTCGCCGGGCTTGATTTTCAGCGTCTCCGGCAGCGGACTTGGACCATCGGTGGGGAAGACCCTGGCGATCGATACCACTGGCAAAATCTCGACGAATCTGGGCGGGGTACAGGTGCTGGTAAATAACACGCCGGCGCCGCTGCTTTATGTATCGGCTACGCAGATCAATGCGGTCGCGCCGTATGAAATCGCGAACCAGGTGGGGCAGCGCGTGAACGTGCAGGTGATCGCCAACGGAGTTGCGGGGCCGAGCGTGAGCGACCTGGTGGTGAGCACGGCGCCTGCGATGTTCAACCTCGGCAACAATCAGGCCGCAGTGATCAATCAGGATGGAACCGTGAACGGGCCGAATAATCCGGCGGCTCGCGGAGCCTACATTTCCATTTATGCGACGGGCGAAGGACAGACGTCGCCTGGAGGCATCGATGGATCGGTATCGGGACTCTCAAAACCCATTGCCGGCGCATCGGTATCGATCGGACAGATCAATGCGGCGGTGCTATATGCGGGGACGGCGTCGTTTGACGGATTCTTTCAAGTAAATGCGGTGATCCCACAGAGTTTGACACCAGGATCGGTGCCGATTACTTTGACGGTGGGAGCGGCGGCTAGCCCAACTTTAAATGTTTATGTGAAGTAGGCCAGTTGACCAAATGGCAGGCGAAACCGCCTGCCCACTTTTCAAAGAGGGATTTCGCTCGGAATTTCCTTAGTGCTCTGACGGCATACGCTTGTCGATAGCTGCCTGTGGACTGTGAAGAGGGACTACGCTTCCTGAAGTTACTTAAGGAAAGTGAAGAAGAGTACCGGCGCGCTATTCAGCACTGCGGAGCTTGCCGTTCGTGCATCACCCCGGAGGACAGGAAGAATTCCTGCCCCCTCGAAGGTATTGCCGGCAAAGTAGAAGAGGCCCAGGACTCGGCCGACCGGCATTTCAGACATCACGGGTGTTAGGGCCTATCGCGCGCGGTAAGTTTGAGCTACGATACTAACTTCGCTGCCACGCGATGAGTTGAGCCTCTCGGCGGTCACCGCTTCGATGGCTCGTCGATTGATTACCCGCTTCTGACAGGAGTACAAATCGCGTGGATCATCTTGCCATCCGCGAGGCCGGCGAACCGCCTGAGCTTTGCGCCCTGTCATACGGCGCGTGGGACAAGTTAGTGAAGGGAATCCAGAACGGCGACGGGGGTAGCATGGAGGAGTTGTACGCGACCTTCTACAAAGGGGTTCGCTTCTATCTTCTGCACCACACCGGATTCCAGGATCTGGAAGACAAACTTCATGCAGTCTTCATCGTGGTGGTGGAGGCGATCCGCCGCGGCGAGATACGGGAACCGGAAAAACTCATGGGTTTTGTCCGCACCGTTGCGCGGCGCAAAGTCTACGAGCATATTCACCGGGCCGTGCGGTCCAGACGAACGGAGTTGGACCTTGAACCGCAGTCCGTTCTGGCAGATTCCGAAAATTGTCCGGAGTGGGGCACGCTGTTCCGTGAGCGCATGGAACTGATGCACCGGGTTTTAGCGGAGTCATCCGAAAGGGATCGCGAAATTCTGATCCGGTTTTATTTGAAGGAACAGAGCCGCGTGCGGATCTGTTCAGAAATGGGGCTCACTGAGACACAGTTCCGGCTGTTGAAATCCAGAGCGAAAGCGCGGTTTCGGAATTCGCTGGAAGCTCGAATGGAAACGCCAGGGAAGGGCGCGCTGACGAGGAATGCTCGAAAGGCGGGGGCGAATTAGAAAGAGTCGGTGAAAACTGCGGCAAACCACTCCTCGTAGTCGCGGCTCGTAATCGAGGTTACTTGCTATCAGCGGTCTAGCGAGGCGCGACCGCAGTTTTATGTGACGAGAGTTTTCGCGTCTGCCCGCCTGCTTACGCATGGCGGCTGGGTCTCGACATTGAGCCGGCAGGCGAGATTGAGTTACAAACCGAAACAAAGGATATTCGGACCGGCGGCGACGGCCACATACTGATTGCCGGCCCAGGTGAAGGTCATAGGCGAGGCTTTCATGCGCACATTAGTCGGGAATTGCCACAACGTTTTGCCGGTCCGCTGGTCCGCGGCGAGGAAGCTTCCGTTGGGCTGACCGTAGAAGATCAAGCCTCCAGCAGTCGCGAGAACGCCGGACCAGGTTTTAGCGCGCGCCGGTCCGGGCTGGGGAACTTCCCAGGCGATTTCGCCTGACTCAATATCGATTGCACGGAGGAAACGCTGGCCGGTCTGATCGGGGTAGCCGGTGGGTTTGCCGACGCATTCTTCGAGCGCCATGAAATAGTAGAGGCGCGTGACCGGGGAGAACGCGGTGGCGTCCCAATTGGCGGCGTCGCTGGGGCAGCCCCGGGGATCGATGACCACGGGCCGTCCGTCGGGCCCGATGTTCGAGGCCCAATCGACGCGGCGCAGGAAAGGCTTCGCGAGAAGCAGGTTGCCGTCGGTCCGGTCGAGCACATAGAAGAATCCGTTGCGATCGGCGTGGAGGAGAAGCTTGGAGGGCTTTCCTTTATAGACCGTGTCGACCAGCACGTTGGGCTCCGTGGCGTCGCGATCCTTGAGGTCGTGCGGAGTGAACTGGTAATGCCATTTGAGATCGCCCGTGGAGGCGTTGATCGCCAGGACGCAGTTGGTGTACAGATTGTCGCCGGGACGATCACGATCGTCACCGTCGGGCCAGGGATTTCCGGTGGCCCAATAGAGCGTGTCGGACGAAGGATCGAAGGAGCCGGTGAGCCAGGTGGATCCGCCGAGGGTGCTGGTGGGAACGGTCCAGTATCGCCAGGCGAGCGCGCCGGTGTCGGCTTTGTAGGCGGCGACGAAGCCTCGGATGCCGTGATCGGCTCCGGCGACACCGGCGACCACCGTGTCATGGACGATGAGAGGCGCGAGGGTGCCTCCGTAGGGTTGACGCGCGTCGGCGGGCATGGCGGTTTCCCACAAGAGCTTGCCTCCGGAGCGGTCGAGCGCCAGCAGATGCGCGTTGTCGGTTACGAAAAATACCTTATCGCGGAGGATGGCCACGCCGCGGTTGGTGCCGAGCTTCGCATCGCCTACCATGCCGAGGCTGGGCGGTCGCGAATAGTGCCAGATCGCGCTGCCGGTGAGCACGTCGAGCGCGAAGACTTCGTTGGGGCCGGTGACGTAGAGGACGCCGTCGGCGGCTAGAGGGGTGGTTTCCAGGCCGAAATAGGAAATCGGGAAAACCCATTTCAGCTTGAGAGAGGAGACGTTCGCGGTAGTGATGCGGTCGAGCGGACTGTATCGGTTCGCCGAATCGCTGCCGTTGTAGGTGAGCCAGTCGCCGGGCTGAGGATCGTTCCAGTGGGACTTGCGGATCGGAGAGGCGATCGGGGTCGCGATGGTTTCGACGTTGATGTTACGCAGATATTTTGCAATGGACGCGAGATCGGTAGCAGAGAGGTCTGCGAAGGAGGGCATGCCGGCGGCGACGTTGCCGCGCTGGAGGTAGGCGCGGAGCTGCGCCTCGGATTGCTCGGCGACGCGCGGGTTCATAGCGAGGCCGGGTCCTTTGGCGGAGCCTCGGGCGTCCTCGCCATGGCAGCCGGCGCAATTTTTCGCAAACGCCTGCTGGGGGAGCAATGGCGAGGCTAACAAGACGAGCAGGAGAGCAAGTACGACCATTCGGAAAACGATAACGCAAAGATATCACTCCTGCTAGTTGTAGGTCGATGTAATCGAGAGGGACACTGAAAAGTCCGCCACGCCGCCGTCGATTCCCGTCGCGGAGAAGCCGGTGATCGACGCGACATTGATGACCGAAAGAGATCCTTTGCCCGGCGGCAGCGCCTGCAAGATGTACGAAGGAATCGTGAACTGGTCCGCACCCGCGGGGACAGAGCAGGTGAAGGAGGCGACGGCTGTGGGTGTCGTCGAACTGCCGGTGATGGAGACGAACGAATTGGCCGAGGCTCCGGTCCACGCGATGGGAAGCCCTAGGGACCGCGTCACCGTTCCGGAGGCGCTCATGTTGGTCCAGTTCATCAGACTGGTGTAAGAGACGGAGGCCGTGAAGGGTCCCACATCCTTGCCGCCGGAGCCTTGGAACGTGAAGCTTCCCCCTGTTGGCGGAATGAACGCTTGCGTCAACGCCGGCGTGTTATAAATACCGGACGACCCTCCGGATGCGCTTGGAACCACTTGAAGCGGCGCGCTTCCATCCGGTCCGGTGATCGTGATGTTCCCCGCATCGGGACCGGCGGGTGTGGGAATCGTGGTCGACACATTGAGGGCGGAGTTGAGGACGCAGCCTCCAACGGAGCTTCCCGCGGACGCACTCAACAGTGACGCTATCGAGTTCTGCGCGCTCAGAAAAACCGCACCCGCGAAGTTGGAGCCGTTAGCCTGGTTAATGATCAGCGATCCGCTGGTAAGATTGGTCTTACCGGTGAAAGTCACAAATTCCGCTCCGCTGGTTCCGAAAATTGCATCCTTGCAAACTCCACCGGACGGGTCGATAGGAATCGTCACGGTGTTGCTGGTAATGGTTCCGCTAACGGCGGCCACGGAGACCGCGCATCCGGTGGAGACGTTGGCGGGGATGGCCACGTTGATCTGATTCACGCCGGGATATCCAGACCCGCCCTGGTAAAGAATCTGCGCCGCAATCCCGCCGATGTAAATGGTCAGGGGGGCGTTCACAGCGTGTGGTGTCGTGGTCAGCACGGTGTCGCTGTCGGCGGTATTCGCTCCGAGGCCGGAGCCCCATAGAACGATGGTCTGCCCGGGTTTCGCGGATTGGTTGTAATAGAAGAGGCTGCCGGTGGTGGGATCGGTTGCGACGCCGAGGCCGATACCAGTCCCAAGGTACGAATCGAAGCCGAGGGCGCTCTGGACCACTGTGATCGGCGCGGCCGGGCTCGTCGTGCCGTTGAAGGTAACCGTGATCGTACCTGTGCCGATCGGCGTCGACGACGGAAGCACTGCGGCAATCTGAGTCGAGATTGCGTAGTACATTCCGGGATGCGTGGTCACGCCGTTCACGGTAACGGCAACACTCGCGCCGTTCAGCGAAAGAGGGATGCCCGATCCGGCGCTGTTCTGAACCACCGCATTGGTCGTGCTGGCGAGGTTCGCGCCCTGGATGATGAATAACGTACCCGGCGCGATCCCGTAGTTGGGAAGGCCGGGCAAAATGTAGCTGTAGTTATTCTGGAGCTGGGTGATCGCCGGCCCGGTCGGCGTGGGCGGCGGAGGAGCGGTCACCCCGAAGGTCGTATATTGCAGCGTGATCGAAGTGCCGCTCAGCGCGGTCACCAGCAGCTTCGCGTCATTTCCGCCGTTTGTCAGAACGCCAACTACAGTGTTGACGGCGAGCGAACTAACGGGAGCTGAGGAACCGAATATCGAAAATGCGACCTGCAAAATCTGCTGGTTCACGCCTGAGAATCCCGAAGCGCCCGAAAAACTTAAGTCGACCGACGCGTTCAGAGCCTTGGCTGTGCCCTGAGGCGCGAGTGTCGAGCCATTCCAAAGAAGATCGCCGCCTGAGCTCGCGGTGGCGCCTGTATCCAGTTTGATGGACGTATTCGCCGGCAACGTCACCGTCCCATTCAGGTCGGCAAACGCTGTGATCGGAAAAAGTAAAGATAGAACTGTTAGCGCCATTCGTTTATCGGGCATGTAAGCAAGGCTAAGAGAAACGAACGGCGAAAAGAAGATACGGCAGGTTGGTTACGGCAGGTTGGTTACGGATGTTACGTGCGTAAAATCAATAGATTAGAGAGGGGCCGGCTTCCTAGCCCGACCCCTCGGCGTTTCTCTCCTTAGAACCTTATGAGCCCTTTGATTTCGAGAAAACGCGGTGAACTGCCCGCGCCCACGAACGACCCCAACAGGCTGGTGGGAGGTCCGACGGCGGCGATGCTCGAACCAAATTCCGGGTTCGAGATGTCGGCCACCGGTTGATCGAAATTCACGTGATTGAATATGTTGTACGCCTGCGCGCCAAAGGAGAACGTCGCATGCTCGCCGAGTTTCACGTCCTTCATCAGGGACAGATCCACGTCAAAGAAATGAGGGCCGTAAACCTGGTTTCGGCCCATGGTTCCAAAGCCGGTAAGCGCGCCGGACGGTGCGAATTGCGACGTGTTCAGGCAGGGGGTATTGACCGCATTGGTGCAGCTATTCGGAATGTTCGTCAAAGGAGTCGCGAAAATCGGACCGCTGTAATTGTAGCCGGCCAAAGCTCCAGCATCGGCGTTATCGACGATGGAGAAAGGCAAGCCGGTACGGAAGAACCAGTTGCTCGACAGGGTCCATCCGCCGAAGATGGGGTTCGGGCCCCAACGCATGCCGGCATGGCGGAACATGTCGCTGAACATGAAGGTCGCGCTGATGTAATGGCGGACGTCATAGTCCGCGTTTCCATAGTTGCCGCGGATGTTGTTCGGATTTTGCGGAGTGGTTACGCTCGGATCCGTGACCAGACTTCCGAAAGGTAAGTTCGCAACACCACCGTTGGAAACGTCATCGAGTGCGTGGCTCCAGGTGTAGTTAACGTTGAAAGTCAGTCCCCGGGAAAATCGCCGTTGAAGACTCAACGTCAGTCCGTTGTAACTGGAGTCACCTGCGGAGAGATACTGAGTGACAACGCCCAAAGCTCCATTCGGCGCAGAGGCGGGCAATCCCGCAAAGCCGTTGGGGCACACCGAAGGAGGGCAATAGCCGTTGAGGCCCTCGTCACCCACCGGAATATGAGAGCCGTGCATGCCGGAGTAGTTCACCCTTAGCACGGTTCCTCCGCCCAGATTCTGCTGAATCTCAAAATTCCATTTGTAGTAAGTCGGTTGATGGAAGGTATTCGGGAAGTTAAAAAAGTTAGGAGCGGAGAAAGTGGGAACGGAACTGGAAATAGAACTGAAGCTTCCTCCGGACCGGAACTGCGATAGCAAAGCTTGATTGGCCTGCGAAGCGGAAGTGAAAAGGCTACCGGCCGCACCTGGAGCCAGCGCGCCGTTAGGAATGGTAAATGCGTTTAAGTTAGGAGCGTTGAAAGCCGCGTCTTCCGCCAGGCCGCCCGGCAGTTCGTCCGCGAACACTCCCGCGCCCGCTCGGATAACGGTCTTTCCGTTCTTGAACGGCTGCCAGGCGATACCTACGCGAGGTTCCCAGACCAGCGCCTGAGTGTTCGGGTAGGCATCGTGCTGACCGGCCATGATCAGTTGGTTATAAGGCATAGAAATCGCATTCGGGTTCGGGTTGCTGCTGAACGCAGAGGACAGATGGGAAAAGCAATTGGAGTCGCAAGTAGGATTGGCATAGTTTTCCATTCTTAAGTTCAAGGAAACCGTCAGCCGCTCCGCGACTTTCCAATCGTCCGCGACGTAGCCTCCGAAAGTGTTGAAGCGAAGCTCCTGTTCGGACGACGAAGGAAAGGCTTGAAAAAGAGAACTCTCCGGCCCACCGCCATTAAAGAAGTCTGTCAAGTTGGTGGTGATGGCGCCATGAATCGGACCACCGAGCGCTTCGAAATCCAGATCGGTGATGTTATCGTGCAGCCAGCTAAACCCCACGCGGAAGGTATGTTTACCTACGATCCTCGATAGGTCGTCTAATATCTGGTATTGGAAGACACGTCTGCCCTGAGGAAAGAAAAAGCCCGGAGGGAACGGAGGTTCGCCGAAACCTACAGGTGTAAATGGATTGCCCGAAAAACCCACAAAGGTCGGCAGCGCCGATAGCGAGCCGCTCTCATCGGACGGCACGAAAACCGCCGCATAGAATAAAGCTGAACCCTTAAACTCGTTCACCGTATTGGGACCGAAAATGTGCGTTTCCGAGAACTGGCCGCTCATCTGCGGTTGGTTGCTCTGAAAGTTGAAAGCGGACCCGAAAGGACTGGTGAAGGTTGGTTGGAAGCCGTTGTCGCGCAGCACGCGGATGTAGCCCCGGTCCTTGTCGCTGAAAACATGATCCACTCGGCCGGAATATAGATATTCTTTGTTCTCATTCGGCGGTGTCGTGCGGAACTGAAGCGCACATGGAGCGCCTCCGGCGAGGCCGGTAAATCCCTGGCAGCCTCCGCCAGGTACAGGAATCGCCCCTGCTGCACCCGAAGCTCCATTGTAAATATTGAAGATTTGTTGATAGAACGGAGCCTCATCCGCATGGCCGACCGCGGTCAGATTTGTCAGCGTCGCAGCTTGAAATTGCGGGCTGGGAATCAGAGTTAGGTTGGCAGCCGTCGGCAGCACATTTCTAAGTCCCTCATAATCCGCGTCAAAGAAGGTCTTGTTCTTGATGATCGGTCCGGATACGTTGGTCTGCCATTGATTGAAGTTGTTGAACGGAGTGGGCAGCCCCACTTCATTGCTGAAGAACTGGTTGGCATTCAAGGCTCGCCCGTTCCACATATAGACAGCATCGCCGTGGAACTGGTTCTTACCGGACTTAGTGATGTAAGTGATCTGCGAACCGGCATATTGGCCATATTGACCGGAATAGGCGCTGTTAATTACGTCGGCCTCCTCGATATCGTTGGAGCCTAACAGAAGATTGGAAGCACCGCTGTTATTAATTCCAAAAAATGGATCGTTATTATTAACTCCGTTGATGGTGAATAAGTTGGAAGTAGCGGGCATCCCGTCCGCCACAAAATTTCCATAACCCGCCTGCGTATTCATCACCACACCAGGCGCCGTTTGGGCGATGTAGGTGATATCGCCGCCCGGGTTTGGAAGGTTCTGAATGGTCTCGGCATTGTAGCTTGTTGACACATCGGCATTTTCACTCTGAAGAACGGGCGGAGCCTCCACTACGTTTACCGATTGCGACGCGGTGGCGACCTGCAACTGCATATTGGCAGCGGTCGGCTGGCCGGCGCTCACTGTGATTCCAGTATGTTCCGTGGTCTGAAAACCGGATGCACTGACATTTAGCTTGTAAGTACCTGGAGGTACGAAGGCAAAGCGAAATGTGCCATCGGAGCCACTGGTCACTTTCACGGCCCGGTTGGTATTTACGTTGGTAAGAGTCACGGCAGCGCGCGGGATAGCCGCGCCCGTAGCGTCGGTAACTGTCCCGGTGACATCGCCGGAAGTAATAGACTGAGCGGGAGTCTTGAGACTTAAAGTAGTCAAAAGTCCCAGACAAAAGCAAGATAATATGAGTTTCTGAAGCACAAAATAATCCTCCTGCAATAGGTCAGGCTAAGCCCCGACTTTTTTCCGAGATGCCAATTCGATTAACCTCAACACCCACTTGTTTCTAAAAAATGTCGAACGATTAATTAGACTGCCTTTTGGTATAGAAGTGCCTAACTTTTCTACTGGGGTGTCGCTGGATAGTTACGAGCCTGGCGGCAATTCGTAGGTAAGTTTTAAGCTTTCAGAAAAGATTCATTTGAGCGGACCGAGGTTTCTTAGGTTGCGCAACACTTCGGCCGTTAAGAGAAGGAGATATCGCCATCTCATGCGCTATCAGCGAACGATGTTCAACTTCGGGACTCAGATGCTTTTCGACCGCCGCGACAAACTTGTTCAGTCTGCTAAAGCCTTCTAACTTTTCATTTCCATCGACCCTGGAGACATCGAGCGACCTTCTTAACACATCGATCGATTCGTCATAAGTTTTCAAAGGCACGGGAAACGGATGCCCATCCTTGCCCCCGAGCGCAAAGGAATATCGCGCGGGATCTGAGAATCGCACCGGAGTCCCGTGAATAACCTCCGCGATCATCGCAAGACTCTGCATGGTCCGCGGACCCAGATTTTCCGTCAATATGAAATCGGCGAAACAATGCAGATCGCGCTCATACGCTACCGCGAGCACCGCTCCGAGCCGCTTCAGGTCCACGTTCTCCGCGCGAACCTCGTGATGGCGCGGCATCCTCAAATGGCGCAGCGTCGCCTCCGGATGTTCGCGGGCCATGTTTAGCAACGCGGCCTGGGCCGGCCGCGCGTCGACGTCGACTAAATTGATAATCGGCCCCAGCGGCTCGCCGACAATTCCGGTGTGCGGTTCCTCGACGAAATCGCGCACTGTCGCCGAATGCCAATGGTACCGGCGCGCTAACCCTGTGGCCGTGTTCATCCCTTGTTGCACCACGGCCCACTCGCCATCGGCCGCAACGACGAAGGAGTGCAGATAAATCTGGAATCCGTCGGCGATACAGTTGTTGTCGATTTTCGCGGTCAACCTGCTGGTGCGCACCAGGAACTCTCCATCGAGCCCGTGCTGATCCGCGACCATCAGCAGCTCCTCCGGAGTCTTCCGCGATTGCTTCCCGCGGCCGCCGCAAACATACAGACCTAATTCGGATGCGCGAGGATTCAAGCCGCGTTTCAGCGCGCCCATCACCGAAGTAGTGACGCCGGAGGAGTGCCAGTCCATTCCCATGACGCTCCCCAGCGCTTGAAACCAGAATGGATCGCTTAGTCGGGAAAGAAACTCCGTGCGTCCGTAATGCAGCAGAATACTCTCAACGATCGCCGCGCCGAGCTTGGTCATGCGCTCGGCCAGCCAGGAAGGAACGAATCCTCCGTGGAGCGGAGTATCGGCAAACCCCGATCGCCTCACGCTCCTATTGTCTCATTCGATGTTACTGAGCAGCCGGTCCGCCCTGCTTCATGATCCCCGCCAACGCGCGCATCCTCTCCGCGTCCGTCGGACTCTTCGCCGAATTCGCTTCCTTGTCCAGGCTCGCCGCCATCGACTTCAATTGCGCGACTTCCTTAGCCTGATAATGCGACGACTCCGCTTTATCGATCGCCGCATTCATCGCCGCGATTCTTTGCGCCGGAAGCGCGCTGCCGCGGCTCAGTTGATCCAGATACGCGCGCGCCACCACGAAATTCGCCGGCCAAATGATTTTCGGCTGGTTCTGCACATTCAGCTCGTCGAAATGCACCTGATTCGACGCGTCGATCTCATTTTGCGTAATGTACTTGTTCGGCACCAGCTTGAACACATCCACTCCGCGCGCAATCTCCGAACCGTAGATATAGCCGTTGTACCAATACGCCGACCATTGCCCGCCCAGCGCCCGCCTGGTCGCGTCCACCGGTCCGCGATCGAAATACGCGATCTCGACCGGATGCGTAATATCCGTGAAATCGACCAGCGAAACGCCACCCTGGTACCACGCCTGCACCAGAATGTCGCGCCCCGGAATCGGCACCAGCGACCCGTTGTGCGCCACGCAATTCTCCAGGTCCGTCTGCGGAGCCGGCATCTTATAGTAAGACCCCAGCGTCAGCTTGCCCTTCGACAAATTGAAGATCGCATCCGCGCCCCAGTTCATCGGATCGGTCGCGCGGCACCGGGGCTGCGACCCGCCGCCCCATTCGTCCGTGAACAGAACCTTGGTTCCCGAATTATTGAAATTCGCGGAATGCCAGAACGCGTAATTCGGATCGCTCACCGCCGCGATCCGCACCGGATTCACCGGATTCGAAATGTCCAGAATAATGCCGTTGCCCGAACATGCGCCCGCCGCGAGGCCGATCGCCGAATAGACCGTAATATCGTGGCATTTATCGGTCACCGAGGTTTTCTGCGTGCCGTCGCCATGGTCGCCGCCCTTCCACAGGCCGTTGATCGTTCCCGTTTTTTCATCGGCGAAAATGCGCGGGCTCGATACGATTTTCGCCAGTTCCGGATGCGCCACAGGCACCTTGATAATGTCGATCCGAAACAACGCCGTGTTCGGATTCTTGTCCGGATCTCCGCCCGAACAATCCGCCAGCTCTTCCGCCTGCCGCACATTGCCCGTCCCCGAAATATAAATGTAGACGTTGTCCTTATCTTTCGGATCGATCACCAGCGTGTGCGTATGCGAACCACGGCAGCTCTGCACCGCGGCCACCTGCTTCGGATTCGCCATGTCGCTGATGTCGAAAATCCGCACTCCGCGAAAACGGTCCGGACTCGGCGGCGGTGGAGTCCGTCCACGCCCGCGCCCCGGGCCTCCCGCCGCACCCGGCGTTTCACCGTTCGCGACAGCCGTAGCCGGATCCGGCGGCGGAGGAGGCGGCGCCACATAACCCGCCGGTAGCGGAATTCCTTGCGGCCCGCAATCGATGCGTCCATTCACCGCCTCGGCCGACATGAACAGCAGATGCCCGTACACCGAAACGTCGCCCTGCCCGCCCGGGCACAGCAGCGAAGTGCGCAGCTTGATCTGTTTTGGATTATCGATGTCGTAGAAATTGATCCCGTTATAGTTGCCCACAAAAAGGTGGTTCCCGCTGAACGCCAGATCGGAATTGGTCGACCCCAGTTCCAATCGTGGAGGCTGCCCCGCTACAGGAGGCGGCGCCGGCGTCGCAGTCGCGTTATTCTCCGGCGAAAATCCAGGAGGCTTCGGCAGCGAAGCCAGTCTCTCCAACCCGAACGCCGCTTCACCCGCGTCATACAATCCCGGCTTCAATCCAATGCGAGGATCGTCCGCGCCAGAGCGTGGATTCCCCGGCGCCGGCGCGCTGGCCTGCCCGGCGCAGAGCATCGCAAAAGAGACCGACAGTATAAAAGCATTCGCGAACCGCATTATTTTTTCTCCTTACTCAGCATGCCCTGCATTATTTTAATTTCCGCCGATTGGGTATTGTCCACATCGGTAACGAAGTCGTACAACTGCGCGTCCTGCCCCGCCGACGGTACGCTGAACAGATCCTGCACCATGGTCAGCGCGCCCCCGTGATGTTGAATCATGCCGGTCAGAAATAAATGATCGAACGCCGGCCCTGTCGCCTTGGCCAGCGCCTTCATCTGCTCCGGCGTCAGCATGCCCGGCATCATCATCGGCGCAGCGGCCATCTTGGAGTGGTCCATCTTGGAGTGATCCATTTTAGAATGATCCATCCCGGCCATGGAGCCCATGTCGTGCGTCATCTCCACTGGCTTGCCGCGCTCCTCCAGCCACTGCTTCATGAACTTCATCTCGTCGCTTTGGGAGATGCTGATGCGTTTGCCGAACGCCAGCAGTTCTTTATTATGCGTGCGCGAAGGCATCAGCGCCGTCATCTCGACAGCCTGCGAGTGATGCATGATCATGCCCTGCATGAACGCAACATCCGCGTCGAGCGGCCCTTTCGCCGAAGGCCCGACGCTCGAAGCCGTCAGAGTCTTGCCGTCGGTCCCGGGCGCACCGGGCTGCACAATCTGCTGATTCCAAGCGGCCGCGGCGGTAAGGACAAGTAAAGCGGGAGCAATCCAACAGCGAAGAGCCATGAAATACTATAAGTCGCCGGGCTTTGCCGGGTCAATAGGAGGGGCGACCGCTTTAGCTGATGCTTTAAATGCGGGGCACCTGAGACACTCTGGTTTGAGGAGCACTTTATGCACGTTCACGCTTTTAGGGGAACCGGCCGCGTCTTCGGATTCACGATGGACGCGACTGGCAGCAATCTGCCCACGCAATACGCGCCTTGGAGCCCATTCAAGACGCTCGACTTGACCCGGGGAAGCGAGCTACCCGGTGTCAGGGTCGACGAATGTTTGGACGATATCGACCAACACGGAATTCATCTCACGGAGGCGCACGTCCGCATCACCGATAGAGTGATCTGAACTCAACCTGGCGCCGGAACGCCGTTTAAACAATTGATTGAGAAACTCGAACTGGAGCGAAGGATCCGCTGAAAACCGTCCGTATGGCATCTTGGTCACCCGCAGATAGGGATTTCAATCTGATTTTTGATCCGGGGACCCATGTTGCATTCATCGAAAACGTAACGGTCTCCTGTTCGACGGACTTCAATCCAAGACGAAATACTATCGGACGCGGCGGGACGAGAAGGCGATCCACCAATAGGGAACTCCTCTGCGGGCGATCAGCGGACGCCGCTGGTAAGCAGACCGGGATCGCTCCGGACCGGGACTAGTTCAATTGAAAGTCATGGACACTTCTACTCCTGAACCGAACGTGGCGGCTCAGGTCATCGTCGCTGAGATTCGACGCCTGCTGATCAACCGGGATACGCCGATTGTCGTTGCGCTCGACGGTGGCAGCGTTCCGGTAAGTCTACGGTGGCTTCGCTGATCTCGGAAGAACTGGGCGCAGCGTTGGTTCAGAGTGATGACTTCTTCGCGGCAGATATCACTGACGCGGGCTGGGATCTTCGCACACCTGAAACGAGAGCCAGGGGTGCAGTTGATTGGCGGCGCTTGCGAGCTGAGGCGCTTGCGCCGCTGCTAGCCGGAAAATCTGCGAGGTGGCATACGTTTGACTTCGAGGCAGGTGCCCGGCCAGATGGCACTTATAACGTCCGCAAGGATTTGGTCGAGCGCGAACCGAGCGCCGTTATCGTACTCGATGGAGCTTACTCGGCACGCCCCGAACTGGCTGACCTTGTCGACTTCGCAGTCCTGATTGACGTGCCCGTTGAGGTTCGTCACGAAAGGCTCGCGGCACGAGAGGACAAACGGTTTTTGGAGTCTTGGCATGCGCGCTGGGATGCAGCGGAGCAATATTATTTCTCCACCGTAAGACCAAAATCTTCATTTGACTGCGTTATAGTCAACGCCTCCGTGTCACGCTAATCGCCATCAGCGCAGGGGAGAGAGACAACAGGTTTCGCACCTGATTGATCCGATGATAAGGGAACCCTCGACTACGTGAACTGTAGCCGGTAAATCTTGCGACATATGCGCGAAGCCCAATCAAGTTATCCGCGCGCCACAATTCTCCTCCTCCAAACCTCCACCAACACAATCCCAATCACCACCAACCCCACCGATAACCCAATCCACAACCCCGGCGCCCCCAGGCCGTAACTGGCTACTGGCTGCTGGCTACTGGCTACTCCTCCGAAGCAAAGCCATGCCCCCAAAGGCAACCCCAGCACCCAATATCCAATGAAGTGACAAATCATCGGCGTCCGAGTGTCCCCCGCTCCTCTTAGCGCACCCGTCGCCACTACCTGCAATCCATCGAACAGTTGGAAAAACGCCGCGATCCGCAACAGTACCATCCCCGCCGCAATCACTTCCGCTTCCGGAGTAAACAGCCGCGCGATCCAATAAGGGAAGATCAACAGAGTCAGCGCCGCGCAGGACATCACCGCCGCGCCTAATCCCAAAGCGGTCCATCCCGCCCGAGCCATCCCCTCATGATCCTCGCGCCCGATCGCGTGCCCCACTCGGACCGCTGCCGCCGAGCTGATTCCCAGAGGCATCATGAACGTCATGCTCACCGTCATGAGCGCGATTTGATGCCCGGCCAAAGGAGTCGCGCCCAGCTTCCCGACCAGAACGGTGACAATCGCGAATACTCCGGTCTCCAAACCCATCTGCCCCGCCGCCGGAATTCCCAGCCGCAGCAATTCCTTGACGCGCGCAAAATCCGGCTTCCATGATACATGCGGTAATCGGGGATCGTTCGTCCAGATGATCGCTCCCAGCACCGCTGCCATGTACACTCGCGAAACAAACGTCGCCCAAGCCGATCCCTCCGCCCCTAATCTCGGAGCGCCCAGATTCCCGAACACGAAAACCCAATTGCAGAAAATGTTGATCAGATTTGCGGTCAGCAAAGTGATCATGATTGGGCGGACAATATTGATCGATTGCAGATACCTCCGGAATCCGAAAAACAGCAGCAGCAACGGCACGCTGAAGTTCAACACGCGCAGATAAGGCGTCATGTCGTGCATCACCGCCGGATCGATACGCAAAACTCCCAGCAGCGGAATCAACCCCCAGATGATTCCCATAACTACGGGAATCAACAACAGCGATAACCACACGCCGCCGATTAGCGAATGCCGGCAATCGTTCTCATCGCCCGCGCCGAACGATTGCGACACCAGAGTATCCAGCCCCAGCAGCAAGCCTCCTGCAAAAATCCCCACGCCGTAAAACAGCATGGTGCCGAGCCCCACCGCCCCGATCGCCTCCGCGCTCACGCGCCCCACGAACATGGTGTCCTCGACGCCCATCGCCATCCAGCCGAGTTCGGCGAACACCAGCGGCAAAGCCAATTGGACCATGGGTGCAATTTCGGCTCGGAAGCCTGTTTTTATGCTCAAATAAGCCCTCGCACGGTGCGTTCGATGGTCATTTATGGCGTTTTAAGGCTATGCTAATCGTACCGCGCATGCCGAAATCCATCCTCTTAATTACAATTGCGTGTACCGCTCTCGCGCAGCAGCGAACCATCTCCGACCCCGGTGTAATCACCACCCGGCAAGCCATCACTCCCGCCGGTTTGCAGTCGGTTTTCAACGGGCGCGTGTACGGCGTGGCGTTCGGAAAAACAGCAAGCGAACTCTGGGTTTTGCATGCGGGTGAAATCAGTTTGGTCGACTGGAAAGCGAATAAGTCCCTGACGCACATCGCGTTCCAGGGTGCAGCCGGCCTCGGAGGAATCCGCTACGACCCATCCGCCGACCGTGCGCTCGTGGATATCGCAAACCACGGAGAAGCAGAGCTTTGGAGCGCACGCCGCGACGGATCGCACAATGCCTGGAAGCTGGGCGCAAGCGCCAATTCGGGCGCGCTCGACACTTCCGCCCGCATCGCCGTGGTGCCTTTAATCCACGGCAACACATTAGCGATCGCCGACCTGACGAAAGGCATCGTGCGAACCGTGAAGACCGAGATTGCACCCTTCGGGGCAGCGCTAAGCCACGACTCTACCATCGCTTACGTAACCAACTGGGGTGGCCGCACTCCCAAACCCGGCGACCTGACTGCGCCCACCGGCCTGTCCCCTACAGCCGACCGAGTGGTCACCGACGAACGAGGAATCGCTTCTACAGGAACGGTTTCCCGCGTCGATCTGATCATGGGGGCGGTCGAAAAAACCATCCCCGTCGGGCTGCATCCCACCGCGATTGTTTGGGATGAGCCCTCGGCGCGATTATATGTCGCGAATGGGAATCAAGATTCCATTTCCGTGATTGACACCAACCAGAACAAAGTGCTCCAGACCTTTGTTTTGCAGCCTTTCCAGCGAAAAACCCCGGGCATCGCGCCTACTGCTCTCGCTTTTGCCGATGGCAATCTGTACGTAGCTTGCGGGGGCATCAATGCGGTGGCGGTGCTCGATTCCAAAAGTGGGAAGCAGCGAGGCCTGATTCCAACTGCATGGTATCCCAACAGCTTATCGATCTCAGAAGGACACCTTGCGATTGGAACCCTGTTAGGAGTCGGTTCCGGTTGGCGTGACGAGCCGTCCCATAAATATGTCCACTCGAATCGCGGTTCGATTCATGTACTTCCCATTCCTACGGAGGCTGAACTCGCTTCGTTCACGAACGCGGTCATCGTGAACAATCTGATGGTCCTCCCCACGAATGAAGAAAAGCCTCGCGCAGGCATAAAACCCGTCCCGGTCCCGGAGCGCGCAGGCGAGCCATCGACCATCGAGCATATCGTCTATATCGTTAAGGAAAATCGCACTTACGATCAGGTGTTGGGCGACCTCGGTAAGGGCAATGGCGATCCATCCTTCGCCATCTACGGCGAAGAGGTCACTCCGAATCAGCATAAACTGGCAAGCGAATTTGTGACCCTCGATAATTTCTACGCCGCTGGCGGCAACAGCGCGGACGGGCACCAGTGGCTCACGCAAGCCAATGAAACGGAATACTGTTTATGGCCCGGTTATGAAGGCAGAAGCTATCCTTTTGACGGCACTGATCCCATCGCATACTCAGCCGGAGGGTTCATCTGGGAATCGGCGCAAAGGATGAAAAAAACGGTTCGGGTTTTTGGTGAATACGCCGGTCTGACCAAGGCGACTTTGAGCGATCGCGCGGAACTGCTAAAGCAATGGAAAAGCGGTGCGGACTTCACCTCGAAATGGAATACAGTGGCACCGGTTGCTCCGCTGAACAAAATCCTGGCGAAGAATTTCCCCGCCTACTCAACCAACATTCCCGATGTAGTGCGTGCGCAGATTTTTATTTCCGAACTCAAGAAATGGGACACCATGCCCAACCTGACGCTGATCCAGTTGCCAAGCAACCACACCCAGGGAACATCGTCCGGCGCATCGACGGCGAAAGCGATGGTGGCGGATAACGATTTGGCGGTGGGACAAATTGTGGAAGCGCTTAGCCACAGCAAGTTCTGGAAAACAATGCAAATTTTTATCGTTGAAGACGACGCGCAAAACGGCGTCGACCATGTGGACGGTCATCGAACCGTCGCGTTGGCGGTCGGTCCTTATATAAAGCGCGGCGCGGTGGATTCGACGTTTTATTCGAATCCCGGAATGCTGAAAACCATCGAACTGATTTTGGGCCTTCCTACCATGTCGCTATTCGATTTGATCGCGGCGGATATGCGCGGCAGTTTCTCCGATAAGGCCGATTTTGCGCCGTTTAGCGCGGAGCAGCCGAAGCACGATTTGTTTGAACTAAACCCGCCCCTAAAATCGCTGCATGGAGCCGCGCGGAGAGATGCGGCAGCTTCGATGAAAATGGAATGGGATTTACCGGATCGCGCTCCGGCGGGGAAGCTGAATCGAATTTTGTGGGCGGACTCAAAAGGGTACTCGATAAAATATCCGCCACTGATGCGTAGCATTTTTGCTCCTTTCGCGTCGGATGTAGATGACGACGATCGTTAGCTGTTACTTTAGATTCTGGAGGATGGAATGAGCGAGACACTTGCAGTTGGAAAAAAGCTGGTGGAGTTCTGCAAAGAAGGCAAGCATGTAGAGGCCATCGATGCGCTGTACAGTCCGGAGATCGTTAGCGTAGAGGCGGGCGCGCCTCCTGGAGGATCGGCCCGTTCCGAAGGATTGGCCGCAATTAAAGGCAAAGGCGAGTGGTGGGTGGCGAACCATGAGGTTCACAAAGCAGAGGTGGAAGGCCCGTTTCCTCATGGTGACCGGTTCATCGTGCGGTTCAAATACGATGTGACCGCGAAGGCTGGTCCGATGGCCGGGAAGCGCTTTACTATGGATGAGGCTGGGCTTTATACCGTCAAGGACGGCAAGGTCACGCACGAGGAATTTTTCTATTCGATGGGTTAACGCGGACGGAATAGTTTCTCCGTCATATTCGTGACCACGCGTCGCGGCACCAATCTCTGGATCTCGGCGCTTGCGCGATTGCGGAAGCCCGAGATCACTTGGTGCTTGCCCGAGGAGATTGCTTCGAGTCCGACGCGAACAACCTGTTCCGCAGTCTCCGCGGAGCGCATTGCCCGATTGGCGGGTGAGCCAGCGACCTGTTGAAACTCCGACTCGGTCGCCCCCGGACATAAGGCGCAGACGCGAACGCCGTAGTTTGCTACTTCTTGCGCTAGTCCTTCGGCAAAGAGCAGATCGAAGCTCTTCGTCGCCGCATACACGCTCATGTAAGGCACGGCTTGAAACGACGCGGTGGATGCAAGAATCAGAATATCGCCGCGGCGCCGCTCCACCATGCCTTCCAGGTACAGATGAGTGAGCGCGACCACCGCGGCGCAGTTCACTTGCACCATGGAAAGCTGCCGGTCAACAGTGGAACGCGCGAACTCGCCATATTGGCCGAAGCCGGCGTTGTTAATCAGGAAGTCGATCGAAAGCCCCTTCGCTTCGGTGAACGTGAAGATCTGCCCGGGAGCGTCGGGGAGATTTAAATCCGCGGCGATGCACTCCACTTGAATGGAATGAGTACTTCGCAATTGAGACGAGAGCGCCTCCAGGCGATCCATACGGCGGGCCGTCAGAACCAGGTTGGAACCTCCACGTGCCAATACCTCGGCGAAGGTCTTTCCAATTCCCGCGCTCGCGCCAGTGATCAGCGTCCAGCGGCCCTTCCAGTTATCAAGGCTCATGTGGAGCGATTATAGCTCGCAAATTCCGGAAACATGTACCTCTGATTTTCATCTAATGATATGCCATCGTCGGCGCTTATTTTATAAGAGGAGCCATTATGCATACTTCCTACCCTTCCAGTACATCGTTCGCAGTGGTCACGGGAGCTTCGCATGGTATCGGCTTTGAGTTGGCGAAACAATTCACGGACCATGGATTCGACATTCTGGTCAGTGCTGAGGACGACGGGATTGAGACGGCCGCGCATCGTCTGGCCAAGGCCGGTACTTCGGTGCAATCCATCCGAGTAGACCTCGGCAATTACGACGGCGTGGAGAAGCTCTATACCAGGATTCAATCCTGCGGACGGCCAGTGGACGCGATCGCGATCAATGCAGGTGTCGGGGTGTCCGGGAATTTCGCGAGAGACACTGAGCTACAGGCGGAACTTAACGTGATCGCTCTGAATGTAACTTCTTCCGTTCACTTGGCGAAGCGCGTGGTGAGAGACATGGTGGATCGGAAGAAAGGACGGATTCTCTTCACTTCCTCCATGGCGGGAACCCTGCCCGTCCCCTTCGAAGCTGTTTACGCGGCATCCAAGGCTTTCCTTTTTTCATTCTCAGAAGCGCTGCGCAGCGAGCTTCAGGATTTCGGCGTTACGGTGACAGCGCTGATGCCGGGCGGCATTGAGAGTGGCTTCTTTCAAAAAACACAGAAGGATGATACCGCGGCGATAGCCCGAGATGGCTTTGAAGCTCTCATGGCCGGGAAAGACAAAGTCATCGGGGGCGCTTTCACGGGCAAGCTGGAAAGCAGTTTGGGAGGGCGGATGTTACCTAACAATGTCCGCCGTCACCGGGCAGAGCCGGAAGTGGCGCGCAAGCATGGAAGCTAGCGCCGTCACATGCTGTCCTTTCCTGAGGGTCAGGGCTCAGTATATACATGGGTTGCTGCCCATCAGTGTGGAAGTGTTTGCTTCGACGGGGCTTTCGTGCGTTTCCCGCTCATCCGCTCCACAACCTCTTTCATCAGGAACTCGCTGGGAGATTTGAGGCCCTCAAGCTCACTCCAATCGACGGGCAAAGCCACGGGCGCACCGGGGCGCGCGCGGACACTATAAGCGGCGATGGCGGTTGCCGTGTAGTCATTGCGGAAGTAATCGATGAAAATCTTTCCGCCTCGTTTGGCCTTGCTCATGGTCGCGACGTAGGCCTCAGGAGTCGCGGCGACCATTTCCTCGGCTACCGAAGCCGCGTAAGCTTTCACGGCGGGCCATTCATCTTTTTGAGCTAAGGGCACGGTTACATGCAAGCCTTTACCTCCGGTGCACTTGAGAAGCGATTTGAGCCCGCGGCGCTCAAGACGGCGACGAATATCCTGCGCTCCTGACTTCACAGCCTCAAACGGCACGTCGGGCGCGGGATCAAGATCGAAGATCATTCGATCGGGATAGTCAATTGCGTCGATGGTCGCGCCCCAGGGATGCAGTTCAATCGTACCCATCTGGATGATTTCCAACAGGCCTTTTTCGTCTTCGATATAAAGGTACTCATACGTTTTACCCTTGTGCCGAAATTCGAAGGGCTTGACGTCGGCGCCGAGGCCTTTGCCGGGATTTCGCTGAAAAAAACATTCGCCATCGATGCCGGAGGGACAGCGCAACAGGCTAAGCGGCCGCCGCGCAATCTCCGGCAGGATGAACGGCGTTATGTTCGCGTAGTATTCCGCGACTTGGCCTTTCGTTACATGTCCTGTCTCAGAGATGACGCGATCCGGGTGGGTAATCGCGATTCCGCTTAGAGTCAGATTGGGTTTCGAAGTTTTGACGGCCATTCCTTTTTTACTTCCTTTGCATTTTTGTCTTCCCTTAGACCGTGAAAGGAGGGATGACGAATGTGTCCATCCCCGGTCCATTCCGTGAAAGAGACTTCGCATAGCAACTCAGGCTTGAGCCAGTGAACAGAACGCCACTCGCCTGCCGGAAGTCCCGTAGCTTCGGGACGGCTGAGCACAGGTTGATCAATTCTTAGACCAGCGAAGCGCTTCACCAAGTCGCGAGCACTTTTCATCGAAAAACCGGTGCCGACCTTTCCAGCATAGTGGAGCACACTGTTCTTGCGGTAACCAAGATAAAGAGCACCTAGGGCTCGCTCACCTTTGCGGGCGTCGCTGAAGCCGAGAATTATGAATTCCTGGCGGAGGGTGCATTTTATTTTTAACCAGCTTTTTTGACGCCCGGCGAGATACGGCGCGCTAGCGAGCTTCGAGACAATTCCTTCCAGACCGGTTTTGCAGGCTTTTTCGAACATCTCCGTGCTTTGGCCGGCGACATGATCGCTATAGCGAAGAGCATTCTTCCGGGAGTTTCTGAGAAGAGCCTCCAACTTGTCCTTACGCTCGATGAGCGGTAGCCCCCTCAGGTCCTTTCCATCAAGGTACAGAAGATCGAAGACATAGGCGACGATCTTTTCCGAGTGACTAGCTTCACCGAGGGCATTTTGAAGGGCTTGAAAGCTACTCTTGCCTTTTGGGTCGAGGATGACAGCCTCCATGTCCAGGACGGCGTCCTTGGCTTTGAGCGTCAAGAGAGCTTTCGAGAGTGAGGGGAAGCGGTCTGTCCAATCATTACCGTTGCGTGTACGCAACGCTGGCGCGCCTCGAGAGAGAAATCCGAGCAGTCGATAGCCGTCGAACTTAACTTCGCTCAGCCATTCCGGACCTTCGGGCGGCTTGTCGACCAAAGTAGCCAGTTCGACTTCAGAATATCGCTCGATCAGCTTGCTTAACCCGCTCATGAAGGTTCCCTTGGTTCTGAATCTCGCTTTTTACTTATTTTGGGTTCATAGGAGGCTCGAATGTAACTCAGTTCCCTTCTCTCCCGTACGCAACGCAGCATCAGACCGCCGCGGCTCATGTCGCCGAGACCTACGAATTCGGACGGAACCATGAGCCGGGAACCCAGGATATCGATCAGCGGCTCCAGATATTTCGGGGTCGCGAGACTGCCGAGCAAGACGACCTCGCAGTCGGGATCGAGGCTTCGGTGCAACTGCAACGCATCTCGTTCGAGAGGCTTGCGATAGAGCGGCTCCGCGAGATCGACGGGAACCGCAGCGATGGCGCGCAAGTCATCAATGGTAATTAAGGTCTCAGGAGGAAGCAAGCCGCGTCCCGCAGTAATCACGAGCGGAGTCCCAAACGCGGTCGAGTAGGCGATCTTGCCTCGAAAATACAGACCGCTTATGAACGCGAAGACATCGCCGAGCGCGGCGCCTTCGCGAAACAGTCGCTGGGCGAGTTCGAAGGGAGCTGCTTGATTCATCACCTGCCTGCCTCGAACACCAGACGGGTTTGCCGGAGAGAGTAGAAAAATGCGACTCACACTAACAATCACATTAGCAATGATGAGTGAATAACGCGATCAGCAAAATGATAGGTATCGGCACACCTAGAAAGTAAAGTAAGACGGAACGCATAGTAGATCTCCTTATATAGTCTTCACATGATCGCGCTGCCTGCCGCCGATCGTGGCGGCGTAGCTCGCGCTCAATGCGCCCGTTAGAAGGGCAACGAATATCCACAGCAGCAGACGCGACGCCGTCCGACGCGCAGTCTCCGCGGCGAGTTGAACCTCCGCAGTTATCTCCGATACCCGCTTCCGTGCGTCGTCCTGACTCAAGCCGGTTTTCGCGGCGACGAGTTTTGCCAGATAGGTTTGGTCAGTGGTGGTCGGGTTATTCGCGAGAATGCGCCCGGCCTCAGCTTGCGAGGAAGCATCGACCGATTGGGGATTTGGAGTGTCTAAGCGAAACAGGCGATCGATAAAGTATGCACGCGGATCGACGGAGACTCGCTCTGTAGTTGGTGCTGAGTTGCCAACCATGGTGGAGGCCGAGGACACGAGGAACGTCACCGTGATGACAAGTCCGACAGCCCAGACCAGGAATCCATTGGCTGTGTCACGGAAATGCACTTCGTCTGTGTGAACCGCGACCCATTTCGTGCGCAGACGTCCCGCGAGGTATCCGCCCAATGCACACGCTACGACTTGAGTCACGATCAACCAGACGATAGAAGCGGTGCCGACCGCGGAGACGGAGGTAGCAACATTAGACCAGGGCGAGATCGCGGACAAGTCAAATCCCGCGCCGAGGGCAAGCATGATAAGTGAGATCGCGGCAGCCACGAACGCTCCGCCAATCACGGCTCCCCAGGATACGCCCGACGAGTGTTCATCGCCCCGGGCTGGAATCTCAGTGAGACGACGTTCTGCCGGGTTGGCTGCACTCAGACTGTTTTCCATAAATCCCCTCCTGACCTGAATGAGTTTCAGCAACTCGGCTGCCACTTCGGATTCGATGGTTTTGATGCGGATGCAGGTTCGCACTGCGCGCAATATCTGCCAAACGGCCTCTCAACTTGCATTTGTGAATACAATGTCACTCAAGGCCACGCTCGGGGATCTATGCCCTGCCGGTCCAAGTTCGGTATTGGTACACTTCCCTAACGCAGCCTCAAATGACTTCTCTATCGAACGGCGCCGCGATCCCGGCCACCCTTGCTCACCCCGGCGCACGTCCTTTTTGGGCAGCGGTGTTGCTTACCGGGATTGGAACGGGCGTCGCGGCGGCGGCGCTAACGAGACTGCTGGAGGTGGTCCAGCGCGCGATGTGGGGCGGCTCCGGCACCAACCTGTTGGAGGCCGTCGAGCATGTGGACGTGTGGCGTCATGTTCTGGTGCTGGTCGGCGCCGGCCTGGTTACCGGCTTGGGTCAGATGATCCTAAAGCAACTCTCCAGCGCCAATGGCATCGACACTACGGCCGCGATCTGGTTTCACGCGGGACGTATGCCGGCTTTGCGAACACTTGGCAGCGCCCTGCTCTCCGTGATCATCGTGGGGATGGGAGTGTCACTTGGCCGCGAGGGCGCACCGAAACAGGCCGGCGCCGTGATCGCCAATTTTTTTTCCGACAAAGGACGCTTATCGGACGAACAGCGCCGATTGCTGGTAGCTTGTGGAGCAGGCGCAGGTATGGCTGCCGCCTATGGAGTTCCTTTGGGTGGCGCGCTATTCGCGCTGGAAGTGATGAGAGGAGTGCTGGGGCTTCGATATGTGTTGCCCGCGTTATTCGCATCCGTAGTTGCCACTGTTGTCTCTTGGCTGGCGTTACCCGATGCTCCGACTTATATCATCCCGGCTTATACGAGCTCGGTTTCGAGCGCGGTGTGGGCGCTGATCGCCGGTCCGATTGCAGGCGTGGTTTCGGTGGGCTATGTTCGGGCGGTAACTTGGGCCGATCGACACCGGCCGGGCGGGTGGCGCAGGTTGCTTGCGCCGGTCGTGGGATTGGGATTGCTTGGCGTGGTCTCGATCAAGTTCCCGCAAGTCTTGGGAAATGGAAGAGACATCTCACAGCTCGCATTCACCAACCAAGTGGCGCCGGCTTTGCTGCTGACGCTGCTGGTGTTGAAACCCGCCGCGATCATACTATCGATGCGTTGCGGAGCTCCCGGCGGATTGTTCACACCCTCGCTCACGGTAGGAGCCATGCTGGGAGGTGTGTTGGGGTACGCATGGTCCTGGTTCTGGCCGGGAGTTCCGCCGGGACTGTTCGCGTTGCTGGGCGCGGCGGCGGTGTTGGCTGCTACGACACAAGGTCCGATCTCGACGGTGGTGTTGATGATGGAACTGACCGGCCAGGACCGGTCGTTTATCGTACCTATGCTGCTGGCGGTGGGAACCGCTACGCTGGTCGCGCGGACTATCGAACCCCGGTCGATTTACGACGCTCGCCTGACCGACGAGGAGATTCAGGCTCGACAGAAATTGCGGGATTCAGGCTTCCAGCGAGTCGATGGATTTCGCTAAGGCCCATGCACCATTCACGAGAGCGGCGAAATACCGGGGCTCAAGTGGATTTTGCGCCACGTCGAAGCCGCCGTAATCCAGGACTTCCGAACGGAGGCGGGGATTCAACACCTTCGAAATTACGATGGGAAAAAGCGCTTCTTGAGAGGAGAGCAGCGTGCGGAGACCGTATCGCCAGTCCACACCTGGCAAGTCGCGGTCATAGACGAGGACGCCGACTCTATTGTGGTTCTGAAGACGAAGGCCATCTTCAAGCGAGTCCGCAAACAGGATGCGCCAGCCCTCTTCAATCGAGAGAACGCGGAGACTGGACCGGCAACTAAAGTTATTGGTCACAGCGAGGATAGTCTTGCTCTCCAACGCGAATTGCTCCCAGCGGAGCCACAGCGCGCCGGCCCGTTCGCGGGCGCGATCCGCCACATTTCGCCAATTCGCCGCCATACCGACGAGATCCTTTCTAGTCCCAGTTTAGGATGACTCGACAACTTAGACGATACCGAATACCAAGTAGTTTACCGTAGGGCGCCGATGGTATATTGAAGCTCCGCATACTGGCTCTGATAATCGTACTTCGCGCTTAGGTTTTCGATTTCGGCCTGAGTGAGGTTTAACTCCGCCTGGGTTAGCTCGACGATGGAGGACAGGCCGAGCTGATAGCGGCCCCGGGCTAAATCGAGCGCGAGCGCGGCCTGCCTTAGGAACTGGGCGGTCACATCAATGCGCTGATAAGCGGTGATTGCGCCGCCGTAGGCGACCCGGACGTCGCGAGCGACAATCTGCTGCTGGTTGCGCAGGCGCTGGTCGGATTCCATGGCGCGCTGATGCGCGGCTTCGCGGCGCGCGGAAAACAAGTGACCGTTGAAGACCGGAATGTGCACGTTCGCGGCAATGGCTTCATAGTTAGCAGGAATCGGTGCGGTGGGGGGAGTATTGATGTACGGAACGAATCCGCCCACCGCTTCGATGGTCACGGAGGGCCGCTTCAGGTCTCTTTCGGCTTCGAAGAATTTGTACGCCGAGTCGCGCGAAGAACGCAGACTGGCGAGCTCCGGACGATTGGCGACGGCTTGGGCGATCAGATCGTCCGCGGTTGCGGGCGGGCCGGTCGGAATAGGTTCCTCGACCAGTTGAAAATTCGCCGGCTGATCGGAGCCCAGCGCGCGGCCCAGTTCCGCGACTGATCCTTGGAGCGCCTCCTGAGCCCGGATGAGCAGTAGCTTGGCCTCCGAAACGTTGACATCCGCGAAGCTGACGTCGAGCTGCGATTTGAGATTGTTCTTCGCCAGCTCCGTCACTTGATCACTGAGAGTCTGGCGGGCTTCGATGGTCTGCTGGGCGGTCTTAATCACGGCCTGGGCGTGCAACACCTCAAAGTAGGCGCGATTGACTTGCAGCACCACGTCGTAGCGCGTAGCTTCAAGCGAATGAGCAGCGGCCTGCGCCTGAAAGCGCGCGCTCGCCACCAGGTTCGGAGTGCGGCCGGAGTCGGTGACTAGTTGGTCCACGATGGCGCCCGCTCCGAAACGGTCGAATAACCGCGAAGCGGAAAGCGCTCCAGCGCCGATACGCGACAGGTCGTTACCCTGCGATGCTGTAACGTCCCCGTTCAGGGTCGGGTAATAAGCGGCCCGATTGATGGTGACCTGCTGCTGCGCGAAATTAGCTTCGTTCTGGGCGCCCTGGATCTGCGGGTGATTCTTTATCGCGATCGCGACAGCTTCCTGCAAGGTAAGTTTCGGGGGAGCCTGCCCGACGGCCACGAAGCCCACGAGAACGAAAATAAAAAGCGGCTTAGGGATTCTGAACGGCATTGCGGTCCTTTCTACCGTAGACAAGAAGATAGGCGGCTGGAACGATGAATACCGTAAGAAGCACTGAGGAAGTGAGGCCGCCGATGATGGCACGAGCCATAGGAGTGTATTGTTCCCCACCTTCTCCGAGCTTCATAGCCATAGGGATCATGCCGATGATGGTTGCCAGAGAAGTCATGAGAATCGGCCGCAAGCGAACCCTGCAAGCTGTAATCACGGCGTCGGCAACCGACATGCCCTGTTCTTCCAGCTTATGGGCGAAGTCCACAATCAAAATGCTATTGGAATCGGCGATACCGATCAGCATCAGCACACCCATGAGCGACATGACATTCAGAGTGGTATGAGTCAGAGGCAATATGATAAGAACCCCGACGAAGCCCATCGGGATCGCCAGCATGATGAGCAGCGGATCGATCCAGGACTTGAACTGTGCCACCAGAATGAGCAGCAGCAGAATAAACGAAATCCCGAAGCCAATCCCGAAGCTCTTAAAGGATTCATCCATGCTGTTGACCATGCCTCGAAGAGTCACCCGGATGTTGGAAGGCAGTTTCGCATCTTGTATGGTCCGGAGAATTCCCGTGCGAAGTCGCGCCAAATCCTCACCCTGGGGAGTGACATACACATCCACCACGCGCTGAATCTGATAGTGATCGATTTCGGTGGGTGATTGAAGGTTCACCAGTTTCACTACCGAATCGAGAGTGGTGGGAGATTTGGCATTCGGCGCCCGCAACGGAATCTGCTTCAAATCGACCAAATCGTGAATCGCTTGTTTTCCGTGCTCGGCATACTGCACACTCAGGAAGTAATCGTTGCCGGTTTTATAGTCGACCCAATAATTGGGCGCGATCATGATATTGGAATTCAGAGCTGTGATCACGTTGTCGACTACGTCTTTCTGAGTAAGTCCCAGTTCTCCGGCATGCACACGGTCGATATCCATGCGGACGGACGGATAGTTCATGTCCTGCGGAATATAGATCTGGTCGACGCCGGGAAGCTGGCGGATGCGGCGGGCAAGTTCCTGCGCGGTCGAATAAGTCAAGTTCAGATCGCGCGTATTGACTTGAACGTCGATGGGCGCGGGCTGGCCCTGATTGAGGATGGCGTCCTGCATGGAGCCGCTTTGAAAAAATGTGCGGACATCCGGAAACTTCGCCGCCATGTCAGCCTTGACTCTGGCGATGTAATCGAAACTACTGCCTTCGTGTCCCTCATTCAGAGCCACTTGCACAGTAGCCATGTACATTCCGGCGTTGGTAGTGTATAGGGACGAAATATCGTTGACCACACCAATGTTCGACAGAATCATTTTCAAGTCCTTCGGATCGACGTCCTGGCGGATGAGGTCTTCTATTTTGGCGACATAATCGTTAGTCACCTCGATGCGGGTTCCGGTGGGAACCTTTACGTTCACGGTAAACTGTCCGGCGTCGGTCCGCGGGAAGAAAGCAAGGCCCAGCAAAGGGTAGATGGCTAGACTCGCTACGAACACTCCCAGGAGACACACCACCGTGAGAGCGGGACGCTGGAGAGCGCGGCGGACCAGGCTCTCATAAACGTCAAGCAGTTTATTAAACTGGCGATTGAACCACGCATTGAAACCGCGTCCCTTCTCATGCCCGGAATGATCTTCTCCGTGACCTCCCGGCATGGTTTTCAGGAAACGCGAGCAAAACAGCGGAATAACCGTCATCGCCACCACATAGGAAGCCAGCAGCGCCAGGCAGAAGGAAGCCGCTAGCGCGGAGAATAGAAACTTGCTGACACCGAACAATAGGGTCACCGGAAAGAAGTCGACGACGTCGACCAAGGTCGCGGCAAGGACCGCGAGGTTTACTTCGGAGCCGCCTTGTTCGGCCGCCAACATCGGCGTCGATCCCATTTCCAAATGACGATAGATGTTCTCAAGCGAGATTACCGAGTTGTCGATGACACGAGAGAAGGCTAGCGCGAGTCCGCTCAGAATCATCGTGTTGATGGTGCTCCCCATCATGAAGAGGACCACGAAGCACGCGAGCGCGGAAATCGGAATCGACAGCAATACCGCGCCGGTAGCTCTCATACTGCCAAGAAACACCAGAATCATGACACTGGTTAAGACCAGTCCGATCACACCTTCATGAAACACGGTGTTTAATGCCTGCTTCACGAAAATGGACTGGTCGAAAACAATATCGGTCTTTAACTGTGCCGGGAGATCGAATAGTTTCTTCACCAACACCTTGACGTCATTCACCACCTGAATGGTGTTGCTATCGCCGCCCGATTTCATAATCGGGATGTCGGCAGACTTCTGCCCGTCGATACGCACGATGTTATATTGCAACTGGCTGGCGTCTTTAGCTTCACCAACGTCTCCGACGGTGACCCAGCGCGTGCCGACCGTTTTGATAGGTACGTTGTCTAAGTCTTGAACATTTTCAACCAGGCTATTCGAGTAGACATAATAATCGCTGTTGCCGATTTTGACATCGCCCGCAGGCAGAATGAGATTGCTGTCGTTCACCGCGCCAACGACGTCCATCACGCTCATTTGGCGGGAAAATAGTTTGTAGGGATCGACGTAGATCATCGCCTGCCGGTACTTACCTCCGAACACGGCGGGAATTTCAGAACCTTTTACCACTGCAATCTGATTTCGTATCTGGAACTGGGCGAGGTCATGGAGCTGAGTCTCATTGAGTCCTTCGCCCTTAACAGTAACCAGACACACCGGCAGACTGGAGGCATCGGATTTCAACACCAGAGGAGGGAGGGTTCCCGGAGGCAGCCTCTTCAGATCGGCGAGCGCGAGGTTCGATAGCTGCGTCACATCCGCATCGGCGTCGGTTCCCGGTTGAAAGAAAGCTTTGATGATACTGACGCCCAGCAGAGAGCGGGATTCCATGTGATCCATACCGCTGGCTTGGGTAAAAAAACGCTCCAGCGGATTGGTAATATCCACTTCGATATCTTGCGGCGGCATACCGCTATAGAAGGTTGCAACAACCACCACCGGCAGATTGATAGGTGGAAATAAATCCACCGGCATCCGCGAACCTGCGTTAATTCCGATGACCGCGAGAGCCAAACAGATAACTACGATGAAGTAAGGGTTGCGGATGGAGAAACCTGGCATCGGCGATTTCCGTTAATGCGGCTCTTCGGAGCTGTGATACTGAATCAGGTCAACCGCCTTAGGTTTGACAATCTGGCCGGCTTTCAGACTACTCCGGTCACTGACCACGACCATGTCACCTTCCCGCAACCCGGAGAGCACTTCCGCGTCGCTGGCCGTCTGTATACCGATCGCCACGGAGCGGACTTCGATTTTATTCGAAGCGTCAATCACATCTACAGTCGTTCCGCTCGCAGTATGATCTAAGGCTTGCAAGGGAACCGCGAGGGCGTTGGGCTTATTCTCCAACTGGATGGTCGCATCGGCGTAAAGTCCCGGCAGCAGCACACGCTGCGGATTCTGGACGTCGACTTCGGTATGCATTGTCCGCGTATCCTCTCTCACATCCACGGAGAACCGCGCCACCTTCCCGGGGAAGGTCCGATCCAGCGAGGGGACCTTAACACTCACGGGATCGCCAATGTGAATGAACCTCACATAGGTTTCAGGCACCGGAATCACCAGGCGGAAAAGATCGTCTTCAGAGAGTTTGACGATCGGCATCGCTTGTGTGCTGGAACTGGTGCCGGCCTGCACTAAAGCTCCGAAGTTGGCATATCGTTGTGTAACTACACCCGCAAAAGGCGCTGTGATCTTTGCGTAATCGAACAAGTCCTGATCGTGTTCCCGCTTGGCTTTCGCCGCCGCCAGCGCACTCTGGGCCGATTGCAGATTCGACCGCGACGCTTCTACCTGCGCGGCCGATGCCAAAGCTCTCCCTTCCGAGTCGTCGACTTCCTGTTGCGCTACCAGCCCGGGCTTAGACTTAGCTACTCCATTCAGCCGGTCGAATTGTAGCTGCATCACTTTGTGCTGCGCTTCCACCCGGCTCAATTCGTTCTGCGCGTGCGTAATCTGTTCCGTCGCGTTGCTGATCGCCGCGTCGTCCTGCCGCAATTGAGACTGGAGTTCGGGGATCTCAAGAGTGGCGATAAGCTGACCCTTCTGCAAGTGTGTCCCATAGTCTACAGGGAGTTCCTTGATGTAACCAGATTCCTTTGCGTAGATATCGATCTCCTGGAAGGGAACCAGCTCAGAGGACAGTGTCAAGCTTCTGCCGATCGGCTTTCTGCCGATCTTAACCACTCCGACAGAGACGTCCGTCCCGGCACTTGCCCCTGGATCTCTGGCCTCTACCTTTTCCGTCTTGCCGCAAGAGGCAAGGACGGCGACGCCGAGTGCGACGGAACCGAGACAAAGACGCGTGCGCGCGTTCTTCAACGCGGCCTCCAAGGTACGTCGCAATTCCCCGGCATTTGCTGCATCCGCGTCGCAAGTTCTTCCAGCGAGAATTCGGGCGACCGGCAAAAGTCGATCAACTCCTTCTCTTCCGCAAGCACCTTGGCTGCCTCCGCGGGAATCTCCGCTGCAACATCGAGGGGAATATTCAGAACCCCGTGGCGGTCGCCGTGAAGTAAGTCTCCGGAACGGATTTTGAGACCGCCAATCTCCACCGGCTCGCCGAAGTCGATGATGTGCGCATAGGAGTGCGACACCGAAACTCGACCGGTAAACAGATGGAAATTCAACGCCTTCACTCCCGGCAGATCGCGCGCCGCGCCATTGGTGACGCATCCCACGCAATCGAGAGCGACGCCGATCGAGGCGTGTATTTGGCCGATAAAGGCTCCCAGGCCCGGCTTCGCATCGGCGTCCTGAACCACCATTACCCTCGGTTTCGGTAAGGACGCGACGTAGTTCCACCAATCCATGCGGTCATAGTAACAGCGATGTGTCATTGGCGGAGAAATGGTTCGAACCCGTCCGGTAGCCGCGAAGCCGACCATGGGAGGCAGTTCAGGAAACCTGCAACGAATAGCGCCTGAAACGAATCCCTCATTTCGAAGCCGCGTGCTGAGCCTCTCCACTGCGTTTGAGACAGTGCAAGTATCGAATCCGCGCAAGCGTTCGAGATCCATGGCCGAGAGATCTTTGCGCGAAGTCATTTGTTTCTAATTTCGTAGACGCGGACGCGGGGAAGGCACAGGCATGTAAGATTCTGTTACTTCAATAACATACGATGAAACGCTGCTCATCGACATACCACCCTCCTGGTATTTTTGGCCCGAAAACTTGGTAGTGAGCTCGATTCGACGAGAGATTCGGTTAGGATTGAGTGGTGATGAAGGTATCGGGTTCTGATTTCAGAAGTTCCCGCATGGCCTTGGTGATCGGCTTTGGCGGCCTCATATCGATCATGGCGCTCGCGGGATTCGACGCGTTGCGGTCGCTCCAGCAGTTTCGCCGCAGCGACGACCAGATCCGGCGTCATTATCTCGCGCAAGATCACGTGCTGAACGATATTCGCTCCGATGTGTATCTTTCGGGCACGTATGTCCGGGATTACTTGCTGGAGCCCGATCTGGCGAGAGCGGAGGCGTATCGAATCAGCCTGCAAGACGTGCGGAGGCAAATGGAGGCAGCGCTCGAATCCTACGGGCAAGAGGTGGCTCCTCCGGAAGCCGAGCACTATACGGCTCTGCGCACGCAGCTCGCGGACTACTGGTCCATCCTGACGCCGATTTTCAAATGGGACACGGCGGAGAGGCAGCGCTCCGGATATGCGTTTCTGCGCGATGAGGTTTTTCCGCGCCGCCAGAATATGCTGGCCATCGCGAATCAGATCGCCAGCATCAATGAACGGCAGTTGAATGCGGGGAATGACCAGGTGGTCGGCTTGTTGCTGAAATTTCAGGCGCGGCTGGTCATTACGCTAGTCGCGGCTCTGGCCCTCGGTTTAGGATTGGCCGCGCTTTCGATGTACCGGATTTTGAAGCTGGAAGCGCAGGTGCACACGCGCTATGAAGAGGCTGCGGAAGCGCGCAGCGAATTGAAGGGATTGTCGGCGCGTCTGGTTCAGACGCAGGAGATGGAGCGCCGGGCGCTCTCCCGCGAATTGCACGACGAAGTCGGCCAGTCGCTTTCCGCAGTTTTGATCGAGCTGCGAAACCTGTCGGTCGGGCTCGCGACCAAATCCAAGGAACATTTGAGCGAGCATGTCGAAACTATTAAAGGACTCGTCGAAGGCATGATTCGCGTGGTTCGTAACATGGCCCTGCTGCTGAGGCCGTCGATGTTGGACGATCTCGGCCTGGTTCCGGCGCTAAAGTGGCAAGCTCGTGAGGTTTCGAAACGCACCTCGATGGACGTAAGCGTGGCCGCCGAATTCGTGTCCGACGATTTTCCGGACGAGTACAAGACCTGTATTTACCGGGTCGTGCAGGAGGCGCTCCATAACGTGTCGAATCATGCCCGCGCCAGCAGTGTGCGCATCCGCGTGCAGCAGGAACCGGATCGGCTGACGCTTTCGATTCAAGACGACGGTCAGGGCTTCGACAGCAAACAGGTGAAAGGGCTGGGGTTGCTTGGAATCCATGAGCGTGTCACGCGACTGGGCGGGAAATGTACCGTTCATTCCACCCCGGGCAGCGGGACGATTCTGGCGGTAGAGTTGCCGTTTGTCAGCCCGCCGATGATTCCGAAGACGAGTGAGGTCGTGCGTGAAACAGATTCGCATCCTGTTGGCTGACGATCATAATGTGATGCGCCGGGGCCTTCGCCTGCTGCTCGAAAGCCAGCCGGAGTTTACGGTGGTAGCGGAGGCGGCCGACGGCAGACAAGCCGTCGAACAGGCCGAGGCGACCAGTCCGGACGTGGTGGTGCTCGACATCGCCATGCCGAATTTAAGCGGAATCGAGGCGGCGCAGAGGATTATCTCCCAGCGGCCCAACACTTCCGTCGTTTTTCTCAGCATGCACTCGGATGAAGGATACGTTCTGCGCGCCCTCAAAGTCGGCGCCCGAGGGTACTTGCTCAAGGACTCCGCAGAAGGCGATCTGATTGAAGCCATCACCACCGTCCACCAGGGCAAAACGTTTTTCAGCCGCGAGATCGGCCGGATGCTGGTCGAAGATTATGTACGGGAAATTAGAACCCGCGGAATCGAAGACAGCTATGAGCTGCTCACCTCACGCGAGCGTGAGATCCTTCAGTTATTGGCGGAGGGCAAGTCGAATAAGGAGATCGCTGGATCTTTGAATCTCAGCGCCCACACGGTGGAGACGCATCGCCGCAATCTTCAGGACAAGCTGAACCTTCACAGCTTCGCGGAGCTGATTCTTTACGCGGTACGTAAGCGCATCATCTCCTGACGTGCGCCGCCGTGTAAGACCAGGCCAACCGCACCGCTTTCGCAACGTCCTCTTCGCGCAGAGGCTTGGCCAACACTTCGTATCCGCCATTGCGAACCACCTCATTCCAAAGGTACCCGTCCACGACGCTTGAGATCAGCACGATGCAGATCCCCCCAGGAAAGGCGGCTAAATCCACCATGGATTCCTTCCAATCGGACCCGGCCAGATCCCGGTCCATGAACAAAATCTGGGCCTTGACCCGAGCCATCAACGTGCGCGTCTCCGCGCAAGTGCCCGCGAACGATATGTCGCAATCGTGCCGCAGGCAGAAATCGGAGACCACCTGCCGGTCCGTCTCGCTTGCCAGCAGGGCGATAATGGCCGGCTTCACCAGCTTTCTTCTCTGCAACATGTCTGAAAAAGCGCTCAACAAGGTATGCATGAGAGAGGCTTGCCTTGAGTGTAAGGCCGCAAATTATATGGATAAATACCGAAAGGCTAGTATTCAAGACCGCAGCGATCCGGTAGCCGACCCACCCTGCCGATGGACCAATCTCATCCCTGTTAGTCGATCCGCTTAGCGACCGTATCCGCCCCACCTTGATGCACCACCAGTTCCGTAGCCTTCCCGTCAGCGCCCGCGTGAAAACTAATCTGGAGTTTCGTCACCTTCGCGAAATACTCCTTCTCCGCCTCCGGGAAAATTTCGAATCGTCCCTGCCCCGTCGCCTGCGCGAATAAATGATCGCCATCCCGCGTGATGCTCAAAATGAACTTCGGAGCCATCTCATAGCGACCCACATACCCATCGAACAATTTCGCGTCCACGGTAACGGCTTTGTGTTCCTTCGTATCGAACTGAGCCAAAGGATAACTCGCGTCGATCAGATGGCGGCCGATATCGTCGACGCCCTCCGCGTTCGAAACATTCGAAAGCGCGACCACGCCCACGCGGGTTTGCGGATCGAAGCCCATGAACGTTCGAAAGCCCCCGGTGCCTCCGTTGTGCCAGATAATCGATCGTCCGTCCTTGGAAATGATGTGCCACGCGTACGCGATTTCCATGTTTGGAACGCCGGTCGGACGGCGAATCGAAATCTCGGCGGCCATTGCGGAAGCGAGCGGAGTTTTCACATAGCCCAGATTTGCCGCCAGAAACGTCAGCATATCGTTGGCGGTCGATCGCAACGCCCCCGCACCCGCAAGTGTCGGGATGTCCCACGCGGAGACGGCCCGCAGATTCCCGTCATGACCCACCGCGAACCGGGCCTTCATCGCCGGCGTCAGCGTAACCATCGTGCTGGTCATCTCCAGAGGACCGGTAATGCGAGCCTTTACCATCGCTTCATACGACATCCCCGCACGCAGCGACAAAGCGTGCCCCAGCAGGCCCACTCCAAGATTGGAATACTCGTATTTTTCCCCGATATCTCGCGTCAACTGGTACCCCGAAAGAAACTGGTAGAGCTGCTCCACGGAATAATCGGCGTAGGGATTCGTCACATCCTTCGGCGCAAAATTATTCGGCATCCGCGGCAAACCGGAGCTCTGCGTCGAAAGGTCCTGAAGCGTGATCTTCTTGCCGTTCCGCTCCGGTATTTTGACGGTGGGCGGCAGGAACTTCGAGACCGGATCGGTGAGAGCAACCTCGCCCTTCTGCACCATATCCATCAACACCAAGGACGTGAAGACCTTGCTCATCGACCCAATTTCAAAAACCGTGTCGCCGTTAAGAGTCCGCGGATCGTCCTTCTCCAGCTTGCCCCAGGAGACGATGCGGCGCCCCTTCGGCTCAATCACCCCAACCACGATGCCGACGCCCTGATGATCCCTGTCGATCCGGTCCGCCAGGATCTTACGAATCTCGTCGTCCGGCGGAGCCTGCGCCCTGAGATAGAGTATCGATGCGAGAGCTAAGCCCAGAACGTTGTGTAGCGTCATGTTCCAACCTTGAGATGTAGCGTATCTCAATTTTCTGCACAGAGTCCGTTTTCGGCCAGCGCTCTCCCCGGCGTGTTGTCCATAATGACGTATGGATTCTTATCACGCGGCCCTCGAAACGGCCTCCCGCCTCGCCCTCGATTACCTCGAAAGCCTCGATCGCCGCCCGGTCGCAACGGGAGCCGACCGCGCCTCGCTGCTCCAAGGACTCGATCGCCCGCTGGCAGACGAAGGCATCCCTCCGCAGCAAGTAATTACTGAGTTGGCGCGCGACGCGGAACCCGGAATCATCGGATCGGCCGGCGGCAGATTTTTCGGCTGGGTCATCGGAGGCGCTCTGCCCTCCGCCGTCGCCGCCGATTGGCTGAGCGTCGCCTGGGATCAGAACGCCGCCCTTTCCGCGTGCGCCCCGGCCGCCGCCGTCGTGGAAGAAATCGCGGGCGCCTGGCTCAAGGAGCTGCTCGGCTTGCCCGCCCATGCGAGTTTCGCGTTCGTCGGCGGATGCCAGATGGCCCACGTCACCTGCCTCGCCGCGGCCCGCCACGCGCTGCTCGAAAAGCGTGGATGGAATGTCGAAGAGCGCGGCCTGACCGGCGCGCCGCCCATCCGGATTATTTCGAGCGATCAGCGTCATGGAACGTTTGAGCGCGCCGTGCGCCTGGTCGGCCTCGGCTCGGCGAACGTCGAATACCTCGCAGCCGACCCGCAGAGCCGGCTCTCGCCCGACGCGCTCGCGCATGCCCTCGAAAAAGACAATCGACCCGCCATCGTGCTCCTCCAGGCCGGCGAAATCAACACCGGCGAGTACGATCCGTTCGCTAAGCTCATCCCCATCGCGCACCGTCACGACGCCTGGGTCCATGTCGATGGAGCGTTCGGCCTGTGGGCCGCCGCCAGCCCGCGCTTCCGTCATTTACTCGCGGGCGTCGAGCTTGCCGATTCCTGGGCCACCGACGGCCACAAGTGGCTGAATGTGCCCTACGATTCCGGCTACGCGTTTATCGCCCACCCGGAGCCGCATCGCGCTTCCATGACCCATCGGGCCGCGTATTTAACCCACAACGCCGTGATGCGCGATCAAATGGATTGGAATCCTGACTGGTCCCGCCGCGCTCGCGGTTTCTCCACCTATGCCGCGCTCCGCGAATTGGGCCGCAACGGCGTCGCAGCGATGATCGACCGTTGCTGCGATCACGCGTTAGACCTCGTCGACGGTCTCGGCTGTCTGCCCGGCGTCGAAGTACTGTGGCGTCCCTCCATCAACCAGGGACTGGTGCGTTTTCTCGATCCAAACGGCGCGGATCACGACCGCAGGACAGATCAAGTGATCGGCTCTGTCCAGCAACGCGGCGAAGCTTTTTTCACCGGCACCACGTGGCGCGGCATGCGCGCGATGCGGATCAGCGTTTGCAACTGGCAGACCGGTGAAGCGGATGTTCGCCGCACCGTTAACGCCGTTGCGAGCGTACTTTATTCGCCTTGTCCTCAATAGCTTGCCATTTTCATCCGTCTTAGCCCGAATAAACCTCGATTATCTTCAAATCAGAAAGGAGTCCAGGCGCTCTTCCAACGGAGAGCGGGATCGACCAATAGGGGCAACACCGGTACAAGCCTCGACGGGTCTGTGTGCGTTGGATTGCCGCCAGTCAATGACTGGCGTTCTCCGCTGTGGGAACAGAAACTAGCAGCTAAAGGGAGCGCTCCCGATACTAAGTTTTGCCGGTTCTTTGAAATCCAAGTGGGGCAGGTTCCCGACCTGCCCATTTTGTGCCCTAACCTGCTTTTTCCAGGTGTCCGCCGAACTGGTAACGCAGGGCCGAAAGCACCTTATCGGCGAAATCCGCCTCGCCGCGCGACGAGAATCGCTGAAACAAAGCCGCGTTCAGCACGGGTGCCGGCACAGACTCGTCGATCGCCGCCTGCAAGGTCCAGCGTCCCTCGCCCGAATCCGAAACGCGTCCCGAAAACTTCTCCAGCGTCGGCTGCTCCAGCAGGGAGCTTGCGGTCAAATCCAGGAGCCAGGAGGCGATGACGCTCCCGCGCCGCCAAACCTCCGAAACGTCGGCCAGATTGAATTCGTATTGATAATGCTCCGGATGGCGAAGCGGCGTCGTCTCGGCGTCCACGTCACGATGGGTCAACCCGGCGTTGGCTTTGTGCAGGATATTCAACCCCTCCGCGTAGGCCGCCATAATCCCGTATTCGATTCCGTTGTGAACCATTTTCACGAAGTGTCCGGCGCCCGAGGGACCGCAGCGGAGATAGCCGTCTTCGGCCGTTCCACCAACTTTGTCGCGGCCCGGTGTGCGATCGATCGTTCCGCGTCCGGGCGCGAGCGTCTTAAAAATCGGATCGAGATGCTGCACGATATCGGCCTCGCCGCCGATCATCTGGCAGTAACCGCGCTCCAGTCCCCAGACGCCTCCGCTGGTGCCTACGTCGACATAATGCAGGCCCCTTGTTTCCAGATCCTTCGAGCGCCGGATGTCGTCGATATAGTACGAATTTCCGCCGTCGATGACGATGTCGCCTTTCTGAAGACACGTAACCAGTTTTTCCAGCGTCCCATCTACCACCGCGGCGGGGACCATCAGCCACACGGCGCGCGGCGCACGCAGCTTGGAGCAGAAATCCTCCAGCGATTTCGACCCCGTGGCGCCGTCCTTCACCATCTTCGCCACACTGTCCTGACTCATGTCGAAGACCACGCATTCGTGTCCGCCCTGAATCAACCGGCGCACCATGTTCGCGCCCATTCGTCCTAATCCAATCATGCCGAGCTGCATATATTGTTAGATCCTCAGTTTCCAGTATCTCAACGGCTCGCCGTAAGCAGTTGCCCCATCGTCTGGTCCGGCTGGCGCGAGGCGGCATCCAACAGGCGGCCAAACCGCTCGACAAACCCGCGAACCGCGCTGGGGTCATATAAACAAGCATCGAAGATCGCGTAGCACAGGCGGTCTTCATTGTGCTTATCCATGAAGATTGAGAAGCCCCAGGGCATGGTCGGCGCGGTGCGGCCTAGCCAGGTCATTTCCACATCACCCATCCGGACCGGCCCGGTTTGCTGGACCGAGTGGAACATGACTTCGATGGGCGGCGGAGCCACGCCGCGCGCCTGCAATTGCTCGCATAACAACTCATAAGGGATTTCGCCGTGAGCGGAAACCTCGGTCGCGTACCGATGCGCGGCCCGCGCAGCCTCGCGAAAACTGAGTGTGCCGCCGGAGGAGAGCAGCAGCGTGACGGGGTTAGTGAAATCTCCCATGATGCCCTGCCACTCCATGCGATTGCGATAGCTGAAATGAGTGCCGACGGTGAATTCAGACTGACCGGTTACCTCGGAAAGAAGCGCGGTGAACGCCGCCAGGCGGATCGCATAGAAGCTCACCCCTTCGGCGCGTTGGAGCCGATAGAGGAGTGAAGAAGTCGCCCTCTCAAGTCCCCAACTCAGAACCCCTTCGGAGGGTGCAAAGGGCTCCCCGAGCTTCGTCCGCTTGAGGGGCAACGCAGGCGCCTGAGACGCGCGTGAAAATCGCTCGGCCCACCAATCCACCGCTTTGCGGCAGGCGGATCCTTCGGGAGACCACTCGCGGCGCTGCCACAGAGCGTAGTCCGCGTATTCGATCCGTCGCTCGCACGGCGGCGTCCGTCCCAGGAGCAGATCCTCATAGGTTCGCCCGAGCTCGCGGAAGTAGAGTTTCAGAGAATGTGCGTCGGAGATGATGTGGTGATTGGCGCGAAGCAGCCAATGCTCATCAGGGCCGACGCGAGCCAGAACGAAACGGAGCAGAGGGCCGCGTGCGAGATCGAACGGCTTGACCGCTTCCTGGTCAAGCATCAGGCGGGCTTGCCGCTCGGGCTCGGGAAATCCGGAAACATCGGCGACACGCAGCTCACACGCCGCCGCCGGATGAACCACCTGCACGGGCGCTCCATCGCGAAGTTCGCAAGTAGTGCGCAGCATCTCGTGGGTTTGGGCCAGATGGATCATGCTGCGGCGCAGAACATCCACATCGAGAGACCCGCGAAACAGATGCGCAAAGGCTACGTTGTAGCTCAACGAATCGCGCCCGTATTTCCAGGTTCGCTCCTGCGCGAAGGACAACGGCAGGGGTTGATTTCGCGGCGCGTATTCGAGAGGCTCGAGCCCTTCCCTTCGGCCCAGCCGCAGTTGATCCACGACGCGCGAGAGGTCTCGCAGGCGAGGATACTCGACGAAGGCTCGCAGATCAAGACTGAGGCCGAAGGTGCTTTCAATCCGCGTACCCACCAGCGCGGCGGTGAGGGAATCGCCGCCCATGCGGGAGAAATCCGCGTCGCGCCCCACCGGGCCCTGGCGCAGTTCTTCCTCCCAGATCGCGGCCAGTACTTTCTCTGTTGCAGTCACCGGGGCCTCGGACTCTTGCTCCAGCCTGCTATACGCGTGCGACAGTAATTTCCGCTGCACTTTGCCGGTGGCGCCGCGCGGCAGGCCGTCGACGAACATAATGGCGCGGGGAACTTTATAAGAGGTCAGCCGGTCCGCCGCAAAACGGCGCAGCTCGATTTCAAGCACCGGCTGAGAATCGAGAACCACCGCGGCGACCACTTCCTGGCCAAGCGTCCGGTGAGGAACCCCGAAAACCGCTGCCTCTTTCACCCCGGGATGGTTTTCAAGCACGGACTCGACTTCCTTCGGAAGAACCTTCTGGCCGCCCCGATTGATGACTTCATCCACGCGGCCGGTGAGGAACAAAAATCCCTCTTTATCCAGAAATCCCAGGTCACGTGTGTGGAACCAGCCGTCGCGAAAGGCGCGACGATTCGCTTCGTCGTCGTCCAGATATCCGGACGCCACGTTGGGTCCACGAACGGCGATTTCGCCAGGGATGTTGAAGCCTTCGAGAACGTCGCCCGCGTCGTCAAGAATCGCGATTTCAGGTCCAATGCTTCTGCCCACCGAACCGGCTCTACGGGAAACAATAGTCGAGCGGGTCACGCATCCTGCTTCGGTGGTGCCATAGCCATCCAGCACCGGCACTCCACTCAGGGTTTCGATCTCCTTCATCAACTCCAGTTCGGGAGCGGTGCCTCCGCTGCGGATGAATCGCACCCTCGTGCCTCGCCACAGCCCGGGGGCCTGGCGGGACAGGGCGCAAAGCGCGGCTAAACCGGGCGCCGCGACCGAAATCCAGGTGGGCTCAAATTCCAGGAGCCACTGCGGCAGGGCGTCAAGCTCGAAGCGTGGCGCGCAAACTACCGTCCCTCCCAAGGTTAACTGCATCAGCGCCGTGCGAAGCCCGCGCAGATTGAATTGAGGGGTCAGGTTGAGCAGCCGGTCCTGGCCGGTCAACTCCAGTACCCGCGCTTCATTCGCGCAGGATGCCTCCAGATTCGCGGACGTTACCGGAACCAGTTTCGGGCGCCCCGTGGTGGAGGAAGTAAACATCAGCAGGGAAGCCTGCGTCGCTCTGGGAGATCCAAACCCGCTGCTTCCATAACTGGCCGACACCAGCTCCGAGTTCAAGGGGAGAATCGTCATCCCCTGGGACCGTGCAGCCGCGATCGCAGGCGACTGGCTGCCCTCGAGAGTAATCAGCGCAGGCGCGCGCAGGTGGGCGAAATAGGAACGATACTCGTCCTCGGAGGCGGCTGGATCGAGCGGCGTGCACGGGCCGAACGCGGCGGCGGCAAGCAAGGCGACGAGAAAATCCGGTCCATCGGGTAGGACTAGCGCAACCCCATGGCCTGGAGCGAGGGCGCCCGCAAATTGACGACGGAGGTTCTCCACCCGTTCCCAAATCCCGGAATAAGTCAGCGGAAGCCTGCCCGGAGCGAGGAGTGCCAAAGACCGCGGCGAGACCTTCGCCGCGTTCTCCAGGTCCAGAAACGCGTCCATGGTGACAGTCATAGTTTTAGCGGATTCCCAACAGGGGCCAATAGAACGGTACGAGAATCAATAGGATCGCCGACTCCAGGATGGTCAGTAATAAGCCGACCCGGAACAGATCGCGCGCCTCGAAATATCCGTAAGAATAACCCATAACCATAACGCCGGATTGGTAGACAAAAAGTTTGCCTCCGGCGGCGAAACACCAAATCAATCCGAGTTGCAGCGGGGAAAGGCCGTGAGCTGCGGCAAATCGCAGCAGAGCCGGTAAGGATGCCGCGAGCATCGAGATCTCATTTCCCAGGAATAGATGATATACGAACGCAGTCCAATAGGGAACCACCGCGAGCGTATAGGGGTTGGTGACGAAAGGTGTCATCCACCCGAACATCACCGTGGTCACCGTGGCGAGTGCTTTGGTTTCGACCAGAACATCGCTCATTCCGATCGCGGAGGCGACGAAAAAGACCGGCAGATAATTGACGCGCTTCAAGTCTTCCTGATCGAGAATTCCCACGCCGGGCATCGCGGCCAGAAGACCCGCGCCGATGCCGATGATCGCCGGCGAAATGTGGTGGAGGAGATCGGTCATCCAGAGCGTCAGAACCAGGAGCATCAGGAAGAGCGTTCGCTTCTCCGTGGCTGAGAGCGGACCCATTTTTCTGAGCTCCTCGGCAAGAAACGCATCGGCGCGCCCGGCGGCGATTTCTTCCGGCGGATAGAGCTTCAAAACCAGACGCCAGGTAACGGGTATGGTGATCAACGCGCACGGGAGGAACGCGAAGAACCATAAACTCCAGTAAACCGGAACGTGCGTCGCTTTCTCGATCATGCCGCGGCCGACGATGGAGGAGGCTCCGGCGAGCACCATTTTGTCGAAAACCCCGGCGGTGTAGGTCAAGGTAATGAAGATGCCGCGTCCGAAATTACTTCCCGGGCGAACCCCGAGGATTTGCGTGAGTCCGATGGCAACGGAGGCCATGATCACCACGCAGGCCAAGCCCGAAGGGACCAGGAACGTCAACAGGAAAGAGGTCAGAATCAGGCCGAGGAGGATGCGCGAGTAGCTGGTTCCGGTGCGGCGGATCACCAGGAAGGCCAGGCGGCGCGCAATGCCGGACTTGGTCGCTGCCGCGCCGAGCAGGGCGGCTCCAAAAATGAACCACGGGGTCTGGTCGGCAAAACCGCCAAAGGCGATGCGAACCGGCACCACGCCGAGCACCCAGAACAGGTAGCATCCCACGAGGCCGGCCAGCGCGTGGGGCAGCGCTTCCGTGATCCAGGCGACGATCATGAACGCGGTAATCGCGAGCGCGTGGCGCGCCACCGGATCTTCGCCGAGGGGAGCGAACCAGATCGCGACGGGGATGGAAATGCAGAGAGCAGCGGCGATCCCGGTCCTGATAGGGGTCGCGATCAATTTCCGGTGGATCCGTTCGCTGGCAGGCGCATGAGCGATTATAAACCCATCGCGGGAGGATGTTGCAGGATCGTGTGAAAGACTCCGGCGCTGATCGCGGCTCGCAGTCGCGGCTACCTGTTATCGGCGATCTAACGAGCCGCGGCCGCGGGACACTATGTGTTCTGTTGCACCAGCGGATTCTGAATCGTACCGTTCGCGAAGGCCGTCGAAACCTGGATTGCTCCTGCTGGAGGGTTGCCGGGATTATACGAATTCGGATTGTCCGGCATGCTGAGTCCCGGTCCCACCGGTATGTTGGCCTGTCCATAAGATGGCACCCAGGAATAGCCCTGGTTCTGCCGGACCGTCATGGTCATCTGCGGATCCCAGCCCCACACCATAATCTGCGTATCGATCGAATAGCCTTGATTCGCCAGGTTCAACGCGAGCGCGTTTTTCGCGGCGCCGTCCGGCATGTTCCGAAGCGCCTGCACCGCCGCGGGCTGCGCATCCCAATAAGCGTCGCCCTCCGTGATGGGCGCGTTGAGCGTGGCGGTTTGCGCGGTCTTCACCTGCTGAACGGGTGCGGTTCCCGCAACGGGTCCCATTCCTAACATGGTTGGGATATTGGAAGGGGAAGTGACGACCGGCGACGTGGTAGAGGAAGAGGTCCCCGCGGACGGTCCGCTGCTGATGGGCGCCGCGGCGATCGGGCTGTTTATTTTCGCAGTGGCAAGAAATTGGCTATCGCCGGAATTTTGCCCCTCAGCCTCACGGGCTCTGGTCTCGCTCTTCAACGGATCCTGGTGACCCTCGACCGTATTCTCCAGTTCGCGAGCAAACGAACTGGTGGAACTACTGATGGTTGCCGGTTTGGTCGTAGGAGCGGTCAGCAGACTTAACGCCTCGGACCTGTGGGCTGCGGAAATCATTCTGTTACTGCCTCCGCGATTGGTGGAGCAACCAGATGGCCAAAGGAAATTCAGTGGGTGTCGGAACTGATCGGCGTTGGCGATTAAATAGTCCGTGACAATTTCCAGACATCTCCCGGAAAATTAGCGGACAAACATTTAGGAATTTTTTTGCGCAGGCTAAGCCAGAGGCGGACAACTCGTTTTCCGATCCGCCTTATTCTGGGCCTGCTATGAGAAACAAATTCGCTTCCTCTCGCTTTTACCGCGTCGCGATGTTGGCGATGGCGGCCGCAACCTTAACCCCGGCAGCACCGACGGAACAGATGCATTGGAGGGATATCGCCACGTACCTCCGCGGCAAGGTGGTCACCATCACCACCAAGGACGGCAAGTCTTTCAGTGGACGAAACGTCACCGTATGGCCCGATTTCGTTGCCATCAACGACGGAGTGCAAACCAAGGTGCCGCGCGACACTGTCGCATCGTTCCATTGGGAAGCGCCCTACGAAGGCCAGACGCGCAGGCTCGGCAGGCTTCTTTCGACCGGCTATCGTCATGCTGGAAAACTGTTGGGAACACCGGCGGGTCCGGTCGCACTCGTAGAACTGCCTGCGATTACCGCATGGGGCGCAGCCGCCGTGCCTTTCTGCCTCCTCGGCGATCTTTTCAACCCGCACCCTCGATCCAGCGGTGACATTTCCATTCTTCCCGACGGGGCGTCCAAATGACGCGCACGATCCTCGCCACATTGCTCGCTCTGGCAGCTTCCACACGCGCTGCCGATATCCATTGGTCTGAACTTCCAAAAGTCTTGAAAGGAAGAAGCATCATCGTGACGACGAAGCAAGGCGATTCCTATCCCGGACAGTTCGTCAGTTCGGTTCCCGACTCGTTGGTTTTGAAAGACGCGGTGGAAATAAAGATCCCGCGCGACGCGATCAAGACGATCTACCGCAAAGGCCGCGACGGTCGTTTCTCGCATCTGAAGAATCTCGGCGCGATAGTGTTTATGGCATACTTTATTCCGTTCACCGGGATCGATGGCGAGAGCCCGCGACCCTTGATCGCTTTGCTCACCATTCCCGTCGGCACCGTTGGAGGAGCAATCGGTGCACCAATTGCGTTCGTTCGCGATCTATTCGAGCTAACCGAGCCGCCGGGCGAGTTCATCACCGTGCGCCCCGAAGGAGTCATCTAATGACCCGCCGGCTGGTACTCTTCATGGCTATTCTTTTGATCGCCGGTTTCGCCAATGCGAAGGACCTGCATTGGAAGGACCTGCCGCGATACCTGAAGGGCAAACGGGTGACCATCGCCGACGGGAAGGGCATGAATCATACCGGCTGGTTTGTATCGACCAACGCCGATGGGGTCTCGATCGCAGACGGCCGCACCATCGAAATTCCCAGGGATTCCATCGTCTCGATCACGCGTTACCCCGCGCAATCGAGCCACGCCGAAGCGTTCGGCGAGCGCATGTTGAATTTTGCTCTCTCTCCATTCGCAATCGTCACCGTACCGGTCGCGGCGGTCGTGTTTTTCGCGGGTCTCCCGGTTTGCGTGCTGCTCGACGCGGTGGACCATCGGGATTCCAGGATTGTCACGATCAAGCTGCTGCCCGATCCGAAGTAGAATGCGCTTAGACCCGATGCCCTATCGTAAACGCGTGGCGCTGTTCGTGCTCTCGATCCTGATTCCCGCCAGCGTGTTCGCGGGGCTCGGGATCGAGATCTATCGCGAACAGCAGAGCAAGTCGCGCTTCGCATTTTACGCGGCGGCCATTGTGTTTGCGCTGGGAGTCACCCTGTTCTGCCGGCTGATTGTCTGGAGAGAAATGCAACGTGAACGAGATCTGGCTCAACTGCGCGCGAGGTTCGTTACGGACGTCTCGCATGAACTGCGCACGCCGCTTACTTCCATCCGGATGTTCGCTGAAACTCTTGCGCTAGGCCGCGTCACCGATCCGGCAAGCCAGCAGAAATACCTCGAAACGATTGCCAGGGAGAGCCGCCGCCTGGCTCGACTGGTGGACGACGTACTGGCGTTTTCGAAGCTCGAAGCCGGCGCGTCGCGATACAACTTCGAACGGATCGCGCTCTCGACAGCCATCGAGGCGGCGCTTTCAACCCTGGAACAGCCCATCCAGCAAAAAGGTTTTTCCGTGCGTCTCGAAATCACGCCGGACCCGGTTGAGATGGACGCCGACGCGGGCGCGATGGAGCAAGCGTTGCTGAACCTGCTCGCGAACGCAATGAAATTCTCGGGCGACTCGCGCGAGATCGGCGTGTCTCTGCGCCGCCGCGACGGAGAAGCGATTATCGAGATCGCGGACCACGGCATCGGCATTCCGGTCGAGCATCGGCGCCGCATTTTCGAGCGGTTTTTTCGCGTCCCTCTCGATGAGCATCAGGCCGTTTCGGGCGCGGGCGTGGGCCTTACTCTGGTCGATGGAATCGTCGCTGCGCACCGCGGCCGCGTGGAAGTGCGCGACAATACCCCGAAGGGTGTGATTTTTTCTCTCCATCTGCCGGTCGCGAAGAACTCATGAGCCGCATCCTGATTGTGGAGGACGATGAGGCGATCGCGCAGGGTCTTCGCGATAATTTTCAGTTCGAAGGTCATGAGACGCAATGGGCCTCAGACGGCGAAACGGCGGTTCGCATGGCGCGCGACGGCAAGCCCGACCTGATCGTGCTCGATATCCGGCTGCCGCGCATGAGCGGATACGAAGTGTGCCGGAAACTGCGCGCGGGCGGATCGATCGCTCCTATCCTGATGCTGACGGCTCGCGGCGAAGAAGAAGATCGCATTCTGGGCCTCGACCTCGGCGCCGACGATTACGTCACCAAGCCTTTTTCCGTCCGCGAGCTGCTCGCCCGTGCTCGCGCGCTGCTCCGCCGGACCAGCGTCGCACCGGAGATGCCCGACGAGTTGCGCATCGGCGACATCAACGTGGATTTTCGTTCCTATGAAGCGAATCGCGCCAGCCAGCGAATCGAGCTTACTCCAAAAGAGTTCGGCGTCCTCCGTCTGCTGGCTGCACGGGAAGGCCGCGTCGTCACTCGCGATGAACTGCTCGAAACGGTGTGGGGCTACAACGCCGGCCAAAGCACACGCACCATCGACAATCACGTCGCGACCCTGCGCGCCAAGCTGGAAGAAGACCCCAGCCATCCACGCCATCTGCACACGGTACACGGCGTCGGCTACAAATTGACGCGCGAGCGTGCGTGATAGGCTTACTTCGAGGAGCGTGCCATGTCATTTTCCTGCCTGTGCCTCGCTTTCAGCATCGCCGGCCTGCTAACAGCACAGCCGACGGTTGAACAGCATATTCGAAATATTCAAGACGCCATTCTTCCCGCGGTTATCACTAAGGGCGAACCGGTAGCTTCCTCGAAGCTGACGGATAGAATGGCCGCGCTCCATGTGCCGGGCGTGAGCATCGCCGTGATTCACGACGGAAAAATCGAATGGGCGCGAGGCTTCGGCGTCACCCGCACGGATGGTCCCGCGGTGACGCCCGACACATTGTTTCAAGCGGCTTCCATCAGCAAGCCTGTGGCGGCGATGGCGGTTTTACACATCGTGCAATCGGGGAAGCTCAACCTCGATACGGATGTGAATCAATACCTCAAAACCTGGAAGGTTCCGGAAAATAGTTTTACCGAAAAAACCAAAGTCACTCTGCGCGAGCTGTTGAGCCACACGGCGGGTATGACCGTGCATGGATTTCCCGGCTACGCATCTAATGTTCCTGAACCCACGCTCGTACAAATTCTGAACGGACAGGGAAATACTCCCGCGATTGTTGTAGACACGACACCGGGAACCATCTGGCGTTATTCCGGCGGAGGCTTCGTCGTCGCGCAGCTCCTGCTTCAGGATGTGACCGGGCAGCCCTTCCCCAAACTGATGCATGATACTGTGCTCGGTCCCGCCGGCATGGCTCGCAGCACGTACGAACAGCCGCTGCCTCCATCGAGAATGCCCGAAGCCGCGATGGCGTATCAGCGCGACGGCCAGCCGGTGAAAGGCGGACCGCATGTGTACCCTGAAATGGCTCCAGCCGGATTGTGGACCACGCCGAGCGACCTCGCGCGGTTCGCAATCGAGATTCAAAAAGACCTCGCGGGTAGGTCTGGAGGCGTGCTTTCGCAGGCCATGGCTCAGGAAATGCTCAAGCCGGGAATGAATAAATGGGGTATCGGAATTGGAACGGGCGGCGAAGCGGCGCATCCTTATTTCACGCATGGCGGAGCAAACGAAGGCTTCCAATGCAACCTGGTCGCCTACAACAGCGGCGACGGCGCGGCCATCATGACCAACAGCGATAACGGAGGCCAGCTCGCGTCGGAGATTCTGCGTACCATCGCTCACGAATACGGATGGCCGGATTTCCAGCCATCGGAACGCATGGTCACGAAAGCCGATCCTAAGCTTTTTGACGGATACGTCGGGGGATATGGCCTGGGCAATGCCGTCATCACGGTCACGCGCGAAGGCGACCAGATGTACGCGCAGCTCACCGGACAACCGAAATTCGAGATCTTCCCCAAGGCCGAACACGAATTTTTTCTGAAGGTGGTAGACGCGCAGCTCACTTTCGCTGTGGGCTCCGACGGAAAGGCAACCCAACTGACCTTGCACCAGAACGGCATGAATCAAACCGCGCTCCGATTGAATGAGGCTGATGTGAAGCGCATGGCGGAAGCGCAGGCCGCGGCGGCGAAGCGATTCAAGGATCAGACGCAAATGCCGGGATCGGAGGCCGCACTCCGCCGCAACATCGAGGACTTGCGCCTCGGCGAGCCGAAATATGAATTGATGATTCCGGCCCTCGCCAACATCACCCGCCAGCAATTGCCGCAACTCAAGGCCAACATCACGGCGCTGGGCGCGTTGGAATCGGTGACATTCAAAGGAGTCGGACCCGGCGGCGCCGACATCTACGAAGTGAAATTCGCGCACGGCTCCACGGAATGGCGAATCATGCTGGACGCCGATGGCAAAATCTCGAGCGTCGGCTTCCGCGCCCAGTGATCTGAATTTCGTTATAATCGCAACGCTGTGAGCACTTCGCCCGGACCCTCTTTCAATCTCGTCGAGAGCGACCTGCTGGCGTGCGCGGCGCGCGGCGACACCTTCGACGCGAAGGGTGCATCGATTGCCGCGGCTTTTCTCACCGATCTCTGCTCCGGGCGTCTCGAAGCCAGGATTCACCCGCACGGCGTCCGGGTTCACAATGCCGAAATCGCCGGCATCATCGATCTCGAAGGTACCGCTTGCCCCCACCCGATCTATCTGACGGGTTCGAAAATTCCCGATGGAATCCGCATCCAGGACGCGACCCTGCGCACGGTGGTGCTCAATGGCAGCACAGTCGGGCCAATCGAGGGCCGGCGGGTCACGGTGAACGGGGTGTTCGTTCTGAGCCAATGCCGCCTTCGGAAGGTGACTCTGCACGACGCGAGAATTCAGGGGAGCCTGTCTGCCGAGGGCGCCCGGCTACGCTGCACGGAGGAGTTTGGATTCGCCGCCGACCGGCTGGTGGTCACTGGAACTTTGTTCCTCAGAAACGGTTTCCGGTGCTCTTCCGGAATCAGCGTGATCGATTGCAGTATCACCGGCAGCTTCGATCTGAGCGGCTCGATTCTGCGTAAGTCCACAGGCCTTGCGCTTCGCGGCGTTCGCGCGGACGTCGGTGGCAGCGTTTCTTTCCGCCGGACGCGTGTCCGGGGGGAAATCCAGTTCACCGCCGCTGAGATCGGCGGATTGCTCGAATTCTCCAATGCCCGCCTGCAAAACTCCGGGGGCAAAACGCTGCTCATGAATGGCGCGCGCGTCGGCCAGGCACTGTTGTTTCTGGAACGGTTCGTTTCACGCGGCGAATTGAGCTTGTCCTTCTCCGAAGTCGGAGCCACGGTAGAATTCGACGGCGCCCTCCTGAGCCAGAAGCCTTCAACGGACCCCGCCCAGCCCCCTCCCAGGTGCCTCTCCGCGCATCAACTGCACACCAAGAGTACCTTCAGTGTCACCGAAACTATTTGCGTTGGGCAAATCGAGCTATCCAGCGCGCGGATCGACGGTTATCTCCGTTTCCGCCGATCCTCTTTGATCGATCCCAGGAGATGCATCGCCGGCACACCGAGCGACATATTGCTGGCTAACGGCGTCATCGTCCTCGGCGACGCTCGTTTCACCGATTGCTGGTTTGACGGCACGATTCTGCTTTCGCAGGCGGTGCTAAGCCTTTCTCTCCAATTCGAGGGCGGCGGCATCGTCGAGGATTTGGCTCTGCTCGGGTACGACGCGACGGTAAAGGGCGGTCTTAGTTTCGTGCGCGGATTCCGTGCGAAGGGAGCCATTCGGATGCGCCGCGTGGTCGTTCATGGCCCTGTCGAGCTTGTGGCCTGCTTCATTACGCGCCTCGACCTCGAAGGAGCCAAGGCCGACGGAGGACTTTCGGCGGAGGGGGGCGTCAGCATGAGCGCCGGCCTTCATCTCGCGGGGGCGGAAATCGGGGGGCTGCTTAAATTCAACCAGGGCAAGATCGAAGGCGGCGTCGATTGCGCCCGGGCGATCTGTAAGGCCGGGCTCGAACTCACCGAGCGTTTCGAGTGTCAGGGCGTATTCGCGCTAGCCGCGGCGCGCGTCACCGGTTACTTGATGGCGGACGGAGCGACGATCACGGTCACACGGGATACCGCGATCCGCGGCAATGGGCTCCAGGTCCAGGGCAACGCCAGCTTCAAGGGTGCCAACATCACCGGGACTGTCCGCTTGCGTAACGCCGATCTCAGCGGGGATCTGGATTTCAGCGGCGCGAAGATTCACGCGCTCGACGGCAAAGCGATGCGGGTTACCGCGTCCACGATTAAGGGTAGTCTGTTTTTGCGCAACGGCTTCGTCGCCAACGGCGGCGTGCGGCTATCGCGCGCGCGCATCAGCGGGGGTTTGGATTTCGATGGGGCCGCCATCGTCTCGTCCAATCCGGACGTACTCGCGATCGAAGCGCACGGGCTGGAGGTTCAGGGGGCGATGATATTCCGCGACATCCAGCAGCCCTCGCTCGGAACGATATCATTCAATCACGCCCGCGTCGGGCGCCTGGAGGACGACCGCCAGAGTTGGCAGGCATTTCAATACCGGATCAACGGGTTCGAGTTCCGCGCCTGCGAGCAGTTGCGAGCGGCCGTGGTGGAGACGATCCGCAGCACGCCTCCGATGACGCTGGGGCAAAGAATCGAATGGCTGCGCGATCAGCCGGACTGGAGCGTCGAACCCTACGAACATATCGCCCGGATCTTTCGCGGCGCGGGCTATGAGGAAGAAGCGCAGAAGGTCCTCATTGAGAAGCACCGGCAGCTACGCAAACAGGGCCGCCTGTCACGCCTTGCTTCTCTGAAGAACTGGCTCCTCGATTACTTGCTTGGCTTTGGCTACCGCACTTGGCGGCCGCTGATCCCGATGATGGTCATGCTAGCGGTCGGGTCTTGGGTTTTCGAAAAGGCCTTCGACGCTCAGGTCCTGGTGCCCAAAGACAAGGCGCCTTCGACGACGGAATTCAATCGCTACGCCTATTCGGTGGATGCATTCGTGCCGCTTATCAATTTAAAACAGAGAGAGGCGTTTATCTACGTTGCCGCGCCCTCGGGAAGTCCTGCGCCTGCGACCTGGTTCCAAGGCTACTTCTGGTTTCACACCGCTCTCGGCTGGATTTTGACGACGCTCGCCGCCGCGGGCCTCACTGGATTGGTCAAGAAGGAGTAGTCAGCGAGTCAGGCATTTGGCTTCCAGCGTCCGCTTGCCGCCTTCAGACAGGTCCTGCCAGAGAAGCACGAATGCCGCGTTCGTCCAGCCAAAGCCGATTTCATTGGAGGTGTAGCCGAACTTGATGCCGTCGCCCAGATCGCTCTTCGCTTCAATGACGTCGTACTTTTCCTTGATGGTATGGTGCTGATCGAAGTCGCGAAGAATCATGTGCAGGAATTTGAAGCTCAGGCGCTCCGCGTCCGCATCGAAACCATAACGGCGCAGACCTTCGATGGCGACGAGCTGAAGCGGAGCCCAACCGTAGGGGGCGTCCCATTGATTGCCGGAAACATTCGTGCTGGTCTGTAGTCCGCCCTCTTTTTCGAACAAAGGCAGATTGCCGGCGATGGCGGACGCTTCCTCCGGCGTCGCGAGCCCGGCCCAGAGAGGGAAGAAGGTGGAGAGGAACGGATAGTCGAGCTGATGCTCCGACACAAAGTTATAGTCTGTGAACAGACCGGCCTTCGCATCCCACATCAGGCGGCGCATAGTCTCGGCGCGAGTGTCCGCGCGTTGGGACCAGATCTCCGCCTGACGCGGCTGATCGAGTAACGTGTGGATGGCGGAAATATCCATTTCCATCCGATAGAGCAGAGCGTTCAGGTCCACGCTATCGTAGTTCACAATTCCTACGCTGAATGGACCATAGCGGGCGGAGGGGTCAAAGCCCGATTCCCGCATGGCTCGATCGGCGCGATAGAACAAAGGGGTCAACTGATCGGCCGAGGGATCGTAGAACGCCGCCAGATTATACTCCGTAACCTCATGCGTGCGATAGTAATCGCGGACGCGATCGTAGTGATTGGCTCCGGTTTCATCGCGCTCGCCGTAGACCACCTCGGGCGCCGGCTGATCAGATCCGCCATCGTAGCGGGAGAGACCTGTCGGCGTCAGATGCGAGCCGGTGGTCCAATATTCATAATATTTTTCAAGGTCGGGGAGACTCCGTTCCAACCATGGAGTATCCCCCCTAGAGCGGTACACATCGAGAACCATACGGCTGAGGAACGGAGGCTGGGAGCGAGTCAGATAGTAGGTGCGGTTGGCGTTGAGTACCTTACCATAATGACGGACTTCATAAAGGAAGTTATCCGTTATCGATTTAGCCAGGTCAGGTTGTCCATCCCGCAAAAGCCCCAGCATGATGAAGTAGCTATCCCAGCCATACATTTCGTTGAAGCGGCCTCCGGGGACCACGTAAGGATGAGGCAGATAGAGAAGTCCGGACTCGTGGGGCGGCAGGTCGCTTAGCTTGCGGACATCTACCTTTAACTCTCTTTGAATGCGGACAGCGTCTTCGTCGGCGGCCACCCAGAGTGTTAAAGGGCCTTTCTGAGCGACTTTGGAGTCAACGGCTGAGTGGGCAAGAGAGTCATTCGAGCGAGTCAGGGACTTCCAGCTATCGCGTATGTAATCGCGCACCTCCGATAAAGGAGCGCATGTCTGGGCTTGGGTTATCGAGGAAGTTAGCATGAATAAAAATACGATCCGGCTGCGGCATGGACAGCCCTCTCCGTCCAACCGTTGCACACTGTTCTGGATTGCTCCGCACACGGTGGCCTGATCCGATTTTACTTCGCTCCGGGAAGAAAATGAGGCGATCGGGAGAAATAGCAGCTTCGACTATTCGTGCCGCAGCGCGACCATGGGATCGATTCGCGAGGCTCTACGCGCAGGCAGGTAGCCGGCCAGCAACGCGGCGCTGAGCAGAGTTAGCACCGCGATCGTCAGCGCCCCCGGATCGTTGGGCTTGATTCTGTACAGGAACGAAGCCACCAGTTTCGATGTGCCGAGCGCTGCCGGAATGCCGATCGCGAGGCCCACCGCGCCAAGAATAATCACGTCGCGTAGAATCATCCAGATCAGACGGCCTCGCTGGGCGCCAAGAGCAGTCCTGATTCCGATCTCCCCGGTGCGGCGCGCAACATTGTAGGAAACCGTCCCGTACAGGCCGACGCAGGCGATCACCAGCGCCAGGATCGCGAAGGCAGAGCACAGCCTGGCAAACACAATCTCCTGGTTCATGATCTGATCCACTTGCGCCGCTTCGGTCTTGAGACTGGTCACCGGTACGCGCGGGTCCGCCTGGCGTACGATCTCGTGCACCGTGTTGACGTAGCGGAGGGGATCGCCGCTGGTGCGCAACGCGAACGTCATTTCTTCAACAGGCACGTACGTGCCTTGATTGAACGGAACGTACACCACCGGTTCAAAGTCGCCCTTGAGACCGCCATAACGCGCATTCCTGGCTACTCCGACGACCTCCATCTCCTTAAATGGCTTCTCGCGTCGAATCGATATACGCTGGCCCAGCGGATTCTCATCCCCGAAGCTCAGCTTGGCAAATACTTCGTTGATCACCGCGACCGGCGGCGAGCCCGGCTGGTCGCGCTGATCGATCTCGCGCCCGGCGAGCATTGGGATCTGCATCGCCGTAAAAAATCCGGACCCGGTCATCAGGATGTGAATCGTGGTGCCGGACGGCTCCTTGCCGATAGGGGCAACATCCGACATCCACGTTCCATATCCGATCATCGGGTAATGCGACATCGCGACATCGCGCACTCCCGGAATCGCGCCGAATCGCTTTTGGAGATTGCTGAAGAACGTCACGATCTCGGGGGCCTTATGTCCGGCCTGCCGCGCGTTCATCTGAAACAGCAGCAGGTTTTCGCGATTGAACCCCAACTGGATCGATTGCAGATTCCGGAGCGTCCGAACGAACAGGCCCGCGCCCACCAGCAAAAGAAGTGAAATCGCGATCTGCAAGATAACCAGCGCGTGGCTCAAGCTGAGGCGCTTCCTATTTCGGCCGGGCTGACCCGCTCGCGTTTCCTTGAGCGCCGGCATCATGTCTACACGCGTGGCTTGCAGCGCCGGGGCGAGTCCGAACAGCAAGCCCGTGATCATCGACAATGCCATGGCCGCGGCCAGCACGTGCCAGTTCAGATCCGGATGCAGAGTGAAATCTTCGCGCCCGTTGGCCAGAAGCAAGGTCAGCACCCGAATGCCCCACACCGCGAGCAGGACTCCCACCCCTCCGCCGATGGCGGCGAGCAGCAGGCTCTCGGTCAGCAGTTGACGGATCACGCGAAATCGTCCGGCCCCCATGCTCAGCCGCACCGCTATTTCGCGCCTCCGCGCCGCTGCACGCGCCAGCAGCAGGTTTGCGATGTTGGCGCAGGCGATTGCCAGAATCAGCGCCACCATCGACAGCAACACGTACAGCGGCTTCGAATATTGGCGGCGCAGATTATCGAGACCGCTGGCGCCTTCTGTAATCAGCAGGGCCGGAAGATCCGCGCGCTCCTGATCGTTCGATGCCGTGGTCGCGACCCATTGATGAAATACGGGACCCAACGCAGCCCGCGCCTGCGCCAAATTCACGCCCGGACGGAGGCGCGCCATCATCTCGATCCAATAAAAGTTCTGATCGAGGTACGCTTCACTTCCGATGCCACGATGCTTGGCCGCGAACAAAATGTTCGTACGCAGAGGGATGTAGAAATCCGGCGCGGCGGCCGGATCGACGCCGAAAAATCCGGAGGGCGCGACCCCGATCACGGTAAAGGGAAGGTTGTTGATCAAGATCGATTGCCCGGGGGCGCTTACGGTGTCGCCGAAGCGCTTCTGGCTATAAGCGAAACTCAACACAACGACCGGTTGCGCGCCCGCGCGGTCGTCATCGGGGATAATCGCGCGGCCGGCCGCGGGCAGAACGGCGAGCCCGCGAAAATAATCGCCGGAAACATATTCGCCGCTCGCCTGCTCCGCTTGTCCCTTCACCATCAGGTTGACTTCGCGCGTCGGATAATACGCGAACAGGCTCGAAAATACCGAGTCGGAAGACTTCTTTAAACGCTCGAAGGCCGGATACGGGAAGATACCGGCGGTCGTTCCTCCCTTATCTTCGTGCGTGCTCCCGCTTCCGCTATGCATGACCGTCCCCGCCATCCCTTTGGAGAGCTGGTGCCAGTTCAGTACCGCTAACGATTCGGGATCGGCTACGGGCAGCGACCGCAACAGGATCGAGTCCATAAAGCTGTAGATCGCCGTATTTGCTCCGATGCCAAGCGCGAGCGTCAGAATCGCCAGCAGACTAAAACTTTTGCTCGCCGCCATCGTGCGAAGGGCATAGCGCAGATCCTGGCCGAGTTGCTCCATCATCGTCCATCCCCATGCCGAGCGTGTTTCTTCCCGTAACAGTGTGATGTTTCCCAGTTCACGCCGCGCGGCGTCATGCCCCACCCGCTCGGCTTCCTCCTCGAGGTGGAATGCAAGCTCTTCGCGCAACTCGTCTTCCTTGCGGCGGCGCTGCGCGAGCCAGCTCAGCTTGCGAAAAAAAGCGTTCATTTCCCCTCCTCCACCACCGGATTCAAGATCAATCCCATGGCCCGTGCGAATGCCTGCCACTTGGATTGTTCGGTTACCAGCTTCTTTTTCCCCAGCGCCGTGAGCCGGTAATACTTTGCTCTCTTGCCTTTGTCGGACAGTTCCCAGAACGCCGCGACCCAACCCTTGGCCTCCAGACGATGGAGAGCCGGATACAGCGATCCGGTCTCCACCTGAAGTAATTCCTCCGAAGTCCGCTGAATGTGTTTCGCCACCGCGTGGCCGTGGGTAGGCCCCAGGAGTAGCGTCTGCAGGATGAGAAGGTCGAGCGTGCCTTGCAGCAGCTCCATGCGGCTGGGCGCCTTGCGGATCATTGTGTAGCTAGTCTACACGATATTGTGTAGTGTGTCTACGGTAGTCCGGCGTCGCCTTCGGAGTCCGCTTTCCGGCCCATCATATGATGAAGCGCAAACGGCACCTCGTCCGGATGCGCCGCGCACCACGCGACGATACGTTCAAACTTGACGGAATCGTCGGCAATCGAGCTGATACTCATCAACTCTGTTTCGATGGTCTCCGGATCGCGCATAGAACCTCCAGCATGCCACACCTCGGCGGCCTTATTCCCAGCGAAACACCTTCGCCGACAGCCCCGTGCAAATCGCGAAAACCAAAATCAGCGCCCCGACATCGGCAATGTGCGCCGACCACGCCTCGCCCTTCCAGATCCCCTGGAGCAAGGAAACCGCGTAGGTGAGAGGCACCAGGCGAGCCGCCATGTGCAGCGCAGGCGGCAGCGATTGCAGTGGCACGAACAACCCGCACATGGCCAGCATTGGATATAGGATGGCCCCTCCGATCGGTTGGGCGAAGCGCGCCGTCGGAACGATGCTCGCGATCAAAAATCCGATCGAGAGAATGCTCCAGGTGCTGATTAGAAGCGCCAGCGCAAATCCAAAGATAGGAACGTCCACTTTAATCGGGTAATAGCGCTTTCCGGCCAATACCATCAGCATCATGGTGGCCAGCGTCAGCGCCAATTTGACCAGAACGTGCGCCGTAAGAATGGTCTGCGGCCGCAACGGAGTGGCCCGCAGGCGCCGCAAAATTCCGCCCTCCCGGTAAATCGAGATAATCGTCACCAGCGACAACACGCCGCTCAGCGAAATCATCACCGAAGCGAGCACCGGCAACCCGACGCGTAGGAACCCGGTGGCCGCAATCGATGCCGCGGGAAGCTTTCCTCCCATCAACCGGCCCACCACCACGAACACCAGTACGGGCATAAGGATCGATCCGAACGCGCCCATGGGCTCGCGCAGGAATATCTTGATCTCGAGCCACGTCAGCTTCCATAGTCCCCGGAACATATCCCTCCTAATCGCGAATCGACCGGCCCGTCAGCTTCAGAAAAACATCCTCCAGATTCGGCAAAATAGTGCGAAAATCCGTGACGCGGATCCGATTCTCGGATAGACAGTGAATCACCTCGGTCACGAAATCCTCGCCTTGGCCCTGTAGCGTAAATTGCGAGTCTCGCCGCGTAACCCCCTCCATCGATGGAATGGTACGCAGCCATTCTTCCGCGCCTGTATTGTCGGTGGCCAACAGCACCGTCCGCTCAGGACAGTGCCGCCGCACCAGATCCTCCGGCCGGCCGATCTCGATAATCTTCCCGTGCTCGATGATGGCCACGCGGTCGCACAGGCGCTCCGCTTCCTCCATCAGATGAGTGGTCATGAAGACCGTTTTCCCCCGCTCGCGAATGCCGCGCACTAAGTCCCAGATCGCCCGCCGCGCCTGTGGGTCCAGCCCTGTAGTCAGCTCGTCCAGAAACACCACTTCCGGATCGTTGATCAGAGCCAGCGCGATAAACAGCCGCTGTTTCTGCCCTCCGGAAAGATTCATGAACCACGCGTCGCGCTTACTCGCGAGCCCCAGTTGTTCCAGCAGCCGTTTGGGGTCCACCGGATTGGTGTACAGGGAGGCCCACAGATCCACCGCCTCCCACACCTTGATCCTCTTTTGAAGCTGTGCCTGCTGGAGTTGGACGCCAATGCGATTCTGCAACTGATAGACGTCGCGAAAAGGATCCAGGCCGAGAATCGAGATGACGCCGCTGTCCGGCCGCCGCACCCCTTCGATGCACTCCATCGTAGTGGTTTTGCCCGCTCCGTTCGGACCGATCAACCCGAAAATTTCACCTTCTTGGACCTTAAAGGAAACTTCGGAGACCGCCACGGTGGACCCGTAAGCCTTGCGGATGCCGGACACTTCGATAATTGGACGAGGAGTTCCGGGCATGCCGTTCGCGGTACACAAAGAATACCAAAGACCGATATAACTCCCGCGCGATTCGGACGTCAGGCCACCTATCGCCCAATCATTAACAAACAAAAAGGGCGCGCGAGAGAGTTTCCCCAGGGCGCCCTTTTAACTACGTTACGACTCGCGGATTAGAACTTCACCCGGAGGTTAAAAGTGAGTTGCCGGGGCGAGTTAAACTGGCCACCGACCCCGTTCCCGTTCGCGTTGTTCGAACCGAGAACGCCCCAGCCATTCGGGTCGGCGATGGACACCTCCGGGTCGTTCAGAACCACGTGATTGAACACGTTGGTGAATTGGAAGGACAAGGTTGCATAGGCCCGCTCCTTAAACACCGCGAAGTCCTTGGCGACGTTCAGGTCCATGTTCCAGTTGGACATGCCGCGAATCTGGCCGCTCGATCCGCAACTGGTGTCATAACCCAGAATGCAAGGCCGGAATTCGTTGAAGATTGCCGCCGGATTGGAGAACATATTGAGGCTGTTTCCGCCGTTGGCCGTGTTGCTGTTGATGCCCGCGCCCGTCGCGCTGTTCGCGATGTTGACGTTGTAATTGGCGTTGGTTCCTCCAGTGAATTTCGTCCCGAGAACCGCGCCATCGTTGGTGCCGCTGGTTTGAGTTTCACCGAACGAATCGTTGTTGCTGAGGGTCCCGACTGCCAGCGGCGCGCCGCTCCGGGCCGCAAGGATTGGAGCGATCCTCCATCCGCCCAGCGCGTACCCGAGGATGTTCCTCCGGCCCTTGAAGAACGGATCCGACCACAGGAAGGTCTGCGTGTACAGGAACCTGTAGTCGAAGAACTGAGGACCGTACATCGATTGCTGGACATTGTAGGGGTTGACCGCCGTATAGCCCGAGGTCGCCTGAGACTGGTTGCCCGTGCCGAGCGCACGGCCCCAGGTGAAGTTCGAAAGCGTAGTCACACCATGATAGTCCTGCGTCTTAAACGTGGTGTACAGTGCATTGTAATTCGATGAGCCGGAGCTGTCGTCGACGTTGATGCCCGAAGCCTGGCCTTGCGGGATCGCCGCGCTAACGCTGCTGGGAATGGTTCGGCCCAGAGTCCAGGAAGAAGCCTGGCTCAGGGCGTTCCACAAGCTGAAGTTCTGCGTCTGGGTCATATAGCCGTACATCGCGGCGTTATGCATAACGGCATTCGTGCAGCTTCCATAGCCCGCGCAGAAGGAGGAATTCGCTCCGCCCAGTGCCGACTCGATGAACGGTTGCACCGGAACATTCATGTTCCCGGTGCAGGTCGGACTCAGTCCGCAGGAGTTGATGTACATACCCGCGAAGGCTTGTGCGTAGCTCTGGCCGTTCAGCGTCAACATCGTCGGAACCGCATCCAGATCGCGCTGCATCCATTCGTGAGTGATGAAACGGCCGATATACCCGACTTCGAACAGCATCCTGGGTCTGAGTTCGCGTTGAATGCTGACGTTATAGTTATAGGTCGCCGCCGGCCGGAAGCTCGGATCCAGTCCTGAAGACGCGGCCGCGGCCGACGCTCCATTGATGCCAGGATAGGATGGCTGAGGTAGCGTCGTGGAGACTGTCGGCAGCGGACCCGCCGAACCATCGGTTCCGATGCGGAAAGCCGTCGCCGGAGTTACACCGCCGGTACCCAGACACTGGCCCGTCATGGAAGCGCCGATACAGGAAACGGGCGAGCCGAGCCCCGGTCCCAACAGTGGAACCAGCACCAGGCCGACGCCGTTCAGCCGGCTGAAGATCGTGCCGTAACCCGCGCGGATCACCGTCTTTCCGTCGCCCGCTAGCTTCCCGAGCATGCCGCTGCCCTTCGGATTCCAGGCAACCGCCGCGCGCGGACTCACACCGCCGTAAAACGGATTGTACGGATAGGTGTGGCTGGCTCCGGTGACGTTGCCAATGGTCGAAAAACCGATGATCGGATTATAGACGTTGCCCTGCAATGCGTCCGAAGCCTTCGTCGCGAAATAGTTGGTGAAGTTGATCGGATTGCCGGAGGAGTTGACCACCTCTACCTGCTTCCCGTTCTGCTCTACCGGCGGCATTTCCACCTGGTAGCCAAGACCATAAGTTAATGTGACCGTCGGACTGATGTGCCAGGAATCGGTGACATACAGATTGTAGAAGTTGATCCCGCTCTTGTCGAACATCGGCGTCCCCACGGGGTTCAAGGTGAGATTCGGGCCGCTGCGGGTGTAGAGCACCTGCGGCTGATTGACGATACCGAGCACCTCCGTGTAATACTTCTGCCAGGTGCTGGTCTGGCTGCTGGGGAGGCCCACAGGATAGTTCGCCGACGAATAGGAGATGGCAGAGGAATTGACAATCTGGTCTACCGGCGAGGTATTGATACCCTGGCCGTTGTCGTTGCGTTCGTGATAGTCGAAGTTCCTTCCGAAGAGTCCGCCGAACTGAATCACGTGATTGCCCACGATCTTGGTCAGATCGTCTTTGTACTGGGAGTCATGCCCATCCCAAAACCGCTGGCGCGTGTTCTGATTGTTCACGTTGTAAGGGATCAGCGCGCTGGAGGTTTCGCCGCCGATTTCGAGCGCAGCGCCCAGTCCAGGCAGTTGCGGCGGTGCCGCCGAAGACGCCCATTGCCACCAGATCCTCGTATAGCTCCAGACGAAACTGTTGGTCAAAGTCGGGGTGATATTAGTCGTCAATCCAGCCACCAGCATGTCCGGTTTCTGCGGACGCGGAGCACGCGCCGCGGGGACGCCCAGCTTATCGCCCGGCAGTACGCCGCCGATATCGATCTGGTTGGTGGTCAACTGATTCAAAGCATAATAACGGTAGCTGCTGTACATGCGCCATTTCGGACCGAAATCATGATCCACGCGGCCCACCAGGAACTTAGTGGTCTCCGGAAGTGAGACCTGACCCTGGAATCCCTCTACGTTGTGAGCATCGCCGGTGTTGAAGTTGTTCGGCTCCGGCATCTGCTTGGTCCAGATCTGTTGAACAATGGAATTGATACCAATGCCGCGCGGATCGCAAGCGCCGGCGCCGCACGCGGCGGGCGCTAAACTCTGCCCGTTGAACGTTACCGCATAAGGATTGATGTTGAAAGGAACGTAAGTGCCGCCTTCGTTGATTTGGATGACACCCATTTTCAGCGCGTCCGTCGGCACCGGCTTGTTGATGATCTCCGATTGCGGGAAGTTGAAGCCTTCCCAACCGAAAAAGAAGTACGTCTTGCCGCCCAGCATTTTCGGAAGCATCGGACCGCCGACGGTAAAGCCGTACCTTTGGTTGTGAGTAATCGGGATCGGAGTATATCCCAGGTTTCCGCTGGGCGTGTGGTTATTGTCCCAGGTGTTGGCCCCGCCCACATCGCTTGAGGAATAGTAATAGTACGCCGAACCGTGAATCTGGTTGGTGCCGCGTTTCGTGACCACACTGATCTGTGCGCCCGAAGAACCGTTAAAGTCGGCCGTTTGTCCGGCGGTTCCCACCTTGAATTCTTCAATCGTGTCCGGTGGCGTCGGAAGAACACCGCTCGGAGGATTGCCCATGCCGCCAAAAGCGCCGCGGGCGTAGCTCCCCGTGTAGTCTCTCATGCTGCCGTCCATGTCGTTCGAATTGTTGCCGCCATCCAATTGGAACGTGTTTTGGTCGTACATCGCGCCGGCGACCGAGCCTTCCGGCGAAACGCCCGGCTGCATAATCGCGAGGCTAGATGCGTCAGAACCGAAAATCGGCAGGTAGGTCAGCGAATCTCCTGAAACCGTGGTGCCTACCGTCGCATTGACTGTCTGTAGCTCGCTACCCGCCGACGTCGTGACTTCCACCACGTTGCTGATCTGGCCCACTTCGAGAGTGGCATTGACGGTAAGGGTCTCCGCGACGTTCACGGCCTGCTTATTCACCCTGCGAGTCGAAAACCCCGTCTTGCTGAATGTGATGTTGTAGGTTCCCGGGCTGACGTTGACCATAATGTATCGTCCAGCGTCGTTCGTCGTAGTTTTGAGCGCGATGTTGGTTGATGGTTCGGTCAATGTGATTTCCACACCCGGCATCGCCGCGCCTTGTTGATCCGTGACTTCGCCGGACACGGTGCCGGAGGATGACGATTGCGCCCAGGCTGAAATGCTGAATGTAGCCAGCAGCATGGCGATCGAGAAGAATGCTGAATACCCACGTCGCGATAATCTCATTCGATTTTTCCCTTCCCCTTGACTTAATTTTTAAAAGCGGAAAACCAGCCGTTAGAACGGAGAACGGCATCCTGACTTGTTCCTGCCTGCAAAAATAAGAAACAACCCCAACCCCTTAGGACTGCATTTACCCTCTTGCACTTCGCCGCGCAACAAGACGCAACTCTCCCCATGTAATTTTCTGGCGTCATAGCCAGTTCGGTCGGACTTCGGTGTCCGTTCTAATTACAAGTGAGTCCCGCCGGGCAACCCACCCGGCTAATTCCACTTACCCAACAGAACAATTGGGGGCGAGTATAACACTGTTAACTTCTGATGTAAACAGTTTATTCCGGCTCACGAGCCGCGACTGGGAAGGATGGGACGGCTGAAGTCCCGGATCGGCTATTTCTCTACGCCTGACTCCGCCATGTTCAGGAATACATTGCGCAAACTATCCGTGCCGCCATCGGCTCTCTGGATCAGCAAAATGGAGATCAGATCGTTGGCCGGATCGATCCAGCCCTGCGTTCCAAAAGCTCCGCCGTGTCCGTAGGTCCCTTTGGAATGCCCCGCCAGTTCGCCTAGATGATCGGTGACTACTTCCCAAGCCAGCCCGTAATCGGCTCCGCGCATCCAGCCAACCGGGTGAATTCCTGTGGTGTGCGCTTCCGTCATTACATGAACGGAGAACGGTGACAGATATCGCCGCCCTTCATACATGCCGTTGTTCAACATCATGCGATACAAATGCAGCAGGTCTTCCGCGGTGGAATAGAGTCCCCAGCCTGGCGCCGGAAAAACGGCTCCCTTACGATATTTCGAAGGATCGCCTCCCAGAATGCTCCCCGGCGCGCGCACCAGTTTGCCGTCCTTCTGCACGTAAACCATCGCGATCCGCGCGATCTTGTCGGCCGGAGGATAAAAAAACGAGTCTTTCATCCCCAGCGGCCGCAGAATCCGCGACGCGATAAAATCTTCATACTTTTCGCCCGAACATACTTCGATCAGGCGTCCCAGAATCTCGATGCCGGGACTGCTGTAGCTCCACTGAGTGCCGGGCTGAAACAACAGAGGCTGTTTCGCGAGATGCCGTACCACCTCCGCGAGACTCACATTCATCAACTGCGGATAGTCGTGGATCTCAGCCGGAGCGGGATCCTGAATGCCGGCCGTGTGGGTGAGCAGATCCCGAATCGTGATCGGATGGTCCGGCATCCGCAGCCGCGCCGAATCCGGACCGACATTCGACATCACCTGCTGGCCGCGAAACTCCGGTAGATATTGCTCCACCGGATCGCGAAGCGCCAGCTTCCCTTCCTCGGCCAGCATCATGATGCCGATCGCCGTGACCGGCTTGGTCATCGACATGACCTGGAAAATCGAATCCTTCTGCATCGGCCGCGAAGCTTCGATGTCCGCCATGCCGAGCGCATCGAACTCCACCACCTTGCCGCCGCGGGCTACCAAAGTCACCGTTCCTGGGACCGTCTTTTGGTCGATGAAACTCTGCATCCTCTGGGCGATAAGTTGAGCTTGCCCCACCGCCGGCGGCAGGATTCCGCAAACCGCAACCAAGGCGCGAATTATGGTCAAATAAGGCTCCGTCGAGCGACGTTTCCAGCGATCTTAACGCTTTCTAAGCGTGATTAGCGAGGGCGTTTGTTTCCGGAACTTCGGCCGGCGTCTCTTCGCTCGTCCCAACCTCAGGCATCCGATTCCTCTTTTCAGCCTTCTTCAACCGCTCGTGCAGCAGCTCGTGCGCGCGTAGTAAAGACCGGGTGGCGAGATAGAAGCGCAATGCCAGATCTTTCTTCTTATCGGTTTCATATGAACGACTTACCGATAGCAAATCCGCTCGGACCGTCTCCAGATTCGGATCGTCCGGCACCTCGTCCGCCAGTTCCGCGATCAATGCGCCCACCAAATTGGACGGCGCAGCCCCCAATTCCTTCTCCGCCGCGCTCTTGTTCTCCAAATTGCGCATCGCTTCATGTACTCGGCTCATTTATTCCTCCGAGGTAAACTATACCAGAATCGTCTGGTATGGCCCCGAGGATTTCATAATCGTTTTGATTGCTACAGTCCTATTCCGGTTTCGGCAACGCCCGCCGCGGCAGCATCTCCGGCCGCACCGCCGTTTCGTAGACCAGCGTCGCGATCACCGCCGACGCTTGCATCAGATCTTCGGGGACCGCATGATCCCACGTATCCATATCTGAATGATGCGCGATGGTGCCGTAATCGAGCGGGTCCTGGATAAACTGGAATCCCGGCAGCCCGACCGCCGCGAAACTCAAATGATCCGTGCCGCCCGTATTGCGAATCGAAACCGCCATGACGCCCAAATCGCGGAACGGAGCAAGCCACGATTCGAAAATGGGCCGCATCGCGTCATGGCCCTGCAAATATACGCCGCGAATTTTGCCGCTGCCGTTGTCGAGGTTGAAATACCCGGAAAGCTTCCCATGCTCTGAAGTCACCTGCATGGTTTTCGGATCGGCAAAGTGTTCCTTCACGTATGCCCGCGAACCGAACAGTCCTTCTTCTTCGCCGCCCCATAGACCGATCCGCACGGTGCGATCCATCTTCAGATTCAGCGCCTTCAAAATTCGCATCACTTCGATCATCACGGCGCTGCCCGCGCCATTATCGGTGGCGCCCGTGCCCGTGTGCCAGGAATCGAAATGAGCGCCGATCATCACCAGTTCATCCTTCTTCGCTCCGCCGGGAATTTCGCCGATAATATTCAACCCATCCACGTCGCGGTCCGACGCAGTGGCCTTCAGGCTCAATCGCAGCCGGACCGGAGTCTTCTTTTCGAGCAATCGCGCGATGCGATTGTATTGCTCAGCCGTGACCACGAAAGTAGGGGGGGCCGCTGTCTCCGATGCTTTGAATCCGCCGGCCGCCTCCGCGAACAGCAGGCCTTCGTGCGCGCGATCGTCTTCCATCACTACGCCCACAGCGCCCTCTTTGGCGAAAAATTCACCGCGATCCGCAGCTACTTTGTCATAGAGATCGTAAATCTGATCCGTCAGGCTATTGCTTAGACTGCCGAAAAACTTGCCGATGTCCGCCGGTTCCGGCCATTCCAGATCTTCCAGCTTCTTCGCCGTCACTTTGGACGCGGGATCGGGAGCCTTCTCCAAATCCGCCAGCTCCGCGTCGGTGTAGCGCCGGAACTGCGGCTTGGTCTGCTGCGCGGGCACCTTTGCCGCACTGATCAGCACGATTTTTCCTTTCAGCTTGCCGCTCCACGCCGCCTGATACGCCTGCCACGCTTCCTTAAATTTCTTCGGACCCTCGATAAACGAAATCTTCACCGGTGCCAGGACCAGATCACCCGTAACCAGTCCGTTGGTCGAGGCGCTCCAGGCCAAAGGCGCGGCCGTGAGCTGCGAATACCGCGGCTCCATCATCTCGAGCGAGGATTGTTCCAGCGTCCAGGCTCGCCCGAATGGACCCCATTTTTCGAGGTGCACTTTTTCGAGCCCATAGCCGTTCAACTCTCCCATCGCCCATTTCGCGGCGTCTTCGAAACCCGGCGATCCGGTCAATCGCGGACCATGGACGTCGCTCAAATTACGCAGCGTCTCCATCACATGGCTATGATCGAAAGCCTCGGCTTTGATGCGGTCGACCAGCCCCAGATCGACACGATCCTGACCAAAGGAGGGCAGGGCGAGAATAAGCAGGAGCGCGGTTTTTCTCATCCCAAAAGTATATAGTTCCGCTTACTCCAACACGCGCACGCGAATTCGCGACCCTTCCGCGCCGCCCCGGTAAATCCGCTCGGTGGCTTTTTGAAAGTCGCTGGCTTTGGCGTTGGGAATGTCCAGAAACACCTGAGGATTGCGGTCGGTTAATGGAAACCAGGAGCTTTGGATCTGCACCATGATGCGATGTCCCGGCCGGAACACATGACAGACGTCCGGCATCTTGAAGGCGATGGAAGCTTGTTTGCCCGGCGTGAACGGCTCAGGCTTATCGAAGCCGTTGCGGAATTTCCCGCGAAACGGCTCGCCGCGAACCATCTGCTGATAGCCGCCCATGTGGACCCTCGCAGGATTCGGGTTGGGATCGGGATAATCGTTGGGATAAACGTCGATCAGCTTCACCACAAAATCCGAATCCGTGCCGCTGGTAGAAACCTGCAACAGAGATTCGATGGGACCGGAAATGGTCACGTCCTTTTCGAGCGGCTCAGTCTGGTAGGTCACCACGTCGGTGCGCCGCGAGGCGAAGCGCTGATCGTAAGTCATGTAATCGCCCGGCATTCCCGCGCCAACCTCGGCGGTTACCGGCACAGGCTTCGCTGGATCGCTGACATATTCGTCGAAGCCGGTCCCACTCGCAGCGGTGAAACTTAATGCTCCGCCCGCGCCGAAATAGAGAGACCGCTCAGTGGATTTTTTGGGCGGCCACTGCTCGAAACGCGCCCACTCCGCCGTTCCGGTTTCAAACACCCAGGCCTTCGGTATCGCTTCGTTTCCCGCGGCCTTCAACCCGTTGCCTTTGCTCTTCAGATTCGCCACGAAAAAAGGCAGCTCGATGTGCTCGCGAAAAAACTCGCCGGTCTTCGAGGCGAAGCTCAAATTTCCGAGCTTTTCGCCATCCCCCCGCGACCATCCTCCATGCGACCACGGACCCATGATCAACGTCTGCGGCGCCGCAGGACCGGCTTTTTCATTCGCATAGAAAAGTTTCAGCGGACCCGCCAGATCCTCCGCATCGAACCACCCTCCGACCCACAAGACCGCCGGCGTCACATTCTTCATGTGCGGCGCCTCCGCCCGTGCCTGCCAGAACGAGTCGTAATTCGGATGCTTCAACAAGTCGTCCCAATAGACGTTCTCATTGTGGAGATATTTTTCGTTGGCATTGGCCAGCGGCCCCATCTTCAGGTAAAAATCATACTGATCCTGCGTCCCGTAATCGAACGGAGCTCCGCGAGTGGGACGCTCCGGCTCCTTGCGCGGTTTGAAACTTGTATAGAAACCGAAATTCGCCGCCAGATAGAACGCTCCGTTATGATACGCGTCGTCTCCGTTCCCGACGTCTCCCATTGGAGCCTGCGGCGAAACCGCCTTCAACGCCGGATGCGCATTGATCAGACTGAAAGCCGCATAAAATCCAGGATAAGAGATGCCCCAGATCCCGACACGCCCGTTATTATTGGGGATGTTCTTCACCAGCCAGTCGATGGTGTCGTAGGTGTCGGTGCTCTCGTCGGTATCCTTCGGACCGCTGAGGTGCGTGTTATGCACCGGCACGTCGATGAACGTGCCCTCCGATAAATAGCGTCCGCGAACGTCCTGGTAAACGAAAATAAATCCTTCTTTTGTGAACAGCTCGTTCGGACCCAGGTTGTTGTTGTAATTATCGATCCCGTAAGGTCCCACGGAATAAGGCGTCCGTTGCATCATGATCGGATACTGCTGGCTCATGTCCTTCGGCGCGTAGACGCTGGTGAACAATTTCACGCCGTCCCGCATGGGGATGCGGAAATCGAACTTGGTGTAATGGGAGCGCACATATTCAGCCTGTTCGCGAGCCCTATCGGCCGGGCTCGGCTGGCCGAAAAGCGGCAGCGCGAGGAATAAGCAAACAAATTTTTTCATGGAAGTTTTAAACTGCGTCCGAAAGGCTGGTTAAATTGAAGTCGGTAGTGATCAGAGCCGGAGCCATGTTCGACCCGGTCTCGTCATTGGTGACCCGCATGGGCTCGGTGAGTTTCGTAGTCCTCTGAAGAACCTCGGCGGGACTCTGGTTCCAGCGGAAGTTAGAAACCGGCGCGGTAATCTTTCCGTTCTCGATCAGAAACACGCCGTCGCGCGTGAGCCCGGTAAGCTGCCAGGTCTTCGGCTGGACAACGCGGATGTACCACAGCCGGGTCACGATCAATCCGCGATCCACCGATGCGATCAGATCGTTCAGCGTATTGTTCTGCCCTTCGAGCACCAGGTTCGCGGGAAATGGCGTCGGCTTCTTTCCTGCTTTGCTGGCCCAGAACCGATCATAAAAAAGGTTCTTCACCACACCATTTTCGATCCAGGAAACCTTCTCATTCGGCAGCAGCGAAGGGCCCCACGGCGTCGACGCCAGCTTCGGATGAAACGGATCGCTGCGCAGCGTGATGAACTCGGGAAACATTTTCTCGCCCAGAAAAGTCGCCGTCGCATTCGGATCTTCGCTCGGCTTGCTGAGGAACGATTGCCCCTGCTCGGCATCGCGCGCGCCGAATGCAAATCCCAGCCAGCCGATGAGATCCGCCACCGCGGCCGGCTCCATTATCACCGTATATTTACCCGGATCGAGTTTCCGCGGATTCACGCCGCCCAGGCATTTTTTGATCGATACCGCCGCCTGCTCCGCACCGTTCAGGTCCTTCACCATCACCGAACTCTGCGTCGCCCAGCCGGAGCTGGTTCCCTCCTGATTCCGCATCGTATGCGTGAGGCTGGAATCGGTGTACGTGTGATATCCGAACAGGCCGGCCTTATTTCCGACCCCCACCGCGTTGGCCGACCTCTGTATAAATCCCGCGGTCACCAGCTTGTTCTTGATCGCGCCTTCGAGCACCGCCTGCACCTGCGGAATCAGCACGTCGCCGCGCGCCGCCGCTGTGTCCGGATCGAAATTGCTCAGCTTCGGATAGGTTTGCGCGGGCAGAGCCGGCATGTCTTCCGGATTCGGGTGCGAGATCAACGCCAGATCTTCCGCCTGCTTGACGCCCGCTTTCAGAGCCTCCGGCGTAAGCTCGCTGACCCCCGAATTGCCGCTCCGTTTATCGGCAGTCGTACTGGTAATCGAAATCTGCTGCGTAATGCGATACCCCGAAGTCGTGATCCCGTTCCTCGCAAACCGGATAAAGTCGTCTTCGGTCCACTGGACGTTCACTTCGCAGCCCGGCAGCTTCGAATAGCCGATCACCCGATCGATGATGTCCTTGACTTGCTGCTGGCTGAACATTGCAGGTCTCCTTCAGTCGGTCAGCAATACATTGATCTGCCGGAATCGCGACGGCGAGCATCCGTGGCTGACAGCGTTACTCTGGCCCGGCTCGCCTTTGCCGTCGCTCGGGGCACCGAATTGCTGCCAGTAACTTTGCCCGGAGATCCCATCGCACGCGTGCCAGAAATCGGGAGTCCGCGCCTGATACGCCACCCGCGAAACCATCCCGCGCTTCTTGCCGCCCTTAATCTCCCAGAACGCGTCGCCGCCGAACTGGAAATTGTAGCGCTGCTGGTCGATCGAAAAACTCCCGTCGCCCTCGATCAGAATCCCGTCGTCGACGCCCGCAATCAAATCCTCCGGAGTCACCGTCGACACTCCCGGCGCGAGCCACACATTGGGCATCCTCTGGAACGGTACGCTGGACCACGAATCCGCATAGCAGCAGCCGCGCGATTCCTTCTCCCCCACCAGATGAGCCTGATCGCGAATGGTCTGATAATGTTTGAACACACCTTTTTCGATGATCGGAAATTTCGTGGTCAGCACACCGTCGTCGTCATACTTGACCGTCGAGAGCCCGCGCTCATTTGTGCGATCCCCAAACACATTGATCAGCTCGCTGCCAAACGAAAAATTGCCCATCTTCTCGGTGGTAAGGAAGCTGGTGCCCGCGTAATTCGCCTCATATCCCAACGCGCGATCCAATTCTGTCGAGTGGCCGATCGATTCGTGAATCGTTAACCACAAATGGCTGGGAAGCAGCACCAGGTCTTTCTTCCCCGGCTTGACCGGCGGCGCCGCCAGATGCTCCAAAACCTCCGCGCGGATGCGAGGCGCGTTTTCTCCCAGATTGGCTTTGGCAATCGCCTCCCAACCCGCGGTTTGCGGCTCGACCGTATAGTTCCGGGTGCGCGAAACTCCATTCTTAAAATCCACCGCGACCGCGTTGAGGATCGGATACACCCGCACCACATACTGCTGAATCGACGACCCCTCCGACGACGCGAAGTACTTATCTTCCGATTGAAAACCCAGCGCCCCGAACGCCGAAAAAACTTTGGGATCTTTCTTGATGCTCAGCGTCGCGGAGTGCACCAGTTCCAGCTTCTCGTCCATCGAAATGGCGAACGGATCTTTGTCGAATTTCGAAGTCCACCGGTCGTGATAAGCCTTCACCGGCGCAAGCTGAACCGGCGTAGACTGGGCCACGGCATTCGCTTTGGCGACCGTAACGGCTTCCCGCGTAATGCGAGCGATTTCCTCAGCCGTAACCAGAGGGGACGCGGCAAAACCCCATTGCCCTTTCGCGATCACGCGCACGCCGAATCCGAAACTATTCTGATCCGTGACGAACGGAACCTCGTCCGTAACGCTGCTCCCGCGTTGCGGCGAAAGCCGGTATCCCGAAAATTGATTGCGATACCGGCCGATGCGGAGATCCGCATAGGTGGCGCCCTGCTTCTTCGCCTCCGCGATCGCCACCGCGCCCAGCTTCTCCAGATCCGCCGATGGACGAGTCGAGTTGGGCTGAGGCTCGCCAAAAAGACGATCCGCCACCAGCATCGACGCGGCCGAAACCGAAGTCGCGACAAACCGGCGGCGGCTTATGTTGGATGTCACCAATTATTAATGATATGTTGTTGCCAACCATGAGTACAAACGCTATCGACCGCCGCGCGTTCCTCGTCGGAGCCGCGGCCGGAATCGCCCACGCCGGCGCACAATCGGGACGCAGCCCGAGCGCTTCGCCCCCGCGCCGAACTTACGAACTGTGCCGCAACTGGCGCTTTCTTCCGCGCGTCGGCGACGAAGCCCTCGAACCGCGCTTCGACGATTCCAAATCCGAAATCATTACCCTGCCGCACACCAACGTCCGTCTGCCCTGGCACAGCTTCGACGACCGAGCCTACCAATTCATATCCGTCTATCGCCGCCACTTTCGAGCCCCCTCCGCCTGGCGCGGCAAGCGAGTCTTCGCGGATTTCGACGGCGCGATGACCGCCTCAACCGTAGCGATCAACGGAACCGCCTTCCCGGAATATAAAGGCGGCTACACTCCCTTCTCTGTCGAGTTGACCGACCACCTGCGCCTCGACGCCGACAATCTGCTAGCCGTTAAGTTGGACTCCACCGAGCGCGCCGACATCCCGCCTTTCGGAGGCAAAATCGACTACCTGACCTTCGGCGGAATTTATCGCGACGTCCGCCTGCGCGTCGTGCCGAAAACTTACATCGTCAACGTATTCGCGCGGCCGGTTCGCGTGCAGGAACCCGAACAAGGCCTGGAAATCCGCTGCTGGCTCGACGGACCCGTCCCGCCCGGCGCGAAGCTCGCCGTCGCATTAAAAGACGGCACCCGCGTCCTCGCCACCAAAGACACGCCCGTCGAAAACTCAGTCGTCGATTTTCACGAACTCGCCATCGACCGTGTAGGCGACATTCAACTTTGGGACCTCGAGCATCCCAAGCTCTATCAGGTTCACGTAATCCTCTCGACCCCCGACGGCTCGCGCGACGAATACTCCACCACCGTCGGCTTCCGCAACGCGAAATTCACGCCCGCCGGATTCATGCTGAACGGCAGGCACATAAAACTGCGCGGCCTCGATCGCCACCAGACATTCCCTTTCGTCGGCGGAGCCATGCCCGCCCGGGTCCAGCGCCGCGACGCCGATATCCTCCGGCGCGAGCTGAAGTGCAACATCGTCCGGACGTCTCACTATCCCCAATCCCCCGCCTTCCTCGACCGCTGCGATGAGATCGGGCTCCTCGTCCTCGAAGAAATCCCCGGCTGGCAGCACATCGGCGAGAATCCCTGGCAGGATGTCGCGGTTCGCAACGTCGGCGAGATGGTGCGCCGCGATTGGAACCACCCTTCGATCATTTTATGGGGCGTGCGCATCAATGAATCGCGGGACAATCATGCCTTTTACTCCCGCACCAACCAGGTCGCGCATTCGCTCGACGACACCCGCCAAACCGGCGGCATTCGCTACCTCTATGAATCGGAGCTGCTCGAAGACGTCTTCACCATGAACGATTTCGGCTTCCCTCTGCGCCCGCCCAATCACCCTTTGTACCTCAACACGGAATTCAACGGGCACATGTTCTCTACCAAACGTTTCGATCAGGTGGAGCGTGTTGCCGAACACGTCCTGCGTCACGCGCGCGTCCACGACCAGCTCGCCTCAGACGATCGCTACGCCGGAGGCATCGCCTGGTGCGCCTTCGATTACAACACGCACGCGAATTTCGGCTCCGGCGACCGCATCTGCTACCACGGTATCAGCGATATTTTTCGCATCCCCAAAGCCGCTGCCGGTTTCTACAAATCTCAATGCGATCCCGACGAAGAGATCGTGATCGAGCCCGGTTTCTCCTGGTCCTCCGGCGACCGTTCCACCGCTGGCGGCGTCGGCACCGTGCCCATCTGCTCGAACTGCGAGCACCTGAAAATCTACATGAACGGCCGTCTTCAAAAGGAGGCCGACCCTGATCGCGCCACCTACAGCCATCTAAAATATCCACCGTTCCTCGTGGCAATCCGTGATGAACCGCAGTGGGGCGATCTCAAAATCGAAGGTTACATTGGCGGCAAGCTGGTAAAAACCGTAACCATGTCCGGCACAGGCATCGATGCAGCTCTGAGCGTCGAACCCGACGACCGCGAACTGATCGGCGACGGCCGCGACGCCACCCGCGTTGTCCTCCGCCTGACCGACGAGTACGGCAACATTCGCCCCATGTCCACCGGAGCCGTCCAACTGACGATAACCGGCCCCGGAGAAATCATCGGCCAGAATCCCTTCGTGCTAAGCGGAGGAGCCGGCGCCATCTGGATCAAAGCCCGCGAAGCCTCCGGCACCATCCGCCTGGACGCCGAACTCCCAGGCCTAAAACCGCAAAGAGTAGAAATAACCGTCCACCCCTCCGACCACGAACAAATATAGTTCCGTTGTAGTAGCTGATGTGTTTGTGGCGCGCGCACTCATGCGTGCCGCGTCGACATTCGTGTCGACGCTTGGCCAAGCAGGGCAGTTCCCCTAGTCGTCTGGGGCGGCCAATCTTGGCCGCAGATGCCAGTAGGGCAGGTCCCCGACCTGCCCCGCCCCCACTCAACTAAGCCGCCGTCTCCCAAAACTTCTTCTCATCCGCCGACGGCCCATACATCCCCGGAATCTCGACATCATTGAGCCGCAGAAAAACCCCGAGCTGCGCCCGGTGATGGATCAGATGGTTCATGATCTTCCCTCGCATCACCACCGAACGCGGCTCCGACCAAATTGTTTTTCCCTCCCACTTGAACGTCCACGTCTTTTGCCAGTCCTCATCGGACGCCCCTTCGATCTTCGCGCGCGCCTCTGCGACGTGCTTATCGAACATCTCCAGCAATTCCGCCTGGGTGCTGGCGAACGCCGGCTTGAAATCGGGCGTCAGTTCCAGCACCTCCAGATCCAGCGTGAACGTAGTCCACGAAGGCAGCTCCGCCACATGCGTAGCCAGCCGACCGAGTGTCATCGACTTCGGATGCGGCTGATAATCGAACTTCCCATCCGGCACGCATGCCAGAATCTTGCGCGTGTTCTTCATTTCTTCGTCAAACTCAGGTAGCAGCGTCTTGCTGAATGACATAGTTTCTCCTTTGGGAACGAGTACGGGCCTTGTGGAGAAAATGATGGTCTTTCGCCCGAACTTGAATGAGGTTAAGAGCATCTTCTCTCCGATTAGAACCTTATCAGCACTTGCGGACAGATTCAGTCCGCAATCCATGGCAGACTGAAAGTCATGCTGGATACGTCGGCCAGGCTCCTCCGCTTGCTTTCCCTGTTTCAGGCGCGCCGCTACTGGTCCGGAGCCGAGCTCACCGAGCGCCTAGGAGTCACCGCCCGCACCCTCCGCCGCGACGTCGATCGTCTGCGCAGCCTCGGCTATCCCGTAAACTCCACAGCCGGAACCGGCGGCGGTTATCAATTGGGCGCAGGCACCACGCTGCCGCCTCTTCTGCTAGATAACGATGAAGCAGTCGCGGTCGCCGTAGGATTGCGCACCGCGGCCAGCGGCGCAGTCAGCGGAATCGAAGAAGCGTCGGTGCGGGCGCTTGCGAAATTGCAGCAAGTCCTGCCCTCGCGTTTGCGCCGCAGGGTCGCGGCCCTCCATTCGTTCATTGAGCCAATGGCCAGCACCGGACCCACCGTGAATGCCGAGGCTCTCACCACTATCGCCGGCGCCTGCCGCGATTATGAGAAATTGCGATTCATCTACCGTAGCCGCGACGGCACCGCGACGGAGCGCGAAGTCGAGCCTCATCGCCTGGTCCACACCGGCCGCCGCTGGTATCTAGCCGCATGGGACGCAGCCCGCGAAGACTGGCGGACATTTCGCGTGGACCGCATCGACCCCAAAATCGCCGCCGGATCAAGATTCGCGCCCAGAAAGCCCCCCGACAAGGATTTCGTGGCCTACGTCTCGCGCAGCGTCTCCTACGCCCCCTATCCGCACCGCGCCAAAATCCTATTACGCGCGTCCCTGGAAACAGCCTCCGAAAAAATCCCTCCCGGCGCAGGAACACTGGAATCGATCGATCACCAAAATTGTCTGCTCCAGATGGGCGCCAATTCCCTAGACATGCTAGCCGTCTATCTAGCCCTAATCGGCCTCGACTTCGAAGTCCAAGACCCACCCGAACTAACCGAAAGAATCCGCCACCTAGCCGCCAGCTTCGCCCGCGCCACAAGCTAACTCAGTGGGGCAGGTTCCCGACCTGCCCTCCGTGTGTGCGGCGGACGCCCTAGTCCGGCCCCTAGCCACGATCACACCGACGCCGCAGCCGCTTCGCCTGCACGCTCTGTGGCGCACGCACTCGTGCGTGCCGCGTTGACACTCGTGTCTACGCCCCGAGCGATTCCACCACCCCTCAAAAAGGCAGCACCAAAAACCCGCTAATACACCGCCCATCGAGCACATGCGTCCATATCACCCGAGCTCTTCCGCCCCCCTCGCTGCCCCTATACTCAACCTCCAGACCCGGCGCCAGCGCTTTATTATCATGAGCCGCCCGAAACCCCCGCCCACTAACCTCGATCAATTCAGCCCTCACCGTCACCTGCGCCGGATCCGCGAACGAAATCTCGATCGCGCCCGTCTGCGGCGACCGCTCTTCTTTCCGCCTCTCGGCTTCGCGCTTCGGGTCCATGGTAATCATCCTGCCACGGGCATGTTCTCGCCCGCCATTCCGTACGATCGTATCTTCCGCTGCAAGGTTCTCTTCGAAATCCCCAGCCTGTCCGCGGCCCTTTGCTGATGCCCCCTGGTTTCCTCGAGCACCGCCAGAATGGTCCTCCGCTCCAGATCCGGAAGCGCCGCGAGCTGTTGCAGACCGGAGGCAAATGAGCGCTCCGCAAAGCCCTCCGGCAGATCCGCGAGTGTAATTTCCGGCCCCGCCGCATACACCGACGCCCGCATCACCACATTGCGCAATTCGCGGACGTTCCCCGGCCAGTCGTAGGCGCACAACTTATCCAGCACCTGCTGCGAAAACTGAAATCCGGATTTGTCATGTGCCAGGTAATGCTGCGCCAGCGGCACAATATCGTCGCGCCGTTCCCGCAGCGGAGGCACGCAAATCGGGATCTGCGAAAGCCGGTGATAGAGATCGGACCGGAACCGCCCCTCCCGCACCGCCGCGCTCAAATCCTGATTGGTCGCCGCGATCAACCGGACGTCCACCGTCACCTTCTTCACCCCGCCCACGCGATAATAACTCGCACCATCCAGCACCCTTAGCAGCTTCACCTGCATCCGCGGATCCAGATCGCCGATCTCATCCAAGAAAAGCGTGCCTTGGTCCGCGAGCTCGAACAGTCCCGGCTTGCAAATATCAGCCCCGCTAAACGCGCCTTTCTCGTGCCCGAACAGTTCGCTCTCCAGCAGATTCTCCGGCAGCGCCGCGCAGTTTAAATCCACCCACGATTTCGATGACCGCAGCGAATAATGATGAACCGCCCGCGCAACGATCTCTTTCCCGGACCCGCTCTCCCCCGTGATCAGAATCGTGGCGTTCGTCACCGCGACCTTCTCCACCAGCGCCACCAGCTTCTGCATCACTTCGCTGGCGAAGACCGCGGGCACACCGATAAATTCGCGGGCGAGCATGAACCCTCAGTATTTACGAAACCTTACTACTTGGGCCATAAGGCGTAAGCCCCAGTTGCGTGAGCAGAACGCCTGATGCTTGTCTCCTGTGTTTCCACCGATAGATACCTGTGCTCCGGCAACTTAGGCGAATTGTAGTCCTCGTTTTAGCCTCAGGCCTGGCGTGTGCACTTCTAGTCAGCTACGCGCCCGGAACCGCAGTCGATGAGCGCGAGCTCGACCGCCGTTTGAATGAAGCGAGCATCCGCGAAATAAGGTCAAATAAGGCATCCGCGGCCGACATTTTGAGCAATTTAAGGCGATATATAGTCGGTTTAGCGAAGGGTGATCTCGGTTATTCCGAGTCCAACCACGCCTCCATCGCCGCCCTGATCGCCGACCGCGCCCCCGAAACCCTCCGCGAAATCGCCATCGGCCTAACCGGCGGCTGGCTGTTAGGTTTGGCCCTCGCGATCCCGAAACGAGGCTTTTCAATCCTCGCCGGCCTGCTTCTGAGTCTTCCCATCGCCTTGATCGCCTATCTCTGTCTGGCGGCAGGCGCGAAATCTTTTTTGGTCCTGGTGATCGTCCTCACGCCAAGGATCTACCGCTTCGCTCGCAACCTAATAACCCAAGCCAACAACGCCCTCCATGTGGAAATGGCGCGAGCCCGCGGCGTCACCGAAACCCGCATCCTGTTCTCTCACGTTTTGCCGTCTATCTCCCCGCAATTACTAGCACTTGCAGCCGCTTCGGCGAGCATGGCCATCGGAGCCGCCATCCCCATTGAAGCGATCTGCGATGTCCCCGGCTTGGGAAAATTGGCCTGGAACGCGGCGATGGCTCGCGATCTTCCCCTGTTGGTAAACCTGACCATGCTAGTCGCCATCGCGACCACCGTGGCAACCGCGGTCTCGGAAATTAGGCATGATTAAGAGAATCGCCATTTGCTTTCTTATGCTTGTCGTTTTCACGGCGCTGATCCCAGCACGTTATGAACGACAATTCCGTGATTCTCCAAACGCCTCCCCCTCGAAGCAATTTCCGCTCGGCACCGACGACTTAGGTCGAGACCGCCTGTCTCGCCTGGTCTACGGGACACGAGTATCTCTATTGCTTGCAACCGCATCCGCAATCCTATCCTGTATCGCCGCGGCAGCTCTCGGCGGCTTAGCCGGCTACGGAATCGCGGACAAACTGATCCTCGCCTCCGCCGACCTGTTTTTATCCCTCCCCTGGATGTTTCTGCTCCTGATGGTAAGGGCGTTTCTGCCTCTGAACGTATCGCCACTACTATCCGTAACCATCACATTCTTATTGCTCGGAGCCCTCGGCTGGGCTGGTCCCGCCCGAGTCATTCGGGCCGCCGTCCGCAAGCTCTCCAACTCGGATTTCATGCTGCAAGCCCGCGCCACCGGATCTTCCCGCTTGTTGCGAAGGCATCTGATTCCCAACGTCATGCCGATCTTGTGGGCGCAGCTCTGGATCACGATTCCAGCCTACGTGCTGGCCGAAACCACCCTTGGAATGTTAGGGTTAGGCGTGATGGAGCCGCTGCCATCCTGGGGCAATCTCTTGCGCGAACTCGAAGGCGGAGGCATCGCCGGCCATCCCTGGCTCCTGGCTCCCGTTCTGCTTCTTGCCGCGGTAGTCGGCAGTTTTCAAGTGATTTTCGAGCGCGAGGAGTATTCCGTATGAAGCTGATGCTATTGATCTTCCTCGCCGGACAACTGCGCTTCGCGCTGCACGACGAGCCCAAAACCACCGACCCTCTTTTGATGGCCGACGAATCCGCCGAAGCCATCGGCTACCTGACCGAAGGCGTGCTGATCCGCATCAACCGCCTGACCCAAAAACCCGAGCCAGAACTCGCAACCTCATGGAAAATAAGCAAAGACAGCACAAAAATCACATTCCAATTGCGGCCCAACATAACGTCCGACGTCGTCGTTAAAACCTTCGAACGCTTGCTGGACCCGGCACTGCACTCGCCGATCGCCGATACCTTCAAAACCGAAAAAGGCACCGTAAAAGTAACCGCCCAAGGACCGTCAACAGTAACCGCCGAATTCCCCGCGCCCACCGCCAGCATTGAAATTATGTTCGACCAGGTCGCCATCGGTTCCGGACTCGGCCCATTTGTGGTGGCGGAGCGTAAGCCTGGCGTTTTCATCCTATTGAAGAAGAATCCGGCGTACTGGAAGAAGCCTCTTCCGCAGGTCGACACCATCCGCATCGATATCGAGCAAAATCGAGATCTGGAACTGCTGAGATTCAAACGCGGCGAGATCCAACTGATCGATAAATTAACTCCGGATCTCTTCGAGCGTATCCCCGAAGCCGTCGACGCCGGGCCGACGCTCGACTCCGAATTTCTGTGGTTCAACCAAGCGAAACGCGCCCCGATTCAAGAACATACGAAGGACTGGTTCCGCTCCGCCGCGTTCCGGCACGCCGTTTCGCAGGCCATCCAACGAGCCGACCTCTGCCGGGTCGTCTACCGTGGCCATGCAACCCCGGCCGTAGGACCAATCGCGCCTTCGAATAAGCTCTGGTTCAAAGAAGGATCGGCGTCGAAACTCGATCCTCTGAAACTATTGATAAGTGACGGCTTCCACCTCGAAAACGGAGTGCTCCGCGATCGCGCCGGCAACGCCGTTGAATTTTCGCTGATCACCAACGCGGGCAGCAAGACGCGCGAGCGAATGGCGGCCATGATTCAGGAAGACCTTTCCAAGCTGGGCATCAAGATCAATATTGTGACACTCGACTTTCCTTCGCTGATTGAGCGGATGACTCGCACCTTGAATTACGAAGCTTGTTTGCTGGGCTTGGTGAACGTCGATCCCGACCCTAGCGAGATGATGAACATTTTGCTCAGCTCGGCTAGCAATCATCCCTGGAACCCTTCGCAGAAGACACCGGAAACTCCTTGGGAAGCGGAGATCGACCGTTTGATGCTGGCGCAGGCGGCGACTGCGGACTACCATGTGCGCAAGAAGAATTTCGACCGCGTGCAGGAGATCTTGCGCGAGCAGGAGCCGATCATTTATCTGCTACATCCGAACTCGCTGTCTGCGGTTTCTAAGCAGCTCATCGGCGTGAAGCCGACTACTTTCTTCCCCCATACTTTTTGGGATGCGGAACATATCACCGTTGGGAGCAGATGATGCTGCTTTCGCTACGAATTTCGGTGGCATACGGGCAGAAGCGCGTTCTCAATGAACTGTCGCTCGAGGTCGCGGAGGGCGAAATTCTCGGTTTGGTGGGGCGCAGCGGGGAAGGTAAGAGCACGATCGCTCTTTCAATTCTCGGGCTGCTCCAATTGAAGGGCGGCCGATGCAGCGGCGAAATTCTGTTTCAGGATCGCGATCTGCTGAAACTAAATTCGCGGGATATCCGGCGGGTGCGAGGGAAACAGATCGCGCTGGTGCCGCAGAGTCCGCTGGCGGCTCTCAATCCGAATGTGCGGCTCGGCTCGCAACTCGAAGAAGCTTGGAGAGCGCACGAAAAAGGCAAGCCGGATTGGAAGCCTTTGCTTGAAAGCGTCAGCCTGCCGACCGAGGAGAGTTTCCTGCGCCAGTATCCGCGGGCTTTGAGCGTCGGATTGGCGCAGCGGTTTTTGATTGCGATGGCGCTGCTGCACAACCCGGCGTTGCTGCTGGCGGACGAATCGACTAGCGCGCTCGATACGATTACGCAGTCGGAGATCCTCGCATTGTTTAAACGGCTGAACCGGGAGCGGGGAATCGCGGTCCTGTACATTTCGCACGATCTGGCGTCGGTGGCGTCGCTGTGCGACCGCGTGGCCATTTTGCACGATGGAGCGATTGTGGAGTGCGATTCCATCGACGAGGTTTTTCTGAACCCGCGGAGCGAGTATACGAAGCGCTTGATTGCGGCGATTCCACAGCTTCCTGCGCGTGTGGGCGCGGAGCACTGAGTGGAAGATCTCGGAGCGTCAACCCGCCCCCTAGTAGTAGGATAGGATCCGGCTTTTCAGGCGATTACCGGTCTTGTCGAAGCTCTTTCTCCCGTCTCGTGCGAAGGAGCAGGCACTTCCTATTAGCTTCGCATGCCGACAGATCCAGAGCCCGGCGACGGCGGTTACGTAGGAAGTTAACATATGACCGGATTATCGGAAGTAGCGGTGAAGACCCGACGTATTCGGGCTGGCAAGCGGCGAATTCTGCGGATATACTGACCGTGTGGCGCTCCTGCATGTCGCTAAAAGTTTCTGCGGGCTTCTCGCTACGTTGGCCGGCGTCGGCTCGGCCTCGGCCCAGAATTGTGACTATGGGGTGTCTTTCAGCGGGCCGATCGTTATCACCCAGGGCGGAACATATTCGGGAAACTGGCAAAGCACTGACCCCTCGGTCCCGGCCGTGAATATTCAGACGACCGAGGCAGTCATGATCGTTGACTCTAGGATAAAGGGCCCTGGGGATCTGATCGACTCAGGAGTCGGAAGCACGTTGACCGTGCTGCAATCGTGTTTTGCAGGGACGAACCCCAATAAGATGGGCCAGGGAAAGGGAAGCCCAATCCACAGCTACCAGGCCGCAAGTCTACGCGTCGAGAATTGCGACTTCGTCGGCGGAGGGTTCTACGGAATATGGTTTCAGCAATACGGAGGGAACCACAGTCTCGACAACACAATCACGATCCTCAGAAATCGGGTTTACAACGTTGATGGACGTCTTAGTGACGGAAATGGGGGATATCTGGAGACGTTGACTAGCCAGCAAGCGGCGGCAGTCAGCCATGCCATAATCTTGGATCATGTCCTCGGAGTGCCAGGAATCGAGATCGGCTGGAACGAGATTATCAACGAACCCTACGAGGGAGGCGTTGGAGACTCAATCAATATTTACGATTCTAGTGGTACCTCTGCGAGCCCCATGCAAATTCATGACAATTACATTCAGGGTGGCTACGACTCTGTCCCATCCAACGCGCGGGGTCTGCCGTACTATGGCTCAGCCTTCACAACGGACGGCTCGCCGAACATCGATCCGTCCCTTGCCACTGCGTTTCTAAAGATTCACGACAACCAGGCTGTGAACTTCGGAAACGTAGGAATTGGGATCGCGCTGGGACATGATATCGAAATGTATTCGAATCGGACTCTTTCGAGTGGGCTGCTGAAGGACGGGACGATTATCACGGATTTCGCCGCGGGAATTGGATACACCAACTATCTCAACGACCCCAGCGGGGTATTCGGCAACAATTCAGTGCACGACAACCTCTCAGGAAGGCGCAACTACCAGGGCGGTGGGGTGTGGCAGCGTGACGACTACTCTTTCAGTGTGCCGCCGACCATTAGCTTTAACAACGTCTCGTGGACTCCTGCCACATCCGGCGCTCCCACCTTAGGAGACGAAGCGAACGAACTGCTGATCTGGCATAAAAAGTTGACCGCGGGCGGCGTTACCGTGGGCAGTACGATCTTGCACCCTAGCCGTCCTCAAAACAAATAGCCTTGCTCGGCTGCTATTAAGTTCAAAATCACAAACCCAGCTCGCCCTGTGTGAACAAGCTATTTTCCTAGACGATAAAGTATGTTATCGACTAACACGCTGCGCTGTTCGTGGCGAATGGATTTCTTATCATCCCCATGCTTTCGTATAGCGGCTCTGTAAGACGCGAAGGCGCGCAAGTTCATTGAGCGATGGTTTCCCGCATCGGCAATTCCAGCGCACGCGCCGCCGCCGGGGCTGCGGATAGCAGGCTCATCAGGTCTTCGTTCGAAAACGCGTCGCGCTGAAGGCGGTAGAGAGAGAGCACTCCCACGACTCCGCCGCGCGATTCCAGAGGCACGGCCAGGGCGGAGCGAAGGGTGCTGAATTTCGTCGGGTCGTTCAGATAGCCGGGCTCGACTGACGGATTCCCGTTGATAATCGATTTCGCGTTTTCCGCAACCCATCCCGATAAACCCATGCCCAGAGGGATTTCGAGCGAGCCGAACAGACGGTAATCTTCGCCGTCCAGATGTTCCGGCGTGAGATGTTCGCCGGATTTCCGGTAGAGGACCAGGACGTCGTACTGGACGGCTTCGCGAATCGATTTGCGCAGCTTCGAAAACGCCGACTCACGGTCGGTGCAGCCCACTAGAACGTCTTCAGCGGAAATGGAGCGGTGGAAATTCGCCAAGTCGCGGCCGGTGGTTTCGAAGCCGGCGGCTGGAGCGTCGCCGCGGACGATCTTCATGTCAGTTGAAAGTTTGGGTTTTTCATGCGACCCGCCGGAGGTCGCCTGATGCTCCAGTTCGATATAGCGGCGGGCGAGGATTTTGACGACTCTCGGGTCGAACGCTTTCCCGGACTCGGCTTCGACTATTTTGATGGCTTCCTCGAGCGGTAAAGCCCGGCGATACTGGCGGTCCGAAGCCAGGGCATCGAGGCAATCCACTGCCGACAGGATGCGCGCGCCGATGGGAATCTGTTCGCCGGATAAACCGTCCGGATAGCCCGTGCCGTCCCACTTCTCATGATGAGACCGCACGATGGGCGCCACCGGATAGGGGAAGCGGATCTGCTCCACAATCTCCGAGCCCACCACGGTGTGCGTCTTCATTTTCTCGAACTCCTCCGGCGTCAATTTGCCGGGCTTCGAGATGATGTACTCCGGCACCGCGAGCTTGCCGATGTCATGCAGCAGAGCCGACGCGCGGAGCGCTTCGAGCTGGCCCTCATCGAGCCCCAGTTCCTTGCCGACGCCGATGGCGTAGACTTCGACGCGCTCCAGATGGTCGTGGGTGGTCTGATCCTTAGCTTCAATGGCGAGCGCCAGCACTTCGATGGTGCGGCGGTGCAGCGCGGCGACTTCTTCGGCGTGGCTCCGCAGTTGTTCGGCGCGCATGGCTTCGTCCTGGAGGCGGTTTACATATTGGCTATGAGACCGGTAAATCACGTAGAGAATCGGCATCAGCAGCAAGGAAGTCTGCCAGCCTAACAGGACGCTGGCGGCATTCACGATCCACGCTACGGCGGCGCCGACCAGGTAGTTGGGGAACGACCAGAGATACGACTCGCGCCAGACCTTTCCCGCGCGTTTTCCCTCGGTTAACGCTATTACCGTAGCGATGGAGAGTGTATTGGTGACGAAATAAGTTGCCGCGGCCAGCAGCAGTTTTACAGGCGCTTCCAGTTTTCCGCTGAGCAGGTACGGGGAATGGTAGACGCCATAGGAAATCTGGATGGAGCAGGCCATGCTCGCCAGGTTGAACAGTACCTGCACCAGGCGCAGGCGATGCTTGACGTGAACCACGCTCTGCACCACGATCCCCAGGCAGCCCATGACCAGCGTCTCCGCCAGGCTGAGCTCGGAAATGCCGATGAGGACGAACAGAAAGTTCATCGACATGGTTCCGGAGACTCCGGGCAGCGTGACCTTCATCCCGGAGGCAAGTATGGCGATGGCGCAATAGGAGAGATAGCGGATGGGGTCCTGGGAACTCCACGTCCACAGGCCATGCGCGAGAATCACGGAGCCGGCGAAGATGATCAGCCCGATGTAGACGGTGGCTCTGCGAGGCGTCATAAGTAGGTCGGGGGGTGGCCTCTCTACTAATAATCGGCTCCTTGGCTTAAGGACTTAAGGGGTTCCAGTACTGTCATTTCCTTAAGCGCTTTACCGGAGGCTCCACCAGGGAATCCCCGATCTCGACCCGACGGAATTTCCTGATAAGAAAGGAGATCCGCGCGAAGTGGCAGACGCCAAAGTGACGCCGGAAGCGCCATTGTGTCGCCTAAGTAAAAGCACTGACTTATAAAAATCAATGTCTTAAGCGGTGGAACGCGAGATGCATTGCAGGGATCGCTATGAAATGGCTCCGACGTCAATTTATCCTCTGGACTGGCTTCCTGATCAGCACCAGCTTCGCTTCCGCTCAGCTTTCCAAGATCGCTCCGGATCTTGAGAACCTGCTGGGCAACCTGCTCACACCGACCAATGTGGTCATTCAGTACAACAGCACGCCGAATCTATTGAACATCACCAAGCTGCTGTCGCTGGGCGGCGTGATCAACGCGCAATATGTATCGATCCCGGCGATCGCGGTGAAACTGCCCGCGGCAGTGGTTTCGATCCTGGCTCTGGATCCTTCGATCGCCTACATTTCGCCCGATCGCGCGGTTACGGGGACACTCGACCTAACGACAGCAGCCGTGAATGCCAACGCGGCGTTTCAGGCGGGCTACACCGGCGCGGGGATCGGGATCGCCATCGTCGATAGCGGTATTTACGCGCATCCGGACTTGGCTGGGCGCATCGTTTACCGCCAGAGTTTCATCGGCGGCGTCAACAACGACGATTACGGACACGGGACGCACGTGGCCGGTATTGCGGCGGGCAGCGGAGCATCCTCGACCGGGGCGCATTTTACGCGCACGTTTCGCGGCGTAGCTCCCGGCGCGCACCTGATCGACCTGCGCGCGCTGGACGCGAATGGGATGAGCACGGATAGCGTGGTGCTCTCGGCTATCGATAAAGCGATCACCCTGAGGTCGCAATACAACATCCGGGTGTTGAACCTGTCGATCGGGCGGCCGATTTTCGAGAGTTACAGGCTGGACCCGATCTGCGCGGCCGTGGCGGCGGCCTGGAAACAAGGCATCGTGGTGGTGGTCGCGGCAGGCAACCTGGGCAGAAACGGGTACGCAACCATCACGTCGCCGGGGAACAGTCCGAACGCGATTACCGTGGGTGCGATGAAAACAGAAGGCAGCCCGAATCGGAGTAATTCCCTGATCGCGAGTTATAGCTCGCGCGGTCCGTCGTGGATCGATTTCGAAGTGAAGCCGGACATCGTGGCGCCGGGAAATATGGTTGTTTCGCTGCTGGCGCCAGGATCCACGTTATCGAAAGAATATCCGGCGAACGTGACACCCGCGTCGTATTATGTGCAGTCCGGATATTCCGCGCCCACCGAATATTTCCAGTTGAGCGGCACCAGCATGGCGACGCCAGTGGTTAGCGGCGCAGCGGCGATTCTGTTGCAGCACAGTCCTTCGCTCACGCCCGACGGCGTAAAGGCGCGGCTGATGAAAACCGCGTACAAGACGTTTCCCGCGGCAAGCGTCACCGTAGCCAACGGAGTCGCTTATACCGATACCTACGATATCTTCACGGTGGGCGCCGGATATCTGGATATCTCGGCGGCATTAAATAACTCCGATGTATTCGTCGGCGTAGCGCTGTCGCCTTCGGTGCTTTACAACCAGTTGCTTTCGCTGGCGATTCTGGTGAACCCCTCAGGTTCCGGCTGGAACAACAGCTTGTGGAGCCTCACGGATGTTTGGGGCCCCGGAGTGGTGCAATCCATAGGTGGGACATCGGCAGCCTGGGGCAGTTCGGCGGCATGGGGAAGCTCAGCTGCCTGGGGTAGCTCGGCTGCATGGGGGAGTTCAGCGGCTTGGGGAAGCTCGGCGGCTTGGGGTTCGACGGTTGGCGGGAATGGGGAGAAATAGTTGAACCATCCGTGTGGAGCGGACGCCGTCGTCCGCGCCGGACCGCAGGAAACGGTTTCCTCAATTTCTGGAAGACTTACAGCTTGGTTTTGGGCATCGTTCGGATCAGCTCCATCAGATCCAGCGGGTGGACGCTGCGACCGGGGAAAAAGCTGTTCATCGCATCCTGGGCGCAGTCGAACACTTCGAATATTGTTTCCATCTTCGCGAGGACCAGGAGATTGATATGCTCCGGAATCAGGTTGGCAAGGCGCAATCCGCCGCCGGCCTTTTTCAACACCTGGTCCGCGTAGACCAAGGTGCCCAGCCCGGTAGAATCGATCGTGGTTACGGCGGAAATGTCCAGCACCAGGCACGTTTTACGGCAGGCGGCTTCATCGATCTCCTTTCGCAGAAGCAGGTCCTCTTCTCCTAAGACGAGGCGTCCCTTGAGAGTAAGAATCTTAATTCCTTCCTGCTGACGACATGCGATCTCGAGCGGCATAAGAACCGCATTCTCTTCAGCAAGTGAATTTCCAGTTCACTGCCGCTTCTTGGCCGCAACTATTTGCCCGGCGCAGAGTCTAATAACCGCAGCAGCCTGCATATCTAACTATTAAGTAAAATCCAGGACATATGAGTCACTCAAACGTCGTTTTGAGAAACAACATAGGGCCCCGGCGTGGGTTTCCTCGTTTGGAACGATGGCTTTTAGGACAGATCTTCAAGGCTATCGGTCCGGCGCCTCTGCGCTTAATGTTCAAGGATGGCGAGCAGATGTGTCCTCCCAATGTCTCGCCGGCTGCGACTGTGGTAATTCGCGATCTTCCCACGCTTGCGCTGATGATGGTCGACCCGGAGATCGCATTCGGCGATGCTTATGCGGACGGCCGCATTGAGGTCCACGGAGACTTGGTCGGGGCGCTGGAAGCGGTTTATAAAACCTGGCCTACCGGACGCGCGAACACCAGTTGGTATCAGCGGCTGACATCGAACTGGATGGCGAGGCGCCAGGCGAATAGCTTGTATGGCTCCCGCCACAACGTCCATTCTCACTACGATCTGGGAAACGACTTTTATAAGATGTGGCTCGACCGGGATTTGGTGTACACGTGCGCCTACTTCCCCTCCCCGGCGGCGACGCTGGAGGAAGCGCAGACAGCGAAGCTCGATTATATTTGCCGCAAGCTTCGCCTTCAACCGGGAGAGCACGTCGTGGAGGCTGGCTGCGGATGGGGTTCGCTCGCGCTCCACATGGCGCAGCATTACGGCGTGACGGTGAAGGCGTTCAACATCTCGCACGAGCAGATTGTGCACGCGCGGAGACGAGCCGTCGAATTGGGCCTGAGCGACCGAGTCCAGTTCATCGAAGACGATTGGCGGAATATAACCGGAAAGTTCGATGTATTCGTCAGTGTCGGCATGCTGGAGCATGTCAGCACCGAAGACTACGCTCGCATGAGTGAAGTGATTTATCGGTCGATCGGCGATTCCGGCCGCGGTTTTCTGCACTTCATCGGGCGCAGCTATAAAGGCGCTTTTAGCCGCTGGATTCGGAAAAGGATATTCCCCGGAGCTTATGCTCCTACGCTCGGCGAAGCGATGACCATCCTTCAGCCGCATCACTACGCGGTGCTGGATGTGGAGAACCTTCGTCCACACTACGCCCGCACCGTCGAGCTATGGCTGGAACGGTTCGAAGCCGCGGGCCAGCGCGTGGCGGAAATGTATGGCCTGTGGTTCCAAAGAGCCTGGAGGCTTTATCTGGCCGGATCGATCGCCGGATTTCGCACCGGGACTTTGCAACTGTTTCAGGTCTCGTTCGCAGGCGCCAGGAGCCGGCTGACTTCCTGGACGCGTGCCGCGTTGTACGCTGAGACGCGCGCGGCGCTGTATACCGATTCCAACCATGTGGAAGAAGATGCGAAATGGACTCCTACGATGTCCTGATTGTTGGCGGAGGCCCGGCTGGTTCGTCGTGCGCCCGGGCTCTGCGGCATTCGGGGTTGAAGGTCGCGATTCTCGACAAACAGGTTTTTCCGCGCGACAAGATCTGCGGAGGATGGATCACGCCGGAGGTGCTTACCAAGTTAGAAATTGACGCGCCGGCCTACGCACGAGACCACGTCCTGCAACCCATCAAAAGCTTCCTGGTCGCCTCCATCGGCTGCCGCCCTGTAGAAACAACGTATCGCGATTCCGTCAGCTACGGCATCCGGCGAAAGGAGTTCGACGACTACCTGTTGCGGCGCTCCGGCGCGGCGCTTCTGCTCGGTAGAGCATTGAACAGCCTGGAGCGCAGGAGCGGGAGCTGGTTCGTGAACGGCGAAATTGAAGCCCGGTTTCTGGTCGGAGCCGGTGGACACTTCTGTCCCGTCGCGCGAATGTTGGGAGCCAAAGCAACCACGGAATCGCCGGTCGTTGCACAAGAGGTGGAATTTGAAATGGACGCTCAGCTCCGCGCAGGCTGCCGCGTGCTGGGACAGAGGCCGGAACTGTATTTCTGCGAAGACATGAAAGGATACGGTTGGTGCTTTCGCAAGGGGAACGTTCTGAACGTGGGCCTCGGCCGCGCCGATCCGCGGCACTTGCCGGCTCACATTAAGAGTTTCCTGGAGTTTCTCAAATGGGCTGGACGGATTACTTTCGATATCCCGCCGCTCCACGGCCACGCCTATCTTCTGAAAGGCAACTCCCGATCCGTCGCGGGCGGCGATTACCTGCTGATCGGAGACGCGGCCGGTCTGGCTTCTCTTCAAAGCGGCGAAGGGATTCTTCCGGCAGTTGAATCAGGTTTGCTCGCGGCTCGCAGTATTCTCGCGAACGACTTTGAATCGTTCCGCGCCTGGCTCACCCCGCCCGCGGAATCGACGCTGATGCGGATTGGGCGGTCGCTTCCGTCTCCCATGGTCGGCGCTTTGGCGCGAAGTCTTCTTAAGACCCGCTGGTTCGTACGCGACGTCGTTCTCAACGATTGGTTTCTTCATCAGAATGCCTGATCGAATCTTCCAGAATCGGAGCCATGCGGGACAATTGCTCGCTGAAGAGCTGAAGCGCCGCAAGCTGCCGGCTGAAACGGTCGTCCTGGCGTTGCCTCGCGGAGGCGTTCCCATCGGATTCGCGGTGGCTCATGCCCTGCATGCTGCGCTCGACGTTATGGTGGTTCGCAAATTGGGAGTTCCCTGGCAGCCCGAGCTCGCCATCGGCGCGATTGCCGGCGGGCATTTAGCACTGAATCAAGATCTGATTCAGGAACTCGGAATTTCTCAACCGCAGATCCAATCCATCGTGGAAAAGGAAACCGCGGAGCTTCACCGCCGCGAGACCCTCTATCGAAGCGGCCGCCCGGCCTTACGGCTCAGCGGACGCACAGTCGTGTTAGTCGATGACGGATTGGCGACAGGATCTACTATGATGGTCGCCGCGCGGTTTGCGCGTAGCTTGGGGCCTGCCAGGCTGATCGTCTGCGCTCCCATCGGCTCACAGCAGGCTTGCCACCGGATGAAGAGTCAATGCGATGAGTGCATCTGCCTCGCGAGGCCTGATCCTTTCATAGCCGTAGGAGAGTGGTATGAAGATTTTCAACAGATCAGCGACGCTGAAGTGTCCCATCTTCTCGCCGAGAGTCAGCTTGCACCCGTTGAAAAGAGGACCCTATGATGATCGAGAAATCCGCTGGATTTGAATTGCTTGAATTGGAAAAACTGCGCCAGGTTCTTCGCACTCCAGGTCCGTGTATCACTGTCCTGTTGCCGCCCTATCATCCTGGGGAGCCGGCCGAATCAGCCGCGACGCGTCTTAAAGGCGACCTCCAGGAAGCCGTCCGAGTGCTAACCGAGCAGGGATTTTCGAAAGACGCGACACGCAATTTTCTCGAACCGCTGGAACAGTTAGATAAAGATCCCTCCTCGAAGGCGGGCTCGCGCTGGGGCCGCGCGATTTTTCGCTCTCCAGACGTGTTCGCGCAGTTCCACCTGGAGCAACCCGTGAAACCGTCTCTAACCGTCGCGGGATGTTTTGCAATTCGCCAACTACTGCCGGAGCTTTGGATTCCGAGGGTATTTTATTTGCTGGGGATCTCGAAGAAATCATTGGAGCTACTCCGCTGTACTCCTGAGGGAGCGGAACCCGTCGCTCTCCCCAAGGGAATGCCTGCGTCGATCGAAGATGCGCTGGAGTTGGAGCCTCCCGATCACGACCTCGAGAATCGCTCCGCGGCAGGTAGTTCGACCGGCGCCATGCATGCGCTACGCTTCGGCACGGGCGGCGGGCGGGAGAAGGAAGACGCGTATCGGGCCCATTTTTTCAAGCTGGTGGACCACGGGCTGAAAGCCGTCCTTCACGGACAAGTTCCGCTGATTCTGGCGGGCGTCGAAGAAGATATCGCCGCCTATCGCGCGCTCAGCACGTATCGAGGATTGGTGAAGAAGAGCCTCCATGGCAATCCAATGCTCCTTTTGAAAGAGGCCGGGGCCATTGCGTCGGCCGCTGCGTTCTTGCGCGACGAAGAACTGGAGCGCGAAGAAAAGGCTCTCGAAGATTCCAGGGAACGAGTTGCGGCAAACCGCCTGTCAACATCTGCGCAAGATATTGTGCGCGCCGCATTCGACGGGCGCGTCTACGAATTGTTCCTCGCCGAAAACGCGGAAGCCATTGAGATTTGCGAGACGCCGGGCTATACAGCTTGGGGCAAGGAAGACCTCTTCAACCTGGCCGCTGTCCAAACAACGATCCATGGCGGAAAAGCGTTCGAGCTTCCGAAGGGCGCAGGGGCCGTGGGGATCATGCGCTATTGAGTCTGATGGCCTTCACGCAAAGGCGCGAAGCTCGCCAAGGTTTTTCCTTGTGTTTTCTGCGTCCTCAGCGTCTTTGCGTCAAAAAGGCGTTTGACTCATCGCTCTACTCCATCCGCAAAGCCACCAGCGGATCCACCGAAGTCGACTTCCTCGCCGGGAAATAGCACGCCAGCATCGCCAGTCCACCCAGCAATAAAGGAGCCCCGATCATCAACAAAGGCTGCTTCGCGCTCAGAGTGTCCGCCATTTCCGGCGATACGGCCGACAATGCCCTCCCCACGCCCCAGGCGCCCAAAAATCCCAACGCGGACCCCACCGTCACCAGCATCGCGCCCTCCTTCATCACCAGCCTCAACATCTGCCCTTGCCGCGCCCCCAACGCCATCCGGATCCCGATCTCTTTTCGCCTCTGCGCCACCGAATACGCCGTCACCCCCGCCAGTCCCACTGAGGCCAGGATCAGCCCGAAGACTCCAAATCCGCCGTACACAAAACTTGTCCAGCGAGTCAGGGCATTCGCTTGATCCAGGAATTCCACCATCGTGCGCGCGTTGAACACGCTCAGGTTCGGATCGATGGCCGCAATCTCGTGCCGGATTTCGTTCATCGCGTCGCTCCCCGCTCCCGCCCTCACCATTAACGTCATGCCCCCAGCAGGCGGACGCGAGTAAGCTCGATTGGAAAGCGGCGTGAAAATGGTTGGCGGAGGCTTAACGCCGAACACCCGGCCGCTCAAATCTGGCACTACTCCCGCCACGTCGAACGCCTGGTTCTCCCAAACGATGCGCCGCCCGATCGGATTGGTCGTCCCGAACATCTGCTCCGCCGCAATCTCGCTGAGGATCACAGGCTGTGCCGCCCCGGTTCCGCCTTCATCGCGCGCGGAAAATTCCCGTCCCCCGGCCACCGTCAAGCGAAGCGTCGCGAAATAATTCGCCCCGATAATTTCTCGCTTGACCGAGGTCACCGTCTTCGCCGCCGCCCCGCCCCCCGCCGGTACGGTGATCGTGGTGGTCCCCATCGCAAACACATTTGCCGGAGGCTCGTCCGCGAACGCCGCGTTCTCTACTGCCGGTAAACCCTGTAATCGATCCCGTAATTTCTGAAACAGCGCCCCAGTTTGCGCCGGAGAATAACCGTCCCGCACCGGATCGATGGCCATCAGGTAGAGATTAGACGTATCGAACCGTGCGTTCGCGTCCTTGATCGCGGAAAATCCCAGAACGATGAAACCGGTAATAATCAACACCATCAGCGACCCAGCCACTTGATACACCATCAGCAGATTGCGCAATCCAAACCGCCGGTATCCGCGCAATTGCGTTGACGAGCCTTCCTTCAACGCCGGTCCCACATCCGCCTTCGTCGCCGCAAGTGCCGGCGCAAGTCCGAACCCGATTCCCGCAATGAGCGCCAGGGCAAGGTTAAACCACAGAACAGTCCAATCCGGACGCACATCGAGCTCAATCGGAACCGGCATCGGAAATTTTTTGTACATCGAAGTGGCCCCGCTCAAAAGCCAATATGCAAACGCAAATCCCGCCACGCCGCCGGCCAGCGCAAGCAGTACGCTCTCCGTCAATAATTGACGGATCAACCGGAACCGGCTGGCTCCCACCGCGAGCCGAATCGCAATCTCCTTCCGTCGTCCCGCCCCCCGTGCCAGCAGCATGTTCGCAAGATTGGTGCAGGCGATTCCCAGGATCAGCGCCATCAGCGTTCCCATGAATGCAAAAATCACTGGAAGCATTTCGCGGCTTCGCGGGATTGTTCCTCCGCCGGGTATCAGCTTCGCGCGTTGGCCTTTCCGGTTCCGGTCGGCATCCAACCCTTCGGCATCCAGTTGGCGGGTGATGGTTTCAGCGGCTGCGTTTGCGGATTTTTCGGTGACTCCTGGCTGCAAACGCATCAAAACACTGAATGATTTCGATTCATCGCGGAGCTCCGGCGCGAAATCCTTTCTCATGGAAATCGGCACAAACAGATCCGCCGGCATCACTGGTTGGGTGCCCAGGAAATCCTTGGGCGCGACCCCGGCGATGGTTACCAGGCGACCGTTGATCCGCACGCTCCGCCCCACGGTATCTGGTGCAGCATTTAGCCTTTCACGCCAAAACCGGTCGCTGACGACCACTCCGTCGGCTCGCGCGTTGACCCCAATCACGTCGAAATATTCGGGCGACACCAATTGCCCGAAGACTCGCTCGTTTTCGAATTTGAAGGGCACGGATCCGACGTATGCGGTAACGCCCGAGAACAATTCACGATGGTCTCTGTAGCGCTCAAACTGAAGATACGATGTGTTTTGTTCCGTTGTTAACAACCGCTTGGGGTCTTTCGCGCCGGGTAGGTCGCGCAGCAGAAAAGCGTTGATCTCGCTAAATCCCGCAGTGGGGACGCCGATGCCCAGACCGAGTGACAAAACGGCAGCCACTGCTAAGCTCGGTGATTTCAGCAGCATACGAACGGCGTAGACCAGATCTTGCCGGATTTCGCTCAGATATTCCAACGGCACGCGCCAGGCAAGATCTGCCACCAGGCTCACTAAACCCAAGATTCCGTGAGCCTTGGCAATTTCCTCGATGGCATCTTCGCCAAGCTGCACCACGTCTGCTCCGTAGACCATTTGAAACTCATGAGGGAACGCCCTGGCCAAGCGCCGGTAGATCCGCAAAAACCAGTTTGGGTTCAGCATCGAGTAATATATATATCAATTGATATATAGTTGTCAAGGGCTCTTAGAGGCGCTTAAATGACAGTTTAAGGCGCTGCGCGATGCCTTATACGACCCTATTTGACGGCAACAGCGCTAATCTGAATACAAGATGAAGTGGCTTGCGGTTTTCGGATTGGCCCTGGCGGCAAGCGCGGCGGAGATTTCTGTTGTCACGACGAAAACCGCGGCGGTTCGATCGGAGACCATACCACTGCCGGATCTGCGTCCGCAGAATCAGTACAGTTTTCTTTATTCACTTAATTCGCTGCGTGAACTAACTCCGGTCGAGGTGGAGATCCGGCAAGGGGACGCGGTGCTGGCGCGGAAGACCTTGCATGTGGGCGATCCGGATTATTACACGCAGTTTCGCGTGCCACGCGCGGGCGCCGCGACCGTGGTGATTCGCGCGGAGCATCCGGCGGGGAATTATTTTTTGCAGGTGAATCGATGGCCTCTCTCGATGCAGGTGAAGAGCGAGCCCGACCATCGCTGGCAGGATGCGATGACGATCGCGCTGGGGAAGACGGTCTTCGCATCGGGCGACGATGAGGAATATATTCCGCTGCCGGGCACTTCGCGGAAGGCATCGACCGAGGGCGCGGATTGGTACATGTTCGAATTCGCGTCGGACAAACCGAAGCTGGTGTTCTTCCAAGTGGACCTGATGGAGCGGGATCAGATTCCGGTGGATGTGCGGGTTTATCGGCTCGTGAACGGGAAGGTCGAGGAGTATTACGAGGGCGAGGACCCGGTCACGCTGCCGCACGAGGTGCAGGCTCTCCAGGGGAATAAGTTCACGCCGCGCATTTTGAAGGACAAGGGAACTTACTATATTTCGGTTCACGCGAGTCATCCGGAATATAAACTGCGGACGCGTGTGTACGAGGCCCCGCCGTATTCCGATCCGAGGATGGCGGTTCGCACTGGCGTCGATTACATCATGGCGACGGGAGATTCGTGGCATGCGAATACGCCGCGGCGCGGAGGGATTCTGGATCGCGTGTCGAGCGTGCATCAGGAGACTTCTTTGTGCGTGGGCTGCCACACCACGCATTTTCCTTTGCGGGCCCAGTTGTATGCGACGCGCAACGGATATCCGGTGGTGATGCGGCAGCAGGTGCAATTTTTGACCGAGCGGTTTTATAACAATCCCCGGCCGTTTTATGGATTCGAGGAGCAGGGCGCGGTGTGGGCGCGGATGATTTCGGCTCCGGCGAATGTGCTGGGGCGCATGTCGCACCTGACGAGCATCTACGAAGACCAGATCACGGGCGAGAAGCGCGCGGGGTATCACGAGGGGATCGCCAAGTATCTGGACCTTTACTATGCGGGGCGCGACAAGCTGCCGGGCGATGAGACGAACGGAAATACTCCGCTGGTGAGCGCCCATGAGGTCGCGTGGTATGCGTGGACGGAGACGAAAGATCCGCGGCTGGGCGAGTTTATTGCGAAGGGCGAGGTCAAGAATATGATCGACCTCTGCTATCAGACTTTGGCGTTGGCGGATATCGATCGAGAGAAGTATCGAGCGCAAATCGCGGCCAACGCAGAACGCATTTTGTCGCTGCAACGAAATGACGGGCAGTGGTCGATGAAGTTTGAGGCGAATCAGGCGGAGGTGGAGTTTCAGACGGGGCATGCGTTGTGGGCCTTGCATGACGCGGGGATTCCGGTGACGAATCCGCAGGTGGCGAAGGCCGTCCAGTATTTGCTGCGGAGGCAGCAGGAGTTTGGCGGATGGATGGACCCATTGCAATCGTTCGAGAATTTCCGCACGCCTTTTCGGGAGACGCAGATGGCGGTGCTCGCGCTGAGCTCGTACTTTCCCATCGAGGGGCGGGCGAAAGGGTGGAATTCGCCGAAGATTGAGAAGTTGTCGAGTGATCCGGTGGAGATGTTGGAGCAGTTGGATGAGGTTTGGGATGCGCCTTCGGAGCTCGTGGCGCAGCAGATTGGGATGGCGACGGCCTCACCCGACGCGCTTATTCGGCAGGCTGCGGTGGAAGCTTGCGGAAGGCTTGGGAATCGCCAAGTAGAAGCACTACTGCGGGATAAGAGCAAGCTTGTTCAGCGGACTGCAGCTTGGGCCCTGCGGCAGCGTTATAGCCGCACGGATTGGCCCTCGGGAGAACTAGGAGCGGCGCTGCAGGATTCAGACGACCGAAGGCGGTGGGGCGCGACACGTGTGTTCGCTGCTCACTTTTCCGAATTGGCGAAGCGGCCGGGGCTGGCAGGGGCACTTTCGAAACTGGCCGACGATCCGGTCGAGACGATCCGCATGAACGCAATCAAGGGGCTGTGGCAGTTCTGGTTCTGGACCCCGGATGTCGAGACGAAGAGCATGATTGAAGACACTCTCCTGGCAGCGCTCGGCAAGCGGCAGACGGAGTGGGTCGCGGAGAATTTGCATCATGCGATTTATAATCTGGCCGACGAAAATATTCGGTATTTGTACAACAATTGGGTTCCGTTGTTGGGGCGCACGGAGGATCGGGAGAAGGCGGTTCGGGGACGGCTCGCAGTGGAATCGAGGCTCGCTACGAAGTTCGCCGCGGTGTTGGAGAATGGGCCGGATTTGCAGAAGAAGGCTCTGCTTCAGGCGTTGACGGAGTTGCCGCTGCGGCGCGGCGATGTTTACGATCTGGAGGCTGATCTGGGGAAGACCGCTCCTCCAGTCTATAACCGGATCGGGAACGACATCGAGCAGATTGGGTTTTTCGGAGAGAGTGCGGATCGGATGGCGCGGGCTTTGATGCCGCTTCTTGATTCACGAGACGCGGAGATGCGGAGGCTGGCCGAACAGGCTGCGATTCTGGTGCGCGACGTTAAATTTCCGGATGTGAATCGGATTGCGGGTCCGGTGGGAGAGCCTACAAAGTCTCTTACGGCAAAAGTCGAGTCGATGCCGGAGGCGATTGAGGTTGCGCATGTGTTGAAGCCTCCGCCGCCGGTTAGGCCGATGGCGTCGAAGGCGGGAGGACCGCAGGTTCGGGTGAAGTTGGACGAGGCTTTCTTCCGGGGCTACGTGGAGCCGATTCTTCAGAAGCGCGGAAAGGACGGATATGCGTGCGTGCATTGCCACGCTAGCCACACTTTGTTCAATGCGACTTGGTCGACGGCGATGAATGTCGTGGATACGTCCGATCCTGAGAATAGTTTGATTTTAAGGAAGCCTACTTCGACGGCGGAGTCGGAGGGAGTGGCAGGGTCGACTACGATGGCGCATGGTGGGGGAGTGCGGTTCGCGAAGGATTCGCCGGAGTACGTGACGATTTTGCAGTGGATCAAAGGAGCGAAGGAGTGACGGGAAAGCTCACAGGCTAAAGCCTGTGCCACCTTTCAAAGCGATCTGATCAGGGGCGCTGAGGAGTCACCGGCTCGGGGTCTGCGGCTTCGGCGGATTTGGCGAACCAGCGGCGGGCTTCGTCGGCATCGAGGGGGACGCCGAGTCCTTTTTCGTACAACGCACCGAGGTTGAACATCGCGGAGCGGTTGCCCATGTTGGCGGCACTACGATACCACTTCGCAGCTTCTTCGTAATCGACCGCGACGCCGAGTCCTTTCTGATAAAGACTGCCGAGGCTGTTCATGGCCTTGTCGTTTTCGGCGTCGGCCGATTTGGTGAACCAGTTGAGGGCTTCGGCGTAATCGACGGGCACACCGGCTCCATCGCGATACATCGCGCCGACGTTGAACATCGCCTGATCGTTGCCCGCGGCGGCGGAGTTGCGAAACCAGCGCATAGCGACGTCGAAGCGCTGAGGGACTCCGCGGCCCTGGTAATAAAGACTGCCGAGGTTGCACATTCCCTGGCTGTCGCCGGCGGCGGCGGCTTTGTGGAACCAGGTGACGGCCTGGTCGAAATTCACCGGCGTGCCTTGGCCTTCGCCATACATGAGACCGAGGTACATCATCGCTTCGACGTTGCCCGCGTCGGCGCTCTCTTCGAACGCGCGGAGGGCGGGTCCATAGTTCTTGTTGCCGTACATGGTCATGGCGCGATGGAAAATCGCGGCTTGGCCAGCGGGAGGATTCACGCCGGTCTGCTGGGGCGTCGCCTGGGGCTGCGCGGCCGCGAATGCGGAAAAGAGAATCGCTGCCGGGGTAATCAGTCTCACTGCGTTTAGCCTTAGGACGCGGAGGCGCCTTGGATGGTTCCTTTAACCATCTTAGTGCGCCCCGCGGAGAAAGGCTAGAAGAAGAACTTCATGGCGAACTGCAGAATGCGAGGATCGTAGGCGCTGGCGATCTGTCCGAACGACGACGAATTCAGAGCGGTGCTCACACCGCTGTAGCTTGCGCCCGCCGGTTGTCCAGCCGGAGCAAAGCCGCCCACGAAGTTCGTGTGGTTGAAGAGGTTGAATGCCTCGGCGCGCACTTGCAAGCTGTAGCGCTCTCCCATCTTGAAGGTCCGGACCACGGCAAGGTCGAACCCGATAAAGGCGGGTCCTCGCACCGAATTGCGTCCTACGTCGCCGTAGGTGCCAATCGGATTGGGAACGAAAGTCGGCGCGCTGCCGCTGTTATTAAGGTACTGGACGCAAATCGATTTGGTGGAGCAGATCGGGTTGGCCGCGTGCCAGTCCGACAGGACCTGATTCGGCCGGTCGTTGTTGAGGTCCGTGCGGGAGTTGTCCGTACCCGTCGTTACGGTCAAGGGCTGGCCGCTGCGCGATTGCAGGAGGGGTGTGAATTGCCAGTCCCTCAAGACGTTGCTCAGCATCCTGTTGTCACTCTGCCAGGAACTGGTGGCCACAATAGAAGTGTTGAAGATAAACCGCGCGTCGGAGATACACGGACCCCAGTCGGCATGACGATTAAAGAGCTGGGAGTTGGTGGAACCGGCGAGCGCGGCGCCAAAATCGTAGTCCGACAGGCAGCTAGAATCGGTGAAGTTAGCGTTGAATTGGTAGTGTTGGGCGAAACGGTGCTGCGCGCTTATGAGCAGCCCGTTGTAGTGCGCTACCGCGCCGTCATCCATTCTGTCGATGCTGGCGTAATACGAGGCTTGCGCGGGCGAGGTCGCGAGTTGCAGCATGCGGCGAGCCTGATAATTCGCTGCCGCCGTAGTGGAACACGCACCCGCTGCGGTGAGGCCATATTGACCAGCAGTGCAATTCCCTGGAATGTAAATATCAGGGTTGTTTTCAAGGGCGATCCAAAGATGGCGGGTCTGGTTGCCGAGATAAGACACGGAAGCCATCCAGCTATGCCCTAACTGCCGCTGATAGGTAACGTTATAGTCGATCACATAAGTCGACTTGGGGTGAAGCGGCATGTCGATGTAAGTGCCCGACTGCGGGAACAAGGCGGTGCCGGGCGCTTGCGGAAATGGATTTCCACCTGCGAAATTGGCCCATGGATTGGAAAGCTGCGCGGCGCCTGCGTCGACGGCGGTTCCGAAGGGCGGGTTGGTCGTTTCGCGTTCGTTGAACCAGGTCTCGGTTGAATCGTAGAGGAGGGCGCCGCCTACGCGCAAGGTATCCTTGCCTTCACCGCTCGGATTCCACACCATACCCACGCGCGGCGCGAAATTGGCCTTTGCTCCAGTCCAGTTCGCGGCCGAATCCTGAGCATCGCCGGGGAAGAACAAACCTGCGGGCGCGTTCGGATGCACCGTGCTGTGCACACCGGAGAGAAAATAATTTTGTTGGAACGAATCGCCGCGTTTGAAGATATCCGGATCCGCGAATGTCGGCTCCCAGCGGAGTCCAAAGTTCACGGTGAAGCGCTTGCTGATTTTCCAGCTATCCTGCGCGTAGAAGTTCATGATCCACGTCCGCAAATCGTCGGGCGTGTTGTTGGTTTGCATGAAGTCGCTCATTTTTCCGAGCATGAAATCGGCCATCCCCAGGCCTGTAACCGAGCCGTTCCAGGTGGGCGCTCCATTTTCGTCGAAGCCCGAGTTGGTGTTGTTCTGAATGCGGATGACGTTGAAACCGAAACCGATTTGATGCTTGCCCTTAACCCAGCTCAAATCGTCGCCAAAGGGAAAGCTGTTGACGTTGAAGTGTCCCGCTGCGCAGGTGCCACAGTAGGTGGTGAATCCACCGGTCATGCCCGAAATCAGCAGGAAGTTCGGGACCGCGCTATACATGGTCGATCCGAGATCGGTCCAATTAATCGGAAAATCCGTCGGCCCACGATTATCGCGCCGGCGGTTGAAGCTGAAGTGGAACGAGTTGACCAGCGTCGGACCGAAGGTATAAGAATCGCCGATGGTGGCTTCCTGCGCCAGTTCAAAATTTCCGGGCGAGGTTGTGGTCAGTAGATTCTGACCGATCAACACCGGCGGATTGGTCCAGCGATCCCAGAAATATCGCCCGTAGATCATGTGCTTCGCGCTCAGCACCCAGTCCGTGCGCTCAATCCACTGCTGCTCGTCTCCGGTCTGCGGAATACCGTAGGTCACTGCGCCGCACTGGTTGGCGGACGAGGTCGGCAGATATTTCGACGCCAGCTTGTAGGCCACGGGATCCATTTGCGTCAGCGGAATCTGATTGCCGGGGAAGGTGCCGCCGAGCGGATTGGTAAGCGCCACTGCTTTTCCGCAGGTGGCGGAGGCGATGGTGCTGAAGTCGCCGTTGAGCATCGCGGCGGTGGGAATATTCGTGGTCGAGGACGGAGGATTCTGGCGGTTTTCCACGCCCTGAAATCCACCGAAATAAAACAGCTTGTCCTTAATAATGTGGCCGCCGGCGGTTCCGCCGTACGTATTTCGCTTGAGAGTGTCGGCTCCGGTGGTGGAAAAGAAGTTGCGTGCGTCCATGTCGCCGTTGCGGATGTATTCGAACAGATCGCCGTGGAATCCGTTCCCGCCGGATTTAGTAACCACATTGACGGTCGCGCCGGGATGCGTTCCGAATTGCGAAGACACCGCGCTGGTCTCAATGGCGAACTCCTGAAGAGCGTCCGGGAACGGGAACGGCAAATTGACGTTCGACATCGCGTCGGTGGCATCCGCGCCATCGAGTAGATACGCCGTTCCGTTGCCTTGTCCGCCGGCTACGGCAATGCGAGTTGCGTTCCAGAAGGTCTTGCTTCCCGTGTCACCGCTATCCGCGGGCAGCGCCGCGCCCATGGTGTAAATCAATTGGGTAACCTGACGTCCGTTGAGAGGCAGTTCGTTGATCGCCTGCTGGGAAACCAGGCTCGATATGGAATTTTCCTTCGTCTCCACCATGCTCGCGCTGGCACTGACTTCAACCTTTTCAGATTGTGAGCCGACCTGAAGAGGGGCATTGATCTGAATATTATTGTTGACGACCAGTTCGATTCCCGTTTGAACGTAGTCCTTGAATCCGGTGGCTCGCACTTCGAAAACATAAGCGCCTACCGGTAAGTTTGGCAGGGTATAACTTCCTGTCGCGTCGGATTTTGTGGCGTGGACCTCGTGTTTGCTGATCTCCGTCATGGTGACGTCCGCGTTGACAATGGCAGCGCCAGTGGAATCTGTTACCTGGCCGCTGACCTGGGCAATTGCTGTAACCTGGGCGTTCGCGGTAGTGGATAACACAAGGAAAAGAAAGGCCGAGGCAAGCAAACAAACGCTCGCGAACGTCGACCGGGACGCTGTGGACATAACTAACCCCCTGGTGTGAAACTCAGCTTTTTTAAAGGCTACTGGTGAAAATACTAAAGGGTTTCGTTAGACCTGTCAAATAAATCTACTGAAGCTAGGTGAATTGGCACTTGCAAACTACAGGAAATTCTGATTCGTCAGAATCGATGAACACGTTGCCAGCAAGGTTGATTCGCAGGGTGCCCCATTTTTGGGAATTGCGTTCATTGTCCTGTTAAGTACCTGAAACATAACAACTTTTCCATGACGATTTTCCATTCCGGGGATTCCGCGATGTGACTTCACCGGCGCGAGCCCGGTGCCTCCTGCGCTGCCATTTTCAAAGGGTTCTAGAGCGGTTTAGCGGGTACTCGCTATTTTCGCATTGTGAAACGGAAGACCCCTAGAACTAACGCTTAACGGCGTACTGTTTGTAGATATCCGCGATCCCCGCCGATGCAGCGTCCCCGGGATGAATCACGACTCGCCAGCGAAACGTCAACTTCTGTCCGGTTGCCAGTTTGGTTTTATTCTCAGGCATATTCTCATCGAAGGAATTCTGCCCAAATGGATTGAGAGCAAACAGGCCATAATCGCGAGCATGCCAATACGTGGGGAAATGAGGATTCTGGGGATTGTCAAAAATCGCGACCCCTAGCTGCTCCCCATCCACAACGCCGGTATAATCGACCCAATTGGACCGTTTCCCCCACACGTTGACCATGCCCGTGCGGCCGTTGGCATCCACCATTTTGCCGCCCTTGCGTTCGGTGAAATTGTCGTGAAGGCGAATAGCGAACGCGCCCTCCTTGGTGTCGCCGATCGCGACTTCCTGCGCGGCGGTGAGGATAATATGAAAATCGATGATCCGGAGCTTCGGGTCGGAGTAGAAAGTCATGTCGCGGTTCTCCACCAGCAAAGGCTTCCCAGTGGCCGGATCCCGCCACTCCATGATGGCGTTCAGTGTCCCGGATTTGTCACCATTCTTCCATTCGGTGTGCGTCACCACGATGCGGCCGACGTGCGGCTTGGTATAAGAAGGATCGTTCTCCCAGAACTTGACGCCGTTCACGTCATCGTAGGAAAACCACAACCCGGTGTGATGCAGATGATCGCGGCTTTCACCGGCAATGTTTTCCATCGGAAAGCCCCGGGTCACGATCTTGCCCGACGCGGACCGCAATGGAGCGAGAAAAGGTTTGTTGTTCTTTTCGCCGTAATGAAAGGTTGTGAACGGCTTGCCATCGACGTCGATGGCGACATCTTCCGGTGAAAACTTAACTTGCGCGGAGAGATACGTTCCAGCCGCGAGCAGGAACAGGAGAGAGGATCGCATGGCTTTATCGAGTGTACCGCTTCTATAATAGGTGCACCATGTTACTGAAGACCCTGGCTCCTGTACTTCTGCTGCCTCTTTTCGCAACGGCGGCGCAACTGCCGGAGCTGCGCACCGAACCGATCGGCGGAGGCACTGTGTTTTTCGTCAAGAACACCTCCTCGCAGCCGCTCACAGGTTATCTGATTGAACTGGTGAACTACCCGGGGAGTTCCTATTCTCTGTTCCAGGACGAAATTGGCGCGGAGCCGCTCGCCCCAGGCGCGGAGAAGCGCATCCAGGTGACGAACATGACCGCCGGCGCAGTTCCCGACTATATGCACCTGACTGCGGCGATTTATGCGGATGGATCGACCGCGGGTGCTCCCGAGAAAGTCACGCAATTTATCGAGCGGCGTAAGGCTGTTCTAGCGACCACGCGCGAGTTGATCGGGCGCCTCGAAAAGGGCGCGACCAAGGCAGATCTTAAGCAGTGGGCCGATTCATTGCAGCCCGTCGGAAAAGTGAAACCCAACTCCCAACCGGTAATTAATCAGACGGCGGCGCGAGGTCTCGTTCTCGACACCGCGGCGAGACTGGAATCACATTCGACCGAGGAAACACTTGGCACTCTGCGCTCATCCGAGAAATCGCTTGCGGAGAGTAAGCCGGCGCTGTAAATCAAAATATTTGGCCGCTGATAAACGCAGATGAACGCTGATCGAAAACACGATCACTTCCTTGCAGCTATCTGCGTTCATCAGCGTTCATCAGCGGCTAATTTCTCTTTTCAGAAATCCACTATTGAATCCGCACCACCCCCGGCGCAACTTCTTTGAACTTCTTCATCACCGTCGGATCATGCCCCGGCAGAATGAACTTCTCACTCACCGCAATTTGCTTCATCCGGTCCTGAGCCTTCACGTTCGAATCCGCATCCAGCGTCGCCGCGATCGGCACGTGCTTTTCCAGATTCTCGTATAGATACACGTTGTCGCTCGCCAGGACCACAATTCCTTCCGCGGTCTTCACGCCTAAATATTGGGACTGATAAGTGTGCTTGCCGCCGGTGTAACAAGTGATGCCCGGAATAATCTCCTGCGCGTCGCCCTTCACAAGTCCCACCCTCCCTTCCGTGTTCAGTTTCACCAGTCCCAGCACATCTTCGGCGTCCGCCCCCGCGCCGCGTTTCCCTTGCCATGCTTCGCCGGAATAATATTCCAGCTCCTCTTTCTGAATCCAGATTTTGGCTTTTGGGAACAGGTCGAAGCCGTCGGCATGATCCCAGTGAATGTGGCTGATGATCACGTCGGTAATGTCCTCGGGCTTCAATCCAGTGTTCTGAAGCGCCTCCGAAGGCTTCTGGAAATCGGAAGGATGCCAGCGGCGGATGAATTTGTCGCGATAGAAGCCGCAATCGAAGAGAATGTTCTTGCCGCCGCCCTTGATCAGCCACACGTACATCGCGATATCCATTTTGCGATCTTTATCGGCGCCCGCGACCAGCCCCGCGACCGAAAAATCCTTGAGCGTGGCATAGCGGATTCCGTAAATTTCATAGTTCGTTTGCGCGGCCAGAATGCCGGCAGCCGCGATCAGCAGCAAGAATTTCTTCATTTATGAGATCCCTGGAGCCTCATGCCCCATCGCCTGAACATATTCGACATACGAGCCCGGATAAACCCGCGGGCTGCGATCCGTGCCGCTCTCGCCGCCAAGTTCCAGCACCCTGGACCCCAGGCCGCGCAAAAATGTACGATCGTGCGACACGAAAATCATCGTACCCTGGAATTCCTTAAGCGCGTCGACCAGCATTTCCTTGGTCGCCAGATCCAGGTGATTCGTCGGCTCGTCCAGCACCAGAAAATTCGGCGGATCGTAGAGCATGCGCGCCATCGCCAGACGCGACTTTTCGCCGCCCGATAGCGAACGAATTTTCTTGTCCACATCATCCCCGGAAAATTGAAACGCTCCTGCCAGCGACCGCAAAGACCCTAGTCCGTCCTGCGGAAAATCTCTCTGTAACTGCTCGATCACGGTGAGATCGGGATCCAGCACGTCGAGCGACTGCTGCGCGAAATATCCCATGTTCAAACTCGCGCCCAGACGCACGCTTCCCGAATCCGGCTCGCTCGCGCCGGCGATCATTTTGAGCAGCGTGGTCTTGCCCGCGCCGTTGCGGCCCATCACCGCCCACCGCTCCCCGCGGCGAATGGTCATGCTGAATCCGTCGTAAATCACGCGCTTTCCATAGCTCTTGTGCAGATCCTCAAGAACCGCGACCTGGTCGCCGGAGCGCGGGGGAACGCGAAAATCGAATCGCACCACGTGCCTCTTTTTCGGCAGCTCGATTTTTTCGATTTTATCCAGTGCCTTGATGCGGCTCTGCACCTGCGCCGCTTTGGCCGCGTGCGTCTTGAACCGGTCGATGAAGCGCTGCTCCTTGGCGAGCATCGATTGCTGCCGCGCGAACGCAGCCTGCTGATTGGTTTCGCGAATCGCGCGCTCGCGCTCGTAAAAATCGTAGTCGCCCGAGTACGCGATAATCTCTCCTCCATCGATTTCCGCGATCTTCGAGACGATGCGATTCATAAACTCGCGATCGTGGGAAGTCATCAGCAGCGCGCCTTCGTAAGATTTGAGAAATTGTTCCAGCCAGATGATCGACTCAATATCGAGATGGTTGGTCGGCTCATCCATCAGCAAAACTTGCGGCCGCCCCAACAGCACGCGCGCCAACGCGACGCGCATTTTCCATCCGCCCGACAGAGCGCCCACGTCGCCGTCGATCTGATCGTCATGAAATCCGAGCCCGTGTAGTACTTCGCGGGCCTGCGCCTCCAGGGTGTAGCCGCCCAAGTGCTCGTATTCTTCCTGCACATGTCCGAAGCGATCGAGAATCTTATCCATCTCATCGAGCCGCTCCGGATCTTCCATCGCCCGCTGCAATTCTTCGAGCTCATGATGCAAATCGCCCGCTCGCCCGCTCCCCGCAATCGCTTCGTCGAGCACGGACCGGCCCTTCATTTCTTCCACGTCCTGCCGGAAATAGCCGATGGTCATCTTCTTCGGCACCGAGACCTCGCCCTCATCGGGCGCTTCTTCGCCCACCACCATGCGAAACAGCGTGGTTTTCCCCGAGCCGTTAGGACCCACCAGGCCGACCTTTTCGCCGGGGTTCAGTTGAAAAGAAGCGTCGACAAAAATGAGCTGCTTGCCGTACTGTTTGTTGATATTCGAAAAATAAATCATTCAGCGCTGCGCCGTGCCGCCGGTGTCACGGACGCGTTCATGATCTCCAGTTGCTTGACCAGGAATGCCATGTCGCCGAACGGCTCGCCGCCGTTGCGAGCCCAATAAACCCGTCCCAGTTTGTCGATCAAAATCGTCGAGTGCAGCTCCATCTCCTCAAAATCGTCGTAAGAATGGAAGCGATGCGCATTGGCGTGATTATCGTCCGATAAAATCTGCACCGGCAAATTTCCGAATGCTTTCAAAGCCTCGGCATTCTTCGCCGGAGCCGTGCTGCTCACCGCCAGCACCACCGTATCGGTCTTCTCCCAATCCTCTTTCTTATTGGCGATATCGTGCAACTGCTTCATGCAATGCGCGCACTCCTGCCCTAGGTAAAAAACCAGAATGACGTTCTTTCCACGGAACTGATTCAACGTTACCGGCTTGCCCGCCGAATCTTTCACGTCGAGCGTAGGCGCCGGATAAGGCTCCCATTTATTCGGCCCGAACTTTTCGAGCGATGTCCGCAAATAATTCCTCTGCGGCCTCGGCGACGTATCCCGTGGAGCCGCTTTGATTCCCGTCGCCATCGCCCTGCTAACGATCGCGAGCCCCTTATCCGCATCCGCCGCGACAAACATGAGCCGGGCCATCGCATCTTCCGCTTTGGCCTTCTCGCCCGCCGCCGCATAGGCCCGCACCAATCCCGACAGCGCGAATAAATCGCTGCGGGTCAAAGTCAGCTCTTTCTCAAACGCCTCCGCCGCCAGCAGCGGACTCTTCGAGCTCAAATACGCTTCGCCCAGGCTGTTGTACAGAGCCTCCGGATACTGCGGCGGATCGGCGTATCCCTTCTGAAGAGCGAACTCCTTCTCAGCCGCCTGGGTCAACACTTGCAGCCCTTCCAGCGTTTCCCCGCGCGCGATCAGCATCCTTCCTCTTAAATCCAGCGCCTCCGTTTCATAAAACGCGGTCCAGTTCTTGTTTTTCTCCAGATCGCTTTTCAACGCCGCGTGCGCCAGGATGCTCTTCTCCGCCTTATCCAGATCGCCTTTACCCAAATAAGCGCGAGCCTCGAAATAATTCTTGTCCATCTTGTCTTTAAAAATGTCGCGCCACGGGATATTGTTTTCCTTCAGCAAATCGTCCCACCGCTCGAACTTCACCAGCGCCCGGCCCATCGCCGCGATGCCGTAGGAATGGCTGCTATTCGGCGCCGTATCGTTTCCCTGCGGATCGAGCGGCGCATCGATCAACTGCCGCGCCCCGAAAATCGCCGCATCCGCCATCCCCAGCTGTTCCTGGATGTACGACAAATAATTCCGGTTGTGCCCATAATTCCAGGCGTTAAACGGGAACGTCATGCGATCCTGCATGTACTTTTTTTCGCATCGCGTCGCCGCGTCCATCGAAATCGCCGCTTCGTTCCACATCCCGACAATGCTGAATATGTGGCCCGGCATATGAATCGCATGGCCGATGTTGGTCACGATTTCCCCGTAGCGTTTCGCGCTATCCAGCGCCATCTCCGGCTCGTGATAATCCCAGTTGTGGATGCGATAATGATGCGCTCCCGGATGATCCGGCTGCTTGGCCAGCACCTCGCGGATCATTAATTCCGTTCCGTACCGCGACTCGCCCATCGATTCCAGCGCCAGCAGCGCCCGTGCCTCCATATCGTCCGGATACTTCACCACCAAAGTTTCCAGGATCCTCTGCCCGCGCTTGCCTCTCGCCTCGCGGGTCTCATCCGGATGCAGAGGATCGGGCAGTGTCTCCAGTGCCAGCGCTTCGATATAAAACCGTTCGCGTTCCGTCACGTGATCCTTGCGTTTCACCGCCTCGCGAATCATCTCCTGCGCGCGCTTTTCACCGCCTACCAGCAGATTTGCCCGGGCCAGTCCCCAATACGCCATCGCATTGTCCGGCTCCAGTTTCAAACACCAGCGAAAGGAACGCTCCGCCTCGTAATCCCAAAAGGAGTGCAACAGCGCATTGCCCTGATCGAACCACTTCTGGACCTCCGGATTCTTCGTCGTGATCGGAAAGTGCGCCACCCCGATTCCTTCCATCACCCACGGCTTCTCGCGCGGACCCGTATCGAACGACTCTCCGATGTGCGAATGCCCCAGCTTCTCGAGGATTCCAGGAGCCGAATCCTGATACGCGAACAGCGGCGCGCACAACACGAACAGAAGAGGACGAAACATGTGGAGAAACCCTCGAATTATATGATAATGTTTCTCTCGTGATGAAACTCAACCGGCGCGCTTTCTTCAGCACCGCGATGCTCACCGCGGCGTCCGCCAAACGCGTTCTCGGCGCTAACGACAACATCCGGCTCGCGGGCATCGGTGTGGGCAACCGGGGCGCATATGATCTCGGTCTCGCGGCGAAAGCCGAACGAACCGAAGTTGTCGCCGTAGCGGACGTGTATGCGCCGCGCTTGGCGGAAATCAAGGAGAAACTCGCCCCCGCTGGGAAGGGTTATAAGGACTACCGCGAACTGCTCGACCGCAAGGATATCGACGCGGTTCTCATCGGCTCGCCGGACCACTGGCACGTCCCCATGATCATCGACGCCGTCCGCGCTGGAAAGGACGTCTATTGCGAAAAACCAGTCAGCCATTCCATTCAGGAAGGCGAGACGTTGCTCGCCGCCGTCGCCGGTTCGAAACAGGTCATCCAGATCGGCTACCAGCAGCGCAGTTGGCCGCATTATCAGGCGGCGGCGGAAATCGTAGCGTCAGGCCGGCTAGGTTCGGTCCCGCTGATTCAATCGTCCTGGTATCAGGCCTATAGTCATGTCCCGAAACCCGCGCAGGCCTCCGATATCGATTGGAAAAGTTTCCTGGGCTCCGCTCCCGATCAGCCCTTCGATCCCGTGCGCCGCACCTACTGGCGCTGGTTCTGGGATTTCGGCGGAGGCCATCTGACTGACCTCTTCAGCCACTGGGTCGACGTGATCCACTGGTATATTGGCGAATCGTCTCCGGACGCCGTCGCCGCGCTCGGCACACGGAACCTGTTTCCCGAATTCGAATGCCCCGACACCATCACCGCGACCTATCAATATCCGAAAGGCTACAACGTGGTGCACACCGGCTCGCTCGCCGGCTCGATTGAAGACGGCAATATTCTGTTCCGGGGCAGCAAAGGAATGCTGCGTGTGAACCGCGGAGGATACGCGGTGTTCGACGAACGAACCGGTTCCGGGGGCCGCGCGCTTCTGCCTCCGCCCGCCCTGTTAATGGAATCCACGCGCGATGGCACGGTCGATCACGTGCAAAACTTCCTCGACTGCGTCCGCAGCCGCGCCGTGCCCAACGCGCCAGTCGTGAGTTCCGTCGCCGCCGCGCGAGCAGCTCATTTGGGCAACTTGGCGTATCGCAAAAGACCAACCGCATGACCCGCCGCAGTTTTCTCGCAGTCGCGGCACTCTGTGGCGCGGGGCCATGCCCTGCGGAAGTGCGCCCCATCCGCCTGGGCGGCCCAATCTTCCTCAAATCCGACGACCCGCGCGAATTGGCCAAAGAACATCGCCGCCTAGGCTATACCGCAGCCTACTGCCCCAATGGCGATCCTGCGGAAATCCGTAAAGCCTTCGCCGCAGAGGAAGTCGTCATCTCCGAAGTGGGAGCCTGGCGCAACATGCTCGACCCCGATCCGCAAAAGCGCCGCGATAATCTGCGCTACGTCGCGGAGCGCTTGCAACTGGCGGAAGCCGTCGGCGCCCGCTGCTGCGTCGATATCGCCGGATCGTTCAACCCCGATCTCTGGTACGGCCCAGATTCGAAAAATCTCTCGAAAGAATTCTTCGATGCAACCGTAGAAAACTGCCGCAAGCTGATTGACGAAGTGAAACCGAAAAACACCAAATTCTCAATAGAAATGATGCCCTGGAGCCTCCCCGACGGCCCCGATTCCTACGTGAAACTGATCCATGCAGTAAACCGCCCCGCCTTCGGCGTGCACTTAGACGTATGCAACATCATTAATACACCCGATCGCTTCTACCGCAATTCCGAGGTAATCACGGAGTGCTTCCAAAAACTCCGCCCCTGGATTCTCTCCTGCCATGCGAAGGACTTAGCCTGGGAGACGAAAGGCGAATACAACGTCCATTTCCAGGAAACCATCCCCGGTCGAGGCCAAGTAAACTACGCAACCTATTTAAGGGAACTGACCACCGTCGACGCTCCCCTAATGCTGGAGCATCTGAAGTCACCCGAAGATTACGCCGAGGCTAGCGTCTATGTCCGACGGATCGCCCAGGAATCGAACGTCAAGATTCTTTGATTTTCCTCGTGTGGCGCACGCACTCATGCGTGCCGCGCTGACACTCGTATCTACGCCCCGGGCGCTTCCTGATAGTCCGTCCCCGGCTTAGCCAGCCGACGCACTGTTTTTAGGGAGTTAGAATTAGATATCGAGTTGACGCGAGAGCAACAGGAATTGGTCGAACTAGCCACACGTGTCCCTTCTGCGGATGTTCCAACCGCCAAGCGCGTGCTCGAAGCGCTAATATGCGCCGATCCTGTGTGGCATTCGCTTGCAAATGCACCGCCCGACGATGAGGAACTGAGACCCGAAATCATTAAATCGATCGAGGAAGCACGTGCCTCCATAGCAAGGGGCGAGGGCATTCCGCACGATGAGATTCTGCGCGAATTTGGGCTCAGGTGAAGAGGCTTGTAACTTGGGCCGCCCAGGCTCGCGCTGATCTGCGCACGATAGATCGACGCACAGCACTTTCGATACTTCACGCAATTGATTGATACTCAGCGACAGACTCCGGCGATGTAAAGACTTTGCGTCCGCCGATGGCAGGACTACGCCTCCGAGTCGGCAATTGGAGAGTGCTCTTTGAACCAATTGCTGAGAGCTCGATTCAAATCAATCGTGTTTTGCATCGAAGTGAAGCGTATTTAGGGTAGTCCTTAAGCCCCCGCCGCGTGACGCCGGCTGTAAGTAAAATAAACCACCAACCCAATCGCCAGCCACACGAAAAACCGGATCCACGTCAGCAGCGGCAATCCCATCATCAGAATCACGCAGCAGAAGATCGAGAGAATCGGCACCAGCGGCACGAACGGCACCCGAAAACTTCGCGGCCGGTCCGGCTGCTTTTTGCGCAACACGATCACTCCTGCCGACACCACCACAAACGCGAACAGCGTGCCGATGTTCGACAACTCGGCCAACGTATCGATATCCCACAAGCCTGCCGGCACGCCCACGAAAATTCCGGCGATCCAGGTGCTGATGTAAGGCGTCCGGTACACCGCGTGCACCGCGCCGAACATTTTGGGCATCAAGCGGTCGCGCGACATCGCGAACCAGATGCGAGCCTGTCCGTATTGGCCAACCAGCAGCGATGAAATCATGCCGGTCAACGCGCCCGCGCTCACAATCAGCCGGAGCCGGTTGTAACCCAGGTTTTTCAACGCGACGGCCACGGGAGAATCCGGATCGAGCGTCTGCCAGTTCGCAATCCCTGTCAGCACCAGCGCGACACCGCCATACAGAATCGTGCAAATAATCAACGTCGCCAGAATGCCGAAGGGAATATCGCGCTGCGCCTGCTTGCACTCCTCCGCGGCGGTCGAAACAGCGTCAAACCCGATATAGGTGAAGAAGACAATCGACGCGCCTGTCAGAATGCCTGAGAATCCGTTCGGAGCGAAAGGATGGTAATTCACCGGGTTAATGGCCCGTGCCGCACCGACGCAGAAAATCAGAATCGCCGCGATTTTGATCATCACCATCGCGGTATTCGTCCCGGTGCTTTCCCGCACGCCCCTGACCAGCACCCAGGTGATCAACAGCGTGATCACCAGCGCAGGGACATTGAAAATTCCTCCAGGCGATCCCGGCGCGGGGAACATCGGGAAAGCAATCGCCGCAGGTAAATGGAATCCGAATATATTGTCGGAGAGGTCCTGCAAATACGCCGAGAACCCGACCGCGACGCTCATGTTGGCCACCGCGTATTCCAAGATCAGATCCCAACCGATCACCCACGCGAATAACTCGCCCAGAATCGCGTAGGCATATGTATACGACGACCCCGCCACTGGAATCATTGACGCCAGTTCGGCATAGCATAGACCCGCGACCATGCACGCCAGCATGACCAGGAGAAAAGAGATGGTGATCGCCGGACCCGCGCCCGGCCTGCCCAGCGTGGAGGCGGCGTGCCCTCCATGCATCGCCAGATCGAGCACCGTCGCGTGCAACAGCGAATCGACTTTGAGAACTTTGCCCGCGGTCGCCGTCCCGGTGACCGTGAAAATGCCCGAGCCGATGACAATCCCGACTCCCAAAAAGGCAAGACTCCACGGCCCCAGCGTCCTCTTCAGTTGCCTGGCAGGCTCGTGAGAGGACGCAATCAGCTCGTCGATGCTCTTGGTGCGGAAGAGAGCCGACATCTAGGTCAGCTTACCGCTTACGCTGGCCCTTAACGACCTTCTTCACTTTGCGCTTCTGCGAGCCGCGGTCGACATCGTTGGCCCTCTTGGCCTTTGGAGCGGCCTTCTTCCGCGCGGCGCGCTTCAGCTTCTTGCGTTCTTCTTTATCTTCAATTTTCTTAGTATTCATTCAATCTTTATTCCCGCAAATTTCGCAATCAGTTTCTTCAATCCATAGGCCGGAAAATTCACGGTCACTTTCGTGTCCTCGCCCGAACCTTCGACGCGCAACACCGTGCCCCGGCCATACTTGGCGTGCTCAATCACTGAGCCCGGCCCGAACTTCTTTGCTGCTTTCTTGATCACCGGCGGCGCAGGCGTGCTCTGCATCACAGGAGCAGGCTTCGGAGCCGCTGCTCCAATCCCCTGCGGAACCGGCATCCCCTTCTCGGAGAAGAATTGTTTAATGTTCTCAACCGAGTTGTAAGTCTTCCCAGTATAAAGGTTTCGCCGGGCAGTTTCGCGGACCTCGTTGCGCTCCGCAAAAAGATCCATCCCCTGCATGGACCGTACGCTCTCAATCAAACCCGGCGGAACCTCTTTCAGGAATCGCGAACGGATCGAAGGCTCCGGCTGCCCCCCTCCAAACCGACGCCGGTAACGAGCCCACGTCAAATGAAGCTTCTTCTCCGCCCGAGTCATACCGACGTAACACAACCGCCGTTCTTCCTCCATCGCGCTGTCAGTGTTAAGAGACCGGCTGTGAGGGAACAGGCCTTCCTCAAGCCCGGCGATAAACACCACCGGAAATTCCAGTCCTTTGGCGTTATGCATAGTCAACAGCGAAACCGGCGCGCGTCCGTCATTCGAATCGGCATCGGAAACCAGCGCCGCATGATCCAGAAAATCGCGAATCGTCTCGCCCCGCTCCCCCGCATCCACCGCCGCATTCAGAAGCTCGTCAAGGTTCGCTAACCGAGTCTTCGCCTCCTCGGTATTCTCCTCTTCGAGCATCTTGCGATAACCCGTGCGCTCCATCAAATCGCGCAAGGTGTCGGAAATAGGACGCGAATCCACTTGCGAAGCCAGCTCGCTGATCATCCGATGAAACGCCGATAGCGCCGCCTCCGCACGCCCCGGAAAAGCGCGCTCCTGAAGCATCTGCCCCAGCGCCGTCCACAACGCCAGGTTCCGCTGAAGCGCGTACTGCTCCACCTGCTCCATCGTCGTGCGTCCGATCCCCCGCGCCGGAGTATTCACGATGCGCAGCAAACTGATCGAATCGTGCGGACTCACCAGAATTTTCAGGTACGCGAGAATATCCTTCACCTCCGCGCGCTGATAAAAACTGAACCCGCCGACGACGATATATTTCCGCCCATACCGGCGCAGCGCCTCTTCAATCTGCCGCGATTGCGAATTGGTCCGGTACAAAATCGCGACCCGGTCTTTCGGATTATCCCGCAGCGACGCTTCCACTTTGTCCGCGATCCACAGCGCTTCATTTTCCGAATCGGGCGCCTCATAAAGCGAAATCTTCTGCCCCGCTTCCGCATCGGTCCACAGCCATTTGCCGATCCGCTCCGTATTGTTGGCAACCACCGAACTCGCGGCCTCCAGAATATTCTTGGTCGACCGGTAATTCTGCTCCAGCCGGATAATCACCGCGCCCGGAAAATCGCGCTCGAAATCCAGAATGTTGCGGATGTTCGCCCCGCGCCATCCGTAAATCGACTGATCCTCATCCCCGACCACAGCAATGTTGCCGCGCTCCCCCGAAAGCAGCCGCATCAGCTCATACTGGCTCCGATTAGTGTCTTGATACTCGTCCACCATCAGAAATTCGTACTTGCGATTCAGCTTCTCTCGCGTCGGCGCGTCGTGTTGCAACAATCGGACCGCCTCTAACAGCAGATCGTCGAAATCCAGCGCATTCGACTCCCTCAATTTCGACTGATAGCGCTCATACACCACCGCGAACCGCTTCGAAACCGGATCGGCCGCTTCCCGCTCCAGATCTTCCGGCGTCTGCTTCATGCTCTTGGCGTTGCTGATCCTCGAAAGCGCCGCGCGATACGCCATGAATTTGTCATCTAAGCCCAGCGCCTTGTAGACGCCCTTCAGCAGACTGATTTGGTCGTCGTCGTCGTAAATCGTAAACTGAGTCGTGAAACCAGGTCGAATCTGTGCGAGCGGAGCCCCATCCCGGCGCAGCAGCCGGACGCAAAAAGAATGAAACGTCGCCACCGTCGGCAAACTGTCGGACCCGATCCCCGATACCAGCGACTGGACCCGCTCCCGCATCTCCCCGGCAGCCTTGTTCGTAAAAGTCACTGCTAAAATCGCCCATCCCGGGACGTGATGAGCGCTCATAAGGTGGGCGATCCGGTGCGTAATGACGCGAGTTTTGCCGCTACCCGCTCCAGCCAGTACGAGAAGAGGCCCTTCGGCATGCTCCACCGCCTCGCGCTGGCGGGGATTCAGGCCTGCGAGAAAATCCATGGATCTTTTATTTTAGCACGTCTCACAATACACTCATTCTGAAGCACTTAGTTTTGGACAAAATTGCACACACCCTCATATGGGGGTATTGTCTCGCGCATTCTAGTACTGTAAATGTTTAAAAATCATGACCCGCTACTCCCCCGAAGCCCCTGGTGCTATCCAGGCAAGGCTAGCCTACCTCCGGCTCAGGAAAGCAGCTCTCGACGAGCTGATTTTGAGCCTGGAACGGTATTCGGTTTACGAACTCCCCTCCCCCAAAAAGGCGAAATCCGAGCCGCATCGCCAAGTGCGCCCCTCCCGGATGGCTGGTGCCGCCTAACCGTTCTTACAGCAATTTGGGCGCGAATGGTGTCGTCCCTTCGCGCCTTTTGTTGTAACCTAGCAGTGAGCCGGTGCGCCTTTTTCATTGGACAGATTGGTACTTGACTACCGCCAGAATGCCGGTCGGCGAGGCGGGCGGTAGCCATGCTGGTTGAGTTTGAGTTAATAGAGCGGGCGCGAAGCGGCGACGATGGTGCTTTCAACCAGATTGTACAAGCGTACCGGAAGCGGATTCTGGGGACCATTTCCCGCACCATCGGCAGGCCTGAAGATGTCGAGGATGTGGGGCAGGAAGTATTCTTGCGGCTCTATTATTCGCTCGACCAATTGCGCACGCCGGAAGTTTTTGAGCCGTGGCTGTACCGTTTAACGGTCAATGCCGCGTATGACTATTTGAGACGGCAGCGCCGGCGCCAGGAAAGCCGGATGTCGGATCTCAGTGAGCAGCAGGTAATGTTGGCGGACGCCGCGGCAGGAGGGAAACGCCGCGATGAGGAACAGCGTCGTACGAAGATAAGGGAGTTGGCGCAGTCGCTTCTGGGGCAGGTTTCCGAAGAAGACCGGATTCTGCTTACATTAAAAGAGGTAGAAGGGCTGTCGCTAAAGGAACTTGAGAAGATTTATAAGGTTAACGAGAATGCGCTCAAAGTCCGGCTGTTCCGGGCGCGGCAACGTGTGCTGAAGGCGTTCGGCGCGAAAGAGAATAGCGAGGCAGTCTCTAAAGCTGGGTTCGGTAGTGTCGATGATTCGGAGTAGAACGAATCATCTTCTTCGGTAGTGTCGATGATTCGGAGTAGGGTGGAGGTATAGAATGGATCGCATGCAAGATCAAGGTGACAAACTCGACGCGTTATTTGCGGAATACCGGATGGCGTGCCCCGACCCGGAACCGGGCGCGGACTTCATGCCGGCGATGTGGAAGCGCATCGAGGCGCGCCGGGTCGCGACCGTGTCGGTGTTCCGGCACTGGGCGCAGGTCTGCGTAATGGCGACAGTCGCGTTGACGCTGTTGATCGGAGCCGTGCTGATCCCCAGACTCCAGGACAATGCGGCCTCTAGTTCCAGCTACCTGGAGGCGCTCTCCGCGGAGCACTCCGGTGACTACATTCACATGCTGGCAGGTGGACCTCGGTGAAACTGTCGCGGTTAACGATCGCCCTGTACGTCGGGTTGATCTTTGCGAGTGGAGTGGTTTTGGGAGTGTTCGGTCACTCCCTTTATGCGGTCACAACCGTAGTTTCGAAGACGACTCCGAAGCCGGAGGAACTTCGCAAGAAACGGCTGGCCGAGATGCAGTCCCGCATGAAGCTGTCCGATGACCAGTTTGCGAAGATTGCCTCGATCTTTGACGAAACCCGGGCCAAATTCCACGAAGTGCGCGAACGCTACAAGCCCGAGTTAGACTCTCTCGAAAGCGCTCAACGCGATAAAGTTCGCGCAGTACTCACGCCGGAACAGCGGGCTGAGTACGAAAAGATGCTAAAAGAGCGTGAGGAACAGCAAAAGCAGAACGGTGGCCGAGGCCCCGGCCCCGGCATTTAAGCCCTGATAACGGGCTGCATAGTCTTTTCCTTCGCCTTCGCGTCGTCTGCCACTTTCTTGGCTTCCGCAGCGTCCTTCACCTTCTGATACTTCTTCTGGAACCGGTCGACGCGTCCTTCCGTGTCGATCAGCTTCTGCTTACCCGTGAAGAAAGGATGGCAGTTGGAGCAGATTTCAACGCGCATGTCGCCCTTATGAGCGGAGCGGGTCTGGAACTTGTGCCCGCAAGCGCAGGTCACACTGATTTCTTCGTAGGCGGGGTGGATTCCGGCTTTCATAATGATAATGTCCTTGGAAATTCAAGTTTACCACACATCCGCTTCTTAGTCGTCGCAGCTCTCCTTATCTCAATGAATCGCAAGGCTAGAAACAGAGCCGCGACTAGCAGGAGCGGCCGAAACTGAATTTCCCGCAGACTCCCAGATCAACAAAAAGCCCCGAACGACGGAAAACAACCGCCGGACGGGGCCTTTTGGGATTTCAGACTCGTTTTCGCGCGAGAGGGCCGGTCCACAGGAGCAGCGGCCTCGTCACTGAACGAAACCTGAACAGTAAGAGCAGTCGACGTTAAGAGTCGGCCACCTCACGCGTAGTTAGAGTTGAGTGATTACTACCAGA
>DATHOJ010000004.1:0-3156 GCA_035485055.1 Bryobacteraceae bacterium
TGCGGCCAGCTTTGCTTACGGCAAGATTGTGCACGAAGGGCTGACGCTCGCGATCGTGGGCCGGCCCAACGTGGGCAAGTCGAGTCTGTTCAATCGCCTGGTGGAGCGCGAGCGGGCGATCGTGACGGCTGCGCCGGGAACTACGCGCGATCTGGTAACCGAGACGGTCGCGATCGGCGGCATTCCGGTGAAACTGGTGGATACGGCGGGCATTCGCCAGGCGCTCGACGAGGCGGAATCGATCGGCATTCGCAAATCCAAGGAGGCACTGGTCGACGCGGACCTGGTGCTGGTGGTGCTGGATGCTTCGCAGCCTGCTTCTGCAGAAGATGCGGAGTTGCTGCGGCTTGCGGAGAGCCGGCCGACGATTGTTGTGGGGAACAAGTGGGATCTTAGGGGCAGTGGTCAGGGGTTAGGGGTCAGGGGTCAGTATTCGATTCATACGTCTGCTTTGACTGGCGAGGGGATTGCCGAGTTACGCGGCGAGATTTTGCGGCACGTGGGCGGCGAGGCTGGGACGCAGGTGGAGCGCGGGTTCCTCACGAACGTACGGCATCAGGGATTGGTTCGGGAGTCGCTGGCTGCGCTCGCGGCCGCGAAGAATGCGGTGCGCGGCAGAGTGCCGCATGAAATGCTGCTGCTTGATCTTTATGGCGCGCTGCGTCCCCTGGATGCTATTACTGGCGCGACTACGAACGACGACATATTGAATCTGATCTTCAGTACGTTCTGCATCGGAAAGTAATCGTACAGGTTCTTTCCGATCCGCGCCCACAACTCCACATTCCAGATGCGAATCAGGCATGCTCGCCTCTCTCGCCGCGCCGAGCAGCCCAAAATGGAAAGCTACGACCCTCCGTAGTGACCGGAATCCTTGTGTTCGTTCTCGGCCCAGATTAGTTTCCGAACAGAGCCGAAAATTCCGGCGGAATTGAAGCTGAGGAGAAGAAGGGAAACCGTCATGCGCAGGTACAACAAGCTCACGATCGGGCGGTCGCGTGGGACAGCAATCCGATCAACGCCCCGTAGGGAGCTGGGGCATTCGGGAGTGGACCGGCTTAAGGTTGGTCCGCTTCCGGGAGATAGCTCGAAAAGAAAAGAGAGCAAGCTACTTCGATAACGCCGCTAGCGCGTCGCGAAACATCGCGTCGAAGGATGCGGCCTTTCCACTTTTCGTTACCACGCCGAGAGCCTTCTCGGCTGCTGGCCGCTGATAACCAAGGTTGACCAGGGCTGAGAGTACGTCTTCTTCTGTGGCGTTCATCGGAGGAGCGGCGGGAACGGAGCTTGGTCCCGGCTCGGGCAGCTTGTCGCGCAGTTCGAGCACCATGCGCTCGGCGGTCTTTTTTCCGATGCCGGGAATGCGGGTGAGGCGCGTGATGTCGTTGCCACGGATCGCGCGGACCATTTCGTCCGCCGGCATCCCGCTCAAGATGGTGATGGCCAGCTTGGGGCCGATTCCGCTCACCGTGATGAGCTTTTCGAACAGGAGTTTTTCCGACGGTCGCAAAAATCCGTAGAGGGCGATCAAGTCTTCCCGCACATGAGTATGGATGTGCAGCGAGACTTCGGTTCCGAGCGCGGGTAAATCGGAAAATGTCGGCACGCTGATGGTGACGTCATAGCCGACGCCGCCGGTCTCGACGATGGCTTGGTTCGGGCGTTTGGCCAGCAGTTTCCCGCGCAGATGGGCAATCATGTTCACGCCATTGTAACGGCAGTGGCGGTCGAGGGCACCGCCGCAAGCAATATCCCACGGTCACGAACGTTTTAGATTATTCTATGTAGCTTGCGTTCGTGACCGAGGGGGAAATGATCAGATCCTGGGTAGTGCGTCGTCTATTCGCGGTTGCGTTGTTTGCCCTGCCGGTGGGCTCGCTCCACGCACAACAGATTCCCGAGAGCGCATATCAGGAACTGCACTGGCGGATGATTGGCCCGTTCCGCGGAGGCCGGACGCGCGCGGCTGCGGGGGTCCCCAACCAGCCCAACGTGTTCTACGTGGGGCAAGTGAATGGCGGAGTCTGGAAGACAGACGACTCGGGCCGCACGTGGAACCCGATCTTCGACCACGAGCCGACGCAATCCATTGGAGCGATCGCGGTGGCGCCATCGGATGCCAACATCATTTACGTGGCCAGCGGGGAGGGATTGCATCGTCCCGATCTTTCGGTGGGCGACGGAATTTACAAGTCTACGGATGCGGGGAAAACCTGGACTCACCTGGGGCTGCGCGACGGGCAGCAGATTCCGGCGCTGGCGGTCGATCCGAGGGACCCGAACCGGGTGTTCGCGGCGGTGCTGGGGCATCCCTACGGTCCGAGTGAGGAGCGCGGAATCTACCGCTCCATCGACGGCGGGCAGAGCTGGCAGAAAGTGATTTCCAAGGACGAGAACACCGGTGGCTCGGACGTGGAGATTGATCCGTCAAATCCCGATGTGGTGTATGCCTCGATGTGGGAGGTGCGCGAAGGCCCGTGGGAAGATGGCAACGAATTCAATGGCAGCAAAGGCGGCCTGTTCAAGTCGGTGGATGGTGGCGCTACGTGGCGTCCGCTCAGCAACGGCTTGCCTGCCGATCTTTCGCAAATCTATGTAGCCATCGCGCCCAGCGATGCGCGCCGCCTCTACGCGACGCTGAGTACGAGCGGCGGCAAGCTCGCTGTTTATCGCTCCGATGACGCGGGGGAAAACTGGGCACAGATAACCGACGATCCGCGCGCGTCGGGGAGAATCGGCGGCGGCGATCTACCGATTCCGAAAGTTGACCCGAAGAATCCTGACATGGTGTACGTCGCGAGCACAGTGACGATGCGCTCGATCGATGGCGGGAAAACGTGGACGGGATTCCGGGGCGCGCCGGGCGGGGACGACTATCAAAATCTTTGGATCAATCCCAACGACGGCAACAAGATTTTGCTGGTAAGCGATCAGGGCGCGCTGGTGACGGTGAATGGCGGGGCCAGCTGGAGTTCCTGGTACAACCAGCCCACCGCGCAGATTTATCACGTGGCGGTCACGAATACGTTTCCATATCGCGTGTGCGGAGGACAGCAGGAGAGCGGGTCGGTCTGCATCTCAAGCCGGGGCAATGACGGCGCGATCACTTACCGCGAATGGCATCCCGTGGGCGTGATCGAATACGGCTATGTGGCG
>DATHOJ010000005.1:0-2046 GCA_035485055.1 Bryobacteraceae bacterium
ATAAACTTCGCCCATGCCGCCGGCGCCGAGCGGGCCGAGGACCTCGTAGGGACCGAGTTTTTTGCCGGCCGCGAGGGTCATCGGTGAGGCTCCGAAATTGGATGAGGCCGCGCGATTGCGAGGCGCGCGAGATTCCAAGCCTGGTCGTGACGCGACGAATGGTGGATCGGGAGAACTGGGATGGCCGGGGGGCGCATTTGCAGCGGGATTATAGACTGGGAACACCTGGGTCGCAACGAAAGGTAGCGAAGCGAGTGCGGGCAGTTGGCGAGGAAAGGCGCGTGGAGGGAGCGGCGACGGCAGCGTGGGGAATGACGAAGTGCAATTGACAGGACAGTTACGGTTCGACAGAATGTCGCGCGAAGCGGCGAGTGGATTTCGGCAGCGCCGCGAGCGATCCCCGTTTGAGGCAGGAGGCATGGCCGGCGGCGATCGCGTAACGAGGCCTGATGAGAATCGAACGGCTGCGCGGAATTGTCGCTGGAGTCTGCATCGGAGCGTTGCTAATTCCCAGCGCGCTTGGCGGGACGAGCGGTAGGACCGCGGGTGGGCGACAAGCCACGGCATCGCAAACAACTTCAGGGCAAGGCGCGCCCGCTGGAAATGGCAAATCCGCGGTGTGCGCGGTTACGGCCGAAACTGCGCCACCCCTTTCGGCGCCGATGTCCGCGGCGCTGAAACTTTACCGCGCTGGAAAATTCGCGGAGGCGATTGCGGCTTACCAGGCCATCGTTCCGGCCGGAGGCGGTGAAGCCGCAGCTGCATATGCGGGCCTGACTCGCGTCTATTTGAAACAGAAAAATGTTGCGGCGGCGGCTGAGGCGGCGCAGAAGGCGGTGGTGCTGACTCCGGACCGTGCGCCGGCCATCGTGGCGCAAGCAGAAGTTTATTTCCGGCAGGGAAAAATACCAGATGCGGAGGCGGCTTTTCTAAAGCCGCTGCTGGCGTGCAATCTGGATGCGCGGGCCTTCCTGGGATTGAACCGAATTCATCAAGTATCTCTGAATTACAAACACGCAAAGAGCGAGATCGACCAGGCGTACATACTCGATCCGGCCGATCCGGATATACGGCGGGAATATCTGGATACGCTGCGCGGCGAGGCACGGATCCAGGCGCTGGAGGCGTATCTTTCTGGAGATTTTGGCGACGACGCCGAATTGCTGAACGACATGCGCGAAGAATTGGCGCTGTTGAAGGGGCAGGCGGAGCATCCGCAAAAGCGATGCACGCTGACGAAGAAGGTGGCCTCGACCGAAGTGCCGCTGGAACGGCTGCTGCAGGATCCGACGCATATCCGGGGATATGGACTGGTGGTGAAAGTAAACGGCGTGAATTCGAAGCTAATGGTGGATACGGGCGCGAGCGGGATAACGATCGACCGGAGGATTGCGGAGAAGGCAGGAGTCAAAGCGCTGTTTGAAACGACGCTGGGAGGCATCGGCGATAAGGGGCCGGGATCGGCATTTGTGGGATATGCCGACAAGATTCAGATTGGCGATCTGGAATTTCAAGATTGCATTATTGAGGTGTCGACGAAACGGGCGGCGTTGGGCGATGACGGGCTGATCGGGGCGAACGTCTTCCGGAATTTTCTGGTGGACATGAACATGCCGGATGAGAAATTGAAATTGAGCGAGCTGCCCCGGCTGCCGGACGAAGCGGAAGCACCAACGTCACTCGATTCGAAGGCGAGCGCGGAAGCGCACTGGCATGACCGCTATGTGCCGGCGGAGATGAAGGACTTTACGAGAGTCTACATCATGAACCAAAAGTTGATCATTCCGACCAGCGTGAATAAATCTCCGTCGATGCTTTTTATGGTCGACACCGGATCGTTCGACAACACATTGTCGCTGGCGGCCGCCCGGGAAGTGACGAAAGTGAACCAGGAACCGGACTTCCAAGTGAAGGGATTGAGCGGAAACGTGAAAGACGTGTATAGCGCGTCGAAGGCGACGATTCAGTTTTCACATTTCCGGCAGGAGCGAACGGATCTGATTGCGTTCGACCTGACCCATTTGAGCGATTGGCTGGAGACGGAGC
>DATHOJ010000006.1:0-2964 GCA_035485055.1 Bryobacteraceae bacterium
CTCGTACAGGAAAGAATCATACTCCATTGGAACGGCGCTGTCATCACAAATGATGTGGTGGCGCTGATTATTTTTTGGGTGGCCGCCGCGACCGACCTGCTGGATGGTTACTTGGCCCGCCGCTGGGGGCAGGTGACGACCATCGGAACGCTCCTCGATCCGATTGCGGACAAGCTGCTGGTTTCGGCTGCGCTGATCTCCCTGGTGCAGGTCAGAGTGGTTCCAGGGTGGCTGGTGGTGCTTCTGGTTGGCCGTGAGTTCGCGGTGTCGGGCTTGCGCAGCATCGCCGCGGTGGAGGGTTACACCATCAGGGCCAGCGAGCTTGGGAAGACGAAGACGTTATGGCAGGTGCTGGCGATCTCGCTGCTGATGATCAGCATGCATCACGCCTGGGTCGCGAGGTGGGCCAACCTCTCGCTTTACGTTGTGGTGCTGTTTTCCATCTGGTCGGCTGTTTCTTATTTTAATAAATTCTGGCGCAAGATTGACATACGCACCAAGCAGGGACGCCGCCAGGAATTGCTGATCGCGGAACGGCAGAGAAGACGCGTGTTGCTGGAGCAAAGACGCGAAGCGCTGCGCAATCGCCGCCGGGCCGCTAAAGCGGATCGGGCGCGCCGGACGGGGGATCTTTCGACAGGAGCCGCGAACCTTCCGCCGTCAACATGACCTCGCGCAACTGGCCGCGCAAACCGAGCGGGTCCAGCGTTTTTCCGTTCAGCGAGATCGTGAGCGCGCCTGCGTTGCCCGTCAGTACCTTCACCTGTTCCGCCGCCGAGACTTCTTTGGTTTCGTTCGGTGTCAGGGTCCCGATGAAACTCGTCTTGCCATCCACGCTTACCTGGACCCACGCTCTCTCGCGCGCCGTGAGGGAAACCTGCACCGGTGGTGCTGTGGCGGCTGTCGTTGAGGCGGAGGGGTTTGGAGTGGAAGGAGCGGCGGGAGGAGTTATCGGCGCCGCGGCGCGCGCATGGATTTGGACCTCAGCCGAACTGGCCGGCGAAGCGATCTTGCGCGGCGCATGATTGAAATAAACGTATGCGGTCACGCCGACGCCAACTGCAAAAACCAGCCACGCTATGGAAGATACAAGAGACCGGAGCCGGCGATCCCTGTTGTAGCCTGAACGTGCACGTTGCGCCGGAGGATTAGGCAGCGGGGCCGTCGATTCGTCATGCTTCGGTAACTCGGCCAGTAACGGATCCGGATCCAGATGCAGGATCAGCGCATACTGCCGTACGAAATTCCGCGCGAAGATGAGTCCGGGTAAACTGGAGTAGTCGTCGGTTTCGATAGCTTCGAGAAAGCGGGGCGCGATCCTCGTGTCGCGGGCAATATCGTCGATCGCGAGGCCCTTTCCGACCCTTTCCTGCCGCAATTTCGCACCGATACCAGCCGAAGCCAAACTACCGCCTCCCATCTTTATGGTATATCACTACTGTAAGCCAAGTTGTTGGTTTGTCAAAGGTTAAGTGGATATTTTGATCATTTTCCCGCAGTTCGTTCAGAAAGACCGTACTCTGGAATATATGCACCGGGCTTCACTTTCGATTATTCCGGCTCTCTTTATTCTTCCTTTCCTCCTCGTTTTTCCTCTCCTGCAAGCCGCCGACCATAAGAATTTCAGCGGTGCGGATGCGTTCGCATTCACGGGGCAGGCGGTGGCGCTCGGTCCGCGCCCGGATGGCTCCCCCGCAATCGCCAAGTTGCGGTCGACGATCAGGCAACAACTGGGGCTGCGCGGTTGCGAATTGATTTCCGACCGCTTTACCGCCCAGACGCCGGATGGCCCCGTTCCGATGGAGAACATCATTGCAAAGTTCCCTGGAAAATCGGGCCGCGCCATCGCCATCAGCGGCCACTACGATACGAAGCGAATGTCGAATTTTGTCGGTGCGAACGACGGCGGATCGTCAACCGGTGTGCTGCTGGAACTTGCCGAGGCGCTGCAGGAGCGCCCCAGGGTCGACGACGTTTACCTGGTTTTCTTCGACGGGGAAGAAGCAATTCACGAATGGACTGACAAGGACAGCCTCTACGGGAGCCGCCATCTCGTCGAGAAGTGGACAGCTGATGGAACGATTCAGAAGCTCAAGGCACTGATCAACGTCGATATGACGGGCGACAAGAACCTGCATCTCATCTGGGATGCAAATTCCGCGCCCTCGGTGCGCAAACTGGTTTGGGACGTCGCCGACTCGCTCGGTTATTCCGCCGCGTTTCCAAGACGAGGCTCCGCGATCGACGACGACCACATGCCCTTCATCAACGCCGGCGTGCGTGCCGTCGATCTGATTGATTTCGATTCGCAGAACACGTTCTGGCACACTCCACAAGACACGCTCGATAAGCTCGATCCGCACAGTTTTGAAGTGATCGGCGCCGTAGTCATGAAGTCGATCGAAGAATTGGAACAGCAGAAGTGAATTCAGCCGATTTGCGTCTCGCGGATTTGAATCTGAATGGCGTCATTGTCGTTAACAAGCCGGAGGGTTGGACATCGCACGACGTTGTAAGCAAGATGCGGGGCATCGCCGGCACGCGGGGCGTCGGGCATTTGGGAACACTCGACCCGATCGCGACCGGCGTCCTGCCGTTGATGATCGGGCAGGCGACCAGGTTGGCCAGGTTCTGGGATGGATCGGAAAAGGGCTATGAAGCCGTGGTGAGGTTCGGGTTCGCCACCTCGACATACGACCGCGCGGGCGAGCCGTGCGGTCCGGATACGAGTCCCAATATCACGGTCGATCAGATCGAAGCGTGCCTCGTTCCGATGCGCGGGGAGATCGAGCAAACCCCTCCGCCGGTATCGGCGAAAAAGGTCAACGGCGTGCCTGCCTATAAGCTGGCGCGGAAGAATATTCACGTCGATCTGGCGCCTTCGAAAGTCTCGATTTATGAGCTGACGCTCCTTGAAGCGGAAGGCGCGAGAGCACAGCTGCGCGTTCGCTGCTCGGCCGGAAC
>DATHOJ010000007.1:0-142748 GCA_035485055.1 Bryobacteraceae bacterium
GCTGCACGTGATCTGGTTTGATAGGGCGTACGGAGTCGCGGTGCATTCGAATTACGTCAAGCATCGCCTCGCGATTCACAGCGTAGCCCGGGAAAGGACCCATGCGCTCTGCGATGCGAGCCGATTGCGCGTACGCTTCGCCGCACATCAAGGAGGTGACCGCTCCAGCCACGTCTCGGCCAGCGTCGGAGTCATAGGGCATCGCGGTGGACATCAAGAGAGCGCCCAAATTGGCGTAGCCCAAGCCCAGCGGGCGGAAATCGTGCGAATTCTGTGCGATCTTCTCAGTGGGATACGCCGCGTTATCGACGATAATCTCCTGCGCAATCGTCACCGTATCTACCGCGTGCCGATACGCTTCCACATCGAACTGCCCGTCCGTGCCCACGAACTTCATCAGGTTCAGCGATGCTAAATTGCAAGCTGAATCGTCCAGGAACATGTATTCGGAGCAAGGATTCGACGCATTGATCCGCGCCGTGTTCTTCGACGTATGCCACCGGTTGATCGTCGTATCGAACTGCATCCCCGGATCGCCGCACTGGTGCGTTGCTTCCGCAATCTGCCGCATCAGGTCGCGAGCCTTGAACCGCTTCACCGGCTGCCCCGCCAGGCGGGACCGCGTCCACCAGTCGCCGTCGCTTTGCACCGCTTCCATGAACTCGTCCGTCGCGCGCACGCTGTTATTCGCGTTCTGGAAGAAAATCGACCCGTACGCATCCCCGTCGAGCGACGAATCGTAGCCCGCATCGATCAGGGTGTGTGCCTTCTTCTCTTCCTTCGCCTTGCACCACACGAACTTCTCGATATCCGGATGATCCGCATTCAGGATCACCATCTTCGCAGCCCGCCGGGTCTTGCCGCCACTCTTGATCACGCCCGCGAACGCGTCGAAACCCTTCATGAAGCTCAGCGGTCCGGAAGCCTTCCCGCCGCTTGAAAGCAGCCCGTCTTCCTCCCGCAAGGTGGATAGATTCGTACCCGTGCCGCTGCCCCATTTGAACAGCATGCCTTCCGTTTTCGCCAGATCCAGAATTCCTTCCAGCGTATCGCCCACCGAATTAATGAAGCACGCCGAGCACTGCGGCCTCATCTCGCCCTGCTCCAGTTTCTTGATCGCGCCCGACGCTTCGTCGTAATACCAGCCGTAGCCGCGCGGCTCCTTCACGCCCACGTTGAACCACACCGGAGAGTTGAAGCACGCCTTCTGCATCAGCATCAGGTGCGCCAGCTCGCTGCGGAAATTCTCGGTGTCTTCGGAGGTCTGGAAATAGCCCTGCGCGCCGCCCCATCCCGCGATGGTATCCACCACGCGGCCGATCAACTGGCGGACGCTGGTCTCGCGCTCTTCTGACCCGATCTTGCCGTAAAAATATTTGCTCACCACGATATTCGTGGCGGTTTGCGACCAGTCGACTGGGACCTCGACATCGCGCTGCTCAAAAATCACGGCACCTTTATCGTTGCCGATCGAAGCCGTGCGAAGATCCCACTTCACCTCGTCATAAGGCGTCTCTCCCGCCTCCAGGTGGGACGTGAAATAGCGCGGAAAATCCACTCCAACTCTCTCCGAAACCGGCACCGGCCGGCGAGCATCTCTCAGTTTCATAGCGACACCTATACCCAATTGTCCCATGGTAATTCTCCTTGTGTGTGAAGGATCTTGGCTGCTGAAAATGACCGTCTCTTCCAGCGCTGTTGGCAATCATGCCGCAACATATAGTACTTCGTCAAGGACTATATCTATATACGGGACAGCCTGTTACGAACTGGTGTCAGAGTACTATTGAACACCCGTTTCCTGATGGACAAAGCAGCCATTCCGTGATAGTATCAGTTATGGCTTTACGAATCAGCCATTTGCGGGCCTTGGAAGCGGAAAGTATCCACATCTTCCGCGAGGTCGCTGCCGAGTTTCAGCGCCCTGTGATGCTCTACTCGGTCGGTAAAGATTCGTCTGTAATGCTGCGCCTTGCCCAGAAGGCGTTTTACCCCGCTCCGATCCCTTTCCCGCTACTTCATGTCGATACCACCTACAAGTTCCGTGAAATGATCGAGTTCAGAGATCAGCAGGCCGCCTCCCTTGGCTTGAAGTTGATCGTCCATTCCAACACTAAGGCCTTGGATGCGGGAGCGAACCCGTTCCAACTTGGAACCGAACGCTGCTGCGGCCTATTAAAGACCCAAGCTCTTCTCGATGCCCTCCGAGCCGGTGGCTTCGACGCCGCCTTCGGAGGAGCCCGTCGCGATGAGGAAAAATCGCGAGCCAAGGAGCGTATCTTCTCCTTCCGCGACTCCTTCGGCCAGTGGGACCCGAAAAATCAGCGCCCCGAACTCTGGAACCTCTTTTCGAGCCGCCTCAGCCCCGGCGAGAGCATCCGCGTTTTTCCGCTCTCCAACTGGACGGAGATGGACGTCTGGCAGTACATCCATCTCGAAAGCATTCCCGTCGTTCCTCTCTACTTCGCCAAAGACCGCCGCATGCTGGTTCGCGGCAATTCACTCACTCTGCCGGAGCAGGATTTCGTTCCGCCAGGCCCGATGGAAACGGTCCGCTGCCGGATGCGTTCTCTGGGCTGTTCTCCCTGCACCGGAGCAATCCGGTCCGACGCAGATACCATTCCGAAGATCATCGCTGAGCTGGTTGCGGTTCGAAATTCGGAGCGCGAAAACCGGGTAATCGATCATGATCGCGAAGGCTCGATGGAAATGAAGAAGCGCGAAGGGTATTTTTAAAGTGTTAGTGCTTGAAGAAGAGAAGTTTAATATCGAGGCCTTCCTGGCGTCGGAGCTATCGAAGGATATGCTGCGCCTGGCCACAGCGGGCAGCGTCGACGACGGCAAGAGCACTCTCATCGGTCGCCTGTTGCATGACGCGCGCGGCGCCTACGAAGATCAATTGAAATCCGTTCGCCGAGCCGACGGCGTCATCGATTTCGCGCTCCTCACCGACGGTCTGCGTGCAGAGCGCGAGCAAGGCATCACCATCGACGTCGCGTATCGCTATTTCTCCACCCCGAAACGCAAATTCATTCTCGCCGATACACCCGGCCATCTGCAATACACGCGCAACATGGCCACCGGCGCTTCCACCGCGGATCTCGCCATCATATTAGTAGATGCCAAGCGCGGTTTAACCGATCAATCCCGCCGGCACGCGTCGATCGCCGCGCTGTTGGGCATCCGCCATTTTGTGATTGCAGTCAACAAAATGGACCTGATTAAGTTCGATTATGGTGTTTTTCACGACGTATTCGAGCACTTTAAGCCCTTTTTAGACTCGTTAAGGATCGTCGAGCCGTACTTTTTGCCCATGAGCGCCCTTTTAGGCGATAACGTAGTCGAGCGCAGCGCCAAAATGCCGTGGTTTGTCGGGCCCCCACTATTGGAGTATTTGGAGAGCATCGAAGTAGCAAAGCCAGTAGATGCGGCGTTTAGGATGCCCGTTCAGCGCGCTGTGCGCCCCGACCAGACGTTTCGCGGCTATGCAGGCCAAATCGCCTCGGGAGTGATTCGACCAGGCGATGAAATTCTCGCGCTGCCTTCGGGACGGCGCAGCCGTGTGCAGCGGATTGTCACCTTTGACGGCGATCTCGAAATCGCGCATGCTCCTCTTTCTGTGACACTTACGCTCGAAGACGAGATCGATATCGGCCGAGGAGACATGATTTCCGCGGGTACCGAACCACGGAGCGCTCGAAAAATCGAAGCCACCATCGTTTGGTTCGATGGAACTCCCCTCGATCCTGCCAAAGAGTATCTGCTCAAGCACACTACGCAGACCATTCGTGCCAAGGTTGAAACCGATAGCATCCTCAAAATGAACGACATCGGCGAAGCGCGGATAACGCTCGCGCAGCCCTTGTATTTCGATTCCTATCAATCGAATCGAACGACGGGCAGTTTCATTCTAATGGACCGTGAGACCAACGCGACTGCCGCGGCCGGGATGATCAAGTGATCGAAACGCTCAATCTCGATAATGCTTGCATCACTTGCAGCTTTCAAGCGGAAGACGTCGTGGTGCTGCACCAGGCGATCCAGCAACGCGCCGATATTCCGGTGTTGTTTCTCGAGACCGGGTATCACTTCCGGGAAACGCTGGCGTATCGCGACGAAATGGCTGCCAAGTGGAATCTCAACCTTCAAAATTTAAGCGCAAAACAGAGCGTTGCCGAGCAGGAAGCGCAGTTCGGCATCCTCAATCAGACTGCTCCGGACCGATGCTGCGGATTCCGCAAGGTAACTCCGCTTTTTGAAGGACTTGCGCCCTACGACACCTGGATCACCGGGTTGCGCCGCGAACAGTCTCCGACGCGAGCAAATCTGCAAGAGATCGAAACCTTCAAACTTCCCGGCGGAAAAGAGCTGAAGAAAGTGAGTCCGCTGGCGACGTGGACCACGCGTGACGTCTGGAAGTATTTGCAGGCGCACGATATTCCGGCGCTTTCGCTGTACGAAAAAGGCTATACCAGCATCGGCTGCGCGCCTTGCACGGAATTGCCTTTCGATCCCGAAAATGCGCGCTCCGGCCGTTGGCATGGAAAAAAGCTGGAGTGCGGGATTCATATTCAGGCGGAATAAATGACTGAAGTCATTCTCGGATTCGTTATTTCCGTGGCGATCGCGCTGACTGGCGTCGGCGCGGGTTCGCTGACAACTCCACTTCTGATCCTCCTCCTTGGACTGCCTGCGGCGGAATGCGTCGGCACTTCGCTGATCTTCGGCGCGGTGGTGAAATTAATCACCGCGCCACTTTACTGGGCTCGGGGACAAGTAAACTGGCGCGCACTCGGGTATCTGCTGGCGACGGGATTGCCGGGTGTACTCGCGGGGTCTCTGCTGCTGCATGGAGTCAGAACCGGCGTGATGATGGCGCTCATCGGTTTTACGATCATGGTCGTTGCGCTACTCAACTTGTTCAGATTTTCGAGTGGGACGCGGCCGGATCGAACCAGATGGCTGGCGCTGGTCGGGTTGCCGATCGGCGCGGAAGTCGGATTTTCTTCCGCGGGATCGGGCGCGCTGGGCGCGCTCGCGCTGTTGAGCCTGACGCCGCTGAGTTCGGCGGAAGTGGTCGGGACGGACTTGTGTTTCGGGCTTGCGTTGTCGGTGGTGGGCGGCGGAATTCACGCAGCGCTCGGAAGTTTCAATGGCGCGGTGATCACGAAGCTTTTGATCGGCGGCATCCCGGGCGCCATTACTGGATCGATGCTGGCTTCGCGAGTGCCGTCGAAGAAGTTGCGCTACGCGCTATCGGTGGTCATGGTGGTGTTGGGCGCGCAGATCTGTTGGAAGGGCCTTATTTCGCGGTAGATTTTTTTCTGCGAATCTTCACGGGCGGCATCTTTCGTGAATGGGCTATCCGGCAGATGAGTGGAATCTCGTTCCCTTAGATCGGTGGACCGGTAAGAGCTTTATCCGCGCAGGTTTTCCAGAGATTGCTGAAAAAGTCGTGCAGATCGCTCCCTGTGGTCGCGGCTCGGTTGACGTCGACGCGGCACGCCTGGAGGCGCGCGCTACGAACACGGCTTAGGCTACTACTTCTATGGCGATGGGCGCGAGTTTTCTGCGGCCCATGCGGAGTTCCAGTTGATGGGGGCCTACGCCGATTTGTTCGGGCAGGCGCAGATTTACTTCGAACTTTTGCGGGCGCGGGTCTACGCAGAAAAATTCCAGGTCGGAGACGAAGTGGCCGTCTACGGACGCCTCGATCTCGTGAGGGCGCGAAATTTCTTCGAGGGTCACTTTCACCGTGCGCGTTTCGATACGCTTGCCGGCCACCAGATTCACTCCGTCGCTGACGGAGGCCACGCGGGGTACAGAAGGGCCGGGCGGGATTACTCGTAAAACCGCAGGGGGGGAAATGCAGACGCCGCACCATTGAACTTCGACCGGCAGAAGACCGGTTTCTTCCAGCTCCGGCAGGATGACGTTCAATTGCTGCAAACCGGTATTATCGGGCGGACCTATATAAGTGATGGTTCCGAAGGAGGTTCCGACGGTAACTCTGAGGTGCTGAAGGCCTGCGTCGGGTGGAAGATTTTCTACCCAGATCGAGATGGATGCCCAGCGGCCACGCGAGGGCGCGACCGGTTCCGAACTGCCCGCGTTGGTGATGCGGCGGATGCGGAGCTCGGCTTTGGGTTCCCTGGATTCCTGCGCGTCGCTCCAACCTTGCGGTTGTTTGCGCCACGACGTCCACATATATTGGGTGCCGACGCCTTCGAGCGCGAGGACCTGAAAATCGCTTTCCCGCGCGAACTCCATCAGCTCATTCGAAGAAAACCGCGCACCAGCCCAGGTGTCATAAGAACCTCCTTGGGGAAGTCCGTTGAATTGCAGGCGGGCGAGGCCGCCGGTTTTCATGACGCGATGGGTTTCGCGCAGGTACTGGATGACGACCTCGCGGCTGGGGATGTGTTGAAAAACGGCGTAGGAGTAGACGAACTCGAAGGTCTCGCCGGCGAACATGGAGAGGCTCGCGCCGTTGTTGTGATGGGGATGCACATTCGGGAGGTCGCTCAAGCGCTGGTGGGCGATCGCGATCATTTCATCCGACACGTCGACGCCGTCGATCTCGAGAAAATGACGGCTCATGGGGCGGAGAAGGCGGCCGGGGCCGCATCCGATTTCAAGGGCGCGCCAACCTCCACGCTCCGACAAAGGGACGCGGCGCAACTCGGATTCGAGGCTCGATACCATTTCCGTGGCGGTGGCGTAGAACTCCGCGTCATCCTGATCGCGGCGTCCGAACGCGACGTAGTAGCCGGCGTCCTCACGGGCGCGGGCGTTCCAGTCATCGCGCATTTGCGCCGAAACTTCGTCGTCGCTGGGATTCATTTTCGACTCGAATAGCGGTTCAGCTCTTCCAGCATGGGCAGAGCGGGGGGTGGCGGAGCGATAGTGGAGGTTAGAATTTCGCGGTTGGTGATTTTGCGCCCATAGAGTTCATTATTCCAATCGCCATCCTCGCGGAGAGTGGCGCCGGTGAGCGCGACGCCCGCGAAGAGGCCGCGCGCGCGGCACCAGGTGAGAATTTCGGCGGTCATGAGGGCGTCGGTCTCGGCTTGGGTAGACCGACCGACGGGTCCAGCCGCGGCGGTGACGTCCCCGCCGAGCGTGAACTTGCTGGTGAGCAGGCGGCGCATGCCGCTCTCATTCATTACCAGCATGATAACGTCGGTCTCCGAACCGCCGGCCTGGAAGCCGACGCTGCCGCCTTCGATGCGAATCGAGCCAGGCGCGCCCCAGCCGACGCCGGCTTTACTGCGGCACGAAACAAATCCCTTTCCGTATTGGGCGCCGACGATGAACGCTCCCTTCTTCAAGCCGGGAACGATGATGATGCACTGCGATTTGTTGAGGAGATCCTGGGGGATGGCCTTGTCGGGTATGCCCATGACTTCCTTGAAAACGTCGGCCGCCGCTTGCAGACGCGCGGGAGCGTCAGACGCGGCGGAGAGGAAGGCGGCATTTATCGCGAGAGCGGAGATCAATTTTTTCATCGTTTATAGGGGCTCCAAAAAACGATGATCGCACAAGATATGATTGCCACATGAGACTCGACGGAAAAGTTGCTGTGGTGACTGGAGCAGGGACGGGCATGGGACGGGCGATTGCGGAATTATTCGCGCGGCACGGGGCGAAGGTGGTGGTGAATTATTCGAGCTCCCGGGATGCCGCCGAGGAAGTTGTCGCGGCGATACAAGGGGAGGGCGGTACCGCTATGGCGGCCGGAGCCGACGTTTCGAAGGACGCAGATGCTACCTCCCTGATGGAGGCGACGGAGCGCGCCTACGGGCGGATCGATTATTTGATTAACAACGCGGGGTGGAGCACCCGCATTCCGCACGCGCAGTTTGACGAACTGACGGATGAGATTTGGGATCGAACGTTGAACGTCAATCTCCGCGGAGTATTTTATTGCGTGCGCGCGGCGACTCCGTTTCTCAAGAAGCAAGCAGGCTCGTCGATCGTGAATATTTCGTCGGTGGCATCAATTTCGGGGCAGGGCAGCTCGATTGTGTACGCGGCGTCGAAGGCGGGTGTGGTGACCATGACGAAATCGCTGGCAAGGGCGCTGGCGCCGGCGATTCGCGTGAACGTGGTGCTGCCGGGTTTTGTGCGGACGAGGTTCGCGGGATGGCCGAAGGAATCGTTCGACGCGGCGGAAAAGATCACGCCGTTGCGGCAATTGGCTTGCGTAGAAGATGTGGCGGACGCGGCGCTATTTTTCGCCGCGATGGCGAAGAGCACGACGGGAGAATCGCTGGTGGTGGATGGAGGGATGTCCAATCTGGGGCCGAGTTTATGAAGGAGATTGTCTATGCGAAGGAAGCGCGCGTCGCTACGATCACGCTGAATCGTCCGGCGAAGCGCAATGCGTATTCGGAGACGATGGTTCACGAGATTCTGGAAGCGCTGGCCGATGCGCGCGACGACGATGAGATTCGGGCTGTGATTTTGACCGGCGAGGGGAAGGGATTTTGCGCCGGGGGCGATATCGGACGCGATTTTCAGTATCCGCCTCGGTACCGGGGGCATCGTCTGGAATCGATGCTGGAGATGCGGGAGAACATGCACGTGCTGATCCGGTTTCTGGACCGTTTCGACAAGCCGGTGATTGCCGCGGTCAATGGAGCGGCGGTGGCGGGAGGGTTGACGCTGGCGCTGGCGTGCGATTTCCGCATCGCCGCGGAGAGCGCGAAGTTGGGCGATACCAGTTTGAAGTTCGGCTTGATTCCGGATGAGGGCGGGGCATATTTGTTCCCTCGATTTATGGGAACGGATCGGGCGTTGAAGATGTCGCTGCTGTCGGAGGTTTATTCGGCGCGCGAGGCGCTGGGGTTAGGGCTGGTCACGGAAGTTGTGTCCGACGCGGAATTGATGACGCGGGCTCGAGAACTGGCGGCGCGGCTGGCCGAGGGTCCGCCGATTGCGATTCGCATCACTAAGCGAATGATGTATAAACAGCGCACCATGCAGCTCGACAATGCGCTGGAAGACGCGGCGATGGCGACGCTGGTGACGAATTATACGGAAGACGTCAAGGAAGGGACGGCGGCGTTTCATGAGAAGCGCGAGCCGCAATTCAAGGGTCGCTGAAATGATGAAGGCATGGCAGGTGCACGCGTGGGGCGAGCCGGAGACGATGACGCTCGACCAGGCCGTGGTGAGGGAACCGGAAGCGGGTCAGGTGCGGATTCGCAATCACGCGGCGGCGCTGAATTTTTTCGATATTTTACAGGTGCAGGGAAAATACCAGGTCAAGCCTCCTTTCCCGTTCACGCCGGGCGCGGAAGTTGCCGGCGTGGTGGACGCGGTGGGATGGGGCGTCGCGCAGGTGAAGGAAGGCGATCGGGTGATAGCGATCCCGCGCGGTGGAGCGTTTGCGGAATATTCCATCGCGCCGGAGACGAGCGTGTTCGCGATACCGGAGGGGATGAGCTTCGAACAAGCGGCGTCTATGCCGATCGTTTATCAGACGGGATATTTTGCGATGACGCATCGCTACCAGGTGCGGGAAGACGAATGGCTGCTGGTCCACGCAGGCGCGAGCGGCGTGGGGATGGCGGCGATTCAGATCGGGAAGGCACTGGGCGCCAAGGTGATCGCAACAGCCGGGAGCGACGCGAAACTCGCATTTGCGCGCGAGCAAGGCGCGGATTTTACAGTCGATTATGGCGACGCGGGCTGGGTGGATCGAGTGAAGGAGATCACCCAGGGACAGGGCGCGGATACGATTTACGATCCGGTGGGCGGGGATATTTTCGATCAGTCGACCAAGTGTGTCGCGGCGGAGGGACGCATTCTGATTATCGGGTTCGCGGCGGGGCGCATTCCTTCGATCGCGCTGAATCGCGTGCTGCTGAAAAATATTTCGATCATCGGCGTGCTGTGGGGCGGCTACGTATTGTCGCATCCTGCGTATGAAAGAGAGGCGCACGCGGCGCTGATGAAAATGTACGAGGTTGGGAAAATCCGGCCGTCGGTTAACGCGATTTATCCGTTTGACGAGGCCCCTCGGGGACTGCGCGATTTAGCGGAGCGCAAGGTTACCGGCAAGGCAGTGCTTACGTTTCCTTCTCAATAATGTTGGAGATTTCGGCGGAACGCACGCCGTAGACTTTGCGAATCTGACGGCAGATTTCCGAAGCCAGGCGCTCTGGCTGCTCCTTTTCATCGAGATCGATTTCGACTTTCAAATACAGATCGGTCCGCGGCATTTTTCGATTCTACGATAGGATGAAGGTATCCCGCGGTGAGTATCCTTTGTAAGCTTTGCGAAAAGCGGCGTGCCCGCAGACATTGCCCTGGCGTCGGCGCCGATATTTGTCCTCAATGCTGTGGAACGGGTCGCGAAATTACCATCGATTGTCCGCTGGAGTGTCCATTTTTAAGAGAGGCGCGGGTGCATGAGCGGCCTGTGCAGTTGACGGAAAAGGACATTCCTAATCTCGATATTCAATTGAAAGAAAGCTTTGTTCAGGATCACGAGCATGAAGTGATGGCGCTGAGTCTCGCGCTGGCGCGGGCGATGGATCATGAAAAAGCGGTCGACCTGGATGCGCGAGAGGCGCTCGAGTCGCTGGTGCGCACATATCGCACGCTGCAATCGGGGCTGATTTACGAGACGCGTCCGCAAAATCCATATGCGGCGGGGATTCAGGAGCGGCTGGCGAAGGCGATCGAGGATTTGCGGAAGAGTATCGCCGAGGAAGCCGGAATGCAGATGTTGCGCGACACCGATGTCCTGGCAACGCTGGTATTCCTGCAAAGGGTGGAAATCCAGCACAATAACGGCCGACGGAGGGGACGCGCGTTTTTCGATTTTCTGCGGACTTATTTTCCGGAACCGGCGCCGAGTGTCCAATTATGACCGGCTACGTGGTGTTCGCTCACGGGTCGAGCGTCGAGAGCGCGAATGAGGCGGTTCGCACAGTGACAGCGCAGTTGAGAGAGCGCGGCGATTTTCAGGCGGTGGAGGCGGCGTTTCTGGAGGGAGGGAGTCCGGATTTGCGGGGCGCCGTGGAGGTATTGATTTCGCGCGGCGTCGAGTCTGTGGTGGTGATCCCTTATTTCCTGACGCTCGGGTTGCATCTTCAGCGCGACCTGCCGCGTCTGATAAGGGAGATTGAGAGCGCGCATCCGGGTTTGAGCGTCGATGTGACGCCGCCGCTCGACGGTCACCCGGCGATGATCGATGCGCTGCTTGATCGGGCACAGGGGTCATGCAAGCAAAACTAATCGAATCGACAGAACTCGCGCCGGAAGTGCGGCACTTTGTGTTCGAGGTTCCGGAAGTGGAGAAATTCACGTTCGTTCCCGGGCAGTTCGTGTCGATGAATCAGGTCGTGAATGAAAAAAAGATCACGCGGGCGTATTCGATCGCGTCGGCGCCGTCGGAAACCAATCGCTTTGAGCTGTGCCTGAATCTAGTTCACGAAGGATTGCTCTCGCCGAGATTGTTCGAAATGCAGCCGGGCGATACGATCGAGATTCGTCCGCCATTGGGGATGTTCGTGTTGAGGAATCCCCCGCGGGATGCTGTCTTCATCGCCACGGGGACGGGCATCGCCCCATTCCGGTCCATCCTTAAAGCGCAGTTAAAGGAGGCATCGCAGGCCTTTACGCTGGTGTTCGGGGTGCGCCATGAATCGCACTTGATGTATCGGGAAGAGTTCGAGGAGATGGCGCGGAAGTATCCGCATTTCCGCTTTATGCCTACTCTGAGCAGGCCCACGGAATCCTGGAGCGGACGATCGGGCCACGTGCAGGCGCATCTTCAGGAGGCGATCGGGGAACGCCGCGACGTCGATGTGTTTTTGTGCGGCCTGAAGCTCATGGTGGACGACGTGAGGAATATCTTGAAAGAAATGGGTTTCGACCGCAAGCAAATCCTCTTTGAGAAATACGACTGATGAAGCGCGGACTTATGTTGACCGGACTCGGGCTCTGCGTCTTCGTGGTGGTCTCGGCAGTGATGCTGAAATTCATGCCGGCGCCGCTGAAAGAGTCCGATTACATGGTGATCGGTTCAGTGGCGACGTTAATGGCGTTGGGCGCGGTGTTCCTGGTGCTGGTGTCGACCACAATGAAGTCGACTGACGTGTTTTTCAAGAAGCGGCGGAAATAATCACCGCGCTGGACGCACGTCCACCTGTTTATAGATCGCGCGCGTCTGTTCTATCGTTGGGAAGGACATTCCGGGCAGCGCCGCCGATGCAGTTCCTGCCGCAACGCCCCAGCGCAGCGCCTCATAGAACGCCTTTTTCTTATCCATCGCCCAGACGAACGCTGCCGCGAGCGAATCGCCCGCGCCGATGGGGCACAGGGCGTCGACCCTTGGCGGTATCGCTTCGAAGACTCCGTCCGGTCCAGATCCGATGGCGCCGCGGCTACCGAGAGAAAGGATGACGGATTCGGGTCCCATTGCCTGAATGCGGTCGACGGCTTCCAAAAACTGGCTCCGCGTAAGCAACGCGCGGCCGAGCAGTCTCTCCGCTTCGTGCTGGTTAGGCGTGATTACGGTAGGTTTGCCTTCCACGCCGTGGGCGAGCGCGTCGCCGTCGGTGTCGAGGAGGGTTTTCACGCCCCGCGCTTTTGCCATCTCGATAATCTCGCAGTAAAAATCCGCGGAAACGCCGGGCTGGATGCTGCCGCAGATCATCAGCCATTTGGCTTTCGCGAGACGCGCCTCCACTAAGCGCCGGATCTGATTCAGTTCACTTTCGGCGAGCGTATGACCTACTTCATTCAGCTTGACGGTGAGGCCCTGTTTATCGGAAATGGTCAGATTGGTCCGGCTCTCCGGCCGCACGCGCACCACTTCGAACGGGAAACCCATGCCTGCGAGCGACTTTTCCATCCTTTCGCCCGCGGCGCCCCCGGATGTGAGCAGTGCGAGCGTTTTTCCTCCGAACCGGTGCAAACAGACGGATGCGTTTACGCCTCGGCCGCCGGCAACTTCGCTTTGATCGAGGATGTAGGCGCGATCCTCGAAGACGAGCTTGTCGACGCTGACGATGCGATCGATGGCCGGATTAATTGTTAACGTCAGAATCATGAACGTTTACCATAGTAGCTTCTAACCCTTTGCGAAATCATCCACAATTTAAGGCCTATCTGGCACTGGCATGCGTGTGCGTTTTCTGGGGCACCACCTACCTGGGCATTCGCGTGGCTCTGGAATCGTTTTCGCCGGTTGCGTTGATGGCCATCCGGTACACGATCTCCGGAGGAGTGATGCTGATCGTCGCCAGCGCGATGGGAGCGCATCTGCCGCGCGGGCGCGAATTGTGGCAGACCGCTTTGTTCGGCGTGTTTGCTTTAGGGATCGGCACCGGTACCCTTTCCTGGGCTGAGCTCACGATTCCCAGCGGGCTCACCGCGCTGTTCTGCACCACGTCGCCGTTTTGGATGGTCGGCATCGAAGCGCTAATGCCCGATGGAGAGCCTCTTCACGCGCCGACAATTTTGGGAATGCTGGTAGGGCTGAGCGGCGTGGTATTTCTGGTCGCGCGGAGCGCGTTCAGTTTAACCGGATCCACCCGAGCGATGGTGATGGCGTTCATCTTTCTGCAACTGGGACTGGGGGCGTGGGCGCTGGGAGCGATTCTGCAAAGGAAGCAGGTGTCGCGCGCGCATCCATTCATCAGTGGGGCGGTCCAGCAGTTCGCCACCGGCATCGTCTTCTTGATCGCGACGCTGCTTGTGCATCCGAGGATGACTTGGACACCGCGTGGGATCGGGGCTGTAGCCTACCTGGCGATGTTCGGCGGGATCGTCGGCTATAGCGCCTTCGTATATTCGATGGCGAAATTACCCATCGCGATCGCGTCGCTCTACAACTACGTCAATCCGTTAGTGGCGGTGGTGTTAGGATGGCTCTTCTTTCGGGAACCGTTTGGCCTGCTGGAGTGTTTTGCGATGGTGCTGATCTTTACGGGGGTCGCGATTGTGAAGCGGCAATCAGTCGCGGTCCAGAAGCTTAGCGCCGACCGCGCCGCCGAAGGCGGGCAGTACGGTGAATAGCAGGAAGAACAAGCCCAGTGCGCTGGTAATGCCCGACGGGCTGTGCAGGGCTTCGATCATCTGATCGAGGTTTGCTTCCGGGATGCCGCGCGTCTTGATCTGCTCGCGAAGAGCGGTGACTACGGAGGGCTCCGAAAGCGCGATGACGAACAGCGTCAGAATGATGGTGACGATCACAAATCCGAAAATGCCGGAGATCCAGCCCAGCCGGGCTCCGTTCATTACCGACAAACGCTCGCCAGTGCTGCGCCGATAGAGGAACACCGCGAGGAATCCGGCCGCGGCCAGCCATACAAAAATGAGCGCCTGAGGCAACGCGAGCTGCCCGACGACCAGCAGACACAAAAACGCCAGAAAGCCCATGCCGAGTGCGATGCGCACGGCAGGCCCATTATGGAAGCTGATGATCAGCGGCTGCGCTACCGGCGCCGGCATCGGCGGAGGGGCCGCCGCGATCTCGGGTTCTTCGACGCTCACGATCTCCCTTTGAGGCTTTCCGCACTTGTGGCAGAAGAGCGCGTCTTCAGGGAGTTGTGCGCCGCAGGTACAACGTTCAGGCACGACTATAGTGTCCCACGTTATCCTATTCAATTGCGATGTCTGCTATCACCCTTCTTGTCACTGGCGATCCCCAAGCCGAGTATCTGAAAGCGCTCGACCGTTTGCCGCCGGGTACACGCGTCATTGCAAGCAGCGATCCCGCCAAGCTTGCCGAAGTGGCTCCCGAGGCCGATGTCATTCTGAACGGCGAATTTAAGGACCCACAATTATTCAAAAGCACCTTCCCCCTGGCGACCCGCGTGCGGTGGGTGCACACTCTGTCGGCCGGGGTCGAGCATGTTTTATCGCCGGAGATTATTGCGAGTCCGGTGCCGATGACCAATGGTCGAGGAGTGTTTCGACGTCCTCTCGCCGAATGGGCCGTCGGCGCGATGCTGTACTTTCTTTATGATTTTCGCCGCCTGGTGCGCCAACAGGAAGCGGGGGTTTGGGCGGACTTCGATATTGAGGAGTTGGGCGACAAGACAATCGGTATCGTGGGGTACGGTGAAATCGGGAGAGCCGTGGCGGAGCGCGCGAAGCCTTTCGGCTGCAAGATTCTCGCGCTGCGCCGCAAGCCCGAAAAATCGGTCGGCGATCCGCTGATCGATCGGGCCTATGCTCCCTCGCACATCGATGAAATGCTCGCAGCGTGCGATTTTGTCGTAGCCGCCGCGCCGTCGACGCGGGAAACACGTGGTCTGATCGGCCCCGCGCAGATCGCGGCGCTGAAGCCATCGGCAGTCGTGATCAACATCGGCCGCGGACCAGTGATCGACGAGCCCGCTCTAATTGCGGGGCTTGAATCGAAGAAAATTCGCGGCGCGGCGCTTGACGTATTTACCGTCGAGCCGCTGCCGGAGGGTCACCCCTTTTACAAGATGCAGAACGTTTTGCTTTCTCCACATAGCGCCGATCATACGGCCGGCTGGCGTGATCGCGCAGTGCAGTTCTTTCTCGAAAATTTTGCGCGTTTCGCGAAAGGCGAGCCACTCGAAAACGTGGTGGATAAACATGCCGGCTACTGAAGTGACCTTCGAAGACGTCCAGCGCGCGGCCGAACGGATCAAAGGTATCGCGCAGCGCACTCCCGTGATGACGTCGCATGCTTTCAACGAGAAATCCGGGGTTGAGGCTTTTTTCAAGTGCGAGAACTTTCAGAAAGGCGGAGCCTTCAAGATTCGCGGCGCGTCGAATTTTCTCTACTCGATTCCCAAGGCGGAGCTGCCGCGCGGCGTCGTCGCGTATTCGTCCGGAAATCACGCCCAAGCGGTGGCGATCGCAGCCAGACTGGTGGGTGCTCCGGCGACTCTGGTGATGCCCGAGGACGCCCCTCGTTCGAAGATGGACGCGACTCGCGCACAAGGGCCGCGCATCATTACATACGATCGCTTCAAGGATGACCGAGGGGCAATCGGTGCGAAGATTTCGGCGGAGACCGGAGCGGCGCTGGTTCCTCCTTATGATCATCCGTGGACCATGGCGGGTGCGGGAACAACCGCGCTGGAATTCCTGGAGCAGGTTCCCGATCTGGATGCGCTGGTCGTATGCATCGGCGGCGGAGGATTGATCGCGGGCTGCGCGATTGCCGCGAAGCATCTGAAGCCGTCGATCCGAATTTTTGGTGTCGAGCCGGCGAATGCGAACGATACTTATCTGTCGCTTGCGGCGGGCAAGCGCGTCGAGATCCCGGCGCCGGATACCATCGCTGATGGATTACGCTCGCCATCGCCGGGGGAATTGACGTTCCCGATTATCCAGAAGCATCTCGAGAAGATCGTATTGGTGAGCGAGGATGAAATTCGCGCGACGCTCAAGTTCCTGCTCACGCGGATGAAGATTCTAGTCGAGCCCAGCGGCGCAGTTTCCGCGGCGGCTGCGATGTTTGGAAAATTGCCAGCCGGACTGGGGCGAGTTGGGATCGTTCTATCGGGCGGGAACGTGGACCTGGATCAACTTGCGGGATTTTAGCCCGGAAGCTTCCCGTTCATCAGTTTATAGATATACGCCAGAATCTCAGCCACCGCGCGATAGAGATGCGTCGGGATCTCCTGGCCGACATCGACCGATGTGTACAAGGCCCGCGCCAACGGCGGATTCTCGACGATCGGTATCCCCGCTTCGATAGCCCGCTTTCGAATACGCGCCGCAACGTAGTTTTTACCCTTAGCGACCACTTTTGGCGCCGCCGCTCCGTCCATGGAATACTTGATCGCTACCGCGTAATGCGTCGGATTGACGATCACCGCGGTCGCGGTCGGAATCGCTTTCATCATATTTCTGCGCGCCAGGTCGCGCTGCAGGCGCCGAATTTTTTGCTTAATGTGCGGACTGCTCTGTTGCTCTTTGGATTCCTGTTTCACCTCGTGCTTGCTCATCTTGAGCTGTTTCATGTACCGGCTGCGTTGCCACAGAAGATCGCAGATACCGACGAGAAGAAAGAGCATTACGGCGCGCCACAGCAACGTCTCGATGGTCGAACCGATGCGGGCGATTGCCGGTTGAACGGCCATCCAGGGCAGCTCAAGGAAGGAGTCGAGATTTTCCGATGCCTCGTAGTAAACCACGAAGCCGACCAGCGGCAGCAGCAGCACGGCTTGCAGAAACACCGGCAGATTCTGGCTCGGGAGCGACGTCAATTTTTTAATAGGGTTCAACCGCTTCAGGTCCGGCATCAGCTTCTCGACCGAGATGCCAAGCTTTGTGGTCGCGAGCTGTGCCGACACACTGAGCACGATCAGAGCGATTCCTGCGAACATGAGCGGCACGAAGCGCGGGACGATTTCGTAGCGCAACAGCGTCATGAGGCGCGCCACGGTGAGATCGCCGGTGAACGCAAATTCCAGCAGCGTGCGCATTAGCATGCCGACTTGACGCAGCAGGGCTCCTCCGAAGGTCACACTGAGCGTGACGAATCCGGTGAATTGGACGGCGGAGATAAACTCGCGGCTGGTTGGGAAATTTCCTTCTTTGCGCGCCTTGTCCACGCGCTTTTGTGTCGGTTTTTCCTCCCGCTGCTCATCTGCCATATCAGAATCCCGCCAGCCGCCAGAGCGCGGCGATCGTGTGCGTGGCTGCGCTCGAAAATAGTTTCGGCATCAGCGGCGTAATGGCGATCAGAACGCCCAGCGCGGCCATCATCTTGATTGGAAATGCCAGTGACAACAGATGCAATTGCTGCTGCATTCGGCCTAATAACGCCAGCGCAACATCGATCAGCAACAGTAGAGCAACCACCGGCAATGCGACTCGGATCCCGAGAGAAAACATTCCCGAGCCCAGGTGAATCACATCGTCGAGGCTCGCGGTAGTGAGCGACCAGGAACCCGCGGGATACTTTTGAAAGCTGGCTGCCAGAATGCGGAGCATGACGCCATCGAGGCCGAGCGAGAAGAAGAGCAATCCTGTGGTCAGCATCGTGATCACCTGAAGAACGCTCGAATCAGCCTGGCTGTTCGGATCAATGGTTTGCGCGTAGCCGAAGCCGGCCGGCATTCCCAGCACCTGTGTACCAACCTGAAATCCTTCGTTGAGGAAGGCTACGGCAAGTCCCGCGACCAATCCGAATCCCATTTCTGAAAACGCCCACACGGTGAGCTGGCCTATCGACGGCTCGACGGAAGGAATCCGGGGCCACACTGGAAACAGAGCGATGGTGGTTACGAATGCGAGTACCGCGCGAAAAATCATCGGTGCGTTCCGGAGCGCGGGTACGGGCAGAAACGCGAGCAATCCTCCGACGCGAGCCAGCACCAGCAGGAACGCGTAGATCGTGCTGAGCGGAAGACCTAGATTCATTTAGTGCGTAAATCGCCCAAGATCGCCGAATAACGCAGTGGTGTACTCGATCAGCCGCGTCAACATCCACGGCATGGCGAGCAGCAGCGCCGCCAGAAACGCCAGCAGCCGCGGCACGCTGGCGAAGCTCGAATCCTGAATGGACGTCAAAATCTGCGCCAGACTCATGATGATGCCGATGACGAATCCGACGGTGAGAATCGGCAGCGCGAGCCAGAAGGTCGTCATGAAGGCGGTGCGCATCAGATCGACAACCGCGGCGGTGGTCATCTTAGTAGAAACTCCTGACCAGCGATCCGATGACCAGATTCCATCCGTCGACCAACACGAACAGGAGAATTTTGAACGGCGCGGAAACCATTACAGGAGGAAGCTGCACCATTCCGACGGACAGCGTAATGGAGGCAACCACGAGGTCGATGATCAGGAACGGCAGGAACAGCACCGCGCCGATCTGGAAGGACGCCTTCAATTCACTGATCACATATGCGGGCACCAGCGCGGTCAGCGGCACATCCTCCGGCTTGGCTGGCGTGGGCGAATGCGAAAGCTCGACGAAAAGGCGGATATCTTTCTCGCGTGCGAATTTCAAGAGAAACGTTCTGATGGGCGGCGTGGCCAGATCCCAGGCGTCGCTGGCGCTGATTTTGCCGGCTTCGAGCGGCTCCCAGCTCTTGTGATAAATATCGTTCGCCACCGGTTGCATTACCAGCAGCGATACGAATAGCGCCAGCCCCACCAGCACTTGATTTGAGGGAGTGGTTTGCGTTCCCAACGCCTGACGAAGGAAATGAAGCACCACCACGGATCGCAGGAATGGCGTGACCGACATCAGGATCGCCGGCAGCATCGTCAGCGCGGTCAGCAGTAGAACGATCTGCATAGGCACGCCGAGCGAAGGGCCGTTCTTGCTTTGCACCAGAGTAACGCCCAGCAAGGAATCGCCCTGCGCCGCCATCATCGGCGTCGCCGCGAACGCGAATGCGAGCGCCAGTTTTTTCACGCCTTCGCCCCCATGGCTTTTTCGGCCACCGTGGTGACTACGGAGCAGCCTTGCGGATGCGTCGCGACCAGAACCTCGCGTCCGTTGATGCGTACCATGTGCAGGGCGTGCTGCGGCGTCAGTTGAAGACGCTCCACCGCGACCATCGATCTGGTATTTCCTTCGACTCGCCTGCTTGCCAGGCTCCTTACCGTGAATCCCTGGAACGAAATTCTTCCGCCCCTCCGCAGCACCCATAACACTGCTCCCAGAAGCGAAAAGACCAGCAGCACGGAAAATACCTGCCGCAAGACATCCATGTCTTTAGTCCTCCTCGTTAAAATCGGTAATGCGAACGCCTACCGTCTCCTCAATAATCACGATCTCGCCGGAGCCGAGCAGGGCTCCGCCGACGTAGATGTCGATATTCTCGCCCGCCGATCGCACCATCTTGATCACGCTTCCATGATCCAGAGAGAGAATGTCCCGGACGGTCATCTTCTTCCGGTCGAGCAGCACGTCGACGTCGACCGGAATGTCGCTCAAGTGACCGATTTCTTCAAACGCCGTCATAGTCTACTGCTTAAGGGCGATCGTGTCCTGGCTCATCTGATCCACGGTCGTCACCACATGCGCATTCGCTTCGTAGCTGCGCTGGAAGACGATCAGATTCGTGAACTCCGTGGCCATATCGACCGTCGACGATTCCACCGATTGGCCGAGCACGTTGCCGCGCCCGCCCGTTCCCGGAATACCGATGGCCGGTAGCGCGGTGGTTCCGCTCGCCAGATAATTGTTGCTCCCCGCGCCAATCAGCGAGTCTGGATTGCGAATGCTCGCCATCGCCATCTGTCCGACAACGACCTGTTGGCCGTTGTCATAGAGCGCGAGCACCTGGCCTCCGTTTCCCAAACTAACGCTCGACAGGTTCGCCGAGGCCGCGCCGTTTTGCGTGACAGCGTTGGTGGCGGAGGTCTGCGCGAACTGTGTAACGGTCGGCGTCGTTCCGTTCGCACCGTTATAAAGGTTCCAGGTGATGCTCATGTCCGAGGCCCCGTCCGTCAGTCCGGAGGCCGTAATCACCGGCTGCGGATCGGTGGGCAGCGGACTAGTCAGATTGCCGTTGCTGTCAAAGGTAAGAGTTCCGGTCGCCGGTGTGACTGTTGTGGCATCGCCCGCGGGGAGGCTGGCACTGTAATTCCACTGATTCGCGGTTCCCGTCGGAGTAAACGTGTACGTAATGACGTGGGAGTTTCCCAGCGAATCATAAGCCGTTACGGAGGTCGAAAAGCTGCCGTTCGTTGCCGTTGCCGTCGAGTTGAGATTCAGGCTCACCGTGCTGCTCGTGGTCGCGATGGGAGTTGTGAGCGTCCCGGTCGGCACCGTAATCGTGCCGATCGGCCCGTTCGTATTGAGAGTCCCGCCCGACGCCGTCCAGCCCTGGACCGGCTGTCCGGTCGAGGTCTCCAGTGTGCCGGCGGAGTTCACCTGGAAATTCCCGCCGCGCGTGTATTCGGTCGAATTATTCGGCCCCTGGACAATAAAAAAGCCGTTACCCTGGATCGCCGCGTCGAGCGGCCCGGCGGTGGATTGAATCGCGCCCTGCGAAAACTGGTTCAGCGTAACCGGCGTGGCGACACCGCCTCCAACCTGGGTCTCGCCCGACCCGGCGCCCAGGGATTGCGTCACCAGGTCGGAAAACGAGACAACGGTGTCCTTGAACCCTGGCGTATTGAGATTCGCGAGATTATTGCCGACGACGTTAATGGCTGTTTCGTCGGCTGTGAGTGCGGAGAGTGCTGTAGAAAATGAGGCGAGCATAAATTTATCCTTATTGATTGCTAGTAGTCGGAGTAGTTGTGGGTGTTGTCGGGGTCGTCGGACTGGGCGACGGCAACGAAGCCACGATGGTATTCAAGTCCGTCGCGCTTTGCGTGTCTTCCTGGAGCGTCGTGAACTGCGCCAGCTCGGTGACGAACGCCGTCCCATCGGTGGGTTGCTCGGGATCCTGATTTTTCAACTGCGCGACCAGCAGTTGGAGAAAAACGCCCTGGCTGGCGAGATTGGTGACTGCGGCCGAGGACGGCGCAGTCGTTGTCGGCGTTAACGCCGCGATGCTGCTGATAGGGAGGGTGCTGCTACTCATTGTTGATCTTCCAATTCTTCGAGCCAGGGGCTCGGACGTTTCTGCTGCTGTTGCTGTTGACGACGGCCTCCGGAAAAATCGCCGCCGCCGTTGCGGTTCTGCGACGCATCCTGACGGTCGTCCTGATTGCTCGTCTGACTGCTCGACGCGGCGCGACTCAGGGTTGTAGTTGAAGTGAAGGTTTCGCTGTGATAACCGGCGCGCTCAAGAGAATTCGTGAGCGTTCCCAAATCCTGGCGCAGAGAGGTTTGCATCGCAGGATCGGAAGTGCGGACATCGACATGTACCAGCCCGCCCCGTTCGATTACACGCAGGTCGACAGGCGCCGCATCCGGTTGAGCGATTCGGATCGAAATCTCCTGTGCCGCTCCGGAACGGGATTGCGCAGCGGGAGGCAGGTTCGATTCTGAGGTGCGGAGCGCCTCGGCGGTGCTTTGGAACGGCGCAGGCGTGTCGGATTGCGTTTCGGAGGTTCCTCGAGTTTGATCTCCGGAGGAAGTCTCCACAAGAGAAGTCACATTCGAAGCGCGATCGTGTCCGATGGCGGCTTGTAAGCCGATATCGCCTGCCGTACCGTCCGCCGGCTTGGCTTTCTGATCCGCGGTGGCGGCTGCGGCGCGCGACGGAGCAGGACTATCGCCCTGTTGTTCCTGCGATGTGTCCCCGCTGTTCGCGCCTTCTCCACCCGCCCGAATTCCGATTTGTGGTTGCTGGGCCGCCGCTGTCGCAGGCAAACTGCTCGCAGGTGCGGCCGAAGTGGACGCGCCGTCCCCTGACTCCTGTGATGCCTGGGATGCGACTTGCGGAGATGCGTCGCCAGTATTGCTCGGAACCGCAGCCTTCATCGGCGTCAGGATTGCCGTGAACGCGACCTCCGCCTCAGGCGAGCTCTTAGCGGGTGACGCCGGGATCGGCGTTTCTCCTGTTTTTTCCCGCACCGGAGTGGCGCCATCCGATTTGCGGTCTTGGGCCGGTTGTGCGGATGGCTGCGAAACTGAGGGCAACGCGGCTGCTACAGGAATCGCCACCGGAGGGATCGCTGCGCTTAGCGCTGCCGGCGCATCGGGCTGACTGCCTGCCGGTTTTTGAGGAGCCTGGGGAGCCGGATTTGCACTCGCCGTCTTCGATGTCCCTTTTTGTGAGCCAAGGACTGCGGGATCAGTTGTTGATGCGGTTGATGCATCCTCAATGAGTGCGGTTGTTGACGCTGGCGCAGGTTGTTGAGCTGTCGCCGCGGACACCGGGTTATCGCTTGATGCCAGAGTAGTGCCACCCAGCATCGGGCCGCTCGATACCACCGTTGGACTACCCAACATCGACCGGATCATCGATTGGGCGATCTGCGCGGGCGATGCCTTCGTCGTATTTTGCGTTGCCGTACCTTGTTGGGGAGCCCCGTTGGGAGAACTCAGGAACAAACCAATCATGTTGACGAACGAAGGAGTCTGCGGAGCCGCGTGCGTCGCCGGCATCGACATTGATGCCAGGAAGTTCGAATGGTTGGTTCCCGTTGCTGCAAGCGCGATCACGGACAGGACAATTGCAGGTGAGTGCCCAAAGTCGCGGAACGTGAACTCAGCTACTTAGCGAGTCCCAAATCGACAAACTTTTGTCGGCAGCTCCGAAACGGCACGTTCTTGTCGATGCCATTTTGGCTCTAGACTGCTCATCGGCCTTATTTGACTTTGTCTTATCGAACGGCGTCCCAATTGCTTTTGCTTCATCGGAATCTAAATGGACCAACTGCTCATCACCGCCGCCAGTGGAATGAAAACCCGCATGGATTCGCTCGACATGCTCGCCAACAACATGGCTAACTCCGGAACGGCCGGGTTCAAGACCGATCGGGAATTCTATAACCTATATGAGCAGTCGCTCCCCACCGTGGAGCGTCAGTATACGGATTTCTCGCAGGGTCAATTAACACCGACGGGCAATCCTTTAAATGTCGCGCTCAATGGCAAGGGATTTTTTGCCCTGAACGCTCCTTCGGGAGTCGTCTACACGCGCACTGGGATTTTCCGCGTCTCCACCAGTAATCAATTGGAGACGGCGGAAGGCTATACCCTCCGCAACGTGCTCGACAATGGGAAGCCGATTTCGGTCGATCCCAAGCAGTCGGTCGATATCGCCAAGGATGGAACGGTCAGCCAGGCAGGCCAGACCCTCGGACAAATAGAAATTGCGCAGCCCGCCTCGCCCTCCGACACGTTGAAAAAACTCGGCAGCACATATTTCGCGCTGCTCGATAAAGATGGCGCCGCGCCGATCGCCACCGATACCGAGGTCCTGCAAGGACAGATCGAGCAATCGAATGTTCCCGTGGCAGACTCCGCGGTAAAGCTGGTCAGCGTGATGCGGCAATTCGAAATGATGCAGAAGGCCATCAATTTAGGCACGGAGATGAACAAGCAAGCGATCTCGGAAGTCGCGAAGCCCAGTTAAGGACAAAATCATGATCAGAGCTTTATATAGTGCAGCCAGCGGCATGACCGCCCAGCAGATGAGCATCGATACTATCGCCAACAATCTGGCCAACGCCAACACGGCCGGCTACAAGGCGCGCCGCACCCAGTTTCAGGACCTTCTTTATCAGAATGTCGTACAACCCGGCACCTCGGCTGGATCGCAGACCATCGTCCCGAACGGCCTGCAACTCGGCCTCGGCACGCGCCCTTCGACCAATACCATCGTCTTCACGCAGGGCAGCTTTCAGGAGACCGATAATCCCCTCGATCTGGTCATCCAGGGCAAGGGATTTTTCCAGATCAAGCTGCCTTCGGGCACTATCGCCTATACGCGTGCCGGCAATTTCCAGATGGACGCCACCGGCAACATCGTCGATTCCAACGGCAACCCGATGCAGCCCCAGATCAACATTCCTGCCGCGTCGCAGTCGGTCGCCATCGCCGCCGACGGAACCGTCAGTTACACGTTGCCCAATCAATCGGCCTCGCAAGTGGCTGGACAGATTCAGCTCGCAAATTTCATCAACCCCGGCGGCCTGAACGCCATTGGCAGCGGATATTTTGAACCCACCGACGCCAGCGGAGAGGCGCAGCTCGGCGTTCCCGGCGGTCAGGAGGGCGTCGGAACGCTCCAGCAGGGCTATACCGAAAATTCCAATGTCAGCGTCGTCGAAGAATTTATCAACATGATCAGCAGCCAGCGAGCCTATGAGGCCAATTCCAAAGTCGTCAAGGCCGCCGACGAAATGTATCAACAGGTAAATAACCTCACCCAATGAGACTCGCCTACTTCATTGCCGCGATGGCGCCTGCGTTCGCGTGCCAGATCATCGACACCGACCGCATCTTCGGGAAAGACGTCGCATCGGCAAACTCCGTCTTCGCTGCGCTCGACCCGCACCTCGAAATCGGAGCAGCGCCTCTCGCCGGCGTCGCGCGCCTGATGCGCCCCGAAGAGCTGGTGCGGCTCGCGCGGCAGAACGGCATTTTCGTCGACACGCCTCTCAGCGCGATCTGCTTTGAGCGCGCGACGCAACCCCTCACCGCGGAGACGCTGCTTCCGATCCTTCAAAAAGCTCTCGGTATTGACAACGCAAAAATCGAGGTTCTCGAATTCAGCCGCTTCGGAATCCCGCGCGGCACCTTCGACTTTCCGAAATCCAGCCTGATGCCCAACGGTTTGTGGCGTGGCCGTGTCCTTTATGGCGAGAATTACAGCATGCCGGTGTGGGCGAAAACCCGCATCACCGTGGAGCGCGCCTGGGTGGAGGCCGCGGAACCCCTAGCCACAGGAAAACCAATCGAAGCATCGCAACTGATCCTCAAAACCGGCCCGCGATTTCCCTTTGATACCGCTCTGATCGAATCGTTAGGCGTGGTGGCGGGCCGCCGGGTGGTGCGCAACCTGATGCCTGGAACCCCGATCACCTCGGCGATGCTCACCATCGCGCACGATGTGGAACGCGGCGACCTGGTTGCGGTTGAGGTCAAGGTGGGAAGCGCCATTCTGGATTTCGAAGCGACCGCCGAATCTTCCGGCCGCGCGGGTGATTCGATTCTCGTCAAAAACCCCGGGAACGGCCGCTCGTTCCAGGCAAAAATTCAAGATAAAGGTCACGTTCTGGTTGAAAAATAAATGATACGTCTATTCGTCTTCCTCATCCCGGTTTCGTTATTCGCCCAACTGGGAGCTTCGCCCGGGTCGCTGTACTCGGCATCGGGCCGTCTGGCCGATAGCGCCCGCGACGTTCGCGCGAGCGAAGTAAACGACATTGTCACCATCGTGGTGAATGAAGCGGCCTCGGCCGTCGTCAACGGTACTTCAATTTCTTCGCGCAAATCGTCCGTCGCCGCTTCCATCACCGGAGCCTACGGCATCACCACTCCGAAATTAACCAACCTGCTCGGCGCGACCAACGATACCGAGCTCGCCGGTTCCGGCTCGACCTCCCGCAACTTGTCGCTATCGACAACGATTTCCGCGCGCGTCGTCGAAGTCCAGTCCAACGGAAACTTGGTCATCGAAGGCACCAAGGATATTGGAGTCAATTCGGATAAGCAGTCGATCACCGTGCACGGCGTAGTGAGGCCCGCCGACCTTAGCTCCGCCAACATGGTCAACTCCGTCCAGGTCGCTGGTTTAACGATTAAAGTCACCGGCAAAGGCGTGGTCGGCGATGCGATCAGGCGGCCCAACTTCCTGTATCGCTTACTGCTCGGACTGCTTCCCTTCTAGGACGTCATGAAAAAACTCATCACCTTTGTGTTGACCGCGGTGTTCGCCTCGTCCGAGGGCGCGCGCCTCAAAGATTTCGCGTCCATCGAAGGCGTGCGGGACAACCAGTTGATCGGCTACGGCATCGTTGTAGGACTCGCCGGTACCGGCGACAAGCAGCTCACTCTCTTCTCGACACAGACTCTGTCGAATCTGCTCCAGCGCATGGGTGTCACCGTGAATCCCGCCGTCATGCAGGTGCACAACATGGCCGCCGTCATGGTCACCGCGACTCTGCCGGCGTTCGCGCAGCCCGGAACGCGTATCGACGCAACCGCCGCCGCGATCGGCGACGCGACCAACTTGCAGGGCGGCATCCTGCTCCTCACACCGCTCAAAGCCGCCAACGGCGAAGTCTACGCAGTGGCACAAGGTCCGGTCGTTACTGGAGGCTTCGTGGCTGGCCGCGGCGGAAACTTGGAAACTAAGAATCATCCCACCGTGGGCCGCACCCCCGACGGAGCGATCGTGGAACGGACGCCGCCTTCGATCGAACCTTCATCGCATCTGAAATTGCAACTCCGGCAGTCCGACTTCACCACCGCCACCCGCGTAGTGGAGGCCATCAATCAACGATTCGCATCTCCCGGAATCCCCGTCGCGCGCGCCGAAAGCTCTGGTCTTCTCGTGGTCGACGTGCCTCCGTCCTACTCTACCCGCACCGTCGAATTCATCTCCGAAATGGAGTTGCTGATCGTCGACGCGGATCGCCCGGCGAAAATCGTCATCAACGAGCGCACAGGAACCATCGTGATGGGCAAGGATGTGAAGATCACGCCCGTCGCTATCATGCACGGCGCGCTCAGCGTCGAAATCCGCACTAAGCTCGAAGTCTCGCAGCCCGGGCCCCTATCGAACGGCCAAACCACCGTGGTTCCGCAAACCAACGTCGCCGCGCAGGATCAGAAAGCCAAAGCCGTCGTCCTGCAAAAAGGAGCGACCGTGGAAGACTTGGTCCGCGCATTACAAGCCATCGGTTCGACGCCGCGCGATGTATTGGCGATTTTACAAGCCATGCGCTCGGCCGGCGCTCTCGCCGCCGAAATCGAGGTCATATGACCACCGATCCCATCACCTCGGCGGGCGTCGGAGCCGCCGCGGCGCCCGAGACTAAAGTCGCCGGAGCGGCCAAACAGTTTGAAGCCCTGATGATCGCCCAAATGCTCCGCACCGCCCGCGAAGATACGGAAGACGGCAATTCCTCTTCCTCCACCATGCTCGACGTGGCCGACCAGCAATTTTCCCAGGTGCTCGCCAACAACGGCGGATTGGGACTCGCCAAGCTCATTGTCAAAGGATTAAATCAAGGACAAACCAATGCAAATCAGCAATCTTCTCCAATCGAATAGCATCCCATCGGACGTGGGTGTCAGTCCGCAGGCCTCTAAATCCAATCCGCGCCCAGGCATTGGACAGGATCAGGTCCAAATCTCGAGCCTCGCCTCGCAGCTCTCCGCCGATCCGTCCAAGCTAAGCCAGTTGCAGGCATCCTATGACGCGGGAACCTACAACGTTTCGCCGTCCCAAATCGCCCAGAGCATCCTGAGTGATGCTCTCACCAAGTGAAACGCGCTACGCTCGAACCAGCCGCGTCCACACGGAGCGGCTTCGATGCCCAAACGTCTATCCACGCGTTCTATAGCGCTTGCTTCGCTGGCTTTTACATACCTCTTCTTCAGCGAATACCTTTCGCCCTTTCGAAGAGTCTACATTCCGTTCGACCTTTGGGGCTACCACTACCCCCTGATGGACTTCGCGTTCCAAAGTCTTCGCCGCTTTCATGTTCCCGCTTGGGACCCCACAATATATTGCGGCCAGCCCTTCGCAGCGAACATCCAGGCCGCTCTATTCTATCCCCCAGCCTGGATCTTATACCTGTTAAGCGCAGGACATGACCATCTTCCCTACCGCTCCCTCGAACTCTTCGTCTTCGCTCATATCTGGCTGGCGTTCCTCTTTTCGTTTTGCTGGCTGCGGAACAAGTCCCTCTCCGATCTCGCATCCATTTTAGGCGCCGGAATTTTCGCCTACAGCGGCTATGCGATGCTCCAGCTTCAGCATCAGGGGCAGCTCTGCGCGTATGCCTGGCTCCCCTTGGGCCTCTGGGGCATCGATGACCTAACCGATCGTCGAACCCTCTCCGGATTTCTAAAAATCGTAACCGCCTCCGCGGCCGCCTTCCTGGCCGGCTATCCGCCCACCTGGCTAGTTCTGACAATCTTCTGGTGCGTCTACTCTCTCTTTTCTGTGTGGGGCGGACCCCCGGGTCCGCAGCCGACCCCCCGATCGGCCACTGTATTCCGCACCCTCCTGGCGATCCTAGCCTCCTTAGCAGTCTGCGCCGTCCAACTCCTACCGACCCTGGAAGCCAGCATGCTAATGGTGAAAGAGAATCGATACGGCCAAGGGATTCAAGACCCTTCGTTCTACCTTTCCTATCTGATTCCCAACTTCTACGACTTTGGAATCAATGTCCCCGCGTTGACAAATTTCGGAAGGGAATATTTGTACCTGGGTGCGCCCGCGCTATTCGGAATCGCCGCGCTCCTTATCTACCGGTGCTGGCGTCCCATAGCTCCTCTCCTCGCCGCAGGCTGCGTTTGCCTGATATTCATCACGGATCCTTTTCACGCCGTATCCGCCGCGATCGATAAGGTACCGCTTCTCGCCCAAGTCTGCGGCGAATGGTATTTTCTCGCAGGGCTCTCGGCTACGGCGGCCGGCTTAGCTGCCTTCGGCATCGACCGGCTCTTAACCTCCAGCAAAAAACCTCTCTCGATGACCTGGACCGTCGCCGCAACCGTTGGCGCCGCCGCCTGGGCGATTTATGAGCTCCACGCCTGGAGCACGTCCGCATTTCACCCCGGTTGGCGATCCGCTCTCGACGCCCTGATAACGCTGGCGGTCTTCGCCCTTTGCATCTTCGTCGTCCGAACCCGCAGGAAGATGGCCGTCGTTCTGTTACTCTGCGCCGCCGTCGACTATAAGTCGTTCGGAACCAGCAAGCGCTTCAATGCCCATAAAGGATCGCTACCGCACGAATATGCCCGCGACGGTTTTTTCGCAATGGACCCCGCAGCATTCAAAGCCCTGGCGTCGCACCCGGAATATCGAATCCTCTCGGATTTCACAGCACCCGCCCCCGTGGAATTGAGGCATCACGGCCTGTCGTCCCCCCAAGGCGGCGACCCCTTCGTCACGCAACAGTACCTGGATTTCGTAAGAACCCTGGGGGCACATTCCGACACCAATCGCGAACTGAGTTTCGATAGCGACAATCAACTGGCCATGGATACGCTCGCTGTCCGCTACGTAATGACCACTAAGAACGGACCGCTCTATTCCCACCTCGAAGCTAATCCAGCGTTCAAACTCTTAGGCGGCGACGGCTACTATTTCCGCGTCTACGAATACCAAAAATTCGCCGAGCCCTTCATCGGCTCCGGAACTCTCATATTCAGAACCCCCGAAATCCGCCGCTTCCAGGTAACGTCGCCCGACTTCGTCCTGAAAGAGCAATTCTTCCCCGGCTGGAAAGCCTATCTCGACGGCCAACCGATCCCGATCCAGCTCTGGCACGGAGCATTTCAAAGCGTCCAGGTACTCCCCGGCACGCACTCCCTGGAATTCCGCTACGCCCCAAGAACCCAAATAATCGGAGCCTGGATCAGCGCCGTATCAATAGCAATCCTCCTCTTCGTGATTCTGTTGTGGGGCCGCCAATCATGGCGGCAGCCGCCCTTTTAGGCGGTTCCCTCTCGATTCCGCAACTCTATTTCCTTCGTTCTCCAAGACATATAGCTTTCACGCACCCCCTCCTCAAAAGATCCCGCCCTATCCTGCAATCGAGAGGTTGGCGCACTGATTCGGCGTCCAGCCCACCGGAGCGGGACCGTCCTAGGCAACTTCCTCGACCGACGTAAGAACGATACAGCGAAGCGCGTGCGTAACAGCGCCCCAGTCCCTCTGGGTAATAAGGGAGGAGCGCTCCGATTTTAAAATTTTGAGGTAAACAACATGGGAACACAGATCACCACACCAGGCGTGTCTTACCAGACCGCCTTCAACACGGCGTACTACGCCTCGAAACCGCCCGTATTTCAACCCCTTTACGCCGCACGTCCGGGCGCCGCGCTAACCTCGTCGAATCAGTTGACGCAGGATCAGACCTGGACGCTCATCGGACAACTCATCGCACAAGGCTGGACCATCGATGAAGAAATCGACGCCGAAGGCATGGACCCCTACACCGCCATGTTCATGCGCGAACTCTACGGCAACACTTGGGAACCCGCCGGACTGGGCGCTACACAATCCACCGAAGTGTTAACGCCAGGCGAGTATTCAGGCCCCGTTCCGGCCGGTCAGATCAAAGTAAGCACCCTGATCGAAGACTATCCGCCCTACCCGGTGCCAATCGCCCCGGTGATTCCTCCCACGCCCCAGTCTTCGAACCCGGTAGGCATTCGCATCATTCCCCAAGTCCCTTCGCAACCCAACTACGTCGGCGATATTTTCCGCTGCGCTGTAGCCAACGACGGTTACGCGATTGGCGATACCTGGACCGGAACCAGCGGAGCCTTCAGCGGTACCTGGACTAAGCAGGCGCTCGAAATGGGCGTCATGATTGTCTGGACGAAGACGAGTTAGGCAAATCGACTGCCCATACGCCCTCGAAATCGACGAAATAAGCCTGCACCGCGATTGCTGGAATTTCGCGTTGCAGGTTCGCCGCCGCGAGTCGCAGTTCCTTATCGTGGTGCTCGGCTTCGATACGAGCATCGCCCGAGAATCCGCCCGCCAGGCCTCCGTACGCTCCACAATCCGAATGCAACATCAGGATCGCCCGCTTCGTTCCGTGCAGGCGAATCGATTTTCGAATCTGCTCCATCACAAACTCGCGGTCCCTCTCCAGCTCCGGCGACGCCAGGCACTTCGCTCCCCCGGCAACTTTGATCGGATCCGCGTTCGCCACTCCGATCCGCTTCAGGAATTTTGTAAATCCCAAGTTGAACCGATTGTCAAAGCACCAGACAATGGCGGCGTCGCAGTGGTACTTCTCTCGAGGGGAATCGAAGTGAAAGACTTTCGTCATGCATCAGGAAACGCCCTTCCGCGTCTTGATCTCCGCCAGCAACTTGTCGATCTCATCCTCTTTGCCGAGCGCTGCCAGCCGCTCCTCAATATCGTCCGTCGCAATGCTCGATTTCGCCTGCCCTACCGCTTCCGCGTGCTGGACCTTTTCCTTCACCCGGTCAAACGCCGCGGCCTTCGATCCGTCGCCGATCTTGATTTGCGCGTCGCTCGCCCGCGTCAGCGCCCGCGCCCTCCGGTGCTGCGCGAGCAAAACATCGGATTTATTCTGCGCCTCCGCCAGCTTCAACTCCAGCTTGCGCAGAGCCGTCTTCAGGTTCTCGACCTGCGCCGTCTGATCGGCCACCTGCTCGGCGAAGCTGGTCGCGACGTTTTTCGCCGTCATCGACCGCTCCAGCGCGGCCCGCGCCAAGTCGTCCTGCTTCTTATCGACCGCCAGTTCCGCCTTGTGGATCCACTCTTCAGCGGCCTCTTCGTTCTCTTTCTTTTTCTTGATCAGCAGGTGCTGATCCGCGATCGAAATCGCCACCTGCGTCTTGACTTGCAGCAGCTGGTTTTGCATGTCGAGAATCACCTGTTTGATCAACTTTTCGGGATCTTCCGCCTTGTCGATCAAGTCGTTCAAATTTGCGCGAACCAGCGTCGCCACGCGTTCTAAAAGGGCCATAATTTACTCCTTACCGTTGGGCGTTTCTCCGATGGTCTTGACTTTTCCAAGCAGCTCCGACATCTTCATGCCGCTAAGCGTTTCAAACAGCGCGGGAATCTGCGCCGCCATTTCCGTCATATCGCCGGTAATCTTGTGCATCCCGGCGCTCGTCCCGTTGCCGGTGGAAACGATAGTGATCTTGTCGATGTTCGCCAGCGGCGAAGCCAGCGCTCTCACGATCTCCGGCATATTCGTGAGCAGCTTGTCGATTACGGCCGCCTGGTTCCACTCCTGGTAGGCCTCGGCTTTCACGTTCATCGCTTTCGCTTCCGCCTCGCCCTTCTTCAAGATGATCTCGGCTTCCGCCTCACCCTGCGTTCTGATGCTGGACGCGCGGCCTTCGGCTTCGAAAATGTTGCGCTGCCGCTCGGCCGCAGCCATGGTTTCGATGCGCTGCCGGTCGATTTCCGCACCTTTGAGAACCGTCGCGATCAATTCTTTCTCGTGGCGCAAAATTTCCGCTTCCTGGACCTTGATCTCCTGCTCTTTTTCTACTTGCCGCACCTTCACGGCCTCCGCGACAACCTGCTGCTGCATGATGTTGGTCTGAATGTCGTAGGCTTTATCGGCCTGCGCCTGCTGCCGCTTCGTCGATTCCAAAAATTGCGCCTTCTTGATCTCAAGATCACGTTGGGATTCAGCTTGTTTCGCCAAAGAGAGCGTTTGTGCCATCACCCTTTCTTGATCGGCCTGCGCCGTGGCGACGGCGGCCGCGCGAGAAGCTTCGGCGCGCTTAATCGCCGTATCGCGCTCGGCCTCCGCAGTCGCGATCTCGGCGTCCCTTTTCACTCGGGCGACATCGGGCCGTCCCATGTTGGTGATGTAATCGTTCTTATCGCGAATTTCCTTAATGGTGAACGAAATCACTTCGAGGCCCATCTTGGTCATGTCGTCAGCGCAGGTGGCGCGCACGCGGTCGCCGACCATTTCCGGTTCCTTCACGATCTGCTCTACCGAGAGCTGGCCGATAATCCCGCGCAGGTGGCCTTCCATTACCAGCTTGATCAATCCCTGCCGCTCATCATCATTCTTCGTCAAAAACTGCTCGGCCGCCGTGATAATCGACTCCGGATCCGACTTCACTTTGATCTGCGAAACCGCTTCCACCGTCACAGCAACGCCCTGCTGCGTATAAAGCTCCTGCTGCGGCGCGACGTCGAACGACATCAGTTGCAGCGATAGCTCGCGATACGTTTCGAGCATCGGGAAAATTACCGTGCCGCGTCCTTTGATGATGCGCGTGCCTCGGATTCCATACACCACCAACGCCTGATGGGGCCCTGCTTTTCGATACAACTGCGCGAACATGGTCATCAGAAAAAACAACGCGACGACCGCCAACACAGCGATCACAATTACCTCTTGCGGAATGTGCATATATCCTCTCTCAGAGCTTCTCGCCGTTAAGATCATCCCAACGGCGCACGTAAACAATTCCTTTTTCGAATTTCGTCACGACAACTTCCGTGTCGCGCGGCATCTCGGTGCCGTCTTCACTTCGAGCCGCCGCGCAACGCCGCGAACCGGCGCGGGAATAAATCATCTCCCCCGTGCCCCCCTGGCGAATCGGGCTCGCGACCTTGCCCAGCACGCCGATCATGTCGTAGTCGGCTGGATCCAGCGGCTGTTCGTGCTTGTTCAGCTTCCACAGAAACCAGAAAATGATTGCCGCGCCTCCCAGACCGCTCATAATCGCAATCAACAGCGCAAGATAGGCCCAGATCGTGGAGTATCGCTCCAGTAGATAGCCAATACCGCCGAACCAGCACAGGAACGCAGCGAAGGTCCCGAAATTTAAAGGCGAAACGCCGCCTTTGCCTCCACCCTTCCCGAGCGCATGCCCATGTCCGTGTCCATGAAAATGCGGCATATGAACCGCACCGGCGAACACCGAAAGAGCGCTCAGCAAAAAGCCGATGAGAAATGTCGCGAGATAGAAATTTTCCCAGGTCATACCGCCTCTTTGAGCTTGGCTGCCGGCCGCAGGACGGCGAGCAGGCGATCCATTAACTCCGGCGTATCGAGAATGGAGTACAGCAGCATCAGGCACTTGCGCGAATCTGCGTGCCTTGCCAGCGCGAGCAATGCGCGGCTCACTTCCCGGTCGCGCGCGAAACGCTCTGCGCCGCTGATCAGCCACAAATCCAGCTGATCCTCTTCGACGCGCACTCCGCTGATCAGCTCCGTATGAAAGCCTTCGGGATCGTCCACCAGATAGCCCGGATGAACGCCGAAAAATTTGGCCAACAGCATCCGGGTGGAGTTGGTGAGATGAGGCCGCGCTCCGCTTTCAATTTGCGAAAGATACGATTGGCTGATGGTTTTCTTCATCTGCCGGGCGATGGCTCGAACCACCTCCTGCTGCGTCATCTCCCGGTCGAGTCCGCGGAGGGTCCCCTCCACCAGGCGCAAGTACCGAATTTTCTCTCCGAGCCGCATATCGCAATCCGTGATAAATATATCGCAGATTGCAATAGTAGTCAAGAGGCAAATTTATCGTTAGAAAAGGCGCTTTTTTCGCAGGGCCCATGCGAGGGACACACATCCAAAGGCCACAAATCCAAGGGTTCCCGGCTCGGGGGTGCTGGAGGAGTTGCTGGAGCAGCCACCTACAGCGGTCGTTCCGGCCAAGGTGTTTGCATTCACTGTCAGCACGCAGCCATTGAGGGTGCCCGCCAAGTCCCCGCTTCCTCCAGGGATCGCCGACATGGTGAAGCTCCCTGCCAGAATGTTCCCATCCCAGGTGATGGGCAAGCCAGTGCTCGGATTGATGGTGACGGCTTCATCCGAGGTGGTATTGCCGACGATCCAATAAATGTTACTGGCCAACGCTCCGTTGATCAGGTCGAATGTTATCGGACCGTCAATGGTTAAGGCTCCCGAAACTTGCATGATGAAAACCGAGCTGCTATCCGCTTGTGCGTCGAAAGTTAAGGCGATGCCTGCGGTGGACGTGACATTGCCTGATGAAAACGCGTACACGCCGCCGCCGAGGAATGTTTGGCTGGCGGCCAGGTCGGAGGCCGATGCAGTAGCTGTGTCGCTGGAAGCTGTCGCAAAGGCTGTCATAAAATCCGAATAAGCCGCGGCAACCACGGAGCCGCCCGAATACACCGTACCGGTTACTGTTCCGGTAGGGTCAAATCCCGTTACCGTGCCTACGGCTCCCACATTGCCTGTGACTGCGGAGGTCCCGGTGTTTGAAATAGTGCCGCCGAGCATCCCGAATGAGCTGGAGGCACCCAGAAAAACAGTAGCGGCAGAAACCGGTGCTGCAGAAACGACCATGAAAATCGATAAATAGAAACGGAGTTGCATATTCTCTCTTTCGCGTCAGGTTTCCCCGCTAGGTGAATGAGTAGGATGAACGCCCGCGGGTCCGATTCACAGATGCCCGGCGGTTCTGTTGTTAGCAAAAGAGAGGCAATGCCAGCTTATGGGCTCAACTTGTCCGCGTCAATAGACATATGGGATCAAAAGGAGGAAATATAATCCGACCTCCGGTGTATGATGTTTAAATGCGTATTTTTGGTCTCGCAATTTTTTCCGCTATGCTCTTCGCACAGCCTCCGCAGGAAGGAAAGAAAGGGCCGCCGCCTGCCCCGAAAAATCTCCAGGTGCTCACCGTTGACGATTTGCGCAGCGGCATCATGCGCAAGTTCGCTACCGCGCTGGGAGGAAACTGCCAGACATGCCACGTGCAGGGCGACAATGCAAGCGATGAGAATCCGCACAAAGTGATCGCGCGGAACATGATCACCATGACCAAGGAGATCAACGCGAAATTCCCCGACGGCAAGGAGCACGTCACGTGCTATACCTGCCACCGCGGATCGCATGAGCCGGCGATGGCTCCTCCGCCCGCCGAGACGAAGCCCGCGCAGTAGCCGTCGTGCCGTTTGACGGGCTGCGAGTCCTCTCGCTCGAAAGCCGGCGATCGCAGGAGATGGAACGCTTGATCCGCAATCAGGGCGGCGAGCCGCTCGTTGCGCCGTCCATGCGCGAAGTGCCTCTCTCCGAGAATCCGCAAGCATTCGAATTCGCCGAAAGGCTGTTTCGAGGCGAATTCGACATGATGATTCTGCTCACTGGCGTGGGGACTCGTCTCCTGAATGAAGTCCTGGGGGCCCGCTATCCGGATGACCGCTTCAAAAATGCTCTGCGTGAATTGACCTTGGTAGTTCGCGGCTCGAAGCCGATGGCGGTCCTACGCGAATGGGGCATTCCCGCGACGGTCATGGTTCCCGAGCCGAACACCTGGCGGGAGATCTTGGCCGCGATCGAAGGCCGTCCGGAGCGGAAAATCGTGGTGCAGGAATACGGCCGTCCCGCGACCGAGCTGATGGAAGCGCTTCGCGCCAAGGGAGCCGACGTCTCGACGGTGCCGGTGTATCAATGGGATTTGCCGCTCGACACCGGCCCCTTGCGCGAATCCGTGAGGCGTCTGGCAGCCGGAAAGTTCGATGTCGCCATGTTCACGACCTCGATTCAAATCCCGCATCTTATGAAAATTGCGGCGGACGAAAAGCTGGAAGATGAAGTCCGGCGCGCCATGAAACAAATCGTGATCGCATCCGTCGGGCCGACCACCAGCGAGACTCTGCGCGAGTTTGGATTCGAGCCTGACCTGGAGCCGTCGCATCCAAAGATGGGTTTCCTGGTGAACGAAACCGCCGCGCAGGCCGCGAAGATCCTACAATCGAAGCAGTGAAAGAAAAAGGCGACGGGTTCACGGCGTCGGCGCTCCGCTATACGGCGATCGCGACTATGCTCCCGGCGACCACGTTCGCCGGATACCTGATCGGCCATTGGCTCGATGAGTGGTTGGGCACGGCATATCTGACCATGGTCTTCCTGATCCTGGGGATCGTCAGCGGATTCGTCCAATTGATCCGCGAACTGACAAGGAACAAAGGTTCCTGACGAGATGGCAGGCGAAACCGCCTGCTCCACCTGTTGATCAGTGCCTTTGGTGGCGCAGGCGGTTCCGCCTGCGAGTGCTGAAGTATACTGGAGCGCAAACGTAGTGCTGGATATTTCCGAGCAGAGAGTACTGCGGCTGACATTGGCTTTGGGCGCAATCGGGACCATCACGGTCTTCGCCAGGCTCGGCATCCGCGACGCGCTCGGGTTTCTGATTGGCGCTGGCTTGTCCTATCTCAGTTTCCTGTCCTGGGTTCGGCTTGCAGCGACGATCGGCGATTCCGGGAAACGTCCCGCGACCGGTTCGGCGGTCTTTTTGGCGCTCCGCTATGTGCTGATCGGCGTAGCGATCTATGCTATTATCGAAGGTTTGGGAAGCACTCCGGGGGCGCTGATTGTGGGGTTATTGGTGTCCTTCGCAGCCTTGGCCCTCGAACTCCTGTGGGGAGCGGTGGCCTCCAAATAAACTAGAAATTCATTATGGCAGCAGAACACGAACTTGCGATAACTGCGCTGGTCAACGAATACCTGGCCGCTCCGGCAAACGCGGTTCTCGGCGCCCTGGGAATTAAACCGGAACATCCGATGCACCCGTGGCCGAACTGGCTGGTCATGGAAATCCTCGTGGTCATGCTCATCATGCTGATCGTGGCGCTGGTACGCGGCCGGCTTTCCGCGGAGAATCCGGGTAAGCTACAGCAGATCTTCGAGCTGATTTACGAATTTATCGACAGCACGATTAAAGAAGTGGGCGTGCATCACGGCGAACGGTTTGTCTATTACATCGGGACGATATTCATCTTCATCTTGTCGATGAACCTGATCGGGTTGATTCCGGGTCTCGAAGCACCCACCAACTATATTCCGGTGACCGTGGGATTGGCCGTGGTGACGTTCTTCTACTACAACATGGTGGGTTTCCAGGAACACGGCATCGGGTATCTGAAGCAGTTCATGGGTCCCGTGGCGTGGCTCGCCTGGTTCATGGTGCCGATCGAAGTGATCAGCCATTTCGTGCGTCCGTTGTCGCTGAGCGTCCGTCTTTATGGCAATATGTTCGCTGGCGAGCAGGTCACGGGAGTCTTCCTGAGCCTGACCTATTTAGTAATTCCCGTCATTTTTATGCTGCTGCACGTGTTTGTGGCGTTCGTGCAGACCTACGTGTTTACGCTGTTGACCACGATTTACATCGGCGGCGCCACTTCAGAGGAACATTAATACCGGCTTTTTGTGTGCCGCTCAAGTGTGAGCCGCCAGCGCCCCAGCGCGGGACCGGAACCACCTCCTTGGCGGAATTTGATAGGAAAAGGATAAACAATGCGTACAAAACTTTTGATCTTGATGGCTCTTTTTCTGCTGATCGCGGCGGTGCCCGCATTCGCGCAGGGAACCACCGGCGGGAGCGGTATCAGCTCCGGTGAACTGAGAGCCGGTCTCATGGCGATCGGCATGGCGATCGCGTCCGGACTTTGCGGACTCGGCCAGGGTAAAGCCGTAGCGAGCGCAGCTGAAGCGGTGGCGCGGAATCCAGGCGCCCGCGCGGGAATTCAGACGCTGTTGGTGCTCGGCCTGGCGTTCATCGAATCGCTGGCGATTTTCACCCTGCTGATTGTGTTCACCGTTAAAGGTTAAATCTGCAAGCGGGCTGAGCAATCGGCCCGCTTTTCCTCATGTTAAAGCTGCACGGCATTTTCCCTCCGATCGCGACTCCTTTCGATCATAACGGCGACCTGTATAAGATCAAGGTCCAGCACAACATCGAAAAATGGAATCGAACAGGCCTCGCCGGCTACGTGGTCTGCGGATCGACTGGCGAGAGCGTCTATCTCACCACCGAAGAGAAGATCCGGTTGTGGGAATGGGTCGCCGCATATTCCGCGCCGGAAAAATTGCTGCTGGCGGGAACCGGCGTCGAAGGCGTTCGCGAAACGATTGAGCTGACCAATCGCGCCGCAGATGTCGGCTACAAAGCGGCCATGGTCCGCACGCCGTTCTATTACAAAAATCTGATCAATCGCGCCGACGCGCAGATGCTCTATTTCCGCGCCGTCGCCGATGCGTCGAAAATTCCGTTGATGATTTACAACTGGCCGCAGGCGACCGGTGTCGATATCATGACCGACGCTGTGGCCGCGCTGTCGCATCATCCGAATATCATCGCGATCAAGGAAAGCTCCGGCAATCTCGAAAAAGTGATGCAGATGATTCGCGAGGTGAAGCCGGGATTTCAGGTGCTGGTGGGTTCCGCTCCCACGCTCGCTCCTTCGCTCGCGATTGGCGCGGTGGGCGCGGTACTGGCTTATGCGAATGCGGCTCCATACTCTGTGATTTCGATTTATGAAGCGCATCGCACGCGGGAATCAGCCGCCGCTCTCGACTGGCAGAATCGCATCGCGCCCGCGGCGCAACTGGTCACGACGAAGTACGGCGTGCCGGGCCTGAAATACGCGATGGATCTGAACGGCTATTACGGAGGCATTCCGCGCCTGCCTCTGACCCCGATCGGCCCGGAGGCGAAGAAGGAAATCGAGCAGGCGTTCGATGGAATCAAAGGCTAGAGCCGAACGCTTAAATCGAATTCTAACCAGTCTTCCGCCTGCATAATTTGCGATGGCTCCAACACTCGCCGCACGCGTCCGTTTGTTCGAACCGCGCCGTTTCTAAAATCCCTCAAGCGCAGTTCGAGCACCTCCGACACCCGATCGGCGATAAAACCGGCGAGCCCGTCCACCGTCTCGACCACAATGATGAAAGGTTCTCTGCCGTTCGACCCATGCGCGATCTTGAGCTTCGCCCTTAAATCGATCACCGGAAAATCGCGGCCGCTGATCGCGGCGACGCCACAGATCCAGTGGTGATCATCGATCTTGGTCATCTGGTGCACCGGCAGAATGCTGCGCACGAACGCGATGTTCATCGCGAAGTCCTGCCGCGCGACGCGAAACGTCAGGTACCTTCCAGCTTTGAATACAGTCTCCACGGGACGCTTATCGGCGCCAAGTGGGGCGATAATAGGAATAGCCGCCATGATCCGCGCACTCGTCCTGCTAGTAACATCCTTGATGTGGTGGCAGCAGTCCCCGATCCCTCCCGCGACGCCCGACGATCCTGAGGTCGAGTTTGTCTGCCCCATGGATAAAGACGTTCGCTCGAAGACGCCGGGAAAATGTCCTCGCTGCGGCATGACGCTCGTCGCCGGGATTCCCGACCCGCATGAATTTCCAGTCCGCATCACGACCTCGCCCAAAATCATGAAGCCGGGTGAGGAGACTCTGCTGACGTTTCACATTGAAGATCCTTTGACGACGAAGACCGTTCACGATTTCGAGATCATGCACGAGAAGTTGTTTCATCTCTTCCTGATCAGCCAGGACATGCAGTTTTTCCAGCATGTGCATCCGATCATGCAAGCGGACGGCGCGTTCGACCTCGACGTGAAATTTCCGCATCCCGGCCTTTATCGCGTGCTCAGCGATTTTTATCCGAAGGGCGGTACGCCGCAACTGGTCGCGAACACGTTGTTCGTCACCGGCGCCGGAATGAAGATGACGCCCGCGAAGCTGACTCCGGATCTCGCGCCCAATAAAACCGCGAATCTGGAAGTCTCCCTCGTCACGGATCCTCCGCAGCCCATCGCCGGCCTGAAGACGCTGATGTTCTTTCGCCTCACGCCGAACGACGGCATCGAGCCTTACATCGGCGCGATGGGCCACATGCTTGCCGCCAGCTCCGATTTGATCGACCTGATGCACACGCATCCGTTCCTGGTGACCGATCCTGAGGGTGGCAGCGTGAAGCAAATACAGTTCAATTTGATTTTTCCGAGAGAGGGCGTCTATCGCGTGTGGGTCCAATTCCAGCGCAGAGGTGTGGTCAACACGGCCGTCTTCAATATTCCGGTTACAGTATTAAAGTGACTTCTTACCGGATCGATAACGCGGAAGCGCTGCTCACCCCCGCGCTGGTAATTTATCCCGAAATCGTCGACCAGAATATTGCCGCTACACTGCGATTGCTGGGCGGCGACGCGAACCGCTGGCGGCCTCATCTCAAAACCGCGAAGCTCGGATTCATCATGCGAAGGCTGGTGTCGCAAGGCATCGTGAACGCCAAATGCTCCACCACGGTGGAGCTCGCCGCTGCCTGCGCATCCGGCATGAAGGATGTGCTGCTCGCCTATCCGGTGGTGGGTCCGAATGCCCGCCGCGTAAGGCAGCTCGCCGATCAATACGCAAACGTCCGTTTGTCTGTGTTGGTTGAAAATGTCGATCAGGTCGCGGCGTGGTCGGGGAGCCGCATCGGAATTTTCGTCGACGTGAATCCTGGCATGGATCGCACGGGCATTTCTCAGGACGGCATCGAAGCGATTCTCGCCGTCGTTCGCGCGGCCGGAACGCAATTTCGAGGGCTTCATTATTACGACGGCCACATGTCCGCCGCGTCGCTTGAGGAGCGGGAGAAACTCGCTCATAAAGGATACGATCGGCTGATGGAGATCGCCTCCGCCGTTGAACAGGCGGGTTTTCCAATCGAAGAGATCATCACCAGCGGCACTCCCGCATTTCCCTGCGCCGCGACCTACGCTCCCTTCACGTCCAAAAAATTCGTGCATAGGACATCGCCGGGAACGGTCGTGTACAGCGACGCCACCAGCATCAAACAACTGCCCGCGGAGTGGGGATATCAACCCGCCGCACTGGTGGTCTCGACCGTGGTGAGCCATCCGAAACCGAACGTCGTCACGTGCGACGCGGGACACAAGAGCGTTTCCGCCGACGCGGGCGTGCCGACATGCTCCGTCGCCGGACGAGCCGACATGATTCCTCTGAAGCCGAGCGAGGAGCATCTTCCTATCGAGATTTCAGGCGGCGCGGTGCCCGCGATCGGCGAGTTGCTCTACTTGATCCCTCGGCACGTATGTCCGACGGTGAATAATTTCGACGACGCGGTAATCGTCGAGAATGGCCGCGCAGTTGGGATCGAGCACGTGACGGCGCGAGGGCATGAATCGCCTTTCCATCTGGCCGCAGTTCCATAGACATGGATCGGCAAATCCGACTTGGGGACATGGTTCGCGTATCCCGCATTCCTCCTCATATCAGGGCCGAGGACTACCCTAATATGGAGGTTCGGCGCGCATTTGAAGTGGCCCTAGGAAACACTTACAAAGTCGAGGGCATCGATTGGGGTGGCTGGGTATGGCTGAGCCTCAGCGAGCACGAGGGAATCGGTGTCCAGCCTGATTGCGTCGAGTTGGTAGACGCCGAGCCATGAATGATCGCATTGACACAGTCGCCGCTCTCCGTGTTAACTTTAAAAACTGGTCCACGCCTCCCCGTTCGAGAATGCGATATCGTGGTCGGAACTGCCTATGCGACTGCTGGTTACCCTTTTTCTAGCTCTCCCGATTCTCTTATCCGCCCAACGCGGCCGCGGCCGTGGCGCTGCGGCTACGGATGCGAAGCCGGTGATGGAAGAAGGCATTCCGGTCACTGACCCCTTGGTGATCGCCAAGTGTAGCGGGTGCCATAAGCGCGACGAAAAGGGCAACATGTCCCGCATTTCGTGGGAGCGCACCACGCCCGAAGGCTGGCAGGAGGCCATCAAGCGCATGGTTCGGCTGAACGGCCTGGAGCTGACCCCCGCGGATGCGCGCGCCATCGTCAAAAGTTTGAGCACTGATCACGGCCTCGCGCCAGAAGAAGCCAAGCCGGTCATGTACTTCGTCGAGCATCGCATCCAGGACGAAGAATTTCCCAACGACACGGTGCGCGAAGCGTGTGCCGCGTGTCATCCCATCGCCCGTGCACGCTCCTGGCATCGATCGAAAGAAGAGTGGGACCTGTTGGTCAACATGCACCGCGGATACTTCATCGTGTCCGAACAGTCGTTCCGAGGCAGAGGTGGAGCAGGCGCAGGTGGTGGCGGCGGTCGAGGCGCGACACCCGCGCCAGGCGCAGCGCCCCTCGACACTCGCCCCGCTTCCGATCAAGCCGTCGAGTACCTGGCGAAAGAATATTCTTTGGACACGCCCGCATGGGCCGCGTGGCGAGCTCGCATGCGCGCGCCGAAAATTTCCGGCCGGTGGTTAATCACCGGCGAGCAGGCGGGCCGCGGCAAGGTGATAGGCGAGATGGTGATCGAGCCCGGAGCGGGGGACGACGAGTTCACCACCAACGTCAAGCTGACCTATTTAAAGGATGGCGCCACCGTGACGCGCTCCGGCAAGTCGATGGTTTATACAGGCTATTCGTGGCGAGGCCGTTCGACGGCGAAGAATGCCACAGATCCCTCGCCGCAGGCTGCGGGAGGCGTTCCTTCTGAGCTGCGCGAGACCATGTGGATCGCACCTGATCAGAATTCAATGGAGGGCCGGTGGTTCTGGGGCGCATATGAAGAGTTCGGCTACGATGTGACCTTGCGTCGCGCGAACGACGGTGTCACCGTAACAGGCACCGACATCTCGATGATTAAGGCCGGTTCCAATGCCCAGAAAGTAAAAATCTACGGCGATAATTTTCCGAAGCTTTCAGTGGCCGACATAGACTTCGGAACCGGAGTGACTGTCAAGCGCATCGTTGAACAGACCGCGCAGCAGGCCACGGTCGAAGTGGACGTTGACGCGAAAGCGATCGTCGGCAAGCGTGACGTTTCGGTTCGCCGTACGGTCGCGCCCAACGCCATCGCCGTGTACGACAAGATCGATTACATCAAGGTTTCGCCCGACACTGCGCTTTCGCGGCTCGGCGGAGTGAAATTTCCGAAAGGCTATCAGCAGTTCGAGGCCATCGCCTACAATAACGGCCCGGACGGCAAACCTAATACGCCGGACGATGTCGAGCTCGGCCGCGTCGAAGCCGACTGGTCGCTCGAAGAATTTTATGCGGTCTACGGCGATGACGACAAGGAATTCGTCGGCAAGATGAGTCCTACCGGCTTCTTCACGCCGGCGGAGGAAGGCCCGAATCCGAAGCGCAAATTCAGCCGCAACAACTATGGCGACGTGTGGGCCGTTGCGACCTTTAAAGGCGCGCAGGATAAAGAGGGCAAGCCTCTCACGGCGCGATCGTACCTGGTGGTCGCGATCCCTCTCTATGTAAGATGGGATGAGGCGGAGGGTCCGAAGTGATTTTCAAACTCGGCGAGTTTCACGAGTTTTCCGGAGGCGGGCGGCGATTTCTATATACCGTACCCAGCGCCGGAATTTTCGAACTGGACGACACGTCGGCCGCTGTTCTCGCCCGCCTGGCGCAGGGTGATGCGACGCAGGAAGAGCTGATCGCGATCGCTGACGTCGAAACCGTCGGCGAGTTATATCAATCGCGCATCATCACCACCACGCAAGGTTTCGTCGATCAGCCGCAGCCGCTCCCTGACGATTTTCCGTTGCAGACCATGGTGATGAATCTCACCAATCAATGCAATTTGTCCTGCCAGTATTGCTACGAGTTCGGCGAAGATAAAGTCGCGACGCCCGAGGGCAAGCCGAAGTTTATGGACTTCGAAACCGCTTCCGCTTCGGTCGACTATCTGTTCACGCAGTCCGCAGGCCGTCACGGAGTTCACATCACGTTCTTCGGCGGCGAGACGCTGATGAATTTTCCCCTGCTCAAAAAAGTCGTCGACTACGCGAAACAAAAAGCCGCGGATCAGGGCCGTTCCATCGATTTCAGTTTGACCACCAACGCCACGCTGCTGACGCCTACGATCATCGAATATCTCTCGGCCAATGAAATCGGCGTGACCGTGAGCATGGACGGCGACAAGGCCTCCCACGACAAATTTCGAGTCTTCTCGAACGGCAAAGGCAGCTACGATATCATCGAGCCGCGCGTCCGCGAGCTGATCAAGGAACACAAGACCCGTCCGATCGTCGCCCGCGTGACGATGACCTCGCAAGCGATGGATGTCCTCGGTACCTATCGTCATTTGAAAAACGATCTCGGCTTTCACGAGATCGGATTTGCGCCGGTAACAACGTCGCCGAATCGTTTATATTCGATCGATAACCGCGGACTGGATTCGGTGCTCGATCAGTTCGGCGTCCTCGCTTCGGAATATCTCGCGCACGCTTTGCGCGGCGAGCATCACGGCTTTTCGAACGTCAGCGACACGCTGGCGGAGCTGCATCAAGGCGTGAACAAATCGCATCCCTGCGGCGCCGGACTCGGCCTTGTCGGCGTCGGGCCTTCGGGCGATATCGCGCCATGCCATCGCTTCGTCGATTCCGATACGCACACGCTGGGCCACGTCTCCACCGGCATCGATAAAGCGAAACAGAACGATTTTCTCTCGCGCGGCCACATTCAGGTTAAGACCGATTGCCGCACCTGCTTTGCCCGTCCACTTTGCGCGGGCGGGTGCCATCATGAGGCCTATGTGCGCTACGGCGACACGGGCCATCCGAATCTCCATTACTGCGATTGGATTCGCGGCTGGACCAACACCTGCCTCGAAATCTACGGCGCCATCGCCGCGCAGAATCCCGATTTTTTGAGACACTTTTCCGATAGGAAAGCAGCAGCATGAAACATCTACGAGCCGTCAATCACAAAGCGCGCCGCATTCAGGAACATATCGAGAACGATGTGGTCGCCATGCAAGGTCCTTCGCCTGCCGGCCAGCGCCCGCACGTGCCGATGGGCTGCGCGATCGTTTTCTCGCCGGGCTGGGAAGTCGATTCCTCCGGTGGCACCGCTGGCCTCTGCCAGCCGGTCGAGCGCGACCTCTACGATTGCTACATCAGTTGTTACTGGCCCGCGCAGGTGCCGGATCACATGAACAATTATCCGGACTGGACGGCGAAATGCGCAGCGGCCACGAAAGATTGGCGCAATATCGATCTGGTATTTCCATGAGAAATTCGCTCGTGCTTTTAGCGGCTCTCGCATCATCCGCAGCCGCACAAGGAACTCTTTTCGTCGGCACTTGGCCTCACACCATTCAGGTTGTCGACGAAGCCAAACAAAAAGTCGTCGATCACATCGAGCTACAAACCGGCACTTCGCACTCGATGCAGATCTCGGATGACCGCAAGACCATCTACGCCTCCACCATCGAGAAAAACGGCATCGAAGTCATCGACGTCGCTACGCGCAAGGTGACCAACTCGTTCGTTCTCGATGAAGGCGGGAAGAAAATGCGCTTCAGCTCCTGGGCCCCGGACCCCACCGGCAAGTTCATCTACATGATCGTCCGTCCCATGGAAAAGAAGATCGACCGCTTCGAACAGGGCAAGAGCCAATTCGCGATCGTCGACCTGGCGCAGAAGAAAATCACCAAATTCGTCGACATGCCGGGCGGTGAAGACGCGGCCGGAGGCGGCGGACGGGGCGGCGCGATGCGCTTCTCCCCCGACGGAAAATATCTCTACCGCATGGGCGGGACGATCACCATTTACGACACGACGGATTTCAAAGTCATCGATACCATCGAGCTTTCGAAGCCCCAGTTTCCCGGCATGCAAAACGTGAACCTCGGCCAGCAGCTCGATTCCATTCAGGAGCCCGGCATCCTGGTCAGCCTGTTCAACTCCTCAGACCCGGTCGTGCATAAGAACATTTTCGGCATCGCGCGTTTCGATCTCTCGAAGCGAACGTTTCAGTTCACCCCGATCGGTCCCGCGGCCGCATCCATGCAGGGCCTGCACATCACACCCGATCACAAAACCGGCTATACCGTGACCACCAACGGCACCGGCGGCAACAAGCGATCTGAGTTCTGGGTCATCGATATTCCCACCGGCCGCGTGGTTCGCACCCAGGAATTCGACGGCCGCGCCCGCTACACCTTCGGCATGTCCAGCACCGGCAAGGACCTCTATATCTACGGCGCCGGATACGATATCGAAGTGTACGATCCCGCGACGCTGAAGCTCCGCAGCACCATCGATCTCAATGCGGATCAGACAACTGGGATGATCGTTCTTCCTGGAAAATAACCACGTATCCGCATCCGACCACCGCGAGAAACATCGCCAGCACCACGCTGGTTCCCAGATTCACTTCCTCCCACGCCGCGATCATGATCGCGATGATCACTGCGATCGCCATGTGCAGCACCCATCGCGCGTCTGCTTCCGGAGGCAGCCGTCTTAGCGCGCGGATAAAATCGTAGAGCGCGCGCAGCAGCATCCACACCAGCATCAGCATCGTCGGGACGCCGCGCTCCGCCGCATAGTGAATGTAAACGTTGTGCAAATGCTGGTAATATCCCGTCGGCAGCTTCTTCACGTCCGCCGGAACATAGTTTTTATAAACCTTCCCGACCTGCTCCGGCCCGACGCCCAGCCACGGATGCGCTTTGATCATCGCCCATCCGATGCTTCGCGTCACAGACCGGTGCGCGTTCGAATCTTCGTCGCCGTGCGGCTGAAAGATGGACCGCTCGCGATCCCCGATGCCGAACGGATTCGACAGCAGCAAAATTCCAGCCACCACCGGCAGTGCGATTACCGTCCATCGCCGCCAGAACCACAGCAGATAAATTCCTCCACACGCCGCGCCCGCCCACATGCTACGCGTCTCCGCGGCCACCAGCGCGACGCCGATCAGCGCGCCCGCCGCGACGAGCCACGCGTCCCATCTTCGATCGCGGCTGAAAAATACTACGGCTCCGATGATCAACAGCGCCATCATCATCTCGCCGCTGAATGTCATCCAGTGGTCCAGAAATCCCGTGATGCGATCCGCGACGTAAGAATCGTAAAACTTCTGATGCTTCTCCACCGCGTCTTCGTACTTGTCGTAAAACTGGTACAGCCCCAACCCCGCCGACGCCGAGGCCGCGGCAGCCCACGCGACCGCCAGCCATCGGATCTGCGCCACGTTTCGAAACGTGCTCGCGACCACAAACACCATCGCATAGACGTAAAATTTCTTGATTTGCGGAACTCCTCCGCGCAGGTCGCCGGATGCGAGCCACGAAATCACGGTGCCCAGGAAAAACAGCAAAACCGGCAGCCAGATCGCCGGCCATCTGGGTTTTACGCGGAAAACCAGCATCGCCACAATCGCCGCGCCCAGCACAATTTCGAACCCGGCGATGGAGACCACCGGCAGCACCGCAGCCAAGCCGGCCAACATCATCGGAACATCTTCTTTGCGCAAGCCCTCATGATACTGTATTAACCTGATGCCTTTGCTTCTCACCGAATCCGATGTCCGCGCATTGCTCACGATGCCGGATTTAATCGCTGCGATGGAGACCGCGCTCGCCGCATTCTCCGCCGGCGCCGTCGTGCAGCCGGTGCGTACCGTGCTCGAAGTCGGCGAACACAAATCGTTTTTTGCGCTGATGCCCTCCTATGTTCCGTCCACGCCGGCGCTGGGCGCGAAGCTCGTCACCGTCTACGAATCGAACATCGCGCGCGGCTTGCCGACGCATCTCGCGACCATCGTGATGCTCGATCCGGAGACCGGCGCGCTCGCCGCCATCGTCGACGGCCGGTACATCACCGAGGCCCGCACCGCGGCGGTTTCCGCAGTGTCCGTAAAGAAGCTCGCGCGAAAGGACGCGAGCGTCCTGGCGATCCTCGGATCCGGCGTACAGGCGCGCAGTCATTTGGAAGCGCTCTCGCACGTGCGAACATTCCGCGAGGTCCGCGCGTGGAGCCCTACGAAAAAGAATCTCGACGCATTCGCAACCGAAACGGGAGCCATCGCGAGCCCCTCTCCTGAAGCGGCCGTCCGCGGCGCCGACGTCATCGTTATCGCGGCATCGTCGCACACGCCGATTCTGTTCAACGATTGGGTCGCACCCGGCGCGCACGTCGTATCGGTCGGAGCCACGCGTCCCACGCAGCAGGAGATGGAGCCCGCGCTGGTCGCCCGCGCAAGACTCTTCGTCGATTCCCGCGCCGCAGCGCTGAAGGAATCGGGCGACGTAATCCCCTTCGGCGACGCGCACATCATCGCCGAGTTAGGCGAAGACCGAGCAGCGCGCAACTCCGCGGAGGAAATCACAATTTTTAAATCGTTAGGACTCGCAGTAGAAGACGTAGTCGCCGCACACCTCGCGTTAACGCGCGCAAAAGAATCCGGAAGAGGCTTGGCTATATGAGAGGCCTGAGTGGGGCAGGTTCCCGACCTGCCTTCTTCGCGTTTACTCTAGCCGTCCTCCTAATCGCTCCTCTCTCCGCCCAAACCTACGACGTCGTAATCTCGAACGGCCGCGTGATGGACCCGGCCTCCGGCCTCGACGCCGTCCGCAACATCGGAATCGTCGGATCGAAAATCGCCGCGATTTCCGAGCGCCCTCTGCAAGGCCGGACCACCATCGACGCCAAGGGACTCGTCGCCGCACCCGGCTTCATCGACCTTCATTCACACGGCCAGGACGACGAGAATTATCGCTATAAAGCGCGCGACGGCGTCACCACTGCGCTCGAACTCGAAGTCGGCGTTTCGCCCGTCGCCTCCTGGTACGCGGCCCGCGAAGGAAAAGCGCTGATCAACTTCGGTGCCACCGCCGGCCACATTCCCGCGCGCATGTTCGTGATGCACGATACAGGAGGCCTGCTACCACACGACGAAGCCGCGCACCGCGTCGCGACGCCGGCAGAGCAGCGTGAGACCGAAGATCTGATTCGCAGGGGCCTCGATGAAAAAGCGCTCGGCATCGGATTGGGCATCGCCTACGTCCCCACCACGACTCATCCGGAAATCCTCAACGTCATCCGCATTGGAGCCGACCGCAAGGTCACCACGTTCGTGCACATGCGCTCGCCCGGCGCCATCGAACCCGGCTCGGTCACCGAATCGCTCCAGGAAATGATCGCGGACGCCGCCATCACTGGAGCCTCCATTCACGTCGTCCACATCACCAGCATGGCGAACGGGCAAACCGGTCTGATGCTCGAAATGATCGCCGGCGCCCGCAAGCACGGCATCGACATCACCACGGAAGCGTATCCTTATACAGCCGGCGAAACACGCCTCGATTCCGCGGTCTTCGACGGCGATTGGCAGCATCAACTCGGCATCACGTTCAAAGATTTGCAATGGGTCGCGACCGGCGAGCGTCTCAACGCTCAAACCTTCGCGAAGTATCGAAAAGACGGAGGCTTCGTCATCCTGCACTCGATTCCGGAGGAAGCCGCCCGACAGGCGATGGCGAATCCCGATGTGATTGTCGCCAGCGACGGCATGATTTTCAACGGCACCGGCCATCCCCGCGGAGCCGGCACGTATGCGCGAGTGCTCGGCCATTACGCCCGCGATGAAAGAGCGCTGACCCTGATGACGGCGTTACGCAAGATGACCGTGCTGCCCGCCGACCGTCTCCACTTGCAGCAAAAAGGAAGAATAAAAATCGGAGCCGACGCCGACATCACGGTCTTCGACCCTATCCACGTGATCGATAAAGCGACGTTCGAAAACCCCGCTCAATACTCCGAAGGAATCCCGTTCGTCTTAGTAAACGGCGTGTTAGTAGTGCGCGACGGAAAAATCGTAGAAGGCGTAAAACCCGGCGCAGGAATCAAAGCAAAGTAGGGCATGTCCCCGACCTGCCTAATATCTCGGCACCGATGGATCGATCCCCAAACTCCACGCATCAATCCCGCCCGCCATGCTCTGGCACGACTCAACCCCTTGTCCGCGCAGCCAATTCACGACGTTCAAGCTCCGCACGCCGTGATGGCAGAACACAATCAGCGGAGCCTCATCCGCCCGAGCCTCCAGTGCCTGCAACTCGCCCGGCACCTGACGCATCGGAACCAACTCGCTGCCTTCGATCCGCGCGATAGCAAACTCATGAGGCTCCCGCACATCGATCAGATGCAGTTTCTCTCCCGCATCCAATCTGCGCTTCACTTCGGCCGGAGCAATCTCAAAGTCCATAAAAAGTGAGTAGGACGGGTCCCCGACCCGTCCATTTCGAGTGGGCCTAAAACTTCTTCAACTCCGCAATCAACCCGCCGAGCCCCTTCTTGTGATAAATCTGCAACAACCTCTGCTCTTCGGGCGACGGCGCGATCAGCGTGCGCAATTTAGGATCGTTCAACGCCGCGCGGCTGGGAATCCAATACGATCCGTCGCTGAACTCCGCGCTGGAAACAAATCCCGTCATGCTGCCGATCAAGGTTTTTTCGGAAAACCGCAGAGCCGTATCCTGCGTCACCTGGCTCGATTTCCCCGGCGCCAGACTCACATCGGAAGGGATCGAAGCCGCCAGAAACTCACGCCCTTGTTGATCCTTCACAATCCAGCCCATCTCGAAATGCTTTACCGCGCGGTCGGAGCGATTCTGAATATTGATCTGCGGCGCACGAGCCTCATTCCCCGCGATGCGCGCCGTCCCACCCGTCGGATCCACAGGCGACTCCGGCATGTGCAGGAACGCGAATTGCAGCTCATGTTCCGGTTCGTTGTTCGTCGATCGCCCGCGCACCATCTGCACGCCCGCCGACGGACGATCCCTCTGCAATTCCAGGCAGGTCAGGATCTCTTTTTGCAGACCCTCCGCGCCGGCTGTCTCCAGCAGCGTCTTGAAATATTTGCGGTCTCGCCGTGCTTCCAGCTCCCACACGGTCATCGTGCGTCTCGAATTCAGTTTGTCGGAGCCATAGAAAGTGAGGTCGTCGAAAAGCACTCCATCGAGCTTCACTTCCACCATCGGCCCACCGCCATTCAAAGGGCAAAGCAGCGGCAGATCGATGCGCAGAGGAAACGCTTCCCCAGGCGCGACGTCCAGGCTCGGCACCGAAACCGATCCCTTGCCGCCCGGCGTCACTTCCTGCGCCAGCACCGCCAAGGTCACTCCGCGAATTCGCCTCTGGCTCGAATTGCGCAGCGAAAGCACCGCGTGAACATCCAGCAGATACGCGCCGCCGCGCGGGGTTTCCCGTGTTTCACTCCAGTCGGATGACACTGCCGTTACCGGTGAATCGGCGGGAAAATCGATCTTGCGTCCCACGGTCTGCGCGGTTAAAGCGATCCCGCCCGTCAGCGTGAGAATGAGAATCTTACTGCGCATACGACACACTTGTGACCGTTACCTGGCCGGTATCCTGATCCACGTAATGCGCGCTAGCCGATCCCTGCGTGCTTACCGAAACCGATACCAGTTTTCCGGAATCCTGCGACACACCCAGCGCGCCCCCGTCCTTGCGCAACTCGATTCCTTCTGACGACGCTTCAATCACCGGGCCGCGCTCTTCCTGCATCACGCTCCGTCCGTGCCACACCGAGTGCATCGCCCGGCTCAACGCCTGCGTCTCCTGCGGAGGCATGTTCAACCACCATCCGCCTACCAGCAGCGCCCCGAGCGTCGCCGTCACCAGCGATGCCCAAGCCACCGGACGCCATGAATTCGGAATCAAGCCGGTCGAGGGAATTAACTTGCGGGCATGCCCGCGCGGCGCAACGCATTCCCCAGCCGCCAAGCCCACGCGAATGTTCGCCGTCATCTCCGCCGATAAACGAGCCCAGTCCACTCCATCGGGAAGCCCCGCCGCCGCGTCCCGCAAGGCTCTGCCGTCCGCGCGAAATTCTTCCACAATTGCACGGCACGATGCGCACTGCCGCACATGCAGATGGACCGCCGCACGCTGCCACAGGCGCAGATCGCCCGATGCATACAGCGCCAGATCCGTCTCTTTCACGTGCCGATTCATGCCTGCCCTTTTCTTCGGGGACGATCCAAATACTTGCGCAGCTTCACCCGCGCATTGGCGATGTGCGAACGCACCGTAGCCTTGGAGCAATTCAACTGCGCCGCCACTTCCTCCGCCGGAAGTCCTTCCACGTCGCGCAGCAAAAGCGCCGTCCGCTCGCGCCCGGTCAGCGAATTCAATCCCGCTTCAAGGTACGCGTGATGCTCGCCGCGCAGCACCAGTTGTTCCGGATTATTTTCGTGCGCGCTGGTCACCGGGTCCAGTATTTCGTCGATATCCGAAAAACTGACGCGGCCCGACCGGCGCAGAAAGTCGATCGCTGTATTGCTCGCGATCCGCGACAACCAATGCGACGCTTTTTCCAGGTCCTTCAACTGCTCCTGGCGCTGCAAAGCTTTAATGAACGCTTCCTGCGTCAGATCCTGCGCGTCCGCGACATTTCCCACCATGCGGTAAATCAATAGGAACACGCGCCGCATGTTCTGCTCGACGAACCGCGTTTCGTGGTCCGACGACAAAGGCACAGCGTCGAATCTGGTGGATCCGGGAGCTTCGCTCATAGAGCTTCTCGATACAGACCTGCCCAAAACCGATAGGACGCTCGTAGCCATCTACGAGAATTGACGATATCGTGGGGCGAAGCGTGCATTGCTAGTTGTTCTATCGGTCGCGCTACCATAATCATATATGAGAGACGTGGCGGTTATCGGCATCGGTAAAACAGCTTTTGGAGCGTTCGCGGATCGGGATCTGCGCTCGCTGGCCGTCGAGGCGGGCTTGGCCTGTCTGGCGGATGCAAACGTAAGTCCTTCAAAAGTAGAGGCTTTTTATCTCGGCAACTTCGCCGGACCCTCCTTTGTGGGTCAAAATCATCTGGCTCCCTACATAGCCGGCGCGATGGGCGTCGAGCACGTTCCCTGCACTCGGTTTGAGGCCGCTTGCGCTTCTTCTGGATCAGCTTTTTTTCATGCTGTATCGAGCGTCGCTGCCGGCATGTACGATCTGGTTTTAGTGGGCGGCGTCGAAAAAATGACCTCGCAGACCACCCCGAAAGTCACCGAGATCCTCGCAGGAGCCGGAGATATGGCGGGCGAGGGCCGCGCCGGCGCAACCTTCCCTGCGCTGTTCGCGATGATCGCCCGCCGTCACATGTATCAGTACGGCACCACGCGCGAGCAACTGGCCGCGGTCGCGGTCAAAAATCACGCGAATGGCGCTAAAAATCCCCAGGCGCATATGCGGAAAGTAATCACCATGGAGCAAGCCCTGAACGGCAAGCCAATCGCCGATCCGCTGACGGTTTACGATTGTTCACTGGTGAGCGACGGAGCGGCCGCAGTGTTGATCTGCCCTTTGGAACGCGCCTCGGAATTTACCTCTAAGCCGGTTCTTGTGAAGGGGATCGCGCAAACATCCGATCACGTCGCGCTCGATGAAAAAGCCGACATCACGACGTTCCGGGCAGTCACGGAAGCCGCGCAAAAGGCCTATAAAATGGCAGGCGTGAAGGCTTCCGACATTCAGTTCGCAGAACTCCACGACTGTTTCACCATCGCCGAAATTGTCGCCACCGAGGATTTGGGATTCGTCGAAAAAGGTTCCGGCGGACCCTATGTTCTCGAAGGCAAAACCTGCCTGCGCGGCGAGCGGCCGATCAACACCAGCGGCGGCCTCAAGTCGAAAGGCCATCCGGTTGGTGCGACAGGAGTTGCGCAGATTTGCGATGTGGCTTTGCAGATCCGCGGCGAGGCTGGCGAGCGGCAGGTTGCGCGCCACGAATTAGGTTTGGCGCAAAACCTCGGCGGCTCCGGGGCGACTGCGGTCGTCACGATTTTGGGGGCCGCTTGAAAGGCGTGATTTATACGGAAACGGTGGTCTTTGCGCCGCCCGAGCAGTTTGCGGCGGATGCTCCTTATCAGCTTGCGATTGTCACGCTTGAAGACGGTAAACGGCTGACGGCGCGGATTTTAGGGGATCGCGTTTCGATCGGCGATGCGGTGGAGCTGGCGGAAAACCGTAATAACATTTCGTTTTTCCGGAAGGCATGAAACTCGCCCGCCGGATGTCGCGGATCGGCACGGAGTCCGCGTTCGAAGTGCTGCGGCGCGCGCGGGCGCTCGAAGCACAGGGGCGAAATATCATCCACCTGGAGATCGGCGAGCCTGATTTTCCTACTCCGAAGCACATCGTCGAAGCGGGAAAAGCCGCGCTGGATCAAGGATTTACGCATTACGGACCTACGCAGGGTCTACCCGAGGTGCGCGCCGCGATCGCGGCTTACGTTTCGCGAACTCGCGAAATCGAAGTCAGTCCGGACCGGGTTTGCGTGGTGCCCGGCGGCAAGCCGATGATGTTTTTTCCGATGATGGCTGTGCTCGAAGAGGGCGACGAGGCGATCTATCCGAATCCTGGGTTTCCGATCTACGAATCGATGATCCGGTTCTGCGGGGCCCTGCCGATTCCGTATTCTGCGCTCCATAGCGGGCCCTTAATCGACCATATTCTGCCGAAAATCACTTCCAACACACGCTTAATCGTCCTTAATTCACCGCAAAATCCGACCGGAGGCGTGATTCCGGCCGCCGGCATTCGCGCCCTCGCAGACGCGCTTCGGGATCGCGACATCCTGATTCTTTCCGACGAAATTTATTCACGCATCTGGTTCGGCGAAAAACCGTTGTCGATTGCCAGCATGCCGGGGATGCTCGACCAGACCATCCTTCTTGACGGATTTTCGAAGACCTACGCGATGACTGGCTGGCGATTGGGATACGGTGTGTTGCCGGAATGGCTGGTGGAGCCGGTAAATCTACTGATCGTCAATTCGACTTCCTGTACCGCATCGTTCACACAGCGCGCGGGTATTGCCGCGCTCGAAGGGCCACAAGACGATGTCGTCAAAATGGTGGCTGAATTCCGGCGGCGGCGGGATGCGTTTTGCGCGGGGCTGAATACGCTGCCTGGATTTCGCTGCCCGATTCCGGAAGGCGCGTTTTACGCGTTTCCCAATATCGAGGGCACCGGCCGATCGTCGAAGGAACTGGCGGACGCGCTGCTGAATGAGGCGGGCGTGGCGTGTTTAAGCGGCGCGGCGTTCGGTGAATATGGTGAGGGATATTTGCGATTCTCCATCGCCAACTCCTTTGAAAATCTGATGGACGCAGTGGAGCGCATCCGCGCGTTTCTGAAGTGAAAATTTTCCTCTACTACATCGGCAAGGCGCGCGACGCGCACGCGAATGCGATGGCGGAGGAATATATCAAACGCTCGACGCGATATGCGACGTGTGAGATGCGCGAGATTCATCCAGGGCGATTCGATCCTTGGACGAAGCATCCCTCGGCGGCGAAGATATTGCTGGATCCGCTGGGGAAGAAGCTGGATACGGCGGGGTTTGTCAAGAATGTGGAGAAGTGGCACGACATGCTGTTTGTGATCGGGGGTTCGGACGGATTGCCCGCGGAGTGGAAGCCTCGGGCAGATTTGCTGCTGGCGCTTTCGCCGATGACGATGCCGCATGAGCTGGCGCGGGTGGTGCTGGCGGAGCAGATCTATCGGGCGTTGACGACGATGCGAGGGCATCCTTATCCTCGATAGAAAGAGCAAGATTTCTAGCCGCTGATGAACGCTGATCTCAAACAAACCGCTTCCAGCAATGAGATCAGTATTTCTTGAACTCGCTTATTTCGGGGACGGCTGGATTGTTGTGGCGGGGAAATAGTGGGCTAGGATTTCGCGGAACGATTTTCCATTCCGTGCCATTTGCGCGGCGCCTTCCTGGCACATGCCGATGCGATGTCCGGCTACTGCACCTCGCACCGGACAATCGACGGCGAAGTAAGGATAGGGTTCCTCGTTCCATCCGGCTTCGGTGGGCGTTCTGGTTTTGCCGCCGCAGTTGGCTGAGTAGAGCGCCGCGATGACTCGGCCTTGGTACGAAAGGACCAGATCTCGCGTATCACTGCCGGCTCGAGCGGAAGGGGTTCCCGCGGACGGGGCTTCGCGGAGGAACTGGCAGTGCGTGGTGTCGCAAAAATCGAAGCCATCGTGGCGGCCACGGGCGGCGGCCAAGAAGGAACGGGCTACCACGGCCTGCGCCTTTCGCGCATCGAGAGGCGCGGCCGGCGGGCTCTCCGCGGCGACGATCGACGCTACGGCGTTTTCGACTTCCATCTTTACGATGGCTTGCAAATGACCGTCGTATTCGCGGACTTCCAGGCGGCCGTGAAATTCGCGGCGGATCTTGCCGGGGATGCTGAGAATGAACGCGGTCTCCGCGCCTTCGCGCCCGGTGACGATTGCGGGCGCGGAGAGCTTCAGATGGCTCGATCCTTCCAGCGTTTGCTTGCGGCCGTTTTGTTCGATCACTAAGATACTGGCGCGGGCGGGTTGCAGATCGAACTCGATTGGATGAAAGAGGCTGAAGACGCAGATGGCGACGATCATACGGGAGTGCGCCTCATGGAAGATGGGCAGGTCGGGAACCTGCCCCACTTGGTGGGAACTCCTGGTGAAGGATGATTGCCGCGGATTTTGCAGCTTCCGCTCCGGGGACGCCGTGGACGCGGACCAGGATCGCCAGGCGTGGCGCATCGGCGGGTGTTAGCACGATGGTGAATCCGTCGCCCTTATGCTTGCGCTGGGCAACACAGGGTGCGGTTCCGGTTTTGGCCAGCACGCCACGACCGATCGCACTCGCCGTGCCCGATTCGGCGGCCAGTTTCAAGCCGGCTAAAATTTCCGCCACGCGCGGTTCCGAGGCGCGCGTGGTGAGCTCACAATAAGCGCGCGTGAGCGCTAGTGGGGAAATCTGCCAGTCCCGGCCGAGGCCGATTCTTGCTTCGGGCGTTTCTGCATCGGGTGTAGGAATGCCGAATTTGGCTGCTACGACCGCTAGCGAGTGAGCGTCCACATCTTTCGCGAGTTGGAGGAAATAGGCGTTGCAGGAGTTTGCGAGAGCATCTCGAAATGCGATTTGGCCGTGGCCTTTTGCCAGCCAGCAATGGTCAGTGGCGCCGTTGCAGATTAGTTCGGGGAAGGGTCCGCTGGCGGCTAGGGCTGTGAAGGGTTTTACTAGCGAGCCTACAGGGATTGGCTGATCGGCGTTTGGCCAATCTTGTTTTACGATTTGGCGGGTTCGGATGTCGAGGACGAGGTAGTTGACGTCGGCGGCATGAAGGGCTGTCGTGATGAAAAGAACAAAAGCCGCTATGGGGCAATTGAAATGAGGGAGTTTCACGGAGTCAACTTATATACGACGGATTCGCGGAGCATGGTGCCTGGGTCGTGCACTACGATGGTCGCGGCGTCGATGCGCTTCAGGGTGCGGCCGAGGCTTGCCAGATTGGACGAGAAGAACGGCGGCTCGGCTCCGGCTTGCGGATCAGGCATTTGCGGAAAATCGATCAGTTTGGTCAAACGCTCAAAGTTGGGAAGCTCGCGCGCGTGGCGCCAGCCTGCGGCATAGGCCGCTCCGGGGAGTGCCGTTCGGGTGCGGCGAGAGAAGACGGCGTTGACCATTTCGGCGGAGTCGCCGATGACCAGCCATTTGCCATCGGCCGCCATGGCAAGTTTGCCCAGGCCCTCGAGTTCCCGAACTCCACCGGCGCCGGTGCGCCAGACCGCGGTTGAAGCGTTCGACCATACGCCTTCCGCCGCTTCGCCGAGCGCGGCGCGGATAGCGTCGGCATTCCACGCGGTGTTCGCCAGCAGCGCAATCGCCGAATGCGGCTGCACGAAGACTTGATCCGCTTGAACCGTGGTTGAGGAAACGTCGAGCATCGCGTCAATGTGCGCGGCCGCTAACCGGTCACGCAGAGCTTTGAAAGAATCGCGATTACCGGAGAGCGGCCGCTCATCGATGCGCGTTTCCAGGTCGACCTCGCTGCCGGCGTCCGCAGTTTCCGCGACCGCGGGCGCGAACTTCGAGGGCGGCGCGGAAGCGGTGGCGGCGGGAAAAAGTTTTTCTTCGATCCATTGCGCCGCATGCGATCCGCCGGGATTGAGCCACGCGCGATAAAGGCCCGCATCGTCGGGAATGGCCGCGAGCAACTGGCCGGCTGCGGTCTCGTTCTCCGTGGCCTCTTCAGGCGTGGCGCGCAGCAGCACGCGACGCTCCCGAATTTCACCGCGCACACGTTCAAGATCGGCCAGGCCGGAGGAATACTGGCGAAGCTCCGGCACATTCGCCTGCACCCAATGCGAGCGGAACTGGAAGGTGCGGGCGAGGCTGGTCATGTTATAGACCAGGCGCAGATCGGCCGGACCGGGCGCCGCTGCTTGCGTGGAATTCGCGAACCAGGGTTCCGATGCCACGGAGGGAACGGATTCGCGCGCCATCAACCGCAGGGCTCCCGCGATGAGTTCTTCCCTGGTCGCGAGCAGGAGTGAATCGCCCGCGTAGGCGAAAGCCGCGACGCGATGGGACGGCTTGTCTTCCTTCACGAAATAATCCGTGTTACCCGCGTGCCGCGTTTGATACGTGCCGCGCGTCTTCCAAAGCGCCGTATTCATGGCGCGCGCGGAGGGAACGTGCGCGATGTAGAGAAACTCGAGTTTGCCGATGTCGTACATCGCGATGGCGGAATTCGATCCGGCGACTGACGTGAGCAGCGCGTAATCGGGCGGCACACCAGCGGCCGATGCGAATTCGGTCTGCGCGTCGGCCAGCTTCAGAAAAAGTTGGGAGCGCGAAAATGCATCGTAGTTGGCACCCGCGAGCCAATCACGTTTTTCGGCGGAGCCATTCCAATCCGCGAGCAACGCCGCGAAGTCCTTCGCTTCGAGATAGAGCACCGCACCCGCTGGAAACAGGCTGGGCATGGGCTGCGGCGCGGTTTGCGCGAGCGCCCAAAAGATCATCGCCGCCAGCGCCGCCGCTATCGGGGATAGTAGCAAGACCCGTCTCATTGCACACCTGCTTTCGGGCGAACCAGGCGATCCTGATCGACGCCGTCGTTCACCAGGGGCCGCCGCGCTTCGTTTTTCACTTCATTGTCGAGCTGCGCGCGCAGAACGTCCACGCTGCGGCGAGTGGCGTCAGACGGCGCGATGTATTGCGCGATGCTGGTATAGAGAAACGCAGCGCGGAGGTCGCCGAGGCGCTGCTCCGCCTCGGCGAGGCCGCGCGCGATCGAGGCACGCTCCGCGGTGTCGAGATTCGGCAGGAAGCCTTTCGCGACCCACTCCGTGACTTCGGTGTCGTCCCGGAAAAATTGCGGCAGAAGCTGTTTCGTGACGGCGATGGCGAGCGAGGGATGACGGGCATCGAGCGCCGCGTGAATCAGCAGCAGCTTAGACGTGACGGGACGCGGATCGGCGGCGATGATCGCAAGCAGAGCCTTTTCGCGCGCCGCAGCATCGGAGGGAAGCGTGTCCCACGGGTTCGTAATTTTCGGCGCCGTGCCTTGCGCTTCGGCGAGGCGACGTTTCGCGTCCTGATTCCAAGGCTCGGCTTTAATGAGCGTGGTGAGGAACTCCGCGGCTTCCGCTGCGTGATGCGTGCGTTCGAGAAGAGCGGCAGCCGGATCGAGGCCGCTGAACGGCTCGCCAGATATCAGGACCATACGCCGGAGCAGAGCCATCGCGGCGGGCGGATCGTTGTCTTCGAGTTTCACTTCGGCGAGGCCGAGGAAGGTGCCCTGGTCCAGATTGCCGGCCTTCATTTGATTGGTGTAGACGAATTCCAAAACGCGGCGGGACGAAAGGGAGTCGCCATTTTCGGACAGAGTATTTGCGGCATTGCGTAGCGCCTCCAGCGGCAGAGGGTCGTGATATTTCGCCAACTGCGCAGCCAGGGAGCGGGTTCGAGCCGCGAGGCGGATTTCGAGCTCGACGATGGTGGAATCATTGACCGTTTGTTTGCGCGCGTCGGTGAGGAGCGCCGCGGCGGTTTCGAGATCGCGAGGATCGGGCGGACGCGTGAGGAGGAACGTCACCCAACGGATCTGCGCGGTCCAGAGCTGGTGTTGCGCGTTGGTCTGCTGCTCGCCGAACGTCTGCGCGACGCGCGCTTCGGCGCTCTCGACGATTTGCCGGTAGAGGATGTTCTTTTGCGCATCGGGAATCCAGGGGCGATCGACGATCGAGTCGAGAAATTGTACGGGATCGGCAGCGGAGCGGGAAAGCTCGGCGATCCAGGTTGTGCCAGCCGCCGGATCGCCCGAGGCAATAAGGGCGTTTTCCAAGATGCCTTCGATCTGAAAAGGTCCATTGCGGCGGATGTAGGTGCGCAGGATTTTATCGACATCGCCGCGAAGGACGGGGAGTTGTTTGGCCTCGCCGATGTGGCGCAGAGTGTCGCTCAAATCGGGCCAGAATTTTTGCGGAACGCGGGAGCGGTCCATCATCTGCGAGAAGGCCGTGAGGGCGAGCTTCCATTCGCGCACGGCGTCCGAAGTGCGGCCGGCTTTGAAGGCGGCGGCGGCCAGGCGGTCATGCACATCGGCGCGGCCGGGATTTAACTCCAGCGCGTTTTGATAATCGGAAACGGAGCCCGAATATTCGGCGAGTTGGAAATACGCTTCAGATCGGCCGGGCGTCGCCTCGACTATTGCGGGCAAGTAGTCTTCGGCGCCCGCCTGCTTGATTGCGCCGAGATATTCGCCGTAGCGGCTGCCGTAGTAAAACCACTCGTCTCCGGCGAGTTGCTGGTCGCGATCGGTAACTTTGCCGACGCGCGCGCCGACGGTCATGGGGCCGAGAATTCCGGTGAAGGCGTTCTTCACAGGCGCGGCGGAACTGGCGAAATAGAGGCCGGTGAGGCTGGTGTAGGCTTTGGTCCACAAAGGTCCGTTCTTCTGGCCGCGCGCGGAGATGGCTTGCTGCGAGACGGGGGCGTTGGCGTGCTGCAAAACATAATTCAGCATCGCGTTGACGATCGTCGCGTCGGATTCGGCGGCGATCGCGGCCGTCAATTGCTGCGGCCGGGCGATCAGCAATTGCGTGTAGCGTTCGAGCACAGGGCCTTGGGCTTCGTGGCGATCGAAGAGGCGCTTCAGGACACGCAGCTCGGAGGTGGTGTTGCCGCTCGACCGATAGGCGTCGGCAGCTTCCTGCTCGTGACGGGTATTGATCTGCGCCGGCAATGCGCGGTCGTAGGCTTCGAGCTCAGCGCCTAACTCGTCGAATCGCAGGCGGCTTTTTTGAAGCGCGACGATGCGATCGATCGATTGATTGGAGGCAGCCGTGCCGGGCCTTGCCATCGCGGCGGCGAGCCTCCATTTGAGTTCGAGGTCGATGAGTCCGGCGGCTTCTGCCATCGTGATTCGCAGAGGTTGCTTTTCGATCGCGGCGGCAAATTTGGTTCTGTCGTCGGCCGGATAGGCCGCTGCGACGGCCGCCACGGATTGCGCCACTTGGATCGCCGTCGGCGGCTTCAGCGTCGGGAGCTTGGCGAACACGGCGTCATATTGCTGCTGCCTGGCGAGAATTCGCGCCCAGATTCTTACGGAATCTTCCGGCGCGCGCTTCATCGCTTCGTCGGCGAACTTGTGGGCCTCGGCGAGCATGCCCCAGGATTCCAGCTTCTGCGCGACCGTCAGATAGTTGACTGCGCTATCGGAGCGCCCGTCGATCCAGGCTTTGTTCAACGCCGTGACGGCGTCAGCGTTGCGGCCCTGGCGCGCGCGCAACTCGGCGAGCTTTTCCATCCAGATCGGATTGCGATAGGTCAGATCGTAGAGTTTCTGCGCGCTTGCCGCGGCTTCCTCGAAACGCAGGAGCCGCTCTTCGAGATTGAGCCGCTCCTTAATAAGGTCCGGGCGATCGGGGCGGATGGCGGCGGCGCGCGTGTAGGAGACGATCGCGGACGGATAATCTTCCATCTGCGTTTCGACCCTAGCCAGCACCATCGGCCAATGAAAATCCTTGGGCGAATCCGCCGCGGTCTTCGCGTAGAAATCGTGAAGTTTCTTAGCGACCCCGTTCTGCTGCGCGTACAGCGCGGCTTCGCGGGCGAGCGAGTCGTCATCCGGAAAACGGTTCAGAATTTCGATGTACTGATCGATGGCCGCGGAGTAATCTTTGACGCGCGTGAGGACGGGGATCAGCGCGCGGCGCATCGAGGCAATCTGCTCGGTGCGCTGCTGCGCGGGGATGGTGGTCGTGCTCGCAAGCGTTCGAATTGTGGTGTCGTAGAACGCGCGCAAGCCGCGATCGTCGCCCTGGCGCGCGTAGGTCTCGGCTTTTAATGCGATGTATTCGGCGCGATACGGCTGGTCGATCATTTGCAGGTAACCGGCCATGATGCGGGCGCGGGTGTAGTCGCCGGCGTCGATCGCTTTATGCGTCGCCTCGATCAGGAGCGGCGCGCGGTAGGTGGCGGAGGAGTGGCTGGACGCCTCTTCTAATATGTCCACGGCGCGCTTGGCGTCTTTATTGCGCCAGTGATAATCCACCGCTGCGCGCACCACGCCGAGGATCGCGGGATTCTCTTTGTACAACGCGTCGATCACGGCCGCGCCCTGGGCGGCTTGGCCCTGGCCTTCTTCGAAGCGGGCGAGCGTGAGACGCAAGCGCATCTTCTCCACCGGATCGGTCATCAGGGCGACTTGTTTTTCGATCGAAGCTTGCTGCACTTTCGGGAATCCATCTACACGCGCGGCGTTTTCAATATGCGTAAGGACTTCGAGCGACGTCGTTCGCGCGGCTGTGTTCAGTAGAAACGCCTCCAGATCGTCGCGTCGATTCTGATTGCGCAACAGAGCTACGCGCAATTGGAACATTCCAGCCGGGGGATTGCGGTCGGAAACCAGATTCGCCGTAAGCTGTTCGATCTGAGGGCGCAGCGCGGGACGGCGCGCGAGCAGTAGCAAACGTTGTTCCGAGTTGGAACCAGGCTGGGCGATGGCGCCTTTCGCGTACTCGCGGATCGCGCGGCCGTAGTCGCGCTGATTCTCATGGATGGCGCCAGCTTCATACGCGAACAGGGAATCCTGTTTCAAACGTTTCCGGCCTTCTTCGATCCAGCGCAGCGCGTCGTCAAAACGGTAGTAATCCCAGAAAACCGTTGCCGCTTCCAGATACCCATCCGCTTTCGCGGGTTCGATCTCCGGAATGCGGTCCCACGCCGCGCGTGCCTTGTCGAAGCGCTCCCGCTCCGCTTCGATTTCGCCGATTGCGGTCAACGTCCGGTGATCGCGTGGGTCAGCTTGGCTGAGTTTCTCCTCAATCACAATCGCGCTGTCGGTGAGTTTCGGATCGATCGTGCCGAGCGACCGGTAGACGGCCGCAGCGCGGTCGCCGATGGCGCGGTCCGCGGGGAAGCTCGATTCAATGGCGAGAAACAGCGGAGCGGCGCCTTCAAAATGACAGCGCCACGCTTCGCCCTCGGCGAGCAAGCGGACGGCCGCGGGAGATTGGTTCATCGCTTCGTCCCACTTGCCCGCCGACGCTGCCGGATTCGACGTGCGCACCACGCTCAGCTCCGCATCCAGGCGTCCGGTTTTCGAAAGGCGCTCAAAAAATCGCATCCGCAAATCCTCGGCGTCATACCAGTGCCGGCGCAGGACCGCTTCGTAAGCCGCATTATCCGCAGTGGGACCACCTGAGTATGCGGCCAGTAAGTTGCGCGCGAACGCCAGGTAATGCGGAAAGCGCTGATGCGCGTAGAGGTTCAATTGCAAATAGAGCGCAGGTCCAACGGGCCGAACGGGTGTGACGATTTCGCGGAAATATTCGTCGAGTTCGGTGCCCGAAAAAATCTTCACCACATCGCGCGTGAGTTTCGCGACATCTGCCTGCCGTTTTTCACGCAAATACCAGCGGGCGAGCTTATGCTGCCAGGAATGATCCTGAAACTGCGCGATGGCGCGCTGATACACGGCCTCAATTTCCGCGCCCATGTCGTTTTGTTCGAGAAACGCGGCCATGGTGTCGTACAACCCGGGATCGGACGGATTGCGGTCGATCTCTCGGCGATAGAGCGCCAGGGCATCGCGCGTGCGCTTCAATGAAATCAACCGCGCGACGTACCGGTCGAGAACGCGCGCGTAATCCGGCGAACGAAGCGAGTCGTATTGCGGAGTGGGCGGGGCGTTTTCCGGCCTCGCCGCGGACGGCGGTTTCGAAGCAGGCATCGCGCCCAGCGGCACTCCATCAGCCTTTTTGGCGAGTTCGACCAACAGAGTGTCATAGAGCGCGAACTCCTGCACAGACTGATTGGTTCGCGCATAGGCATCGGCAATGCGCAGCGCCACCGCCGTGCGATTGGACGCATTCGGAAAATCCGCCAGAAACTTTGTACCCGCTCGAATGACGGCATCGCTCGCGCCGTAGACTGCATAACCCTCGATGACACGCTCCCGCAGATCCGCGCGCTCCGGCGAATTCGGGAAGCGCGACTCAAACAGCGCCACCAGTTCCGCGGCCTTCGCGCGCCGGAAGTAAGGGGCCGCACTGAGCTCCTCCTGCTGATACCGGTCCGCCGGATTGCTGGAATTCAACAGCAGGGAAAGCGCGCCGTTCAGAAATCCCGGATGCGGATCCATCGTCGCAACGTCGCGATATAAGGTTAGATTACCCGATCCCAATCGAATCGCCTGCTCCGGCGCGGACAACAGCAGGCGCGCCAGGCCGGCCAGCGCCGCGGGAGCCGACTTTGCGTCGTTGGGCGCCGTGTTATACAGCGCATAATAATTGCGAGCCGACTCATCGTAATTGTGCGACGACTCGTACAATTGTGCCAGCGTGATCAATTCCTCCGCCGTCCACGCCGATTTCTTACTCTCTTTGCGCTGGCGAAATTCGGCCAGCGCGCGATCCGCCGCGGCGATGTTGTTCTGCTGTTTCCAGTAATGAAAAATTCGTGCCGCGCTCGCGAGATCAGTAGGATTCGCCGCGATCCCTGCCCGAGCTTTCTCCAGATACGCGCGCAATAAATTCGATTGCTTCAATAAATCGAAATACTGCTTCAGGAGCGGATCGGGCCAGAGAGGCTTGAAACTGCGGTCGTAAACTTCAATGGCGCGCGCCGGCGACCCAGTCTTGGCGACGAGCTGGGCCATCGCTTCGAGTGGAAATTCCTCATCGTTTGGAAAAGCTTTCTTGTAGGAAGAGACCGTGTCGCCGGCGACTTCATACAATTCATGATTCATCATGAAGTCGAAGAAAGCGCGATAAAGATTGGTCTCCGACGGATACCGTGCGATCCATTGGGTGTACTGGCCGACCGCGAGCAGCGGATCGAGCCGGGCTTCGTCGAGCAGATTAATCGACCGCTCAAGAATCTTCCAAGGCCGCTGTGCCGGCGGCGGAAGCAGTTTGTCGGAAGGCGGCACCGGTTCAAACGATGCAGCGATCAGCACGTTGAACTCGTCTCGGGATCGCAAGCGCCGGTGGTAAAAATCGGCAAGCGCAATCCGGGCGGCGCCCTTATCCTTTGCGACGTCGGCGTACTTTTTCCAATCCGCTTCGGCCCCCGCGAAATCGAGCTGCTGTTCGTCTTCGAGCGCACGCAGCGAATAAAGCTCCGCGTCATTCGGAGTCGCGCCGATCAGCTTGGTCAGCTCCGGCCGCGTCTCTTTCGGAGGCCTGCGAACCGGAATCATCCCGCTGGGTAGCAGAACGCTGCGAAAAAAAACGCCTTCCAGTCGATTTCCGGCGTTGATGCCTTCGGCCCATTTCGTAAGCTCGGCGCGAGCGGCGAAAAATCCACCGATGGCGAAGGCCGTGGCGGCGATTCGCGCGTTAGGGAAGAATTTCAATTTCCACCTCCCCGCTGCCGATGTTGTGCGCGAAATCTTCGGCGGTCACCGTCACTTTATAACGGCCTGCCGCGAACGCCGCCGGCACCAGCAGTTCGCCGGTGTTCGACCCCATCCCGGCATTCCATTTGAGATAGACAGGAGCCGCGCCGCGCATTCGTGCGACAATCGTTCGCGTGGTGTCCGATGCGCTGACCTGCAATTTAATCGACTCGCCGCGATGCGCCTGCTTCCGATCCAGTTTCACTTTGACCACCGGCGGCTGGCTCGCGATGACAAAGGTCTTCGTTTCACGATAAGTGCGCCCTTGTTTATCACGGAGCAGCAAGCGGACCCGATAAGTGCCGTCGGCCAGGTCGTTGGGAGCCAAGAATCGCGTCTGCCAGGTATCTTCCCCGGCCAGATAGCGGAGCTTTTTCACAGTGCCGAACGGAAACATCGCGACCACGGACGTGATCGATTCATCGGTCTTGACGCGCAGCACCGGATCGCCCGGACGAATCAGACGCGGCCTCAGCAGGGCGCGCGGCGCGGCCAGGAACGATGTGTACGGCGTGACGAACTTGTACTTCCGCGACAGACGGATAATCTCATCGATCGAAGCCTGATCCTCGCCTTCGCGCTCAATCTTTTCGAGCAAAGCATCGACGCGAGCCTTGGCCCACGCGCGCGGAAGAAACTCGTGCTCCGTATTCTGCGCTGGAAGAGGAACGGTTGCTCGCGCCTGCCTGACCGTAAACGTCGCCTGCGCAGCAGGCTTCTTATACTCGCCAACCCAGGTTTGCATGGAACCGCGGAACACCGTCTCTTCGAGCGGATAAATAAGATCGAAGTTGGTGGGCGTCGAGGTAGTGAGCCGCAGATTGTCGACCGGCTTTCTCCCGATCTTCGATAAGAACGCCTTCAACTTGAACTCGATCGGCTCCGTGGACCGGACCGATTCGAGCACTCCGTTGTTGCGCGCCAGCATGCGCGCCAGGGGAAGATTCGCGTCGTCGCCGATCGCGAAAACATAGGTGCGCGGACGCTTCGCTTCGACCGCCTGTTTCCATTTCGCGGCGTACCATTCGGCGAGCTTGCCGTTCTGGATAATGCCGCGCGTCCCCCCCAGATCGCCCAGCACGACTATATAAGGATCGTGCGCGAAGGGTTGCGCCAGCGCCGCGTCGAGCGCCGCCTGCGTGTCGGTACCGCCGCGCAATGCTGCGAGCCGCAAAAAATCCAAAGCCTTCTCGATCGAATCCGGCGTCGCTCCGACAGGCGTGGGCGAATAAGACGAGACCTTATCGTTATAGACGATCAGGTTGAATTCGTCAACCGGTTTCAACGACCGCAACAAGGCTTCGAGCGCCTGAAACTCGCGCTCTAGTTTTTCCCACTGCATCGAAAGCGAAGTGTCGAACAGCGCCACGATGGTCCGCGGCGCCGTCGCCTCCGCGCTTGCGGGCGCGGCCAGCAATGCCGACGCCTGGAAGAAGCCGGGGTCGCCTCCGTCGCGATAGGTGAGGACTGCGAGGTCGTCTTTCGCCGCGTCCAGCGCGTATTTCAACGAAAAATCTTCCGTCAGCGGGACCGCTTTGCCGCTGAAACTCGCCTTCACCGCGTGTGCGTCGCGCCCGCCTGTCTGCATCGCATACGACTTGCTGACGAACTGAAAATCGCGCATGGCGTGTGCCGACTTGACCTCCAGCGTGATCGACAGGCGGCCCGCGGTCTGCGCTCGATACACATCGGGACGCAGGGGGATGGCGAACATCGATTCCGATAGTTCGACGTTCAGCCGCTCCTGATATTCCATCTCGATGCGCTTGCTGCCGTAGGCCGGGATCGGCACCACGCGGGCGCTGAATACCGATGTGCGCCGAGCTTCGTCGGCGTCGCGCTCACCCATCTGGAGCAACCCGGGATCGAGCGCCTGCGCCCGAATATCGTTGTAAATTTCCTCAGCGCGCTTGCGTTCCAGAATCACGCCGGGGATGCGCGTCGCGCCGTCCCAGATCGCAAAATCGGAAATCAGAGCGCGGCCGGGAAGCGCGAATACGTAGTTTCCCTCGATCGGCTGGGCCGTGTGATTGGAGAAAATCTGCTGCACCTTCACTTTCGCGTTGCCGTTGTCGATCACGATCGCGATCGACATTTCGTCCAGCGTCAACACCTTCGGGTCGGGCTGTTTCGCGGTCGAAGGGACCAGAACGCCTGCGTCGCCCCAGGCCACGCAGCCCGTGACTAAAAGGAGAGCAAACCTCATTGACCCACCAATGTCGCTTGTGGCACTTTCACCAGTCCGTTATCCGTTCCGATATAGAGGACCCCGCCGCGCGCTTCCACCGCGGTGACGTTGCGCGAGGGCAGCCCAGCCGTGAAAAACGTCCAGCGGCCCGACCCAATGTTGTAAATCGCCAGCCCTTGGTCCAGCGTTCCCGCGAACACCGCGCCCGGCGTCGCCGTCATGGCATTCGCGTTGATCTCGATCGATCCGCGCAGGTCGTCGAAAGTTTCCCATACCCCTCGATTGGTAATGCGTAAAACGCCGGCGCCGTAAGTGCCCACGAAGAAATCTTTTTCTACCTGCACGATGGCCGTAACCCAGTTGTGTTTCAGCCCGGAATTTGAGGTCGTGAAGCTCGCGCGCACGACGGGCCCGTCCAGGATCGATAATCCTCCCAGCGTTCCGGCTAGCGTGCGCGCGCCGTCCGACGCCAACGCGTAAACGTGATTGTTCACCAGGCCTTGAAACGCGTAAATGCTGCTGATTCCCGCCGCATCGATAAAGCTCACCCCCGCGGGCGTAGCCGCGATGGCGGACCCGTCGGGCCGCAGAACCACGTCCGTCACCTGGTTGGCGATCAATCCATCGGTCTGGCCGATCACGCGCCGGCGGGAGGTTGTGGCGTCGAACATCACCAGACCGTTCGCGGTCGCGACCGCCGAAACGCCGCGCGCGGAGTCGTGCGCGATGCGGTTCACGCAGAACAGGTGATCGTCCTCCAGATGCTCGCCGCGCTCGCCATTCGCGCTAAGAATTTGCAGCCCGCGGTCGAAGTACCCGATCCAGAGACGCCCCGTTGAATCCATTCTCAGGGCTGAGATATTCCGGTCGGCCAGCAGGGCGTCCTCGCGACGGATCACGGTTTCGTTGCCATGCCACAGGGAATCTTCGGCTAGCGCGTAAACCTCATCGTCAGTCGCCAGGATCTTGCGGATCGAACAGTCCGGGCAAATGCTCGCCGCGCCAAGCTGCGACATGCGGCCAGGATGCGCATCAAGCGGCACCGCGAACATTCCTTCCTCAAGAGTCCCCATCCACAGCTTGTCGCCCTTCGCCAGTAAGCTCTGCGCGAAATATCCCGGAGCCAGCACCCGCGCGAGCTTGCCTCCGCGAATCTCCGCGATGCCGACACCGGTGCCCGCGTAGACTGTCTCACCGTTCATTGCCAGCGACAGGATCTGTTTATCCGGCAGCACATCGTCGAGCGTTTCCAGCGCGCCGGCCTTCCAGTGCAGCAGACCGCGGTCCAGGGTGCCGATCCATAAATCGGAATCGTTACCGGCGAGTGCCGTCACCGGAATATCGGCGACAGAGGAATGAAACGGCGCAAGCGTGTGCCCGTCGTAGACCAGGACCCCCGATTTTTCAGTGCCGATCAGTAGCCGTCCAGTGTCGGCGGGAAGAATCGCGGTCACTTTCCGCAGCCTCGCGTCGTCCGCGCGAATCTGCCGGAACGTGCGCCCATCGAAGGCGGCGAGCCCTTCTCCCCAGGTGCCGATCCAAAGCTCAGGCCCTTGCGAATCGCCAGCCACGCCGACCGCGAGCGACGTTAGAGGCGCCGGAGGCAGTTCCGCGCCCGCGCGATAACGGGCCGTGATCGTACCCGACGCTCCATCGAATTTCGTGAGCCCTGTGGGTCCGGCGATATATAAATGCCCTCCGAACAAGGCCGCGTCGTGGAACACCGCGGGCGCGCCGATCGATTCCAGGCCTGCGGGAATCACCGCCACAATCGGCCGGACGGAGAACCGGAAGGAAGCGCCGGCGGACACGTGCTCGCGCGCCTCGCGCAGTACGCCCCGCGCGCGCCAGAGTGCTGATCCCCCGAAGATCGTGGCCGCGGCCGCTAAAATCACGGCGGCAAGCCACACCCGTCTACGCGACATTCCCTTTCAATCATACTTCCACGGAGGCCCGTACAATGGAATCGTGTCCCGTTACGATGCCCTGCTGGTGCTGTCCTTCGGCGGTCCTGAAAAACATGAAGACGTCATTCCGTTTTTAGAAAATGTGCTGCGCGGGCGCAACGTTCCTCGCGAACGCATGCTGGAAGTGGCGGAACACTATTATCATTTCGATGGCCGCAGCCCCATCAACAATCAGAACCGCGCTTTGATCGCGGCGCTGAAAGACGTCGTGAAGATCCCGGTTTACTGGGGGAATCGCAACTGGCACCCCATGCTCGCCGATACCGTGCGCCAGATGCGCGACGACGGGATTCGCAATGCGATCGCGTTCGTCACGTCGGCGTTCGGCTCCTATTCCGGCTGCCGCCAGTATGCTGAGGATATCGATCGCGCCCGCGCGGCGGTGGGCGAAGGCGCTCCGGAAATCGCGAGAATCCGGCCCTTTTCGGCACATCCAGCGTTCATTGAAGCGATGACGGACCGTGTTCGCGCGGCGATTGCCCAATTGCCCGAAGGCCGTTTGATTTTCACGGCGCACAGCGTTCCTCTCTCCATGGCGCAATCGAGCCCGTATGTCGACGAACTGAATCGCGCCTGTGCAGCCGTGGCGAGCAATGTCGGACATCCCGACTGGAAGCTCGTCTACCAGAGCCGCTCCGGTCCACCCAGTCAGCCGTGGCTGGAACCCGATATCGGCGATTATCTCCGGGAAATCCGCTCCGACGCCGTAATCGCCCCGATCGGTTTTCTCTCCGATCATATGGAGGTGCTCTACGACCTCGACACAGAGGCGCGTGCGGTTTGTGAAGAACTGGGTGTGAGAATGGTGCGAGCCGGCACGGTCGGGACGCATCCGGCAATGATCCGAATGATCGCGGAACTGATTGAAACAGATCCGTCGGTGTGCCCCGTCGTTTGTTGCGCAGCTCCTGCGAGACGTCCAGTTGGGTGAGTGAATTCTCACAGACTGAAGTCTGCTGAAAAAGGTCGGGCAGATCGCTTCCTGCGGTCGCGGCTCGGAATCGGCGACGTGTAAAATCAATCGCTTACCGAGCCGCGACCACAGAGAGCGATCTCTTCGAATGGTGGCACAGGCTTCAGCCTGTGAATGAGCCCCCTGCGACCACCGCGCCCCATTCACTTGGATCCACATCGCGCGCATGCCGCGAGAACAGCCAGTGGTGGCCCTCAAGATCCTCGACGACGTACTGCCTCTCGCCGTACATAGTCTCGTTAATCTCCTCCACGATCTTCGCGCCCGCCGCCTTCGAATGTTCGCAATGCGCATCGACGTCGCCGACGAACACCGTTAGCGATTGTGTCCACGCACCGGCCTTCGCAGGACTCTTCCGGCCCGGACGCGCGAGGCTCAGCATGATCCAAGCGTCGCCAAGATGCATCTGCGCACCCTGCGCCGGATCGCCGTAGCGATAATGCTCGGTGAATCCGAACACGCGCGTCAGCCAGTCGATGGCCGCCGCAACATCCTGATAAACGAGGTGCGGAAGGATAACATCCGCCGGTACAGAGCGATTCTTCATAACGTCATTTTATAAACTTCACGCTTCGACAATCCCCGAGCCTTGGCCACCTGTTTAATCGCATCCATCCGTGAAATGCCGCTTGCCTCGAGCGCGAGAATCGCTTCTTCGATCGGCGTGTCGTCCGCGGACTCGACGGTTTCAGCCTTGCCGATCAACAGTGTAATCTCGCCCTTCACCGATGGCCGCGCGGAAAGCGTAGCATGCAGCTCCGCCGCAGTTCCGCGCAGAAATTCCTCGTGCAGTTTCGTCAGCTCTCTCGCGATCACTACCGCCCGCCCCGGCATCACCGCCGCGATGTCTTCCAGCGCCTCCAAAATCCGATGGGGAGCCTCGTAAAATACCAGCGTGCAGGATTCGTGTTTTAGTTCCTCGAAGGTCTTTCGCCTCTGCGACGATTTCGGCGGCAGGAATCCCCCGAAATGGAAGGAATCGGTGCCCAATCCCGCAGCCGCCAGCGCGCCCGTCACTGCCGACGGTCCTGGAATCGGCACAACCGTGACGCCCGCCGCGATCGCCGCCGCCACCAAGCGGTACCCCGGATCGGAGATCAAAGGCGTGCCCGCGTCCGATACCAGTGCGATGCTTTCTCCCCTTTCCAGCCGTTCGATCAGCTCGCCGGTTCGCTCCGCTTCGTTGTGGTCGTGGTAACTGATCGCCGGTTTCGCGATTCCATAATGATCCAGCAGCTTGCGCGTCTGCCGCGTGTCCTCGCACGCAATCAGGTCGGCCTCGCGCAGCACGCGGAGCGCGCGCATCGTGATGTCCTCCAAATTGCCGATCGGCGTCGAGACGATGTAAAGCGCTTTGTTCACCGTAGTACGATGAAACGGTACCTGAAATGGACCCAAGCATTCAAGCGGAGCCGGGTTACTACGTCTGGGAATTGCCGGGGAAACCCATCGTGGTTCATCTGAATCTCGACGTAGTCGACCGTCTTTCGGCCGAAATAATGCGCGGATTCGGGTTGGTGCCCAAGCGTGGCGCGGAGGTCGGCGGCGTGCTGCTTGGCACCATCGAACAAGGCGCGCAGACCGTCGTCCGCGTGGAGGATTTCGAAGCGGTCGCGTGCGATTACAAACGCGGTCCTTCCTATCTCCTCACCGCCGACGACGGAGCCGCCTTCGACGACGCCTGCATGCGCTGGCTGCCCGATTCGGAACATCCCGCCCATGCCGTCGGTTATTTTCGCAGCCATACTCGCGAGAATATGTCTCTTGGGCCCGAAGACATCGACCTGATGGAGAACTATTTCCCGTCTCCTTCGCACATCTCGCTCCTGGTCAAGCCCTTCGCCACTAAAGTCAGCGTCGCGAGCTTTTTCTTCCGCGAAGATGGACTCTTTCAGTCCGCCCCTCCGCTCGAATTCCCCTTCCGCCGTCGTGAATTGGCGGGAGAGGAGGCTCCTCCGCGCCGATCGATGCTGGAGCGTGCGCCGCGCCGCCGGGAGCCGCGAGCCGCCGAGCAGATTGTTGCCGCGCCTGCCGAGGAAATGACCGCCACGCCGCCGGAGTATCCCTACACCCCTCCTCCGAAAGCGAAAGGGCGCGCCGGATGGGTCTGGATTCCTTTGTCGTTCGTCTTCCTGCTGCTGGGCGTGGTGCTCGGATTCCAGGCCGCGCTAACCATGGGGTCCAGAGCGGCCAGCTCCGGAGCCGCGGAATATTCGCTGGGCTTAACCGTGACCCGGGAAGGCGCGAACCTCAGCGTGAAATGGGACCGCGACGCGCCCGCCGTCAAAGCCGCGCAGCGAGGTTTGCTCGAAATCGAGGATGGCGGCTTCACCAAGCCTGTAGACCTGGATCCAGCCCAGCTCAGCAACGGAAGCATCCTTTTCACCAACTCCACGGGAACCGTGCGCTTCCGCCTGATCGTTTACCCGCAGGCAGGCCTGAGCGTGACGCAGATCAAGGAATGGAAGGAGAAGTAGCCAGAGTACCTCTCACCCCTCCTGATTCTGACTCCTGACTCCTGACTCCTGACTCCTTCTTTTCTTCGCCATCCTCGAAAGCACCGCCATCTGCTCCAGGCACTCTTTCAAAGGTCTTGCCGGCGTGCCCCAAACCACCTGTCCCGCCCGCACCACTTTCGACGTCAACACTCCGCTGCCTGACCCTAACACCGCCCGCGATTCGATCCGCGCTTTATCTCCGATTCCCACCTGCCCGCCGATCACCGCGTAGTCCTCCACCACCACGCCGCCCGAAAATCCAGTCTGCGCCGCGATCACCACATGCCGGCCGATCCGGCAATTGTGGCCGATGTGTACCAGGTTGTCGATCTTCGTCCCGTCGCCGATCGAAGTCACTCCCAGCGCCGCGCGATCTACGCAGGAATTCGCGCCGATCTCCACCCGGTTCCCGATCTCGACGCGTCCCACCTGCGGAAATTTCTCGTAGATCCCGTCCCGAAGCACAAATCCGAATCCGTCCGCGCCGATTACGCAGCCCGAATGCAGCACCACTTCATCGCCCAGAATCACCTCGCGATAAATCGTCACCCGTGGATGAATCGTGCAACCGTCTCCAATGTGGACGTAGTCTCCGATCACGCTACCCGCGCCGATCGCGCTGCCCGCCCCTACCTTGACCCCCGCGCCGATGGTCGCATGAGGCCCGATGGACGCTCCGTAGCCCACAATCGCGCCTGGACCCAGAATCGCGGTAGGATGAATGCCCGGTTGCGGTTCGATTTTAGGATAAATTTTCGGGATCGCCCGCGCCGCAGCCGCCCGTGGATCGGCTGTGCGGATGATGGTCCGCTTCGCCTCATTGCCGTAATCGAGCGGAACCAGAAGGCAGCCTGCCGGCGAAGCATCAGCCTGTTTCAAAGCACGCCCCCGCACTGCGAACGATAAATCCTCAGGCCCGGCGTCCTCCAGCGGAGCTACCCTGCGGATCTCCCTTTCTCCATCGCCCTCAAACCCGGATTCCAACCACGCCGCCAGCTCTTTTACTCGCACAACCTAAATGTACGTCATCGAAGCCCGTTTGAGAACACGACGCCGAACCCCGGCGCCCCCACCTTTCGGCAGGGAGGTTAGGATTTCTGACGCAGACCACGAGAGTCGTAGCGGATGCGACCTGCTAGAACAAGCGTTCCGCCCGAGCGGGCAGACGGAACGCTTATCACACGGTTTGGAGGATACTAGCTTCTATGAATTAGCAGTGCCGGCGGCCGTCGAAAATTCTCAATAAATTACTTCGGAAGCTCCTGCCGAAGCGATGCACACGTGAATTTCGGGCGCCAAACCGTAGTAATTTCGATACTTCGCCTCCAAGGTAGCCTTCAACGCCCCCACCGCCTCCGGTCGAACCAGGTTCACGGTCGACCCACCAAACCCTCCCCCGATCATCCGCGCGCCGTAAACGCCTTCCACCTCCAGCGCTGCCTCCACCATGAAATCCAGCTCCACGCTGCTCACCTCATAATCGTCACGCAAGCTGGCATGGGATTCCGTCACGATCCGCCCCATCGCGGCCGGATCGTCGCGCTCCGCCGCCTCCACAAACCTCTCCACCCGCGCATTCTCCGTAATAATATGACGCGCGCGCTTTAACAGCGCCCCCTTCAGTTTGCTCAATCCGTCCAATTTGGCATCGCGCAGACTACTCACTCCCAGCCTCCGAGACGCCTCCGCGCACTCCTCCACCCGGATCCGGTATGCCGAATCTCCCAGTTGGTGCCGCACCATCGTATTGGCCGACAATATCGCCACGTCCGCAGGCAGCTTCACGCTGCGCGATTTGAGCGAACGGCAGTCCAAGAACATCGCCGACCCGGCTTGTCCTGCCGCTGAAATGAATTGGTCCATAATGCCGCACGGCACTCCGACAAAATCCATTTCCGCCGTGCGCGCCAGTTTCGCCAACTCCAAAGGCTCTCTCGGACCGCCTAGCGCCAGCGCCAGCGCGACCCCCAACGCCGCCGATGAACTCAATCCCCCGCCCACCGGAACGTCGGAATCGATCAGCAGGTTGGCCCCGCGCAGCTCTACTCCGCGGCGCGACAACTCCCAGGCGATGCCCGCCACGCGATCCGTCCAATCGCCGACCGGAGACGCGTTGGGAATATCCTCGATTCGCCATTGCGATCCTGCGCCGAGTTGCTCCGAGTAAACGCGCAGCCACTGATCTTTTTCTGATGCAGAGCCTGAAGCCGCGATCACGACGTGGCATGCCAGGTCGATCGCCATCGGCAAAACCAGGCCCAGGTTGTAATCCGTGTGCTCGCCGATCAGATTGACGCGTCCGGGCGCACGCCATACGCGGGGAGCGATCGACGCCGGATAACGAGCGTGAAATTTGTTTAAGATCGCCGCCGCGCCAGCCACACCATCACCACCCCGAACAGCACCATCGTCGCGCCCACGTAGAGGTTCACCGGAACAGTGGTCAACGGCGCCGTTTCCCGCCAGTCGTACGCCAGCAGCAACCCCACCAACGCGAAGAAAATTCCGATCGGGTTTCTCAGATCGTTCATGTTGTTACCAGAAAATCACGTTCAAAAAAATCAGCACCACGCACACGATGCCGGCCAGTACCAAAGGCCTCCGATACCACGGCTCGCCCATATCGCTGGGCACGTCCGTTAATCCATAGACGAGGCCGCGCAATTCTTGTTCCGGTTTTGCGGAAGTCATCAGGCTCACCACGATAGTTACGACAAAACACGTCGACCACGCAAAAATCGCCATCCAGAAATTCTGCGCCATGGTAGAGGGAAACGTGTGAACCACCGAAATCCAGCCGCCTTTTCCTTCCGCGATCGTCAAGCCGTGCGTCACCGCGGCGGCTCCGGTTCCGGCCAGCAGTCCCGTGAACGCTCCGTGGCCCGTGGTTCGCTTCCAGAACATTCCCAACAAGAATGTTGCGAACAAAGGCGCGTTCACGAAGGAGAAAACCAGCTGTAACAAATCCATAATATTGTTGAACAGCCGAGCCAGATACGCCGTCGCAATCGAAAGCGCCACGCCGCCCACCGTCGTCAGCCGCGCCACGCGCAGGTAATGCGAGTCCGGCGCCCCTCGGCGAATGTAGCTCTGGTACAAGTCGTATGTAAATACGGTGTTGAATGCTGTTACGTTACCCGCCATCCCGCTCATGAAGGAGGCCATCAGCGCCGTCAGTCCCACCCCCAACAATCCCGACGGATAAAATTTCGCCATTAAAGTGGTCAGCGCCAGATCGTAATCCGGACCGCCCCCGCCTTCCTTGAGCGGAAACGAGTATCCCGAGTTCATCTGGCCCAAAGCCAACGCCGCCAACCCTGGGAGAATTACGATGAACGGCATGATCATCTTCGGAAACGCGGCAATCAGCGGAGTGCGCCGCGCCGCCGACATCGAATCCGCCGCCATCGCGCGCTGCACCACCAGAAAATCCGTGCACCAGTATCCGAACGACAGTACGAATCCCAGGCCGGCTACCATTCCGAATACTTCGACGCCCATCGAATTTTCCGAGGAATTGCCCAGATACCGCCACATGTGCGTCATCTGCGGAGCCAGCCGCGCCTGCAACCCGCTCCATCCGCCGGCCTTCATCACCGCCAGAATCGAGAGCGGCGCAAATCCCAGCACGATCAAAAAGAATTGCAGCACTTCGTTGTAAATCGCGCTGGTCAAGCCGCCGAGAAAAGTGTACGCCAGCACGATCGCCGCGGAGAGCATCACGCTGGCGGTGAAATCCCACCCCAGCACCAGTTGAAATAATTTCCCCAGTGCATACATCGAAATCCCCGACGAGAACACGGTCATCACCGCGAACGATGCCGCATTCAACGCGCGCGTTTTTTCATCGAACCGCAGCTTCAAGTATTCCGGCACGCTGCGCGCCTTGCTGCCGTAGTAAAACGGCATCATAAACACGCCGATAAACAGCATGGCAGGAACGGCTCCCACCCAGTAAAAGTGCGCCGTCATCCATCCATACTTGGCGCCCGAAGCGCACATGCCCACCACTTCCTGCGCCCCCAGGTTCGCCGCAATGAACGCGAGACTGGTGATCCAGACCGGAACCGACCGATGGGAAGTCAGAAAATCCGCGCTGGTCTCGACCTTCCGGCGCATGAAAAACCCAATGCCGAGAACGAAAACGAAGTAAAGAGCCAGGACTACATAGTCGACGGACCCAAGCGACATGTTCTCTACTGTAACGTAGTTAGCAGCGCGGGCAAACGTTTAACCTGACAAATTGCTCTACTGGGCCGTGACCAGAGAGAGCGGAGCTTGGCAACTTTTTGGACCGTTACTGATCCCTTTGCCGCCATGTGATATATAATCCCGCCATGGCCGAAAACACGAAGGCGCCAATAACGGCCCCGGAGCCCGCTACTCAAACTGCGACAGCCACGCCGGCAGATGGCATACGCGCGGCCATCGACGGCCTTCAGTACGATCTGCACCTGGTTCGTAATCAGGTCGACAAGCTGCAAATTGCGGCAGACGAGAAAAAAGGGCCATGGTGGCGCGAAAAATCTCTTGTAATCAGTGTGATTGCCGTCGTTGTTTCGGTCGTCTTGGGCATTTATGGCAATATCGACCAGTCGCGGGAGAGGCGGGCGGAGGACAAAAAACATAAACTGGCGACCCTCGATTCCGACCTCAACGAAATTCTCGGAATCCGGACCGAGGATGCGAAACAGCAGGCTACCCTCGGCGCCACCAACGTCGCGGCGTATCGCACCTGGATCAACACCATCACCGTGAAGCGAATGATGCTGCTGGCCGAGGCGATGAGTCTCGCCCGTGAGATGCCGAAAGACGTGTCCCCAGGCGCCGATCTCACCCTCGGGAACGAACTGATTGGCGATGGACGCTATCCCGACGCCAAACAATTCCTTGAACTGGGAATTGAAAATGCAAAAGCCACAGGGCAACCGACGGCATATCTGAAGAGTTCGTTGGCCCAGATCTATCTTCTCCCTAAGGTAACTAACTACAATAAGGACAAAGGCCGGGAGCTATATCGCGAGGCCATCAATTCTTTTCCGAACCAAGCTGACTACACGACCCTCAACAGTAAGCTGACGCTGATCCTTTATTGGGCCTCCAGCGAGTCCGGCTTCGGAGACTCCCAGGAAGCCGCAACTTTGCTCGCTTCCGCCGAACACCTGGTGGACGAATGCCGTCTTCCCGACGTGGCGAAGAACCCGCTGCGGCGTTTGGTAGAGGACGCGCGCACGCAGCTTCGTCAAAGCTCGGGCGCAAACCTTAATGACACTTCAAAATGGCTCGGCACCTGGGAGGTATCCGCCGCCGACCACGCCAAGGGAGAACTGAGCTTCCTAACGGTACCGGGCGCCGCCTACACCAGCTTTTCAAAGACCCTACTTGTGGATAGCGTTCTAGTCGCGCGCCAGACCGGAACCGTGCTTGTCGTCAGTGCCGGCGCGATTCGGCTGGAGTGGAATGCCGCTTATGCTTTCGCCCCCACCGGCACCTATCCGACGGCGGGCTATTCCACAGTCGAACTCAAGCGTGACGGAACATTTCGCGGGCGCGATTATCAGGCCGGCGCGCTCATGAGAGAGTGGACCGCCCGCCGTACCGCGGATGCCTCCGGGAAACCTCTGCGGGCTGGACCATGAACGCGACCGACATCTATCGAGCCGCGACCACAGGCGCGGCATCTTTCAACGCCGTTCTTTCTCCAACCGCTCCGCAAGAAACACCTTTAGCAACGACTGATAGGGAACATCCCTCTTATTCGCCAGGATCTTCAAGTCCTCAATCATCGATACCGGCAGGCGGAGCGAGATCGTGCGTAAAGAGGGCTTCAGGTTAGGGAATCGCCGTTTCTTCCCGGACTCCCAGTCTACGAACTCAGTCGAGTCATTCTTCGCCCAGAATCTGCGCTCCTCCTCTTCGGAGCGAAACTTAGGAATTTGTTTCTTCGTGCCTGTCATAAAAATCCTGCTCCCTGTGATTCATATCTCGAACGGAAATCACGCGTATCGAGTCTCGGCGGATCGTGAATGCGACGAACAAGTGCCGTCCTCGACGCGTTTGCCTAAGCGCGTAATACCTCTTTTCGCGTTGGGAATGGCGAACGTCGTCGCGCACCACCACGGGGTCGTTAAAAAAAACATCCTCGGCCTCCTCCGGTGTAACCTGATGCCGATCCCAATTTTTCTGAACATTTGCGTCGTCCCACTCAAAACCCGTGCAGTGATCTAACGAAACGTCACGCTCAGCCACATTTGAAGTATACGATGAACGTATACAAGATTTGTGCCGGTCAATTTCAGTAAGATGGATCACCCGACCATGTGGGCGCAAACCTATACTCCTGTCTCAGAAAATCTTCCTCTTTCAGCCTTAGTCGCCGCACTGCCGGTATTCGTAGTTCTGCTCCTCCTCGGCATCCTTAGAAAACCTGCCTGGATCGCCGCCCTCTCCGGCCTCGGCATCGCCGCCGCAGTCGCATTGTTGGTCTACCGCATGCCGGTCTCCCTCCTGGCGAGCACCTGCCTTTATGGTGCCGCCTACGGAATCCTCCCCATCGGCTGGATCGTTTTCACCGCCCTCCTGCTGTACCGCCTCACCGTCGAAACCGGCAAATTCGAGATCATCAAAGACTCCATCGGCAGCCTCACCAGCGACCAGCGTTTGCAGGCGCTGCTCATCGCCTTCGCCTTCGGGGCCTTCATCGAAGGTGCCTGCGGATTCGGAACGCCCGTGGCCGTCGCCGCCGCGATGCTCGCTGGCCTTGGATTCAAACCCTTCTATGCCGCGAGCCTCTGTCTGCTCGCCAACACCTCGCCCGTCGCGTTCGGATCCATCGGCACTCCCCTCATCATGCTGGCGACCGTTACGGGATTGCCGCTCGGCCCTCTCTCCGCCGACGTCGGCCGCATCTGCGCGCCGGTATCGTTATTCGTCCCCGCCTATCTGGTCCTCGTGATGGGAGGTTTCAGCGCCCTCCGAGCCGTCGCGCCCGCCGCGGCCGTCTGCGGGATCGCCTTCGCGGGAGCGCAGTTCTTAGTCTCGTCCTATCTCGGCCCGCACTTGACCGACATCCTCGGATCGCTGGCAGCCATGGGATCGCTCGTATTACTTCTGCAATTCTGGAAACCGAAAGGAGCCGTAGTCGCAAAAGCGCATGGCCGCTCGACCGGCGAAATCCTGCTCGCATGGTCGCCCTACGCTTTGCTGGTTTTCTTCGTGCTCCTCTGGGGACTCGATGCGCTCCCGGTAAAAGCCTGGGTCAACCGCGCGACCATCACGTTCGCGTGGCCGGGCCTGCACAATCTGGTAATGCGAATGCCCCCGGTAACCGCGAAGCCTTCGCCCTACGCCGCGACCTTCGCGTTCAACTGGCTCGCCGCCTCGGGAACTTCGTGTCTGTTCGCAATCTTCGCTTCGGCAGTGGTGCTGCGCGTCTCGCCCGGCAGGCTCGCCTCGATGACCGCGGCCACCGCGCGGCAGCTCTTGATGCCTCTGCTGACCATCTCGACCGTGCTCGCTCTCGCGTTCCTGATGAACTACTCCGGCGAGACCGCGACCCTGGGCCTGGCCTTCTCCGCCACCGGAGCCATGTTCCCCTTCTTCAGCGCGCTCCTCGGCTGGGTTGGAGTGTTTCTAACCGGCAGCGACACCTCCGCCAACGCTCTGTTCGGAAACCTGCAAGTAGTCACCGCGAACCATCTCGGATTAAATCCAGCGTTGATGGCCGCCGCCAACTCCAGCGGAGGCGTCATGGGAAAAATGATCAGCCTGCAAAGCATCTGCGTCGCGGTCGCCGCCACCGGGATGGCGCAAAGCGAAGAAGCGAAATTATTCCGCTTCACGCTGCGTCACAGCATCTTCCTCGCCGTGGTCACCGGCTTGGTGGTCGTCTTCTACGCGTATATCATGCCGGCCTGGGTTAGATGACCGCCCATCGCCTGAAAATCCGCCAGCGTCTTCGCGCCGTTTTCTTCGTTCAACGCGCAAATCGCATCGGTAACGATTTCAACTCTCTTGCCCGTCTCCAATAACCCGAACGCGGCGAACTTGACGCAGACTTCCGTCACGACGCCGTAAACCACATAGCGCTCCGCGCCGAAAAGATCGAGCAAACGCGTGAAATTAACGTTCGATAAGGCACTGAACGTCTGCTTTTCGAGCAATATTTGGTCGTTTAAGGCCAGCGAACAAGGCGCATTCGGCACGATGACGCGCTTTTCAAGCAAGGTCGACGCCGGCTTTTGCTGCCCCAGCGTCTCGACCACGCAATGATGCGGCCAATCGCGAAATTCCGGATCGTTTTCGCTGTGCGCGTCCATGGTGGAGACCACCGGGATCCGATGCTTCGCCGCATGATGATTCAGCCTCGCGACCGTGCCGATAATCTTCTCCGCGCCCGGCGCATAGAGCGCGCCCGCCGGAAATAAGAAATCGATCTGAGTATCGATATCGAAGAAAACAGTCCTCATTTCGCAATTCCTTTGCTCACTTTTTCGTACAGCTCTTCGAGCTCCGGACTCAAATCGACGCGCCACGCATCCGGGCGCTCAAACAAACTATGGCACGCAGCCGGCAACCGCGAAAGACATTCCGCCGCGTGATTTCGAGCTTCTTCAGCCGTCGGCAGAGGCTCGAGTAACTGCCCGCCGAGCATCACCGGCCTCAAAAGAGCTTCCGCCGGTAACGATCCGTCCGGACACGAAGGGCATTCCGTGGAACGGGCCAGCAAATCATGATCACGATACCGGAACACCTGTTTCGACCCCGGCAAAGTATGCTTATCCTCGCTCAACTTCGCGGTAAAACGGCGCTCGCCCGCATGCTCCAGCTCTACCATCTTGTACACGACGCCCAGCGTCGGCGCGTCGGCCGAGGTCGATAATTCCGTTCCGACGCCGAAGACGTCGATCGGCGCGCGCGCCGCCACCAGCTCGTGGATTTTGTACTCGTTCAAATCGCCGGTCGCCATGATTTTCGTTTCGGGCAAACCTGCTTCGTCCAGAATTTTGCGGACCGCGGGGGCGAGCGTCACCAGGTTGCCGCTATCGAGACGCACGCCCCAAAGAGGACGGCCCAGTGCCGCGGCGCGTCGCGCGCCTTCGAGCGTATCGTAGCTGTCGATCAAATAAACGGTGCTTTCGCCGAGCAGCTTTTGCAACTGCCGGAACGCAAGCGTTTCGTCGGAAAACGACATCACCCAGGAATGCGCGGCGGTTCCAAACACGGGGACGCCGAAGCGCATGCCGGCTTCCGTGTTGCTGGTGCCTCCGCAACCTCCTATATAGGATGCGCGGCCCGCGAGGACGCCCGCTTCCGGAGAATGGGCGCGCCGCGTACCGAACTCGACCACGCTGCGGCCCAGCGCGGCTTTCACCACCCGTGCGGCTTTGGTCGCGATCATCGACTGGAATCCGAGGGTCGCAAGCAGATACGTTTCCGGAATCTGTGCTTCGACCAGCGGAGCGCGCAAGGTGAGAAATGGCTCGTTCGGAAATAGAGGCGTGCCTTCAGGGACGGCGAACAGGTCGCCGGTGAATCGCAGACCGGCCAGATAATCGAAAAAGCCAGAACTGGTATGCGCGAACTGCGGTAGAGTGCGGAGATAATCGATCTCTTCCGCGGTGTAGCGGAGGTTCAACAGATACTCGACGGCCTGCGCCAAGCCCGCCGCGAGAACGAAATTCCGGTTATGCGGCAGGCGCCGGACGAAGAGTTCAAAGGTCGCGCGTTCTTCCAGCTTCCCGGCCTCGAAGTATCCCGCCGCCATGGTGAGCTGGTAGAGGTCGGTGGAGAGGCCGAGGGGCATTATGTTGATGGAGGCTCACAGGCTAAAACCTGTGCCACCGTGTGCTGAGAACAGGGTGGCACAGACTTTAGTCTGTGTGCTTTACTTCTTCTTGGCGGGGGCCGCAGCCTTGGCCGCTTCTTCCTTCACATCCGCAGCGACCCCGCGCAACTCCGCTACCGCGTTGCCGTCGAGCTCGTACATCGCGTTTTCTCCCTCGCGCTTGGCGATAAATTTCCCGTCTGTCCCGGGCGCGATATAGACTCGCTCCGTGCGCTTGCCGTCGTTCGACACCACCGCGATTTCCACTTGCGTCACGCCGAATCCGCCTTCGACGAATTTGGCCGCTGCTAAGTCGCGCAGCTTATCGACCAGCGCTTGAATGGTGGTCGAATCCATCGTTTTGCCGTTCGAGGTCCACTTGTCGCCGGATTTCAGATAGCTCGCGGTCCGCGTGCCGTCTTTGAAATCGATCTTGGTCGGATCGCTGAAGCCGAAATCGAAAACCTTCTTATTGCGGAAGTCGTCGAGCCCTTTATCGACGCCGGTTCCCAGGTCTTTGGACACTTTGTGGACGCCGTCCACCACGCTCGATTTCGCGTAGAAGTCTTCGCTGTCCTTGCCCTTCACCTTGCGAACTTCCAGAGTTTGCGTGCCGCCCGGGTCGGTCACTTTAACGGTCGCCACCGGCGTGGCCGAACTCCAGGCCGCAACAGCTTTTTTCGCGTCCTCTTCGGAAAGACTGGTATCCATGCTCGCTTCTTTCAGCTTGCGGACCAGCTCTTCCACAGCGAAACCGTCGGCGCGCAGAGGCTTCGGCTTCAGGATCTGCCAGTCGGTCTGATTGATGCGGCCGAACTCGATCGCTTCCTTCTTGGCGTTGAGTTCCACGCGCGTCGCTTTCTCCTGATCGAAGGTCAGCAGGCGCTTGTCGCGCAGATCTTTCGATTCCTTATCGAAGCTGGTCTTCGAAGACGATGCCATGGTGTACAGATGCGTGTCGTCCGTGAGCTTCGCGTAGACGTCGTTGCCGGCCGGATTCGAATCGCCAATGAGCAGCGTCTTATTCTTTCCGTCCTTCATCTTGAAAACCACTTCATCGGCAGCGGGCGCCAGACCGTAGGATGCCAGATCCGTCACGTTGTCATCGATAATGCGGTCGGCGCTCAGGTTGGTGGCCGAGCCGATCAAGCTCGAGACCGCGGACTGGTCGGCAGGCAGAGCCTTCGGAGCGGTAATCGACCACACGCCGGAATCGCTCTTCGAAAGAACCGTGTCGTCGCCCGCCCGCTTCTTGATTTCGAGCCCGACGACGTTCGCCTCGGTCAAAGCCAGAATTTTCGGCGTGGTATCGGCCGGCGGATTTTTCGCCTTTTCGTCTTCCTTCTTATTCGACCACCAGAGGGCTCCGAAAAGGCCCGCCAGTACGACGCCGGCAATGATTAAACGGCTGAGTTTCATCGGTGTTGTCCTGTGAAATCACAGGCTGAAGCCTGTGCCACCAGCCTTGAAGAAGTGCGTCTTAAGGTGGCACAGACTTTAGTCTGTGTGAGTGCCATCACGATGCGCGCCGTTTCCACCATACTGCTACTCCCGCCAGAATAATAAACAGAGGAATCAGGATCACGGCGAAGTAGAACACCATCGATACCTGGCGCGCATTCATGTTCAAACGGCGGTCCGCCGGTTCCTTGGGCCGAATCGAGATCAGGTCTTCATCCGAGCTCAGCCAGTTGTAGATGTTCAGGAACAAGTCCCGATTGCCGTTGAAGCGCAGGAACGAATTGGAGCACCAGTTCGATGACCCGATGACCACGAAGCGGCCTTTCGCGTCTCCCGTGCCGTTATAGGTCCCGGCCGCGCCGAGAGTCAGAGGACCCTTCCTGTTCTCCTTGGCATTCGGATTGATCTCATTTGATGCAAGGTTGGTTGTTGCGATGCTGTTTTCAGTGGTCGAGAAAAGTTTTTCGACCGTGGTATGGTCGCCGTTCTTGACGTCGAGCGAGCGGGCAATCGGGAATCCCGTAGGCACTTCCTTCATCGTGTTCACGATGGGATGCGACTCATAGGAGGTGATCAGGGCATATTCCGGACCAAGTCCGAAGATTTGACCGACCTGGCTGGTATCGAGCACCAGGTCCTTGTCCACGGTGACGCCCCAACTGGCCAGCAGTCCGGTCAAGGCGGCGTTGTCGTCGATTTCCTCTTTCGCAAACTTTAGAGGCGGGTCCAGCATGAAGAAGGCATGGCCGCCGCCTTCCACGTAATTCTTCAGCGCATCGACCTCCGCCTGAATGTAGTCGCGCTTCGGACCCGCGACGGTGACAATCGTGCAATCCTTCGGAATCTCCATCTTTTCGAGCATCTTCAGCGTCTGGGTCTTATAGTTGTTCTTTTCGAGCAGGTCCTTGACGCCGGAAAATCCGCCGCGATCCGTGCCATCGATCGAATGTTCGCCAGAACCGAGGACGAAGCAGGCCAAGCGCTCGCCGCCCTTCATGGCACGCACGATGGCTCCGGTGACTTCTTCTTCGCTAAGGCTCTTGGCCTCCTGATGCTTGGTGCCGTAGTCGATGAAAATGGTGCCCAGAGTTTTCACTCCTGCGGCAATCGCCTGAGTGCGCTTCTTATCGGCGTCCATGTATTGCACATCGACTTTCGGCGAAAGGTTCTTGTACCGGTCCAGCAGATCCTGCGCGGGTTTAAACTTGGTCGGCTGGTCCCAATACGTGATGGTCAGAGGCTGGGGAAGATTCTTGACGATCTTAACGGTCTGATCGGACAAAGTGAACTGCTTGTTCGACGTCGAATCGTAGCTCTTGTTATAGCGATTGGCGAAGAAATTGATCAACACCAGAATCGCAATAACGATAATGCTGTATACCAGCCCTGTGGTGAGGGCGGAGGCTCTGCGGTTGTTGTTTGCGGCCGCCATTATGCCCTCCACCGAACCGATTCAAGCGAACGCGAGGTGAGGAACAAACCCAGAATAATCATGGATACGTAGAAGACAATGTCCTTGGAATCGAGGACGCCTTTTGAAAAGGATTCGAAGTGCGCCTGCACGGAGAAATAGCCGATGACGCGGTCGGTGATCGAACTGCCGAACTCCGAAACCCAGTTCAGCACGAACAGCAGTAGCGAAATCGCGAAACCCAGCGCACCGGCCACAATCTGATTGCTGGTGCACGTCGATACGAAGGTGCCGATCGCCAGCAGGCATCCGCCTTGCAGCAGCAGCCCCAGATAACCCACCGCTAACGGCTTCCAATCGGGCTGGCCGTAGCGGAACAAAATGGACATGTGCAGCACGGAGACCAGCAGCATGATGCTATAGAGCCCCACCGCGGCCAGCCATTTCCCGAGAACGATTTCGATATCGTTGATCGGCGAAGTCATCAGCAGCTCGATGGTGCCGGTGCGTTTTTCCTCCGCGAACAGCCGCATAGTGATCATCGGGATCAGGAACAAGGCCACCACGTTGACGTTTGAGAGCAGAGGCCGCACGATCCATTCGTTGATATCCATGGGGAACGCCTGCCCGGTCATCGCGCTTTCCATACTGCGCTGCACGAAGAACGACAGGCCGAAGTAAAAGAAGAAGCCTCCGATCAGGGCCCACAGCGCGATCACCGTGTAGGCGATCGGCGAGCGGAAATAACTTTGCATCTCCTTGTTGCAGATGGTGAGTACGTTCATTTCGATTCTTCCTCGGCTTTAGCTTCCGCGATATCTTCTCCCACCACCTCTTTGAGCGCGGCGGCGACCGGCTCTTTGTGGGACCCGGTCAACTCCAGGAAGATTTCTTCCAGGCTCAGCGCCATTCCATGCAGCTCATTGAGGTTCCATCCGGCTTCGATTACCGCGCGAGCCACGCCGGGCCGGATGTGCTTCCCTTCCAGACTTTCGACGGTGAAGTGCAGACGCCCATCCTTCGATTCCTTATGAATCACACGGCTGACGCCCACCACCTGTTCCAGCCGCGATTGCACGCCCGCGCCTTCGGGAGCGATCACCTCGACGGCGACCGATTCCGATCCGCGCAAACGGCTGGTCAGATTTTCCACCGAATCCGTGGCGACAACTTTGCCCTTGGCGATGATGATGACCTTCTCGCAAATCTGCTCGACTTCGGGCAGGATGTGCGTAGAAAGAATAATCGTGTGATCGCCCGCCAGGCCCTTAATAAGGTCGCGCGTCTCGATGATCTGATGCGGATCCAGGCCCGAGGTAGGCTCGTCCAGAATCAGCACGTCGGGATTGTGGATAATCGCCTGCGCCAGGCCTACGCGCTGCCGGTAACCTTTCGACAGCTTGCCGATCAGCTTCTTCCGGACGTCGCCGATGGCGCACTTTTCGGTTACCTCATTGATGCGCTTCGGAATGTCGGCAGGGTTGATCCCTTTGATGCGGCCGACGAACTCCAGGTATTCGACCACCTCCATGTCCGGGTACAGCGGAGGCGTTTCCGGCAGATACCCGATGCGCCGTTTCACCTCCATCGGGTTTTCCTGCACGTCATAACCGGCGACGGTGGCCACCCCGGAGGTGGGCGGCATGAAGCAGGTCAGCACGCGCATGGTCGTGGTTTTACCCGCGCCGTTGGGGCCCAGAAAACCGACGATTTGCCCTTTCTCCACCTCAAATGAGATGTTGTCGACCGCGATATTGCGAGCGTATCGCTTGGTAAGCCCTTCGACTTTGATCATATATATAACTCAGGACGAGCAAGAAAGCTCTTTGTGAGCGTAGAACATCATGATAGAAGGCCTGGAAGCAAAGTGTCAATCGCGTCCAGACGGTAAAATAAACATATTATGCTTTACAGTCAATTGGGAAATACAGGAACCTTTGTCTCCCGCCTGTGCTTCGGCACCATGACTTTCGGCGGAGCCGGAACCATTTATCAAGCGATCGGCGGCCTTGGACAAGAAAATGCCAATGCCCTGGTCTCCCAATCATTAGACGCGGGAGTCAACTTTTTCGATACGGCGAATGTATATGCCCTGGGCGAGTCGGAAACGATGCTCGGCAAGGCTCTGGGAGCCAAGCGAAAAGAGGTCGTCGTCGCGACAAAAACCTATGGCCGGATGGGTTCCGGTGCCAATGACGTCGGCCTTTCGCGCATCCAGATTTTGCGCTCCGCCGAAGATAGCCTGAAGCGCCTGGGCACCGATTATATCGACCTCTATCAGATTCACGGCTTCGATCCGCTGACGCCGATGGAGGAAACGCTCAGCGCGTTGACTGACCTGGTAAGGCAGGGCAAGGTTCGTTATATCGGCTGCTCCAACCTGGCCGCGTGGCACATCGTGAAGGCTCTGGGAATCTCCGCCCGGGAGCACCTGGAGAAATTCGTGACCTTGCAAGCGTATTATTCGCTCGCCGGCCGCGATTTGGAGCGCGAAATCGTGCCGATGCTGCTGGACCAGAAGGTCGGATTGTTAATCTGGAGCCCGCTCGCCGGCGGATTCCTGTCGGGCAAGTTCACGCGCGGCGGAGTGTCAGAGGAAGACTCGCGGCGCAGCAAGTTCGGATTCCCTCCGGTCAATCTGGAGAAAACCTACGACATCATCGACGCGATGCAGACCATGGCTAAGGAGAAGCAGGCGACCGTGGCGCAAATCGCGCTGGCGTGGCTTCTGCATCAACCCGCGGTTACCAGCGTGATTATCGGCGCAAAAAAGCCGGATCAACTGAAAGATAATCTCAGTTCGATCGACGTAAAGCTGGAGGCCGCGGATCTGGAGAAGCTCGACAAATTAAGCGAGCTCGCGCCGGAGTATCCGGGCTGGATGTTCAGCTTCCAGGGATCGGACCGGCGTCCCGGGCAGGTGCGGGATTGGTCGCGGGTTACGCCGAAATAGCCCGGGAACATCGTGAGAGCGTCGGTGTCTATATGTGGCGCGGGGCCATACCCTGCTGCGGATGGTTATGAGATACGACATCGAAGCCGCCAAACTAGCTTCAGACCGCGCCGCGGCCGTTGTTCATTGGAAAATGGGACGGGGACGGGCGAGCCTCGCCGCGATCGCATCGAGCGCGACGTTTATCGGTCTTTTCGGGACATTGGTCGGCATCTTAACGTCATTCCGCGGAGTCAACGGGGAGAAGTCCACGCTAATGGCGGCGTTGACGGAGTATATCTCTGAGGCGATTGTTTCGACCGCGGCAGGCTTTCTAGTCGCAATCGTCGCTTACTACTGCCACCGATATCTCTGCACCCATCTGGAAGTCCTCGACACCGAAATGCGCACCGCGTCGCTAGAACTCGCCAACGCCTTGTCCATATTGCGGCAACGTGACTGAGTAAACCGTCAACCCCGCGTTCGATACCGTGTACAGATACCCATTCGAGAGCGTAGTTCCCAGCAACCCGTCGATGCCATATTCCGGATAAACCACCAGGCTGTTCGTATTCCTCGCGTCGACAATCGCGAGCATCGTCGGCCCCAGCAAATCCGTCAGTGGAGGAGCAATGGTGATCGAGAAAAATCCGCTGCCCAGCGACGTTGCCGAGGAGCGCGCGGTCGATTGATAAGGCGTCACCAAAGTGCTGAGGATCGTGCCGCTCACCGGATTTGTGAAGTCGACCGTGTGCAGCGTCAGATCGCCCGTGTACGGAAAGGACACCGTGTTCGAGGTCATATTCACTACTCCCGGATTCGAAAAACCGCCAGTATTCCCCACAATGAGGGCCAAATTTCCCTGCAACGCAAGATCGGTCGCCAGGTTCGCCTTGGGCAGCAAGGTCTGGCTGAGAACGTTGAGCGTCGCGGGTTTGGACACGTCGATGGTGGTCCATAGCGCTTGCCCGGTGGTGACGGTGGCGCTGTCGTTGGTTCCGAGGACGATGGCTGTCTGATCGTTAAACACGGTCAAGCCGAATCGCGGTGAGGTATCCGCGCTGCCGGGCTCAGAGAAATTCTGCACCAGTTGCGAATCGATCTTGGGCAGCGCGGGATTGGTCATGTTGTAAACGTAAAACTCGCCCGTTTGCGTATTGATCTGAAAATTCGTGCCGTAGTTAATGGTGCCGGAGGATACGTAAGCGGTCGTGCTGGATAGAAAGCGGGTGCCGTAGGGAAATTGATTCAAGCCGATCCTTTGCGGAGCGGTGGGCGTGGCCAGGCTGTATGCGGCGAGCAGGCCGCTGGTAAACGCCAGCAGATCGCCTTGATAAATGGCGCATCCGGTGCCGGCTCCATTTAAATCCGTCTGTCCGAAATTAGACAAAAACTTGGGCGACGCGGGATTCGTGACGTCGATAATCGCGATCCCGTTAGCATCGCACAGATAAGCGTAATTCCCCGAAATCACGACGTTCGGAGTCCCCTGCACACCACCCTGCAAGGGCACCAGCAAAGGCGAGGTCGGCGCAGAAACGTTTCCAACGGGAGTGAAAATCAAAGGCAACGACGTGCCGCTGCCCGACACTGAAATCAGCGCCGAGGTGCTCTCAATGCCCGACACATTCAGGATCAAAGGATAATCGCCGGAGGGAAGATTCGGAATCGTAATGTTCGCCTGCGCCAGTCCCACCTCGCCGGGAGTGAGTCCGAGAAATGTCACCGTCGCGTTGACGCCGCCGATGGTGGCCGAGTTCAGATAGAGCGCCTGCGCCAGCGACGGCGCTCCCGGCGAGAATCCTCCATCCTGCGGAGTATTCGAAACCAGCCCGATGCCCGTAACATACACCACGACGGTCGCCCCGACGGCCGCCGGAGCACCGGGTCCATTCAAGCTGTAGTTGTTATTTACGTTCTGGGCGACCGCCCGATTCGCCCCATACTGAAAAATTCCCGGAGCCTCCGAAACAATGTTGATGTTCGACGGTCCGACGGTCTGCCCATTGGCGTAGACGATCAACGGATAGGAACCAACCGGCGTCTTCCACGGCAGCAGCAAATTGATTTGCGTCGGATTGACGTAATAAATCGGACAAAGATTCCCCGCGACCGATACGCTGACACCGCCCAGCGACGTTTGCACCGGAACCGCGGTGGCCGACAAGGGAGCGCTGGTAAACCCCGTTCCTTTGATGGTGACGAATCCCCCGGGCGTGATGCGGCTGGTAAAGCTCGCGCCATTTTGAACGGAAGTCACAGTAACCGCGGTCTGACCGAAACAGATTCCAGCAAAAAAGAGAGCGAAAATGGGTGACTTCATAGTAAATGCAGTCCTAATAAATTCTATTACGACAACCCTCTAAGCTCGTCACATCACAGTGGGGCAGGTTCCCGACCTGCTCTCAACTAGCCAGCAGCCAGCGGATTCGGAAACGAATCTTCCCCCGCCTGCGGCTCCCGGTGCAGGCACTGGAAATCTTTTTCGATCAGCACCTTCAGTGGGCCCGTCGACGCTTCAATGCCGGTCTGGTCGCTCTCGATCCATTCCTTCGCGACCTTCTCCGGCACCATCACGTGAATATTCCCGTTATCAAACGTCGCCGTCACCGTGTCCGCCGCGCCGGTTTCCATCGCATAGCAAAGCTCATTCCCCGGCGAGAACTCGATCGAATCTTCCACTCGTCCCATCTCACCCAGACGCGTAACTTCGGACTGGCTCAAGCGCAGCCGCAGCGATCCCGCATGTAGTCTCAATTTCATCTAAGCATCCCTGTGAACGGTCTCGATCGAAAACGCCGGCAGGCAGATCGCGACATACTCCGCGCCCTTGGGCGTGCTGTACCGAACCCACTCGCCCGGCTTGGCGACAATTGCCTGGCCGGACCTCACAATGGTCATGCCGCCTTCGTGCTCCACCACCATTTCGCCCGAAAGCACCAGCGTAACCTCTTCGAAATCGGGCCTCTGGCCGGGCTCGGACCATCCGGCAGGACTGCGCATGTGGGCGATACTCGTGTGCGAATCGCCGGAATTAACGCGGCCGATGTACTCGTCGAGAATCTTTCCTTGCGGAACGGGAATGCGTGTTGGAGCGTCGATCAATCGTGGCACTACTCGTATCGTAGCGCTTCCACGGGTGCGATCCGGGTCGCATTGCGTGCGGGGTAAAGCGTGGCCAGCAGGCTCACGGCCATGGCCGCCCCCGCGATCCAGAATCCGTCGAACGCTTGCGGATTGAACGGAACGTACGGCAGCGTGTACACCTGCTCATCGAGAGGGATCAACTTGTAATGGTCCAGAAAATAGCACAGGGTGTATCCTGCGACGAGCCCGATAAGGGTGCCGGCGGCTCCAATCAGCGCGCCCTCGAATACGAAAATATTGCGGATCTGCGAAGCGCGGGCCCCCATCGACATCAGAATCGAAATGTCGCGATGCTTCTCCATCACCATCATCACCAGAGTGATCAGAATATTCAGCCCGGCGACAAACTGGATCAGTCCGATAGTAATCGCCGTGACGATCCGCTCAATTTTCAGCGCTCCGAGGATCTGCCGGTATTGCTCTTTCCACGTGCTGGCGCCGAGCTTCGGCCCGATGATCGCTTCCGCCGCGTGCTGCACTTCGTCAGCGGCATAAATATCGTCCAGCATGATGTCGATGCTGCTCACCACGTCGGTAAGGCTGAACATTTTCTGTTCGGCGGGCAAAGCCATATACGCCCAGTGGCTGTCGACGTCGAAGAAGCCAATCTCAAAAATACCCACCACGCGCGCCGTCTTATAGCGCGGCAGCGGCCCGGAGGGCAAAAAATCGGTAGTGAGAATATCTACTGTCTTTCCGTTCACCGCGCCGATGGTCTGCGCCAGACGCGAGCCGAGAATAATCCCCGGCCAATCGTCATCGCTCGACATTAATCCATCGGCCGACCCAGCTTTCAGGTGCTTCAGAGCGTCGGGAAGAGGACTGCCCGGCGCGACTTTGACCCCCTTTATCTCGACTCCATCGCTCTGAACAGGCCCTCGCATGTATGCGCTCTCGTAAAGCCCCGGAGTTGCGCTGACCACGTGCGGAAGCTTCCCCAGCTTCTGCGCGAGCTCTTCCCAATTTTCAATCCCCGCGCCCTGTTCCTTCTCGAGAATCGACACATGCGCCGTCGCACCCAGCAGATCGCGCTCCAGCGTATTCTTGAATCCGTTGTTGATCGCGAGCGCAATCACCAGCGCCATCACCCCCGCCGCGACTCCCGCCACCGAAATAAACGTAATGACGGAAATCACCACCTGCTTGCGCTTAGCGCGCAAATAGCGGCGGGCGATGAAGAGTTCAAACATAAAAAGAAGGAGACAGGAGTCAGGAGTCAGGAGTCAGAATAGCCTTCGCATACGCGTCGAGCATTCGACTTACCTCTTCAAGCGCGAACACGAGTTCTCCGTTCTCCCCGTACGCCAGATCGTTCGAGAGGATCAGATAATATCGGCATTCTTCCAACGATCCTTGCGCGATATTCATGAAGCGCACTTTGTCTTGCCGACCAGATTTGCGAAAACCCTCGGCTATATTGGCAGGAACCGAAACGGCAGCCCTTCGGAACTGAGATGCTAGGCCGTATATTTCTGATTTGGGGAAGCCGGCAGAGTACCGGTAGGTGCCCATCACAAACGCGTGCGCCTTCTGCCAGACCAGCAAATCCTGGAAAGTCCGAGCTGCCGGCCGTGGTGTCATTCTGGCTCCTGACTTCTGACTCCTGACTCCTTCTTCGCCGTCATTCTGGCTCCTGACTTCTGACTCCTGACTCCCGTTTCCGCATAAGCGGAAACAGAATCACATCTCGAATCGACTTCGAATTCGTCAGAATCATCGCCAGCCGATCGATCCCGATTCCTTCTCCGCCCGTCGGAGGCATTCCGTAGGACATCGCGCGGATATAATCCTCGTCCATCTGATGAGCTTCTTCGTCCCCCGCTTCGCGATCGCGGACCTGCATTTCGAAACGCCGGCGCTGCTCCTGGGGATCGTTCAACTCGGTATACGCATTGCCGATCTCCATCCCCGCGGCGTAAATTTCGAATCGTTCGACAAACGCCGGATCGCTCGGCTTATTCTTCGATAGCGGCGACACCTCCACCGGATAATCGTAAATAAAGGTCGGCTGAATCAGCTTCGCTTCCACCTCGCGTTCGAATTTCTCCATTAGCGAGTGCCCCTTCAGCGAAAAATCCCCCACCGCTTCCTGCATCGACATTCTGCGAACGCAAGAAAAATCCAGTGTTTCGCCCTGATATTCCACCACCGCCGCCCCCGTCGCATCGATGGCCGTCTGCTTTAGCAGCTCCGCCGACAAATCCATCAGGCCCTGATAATCCGTGTACGCCTGATAAAACTCGAGCATCGTGAACTCCGGATTATGATGCGTTGAAATTCCTTCATTCCGGAAGTTTTTATTGATTTCGTAGACCCGATCCATCCCGCCCACGATCAGCCGCTTCAAGTACAGCTCCGGCGCGATCCGCAGGTACAGATCCATGTCGAGCGTGTTGTGATGCGTCACGAACGGCCGCGCCGTCGCGCCTCCATAAAGAGGCTGCATCATCGGTGTCTCGACTTCCACGAATCCATGTTGTTCGAGCTGCCGCCGGAGCGACGCGATAATCTTCGCGCGCGTCACGAACACCTTCTGCGACTCCGGATTCGCGATCAAATCCAGATAGCGCTGACGATAGCGAATCTCCACATCTTCAAGCCCATGAAATTTCTCCGGCAGCGCCAAAAGAATCTTCGATAGAAACGTCAGCTTCTCCACGTGCACGCTAAGCTCGCCTGTCCGCGTCCGAAACAGATAGCCTTCGACGCCGATCAGATCGCCGGTATCGAGAATCTCGTACAGCTTGTATTCGTTCTCCGAAACCGCGTCTTTGCGGATGTAAAGCTGCAGCTTCTCGCCCATCTGCATCAGCGGAATAAACCCCGCTTTGCCCATCCGGCGCGGAGTCTGCATGCGTCCGGCCACGCGCACCTGCGGCTTGTCGACCAACTCTTCCGCCGTCTTCGAACCGTACTCGCGCAAGATCTCCGGAATCGTGTGCGTGAAATCGAACCTCTGGCCATACGCGCGGAAACCTAGCGCTTCGATCTCGGCCGTGCGCTTCAGGCGCTGGTCAAGCAAATCCTCTTCAAGGGACATAAAATTAGCGGCGCACGATCACTTCACGCAGATGATCGCGCGTGAGGAAAAATTTCACCGACTGAAATTCCTGGAACAGTTTTTCCAGACTCCGATTATTGAAAAACTGCGCCGGCCGCCTCCGCCCGCGCTCCACCAGCATGATATTGCGGTGATCGGAGATGCGGTAGGAATACGTCGGGATCGTATCGATCTTCTCTTCCGAGTGGAAAAACGCGAGCAGGCAGGACCCCGGCCGCAAGATTCGATGCAGCCTCTCCACCACGATTTGCAGCAGAGGCGCCGAAAGAAACTGGAGCGTGTCCCACACCAGCGCGCCGTCGAACGACCCGTCCTCGAACGTCAGCGACGCTTCCAGGAACTGTTCCACTTTGCGCGGATTGCTCTGATTTTCGTAAAAATCGCCCTCGCCGAAACACGCATCCAGTTGATGCACGAAGTCGTCGGAATAAAGACGATGCCCGTAATTGGTAACGAAACTCACAGTGGACTGGCTGGCGCCCGCAAGATCGAGGATGGACAATCCGGGGCGCTCTTCGAGCGATGCGCAGAACTGATCCAGTCCGTGACTGTGACGATTCTCCAAATTTAGCGAGCTAGCGTTTGAGATCTCCGCCTCCAGCGGCGGCGGCAACATTATGGGTTCCCGTGCCGGGCGACGCGGTCGCCGAGGCCACCGGCTGCGGTTTCGGCGCCGGCTGCGGCTTCGGTACTTCCGCCCGCACAATGTCGATGTTGCCCTTGAAATAAGCTCCATCCTCGATTACCACGCGGGCTGTCTTGATATCGCCCAACAGCTTCGCATCCTTGCGGATTTCGATCTTGTCGGTGGTCTCGACATTGCCGTGAATCGTGCCGAGAATCACCACCTCGCGCGCCTTTACGTTCGCCAGCACTTTGCCATTCGGCCCGATCGTCAGACGGTGCTCTTGTAATTCCACCGTCCCCTCGACCTCGCCGTCGATCGTCAGATCCTCGCGGCTGAAAATCTGGCCTTTCACAATCACCGATTTCCCGAGCACGGCGGATCCGCCGCGGGTATCGAAATGAGGCTCGTTTGTGCGTCCTGGAAGTGTAGACATAGGGATTCCCTCCTTTGCAAGCGCGGATGAAGTCGGTGGGGCCGACGCCGGCTTGAGTGCGAATTCTTCATCTTTTCGGCGGTTCCACATACGGGATCGCCTCCCTTCATCAACATAACTTCGGAGCTTCGCCTTCTCCGCAAGAACGAACTTCCGGTGCCGGACCGCCGCGTCGCGCGCGGAGACCAAGCGACTCTATTTATACTACTACGCCAGCCAAAGTGGGGCAGGTTCCCGACCTGCCCGCTACGATTTTCCCGCCGGCGCTCCGAATCCATAAGCATTCAACACGGCATCCAGAGTCACCACACCCATCAACCGCCGGACATTCGCCCGGCTCACCACCGGCAGCACCCGCAGCTTGCTCGATCCCATCCGGTCCAGCGCAATTGCCAGGCTGTGATCGATATGTAAATGCGGAAACTCCTCCTGCGGTTTTCCATAGAACAGGTCGGCAAGCGTCGCCGATTCCAGAAAAACGTTATTCATCTGCGTAGGATCGAGAACCCCCCACAGCCCCTGCTCGTCCGCAACGATCACCGGCCGGCCCTGATCCACCGCCTCCGCGATCGGCGTCTCCGGCGGAAACACGTCGGTCGGCGGACTCATCGCATCGCTCACCCGCAGCCGCAACAACTGCTCTCGAGCCTCCGCCGTCGGCAAATGGACCCCGTCCTGCCCTGCCAGCGCTTCATAAATCGGCTCGTGCTGAAGCCGGTACGAAATGAAGAACGCGATCAGATTCGAAATCATCAGCGGCACGATGATGGTGTAATCCCGCGTCATCTCGAAAATCATGATCACCGACGTCAGAGGCGACCGGATAATCCCCGCGAACGCCACGCCCATCCCCACCAGCGCATAAGCTCCGGGACCCGCCGTGTACGCGGGAAACAGTCCGTGCACCACGCTCCCGAAGGCGCCGCCCACCATCGCGCCGATAAACAGGCTCGGCCCGAAAATCCCTCCCGCGTTCCCAGACGAATAGCAGACCGCCGTCGCGATGATCTTCAGTCCCGCCAAGATGAACAGCGTTTTCACCACCAAATCGCCGTTCAGAACGCCGTCGACATAGTGATATCCGGCGCCCATCACCTCGGGATAAAACCAGCCGATCAGGCCGGTGGTCAACCCTCCCACCGCCGGCTGGAACCAGACAGTCCATTTCGGCCACTCCCTGAATTTGAGCCGCAGCCACAACAACAATTTCACGAACGCGACCGACGCGAGCCCTCCGGCCACTCCCAGGGCCGCGTAGATCGCAAATTCCACGGGATGCACCAGTTGATAGCCCGACACGTGAAACAGCGGCTGATCGCCCAGGAACAGATGCAGCACCATCCAGGCCGTCGCCGACGCGACCACTACGGATCCCAGAATTGGCGCGTGCAAATCGCCGGTAATTTCTTCGAGCGCGAACAACACTGCTGCGATCGGAGTATTGAACGCCGCCGCCAGCGCCGCCGCGCTTCCTGCCACCAGTTGCGATTTCACCAGCGTTCGACTCACGCCCAATCGCCGCGAGATCACCGAAGCGATCCCCGCGCCCACTTGCACCGAAGGTCCTTCGCGTCCCAGCGAAACGCCGCTTGCAAGCGCCGTGCAGCAGCACACAAATTTCCCGATCACCGTGCGCATCGTAATGCGCCCTTCTTCCACGAACAGAGCGTACTTGGTCTGCGGAATCCCGCTGCCGCGTGCAAACGGGAAATAGCGAAACAGCAGAAATCCTGTTACCAGCGACCCCAGCGTCGGCACCAGTACGCGTCTCCAGGCCGCGCCGCCCGGAGGATACATGCGCACGGCGAGCCGTCCGGTGAGGACGATGAACGCCACCACCACCAGTCCCACCACCGCTCCAATCACCAAGCTGAGCGCGAGCGAGAGTTGTGCCTCGTTCTGCCGCACCCGAGCCCAAAACGCCGCGATCCGCTGTCTCATAAGTAGGACAGGTCCCCGACCTGTCCATCTCCCAAAGGGCCGGAGTGGGGCAGGTTCCCGACCTGCCCACCGTGAGTAGCCTCCTATAATCAAGATATGCGCAAGCGATACCTGTTCGCCTCGGGCCTGGTCCTCCTGGCCCTCCTGCTTGCGCTCGTCGAATGGCAGGTGTCCTTCGATTTTGGCGAATACGGACCAGCCAACTCTGCCCAAACCTACATATTCTGGGCCGTTTCCACCCTGATCTTCCTGCTCACGGTCACGCTCGGCTTCATGCTTTTCCGCACCGGCGTGAAGCTTTACTTCGACCGCCAGCGCGACCGCGAAGGCTCGCGCATCAAAACCAAGTTAGTGCTCGGAGCGCTCGCCCTCAGCCTTTTGCCCGTCGCGTTTCTGGTTTCTTTCAGCTACGGAGTCTTAAACAGAACGGTCGACAAATGGTTTACCCGTCCCGCCGAAGGAATCAAGTTCAGCCTGATCGAAACCTCCGTGGCGTTAGGGGAAGAAGTGCAAAATCGCGCCCAGGCCCTCGCCAATTGGATCGCGCTGATGCCCGGCGTGGCCTCCGAAGACGCCGATTTCTCCAAGCTCTGCATCGAGAATCGCATCGCGGAGCTGCGCATCGAATCCGCCGACGGCACACGCACGGTCTGCGACAGTAAAGAGGATCAAGCCCACTTGTTGACGGCGCGAGCCCCGTTCGGCGATGGCGCATCGGTGGTGGTGCGCGTGCATCCCCTCCTCGATATCGAAAACAAGAAGGCAGAGATCGAAGGCTACGTCAGCCAGTACTATCAGCTCGCCTCGAACAAGAAAAATATTCAGAGGCTCTACCTCCTGTTCATTCTGCTCATCGCGCTGTTCATTCTTTTTGTCTCCACCTGGATCGCGCTGATTCTCGCCCGCCAGATCAGCCTGCCCATCACGGCGCTGCTGGGCGCTGCCGGCGAGGTGCGGAAAGGCAACCTGTCCTATCGCGTCGACGTGAAGGCGATGGATGAGCTCGCCTCGCTGGTGCGCGGCTTCAACGAAATGATGCATGAGCTGGAGGCCAATGCCCGCGAGCTCGAAAGCCGCCGCCGCTTCACGGAGGCCATCCTAGAAAGTATTCCCACCGGCGTGATCTCGCTATCCCCCGACGGCCGCATTCAGCGCGTCAACCGCGCGCTGCATGGTCTGTTCCCGGACAACCAGATTGAACGCGCCGTGCGCCTAGCCGATCTTTTCCCGCCTGAGGACGTCACTGAAATCGAGTACCTTATGAAGCGCGCGCGCCGCACCGGTCTTGCCGCCAGCCAGATCGACGTCCTCTCGCCGCGCCAGGTGTTTCATCTCGCAGTCACCGTATCCGCGCTGCCCGCGCGTCCGCCCGCCACTACCGGATTCGTCGTGCTGCTCGAAGATACCAGCGAACTTCTGCGCGCCCAGAAAGCAGCCGCGTGGCACGAAGTGGCGCGCCGCATCGCGCATGAGCTGAAAAATCCTCTCACGCCCATCGCTCTTTCGGCGGAGCGCATCGCCCGCCTGCTGGATCGCGGCAACGTGACGGCCGACACGCAGCGCATCATCCGCGACTGCGCCGCCACCATCTCCCGCGAGGTGGAATCGGTGAAAAATCTCGCTGACGAATTCTCGCAATTCTCAAGATTCCCGGCCGCGCAGCCGGTCGCCTGCGACCTGAACGAAATCGTGCGCAACGCCCTGAACGTGTTCGCCGACCGCCTGGTTGGCATCGATCTGCGGGTGGAACTCGCTCCGAACCTCCCCAACGTCGATGTGGATCCGGAGCAGTTCAAACGCGTCATCGTCAACCTGGTCGACAACGCCGCGGAAGCCATGCGCGATTCCCTGGTCAAGCGCCTGCTGGTCGCCACGCAGTTGACCGCTCCCGATCTGGTGGAACTCCTGGTCGCGGATACCGGCTGCGGCATATCCGCCGGCGACAAGGAAAAACTTTTCCTGCCGTATTTCTCGACCAAAGGCCGCGGCACGGGCCTGGGATTAGCCATCGTGAATCACATTCTCTCCGAGCATCACGCCCGCATCAGAGTCGAAGACAACCGCCCCGCCGGGGCAAGATTCTACGTTGAAGTCCCATCGACCGTAGCCGTGGAATCCGAGGTCCGCGCGTGAGGGCAGGATTGCAAACGCAGGCGGAACCGCCTGCACCACCAAGACAAATCAGCAGCCTCCAGTCTGGGTGGGGCAGGCGGTTTCGCCTGCCGGCTTACCGAGGCGGCTTGTGAAAAACGCCCGCATCCTGATCGTCGACGATGAACCCGGCATCCGCGAATCCCTGTTGGGCGTCCTCGAAGACGAAGCTTTCCTGTGCGTAGCAGTAGAATCCGGCGAGCAGTGCCTCGAAGAGTTAGCCCGCCAGACCTACGACGCGGTGTTGCTCGACGTCTGGCTCCCCGGCATGGACGGCATGGAAACGCTCGCGCGTATTCAGGAGATCCCCTTCGCGGACCGACCCGAAGTCGTCATCATCTCCGGCCACGGCACTATCGAAACCGCGGTGAAAGCGACCAAGCTCGGGGCGTTCGACTTTCTTGAAAAGCCTCTCACCATCGAGAAGGTAACGGTGGTCCTGAACAACGCCGTGCAGCAGCGCCGCCTGGAGTTGGAACTCGCCCACCTCAAGGATTCCGGCGCCACCAAGTCCAACATTATCGGCGAAAGCGTGCCGATGAAAGCCCTTCGCCAGCAGCTCGGTTTAATGGCGGCTACCAATGGACGCGTATTGATTTATGGGGAAAGCGGAACCGGCAAAGAACTAATCGCCCACGCCATCCATGCGGCCAGCGCCCGTTCGAGCGAAGCGTTCGTCGAGGTGAACTGCGCCGCGATTCCCGAAGAGCTGATCGAGAGTGAGCTCTTCGGCCATCGTAAAGGCAGCTTCGCAGGCGCCAGTGAGGATAAAATCGGCAAGCTCGAAAAAGCCCACGGCGGAACGCTGTTCCTGGACGAAGTTGGCGACATGTCCCTCAAGACGCAAGCCAAGGTGCTGCGCGCCCTCGACGAGCAGCGATTCGAGCCCGTCGGCGCCTCCGAATCGATCCAGGTGGATGTGCGCGTGGTGGCATCGACCAACAAGAACCTGGAGGAAGAGATTGAGCGCGGCAACTTCCGCGAAGACCTTTTCTATCGCCTCAATGTGATCCCTTTCCACGTTCCTCCCTTGCGGGAACGCATTGAAGATGTGCGGCTGCTGGCCGATTATTTCCTGAAAGAGTTCACCACCGCCTACGGACGCAAGCCCAAAGAGTTAACGGAAGAAGCGCTGCGCGTTCTCGAAGAGTATCCGTGGCCCGGCAATGTCCGCGAACTGCGGAATCTGATGGAGCGCATCGTGATCATGAATCCGCAGGTGCGGGTCGACGCGCGCCACATCCCTCTGGACCGGGCCCGACGTGCTGTCTTCGACCGCCCGATGGACCGTTTCGGCAGTTTGCAAGAAGTTCGCGAAGCCGCCGAGCGCGACTATATCTTGAAAAAGCTCGAAGAAGCCAAAGGCAACGTCACGCGCACCGCGGAGCTGCTGGGCCTGGAGCGCAGCCATCTTTACCGCAAAATGAAAGCCCTGGGAATCGCGCCGAAAGAATAACTTACCGTTTTCACCCGCGTCCGCGAGCGAATCCTCGCCGTAGTTTGCAGGCAAGGAGTTGCTATGCGAAGAAACCGCTCCCTGTGGTCGCGGCTCGTAAGAGCGCGGATAACAGGCTGCCTCGATTACGAGCCGCGACGAGAGGGAGCGGTTTCTCCATCGCGGATAGACGTGAGATCTTTTGGAAGCGTAATTCAACCTGCCCGCCTTCTTCTAGGAGGCTTTACCCGCCTGCATGCATCCGCTCGGCGTGCTGTAATGCCGCCTGAATATGGGGCAATCTGTGTTCGTTCCCGACATGAGCGATCTTTTCGGTAGATTAGTATGTTCGCATGTCGGAACCGAATCGCACTCGCGCGCGGGAATTGGCCGCGCGGTCGCTCCGGGCGGGAGATCCTACCGGATGGTTTGAACCGCTTTACAAGGAGCACGCGGAAGGCTCGAAAGTGGTTCCGTGGGCGGATTTGGGGGTGAATCCGAATCTGTTGGAGTTCGCCGGCGCGGGGAAGAAGGCACTGACCGTCGGGTGCGGGTTCGGCGACGATGCCGAGCAACTGGCGGCTTGGGGATTCGAGACGACGGCGTTCGATATTTCGCCGTCGGCGATCGAGGCGTGCAGACGGAGATTTCCTGAGAGTGCGGTCGAGTACACGGCGGCGGATCTTCTTGCTCCTCCTGCGGAATGGACGGGGCGATTCGATTTTGTGCTGGAAGTTTACACACTCCAGGTATTGCCGGCTGGGCTGCGTCCGCAGGCGATCCGGGGGCTTGCCGGATTCTTGAAAAAAGGCGGAAAGATCCTGTTGATCGCGAGAGGGCGCGAGGAGAACGACCCGGAGGGGTCGATGCCTTGGCCGCTCACGCGGCGCGAACTTGACGAATTCACCGCTGCAGGACTTCGTGAAGAGTCGTTTGAAGATTATCTCGATAGTGAATCGCCTCCTGTTCGCCGTTTTCGTGCCGTCTACGTCAAATAAGCAACGGGCGGCTTGATAGGCCGCCCGCCACTTCCAACCGGTTAGTCGCACCACCCGGCCCGCCACGGCCAAGCGATACGATGGGTACCCGAATCCGTGCAATCAGTCCCACGGCGGACTCCGCTGAAAGAGACGCTGGTCCTCCCCAATTGTTTGGAGCGCGCGCGTTAGAGCCTCGAGGACTTTTCGCGGCGCTTACCGGAACGGTCCATATTGGGATACCATCCGGTTACTTGACTGCATGTTAGCTGGCGGTTTTGGCGGCGGGGGTGCCTGAAAGCGGGAAGTTATAGAATCGGTGGGGGATTTTTTCACGCAGAGAACGCGGAGAACACATTTCACTTGATGCAGAAGAGGGTGTTTTGGCCTCTTAGGTAGATTTCGCCGTCGGCGATGGCGGGGGTTCCGATGAAGGTCTGGCCTTCTAGCGTGTTCGTCGCCAGGACTTCGTAGGTTTCGCCCATTTTTACGACCACTACGTCGCCTTCCTCAGTGGCGAGGTAGAGTTTGCCGTTCACCCCTACCGGTGAGGCTTTGAAATTGTAGGGTTTGGGAAGGCGCTGCTGCTGGTAGTAGGCTTTGCCGGTTTTGGCGTCGAAGCAGGACAGCAAGCCGCTGTCGGTCACCACGTAAAGTTTGCCGTCGTGGAGGACGGGCGACGCGGTGTAGGAGTTGCCGCGCTGGTTCTGCCAGACGATGGCGTCGGTGCCGGTCAGGTCTCCTTCGCGGCCCAGTTTGATGGCCATCAGGTTTGGATCGCGGAAACCGCTCATCACGAAAACCATACCGTCGCCTGCAACCGGGGCGGGGATGGTGTTCTGGCCCAGGCCCTTGACCTCCCAGATCGGCTTGCCGGTTTCGAGGTCGTAGCTGTGGACCTTTTTCGTGGCCGAAACGATCACCTGTTTTTTGCCTTCATAGGTGATCACGACGGGGCCGCTCCAGTTGGTGTTGCCGTCCGGGCGAGGAGTGCGCCAGAGCTCTTTGCCGGTGGCGAGGTCGAGCGCGACTAGAAACGAATCGGCTTCGTTATCGAACAGGAGCAGTAGTTTGGAGCCCTCGATCATGGGCCAGGCGCCTTCGCCGAAAGTCATGAACATCTTCAACTGGATGCCGAAGTCCTTTTCCCAGACTTTCTTGCCGTCCATGTCGTAGCAGTAGACGCCGCGGGATCCGAAGAACGCGACCACATGTTTGCCATCCGTTACGGGGGAGTTGGAGGCGAAGCTGCCGTAGGTGGGGTGATAGCCCTCGTGCGGAGTGGCGACCTTCGCGACCTGCTGCCAGAGGAGCTTTCCGGTTTTTCGGTCGAGGGCCATTAGCATCAACTTTTGCTCAGGCTGAGGGCCCCTGTTACCGAAACCACGTCCGCCGCGTCCAACGGGTGTCGGCTCAGTTGTAGAAGGGGTTGGGACTACGCCGGTGGGTACGGCGGTGGTCACGAAAACTTTGTCCCCCCAGATAACCGGCGAGGAATGGCCGCGTCCTGGAATTTCCGCTTTCCATTTAATATGTTCGGTGTCGCTCCAATGAAGTGGTGCGTCGCCGCGCGCCATGCCGTCGCCCTCGGGGCCACGGAAGGCGGGCCAATCGCCGGGTCCATCGGAGGGGAAAGCCTGCATGAGCAAGGCGAGTGAGAGCAGGAGTGACGGGATGCGCATGGGGTTTTTGAAATGATACACCGGATGAAGCCGCGAACGGAGAGCGCGAGACCCTGAGGCGTAGACACGAGTGTCAACGCGGCACGCACGAGTGCGTGCCGCCACTTGAAGGCCCGGACCGGGGGGGTCCGGCGCAGACGAGGGCGTCTGCCCCCACCATTGGGTCAGGGTCGGTCGAAACCTGCATGTTGCCCTACCCGGTACAGTTTTATGCGTGTACTGGTACTTCCTAGGAGGCAAGTACCTTGTTGCGCTCCGGGCTACGCCGCACACTCAGGGCATTGATGGAGCGTACTGATTTAGAGCAGTGGCGAGCACGAGAGGTAGCACGGCTGCTCGCGTTGGTAGAGACGGAGAGGCGGTATTACCAGGAGATGGTGGCTACGCTGCCGGTGGCCCTGGTGGTGCTGTCGGTGGACCGCAGCGTGTCCTCGGCAAATCGCGCATTTCGCCAGACCTTCGGCTTGCGGTCGAAAGACCTGCGCGGGAAAACGATCGAGCAGATCCTGCCTTCGGATCGGCTGATCGAGAAAATTCGCGACGCCCATGTGACTGGCGCTACGCAAACCGGGTTTCCGCTGGAGCATGACGGGCGGCAGTTCACGGTAGGGATCGTTCCGATCCGCAACTGGGACGACGAGAGCGAAGTGGAGACGCTGTTAGCGATCCAAGAAGCCGGCGGGATGCAGGCCACTACAATTGCCGCGCCGCTGGGACCGGTTCCGGCGATTTTGTGGGAAGCGGACGGGGCGACGCTCGAGTTCCGGTCGGTTCGCGGAGAGGTGGGGCTGCTGGGATACGCGGCCGAACATTGGACCGGCACGCCGCAATTCTTCGAGGATCGGATCCATCCGGAGGACCGGTTAACGACGCTGGAGTTTTACTTCGCGGCGATTGGTAGAGGCGCGGGGGAAGCGAGCGCGGAATTTCGCGCGGTTACCGCGTCTGGCGGAACAGTGTGGGTTCGCGAGACGATCCGAGTGAAAAACGGGACGCTGACCGGCGTCATGACGTCGATTGCGCAGAGGGAGCAGTTGGAGGATCAGTGGCTGCGTTCGGAGCGCGCGCACGCGTTGCAAGGGATGGCGAGCAGGCTGGCGCACGACCTGAACAATCCTCTGATGATCGTCACGGGCTACGCCGAGGAGATGCGGAATTCGTTGAGCGATGACGACCCGATGCGGGGGGACGTCGACCAGATTTTGACGGCGACGGAGCGCATTTCGGGAATCGCGGGGCAGTTGTTGAACTATACGCGGCGGCACGCGCACATGGCGTCGGCGATGAACCTGACGTACGCGCTGGCGCAGATGGAAGAGAAGATCGCGCTGGCGGCGGGGCAAGGCTGCGCGGTTCACCTGGGTTCGAGCGACACGGTCTGGGCGTTGGCCGACGAGGGGCAGCTCGAAGAAGTGGTTTTAGCGCTGGTGTCGCACGATCGGGACGATGCGAAGGAACGGTCCCATCTAACGATCGGCTGCGATATCGACACCATTACGGAACATGTGCCGGGCATGACGCTGGCGGCGGGAACTTACGCCCGGATCACGATTCACGACGACGGCAAGGGTTTGGATCAGGCCGGGCGCGCGGCGGTGTTTGAAGGCTTCTTAACCAAGCACGGTGAAACGACGGCGGCTGCGGGACTGGCCCGGGCGTACGGGATTGTTCGCGAGTGGGGCGGGGACATCGCGTGTTTCAGTGAGCCGTTTCGGGGAACGACGTTTCTGGTTTATCTGCCGTACTGCGCAGCGCCGGCGGAGAGGGCGGTCGAAGCTCCAGGCGCACAGGGTCCGGTGGTTGAGATTCCGGTGGAGGTGGTCCGCGAAACGATCCTGCTGGTGGAAGATGAGGCGGGTATTCGGGCGCTGGTGCGGAAGATTTTACGCCGTGAAAATTACAATGTCCTGGAGGCGGGGAGCGCGGAGGAGGCCATGGCGATGGCGTCGGCGGCTACGGGGCGGATCGATTTACTGGTCACCGATGTGATGCTGCCGGGGGCTTCGGGGCGGGAACTGGCGGAGAGGATTCGGGAGACCCGGCAGGATTTGAAAGTGCTGTATATTTCGGGCTACACGGACGACGACGCGGTGCGGACGGGGGCGATTCCGCCGGGGTCGAAGTTCTTGCAGAAGCCGTTTACGCTGGGGGCGTTGGTGGGGAAGGTTCGGGAGTCGCTGGGTTAGGAAGCCAACTGAAAGTCGGTTGGCGCCAAAATTGGCCGCCCCACACGGACGGTTCAACACGGAAGAGGCGAAAACGGGACAGACCACTCTGTCCACGCGGCGGGGGACGGTGGCGCGTCGGGTCAGAGTGGTCTGTGCCGGTTTTCGCGTGGTGTGGCGGCGCTCGAATAGCGGTTGCAGAAGAGGGCAGGTCGGGAACCTGCCCCACTTGTAGAATAAGGGGCTGTGGAACGATGGCTTCGGATTGCGATCGCGGGTGCTTTATTCGCGGGGCTTGCTCTGTCTCCGAAGTTGTGGCTCACTGAACGGGTTTATCCGGCTACTCCGGTATGGGCGATTCTGCGGCCGATTCCGGGTCCGTTGGATTACATCCTCTACGGGATGCTGCTGGCTTTGTTGGTTGCCATTGCGGTGTCTAACAGGCCTGCCAAACTGATCTGGGCGTTTGTGGCGCTGGCGATTGGCGTGGCTCTTTTCGATCAATCTCGCTGGCAGCCCTGGTTTTATCAATACCTGATCATGCTGATCGCGGTGGCGTTTGCGGATCATGCAGAGGACGTCTGCCGGCTGGTGGTGGTCTGCACTTATTTCTGGAGCGGGCTCCAGAAGGCCAACTTGGAATTTGTCCACAACGTGTTTCCCTATATGCTGGGGCCGCTGGCGGGAATGGTTCCGGGATGGATGGGTTTCCTGGCGCCTTTGATCGAGATGGCGATCGGGGTGGGCCTGCTGACTCGCCGTTTTCGGACCTATGCGGTTTATGGAGGCATCGCGATGCATGTCTTCATTCTGCTGGCGGTGGGACCGCTCGGGCAGAACTCGAACAGCGTCGTATGGCCGTGGAATATCGCGATGATTTGTTTCCTGCTGATTCTGTTCCGGGGGCAGACGGAGGTATCGGCCCGCGAGATCGTGTGGCCGCGGGAAGGGGTTTATCAGAGGGTCGTGCTGGTGCTGTTCGGAATTTTGCCGGCGCTGAGTTTTTTCAATTTGTGGGACGGCTATCTGTCTTCCGCGTTGTATTCGGGGGTGAGGAACAGCGCGGTTATCTATGTGACGGACGGGCTGAAGGCGCGGCTGCCGAAGGAGATCGTGGACCATGTATATGCGAGCAACAAGCCGGGCACGGGAATTTTAATTTTGCGCGATTGGTCGATGAGCGAGCTGAATGCGGGGATTTATCCGGAGCCAAGGATTTATAAGAGCCTGGGCCGATTTGTTTGCACGTATACTCGCGATGACTCGGAGATGAAGTTGTGGATCAAGCAGACGAACGTGCTGTTTTCGGAGGATCGGCAGGTATCCTACGATTGTCCGGCGCTGGGGAAATAGTTAGGATTCCTTTTCGGGGAGGGCGAAGCGGTAGCCTACCCAGGGCTCGGTTATCAGGTAGCGGGGGTGGGCGGGGTCGGGCTCGATTTTCTTGCGGAGCTGGTTCATGAAGACGCGGAGATACTCGACTTGATCGCCGTAGTCGGGGCCCCAGACGGCCTGCAATAGGCGTCCGTGCGGGATGGGGACGTTGGGGTTCGCAAGCAGGTATTGGAGCAGACCGAATTCCTTGGGAGTGAGACGAACTTCGCGGCCGCCGGAGACGACGCGGCGGGTGGCGAGATTGATTTCGATGTCGTCGAGGTGCACCGATTGCGGGCCGCCTTCGGGGGACGAGGGCATGCGGCGGAGGGCGGCACGGATGCGGGCCATCAGCTCCGGTGTGCTGAAGGGCTTGGTGATGTAATCGTCGGCGCCGGCGTCGAGGGCGGCCACTTTATCCTGCTCGGAATCGCGAATGGTCAGCATGATAATGGAGACCTCGGAGCCGGCGCGGATGGCGCGGCAGGTTTCAAGGCCGCCGACGCCGGGCATGTTGACGTCGAGCAGAACCAGGTCGAAGCGGTTGGCGCGAATGGCGTCCAGGGCTTCTTCGCCGGTGCGGGCTTCGTAAAATTCGTAGCCGTGTCCGGTGAGAGTGGCGCGCAGGACGCGGCGGATTTGCGGCTCGTCATCGACTACCAGGATGCGGCCCGTGCTCATTTTTTGTGTCCTTCCTTCGGAATAGGGAGACCGGCGCAGAATTCGGAGCCTTCGCCGGGTTCAGAATCGATCCATAGATCGCCGCCGTGGGTGCGGAGAATTTCGCGCGCGATGTAGAGACCGAGTCCGGTGCCGGGCACGCGATCCTTGGCGGCGGCGCGGCGATAAAACTTATCGAAGATGCGCTCCCGTTCGCGCTCCGGGATGCCGGGGCCGCGGTCATGGACGCGGATGACGACGCGATCCCCTTCGAGGCCCGTCGATATATCGATGGGCGAGCCGGGCGGCGAATATTTGAGGGCATTATCGATCAACTGGCGCAGAGCGAGCGAAAGAAGCTCGGGGTCGGCCGAGATTTGCGGGAGATTGGGGGCTGGGGTGAGGCGCAGGGGACGGCCGGCGGATTGCGATTCAAAATGATCGAGGAGTTTCGAGAGCATTTGGGCGATGTCGATCGGTTCCCGCTCCAGGCGAATTTTTCCGGCATCGATCTGGGACATGCGGACGGCTTCGGTGACGAGCTGATTCATGCGGTCCGTCTCCTCATCGATGATCACGGCGAGTTCGCGGAATTGCGGAGTGAGGCCGGGGGAATCGGCGAGCATGGAGGTAGAGGCGGCCTTGATCGACGTGAGCGGCGTTTTGAATTCGTGGGCGATGGCGTCGAGCAAGGTGGACTTGAACTCTTCGCTCTGACGGGCGGCGTCGGCGCGGTTCGCGGCTTCCTCCATACGCACGCGTTCGAGGGCGATGGCGACCAGATTCAGCAGGGCCTGAAGCGCGCCGTCGGAGAGGGACGATCCTTTGAGCGCGAGGCTGCCGATGGGCTGGCCACCCAGGAGGATCGCGGCGATGAAGAGAGGCGGCTGGACGATATTATTTCCCTGGACGGCGACCTGTTTGAGCTTCGCTTCAATGTCGAGCATGTCGTCGGCGCCGCCTCGAAAAACCTCGGCCGTTTTCGCGTCGTAGAGGGCGACGCCCTGGCATTCAAAGATTTCGGAGATGTGGCGGGCGGCTTGGGAACCGACGGATTGGGAAGGATCGGTGAGGAGGATGGCGCGGCTGAGGGCGTAAAGCTGCTCGGTTTCCCGCTGCCTGCGCTTGGCGTCGTCAGCCTGTTTCTTTTCGCGGTCCGAGAGCTGGCTGGCGACCAGGGCGGTACCGAGAAAGGCGAACAGGGCGACCCAATTCTGGGGGTCGGCGATGGTGAACATTCCGACGGGAGGGAGGAAATAGAAGTTGAAGCAGAGCATCGCGGCAATCGAGGCGATGGTGGATTCGATTAATCCCCAGGTGGCGGCGATGCCGAGAATACCGAGCAGATAGGCGAATCCGGCGGTGGTCGCGTTGACCGGAATTATGTGCGAGCAGATGAAGGTGATGGCAGCGATGGCGACGAGGCTCGCGGTCAGGCGTGCGACAAACACGATCGGACGAACATGCATGAAGCTCAACAAGAATGGTAACCGTTGCGACGTAAAGAAGGTATAAAGCCATTTTACAGTCGTTCGACAGCTTCGACGAGCGGGAAAGTTCGAGACGAGTGTGAAGATGTGGCCCCGGGAAGCACGCATCGGATGTGAGGACGCGGCGAAAAACGGGACAGATCGCTCTGTCCACGCGGCGTGCGGTGCGGAGTGCCTTCGGGTGAGACGGCGGCGCCTTGGGACAGAGTGTTCAGTCCCGTTTTTCGCGATCGTTCGGTCATTTGAGGCTTCTTGAGGGCCACGCTACGATCTGCTCGCGCAGAGTATTCAGGCTGTTGGTTACGCGGTCGGTTTCGATGTTTACGAGCGCGTAGCGCTCTACGTGCGAATCGCCGGAGCGAAGCAGGACGTTGTGATCGTCGCGTAGGTCCGGGAGATCGCCGGGGTGAATCGGGGTGCCTCTTAGTGACGCGGCCAGGAAGTACAGAGTTTTCTCCACATCGTTACGGAACTTCCGGAAGGCGTCGCGGGGAGGGACGAATTTGCTTTGATAAAGGCCCGCTTCGAGGGCCATCAGCGCGTGCACCAGACGATGAGAACTGGCGAGCATGTCGTTGAGCGCGGACAGTTGGGAGGGATAGGGCTCGGCGCTGAGGCGATCGACGGACGCTTCCAGGTTCGAGCGGGCCAAGCGGGCTTGCTGGCGGGCGTGGTCCAAAGCCGCGGGCGGGGGCGGGTCCGGTTTGAGATAGGCCTCCGAAATATTGCGGAAGTAATCGCGATAGGCATCAAGCAGCCGCGCCAGGTTTTCATTGACGCGATAGCGTTCCCAGGTGGGCCAGAGCCAGTAGGCCGCGAGCGCGAGGGTTCCTCCAGCGACGGAGTTCAGGGCGCGCGCCGCGATTACGTCTTTGGCCGAGACGCCGGTGAGCCCGATCAACAGCACCACCAGCGCGCTGACAGCGGCGGTGAGGATTCCATAATTTGCGGCGCCGAGCGACCGGAGCAGGAAGGTCAGCAGAGCGATGAGGACAATTTGAGTCGCCACGGTGGTCGAGAAAATGTGGAACAGGAGGGTGGCGAAGGCGAGCCCGGTGAGGGTTCCGGCGACGCGCAGGACGCCGCGGCTGAAGGTCGCCGTGAAATCCGGTTTCAGCACGATGGCGACGGTCATGGGCAGCCAATAGGTCCGATGCCAGCTTACGGCGCGGCCAATTCCTGCGGCCAGAGCGACGCACACGGCCAGTCGAACGGAGTGGCGGAAGGCCGCGGATTCGAGTGTCAAATTCGCGCGCAGGATGGCGAAGCTGCCGCGCAGGCGCAGAGTCCAGGGCGTTCGCGATTGCTTTCGATCGAATTCCTCCTGACCTTCGGGCGTGGCATGCGACGCTACCTCCGCCGAGGAGCGGAGCTGTCCGGCAAGGGCGTCCATCTGACGTAATGCGTCGTTGACCAGGGCCGTCAGAATTGGGGTGCGCGCAGTGTTGATGCGCAGCACTGAGGCCAGGGCGTCGATCTGGTCGAGAATATCGGGATTCGGGTCAAGACCGGCGTTCCCTCGCAGCGACCGCCCGATGGCCGCGAGAAGGCGGGATGAAAGTTCGAAGAATCGATCGAGTGCGCGGACTTCTTCACTATTTTCCTGCTCGCGGCCGATGCGGACGCGCAATCGGGCGAGCGCGAGCAGGCTGAGGCGCATGCGCTCGGCTTGATTAAGCAGGGAACGGTAGCGGTCGGCTTCGACATCGTGGATGGTGCCGAGGGTGGCGAGCGTGTTATGAGCCGCGGTGGCTTGGGCGCTGGCCGATGGAGCTGTCGATGCCGCGGCGGGCGATGCGGCCGCGCGAGCGAGCTCTTCGAACAGATTCGCTAATGCGCGCTGCTCCGGCCCGAATCGCTGCACCGGCCACAACGCAAGCGCGAGCAGGGTTTGCAACAATCCTCCGGCCAACGCCAGCAATCCGGCGGCAGCGGCTTGATGAGGCTGCATGGGTTGCGCGGAGAAAACGACGAGGGTCACAAGCGTCGTGACACCGAGGTCGGTGGCCGGCTGACTGATCGCGACCATCATGCCTGCGGCGAAGGCCCAGATACCGGCGATTGCGATGGCGAGCGCGGGAGTGTGTCCGGTAAGGGTGCCGACCAGGACCGCGAATCCCACCAGCACACTGCCGAGCAGCATGCGGCGGGCGCGCTGGCGGTAAGGATCGTCGCCATCGGAAAAGCAGACGTTCAATGCACCGGAGCTGGCGATCAAGCCGGCCGATAGCGAGCCGGACAGATATCCGGCGGCAAGTGGCAGTGCGACGCCGATGGCATTTCTGGCCGCACGGCCGGGAAACACCTTTTCCCATTCCATCCGGGTGACGGTGCGCCGAAACATGGTCCACGCAAGTCCCTTATTCGATTGGGGATTTTGAGCGGGCACTGCTGTGGTGGCCGGAACATCCGGCGCGGATGCCATATCTAGATGGTATGCGAAGACGATCGGCTAAATCAGCGAAAATAGCCGAAATTTCGGCTACCTGCTATGATAGAGTTGAGATGCAAAAACATCACGCCGCTCTCTCGTCGTATCACTTCCAGAGGACTAAGACCCAGGGCATCATCAAGGTGCTGAATGAGGGTTCCTATGTCATGGCTGAGTATAGTGAGCGCACTGGTACCGTCAAATGGCAACGTGTGGTTCTAGCCACGCAGAAGGAAATGATCGAAAAATGGCTGGGACAGCACTATCCGGTGCAACCCGCCACGCCCGCGCCCGCACCGGTCGAAACTCGCCGTCCGAAGGCGCGCGCAGCTTCTAAGTAACACGATTGCTGAAAACTCTGTAGAAAGGATCGCTCCCTGCGGTCGCGGCTCGGTAATGGATTGATTTTACGCCGCCGATTCGGAGCCGCGCCCGCAGGGAGCGATCTGCACGACTTTTCAGCAATTTCCAAAGGCTGTTCCACCCTACTCGGCGCGCAGGGCTGTGGACGGATCTATTCGGATCGCTCGCATGGCGGGCAGCGCGCTTCCCGCGATCGTCATTACCAGCGAGAGCAGGATGCCTGCTGAAAATGCGTCCAGATCGTTGGGGCGGAGGCCTGCGAGCAGCGATTGCAGCTCGACTCCCGAGGCATAGGCCAGTGCTGCGCCCATCGCAATACCGGTCAGAGCCAGGACCATCGCATCGCCGACGATCAATCGTAGAATGTTTCCGCGCGTTGCCCCCAGCGCCATCCGCACGCCGATCTCCTGCGTCCGCTGCGATACCGCGTAGGCCAGCAAGCCGTGAATGCCGATGGCGGCGAGAAGGAACGCGATTCCGGCAAATCCGCCTAATACGACCAGTTGAGCTCTTCGCGACGCGGTTTCTCCGGCGACGATTTCGCTGAGCGGCTGGACGTTGGTCACCGGCAGATCCGGCGCTGCGCGGGCGATGATAGCGCGCACCGCGGGCGCAATCTGGCTGGGGTCCTGCGCTGTCCGGATCGCCACGTTCTGCGGAATATAGCCTACAAACCAGCCATCCTGAACCTGCTGGTAGGGCAGATAAACCTGCGGCTCGCTGTATTGTTCGAGGCCGCGCACCCGGACATTGCCGGCCACTCCGATCACCGTCCGATCGGCCATCGCCATATTGAATTGTTTTCCCAGCGGGTTCTGGTCAGGCCAGTATTGCTTGGCGAACGATTCGCTGACCACGGCGACTAGCGGCGACGTCAGCACATCCGACTCCGCCACATCGCGACCCAGGACGAGAGGAATCGCGAGGGTCCTGAAAAAGTCCGGCGATACAAATCGCAGGCTGGCCCTCTGGGAGCTGGGGTTCGCGGGTTCCTGGCCGTTGACCCTGATGATCCAGACGCCTCCGCGCCACACCATCGGCAAGGAGGTGGTGTAGGCCGCGCTCTGGACGCCGGGGAGCACCCGCATGTCCTCTAAAACACGCTTATAGAATGCGTGGCGAGGCACGGTCTTCTGATACCGAGGCCCGGTGACGGGAGTGCGTAGCGTCAACACGCCATCGGCGCGGAATCCGGGGTCCGTTCCCTGGATGCGCAGCATGGCGCGGATCAGCAGGCCGGAGGTGACCAGCAGGACGACGGACGCCGCGATTTCGGCCACTACCAGCACGCCTCGCAGCCGTTCTTTTCTGCCTCCGACGCCCGAGCGCGAGCCTTCCCGCAATCCAGCTCCGGCGGTGGCCTTCAAAGCGGGAAGAACTCCGAATGCGAGTCCGGTTAAAACGGTGGCGAGCGCGCCGAAGGAGAGCACTCGCCAGTCCGCGGAGGGTAGCGCGACGATCGGCAGAGACGTCGGGACCAGGGCTGCGAACAAGGGCGTCGCGGTGACCGCGATCAGCATCCCTAGCGCGCCTCCGGCGATTGCGAGGAGCAGGCTCTCGGTCAACAATTGGCGTACCAGCCTTTCGCGACCCGCGCCCATGGCCGACCGCACGGCCAGTTCTTTTCGCCGGGCCAGGGCTCGCGCGAGCAGCAGATTCGCGAGGTTGGTGCAGGCGATCAGCAGCACACAAAGCGACGCGGCGAGAAGCGCGATCAGCATGGTTTTCGAGCTGGGGGTAACGGCGTCGCGCAAATTGTACGCGGCCGCGCTGACATCCTTCAATTCTTTCGGAAACTGCCGCTCGGTTTGCGCGGCGAGCACTCGCAGCTCGGAGTTGGCCTGCGCCAGCGTCACTCCCTTCGCCAATTTCGCGGTGCCCACCAGGTAGTTGTTGTTTCGATCGGGGTCCTCGGCGAGCCGCGCCGCCATCCAGATTTCAGCTTCCCGCTTGGGAAACGCGAATCCCGCGGGCATCACGCCGATCAAAGTACAGGGCTCGTCGTCGAGCAACACCTTGCTGCCGATGGCGGATGCGCTTCCTCCGAACCGCGCCTGCCATAGCGAGTAGCTCAGCAGCACCGTGCACGCGGCGCCGGGACGATCGTCCTCGGCGGAGAACCAGCGGCCGCGCATCGGCTTGACGCCGAGCAGGGGCAGCACGTCGGCGGTCATGATTTCGCCGATCAGCGCCTCCGGCTCGCCTTGTCCCGCCAGGTTCACCTGTAAGGATGCGTATATGCCGAACGCCTCGAAAGACTTGCTCTGCTTCTTCCAGTCGCGATAATTCGCCGGCGACAGCTCCCCGCGGTTGTAGTGCGGCTCCGTCTCAAAAATCGTCACCAGGCGATCGGCATCGGGGAAGGGCAAGGGGCGCAGCAGGACGTGGTCGGTGATCGAATATGCCGCGGTAGTCGCGCCGATGCCCAGGCCGGCGATGGCGACTACCGTGAGGGCGTAGCCGGGCGATTGACGCAGGGTGCGGCCGACGTAGCGCAAGTCTTGCCCAAGAATATCCAGATGGACGCGGATGGCGTTGAACAACACGTCAAAGAAGGTTTCGATCCAGAGGAGGAGCAATTCGAATCCCGAGGCGTCGCGGAGGCGCTGCGAGAAGACGGCCTGCATTTCGGTTTCATACTCGCCTCGGAAAGACTTCGGATAGAGATGAAGCAGCGCGCGGTACATGTTATGCCTTCCCGGTGGCGAATCCGCTGCGGCGAGCCAGACGGACGAGCTGCGTCAGCCGATTCGCTTCGGCCTTGGCGACCAGTCGTCCAAAGGGCGTGATGCGGTAATAGCGGCGGCGCTCATCATCCTCTTCGGGCGCGGGACGATCCCTGGTTTCGATCAGCAATCCCTGCTCCAGCATTCTTTGAATAGAGCGGTACAGCGTCCCGGCGCTGAGTTTCAGTTCGCCATCGGTGCTGGCCGATACGTCTTGAATGATTCCGTAGCCGTGACGATCCTCGTCTGCCACGGCCATCAGAATGTGAAATGTCGCGGGGGGAAGAGGGAGGAAGGAATCGGGCTCCATGTCCCGATTATAACCACAGTGGATATATTGTCAACGGCTATATTTGTCCACGAGACGCACCACCGTATTCATGTTGCGCCAAGTCACGGGGCCGCCGATGGCGCGCTCGAATTTTTTCGCATTGACCCTGGTTTCGGTTTGCGAGACGCGGCACAGCCAGTAAGCTTCGCGTCCAAGAACGTGAAAATCATCGACGTCGGTACGGAAGGCCATGACCTGTTCGACGATGCTCGGGGTCAGCGTGCCGCGCATGAATCCGGCGCTGACAACGTGCGCCGCCTTCACGGCTTCCGCTGAAAATGGCTGATAGACGCTGACCGCGCGGATCTCTTCCATCGAACGGACGAAGGTGCCGACTTCGTATCCCAGAGACTTCTCGAGATGCTTTTCGATTTTCTGCTCCAGCTTTTCATCCGGCGCGGCTTTGGTTTCGAAGATGACATTGCCGCTGGCGATAAATGTTTCGACGTTAGAGAATTTGAGGCCGGAGAATAGCTCGCGCAATTCATCCATCTTGACGACGTGTCCGCCGACGTTGATTGCCCTGAGGAACGCGACGTACTTCGCCATCAGAGGTACTCCCGCTTGCGGTACTCGTCGACGCCCACCTGCGTCAGGGTCTTCAGTTCCGCGAACAGATCTTTATCGATACTTTTGAAATTGAAGCAGGTTTTCCCTTGCATCCGTTTCTTGAGCGCGGGAGAAACCAGCGCGTTCATCGGCGGATTGAAGTACAGAGGCATCAGGTGATAACTCACATAGGCCTTGCCGGCGCGCACCGATCCGAACCACATCTTCATGCCGCGGTTGCTGTTCGATTTCGTGACCAGAGTGTATTCCTGCGGCTCGTCTTTCAGGATGAATAACGTTCGCTCGTGCTTCTTCAGTAAAGCTTTTAGAGCGGCGAATATTTCTTCAAATTCGGGTTTCATTTCCTGCTCCGAAATTGCGTGGGGCTCGCGCCGAACTTTCGGCGGAAGAGGGTGGAAAAACTTCCGGCGCTTTCAAATCCCGTGTCGAGGCAGACGTCGATTACGGGAACGTCCGTTTCTTCGAGCAGACGAGCGGCGCGTTCGAGCCTCCTTCTGGTCCGGTAGGCATGCGGCGTTTCGCCGAACACCGCGCAAAATGCGCGATGGAAGTGAAAGGGAGAGAGATGGGCCAGGCGCGCGATGTTCTTTAAGGGGAGACTCTCGGTCAACATTTCGTCCATCGCCTGCCGGCCCTTCAGCACTCGCGCGTGCAGTTCCCGTCTGGTGGAGACACGCGCGGCGGGAACCCGGCCAATTTCGCGCCCATGTTCCGCGCGCAACTCGACTAAGCCCAGCGCGAGATCGTAAAAACCCGCTTCCGCGTCTCCGCCCAATGACGCGAGCTCGCGCATCCGGCGCAGGGCGCGATCGATGCGCCCGTTGCGCGGCCGCAGGAGCTCCTCGAATCCTAAGACGGCGGCGCGTTCCGGATCGTCGAGCAGGGCGACATCGCGCTGGGAAGAAGCTCGCCAGGCGTCTTCCACGAATCCCCGCTCGAAAAACACGCAAAAAGTTTCCACCGGAGGGCCCGGGGCGATGGTCATCGAATAGGACTGAAGGTCGTTCAGGACCAGGAACGACGCCGCGTCGACCTCGAATCGCGACTTCCCGGCGCGCCATTCGGCGGAACCTTTGACCACTGCTTTGATGGACATAGGCCCTGGGAAATCGTGGACGTAATACTCGCGATTTCCGCGCCCCCACAGCACGGCATTCTCGACGCCGAGGCGCGAAGCAGCGGGATTGACGATGAGAGCCACTCTCGCACATTTTACACAACCTAAAGTCCGGGCCCATCCGCACCGATGAGTTGACTGATGATCAGTGTCACGCGAATAGCCCGTCTGGGGGTCCGTCTTGCCGCTTGGGCGACTCCGCATGTGAAGGAATGGCATCGCAAACGCCATTTGAATCGCGTAGAAGGCGAGAGGCACCTGAAGGCTCGCAACTGGAGCGAAGCGGAGAAGCATCTGGCGGCTGCGCTTGACGAACGCCGGCATTCGAGTAAGCGGCGCCTGGATCTGCTGCTGGGATTGACGGAGGCGCAGCGCAAGCAGGGCAAGGCGGCGGAGGCGGAGAAGACGTCGCAGATGGCGATTGCCCTCGCCACCTCGGCGAAAAACAAAGTTTTACAATCGCGGGCGCTCGACGGGCTGGTCGATATCCAGCTCGACCAAAAGAAATATGGCGAGGTGGAGCAGACCATCGCGAAAATTGAGGCGCTGGAAAAATCGTTGCCGGCGCCGGATTATAAACGGCTCGCCTCGTCATCGCGCAAATTGGGAACGGCGTTGCTCAATAGCGGACGTTCCGAGGACGCGCTGAAGGCGTTTGAGCGTGCGATGCAGCTTGCAGAAAAGAGCTTCGGCCCGGATCACCTCGAGACCGCCAACGCGCTCACGGAATTGGGAGAGCGCTATCGTCAAGCCGGCAATCACCCGGAAGCGCAGCGGTGCCTGCGGCGGGCGCTCGAAATTCATCGCAAGAGTTCGGATTCGCACGCCGCCACGCGGGACCTCTTTCATCTCGCGGCTTCGCTGGAGGAATCGGGCGACCTGGATGGCGCTGCCTCTCAGTACGAAAAAGCGCTCGCGGTGGCGGATCGCCAAATCGGAGGCGACCGGGAACAACTGGCGGAAACGCAGGCGCATCTGGCGGCTATTTATATGCGCGCGGGACGCACCTCGGCGGCGCGCGAACTGCTGATTCACGCGATCGGCGTGCTGCGCAAGAAAGACGAGCGCCTGGAGTTCGCCCTCGAAACCATGGCGGACGTCGAGGAGATGCTGCATCATCCGGAGGAAGCGCAGCGCTGGCGCGACAAAGCCGCGGAGTCCTTCGCCAGCCGAACTGGACAAGCGCCGCAGGAAGCTGTAGGCGCGGTCAAACAGGCACCCAAATACTACTGACGTGTTAGTTTAGTGTTTGGAGAACTTCTACGGGAATCCCGACGTCGTTGAGACCCTGGAGCAGATGATCCGGGGTGAACGCATCACCCAAACCCTGCTACTTTCCGGTCCCGAAGGTGTCGGCAAAGCGACGCTGGCCCGCCGATTCGCCTCTCAGCTTCTGGGCGATGCGCACAAAATCGAGCGGGACGACCTCAGCCTGGAATCGAACGCCAGCCTTATCACCGACCGCGAAAAATGGACATCCGACAAGCGTAATGACGATCCTCTGGTGTTCTCTACGCACCCCGATTTCCTTACGTTCGCGCCCGACGGCCCTTTGCGCCAGTTGACGATCCAGCAAATGCGCCTGTTGAAGGAGCGCGCGCAGCTCAAGCCTCTGAAAGGCTCCTGGCGCGTTTTCCTGATCGACTCCATCGACCGCGCCAATGAGCAGGCGGCGAATTCTTTGCTGAAGACGTTAGAGGAGCCTCCGCCGCACCTGATTCTCATCATGACCGCGCGTAATCCTTACGATTTGCTGACGACGATCCGCTCCCGTTCCGTGCCGTTCCGCCTGGCTCGTCTCGATGAGGAGGAAATGCGGCGCTTTATTGCCCTGCGCAGCCTGGATCATCCGGAGCGCCGCGAAAAACTGGCCGAGGGCGCGCCTGGCCTGGCCGTTTCGCTCGATCTTGAAACCTACGATCGCCGCCGTACTGCGATGCTCGCGCTGCTGAAAGCCGCTAGTGGAGCGGATACGTTCGGCGCCTGGCTGAAGCACTCGGAATCGATCGCCGCGCGGCGCACGGAGAAGCTCGATTCGTATCTCGAAGTGCTCTACATGCTGCTCGGCGACGTGCTGCGTATGACCGAAGGAGCGCCCGCGGTCCGCAACGCGGATATCGGGAACGACCTTCAAGCGGTGGCTGCCCGCGTGTCCTTCGACTGGCTCCGCAGGGCCGTCGAAAAGGTGGATGAGCTGGTGGATCTGGTTCGCCGTAATATCCAGAAATCGATCGCCCTGGACGCCTGGGCGGCAGACATGTTATCAACTAAATAGAAGTGAAGGAGCCCTGTGGAGCCCAGTAACCGCAAACTGATCCGTCCGTCTCTTACCGAAATGAAGGACCCGCGAGGCGCCAAAAAGACGACGCCGCCGGATCAGACCAACGCGGAGAATTTTTATTACCTGAAGCAAATGCAGTCGAAGACGCAGATGACCATCGTTCTGAAGGACGGTGAAGTTATTAAGGGCGTCATCGAGTGGTACGACAAGTCGTGCCTGAAAGTAAATCGCGACGGCGAACCGAACCTGCTGATATTTAAATCGAATATCAAGTACATGTATAAGGCGTAGTTCAGCCCTTCGCTGTCTTATTGCTCTCGCCTGCACGACAATTTTTCCAGGAATAAACATTACTTAAGTATTCACCGGAATTATGCACTTGACATACCCATCATTTCAAAATACAATGAATTATGGCCGGATTGATTGCAAAACACCACCAGGACGCAGACGCAGCCCGTGAACATCTCGAAAAGCTTTTATGGCCCGATGGTCCGATTTGTCCGCACTGCGGATTGATCGGCGAAGCATACAAGCTCGAAGGGAAAACCACTCGCAGGGGTCTGTATAAGTGTGCGGGATGCCGCGAACCGTTCACGGTCACGGTTGGCACGATCTTTGAGGATTCCAAAATTCCGTTGAACAAATGGCTTCTCGCAATCCATCTGATGTGCTCCTCGAAAAAGGGCATCAGCGCACACCAGTTGATGCGCAACCTCGAACTAGGCTCCTATCGCACCGCGTGGTTTATGGCGCATCGCATTCGGTGGGCGATGGGACAGGAACCAATGGCTTCCAGACTCGCTGGTATCGTCGAAATCGACGATACGTGGGTAGGCGGAAAACTCCGATTGGGCGCTGGCCGCAACAAAGACGGCACGTCGAAGCGTGCGGGTAAAGATCCGAACGCGAATAAGATTGCCGTGGTTTCGGCCCTCCAGCGCGACGGCGAAGTCCGCTCCATCGCTTTCGATCGCGTGACCGGCGAGAACGCGCGGCCAGTGATCGAGGAATACGTCGAGCGCGGATCGCACATCATGACGGATTCATCCACGCGGATGATGTTCGGAAAGTATGGTTGGCAGCATTCCACCGTCGATCACAGCAAGAAAGAATACTCGCGGCATGAAGACGGGCTAACGATCACCACGAACACCGTCGAGGGCTACTTCAGCATCATAAAACGCGGAATCCACGGCGTCTATCACCACGTCGGCAAGCACTACCTTGATCAGTATCTACGCGAGTTCGATTATCGTTACAACGTCCGTAAGATGAACGATGGCGACCGCACGGTCCTCGCGATCAAGAAGACCCACGGAAAGCGTCTGATGCTGAAGGAACCAAAGAAACATAAAATGTAACGTACTTATTCCGCGTGCATCCAACGAGTTGAAGGTTTGCGCCACCTCCGCCGATAGAAGTATTATGTAGGATCATCAATAGGAACGATCTGGGCTCGGATCTGAAGTTCGAATCGTTTCTTGCGAAGGGGGACTGACATGAAAAAAACAGGATTAAAGAAATCTCCAAAAAAGGGCGGGCGTTCCCCCGTCAACATTTCTCGTTCACCTTGGTTTGGCGAAGCCGGAGAAACCTTAAAGGTTCCATCGGTTGTCAGGGCAACGACAAGCGAGCGGTCTATGGCATCTGGCGCGATGCTCACCATGCGCGCGAACGAGCGGTGATATCCGGCCCAGAGCAATAAGCGGTCCCCAAACTCGGTCACGTTGACGTGCCGCGCCATCTGCTGTATTTGGAACCCATTTGGTGGACCAAAAGAAAAAATAAATTCGGCGTGTGGAAGTTGCGCGTTTGCGAAGTTCATTCCGGACTGGATATTTATTTGGGGATTCTGGCTACCATCTCCCAGCAGCGAATGCTTTATCCACCCGTTACGACTTTGGACGCTGGCTTGATGATGCTTTAGTGACCGCTCGGTAACAATGTGCAGTTGATGCACCACTAACTTCATAGGATCAACCTTGATCACATCTAAAATGTTGGTTGCGCCCTTGAATCGGCGAAGAAATTCCGCCTTGCCCTCAGATTCGTGATGATCGGTGATCGGAATCCTAATTGGTGCAGTCGCGTTGCGTGGTGGGAGCCTTTGCACGGCACATCGATACTTCTCCCAAATTTCCAGGGCTTGATCTTCAGCAAAGGGCGGATCAAATAGGCAATCTTGCACTAAAAACTTCACTGCCTGATCTCGATCCATCCAGCCAATGAGCGCACGCGCCTCTATGGTCTTGATATTCTGTTGTGGCATTCAACCTAACTCCCATCACGATCTAAAATGCGCCGCTCATCGGTTGCTTTTACGGTTGCTCGGCCACACCCTTGACATTTCCGATACACTGGTAGTGCAGGAGTGTGGTGCGGCAGATGGGATTTGCACCCATACGGACGGTTGCCCCTGAGAAGGATCGCCCCGTGGAACCCAAGTCCACTGCGTATACTGATTTCGCCACTGCCGCGTTGTTGTTCGCTTCGAGTCACGGAGGTTCGCTTTCGAGTGAGCCTCCTTTCTTTTTCCCCAATCGGCCATACGACCACCTAAATATAGTGGCGCGACCCTCAATACACCCACATCGGGTAGGGGTGTTACGTTCTATCCGAGTGTATCACAAACTCGTTGACTATGATACTATGGATAGTATCATAGTATAGGATTGAATTTATGTCTACTCTAGCGTCATTCTATTTATTGCAACTGGCGGTTCATGGCAGACATCAAGAAGATCGTGGCAAGGATCGGCGAACTTGCCCAGCGCCAGAACAACGTTGAACTTTCGGATATCCAGTGGATCGTAAACCAACTTGGAGAAAACGGATATGCGGTCTCGGAGAGAAAAAATGATCACAACACGATGTTCAGCGTCAAGGGTCGGAGATTTGGCGTCTGTCATCACAACCGTGGGAGTAAACAAATCAAGGCTCGCTACGTGAGAGAGTTTCTGGATGCCATGTCGGATCTGGAACTATATGACTGATATGACCAAAAACCTTTCCTATTATGAATCCCTTCCCTACACCGTCGTAGTGCGCCGGGACGAAGAGGGAGACTTTGTTGCCAAGATACAGGAATTGCCGGGCTGTGTAGCTCACGGCGAGAGCGACGCAATTGCAATAGAACAACTCCGCTCGATGCAAAAACTATGGCTGGAGGACGCTTTGAGCGCTGGCGACGTGATCCCAGAGCCTGAGGCAGAAGAGATCTTGCCGAGCGGAAAGTGGGTTCAGCGTGTTCCCAGAAAGCTTCATAGGGATTTAACGCGATTGGCGCAACGCGAGAATGTGAGCTTGAACCAACTGGTGACCTCAATGTTGTCGGAAGCGCTCACGGTGCGATCATGCACCCATGCTTTTGAACACTTCCTCGCCAGCATGCCGGTGGCACGGGCGTCGCGCGGTGTTATGAATCACTTGTGGTGGGGTTCGGGAGAGCATCCGCACGAGATGGTCGGCTGGTCAATAAAATCACACGCGGTGACGGGAAATATAATACAAAGGATCTCCCGCGTAAAAAATCTTAAATCTAGCGATGTTCTTCCTAGGTCCACAAATTTGTGCGATTTCATTTTAGGGGGAACCATCGACGAACACGTGGAAGGCTATAAGCACCTTGCCAGAAAATGACCACAAGTACGAAAAGTTCCTTGAAGGATTAACCCTAGTAAATGTGGGGATGAAGGCGTGTTCTGCGTTTTTGGACCGAGATAGTTTTTACGAACTATTCTCTGAAAAGAAAGGTGGTCCTACGCGCGCATTCAAGGATACCTACAAGATTGCCAAACTCGGGCAGAATTTTTTTGAAGCCGTGGGTCATTTTGTTGTCACGGTAACAGAAGAACTGAATGGCAAACCGACGCTTTCCGTGGAGTGCGAGTTCGAGGCCCATATTCACGGAACAGCCCCAATTCCGAAGCCTTTTGCCGAGCGTTTCGTAAAGTCGGAATTTCAATTGATTCTCGTCCCTTATGCAAGGCAGCTTGTGGCATCCCTCACTGCTCAGATGAGCATTCCCCCACTGGTTATTCCGCTCTCAACAAAGTTTTCCAAGGAATCTAATAGGGAAGCGGCGGCCAACAAGAAACTAGCGAAACGACATGTCAAAGAGTGACAGCATCCACATTCCGATTCCTGAGAAAGAAACTCTTCAGCTGCTTTTCAAAGTGAAGCCGACCGAGGATATGCCCCGGCCAGGGGCGCATCCAACAGGAAAGCCGAAGCGGAAGAAACGCACGGCTAAGCGGTCTAAATGACCAGCATGGCTCGCGTGATATTTCTTGCCATCGCATCAGTCGCCCTGATCGCCTGCAATGTCTGCCACAAGAGAGTTCCGGCGGCGCAACCTCCAAGCACGCAATCTTACAAATAGCACCGGCCTGTCACGCCCTCAGGCTACCGCCGCGATCCGGGTATGTCAAGTGCATAATTCCGGTATTCACTTGACAATTCCAGCTTGGATGCTGGATACTAAAGCGTAGACTTAAGTAAAAGGAAGGACCCTATGAAGACGACGGAAGAACGATCGATCATTCACAATACGTTCGTTATCGAACGCAATTTCCGCGCCACGCAGGAGCGAGTATTCTCCGCCTTTGCCGATCCCGCCAAAAAACGACGCTGGTTCGCCGAAGGACACCATCACGAAATCGAGCGCTACGAGATGGATTTCCGCGTCGGCGGCACAGAAAGCTCGCTCTATCGCTTCAAGGAAGGCACTCCATTTCCGGGAGCGACGCTCGCGAACGACGGCAATTTCCTGGAGATCGTGCGCGACCAGCGGATCGTCGCCGCTTCGAGGATGACCATGGGCGACAAGGTGATCTCTATTTCGCTGGTGACGTTTGAATTCCTGCCCGCGGACGAAGGGACCAACCTCATTCTCACGCATCAGGGAGTTTTCTATGAGGGCTCCGGCGGGACCAAGATGCGCGAGGAGGGATGGCGCACGCTGATCGAACATCTGGCGGCCGAGTTGTCTCACTAGCCGCCCGATGCGGAGGAAGAAACCGGACATCGACCGCGTTTTCCACGCTCTCGGCGATCCCAGCCGGCGGGCGATTATGGAGAAGCTCAGCCTCGGACCCATATCGGTCTCCCGACTGGCGGAGCCGCTGAGCATCACTTTGGCCGCGGTCGTTCAACACTTGCAGATCCTGGAGGAAAGTGGCCTGGTGGTCACCGAAAAGGTGGGCAGGGTGCGCACGTGCCGCATCGAACCCGCCGGACTTTCGGTAGCGCAGGAATGGATCGGGGAGCGGCGTTCGACGTGGGAGCGAGGCCTCGACCGGTTGGCGGATTTGCTCGCCGAGGAGGAGGAAGGTTGAATGTCGCCCTTTATGTTTTTCATTCCATCGGACTCTGGATCGCGCAGGCGCGATTCACTTCCGGGGGACGGGAAGTTTCCCTCAAGCCGACGTGATGGCGGCTCCTAAGGAGTAGTGCGCCGGAACACTCGGATTTGAGCCCGGGACCCCGGGTCTCAGTTTCGGCGCGCCGCGGGTCCATCAAACAAATGCCGGCGCGGTGTGCTCCTGAACAATGAAATTTGCGTTGAGGCCCGAAGGAAAACGATGGGCACTCAAGAAGGCGGGAGGATTCCATGCGTCCACTGCAAGGTTTGTTGATTTATGTTGCCGGATTCGCCCTGCTTGGTTCCATGGCGTTCGCCCAGAGCCAATCGAATCTTGCGAAGCAAACAAAGAGCCCGGTGTGCCCGCTTGACGATACCGCGCTAAAACTACCTCCCGGCTTCTGCGCGACGGTGTTCGCTGAAGGTATCGGCCACGCACGTCACCTGGTGGTTTCGCCCAGCGGGCTGGTTTACGTGAACACCTGGTCGAGTCCGTATTACGGCCGCGAAGTTCCGCATCCAGGCGGATTCTTAGTAGTCCTACAAGACAAGAACGGTGCGGGAAAGGCTGACGTCATCGAGCGCTTCGGTGAAACCGTTCAGAGTGGCGGAGCCGGGGGTACCGGAATCGGCCTGTATCAGGGCTGGCTTTACGCCGAAATTAACGATCGAATCGTGAGATATGCACTCTCCGCCGGTTCCGCTGCTCCTCGGGGCGCTCCGGAGACCATCGTCTCCGGTCTGCCTCTCGGGGGCGATCATCCGATGCACCCGTTCATTATTGACGCCAAAGGATCGATGTATGTGGATGTCGCAACCGCCACCAACGCCTGTCAGGCGCAAAATCGCCAACTGGAGTCGCCCGGTATAAACCCCTGCACGGAACTAGAAACACGCGGCGGCATCTGGCTTTACGATGCCAATAAAACAAACCAGAAGTTCTCACCGGCGGAACGATATGCGACGGGAATACGCAATGCGGAAGGCTTTGCTTTCGGTTCCAGTGGCAGGCTATTTGTAACCCAGCACGGAAGAGACCAACTGCATGACAATTGGCCGAAGTTGTATAAGGCTCCCGAAGAGGCTAGTTTGCCCGCCGAAGAGTTGCTGCTATTGCAGGCTGGCGCCGACTATGGCTGGCCCCAGTGCTATTACGACGGTATGCAACAAAAGCTGGTTCTGGCGCCCGAATACGGCGGCGACGGCGGCAAACGAATCGGTGTTTGTGCGAACAAGATTGCCCCAGTTGTCTCGCTTCCCGCGCATTGGGCGCCCAACGCCATGGTGCGCTACGACAAGAAACAGTTTCCAGACCGTTATCGGAAAGGGGTCTTCATCGCCTTTCACGGTTCACGGGATCGTGCGCCGTACGCGGAAGGCGGCTATAACGTGGTTTTCCAACCTCTCCAGGGTGAGCGCAGGTCGGGTACTTGCGAAGTTTTTGCCGACGGTTTCGCCGGCCCTCACAAGGATCCCGCCGGCGCCGCCCATCGTCCGGCCGGCCTTGCCGTGGGTGCGGATGGGGCGCTCTATGTTTCCGACGACATACGTGGCCGGATCTATCGGATTGTGTACCAGGGCGGCGTAGCCGGCGGAGCCTCGGCGATAACTCCATGCCCGAGCGCCACGGACCCCGTCCGTTAAGCAGTGGAAGCCTCGGCGTCGATTCCGGGATATCCTGATCGGTGACCGGGAGGATTTCTACTCATGAGAACCTTGGCCGCATTTCTCCTCTGCTTCCAGGAACATCAGCACGCCCCTAAGCCCTCGCCGGTTCCACTTCAGCCGATGGCGCAGCAGGCACGGGTACTGACGGAAGCGCTCAACTATCTGGGTCAGCCGCTCAGCGCTGCCGAACAGAAGCGGGTTAATGAGGCGATCGGCATGTCCGATGAAGCCGCGGCGGTCGAGGCTCTCGAAAAAGTCTTCGACAGCCATGTGCTGGTAAACGTCGATATCAATCCGGAGAGTCGTGTGAAGGTCGAACAGGGCGAAGCGAAACCGGATCTCGTCGAAGACGGGGCGCGGTTATTCCTTGTGAAGGTCAACAATCTGGCGCAGGTCACCGCGCCGCTGAATGTGGTCAGTCCCAACGGGGGCGACGTCTTTATACGGTCGAACAACGCGCCCGATCCGGCGATCACTCTTACGCCGCAGGCATCGAAAGACCGCTGGGCCGATATTTCGCTGGTACAGACGCCGCCGATGCGCAAGCGCTTATCGGGTCTCGCGGTCGAATATCAGATCCTGCAAATTTATAGTCGAGACGCCGGAGAACGCACCGCGAAGATCTCTTTTAACGTCGGTCAGGGTAGCCAGGACATTGGATTTCGCAACGACGTGGAGATCCTGTTCAACGCTGGGCGCACCAGGCAGATCACACTGCACGTAAAAGATGAGAACGGCGTCCCCGGCATGGCGAGCTTCATCATTCGCGACCGCTTGAACCGCTTATATCCTTTGCCGTCGAAACGGCTCGCGCCCGATTTTTTCTTCCAGCCGCAAATCTATCGAGCCGATGGCGAGACGGTGCGCTTGCCGGCCGGTTATTACACCATCGAATACCGCGGAGGCCCGGAATCGCTGCCGCACACGCGCGAAGTGGAAGTGAACGCGGAAGGTCCCACTGAGCTCTCGTTTCAACTGGACAGGTGGATTGATCCCTCGAAATCCGGATGGTATTCGGGCGATCATCACGTCCACGCGGCCGGCTGCTCGCATTACATGAATCCAACGGAGGGCGTCGAGCCTCGCGATATGCTGCGGCAGATTCTGGGTGAGCGGCTGAATATCGGTTCGGTGCTGACTTGGGGTCCCGACTATTACTATCAGAAGCAGTTTTTCTCGGGTCACGACGATCCTCTATCGAAGCCCGATCGTCTGATGCATTATGACCTGGAAGTTTCGGGGTTCCCCTCGAGCCACGCGGGCCACATCGTGCTGCTGAAACTGAAGGAGCAGGATTATCCGGGCGCCAAGCGGATCGAGGATTGGCCGACCTGGGATCTACCGATTTTCCGCTGGGCAAAAGCGCAGGGCGCGATCACCGGTTTCGCGCATTCGGGTTGGGGCTTGCAGGTCATGACCAAGGATCTGCCCACCTATGAGATGCCCGGATTCGACGGGATCGGCGCGAACGAATACATCGTCGACGTGACGCATCCGGGCGCGGTGGATTTTATTTCCGCAGTGGATACGCCGTATGTGTGGGAGCTCAACATCTGGTATCACACCCTCAACGTCGGATTCCGGACCAGGATCGCGGGCGAAACTGATTTCCCCTGCATCTACGACGGCCGAGTCGGCATTGGCCGGACTTACGCCAAACTCAGCGGCGAACTGAGTTACGCGGCTTGGCTCGACAGTCTTAAGGCAGGCCGCAGTTATGTATCGGACGGTAAGACGCACTTGATGGATTTTCGAGTCAACGGCACCGAAGTCGGCGGCAGCGATGTTCGCCTCGCGGCGCCAGGCACGGTCAAGGTGACGGTCAATGCGGCGGCGTATCTGCCGGTGATTCCAAACGAAGAAATTCGCGGTTTGCCCTATGATCAGAAGCCGTACTGGGACGTTGAGAGGGCGCGGTCCGGCAATACGCGCGAGGTGCCGGTGGAGATCGTTGTAAACGGCAAAGTACTGGCGAAAAAGAGCTTGCTCGCCGACGGGAAGGTCAATAGTCTGGAGTTTGAGGTACCCGTGAGTGAAAGTAGTTGGATCGCGGCGCGGATTCTGCCCGCCGCGCATACCAATGTGATTTTCGCGACGGTGGGCGACCAACCCGTGCGGGCATCGAAGCGCAGCTCGCAATGGTGTCTGGACGCGGTGAATCAATGCTGGACGCAAAAGGCGCCCCGGATCGCTATCGGGGATCAGGCGGAAGCGAAGAAGGCTTACGATCACGCCCGCGAGGTTTATCGCAAATTAGTGGACGAATCGAACCATAATTGACCTTAAAATGCTCGTTTAGGGGCTCCGCGGAGGCTTTAAACGAGCATAAAACGACGGTTCACGCAGTCCTGGCGTTCAGCAGACGCAAAAGTTCTCGCATCGAAGCATGCGAAGCCGCGACCTGGCCGTCGCCGAAAATGTGGGTCTCCAGCTCTAAATGGCCGGTGAAGCCGTCGCGTTCGAGCGCGTCGAGGATGGCCGGCCAATCCTGGTGCTCAGGATAATCAAGCAAGCTCTTGCCCTTGACGTGGACATTCCAGATTCGATCTTTTGGAAGTGAGTCGTAGCCGTCTGGATATGGCTTTTCGCCGAGCGGCAGCCCGTTGAGCGAATCCCAATTTATGCCGACGTTTCGCGGCAGTATTTTGAGCAACTTCGCGGTTTCAGCGGAGGTGCCTGCGTTCTGAGTCGCCTCATTCTCAATCAGCAGCCGGATCCCTTCCTTGTTCGCGACCTCGGCAAGTTCACCGACGATTTCTGCAATGCGCGGGAATACGCTCTCCGGCTCCGGGATGCGCGTAAACGTGAAAATGCGCAGCATCGGGCAATTGAAGGCGTGGCTGGCGCGGATGCCGAGACGAAGATCCGCCAGGCGATTGTCAAACAATTTTTGATTCCTGGCCAAGCGGGCCTCTTTCGCGGCCGGCTCCTCAGGCCGGGAGCGTTTGGGCGAGGTGCCGGGCAAATCGAATTTGAGAAAGGGCGTGTCCAGGAACGCGATCTGGATGCCGGCATCCTTAAACCCGGCCGCCAACTCCTTGAGCTGCGCCGGTTCCATCGAATGATAAGGGATCCTTCCCGGGCCCGGCTCCGCAGGGGTGTCGCGCAACGACAGCCACTGCATTCCAAAATCGTGAGCGAACTGGATTGCGTCGGCGGGGGTGCGAGCGATCTCATCGGTGATGGCGCTGACGCGGGAGCGATCGAGGCGCAGTGTGGCGCCTGACGCTGGAATTGCGGCGGCAAGGGCGGCCTGAAGAAATGTTCGGCGGTGCATATCTCTATTCTCGCGATTCATTATACATCCCGCCACCGCGAAGAGTTCGCGTTGATCCTGAAGTCCCTTCATTAATGATCGAAACGTTCTGCGCGTTCGGCCGATCCAACCACCGGATTTACTTCAGACTGAGGAGCAGGCATTGTCGCATCTATATCGGACGCAGGAACATGACGGGCCACATTTCGGCGATGAGGACGGAAAATCGCAGACCACGTCGGCAGCAGACGGCGAACATTACCCGACGACAGCCGAAATCGCAGAGCGGGCGTATCATCTATGGCTCGAGCGAGGCTGCCCGGAAGGGTCCGACGAGCAGAACTGGCTGGAAGCGGAGCGCGAGCTACACGACGCCGGACTCTCCCGGCGATTAACGGAAATCAACCATGAAAAGGCCGGGTCCGTCCAGAGCTAGCGCCTGGTGGCACAGTAATTGCACTTGTTATGGGCGGTCAGGAGGAACAAGATGCCTTTGATTTACATTGTGATGGTGTTGATTGTTGTAGGTATGGCTCTGTGGCTTATCAATGCTTATATCCCTATGGCTGGGAGCATCAAGGCGATCCTCAATGTTGTCGTAGTGATCGCGGTGTGTGTTTGGGTACTTAAAGCCGCGGGACTCTGGACTCAAGTACTTAACTATCGGATCTAGCCCACGGATAAGCCCACGTAAAAATTGCCACCCTTGGGAAAAGTTCGCCGTACAGGAGAGTTACCGTGCCAGGAACACTTGAAGAAGCGGCCACCGCAATCTCCGGCTTGATCTCAATTTGCCGAGACGCGGAGCAAGGATTTCGAGTGGCGGCAAGTGCATCGAAAGAGCCCGAATTGCGTGAGCTACTCGTTCGCTATTCCGATCAACATGGCGCCTTTGCCGCGAAGCTTCAGGAAGCTGTAAAGGCGTTAGGTTACGATCCAGAAGCTCCCGCCGGGCTTGGGGGGACGATTTACGGGGGCTGGATTCAGCTTAAGGCGCTGGTTACTTCTCACGATCAACATGGCATCCTGGTGGAAGCGGAGCGCGGCGAGGACTGGATTCTCAGCAGATATCGTGATGCAGCCGCGAAGAACCTTCCAGTGGGCATTCGTCCCATCGTCGAAGCTCAGCGTGCCGAGGTTGAGAAAGCGCATGAGTACTTAAGGCAACGGCGGGACGCTACCGCTTCGAAGAACCAGCATGGCGCTGACTGAATATCAGGCGAAGAGAAATTTCAGGATTACGCCGGAGCCGAAGGGCTCAGGAAAGAAGCAACGGGCCCCGGAGCTTTCCTTCGTTGTCCAAAAGCACCAAGCCAGCCATCTCCACTATGACTTTCGTCTGGAGTGGAAAGGTGTCCTCCTATCGTGGGCCATTCCGAAAGGACCGTCTCTCGATCCCTCAGTAAAGCGTCTGGCTATGGCCGTGGAAGATCATCCTTTGGAGTATGGAGGATTCGAAGGGGTCATTCCGGAGGGGCAATACGGGGGCGGAACGGTCATGGTGTGGGATCGTGGAACATGGCAGTCTGAAGATCCGGACGTGGACACAGCTCTGAAGAACGGCGAGCTGAAGTTTGTATTACATGGATCGAAGCTCAAAGGCTCCTGGGTCCTGGTGCGAACGAAGGGGTTCGGGACATCCAAACGATCCGCATGGCTGCTGATCAAGCATAAGGACAAATACGCATCCCCGCAGGATATAACTGTGAAGTCGCGCTCAGCCGTATCGAAACGTTCAATGGCTGGAATCGCGACGGCATTTGGCGGCGATGTAGCGAAGGCCGCCGAGAGCGATCCGAAATAAACCACAGAAGGATCTAATAAAAATGGCTGCGATCGTATGGAAAGGTTACATCAGTTTCGGACTGGTATCGTTCCCTATCCGGCTCTACTCCGCGGCGAGAGCCGAGGGCGTACACTTTCACCTACTCCATCGCAAGGATCTTTCCCGAGTGAAGGAAGTGTGGTATTGCGCGGAAGAAGACAAGCCGATTACGCGTGCCGATATCGTTAAGGGGTATGAGACCAGCAAGGATGAATACGTTGTGGTGGACGACGAGGAGCTTAAGAATGTAGCGCCGGCTACCGCAACCACTATGGACATCTTGCAATTTGTTCATGAAGCCGACGTTGATCCACTCTACTTCGAAAGTTCCTACTATGTAGCGCCCGGCGAGGAATTGACGAAGCCCTACGCAGTGTTCTCCAGGGCGATGAAAGAGAGTAAGTTTGGAGCTATCGCAAAGCTATCCATGCACGGGCGTGAGCATGTCGTTCTAATTCGCTCTGTGGGAGATTCCCTGCTGTTACATACTCTGTTTTATCAGGACGAATTACATGAGGCGAACAAAACAGGCACGTCTTCGAAGAATGCCCCGAGCGCGAAGGAAGTTACCCTAGCCATACAACTGATCAAACAGCTTGCCGGTCCGTTCAAACCCGCTGAGTTTCACGATACTTACCGGGAGAATGTCGAGAAGTTGATCGCGCAAAAGAAAAAGGGTGAGAGAGTTACTACGGAGCCGAAACCGAAGCGTGCGCCTGTAATCGACCTGATGGAAGCTTTGAAAAAAAGCCTCAAGTCTTCGGCGCCGGCGAAAGGCGCGAAAGCGAAGTCCACGGCGTCGCGCAAGCACAAGGCCGCTTAGGACTCGAGAAACAATCCTTCCGTGCGCGGCTCAATGGATAGAGGATTCTTCCATTGCCGGAGCAAGCAATTCCAATGCGTCCATTCGGGGTGACTGGAGCCAGTGTGTCCGCTCTGGGTTTCGGAGGCCACCACCTCGGCGATGCCAAGGATGAGCAGGAGGCGGCACGCATCGTTTCGGAAGCGATTGACGGTGGAGTCACTTTCTTCGATAACTGTTGGGAATATCATCGCGGCAAAAGCGAGATCTGGATGGGAGCGGGTTTGAAGGGGAAGCGCGACAAGGTCTTCCTTATGACTAAGGTGTGCACTCACGGCCGCGATAAAGCGCTGGCGCTGCGAATGCTGGAAGAGTCTCTGCGCCGTCTTCAAACTGACCATTTGGATCTGTGGCAGATCCACGGCGTCTCCTTCGAGAACGATCCCGATCTGTTTATCCGGCCGAACGGCGCGGCCGAGGCTTTAGAGCAGGCAAGGCGGGAGGGGAAAGTACGGTTTGTGGGTTTTACCGGGCATAAGCGTCCGGCGATACATCTGAAGATGCTCGCGACCGGGTTCAAATTCGATGCCGCGCAAATGCCATTGAACGCCTTCGACGCTAGCTTCCTGAGCTTCCAGGCTGAGGTAGTCCCAGAGTTAAAAAAGCGCGGAATGGCGGTGCTGGGAATGAAACCTATCAGCGGGCATGGAGACGCGGTGGAAAAAGGAGTACTGTCCGCGGAGGAGGCGCTCAGTTATGCGATGAGTCTGCCGGTTACTACCACGATTACCGGAATGGAGCGAATGGATATCCTGCGGCAGAACCTCAAGGTCGCGCAAGGATTTCAGCCGATGAGTGCCCAAGAAATGCTAGCGCTCGAAGCCAGGTGCAAGCCATATGCGGCCGACGGACGGTTCGAGCTTTATAAGATGTCACTCAAGTTTGATAATCCCGAAGCTCGCATGGCTCATGGATTCCCCCTCGACGATCAATCCGTGGAGGTGAAGGAAATGATGAAGGCTACCGAAAATACCGGCATTCCTTTTCCAAAGCAATGAGGTTTCTATGCAGAAATCCAGCTCTCTTACGCGGCGGGTGTTCCTCGGTGCGACAAGCCTGGGAACGGTTTATATGAATGGACAAGTTGGGTCAGTGCCTCATCGTAAGCTGGGACGAACGGGAATGGAAGTCTCGGCGTTGGGACTGGGCGGTTATCACTTAGGGTCAGCCAAGGACCAAGCTGAGGTGAATGCGATCGTCAGTCAAGCGATGGATGCGGGTGTTAACTTCTTCGATAACTGTTGGGAGTATCACGACGGACTCTCTGAGGAGCGCATGGGTATAGCTCTCGAAGGAAAGCGGAAGCAAGCTGTTCTGATGACTAAGGTTTGTACCCACGGGCGAGACAAGAAGGTTGCTATCCGGATGCTGGAGGAGTCGCTACGCCGGCTGCGCACAGATTACCTCGATGTCTGGCAGATACACGAAGTGGTGTATTGGAGCGATCCCGACTTAATCTTCAGTCCCGATGGCGCGGCGGAAGCGTTGGTTCAGGCGAAGAAAGATGGCAAAGCGAGATTCGTGGGATTTACAGGGCACAAGGACCCCGGCATTCATCTTAAAATGCTGTCCCATCACTTTCCGTTCGATACTATTCAAATGCCGCTCAATTGCTTCGACGCGACGTTTCGAAGTTTTGAGACTCAGGTGATTCCGGAAGCCAACCGACAAGGGATCGGTGTATTCGGAATGAAGAGTATGGGCGGCAGCGGCGAAATGATCAAAGCGGGCGCGGTTACGGCCGAGGAAGCCTTGCGATACGCGATGAGTCTTCCGGTGGCGACGACTATCAGCGGAATTGAGTCGCTGGAGGTACTTCACCAGAATCTGGCGATCGCGCAAAATTTTATGCCGTACTCGGAAGCTCAACAGAAGGCCCTGCGCGAGCGTTGCCGTACCGATGCGGCGGATGGACGATTGGAGCTATTTAAGACAACGACGAAATACGATGGCGCGGAGGGGCGCAGACAACATCAGTATCCAACCGCGGAAAAGTTGCCGGCTTGAAACTTCATCGAGGAGGCGCGGCCGCGGCAGCCTCGATCTTGGTGAGTTGTTCCCTCACGATGGGGGCATCTTTGGCATTCGGTGCCAACTCCAGATAGGCCCGCAAGTATTTCGCGGACTCTGCGAGCTCATGCTTCTCGATCAGAATCAGACCCAACACATAACTTAGCCTCGGGATCCTTTTCTCTTTGTCGAGTAGCAATCCCTTGCGCGCGGAAGCTTCGGCTTGCTCCATTTTATTGAGTCTCGCGTTGGCGATTGCGTTATAAAGATACGCTGCCGGGAAATCCTCGGGATCGAGCTGGATCCAATCGTGGGAATACTTCTCGGACTCCAGCCAGTTCTGCTGCCGCTCCGCGAGCCCTGCCAGGACCTCATAGGGCTTCACATATTTGGGATCGCTTTTTAAAGCTTCCTTCCACGCGGCGGATGCGCCCGGGAGGTCGTTGCGGCTCTGGCGCAACACGCCTAGCTCGAACCAGGCGACCGCGAATTTCGGATAAGCTTCCACGGCCTTGGTTAACTCTTTTTGCGCGGCATCCCACTTCTGTTCCCGCATTGCCGCCATACCTTTTTCGTAAGCCTTGGAAGCATTCGGAGGAGCCGCGAGGGTGGTCGCGCTCACTGTAAGAGCCTGACCGCCCGAGACCGGATGCAGAATGATCCGGCCGATGCGAGTGTCGTCGAGTGTGTTCTTCAAAGCGATGCTGACGCGCTCCGACCAAAAGCCCGCAAGTACCGCTTGCACTTCGCAGTCTCGCAGTGATGTGGTCAGCGGATTTGAATAGTAGGTCGAATTGCCGATGGGCCGGGCCAGGTCCGGACCGCGACCGCCTTGTGCGGGGTCGGCGTTGGTTGTATCGCTTCCTCCTGCTACCACTTTGAAGCTGAATCGGCCTTTGGAATCCGTCCAGGTTTCATCGTGCGCGACGCCTTTGCAGACCTTCTGAATGCGAACCGGATCAGGCGGTTTCGATCCATCCTGTAGCGTCACTTCGCCGGAAAAAAAGACAGCCTGCTGTTCGGTGTTGCGCATCTCGGGCGCGGGTTGGCCCACGGCCAACGTCACTGCGGCAAGCGTCATGGCAGCGATGCCTGACGATTGGAAATTCATCACGCCTCCGTCCGCTACTGCTTTCATTATGCGCCTGATTTAGTTGGGGTAGCGATCCCCGGGGTGAACGATTCGGATCTGGTGATCGGTGAAAATGCTGTGGCTGCCCGGCAACTCCACTTTGGGCATGTGGCAACTCACGCAGTTGCGATCGGAGACCGGGCAGGACTTCACGGACGCGGCGGTGGGTGACGATTTCGCGTGGCATACCAGACAGTTGCGGTCATAGCTCGCATCGTCGCGTACCAGATTGGCGTGCGGATTATGGCAGGCCGTGCAGCTTATGCGTTTATCGTTTCCGAGGAAACACTTACTGTTCGCCAAGCGATATGGCTGAAATCGGACATTCACTTCGCCCCAGGTTCGCATGCGCACTACAGTGGTCCAGGTGCGATGGCAGGCACCGCAGAACTCGCTCATATCTTCGGCGGCCATGGCTCCCAGCTTCTTCGAAGCAGGAGCCTGCTTGCCTTGCTGTAATGCAGTCTGATGCGCGTTCGCGCCGGCATGACAATGCTCACAGTCGAGGCCGGGCCGCATCGACTGAAGCGTCAGTTTACCGTCGCTCACTCCACCGGAGCTATGGCACTCGAAGCAGCGGACGATCTCGTCGCCGGTGGTCTCTCGCCCCATTGCCTCCACCAGATTGCGAGGCTTCAGGCGTTCGCTCCCCACTGTAATGGCCAGTCCGTCGAGCTTGGTGTAATAGCTGACCATGCTTTCGTAAAACCGGCCGTTGTATTCGAAAACGAAGGTTTGCCCGGAATCTCCTATTCCGAAGGCGTAGCGGATCGGCAGTGTCAGAACTCCGCTGCCATCGCTCACGGTGTAGGTGTTCGCACCGTCTTTGTTCTCGACTACGTACGAATAGCCATTAACTTGAAGCGTCAACCGGGCGTGCTTTTTCAATACTTCCTGGTTTCCCGGCAACTGGATCGCGACGCCCATAGGGGTATGCGGCTGGGACCGCGCTTCTGTACTGTGGCAGGTGGCGCAAGTATCCTTGTCACCCGCGAGCGCCGTCCAAGCCAGGGCGATTGCGATGGCGAGACTACTGCGCAGCACTGGAATCGCCCTCTTTCGCGATCATGATCGAGATGCTGCGCTCGCGACGGGCGTCTTCATGCCGGCCCGTCTTGGAATAGGCGCCCGCCAGCGCAATATGATATTCGACGCCCCCCGGATCCAGACGCTCCGCGGATTCCAGGCGTTCGATCGCATGCGGAAGATCGCCTGCGGAGGCGAGGATCAACCCGTACGTATATTGCGCCATCGGACTGGTGGGTCCATCCTCAGCGGCCTGCCTCGCAAATGGCAGCGCGGCCGATTGCGCACCCGCCCGCACCATCAGCAGAGCGATCATGGCGCGCGCGTCGGCGCATCGCGGATTCACTTCGAGCTCGCGCTTCAACTCTCCGAGCGCTTCTTCCGCGGGCCGGACGGCGAGCAGGTAACTGGCGTAAAACGCGTGAACCCCCGGTGCCGCGGGATAGGTTTTCAGCAGTGCCTGAAATGCCGCATCGGTTTTCGCGTCTCCCGTCATCCACAAGCAGGCTGTTTGCCCTGCCGAGAAGATCAATGCCTGCTGTCCAGCCGGTATTTCTTTGGGTAGCAGCGCCATGCGCAGCGCGGTCAGGCCGACCCCTGCGATCAGCGTCGGATCTTGCACTCCCTTCTGCACAAACGGACGGAACTTCGGCATCGCCTGGTCGAACAAGCCTAGACGCGTCAGCAGGAGCGCTTCGTGGAAGCGGAGCACATTTTCGACTGGAGGATCGAGACCCGCGCCGATCTGAAGTCCGCGCCGCGAATGTTCCAGCGCACGTTCATATTCCCCGGTTTCGAACTCGCAGAGCCCCAGAAATGCCCATCCCGACGCCGGCTTGTCTTCGAGCTTCACGAATTCGCCAAAGGCGCGCGCGCCAGTCTGGTACTGATCAGCGTCGTACGCGAGAGTGCCAAGAAACCACCAGCCCTCGGTCCACGTCGGTTTAAGATTGAGAGCTTGCCGATAGAGCTCGATCGCCTCGGATGTCTTGTTCGCTTCCCGGGCTTTCGCGGCCTGCGCGGCCAGTTCTTCAAAGGTAGCGCCGCTCGCCATGAGAGCTGCGAATAGGAGAGCTAAAACCTTCATTGGAGCGCGCTCAAGTCGCACTATAGCACTCTAACAGCTCGACTAAGAAACCGCTTCCTGAGGTCGCGGCTCGTTAAAATCCAGGTGAGCACCATATAGTGTGGTGTTAAAATTAACTTGCCATGAAAAGACTCCTGGGCCCGTTTTCCCTCGTGAGTTTGCTGCTGTTTCCTGGGGCGATTGTTCGCGCGCAGGAAACTCCATCCGATCCGGGATTAACCATCCGCCAGTCGGTCCAGGAAGTTCTGCTCGATGTTACGGTGCGCGACGCCAAAGGACGCATCGTGAAAAATCTGAAGCCGGGCGACCTTCAGATCTTCGAGGATGGCGTGAAGCAGGAAGTCAAGAGCTTCAAACTGATTCAGGCGCCCGGAGACGGCAAAGGCAAAGGCGCGTCCGGGCAGACCACGGTGACCGCGAATGCTGTGACTCCGGCGAATCCTCTGCGGTCCGTTAACCTGATCTGCATCGTGTTCGTGAATCTGGATGCGTTCAGCAAGCAATACGCGACGAACGCGGTGAAAGACTTTCTGAAGAGCCAGATCCAGCCCGACACCTGGATCGCGGTGTTCAACCTGGAATCGCAGCTTACGGTGTTGCAGCAATTCACTACCGATCGCAACGAGGTGATGACGGCGGCGAACCGGGCCTTCACGGGCACCGGTGTGGACTTCGCGCAGGTAGCGACGGCTGTTCTTAACGCTTCGCCGAATGTCGCTACCATCGAGGTCACAACCACCGGGAATCCGGCGGCCGGAGGTTCGGTAAGCGCCACGATGAAAGTCTCCGGAGGCGGATTGAATCCTCAAGTGGTGAACGGCGCGGACGTAGCCACTGGAGCCGCTGCCAATCGCCAGCGTGGAGATCTGGCGGATCAGCGCCGTCAGTTTGGCGGCATCGAGGGGATGCGGGAGATGGACCAGATTCTAGCCATGATCCGCCAGCTTGGGACGCTTCCTGGACGCAAGTCGGTCCTGTTGATGAGTCCGGGACTCGCTACGGTGGGCGATCCGGACCAGTTCAAATCGATGCTCGATAAAGCGAACAAGGCGGATGTGACGGTTTATGCGGTGGACGTTAACGGCCTGAATCCTTCGGTCGATCAAAGCCAAGCGTCAAGCGCGGCCTTGAAATACGCGGCCGGCGTAAGCGCATCGCAGAGCGGGAACACCGGCAATGCCGCCCAGACCATGGTGAAAATGCGCGAAAGCGACACGGTCGCCGATGCGGTCCGCACCACCGACACGCAAGCTGCGCTGCGGGCTTTGTCGGAAGGCACCGGCGGATTCCTGATCGGCAGCACCAACGATCTGCGCAAATCCTTCCAGCGTCTGCTCGACGACGTGGACACGCACTATGAAGTTATTTATCACCCGACGTCCGAAAAATACGATGGCCGCCTTCGCACCATTGAGGTAAAAGGTCCGCGCGGCGATTTGAATATCGAGAGCCGCACAGGATACTTCGCGCTGCCGACGTTCGACGCGACCAAGCAACTCGCTCCTTATGAAATGGCGGGGCTCGCGGCGCTGAATGTGCATCAGCCTCCGCACGCATTTGAGTTCAAGGCCGCGGCGTACCAATTCCGTCCTGCGACCGCGAGTTCCCAAACGGAGATGGTTTTCGAGATCCCTGTTGCGGGCCTTCAGGCTACGCCTGAGCCTACGGTGAAGCGCGACAGGCTGCATCTCTCGCTACTTGCCTTAGTGAAGGACTCCAGCGGCCAAGTGGTCGATAAATTCAGCCAGGACTCGCCCTACGAGCTTCCCGAGGAAAACCTGGCAAAAGCGCGTTCGACCACCATCACGTTTACTCATCCGATGGCTCTGCCTGCCGGACATTACACTGTCGAGATCGCGGCGCTGGACCGGGAAGCAAACCGCGCGAGCACCAGCAGCATCGCATTCGACAGTCCGGAGCGCAAGGGCGTAGGCCTGAGCAGCATTTTGCTGGTCGGCCATACGGAGCCGGTGACCGGCAAGGTCGCGGCGGCCGATCCTCTCGAATTCCAGCCCGATCCCGCGCAGGGCAAGCGAATCGTCCCGGAGCTTGAGACCAACCTCGCCGCCAACGTCAGCCCAAATGTTTTCTTCGTGGTCTATCCCGATAAAGCCATCGCCGACAAGCCGAAGATTCAGGCCGAGTTTCTGATCAACGGCCAGGTGGCGGCCAAGCAGGTCGCGGATTTGCCGGCGCCCGACGCAACCGGCGCGATCCCGATGGTGATCAATACCGCGGCGAAGCCCGGCAACTTGGAATTGCGGATTACCGCGATGCAAGGCAATACATCTACGGTGCAGAGCTTAAAATACTCGATCGCGGCGAAATAGAGCATGTTCGCGAGACGTCTTTTGTACTCGGCGCCGATTGTGCTGCTCGCGGCCACCACGCCGACAGCGCCCATCACCTTCGACGAAATTGCCGATCGCGCCGGAGTGCATTTCTCAAGCGATAGCAGTCCAACGCCGCAGAAACATCAGCCGGAGGCGATGGTGGGCGGCGTCGCGATTTTCGATTTCGATGGCGACGGTTTCGCGGATCTCTATTTCGTGAACGGCGCGGACATGCCATCGCTTGAAAAGACCGGCCCGCGGTTTAAGAACCATTTGTTCCGCAATAATCACGACCTCACTTTCACGGATGTGACTGAGAAAGCGGGTGTGGCGGGATCGGGTTACGGAATGGGCGTCGCCGTGGGCGATTACGATAACGACGGAAAGCCGGATCTGTTCGTCACCAGCGTGAATGAGAACAAGCTCTACCACAACAACGGCGACGGCACGTTCACCGATGTAACTGCGAAAGCCGGGGTATCCGGTGGTGCGTTTGCAGGCAAGAAAATGTGGTCCGTGGGCGCGGCATGGGTGGACTATAACAACGACGGATTGCTCGACCTATTCGTCGCGAGCTATTGCCAGTGGGATCCGAAGAACGAAACGCCGTGCGCCTTGAACGGGACCAACGTCTTCTGCAATCCACGAATGTACAAGCCTCTGCCCAATGTTCTTTATCGCAATAACGGCGACGGCACCTTCACCGACGTCTCGGTTGAAACCGGCATCTCCGCACATCCGGGCCGGGGAATGGGCGTCGCCATTGCGGATTTCGACGGCGACGGATTCCTCGATATTTTTGTCGCCAACGACGATCTTCCCAACCAGCTTTTCCACAATAAGGGCGGCAAGAGCTTTGAGGAAGTCGCGGACGACGCTGGCGTTTCGTTGACCGAAGGCGGCAATGTCATCTCCGGGATGGGCGTCGATTTCAGGGATCTGTTCAACCGCGGCCTTCCCGATCTGTGGATCACCGCGATCGAGAAGCAGACGTTTCCGCTGTTTAAAAACCTCGGTCACGGCCAATTCGCCGAAGCCACCGCGATGGCCGGGCTCGGGCTCTCCACGGCAGAAATGTCGGGCTGGTCCAATGGGATCGTCGATCTGGATAACGACGGCTGGAAGGACCTATACGTCGCGCGCTCCAATGTGCTCGACAACATCGCGCAATTTACCCAGCGTTCTTACGCCGAGCCCAACACCATCTTTCGAAATCTCGGAACCGGAAAATTTCAGGACGTCACGCCGACCAGCGGTCCGGCCCTTCAACTGCCATCCGCCAATCGCGGCGCGGCGTTCGGCGACCTCGATAACGACGGCCGCATGGACCTGGTGGTCAACGTCCTCAACGGGAAAGCCAAGGTGTTTCACAACACCACCAGGAGCGATCATCACTGGGTGCTGCTGAAACTGACCGGCGTCAAGAGTAACCGGATGGGGCTCGGCGCGCAGATCCGCCTCACCGCGGATAATGGGGCGATCCAGTATAATCACGCCACCACCAGCACCGGCTACGCGAGTTCGAGCGATCCGCGCGTCCACTTCGGTCTGGGTGCGTCGCGCGTCGCCCGGGAAATTCAAATCGTGTGGCCCAGCGGACGCAAGCAAGTGCTGCGCGATGTGGCCGCCGAT
>DATHOJ010000008.1:0-249141 GCA_035485055.1 Bryobacteraceae bacterium
GCGCCATTGTCGGAGTCGCCTGGCCCACCGGCAACTGGCACGAAGTGTATCGCTCAAAGTAGCGCGGCGTGTTAATCTAGTACTTTGCGTCGAACCTATGCCCGCGCGGATGAGCGAGACGTTCGTCCTGCGTACGTATCCCTTCCGGGAATCGGATCTGATCGTCAGTTTTTTGACACGCGATCTGGGGAAACTGCGCGGTGTCGCCCGGCGAGCCCGGCGGCCGAAGAGCCCTTTTGGGTCGGGTTTGGAACGGTTATCCCACGTCCGGATGGCCTATTTTCAGCGTGAGAATGCCGAACTGGTCAATCTCTCCGGCTGCGAGCTGATTCAGTCGCAGTTCGCGATGCAATCCGAATATGCGCGTAGTGTAGCGCTTGATTATTTCACTGAGGTCGCCGAGCAATTGTTGCCGCCCCACGAGCCAAACGAAAAATTCTTCCGGTTGCTGATGGCCGTGCTGACGGACCTCCGCAACAACGGCAACATCTGGCGAGCCGTCGCCTACTTCACCCTATGGTCCGTCAGACTAACCGGCGTCCTCCCCGAACTGCGTGTAAGCGACGAGACCGCCGAAATCGTAGGAGAAATGTTCAACACGCCAATCACCGCGCTTGCTCCCCGCGAATGGACGAAGTCCACAGCGAGCGACCTCCGGCGAGGCCTGATCCGCACCATGGAACAACACGTAGAACGCCGCTTCCTAACCGTCCCCTTACTGGAGGCCCTGTAAAATGGCACTCGCGAGTCGGCATCCGAAAAATCCCGTGTCGGGGACTGACTACCTTTTTCGCCCCGCAGCACTCGAGCCCCCCGCAGCCTCCGCAACGAAAAAGGCTGTCTGTCCCCCAGCCCATCAAATCCCCGAGTCGGGGACTGACTACCTTTTTCGGCCCGCAACATCCGAGCCCCCCGCAGCCTCCGCGACGAAAAAGGCTGTCTGTCCCCAAGCCCATCAAATCCCGAGCGGCTTGGTGTCGCAGCTCAAACAACATCCCGAGTCGGAAGCCCACACATCCCCAGCCTAACTGACCAGCCATGGACTCCTTCCAACAAACCATCTTCAAACTAAAACGCTACTGGAGCGACCGCGGAGCCATCATCACGGAGCCCTACGACGTCGAAGTAGGCGCCGGCACCATGGCCCCCGAAACTTTCCTCCGCGTCCTAGGCCCCAAGCCCTATCGAGTAGCCTACGTCCAACCCAGCCGCCGCCCCGCCGACGGCCGCTACGGCGACAATCCCAATCGCCTCTACAAACACCAGCAACTCCAAGTAATCCTAAAACCCTCCCCGGCAGACGTACTGGAGCAGTACCTCGCCAGCCTGGAAGCCATAGGCATCGATCTAAAAAAACACGACATAAAATTCGAAGAAGACAACTGGGAATCGCCAACGCTAGGAGCCTGGGGCGTAGGCTGGCAAGTCATGCTGGACGGCCAGGAAATCACCCAATTCACGTACTTCCAGCAATGCGGCGGCATCGACCTCGACTTAGTGCCCGCCGAAATCACCTACGGTCTGGAGCGCCTGGTCCAACTCCTCCAAAACGTCGACAGTGTCTACAAAATCGAGTGGACCGAAGGCGTCAAATACGCAGAAGTCCGCCACGCCGAAGAGCTGCAATTCAGCGTCTACAACTTCGAAATGGCCGACGTCCCCCGCCTCTGGCGTCTCTTCGGAGAACACGAAGCCGAATGCAAATCTTTATTGGCCCAATACGAAAAATATGAAGATAAGCTCCGCTTCCCAGTCCTGCCAACCTACGATCAAGTCCTGAAATGCTCCAACTTATTTAACCTGCTCGACGCCCGCGGAGCGATCAGTGTAACCGAACGAGTAGCCGTAATCAAACGTGTCCGCGACCTGGCCGTAGGCACAGCCAAACTCTGGGCCGCCCAACAGGAGCTAGTAGGACAGGTCCCCGACCTGTCCCCAAGTGGGGCAGGTTCCCGACCTGCCCTCCGAACTTCCCCCACCCAGGAGCCGGCATGAACTTTCTCCTGGAAATCGGCACCGAAGAAATCCCCCACTGGATGATCCCCAGCGCCCTGGCCCAACTAGAAAAACTAGACCTCTTCGGCGCAACCCCAAAAGTAGACGCAACCCCACGCCGATTAGTAGTGAGAGCCGAAGGCCTACCCGACCGCACTCCCGATCAGGAGCAATTAGTAAAAGGCCCGCCCATCTCCGCCGGCGAAAAAGCCGCGTTAGGATTCGCAAAAAAACAAGGCGTCGATTTATCGGCGATGCAAAAAGCAGGCGACTACTACGAGCTCCGCAAAAAAATCCAAGGCCGCCCCGTCCGCGACCTCTTGGCCGAATCTCTTCCAACAAGCATCCTGGGAATCCAGTGGCCCAAGACAATGTACTGGGGAGCCAAAGGCAGCCCCAGATTCATAAGACCGATAAGATGGATCGTAGCCCTCTTGGGCGACGAAATCATCCCCTTCGAAATCGCCGGGGTAAAAAGCGGCGACACTTCACGAGGCCACAGAATCCTCGGAAAGTCGCAAATTAAGGTCGATTATGGTTCCGTTGAGCGTGAATTAAGAGCGAATAAGGTCATTTTAGGCGCAGCAGAACGACGGAATAAGATCGAAACGGAAGCCAAATCCCTCGGCGCAACCCTCGATCCCGACCTGGTCGAGACCCTCACCTACATCACCGAATACCCCGCAGCAATAAAAGGCGACTTCGACCCAGCCTACCTGCAACTCCCCGCCGAAGTCCTGACCACAGTAATGCGCCATCACCAGAAATACTTCGCCGTAGAAACCAATCCAGGCGTCCTAGCGCCGCATTTTGTTGCAGTTATGAACATTCCGGCCGACCCGGACGGCGAGGTCAAAAAAGGCAACGAGCGAGTCCTAAAAGCCCGCTTCAACGACGCCCGCTTCTTCTGGGAAGTCGATCAAAAGAAAAAACTTGCCGACCGAGTGGAAGACCTTTCCCACGTCACCTTCCAAGCCAAACTCGGGACATATTTAGAAAAAACCCACCGCGTAGTAGCGTTAGTAAAAGAATTAGGTGGCGACGAAAATGCCCAGCGCGCAGCATTGTTATCCAAAGCCGACTTAACCACGGAAATGGTGAAAGAATTCACCGACCTCCAAGGCATCGTCGGCGGATTATACGCCAAAGCACAAGGTGAACCGGAAGCGGTAAGTAAAGCAATCTATGAGCATTACAAGCCGCTGAGCATGGAAGATTCGATCCCATCGACCACGGCGGGCCAGATTTTAGCGATTGCCGACAAACTTGATAATCTGCGAGAATTCTTCCGCATCGACATGGTTCCAACGGGGTCAAAGGATCCCTTCGCACTGCGCCGAGCCGCTCAAGGAATCGTGAAGATGCTGGTCGAAGCGAAGTTGCCTTACCCCTTGAAATCGTTGATGGACAATGACTTCATGCGCGAGCGCATCCAGTATTATTTCCGCGAGATACAAGGCTTTAAGTACGACGAAGTCAACGCGGTCATGGCGTCTGAGATCGGGGCACTATCGAATCTGGAAGAACGGCTGAAATGGCTGGCTAGAGTTCGACAGACACCCGATTTTGAACCCCTCGCAGCGAGTTTTAAGCGTATCAACAACATTCTAAAGCAAGCAAACTTCAAGCCCAACGAAAAGATCGAGATTGGCCTGCTCGAGGAGGGGCCAGAGCGGGAGCTCTACGAAACCTACTGGCAGACGTCCTTCGAGACGCTTGCGGAGAGCATTTCCACCCTGCGCCCCGTGGTCGATCGCTTCTTCGACAAAGTCATGGTCAACGTGCCGGATGAGAAACTCCGCGCTAACAGATTGACTTTATTGCACAATTTATTGCTCAAGTTTTCCACGATCGCCGATTTTTCGGAGATCGTTACCTCAGGAGACCAAAAATGAAAAAATACGTTTATAACTTCGGCGGCGGCACGGCTGACGGCGATGGGAAGATGAAAGATGTCCTTGGCGGGAAGGGCGCCGGCCTGGCCGAGATGTCCCGCGCCGGAATGCCCGTGCCTCCCGGATTCACCATCTCGACTGAAGTCTGTAACATATACTTCCAGAACGGGAATTCGGTTCCCACCGAGATCAATGACCAGGTTCTGAAAGGCCTCTCGAAGCTCGAAAAAGAGATCGGCAAGAAATTCGGCGATCCTAAGAATCCCCTGCTGGTCAGCGTTCGTTCCGGCGCGAAATTCTCCATGCCCGGAATGATGAATACCATCCTCAATCTCGGCTTGAATGACGAAACTACGGAGGCGCTGGCCCGCCTGACCAGCAATCCCAGGTTCGCCTATGACTCCTATCGCCGTTTTATTCAGATGTTTGGCGAAGTCGCTCTCGATATTCCGATGGAGAAATTCGACCACATTTTCGACGCGCGCAAGCACAAAGCCAAGGTGAAATCGGATACCGATTTATCCGCCGATGACTTAAAGGCAATCATTAATGATTATAAGAAACTCGTTGAAAAGGAAACGAAAAAGCCGTTCCCGCAGGACGCCCATGAACAGCTCGCAATGTCGCGCGACGCGGTCTTTCGTTCCTGGTGGAATCCGAAGGCCAAATACTATCGCACCATGGAGAAAATCCCCGACGAAATCGGTACCGCGGCCAACGTGCAAGCGATGGTATACGGCAACTTAGGCGATACTTCGGCCACCGGAGTCGGCTTCACGCGCGACCCCGCGACCGGCGAAAACACCTTTTATGGCGAGTTCCTGGTCAACGCTCAGGGCGAAGATGTGGTCGCCGGCATCCGCACTCCGGAGCCGATCACCGATCTCGAAAAACTGATGCCGGAGGCGTATAAACAACTTCGCGAAATCACTTCCAACCTCGAAAAGCATTACCGCGACATGCAGGACTTCGAGTTCACCATCGAAGACAACAAGCTGTACATGCTGCAAACCCGCAACGGCAAGCGCACCGGTCCGGCCGCGGTTCGCGTTGCTGTCGAAATGGTGGAAGAAGGGCTCATCGACAAGAAAGAAGCGGTGCTCCGAGTGCAGCCGCAGCAGCTCGATCAACTGCTGCATCCGGTCTTCGACCCCGCGTCGCTGAAAACGCTAAAGCTTGTAGCCAATGGAATTGCGGCGTCGCCGGGAGCAGCGGTTGGCCGCGCTGCATTCTCGGCCGACGATGCCGTGGAGCTGGCGAAAAACGGACCGGTAATCCTGGTCCGCAAAGAAACCACGCCCGACGATATTCACGGCATGGACGTCGCGAAAGGAATCCTCACCGCGGTGGGAGGCAAGTCGAGCCACGCGGCTGTGGTCGCGCGCGGCATGGGACGGCCTTGCGTGGTGGGCGCCGGAACGCTCGCAATTTCCGAACGCAATAAACAATTTACGACAACTGTTGGAGGCAAGGCGGTTACGGTGAAGGAAGGCGACTGGATTTCGCTCGACGGCACCACCGCGAATGTGTATCTGGGCAAAGCCACGACCAACGATCCCGATCCGAATTCTTCCTACTTCGGCAAACTGATGCACTGGGCCGACGAGTTCCGGGGCAAGTTCGGAGTACGCGCCAACGCGGACATTCCTCGCGACGCGAAAGCCGCTCGATTGTTCGGCGCGGAAGGCATCGGGCTCTGCCGCACCGAGCACATGTTCTTTGCCGAGGATCGTATTCCTCACGTGCAGGCGATGATTTTGGCTCGCGATGAGAAGACCAGACGCAAAGCCTTGCAAAAGCTGCTGCCTATGCAAAGGGCTGATTTCGCGGGTCTTTTTAAAGCGATGGATGGATTCCCGGTGGTGATTCGAACGCTCGATCCACCGCTTCATGAGTTCCTGCCGAAGCGCGAAGATCTGATGGTCGATCAGGTTCGCTTGCTCCACGCCGACGCTAAGACAAAGAAAGAGATGTCGGAGAAATACCGCATCCCTGTCAGCGAACTGAAGAAAAAGCTCCCTGAATTGCTGCATCGCGTGGAAGAACTGCACGAGTTCAACCCCATGCTCGGCCACCGCGGATGCCGTTTGGGAATCACGTATCCGGAAATCACGGAGATGCAGGCACGCGCCATTTTCGAGGCTGCGGCGCAGGTTGCCAAGAAGGGCATCAAAGTTCTTCCCGAAGTCATGATTCCGCTGATTGGCAGCGCGAAAGAGCTGGAGAATCAGAAGGCTATCGTAGATAAAGTCGCGAAGGAAGTTCTCGAAAAGGCGGGAGTGCCCGGCCTCCTCTATATGGTCGGCACGATGATCGAGATTCCGCGCGCGGCGATTACGGCGGACAAAGTAGCCGAGTTCGCGGAGTTCTTCAGCTTCGGAACCAACGACTTGACGCAAACAACCATGGGCCTGTCTCGCGACGACTATACGAAATTTTCGCGCGAGTACGAAAACCTGAAGATCTTCACCGCCGATCCATTCGCGGCGATCGACCAGGAAGGCGTCGGCAAGGTCATCGAAATGGCGATCAAGCTGGGTCGTAAGACTCGTCCGGACTTAGAGATCGGTATTTGCGGCGAACACGGCGGCGAGCCCAGCTCGGTGGAATTTTGTTACCGGGTGGGGATGAATTACGTTTCGTGCTCGCCCTATCGAGTACCGATCGCGAGACTGGCGGCGGCGCAGGCGGCGATTTCCGGAGGGAAGGCGGAGGCTAGCCGCACGGCTTAGGCGACAAAATATTTTAGCCGCTGATGAACGCAGATTAACGCTGATGGGCGTTGGTCTGCGTTTGTCGTTTGTGGCTGAAGCTCGCGCCACTACTGTGACACCATGAAGCTGATGCTTTTTGATGCTTCTGATCCTTCGATTTTTGACGTTCACAGTCATGCTGCTGGGCCTGTGGGGGCACTGCCGCTGAGTGCGGAAATCTTGCGGGAACGGCCTTCTGGGGATTTGTTTGGCTGGACTCAGGACGCTGGGATGGGGTGGGATGCTTCTAAATTGGGGGCGAAGGAATTTTTGATTCTTTCTACTCATGGAGGCATTCGGGCGGCGGATGGGACTCCGATTGCCCTTGGGTATCATACGGGGCACTGGGAGGTTGGGCTCTTGATGGAAGCGGCGGCGGCGGAGCTGAAGGCTGCTGGCGCGATTCCGTTTGCAGCTTATTGCACCGATCCTTGCGATGGGCGCACGCAGGGGACTACCGGCATGTTCGATTCGCTGGCTTATCGGAACGATGCTTCTACTGTTTTTCGGCGATTGATCCGGTCGCTGCCTACTCGGAAAGGCGTGTTGGGCGTCGCTACTTGCGATAAGGGACTGCCCGCTATGATGATGGCGCTGGCTGCGATGCACGATTTGCCTTGCGTCCTGGTGCCTGGCGGCGTCACTTTGTTGCCGGATGAGGGTGAGGATGCGGGTCGGATTCAGACCATCGGGGCTCGGTTTGCGCATGGGCAGATCACGATTGAACAAGCCTCGGAGCTGGGATGCCGCGCCTGTGCCTCGCCGGGCGGAGGTTGTCAATTTTTGGGCACGGCCGCTACGGCGCAGGTTGTCGGCGAGGCTCTGGGTTTGTCGCTCGGGCATTCGGCGCTGGCTCCTTCGGGGCATCCGATCTGGCTGGATATGGCGCGCCGGTCGGCTCGGGCGTTGATGGAGATGGAAAAGCGCGGAGTCACTACCAAAGATATTTTGACCGAGGCTTCACTGCACAATGCAATGGTCACCCACGCGGCGTTTGGAGGGTCGACTAATTTGATTCTGCATCTGCCTGCGATCGCACATGCGGCTGGATTGAAGAGGCCGACTGCGGGGGATTGGGCGCGTATTAATAAGAAGGTCCCGCGTATTGTCGATGCTCTGCCGAATGGGCCCCGGCATCATCCAACGATTCAGGTTTTTCTTGCCGGCGGGGTTCCGGAGGCGATGCTGCATTTGCGGCGGGCGGGGTTGCTCGAAACAGAGGCGCTGACTGTCAGCGGGGTGACGCTCGGCGAGGTGCTCGATCAATGGGAATCGTCGGAGAGGCGCGCGAGGCTGCGGGCGGTGTTGAAGGAGCGCGACCGGGTCGATCCTGACGATGTGATTATGGCGCCCGAAGAAGCATCGCGGCGCGGGCTGACGGCTACTGTTTGTTTTCCCCACGGCAATCTTGCGCCGGAAGGGAGCGTGATCAAGAGCACTTCGATTGATCCGAGCGTGGTGGGCGCGGATGGCGTCTATCGGAAGACGGGACCGGCCCGGATTTTCTTGAGTGAGCCGGCTGCAATCAAGGCGATCAAGGACGGGAAGATTAAAGCGGGCGACGTTCTGGTTTTGATGTGCCGTGGGCCGATGGGCGCGGGCATGGAGGAAACGTATCAGCTTACATCGGCGCTGCGGTATTTGCCGTTTGGAAAAGAGGTCGCGATTGTGACGGATGCGCGGTTCAGCGGCGTGTCAACGGGGGCGTGCATCGGGCACGTGTCGCCGGAAGCGCTGGCGGGCGGGCCGATCGGGAAGTTGCGCGATGGCGACATGATTGAGATTGTCGTGGATCGGGTGAAGTTGGAGGGGTCGGTTAATTTGGTGGGTGCGTCGGGCGTGGAGGAGGGGTCGCGAATTTTGGCTTCGCGTTCGATGCGGGACGATTTGAGGAGGGATCCGGCTTTGCCCGACGATTCGCGGATTTGGGCGGCGCTTCAGGATGTTAGCGGGGGGACTTGGGGCGGGGCGGTTTATGACGCGGATGCGATTCTTGAGGTGATTGCGGCGGGGAAGAGGGCGATGCTTCAAAACACGCCGGCTGAAGCCGACGCTGCAAGCTGAAGCTTGCGCCACCTTGATAGAATCGGCGTCATGAGATTACGATTTTTGGCTTTTGGACTTTTCGCAATGGCGATGGTGTCTTCGGCGGCCGACAGAGTGTTCGAGCTACGGACCTATACGACGTATGAGGGACGGCTCGATGCGCTGAAGGCTCGGTTCCGCGATCATACGATTGCGATTTTCAACCGGCACGGGATGACCAGCATCGGGTATTGGGTGCCGGCCGATCCGGAGAAGTCGAAAAACACGCTGATCTACGTCATTGCGCATCCGAGCATGGAAGAGGCGAAGAAGCACTGGGATGACTTTCGGAACGATCCGGAATGGAAGAAGGTCAGCGCGGATTCGGAGAAGGACGGCAAGATCGTGAGTCATGTGGATTCGGTGTACATGACGCCTACGGAATTTTCGATGTTGAAGTAGCTATTCGGACTTCAGGACGTCGATCGGATTGAGTTCGAGGACTCGGCCGGTGGCGGACCAGATGGACACGATGGCGACGGCGGCGAGAAGGACGGCCGACGCCGCGCAGGCCGATAAATCGATTGGCGGGGCGGAGGAAAGCAGATGTTCGAGCAGCTTGCCTTGCCAAGCAGCGCCTCCGAGTCCGATCAACATGCCGGCGGCGATGGGCCACAAGGCCTGGCGCAGGATCATCGCGCGGACGCCTTGCGCGGAGGCTCCGATGGCGATCCGCACGCCGATTTCGCGCCGGCGCTGGGTGATGGAGTAGGAAGATACACCGTAAATTCCGGCGATAGCGAGCAGCAGTGCGAATCCGCCGAAGAAAAGGAAGATCGTGGTACGGAAGCGAGGCACGGCGAGCGTTTCATCAAGCCGCTGCTGATACGTCTTCACTCCGAACACGGGGATCTCGCGATCTACCGACTGCACGGCGTCGCGGCAGGCGGCGAGAGAATCCGCGGCGTCGCCGTGAACGCGCGCGATGAAGGTCGCGAAGCCTGGGAAATACCGGTCGGCGGGGAAGAAGATCTCCTCCGTCGGCGGACGTTCCGGGCCGTGGTAGCGAACCGGGCGCACAACGCCAACGATGGTGAACGTATTGGCGCCGCTGCCATCAAAACGCTTTTGCGTGACCTTTCTGCCGATGACCGAAGAACCTTCGGCGACCTCCCGCGCAAGTCCTTCGGTCACGATCGCGTTATAGTTATCGGTCTTCGCGTCAGAAGGAAGGAATTCGCGCCCGTAGACGATCTCCGTCCCCATGGTGCGAAAGTAATCGGACGTCACCTTCCCGAATACGACGACGGAGGTTTCGCGCCCGGTTTCCGTGATCAGATGAGCGCCCATAAACATCTGCTCGACGAGCGGAAGAAAATCGACCGCGGCCGCGGACTCAACGCCCGGCACGCCGCGGAGGCGGTCGAGCACCTGGCGGCCATACTCCCGATGATGACTCTCCGATCGATCGGCGACGCCGGCGAGAGAGACGCTAACGGTGACCAAATGGTCCGTGCGAAAGCCGATATCGGTGCCGAGAAGATGCAGGAAGCTGCGGCCCATGGTCACGGATCCGGCGAGTAGCACGAGGGTGAGCGCTACCTGCAAGGCGATCAGCACGCTGCGGAGTCTGGCGGTCCGCAGTCCGGAGCTGGGCATACGCGCCAGATCGCCGGAGGGCTGCAAATGGCGCACCATCCATGCGGGTACGACCCCGAACAACAGTCCGGTGAGGACGGCGATGCCCGCGGCGAAACCGAGCACGCGCCAATCGAAAATCGTGTACACCTGCGCGGCAAGTTCGGCCGGCTGCACCTGAGCCGCGAGCTTCGTGGCCCAATAGGCGATCGCCAATCCGGCGGCGGCGGCGAAGAAGGACAGGAGCACGCTTTCCGAGAGAAGCTGCTGCACGAGGCGGGCGCGGCTGGCGCCCAAGGCAGCGCGGATCACTAATTCGCCGCGCCGCTCCGTGGTGCGGGTGAGAAGCAGATTCGCGACGTTCGCGCAGGCGATGAGCAGTACGAATCCGATGGCGGCCAGCAGCACCAGCGACGCCTGGCGAATGTTTTTCGCAAGCTGGTCCTGTAAAGGAATCAGACGCGGGCGGTTCGCAGGGTTGAGCTTTAACAAGCTTGGATGGAGATACAGCTCCGCTTCGGCCTCGAAGATTTGCTCGGCCTGCGCGAAGTTCAATCCATTTTTCACTCGCCCGATCATTTGAAAAGCGATGACGCCGGTTTTAGCGAGGCGTTCGTAGTGGAAGACTGTGGGCGTCCAGACGCTCGCCTTGGAAGGATAGTCGAAGCCCGGGGGCGCGACGCCGATAATCGTCATGGGCACTCCGCTCAACAGCAGCTTCGACCCGAGTATCCGCGGGTCGGCTCCATAGAGTTGCTGCCATAGCGAATGGCTGATCACCGCGACGCCATCGTTGCCAGCAACGTCTTCGGAGGGGGCGAAGGCGCGGCCGAGCACAGGTTCGCTACCGAGCACAGCGAAAAAGTTGAACGAAGTTTCGGCCACAATTACACGCGAAGGGGTCGCGGCTCCGCTTACGGTCATTTCGGAGGTGTAATAGGAAGCGGCGTCATCGAGGTACCGGCTGTCGCTTCGCCACTTGTGGAAGACAGTGGGACTCGCCATCATCCTTCCGCCTCCACCGAAAATCACAAGCCGGCCGGGATCGCGGAACGGCAGGGATTTGAGAAGCACTGCGTTGACCACGCTAAATACGCCGGTGGCGCCTCCGATGGCGAGGGCGAGGATCGCGATGGTGAAAGTCATCACGAAAGGCCGGCGCGCGTGGGCTCGCAGGCTGTGCGAAAGATCCTGACGGAGTTCGTGCGCGAGTTCGACAGGAATCGACCAGGACAGATCGCGGAGCGCGCTCAGCCACAATTTGCATCGTTCGCCGACGGTGTGGGCCTCGCGGTAGTCGTCTAGAAACTGCTGCTGGAGCGGTCCAGCGTATTCTTCGCGAAATCGTGCTGGATAGAGGCTTAAGAGCAGGCGATACAGTTTCATGCCTGCTCCGGCAACCCGAAGGCGTCGTCGGCGATTTGCACCAGTTCGCGCATCCGCACCGCTTCGGCTTGCGCGACCAGGCGGCCGAAGGGCGTAATCCGATAGTAGCGGCGCCGCTCGTCGTCGAGATGCGCGTCGGGACGCTCCTCCGACTCTTCGATGAGACCTTGCTCCAGCATGCGATTGATGGTGCCGTAAAGAACGCCCGCGCCGGGATTAATGGCGCCGTTCGTGCGGCGAGCGATCTCGCGCTTCAAGGCGTAACCGTGGCGTTCGCCGTCGCTGAGCGCGAGGAGGAGATGGAACAGTGTGGGGGAGAGCGGAAGAAGATCCTTGGGGGCGGGTACGTGCTTTTTCGGCATACTAGTACATTTTCAGATATAGTATGCCGCAGGACGTAGAACTCGTCAAGATGTAAAATCGCAAACGTGTGGAAAACCATTTTTCTCTTCACGGCGGCGACGCTGAGCGCGCAGAAAACGCTCGACATTTACTGGATCGACGCGGAGGGCGGTGCGGCGACGCTGATCGTCACGCCCGCGGGACAATCGCTGCTCGCCGACACCGGTAATCCCGGCGACCGGGATGCGCAGCGCATCTACGATGTCGCGACGAAGCAGGCGCATCTTAAGAAGATCGATACCGTGCTGATCACGCACTTTCATAGCGATCATGTCGGCGGCGTGCCGGCGCTGGCGAAACTCATTCCCATTGGAGGGTACGTCGATCACGGCGATTCGGTGGAGACGCAGAATCCGGCGGACGCGCAGCGGTGGGAGGCTTATAAGGCAATCGCGACGGGGCACCGCATTTCTCTAGGGGTAGATGGCGAAATCAAAATGAAGGGCGTCCACATCGATATCGTAAGTTCGAACGGCAACGTACTGTCGAAGGGCGGCAAGGCGAACCCTTACTGCGCCAGCGCAGTGAAGAAAGATCCAGATCCGACGGAGAACGCCCGCAGCCTGGGATTCAAGCTCACTTTCGGGAAGTTCACGTTTCTCGATCTCGGCGATTTGACGTGGAACAAGGAACTGGAGCTGGCTTGTCCAGAGAATCACCTTGGACAGGTGACGCTGTTTCAAGCTACCCATCATGGATTCTATAACGACAATTCCGGCGCGCCCGCGCATGTCTGGGCTCTGCATCCGCAAGTCGTGATCGTGAATAATGGTCCACGCAAGGGGCTCGGGGCGAATGCGTGGGAAACGATTTCTAAAATTCCTGACCTGGAAGATACCTGGCAGGTGCATCTTTCGCTGGCCACGGATGCCGCGCATAATACGGATGAGAAGATGATCGCCAACGCGGAGGCGACGGCGGATTGTAAAGGCAATTTTCTCAAAGCGTCGATTTCGAGCGATGGGAAGTTTACGATCACGAATAGCCGCAACGGGTTTTCGAAAACTTACACGGCGCGTTGAGTCTCGCTATGATGTGACTCATGCAGCGTATTCTCGCCCTTTTTGTCATTCTGTGCGGGGCATTCGCCCAGGCGCAGACGAAGCCAGGCATTACGGCCGAAGATTATTTTTCCTTCGAGTTTTTAAGTGACCCCCAAATTTCGCCCGACGGCCAATGGGTCGCCTATACGGTGGCGACAATCGATCAGAAGGCGAATAAGCGTGTATCGCGGATCTGGATCGCGTCCGTTGACGGAACTCATCCGTCGGTCCCGTTTACCAGCGACGCCACTTCATCGACCTCGCCGCGCTGGTCGCCCGACGGAAGATTCCTGGCTTTTCTTTCAGCCCGAGACGGAGGGCGAGCGCAGATCTGGCTGCTTTCGCGCAACGGCGGCGAAGCGCGCCGCGTATCGAATCTTGAAAACGGCGCATCGAGCTTCGAATGGTCGCCTGACGGTACGCGTTTCGTTTGCCTGACCCGCACGGGTCCTCCGCCGAGCAAGACCAGCGACGTGCGGCACTACACGCACATCTACTACAAGTTCAACGACACCGGATATTTCGATGAGAAGCGCTCCCATATCGCGATTGTCGAGGTACGCACAGGCGCGGCCAAGCAGATCACTGAGGGAGACGATTGGAACGACCTCGATCCACACTGGTCGCCCGATTCGACGCGCATCGCGTTCGTGTCGAACCGCACCGGCAAGGAGTTCGATCTCGATCACAACTCGGATGTGTGGACCATTCCGGCAACGGGAGGCGCACTCACGAAAATCTCCGATCACGCGGGGCCGGACAACAGTCCTCGCTGGTCGCCGGATGGGACTCGCATCGCATTTCTCGGCGCGGAGGACGAGGAAGCTCCGCCGATGATCTACGTAGCACCGGCAACGGGGGGGCAACCGAGTGTCCCTTTGAACAAGGCCTTCGACCAAACCGCCGCCGAGCTGACGTGGGCCGAACAAGGCCGCGCGTTGTACCTCAATTCCGGCGTGAGGGGCGAGACGCACCTTTATCGCGTGGATGCTTCAAACGGCGCTCTCAGCGCGATCACCACTGGTCCTCGCGCGGTGCGATCCGCGTCCGTTCATGACGCGTCGCACGCAATTGCGTATCTGTCGAACGATTTCTCGCATCTCGACGATCTCTATGTTCGCGATTCGTCGGGCACGGAGCGGCAGCTAACGCATCTCAACGCGTCGCTCTGGGAGCAACGGGCGGTCGCCGGTGTTGAGCGCATTCAATACAATGGCGCGGATGGCTGGCCGATTGACGGTTTTCTGGTGAAGCCGATCGGATGGACCGAAGGGAAAAAGTACCCGATGATCCTCAGCATTCACGGCGGTCCGGCGGGCATGTACGGCGTCGATTGGTTCCACGAATTCCAGGTCTACGCCGGACGGGGCTGGGCCGTGTTCTTCTGCAATCCTCGCGGCTCGACCGGTTACGGACGCAAGTTCCAGCGCGGCGTGGTGAAGGAGTGGGGCGGTAAGGCGTACACCGATATCATGACGGGCGTGGAGGAAGCGCTGAAGCGCAACCCGTGGATCGATCGCGACCGCATGGGCGTCACCGGAGGCTCCTACGGCGGCTACATGACCAACTGGATCACCACGCAGACCAATATTTTCCGCGCCGCGGTGACGCTGCGCAGCATCGCGAATTTCATCAGCGACGACGGCACGCGCGACGGGGCCTACGGCCACGAGAAAGATTTCGGGGGCGACATTTTTCAGAATTACGACGAGTACTGGAAGTATTCGCCGCTGCATTACGCGTCCAAAGTAAAGACGCCCACGCTGGTGCTGCATTCCGACAACGATTACCGGGTGCCGATCGAACAGGGCGAGCAGTGGTTCCGCGCGCTGCAACACTTCGGCGTAACGTCGGAGCTGGTGATGTTCCCGCGCGAGAATCACAATTTGACGCGCACCGGCGAGCCTAAACATCTGGTCGAGAGCATTAACTGGCAGGCCTATTGGTTCGATCGTTTCCTGAACGGGAACGCGGCCGCCAAACGTCCGAACGAATAATGACGCTGCCGCCAGAGCTCGACCGCATCGTCCGGGCTCTCCACGCCGCGGGACATCGCGCGCTGGTTGCGGGCGGAGCAGTGCGTGACCATTTATTGGGATTGGAACCGAAGGACTTCGACGTTGAAGTCTACGGTATTTCCTTCGATCGCCTTGCGGCATTGCTCACGCAACACGGCCGCATCGACCTGGTGGGTCAAAGTTTCGGGGTCGTGAAGCTGACGGTGAGCGGAGGACGCGTCTACGATTTCAGCCTGCCTCGGCGCGACAGCAAAATCGGACGCGCTCACCGCGATTTTCTTGCGACCTTCGATTCCGGCATTACACCCGAAGTAGCCGCCAGCCGCCGCGATTTTACGATCAACGCGATGGCGTTCGATCCCATCGGCGATCAGCTTCTCGATTTTTTTGGCGGCCGCGAGGATTTGAAGAATCGCATACTCCGCGCCACCAGCTCTGCATTTCGCGAAGATCCTCTGCGCGTGCTGAGAGGCATGCAGTTCGCCTGCCGCTTCGATCTGACCCTCGATCCCGCGACCGCCGCGCAGTGCCGCGCCATCGTGGACGAATATTCGACCATCGCGCAGGAACGCATTGCCGAGGAATTCATGAAGTGGGCGATCAAGAGCGCGAGTCCAGGCCGTCTCGCCGAATATCTCGCGACTACCGGATGGCTTGTCCACTTCCCGGAGGTCGCGGATATTCTCGGAGTTCCGCAGGATCCGGAATGGCATCCTGAAGGCGACGTCGGCGTCCACACGATGCTGGTTCTGGACGCAGCCGCGTCGATCGCAGATCGCGATTCGCTGGATGGAGACGAGCGCGCGGTCCTGCTCTTTGCCGCGTTAACGCACGATTTCGCGAAAGCCGGAACCACCGCTCTGCGCGAGCGCAACGGCATCCTCCGCTGGACTGCGCACGGTCACGAAGCCGCCGGGGGGCCGCTCGCACGCGCGTTCCTGGAACGAATCGGCATTAAGCCGGCGATCGTCGACCCGGTTGTTCATCTGGTCGAAAATCATCTCGCGCATTCCAGTCTTCGCAACGACGTAACGCCCCGAGCCGTGCGCCGCCTGGCGCTGCGCCTTGCGCCCGCAAACATCACGCAGCTCATGCGCCTGATCGAAGCCGATCATTCAGGACGCCCTCCTCTGCCCGCCGGGCTCCCGGAACCGGCCGTGCGCATTCGCGAGATGGCGGCCGCCCAATCGGTCGCGACGAAGCCGCAGAGCGCATTCATTCTGGGCCGCCTCGTGCTGCCGTATTTCGACAATCGGCCGGGTCCACAGATAGGCGAGGTTACCCGCGCTGCTTACGAAGCGCAAATGGATGGCGCGTTTTCCACGGAAGAAGAAGCGCTCCGATGGTTGAGAGATTTCATGGGTCGGCGGAACACAGACTGACTTCAATTTCGCTCAAGCAGGGATCTGCGGTTTGTGGAAGGTCGCGCCGTGCACGATTTCGATCAGATCCCGATTCGCCGCGGGAAGGCCGCTCATGGTCAGGATCCCGACGATGTTTCCGCTACGGGCGTAAATCTGTCGCTGGACGATCCGCAGTCCTTCGCGCAGATCGCTGCTCACGGTTAGCAGCAGCGCTTCCTCGGCACCGGTCATAGTGGCGTCAACGGGATTTTGAAATGCCGGAGCCTTCAGGCGCGATTTCGCGACTTCCATTTGCAGTTCGATATAACTGCGAAGCGTCTTCACTTCCGCTAAAGGTTCTTCGAGGCAGGCGGCGGTGGCGCGAAACTGAGCGGTGCCCTGATGGATCAGTCCGACGCCTTCCATCGGTTTCCAGCCATCGGGAATGATGTTGAATCCCCAGCCGCCTACGCGGAGTTGCGCGGGATATGGGTTCGGTGGCGGGCCGACTACGCGGAAGACTGTTCCGCCGGCGGCGATGGTGTCGCCGGGCTGGACCACGGCCGATTCGACGCGCGTTCCGTTGATCATCGTGCCGTTGGTCTGGCTGTGGTTGTGCATCCGCAGAACGCCCGCGCTGAGACTCAACACGAAATGAAGCGAGGACATGGCCGGATCTTCGGGAAACCGGTCCATCGCAGTTTCGGTGCGGCCGAAGGAGACCGTCGCGCCATCGCGGAGAGTTACACGGCGGCCTTTCTCGGGTCCGTCGCAGATTTCGAGGATCATATCAGGACCCCAGGGCGAGGCCCATCTGAAGCCCGGCCGCGCCAGCCCCTCCGCCGGCCATTCCGACCATTACCGTTTGGCAGCCCATGGCCACGGCGTCGGGAGGGCCGACACAGACCAAGGCGTCGCCGACTCGGGATTGCGGCATATTTCCGGTGATCACGGTAAATGAGCCCATGACGATCGGACCTCCGACATGGGGGACGACCCCAGTCACTTGGGGACAGGTGTGCATGTCGGTGATTCGCGCGGCGGGCTGATTGCCGATCAGCACCTGCGGAAAGCCCAGGATGATGACGCCGCCGTGCACGGTTGGATCGCCGAGACGAGCTGCTGGAGAACCCATAACGTTATGTTACGCGCGGAATGGCTCCGGATAGGATCAATTTTTCGACGTGCTTGGCGAGGACGTCCACCTCGAGATTCACGCGATCCCCGGCGTGGCGCGATCCCAGTGTGGTGTTCGCATAAGTGTGCGGGATAATCGTGACGCCTAGCTCGGCGGCATCGAGCGTGGCAATGGTCAAGCTGATTCCGTCGATCGCGATGGAGCCTTTGTGGACCAGGTACCGGTCGAGCGCGGCGGGCACTTTCACTTTCAGCCACCAGTTGCCGTCGCGCAGTTCATCGAGCGCAAGCACTTCGCCGGTGGCGTCCACGTGTCCCTGCACGATGTGGCCGGAGAGCCGCGTGGCGGGGGTTACGGGCCGCTCGAGATTTACGCGCGATCCGATTCGCAGGTCGCCGAGATTCGTCCTCGCGAGCGTTTCGGGAGCCAAGTCGGCAGAGAAGGAATTGCGTGTCAGGTCGAGCGCTGTGAGACACACGCCGTTGACCGCGATACTCGACCCTTCCTGCGCATCCTCCAGCACGGTCGAGCAAGTCACTGCTAACCGCGTGCCGCAAGCGGCGACCGTTCCCAACTCTTCGATGATCCCGGTAAACATTTATTTTTCCAGGCGAGCCTCGACCGCGAACTCATTTGGAGTAATCGAGTGGAGTTTTAAATCGCGAAAACGGATCGCATCCGCACGCCGCAGACGGCCCGTGCCGCCCGCTACGGGCAGAGATTGCATTCCTCCCAGAATCTTCGGAGCGTAGTAGAAAAAAATCTTATCGGCGACGCCAGATTCGAGGGCGGACCAGTTCACTTTACTTCCCGCCTCGATCATTAAGGAGAGGTATTTCTCGCGGCCCAGCAGCTCCCCGATGGCGTGCAGGCTCACGCGGCCGTCCGCGCCCTCCAGCATTTCGACGCGAATTCCTTTGGCTTCGAGCCTGCGCCGGCGCTCGAGCGAGCCGGCCGAAGTGGTCGCGACCAGAACGTCGCCTTTCGCCGATTCCACCATTTTCGATTCCAGCGGCAAACGCAATTGCGAATCCATGACGATTCGCAGCAGAGGCCTGCTCCTTTCGTCGCCGCTGCGATCGGTGAGGCGGCAATCGTCGGCCAGCACGGTGCCGATACCGGTGAGAATCGCGTCCGAGTAATGGCGCAGCGTCTGAACGTGGGCGCGCGCTTTTTCGCTGGTGATCCAGCCTTCATTGCCTTCTGGCGCCGCGATCTTTCCGTCCAGTGTAAGGGCCGCTTTCAGCATCACCAGGGGGCGGCCGGTTCGCATGAAGTGCAGGAACGCTTCGTTCAGCTCCGCGGCGCGGGTGGCATACTCCGGAGCCAACTCGACATCGATGCCCGCTTCGCGCAATTGCGCAAATCCGCGACCGCGAACCAGCGGATTGGGATCTTCCATCGGCGCGATGACGCGGGCGATGCCGGCGGCGATCATCGCGTCGGTGCAGGGAGGCGTGCGCCCCTGATGCGCGTGCGGTTCGAGGGTCACGTACATCGTCGCGCCGCGCGCTTTCTCACCGGCTTCGTCGAGAGCCTGAACTTCGGCGTGGCGCACCCCGGCGGCGGTGTAGAATCCGCGCCCCACCACTCGATCGTCCGCGACGATCACCGCACCGACGCAAGGATTCGGACTCACCCGGCCCAAGCCGAGCGCGGCCAATTCCAGCGCGTCCTCTATATAGCGGTGCATTAATCGAAAATCGACGCTACAAAATTTTCCGGCTCAAAGGGCAGCAGATCGTCCAACTGCTCGCCGACACCTACATAACGGATCGGCAAATTCAGCTCCCGCGAAATGGCAACGACGACACCGCCCTTCGCGGTACCGTCGAGCTTGGTCAGAATAATTCCGGTGACCGCGCTCGATTCGGTGAACTTGCGAGCCTGCTCCAGGCCGTTCTGCCCGGTGGTCGCCTCAATCACCAGCAGTACTTCGTGGGGAGCTTCCGGAATCACGCGGGCGGCGGTGCGCCGCATCTTCTCCAGCTCCGCCATCAGGTTCGTCTTGGTGTGCAGCCGGCCCGCTGTATCGACGATCACATAATCGACCTTACGGGCCTTTGCTGCCTGCAACGCATCGAACAAAACCGCGCTCGGATCAGACCCAGGCTGCTGCCGGATTAATCCTGCGCCCGTTCTTTCGGCCCAAACCTCAAGTTGTTCAATTGCCGCGGCGCGAAAGGTATCGGCGGCGCAGAGCAGAACGGTGCGTCCCTCAGATTGCAACCTCCGCGTGAGCTTGCCGATGGAAGTGGTCTTCCCCGCCCCGTTGACGCCCACCACCATCATCACCGCGGGCGGGTCCTTCACCAGCGGGACCGGCTTCTCCGTGGCCTGCAAAATTTCGAGCAGATGCTCGCGAATCAGACTCTTCAGCTCTGCGATATCGCCCACCTGGTGGCGCTCGACGCGCTGGCGGATGCGCTCCAGGATTTCCGCGGTGGTCTTCGAGCCGATGTCCGCGGTGATGAGAGCATATTCGAGCTCTTCGAGAACGCCGGCGTCAATCTCCTTACGTCCGCTGACGGCATCCTCAATCTTCTCCATGAGGCCCGCGCGAGTTTTCTGAATGCCTGCTTTCAGGCGTTCGAGTAGACCGGGTTCGGAAGAAGGAGCGGGCGAGGAGCCGAAAAGGGACTTGAACATGGGGCTGAACTTTTAGTTTAGCGGACGAGAGTCCTAAAGCTGATGTCCCCTCCCTCACGAGTCTGCTTGAAAAGTCCCTGGGATCTTGATGGGCAGGCGGAACCGCCTGCCCCACCACGACAAAAAAAGCAGTTACAGAACGGTGGGACAGGCGGTTTCGCCTGTCGAACAACTTTTCACACTGACTCTTACGGTCAGGGTTCGGTTGAGAGTACTGACACCCACATTTTAATTCGGATTCGCATCACTCCCGGCGAAGCGCAATCGCCGGATCGACGGTAGATGCCCGGGAAGCCGGAAAATAGCTGGCTCCAAGCGCCACGACGGCTAATGCACTCCCCGCTGCGACGAACGTCAGCGGATCGTTTGCCTGCAATGCGAACAGCAAAGAGGCAACCGCTCGCCCAAGGCCCAGGGAAACCAGGATGCCGACAACGAGTCCAATGGCCAGCAGCAGGCCAGTCTCGCGCAAAACCAAGCCGATCACGCTTCGGCGGCTCGCACCCAGAGCGATGCGGATTCCGATCTCGTGGGTCCTGCGCGCGACCGTGTACGAAATGACTCCGTAGAGCCCGACGCTCGCCAGCAGCGCCGCCAGCGCGCCGAACACCCCGGAAAGAATGGCCATCATTCTCTCCCGGATCAGCGATTGCTCGATTCGCGTCTTGAAGACCGAGAATGAATATCGAATCTCGGGACTCGCGTCCGCGAACGCCTGGCGTATCGCCGGCGTCAATTTGTCGAGCGGCGCGGCGGACCGGATCAGGATGCTGCCGCCCCGAATCTGCTGCGGAAATTGGGTCATCGGGATGAACACCACCGGCAGAAATTCCTGACGCAGATCGCTATACTTGCTGTTCTTCGCAACGCCGATAATCTCCATCGCGATCTGCGGCGCGAACGGCGTTTTCTCGATCCAGAATTTCTCGCCCACGGGATTCGCACCCAGCGAAAACCGGCGCACGAATTCTTCGCTCACTATGGCGACGTTCTGCGTACTGTGCGTATCCCGCGCATCGAACTCCCGGCCGGCAAGAAGCGGCGTACCGATGGTGCGGAAGTAACCGGCGCCCACCAGGCTTCGGGAAATCTCACGACCGTGGCTGGAATCCGATCCATCCATCCACATGATGTTGGTCCACGCATTGCCGGTGAGCGGAATCGATCCTGTTTCCGCCGCATCCTCGACTCCCGGAATCGCCCGCACGCGTTCCACCGCATCGCGCCGTACAAACGGCAGACGGTTGTCCGAAACATCGCGGCCGAAGTTTACCTCGGCGATCAGGATTCCGTTCTCGCGAAACCCAGGTTCGAGTGTCATCAAATTGCGCAGGCTGCGCGCGAACAGCAGCGCGCCGACGATCAACACCAGGGACATCGCGATTTGCCCGGCGACCAAAGCGCGCCGAAGCCCGAAGCGTTCCCGCCCCGCGGTTCCGCGGCTGCCGGATTTCAACGCGTCCGACGCCTGGCCGCTGGTCGCGCGCAGCGCCGGCGCCAGCGCGAACAACACGCACGTCAAAACCGCTATCGCCGCCGTGAAGCCGAATGCGCGCCAGTCCGGCCGGACATCGAGGAAAACCGAGTCGTCCCCGGCGCTCAGGAACGCCAGCAGGGACCGGCTCACTTCGCGCGCCAGGAAAAGCGCCACTCCCGCGCCTGCGGCCGCAAGCAGCAATCCTTCGATCATCAATTGCCGGATCAATTGCGTGCGCGACGCGCCGATCGCCAGGCGCACCGCGATTTCGCGCTCCCTCCCGGCCGCCCGCGCGAGCATTAAATTCGCCAGATTCGCACACGCGATCAGCAGAACGAGGCCGGTAATCGCCAGCAACAGCATCAGCGGTGTCGAGTATTCCTCCCGCAGATTCGAGCTTCCGCCGCCCGCCGCAATGGTGTTCAGCTTCATCGCCAGATAAGGCTTGATGCTGACGGGCGGATAGTCCGCCGGCAAGGTCGCCTCGAAAATTCCAGGGGAGATCGCCTGCAACTGAGCGTCAGCTTGCGCCTGCGAAATGCCAGGCTTCAGACGGCCCATCACCGTGAGCCACCAGGTGGTCCCGGAATTCAGACGCTCGCCCGCTCCGCAAATCGGCAGCGCCAGGTCGAACTGCCGGCCCACTTCGAGCCCAAAGAAATCCTGCGGCGTGACGCCGATTACTTCAACGGGGCCCCTTTCGAGGTGGATTTTCTGGCCGATCGCCGCTGCGCTTCCACCAAACTCGCGTTGCCAGAATCCATAGCTGATCACCGCACCGGTAAGCGCGCAGCCTTTTCGATCGTCCTCTGCCGTGAAGACCCGGCCCAGCACGGGGCGAACGCCCAGCGCGTCGAACAAACTCCCGCTGACCCACAAACCCCAGGCGTTTTCCGTCTCGCGTGTCGCGGAAATGTTCATGGGCTCATCCGCCCAGGCGAACGCGTCTGAAAAGACCTGCTGGCGCTCCCGAATCGTTTCCCAGAGAGGATTCGTGAGAGCATTCCGGCGCAGCCAGGATCCTCGGGCGTGCGTCATATCGCCGATCCGCAGTTCCACCAGATCCTGAGGGGACCGGACCGGCAGCGTGCGCAAACGCACCGCATCGAACAATTGGAAGATCGCCGTATTCGCGCCGATACCCAACGCGAGCGAAATTACCGCGATTGAAGTAAACGCCGGACTTCTCAACAGAGTCCGGATCGCGTACTTCATTACGGCAGAGAGAATTGCACTCGCCGGTCGCGATTGATCTGCGCGCTGAACGATTTATCGACGCTCGACAGGGGGGCGCTTTGCGGGGACCCGCCCTCTCTTGGGGTCCATTCAATTTGATCGCCCACCACTTTGTAGGATGCCGCCGCACGAATGGTATGGTCGGAAAACGCGATCAGGTAGTAGTCAGCTTGCCGGTAATAGGAGCCAGCCGCAGTGGCCGGAGCCGCGGGTGCCGTATACGTCACCGCAGGAGCAGGCGCCGTATAAGCGGGCGCCGCCGCATAGCCGTAGTCGTAGTAGGGATCGTAATAAGCTGCTCCATAGTAAGGAGAGTAACCATAATATGGATACCCGTAATAGCCGTAATACGGCCAGCCTAGCCCAAATCCGAATCCAAGTCCGTAGCCGAAACCGCGGTATCCATACCCATATCCGCCGCGAAATCCGCCGTACCCGCCGTAGCCGCCCCGGAAACCACCGCCGTAACCGCCTCCGCCTCGAAACGCCCCGCCGCCGCTAAAGCCTCCACCCCCACCGCGGAATCCGCCGCCACCGCCTCCGCCGTGACCGCCGCCGCCATGCTGGGCGAATAAAGAAAGGGAAAAAAGGGAAGAAAGAAGAAGAGCCGATCGAAGGAGTTTCACTGCCAGGTACCTCTCTGATTGCAGATTACTCCCGATCGCCCCTATGCGCAAGGGGCACTATTCTTCGATAGGGTGCCCGGCAACGGGATGCGTTCGCAGGTTGGGGCCTTCTTCAAGAATCAAGTGGGATACTTCGATGCACTCGTTGCAGATATGAGCACTGCCACCTGGGTTCGAGACGAGTTTTGCAACTTCAGACTGGGTCTTATAACAGAAGGAGCATCGCAGAGGCTCCTCGTTTTGTTGGACCATCGCCGACTCCTTCTTGTACTATTTTTCAGGCCGGTCGTAACTGCCGATCTTGCGGATCCAGATATTCCGATAGTGCACCGGAGTATTGTGATCCTGTAGCAACAGCGGCAACTCCGCCGCGTGCGGCTCATAATGGGCAACATGCCGGTAAATCATCGGACCCATGCTCGCCTGATGATTGTGCAGCAGCACCCCGTTCAGAATCACCGTGAAATACGCGGGCCTCACGAGCTTGTCGCCTTCAAACCGCGGAGCCTCGAAAACGATGTCGTAAGCCTGCCACTCCCCCGGAGGCCGCGTCGCGTTCGCCAGCGGAGGCCACTGGCCGTAGATCGCTCCGGCCTGCCCGTCCGCATAGGTGGGATTGTTGTACGAATCCAACACCTGAATCTCGTACAGGCTCATGAAAATCACGCCGCTGTTTCCACGCGACTGGCTGGAATGCTCCACCTTCGCGGGCGACGCCCATTCGATATGCAACTGGCAATCCCCGAATGACTCCTTGGTCACCAGGTCCCCGTGCGTCGCATCGACCTCGAAATATCCATCGCGAACCGGCCACTTCGGCTCGAATAATTTCCCGTCTTTCTTCTGCATCCATTTCGACAGGTTCTTCCCGTCGAATAAAATCTCCGCGTCCGAAGGAGGATCTCCCGGCTTCGCACCGGGCGTCACCACGTGCGGATGAGGACGATCCGGATCGTGAACATGCCACTTATCGCCCGGCAGCATCGGCGTATCTTTGAACCCCAGATCGCCGCCGGCCTTTTGTTGTGCATATACCGCGAGTACGCACACAGTAACCGCGAGCGCCAGTCTCTTCGTCATAATGATCCTAGTATGCTTCCTCGGAACGGGCGATTCGTGTTGGCCGCCACCGTTCTCGGAACATTGTACGCCTTCCAGCAGCAGCCGTTCCGGCAATATCCAGGCCAGGAGTACGCCACCTTCGATCTTCCTCCCGATTATCGTGAAAAAACCGAATGGATCTTCGCGCGCCTCATGTATCCTCCGCATCCGACCATCGGTCTCATCCGCACCCGCGGTCCCTGGCAGAACGGATGGGCTGCATGGACTAACGATTATCCGCGCGCCGATCGCCATTTCACTGTCGCCGTCCGCCGCCTGACACGCCTTAACATCCGCTCCGTCGAGCAGCCGGTCAATCTCGATGACGGAGACGATGTCTACAATTACCCGTGGCTATACGCCGTCCAAGCCGGCAGCATGAATCTCACCGGCGCTCAGGCCAACAAACTTCGCGACTATCTTCTCCACGGAGGTTTCCTGGTCTGCGACGATTTTTGGGGCACGCTCGAATGGGGAAATTTTGAGCGCAATATGCACATGATTTTCCCCGGCCGCCCAATCGTAGAAATCGAGGACACCGACCAATCGTTCCACACCGTTTTCGATCTCACCAAAACTCCCATCCCCGGCGAATGGTCTCTCCGCAGTGGCCGTCCGTATCGCAACGACGGAGTCGATCCGCACTGGCGAGGCATCTACGACGATGAAGGCCGCCTGATGATCGCGATCTGGTTCAACATCGACGCCGGCGATTCCTGGGAGTGGGCCGATTATCCGGAATACCCCGAACACTATTCAGCCTTGGGAATCCGCATGGGTATAAACTTCATCGTCTATTCGATGACTCACTAGGGATCGGTGTCCGCATTTGGGATTTCAAGTCCCGCGACCGCCCCTCACTACGATCACCACTCCCGACCCGTCAACACTTTAGCAGCGGCCCGCGATTTGCTACGTCACGGCCAATGGCTGCTTTTCTGTCCGACGTCCGGCACTCTTTCAGGATGCTCCAAAAGAGTCCCTTGTTCACCTCCGTTGCGATCGCTTCCCTGGCTCTCGGATTAGGCGCCAATACCGCGATTTTTACGGTGCTCGATCAGGTCCTCCTGCGCCCGTTGCCGGTGAAGAATCCACGCGAGTTGGTGCAGATCGAAACCCCTGGACCGAACCGCGGTCACTTCGCCGGCGACAATTCAGACCGCCTCTTCTCCCGTCCCTTTTATCTCGACTTGCGCGATCGCAACCAGGTGTTTTCAGGATTGATCGCGCGCTTTCCCCACGCCGCGAATTTCGTCTATCAGGGCCAGAGTGAATCCGTCACCGCGGAAGTCGCATCAGGTAATTATTTCGACGTGCTGGGTGTCCCGGCTCACCGCGGACGCCTATTATCGGCAGACGACGACATCAAGAAGAGCGGCCATCCCGTCGTCGTTCTCGGTTACGCTTTTTGGCAGAAGCGTTTCGGCGGCGCCGAGGACGCGGTGGGCAAAACGGTCCGCGTGAACAACGCCCTGATGACCATCATTGGGATCGCGCCCCGCGAATTCTTCGGCCTGGACGTCGGCCGCAATCCCGACGTTTACGTTCCCCTCGCAATGAAGGTTGAAATCACGCCAACCGATGACGGGTATGACGACCGCACCGCTCACGTTCTGCACATACTCGGCCGCCTGAAGCCGAATATGACCGCCAAACAGGCGAGCCCTTCCCTCCAGGTGATCCTCAAGCCGATGCTCGAAGCCGACCTCGCCGCGATGACCGGAACCATCTCGCAGCGTTTTCACGACCGTTTTCTCGCGAAAGCCATGGTGCTGACGCCCGCCTACAACGGCGTGCCGACGTTTCGCGACAGCACCAGCACCCCCTTGTACGTGCTGATGGGCATGGTCGGACTCGTGCTCCTCATCGCCTGCGCCAACGTCGCGAATCTTCTCGTAGCGCGCGGTCTCGGGCGTCAAAAAGAAATCGCGATTCGTCTCGCCATGGGTGCATCGAGACGCGACATCATCCGCCAGTTGCTGATCGAGAGCATGGTGCTCGCGATCTTGGGTGCATGCGCAGGCCTGCTGGTCAGCGCCTGGACCTCCGGCCTTCTGATCCAGAGTATCCCCGCGCAGGGCGGAGCCAACGGGTTGAACGCCTCGCTCGACCCGCGCACCCTCGCCTTCACGTTCGTGCTCGCGCTGATCACCGGTATCGGCTTCGGCCTCCTGCCCGCCATTCAATCGACCCGTCCCAATGTCTACCCCACATTGAAAGATCAAGGCGGCAGTATCATCGGAGGCTTCGGTCAGATCCGTTCGCGCCAGGCTCTGGTCGTCGCGCAAGTCGCGCTATCGCTTCTGCTGCTGGTCGGAGCCGGATTGTTCACGCGTAGCCTCCTGAATCTCCGCAAGCTCGATCCCGGTTTCCAAACCTCGAATATGGTGACCTTCTCTCTCGATGCGTCGCGCAACGGATATACGCCCGCGCGAATTCACGAGACTTATCAGACCATTCAGGACAGTCTCAACACCCTGCCCGGCGTTCGATCCGTTGCGCTCACCGACGTTGCGCTGCTCTCCGGCGATAACAACATAAACGGTATCCATATCGATGGCTACCAGCCCAAACAGGATGAGGATATGAACCCTCATTTCTTATCGATTTCTCCCGGCTATTTTTCAACCCTTGGCACGCCTCTCCTGCTGGGCCGCGATTTCACTGCCGCTGACCGTTTAGGATCGCCGAAGGTAGCGGTCGTCAATGAAAGCTTCGTGAAGCACTTTTTTAACGGCGAAAACCCGCTAGGGCGGAAATTTGGATACCACCAGGAAGGCCCCGGCGACGTTGAAATAGTCGGCGTCGCGAAAGATGCCAAGTACGACAGCCTGCGCAACGATCACCCCCGTATCGTTTATGTGCCCTACTTGCAGGATCCCGCGCCCAGCTATATCAGCGTCGATGTGCGCACCGCCTCTGCCCCCGAATCGCTGATGCCCTCCATCCGGCGCCAGATCGCCAAAATCGATTCCAACCTCGCCGTCTGGGACCTCAAGACCATGGAGATGCAAGTCAGTGAATCCCTCTTCGCGGAGCGCCTGATCGCGATCCTCTGCGCTTCCTTCGGCGCCCTCGCCACCCTGCTCGCCTCCGTCGGACTCTACGGAGTCACCGCGTTCTCCGTCGCCCGCCGCACCCGCGAAATCGGCATCCGCATGGCCCTCGGCGCAGGCCGGAGGAACGTGCTCGGCATGGTTCTCAAAGAGGTAGCGTGGATGTGCCTTGCCGGAATCGGCGTCGGAATTCCTCTGGCGATCGCTCTCAGCCGCTACCTGGTCTCCCAGCTTTACGGCGTCGCCCCCAGCGATTTGCTGACCCTGATATTCGCCGCCGTCACGATGATGCTAGTCTCCCTGCTAGCCGGTTTCCTCCCCGCCCGCCGCGCCGCGACCATCGACCCCACCATCGCCCTTCGCTACGAGTAACACTGAAAAAGACTGACTAGCCTTCTTGTGCACTAATCAGCGTTTATCAGCGGCTAAAATCGTCTTGCCTTTTCGGTTGGCTCACATCCCGGAACAAAACCCAGCCACCCGGTGTCTAACGCGGACATGCGAGATGTCCTCTATTCCCTCCGTCAATTCGCAAAATCCCCAGGATTCACGTTCCTCACAGTTCTCTGCCTCGGCCTCGGCATTGGCGTAAACGCCTCGATCTTCAGCGTTCTAAATTCCCTCTTCCTCCGCCCCCTACCTGTCTCCGCACCCGACCGCGTGGTAGCCTTGAGCCGCTCCAGCGGCCCTCTACTCTCCTATCCCGATTTCTTAAACTTCCGCGACCGCACCACGACCATGGAAGGCATGGCCGCTTCGAACCCGACTGAATCGAGCCTCGATTTCGATGGCGTAGCTCATAACGCCGGCGCCGAAGCCGTCTCGATCGATTACCCGCAAGTCATCGGAGTCCGCCCCTTGCTCGGCCGCTGGTTCCAAACCGAGGACGAGGACGCCTGCGTCATCAGCTATCGCGCATGGCAGCGCTTTTTCGCAGCCGATCCCAACGTTATCGGCAAGCGCGTCCGCTCGGAAACGCAGTGGTACACCATCGTCGGCGTCGCTCCCAAAGAATTTCAGGGGATCTACCTGCCATTGAGCATGGATCTCTGGGTGCCCCTCCGCCACTGGATGAAGCAGCACCCCGGCATCGAGGACAGAATGAACGATCGCGGCCAGCCCTCAGTCTTCATCTTCGGCCGTCTGAAACCTGGCCGCGCGCCGCGCCAGGCCTCTGTGGAACTCAATTCGATCGCGCTCCAGTTTCCCCGCACGGAAGCGAAAGTTCTCCCGATCGTCGCCGAGCAGGTTCGCGGAATCCCGAGTGCAACCAGCCGCCACAACGCCGCTCCCATCGCCGGAGTCCTGATGGCCGTCGTCGCAGTGATTCTCATGATCGCCTGCGTCAACGTCGGAAATCTTCTGCTCGCCCGCGGAGCCGCGCGGCATCGCGAAATCTCCGTTCGTGTCGCACTCGGCGCGCGCCGCGCCAGATTACTCCGCCAGTTCCTTACCGAAAGCCTCCTCCTGGCAATCGCCGGAGGATTCGCCGGATTGATTTTCGGCTACTGGACCAACCGCGCCCTTGAACTGCTCCTCTCTGCCGGCCCCTTCGATTCCGTCTCGCTCGACTTGGCCGCCGATACCCGCGTTCTTCTCTTCGTTACGCTCCTGTCCCTGGCGACCACGCTGTTCTTCGGACTCGCCCCGGCCTGGCGAGCCAGCCAGGTCGACGTGCTGACCGGTCTGAAAGGCGACGCACCGGCCCAATCCCGCTTCGGCCTTCGCAGAGTTTCGCTAATCGCGCAAGTTTCGCTTTCGCTCATCTTGCTTCTCACTGCGGGATTATTTCTGCGCGTCCTCGGAGAGTTTCGCACGGCCGATCCAGGCTTCGCGGTCGCCAATCGTATGTACGCCTGGACCTACGTCTCGGCTCCCGAATTCACGCCGGAATCGGCCCGCGCGTTTTATTCCCAGGTGACCGATCGCCTGCGATCCTTGCCCGGCGTGAAGTCGGTCGCCTTGACCAACTATCTGCCGTTGACGCCCATCGCGCCCGGCTGTGCGTCGCTCGTGGACCTCGAATCGATTCCTGCCACGACCAGCATCATCGGGCCAGGCTTCCTCGAAACCATGCAGGCTCCCATCGTCGCAGGCCGCGATTTCCGCGACGCCGAGCCGCATCCCGTCGTCATCGTCAATCAAGCGATGGCCAAGCGTTTGTGGCCGAATGAAAGTGCGCTGGGCAAACAGGTTCGCATCGGCTGCCGCAATCCGTCGGCCGCGGAAGTCATCGGCGTAGCCCGCGACCTGCGCTTCGTCTCCGTAGGCGAGCCCGCCAAGCCCCACGCCTACCGGCCTTTCAGCAACTACCAAGGCCTCCAAACCCTGGTTCTGGAAACAGTAGGGCAGGTCCCCGACCTGCCCAAACTAATAACCGCCGTTAATCCCTCTGCGCGAGTCTACGCCGTAAAACCTCTCTCCGCTTGGGTCGATCAATCGTTCTGGCAAATCCGCTGGGAAGTCTCCGTCCTCGGCGCCTTCGCCGTGCTCGCGCTGGTTCTTTCCGCCGTCGGCCTCTACGGCATGATCGCTTATCACGTCTCCCTTCGCCGCCGCGAGATCGGAGTCCGCATGGCCATCGGAGCGCAGAATACCGACATCTTCAAACTGATTCTCCGCCAAGGCCTGACCTCGACCCTCATCGGCATCGCCGTCGGCCTCACAGTTTCCGCACTGATCACGCGGGCGCTGCCCAAATTCCTGTACGGCGTCAGCCCAACCGATCCAGCAACCTACGCCGGCGCATCACTCCTATGGCTCTTAGTAGCCGCCGCCGCGTGTTATCTACCCGCCCGCCGCGCATCGCAAGTCGATCCCATGGAGGTACTGCGCAATGAATAGTAGGGCACGTTCCCTCCCCACTCATGCGTCCCGCGTTGACACTCGTGTCTACGCCCCGAGCGCTTCCACGTAACCAGTAGGACGGGTCCCCGACCCGTCCCCGTGAGGTAAAAAAACCATGAACGACCTAAAATTCGCCACCCGCACTCTTCTTCGGAACCCCAGCTTCACCGTAGCCGCGATCCTCGCCTTGGCCCTAGGCATCGGCGCAACCACAGCGATCTTCAGCGTAGTAAACGCAGTTCTCTTAAAACCCCTCCCCTATCCGCAGGGCGACCGCCTGGTCTCGGTCTCCACCCATTTCCCAGGCCAGGACTTCTACTTCGTCCCCTCCTGGGATTACCTCGACTGGGCCCGCGACAACCGGGTATTCGACGCCTACGCCGCCATGGGCCGCGTCTGGAGATCCGAGCCGCTTCAACTCCCAGACGGCCCGGTACGCATTTATGCCGCGCGAGTCACCTCCAATCTCCTCGATGTCCTCGAAGTAAATCCCATACTCGGCCGAAGATTCTTGCCTGAAGAATCGAAACTCGGCGCCTCCCTGCCCATCGTGATTTCCTACGGCCTCTGGCAGGACAAATTCGCGGCCGACCCGAGGGTCCTCGACAAATCTGTTTTCTTCGACGGGGGCTCGCGTCAAATCGTCGGCGTGCTGCCCAAAAATTTCCACTATCCGGGCACCGCGCAAGTCGACGCGCTCGTGCCCGTGCAAATCGATATCGAAAGCCAGAAAGACCGCCGCGTAGGCGCAGCCTGGGATACCATCGGCCGTACTAAGCCCGGCGCCACTCTCGCTCAAGCTCGCGCAAACTTCGAAACATTATTCGCAGCCACCCGCGACAGCTATCCTCTGATCTATCGAAAGGACGTCAAGCTCGTAGTGCAGTCTTTTCAGGACCGCCTGACCGGCAACGTAAAAACAGTCCTCTTGATTTTGCTGGCCGGCGTCGGATGCGTGCTCCTGATCGCGTGCGCGAATGTAGCCAATCTTCTGCTGGCTCGTGCGACCGCTCGTCGACGGGAGATCGCAACCCGCGCAGCTCTCGGCGCGTCGCGATTCCGCCTCATCCGCCAATTGCTGACCGAGAGCCTCCTCCTCTCCTCGATCGGTGGTGCGGCGGGAGTGTTCATCGCCGCCGCAGGCGTCCGAACCCTCCGCGCGATCGGCCCCGAAGATTTCCCGCGCATGGCGGAGGTAACGGTCGACGTCCGTGTTCTGCTCTTCGCACTCTTCGCGGCGCTCGCAACGGGAATCGTATTCGGCCTCGCCCCGGCATTTTCCGCAACTCGCCCCATCGGCCGCTTCGCCCGCTCCGGTCCCCGCGGACTTCTGGTCGCCGCCGAAATCGCGCTCTCACTTACATTGCTGATCGGCGCCGCGCTGATGTTCCAGAGTTTGTGGCGCCTCGAGCACAAAAACATCGGATTTCAACCCGAGCACATTATTACCGCCAACATCTGGCAGCCCCGGCCGCTCGATGAAATCCGGCGGGCCATTGCCTCGATTCCAGGGATTGCCGTCGTAGCCTTCGCCGATTCTCTGCACCCGAACTATGGAAGCAGCTCGCAAACTTTCTCCCGCGAAGGCAGGCCCAAACCCGAAGGATGGCATCGGGGAGATAACGTGATCGCTGGACACATCAGCCCCGGATATTACGAGGCGCTCGGGATTCCGCTGCTCCGTGGCCGCATGTTCACGAACGCCGATTCGCCCGATAACACCGCCCTCGTAAACCAGACCCTGGTCCGCACCTACTTCCCCAACGAGGACCCCATCGGCAAGAAAATCGACCTCATGCAAAACGCTCCCAAAACAATCGTTGGCGTCGTGGCCGACGTCAAGAATCACGGCCTGAACGGCGCCCCTGTCCCGGAAATGGATTGTCCCTTGCCACAGTCGCAGCAGAGCGTTAACATCGTCGTCCGCACCTTGGCGGACCCAATACTCACCGCGTCCGCTCTCCGCCAGGAACTCCAGCAGCTCGACCCGCGCATGCTAGTCGCCGTTCGCACCATGAATCAGCAGTTCGACGAAATCACCGCCCGCCCTCGCTTCAACGGACTCCTCTTCGGCTCCTTCGCCGCCATCGCGTTGTTACTGGCAGTAGTCGGCGTCTACGGCGTAATTTCTTTTACCGTCGCGCGCCGAACCCAGGAAATCGGAATTCGCATGGCGTTAGGAGCAGACGGCTCCCGCGTAATCCGTCTGATCATTCGCGACGCCCTGATTCCGACCGCCATCGGAATCGCAGTAGGTCTCGGCGCGGCGATGGCCGCCAGCCGATCGTTAGCGAGCCTGCTCTACGACATCAAACCGACCGATCTGCCAACCTACATACTGGCGTCAACCATCCTGGCCGCCGTCGGATTGGCCGCAGCGTTAGTCCCCGCCCGCCGTGCGGCCAATGTCGATCCTATGTCGGTCCTGAAGGTAGACTGCTAAACTATTAGTTTGACTGAAATTGATCAGCGTCGCCGCACCCTGTCCGCGCGCTTACCCGAACTGAAAATCGACGCCCTGCTGGTTTCTTCCCCGGCTAACGTGCGTTATCTCACTGGTTACGCCGGCTCGAACGGCATCCTGCTGCTAACCAAGAGCGACTCGCACTTTTTCACCGACCCCCGATACGCCTTGGAAGTCGCGCAGCAGATCACTTGCAAGGTTCATGTCGAAAAGAAGCCGCTGCTGGTAGCCGCGGCCGCCATAATCAAACGTAAACGGCTGAAAAAAATAGGCTTCGAGAGCTCCTGGCTTCGTTACGACGATTACATAAGAGTTAAAGAGGACCTACCGCTCGGCTCGGCGCTCCACCCAATTGGACGGATTATTGAAGAGCAGCGGATGGTCAAGTCGGCTGCCGAAATGAGCCTGATCCGCCGTAGCGTCGCCACCAATTCCGAAGCTTATTCGAAGACCATTCGCAGGGTTCACGCCGGGGCGAGGGAAATGGATATCGCCGCGGAGCTCGATTATCAGATGCGGGCTTTAGGCGCGGAAAAGGCAGCTTTTGATACGATTGTCGCTGCCGGACCTCGCACAGCTCTGCCGCACGCGCATCCGACACCTCATCGGCTGGGCGAAAATGAATTATTATTAATTGACATGGGCGCAAGCCAGGAGGGCTACGCCAGCGATATGACGCGGGTCGCCCATACCGGAACGCCTCCGAAGCGCATTTTAAGGCTTTATAAGGCTGTTCTGGAGGCACAATTGGCTGCTTTATCGTCAATTAAGGCCGGTATAACGACGGGAGAGGTGGACGCAGCGGCCAGGAACGTGTTAAAACGTCATGAGCTTGACCGCGCGTTCGTGCATTCCACCGGTCACGGGTTGGGGCTCGAAATTCATGAGCCGCCGAGGATCGCGAGAAAGGACAAGACCAAGCTTCAGGCCGGGATGGCGATTACCATCGAGCCTGGCGCTTATATCGATGGGTTGGGCGGGATCCGGATCGAAGACACCGTGCTTGTGACGGAGCATGGCTGCGAAGTATTGACGCCGACCCCGAAGGACCTGATCGAACTATAAATGACGATAGACGAAATAAAAGAGCTGCTCCAGATTTTCAACGAAAGCGGCGTCGGCGAACTGGAAGTGCAGCGCGGCGAGGATCGTCTGCGCATTAAACGCGCCGGGGCCAATAAAGAATATGTGGTCGCGCCCGCGCCGCAGCCCCTGCCCGTTGCCGCGGCTCCAGCGGCGCCCGTTGTCACGGCTGCGGCGGCTGCGCCGGCCAGAGCACCGGAAACCGACGGCATGCTGGTGAAATCCCCGATCGTCGGCACCTACTACGATTCGCCGTCGCCCGATGCTCCCCCGTTTGTGAGAGTCGGCGATTCGGTCGAGCCCGGGCAGGTCCTCTGCATCATCGAATCGATGAAGCTGATGAACGAAATCGAGGCGGAGACCGGCGGCACCGTGGCCGCCAAGCTGGTGGAAAACGGACGTCCCGTCGAATACGGCGAAGCGTTGTTCTCAATCCGGCCCCGATAGCGTATGTTCCAAAAAATTCTGATCGCCAATCGCGGCGAAATTGCGCTTCGCATCATCTGCGCCTGCAAAGACCTGGGTATTCGGACCGTGGCCGTATATTCGGAGGCCGACCGGCACAGTCTGCACACACGGTTCGCCGATGAGGCGATTTGCATCGGGCCGGCCAAGAGCGCCCGCAGTTATCTGGATATTCCTTCGGTGATCAGCGCGGCTGAGATTTCCAATGCCGACGCCGTCCATCCCGGCTACGGATTCCTCAGCGAAAACGCAGACTTCGCCGAAGTGTGCGAAACCAGCGGCCTGACCTTTATCGGGCCCACCCCCGATGTGATTCGCAGTATGGGCATGAAGCAGATCGCGCGGTCTGTCATGGACGAAGCAGGCGTGCCGATCCTGCCGGGCTCCAAAGGAATTTTGAAGTCGCTCGACGAAGCGCTGGAATTGGCCGAGGTGGTCGGCTATCCGGTGATGCTCAAGGCGTCCGCGGGCGGGGGCGGGCGCGGCATGCGCATCGTGCGTTCCGCCGAAGAGATGCCCAATTTATTGGCGCAGGCCCAAGCCGAAGCGGCGGCGGCATTTTCCTGCGGCGATATGTACATGGAGAAGCTGGTCGAGAATCCGCGTCATATCGAGTTTCAAGTGCTGGGCGACCGGCACGGCAATGTCGAGATCCTCGGTGAGCGTGAGTGCTCCATCCAGAGGCGGCATCAGAAGCTGATCGAGGAAGCTCCATCGACGGCGGTGACTCCGGAGCTGCGGGCGCGGATTTCGGAAAGCCTGCGCGTTGCGCTCAAGAAAATCGGCTACAGCAACGCCGGAACGGTCGAGTTCCTCATGGACCAGTGCGGCAAGCTGTATTTCATCGAGGTGAACGCGCGTATCCAGGTGGAGCATCCCGTGACCGAGATGGTGACCGGAGTCGACCTCGTGAAGAGTCAGATCCGCGTGGCTGCCGGCGAGCCTTTGAGCAGTATCTTGACTGAACCGATCACGATTCGCGGGCATGCGATCGAGTGCCGCATTAATGCGGAGCATCCTGATACGTTTACGCCCTCGCCGGGTCGGATTACTGGGTTGAATTTGCCTGGGGGCGCGGGGGTTCGCGTGGATACGGCGGCGTATCACGACGGCGTGATTCCCCCGTATTACGACTCGCTGGTTGCGAAGTTAATCACGCACGGATCGGATCGCGAAGAGGCCAGAGCTCGCATGAATCGCGCCCTCGATATGTTCGTAGTGGAGGGGATTTATACCTCGATCCCTCTGCACCTGAAAATTCTGGCGCATCCGGACTTCATATCGGGAAAGCTGGACACTAGCTTCCTGCTCCGCACCGGCCTGATCGGCGAGAAGAAATAGGTGCCCGGAGCAGCTCCTATATTTGGCAGTCGCCTCGTGCTCCCGCCTCTAACTCCCCCGGCGTCACACACATAACGATAACAACCGCCAGCTGAGCCCCAGCCCGCCCTTCATACTCAGACGAGCGATGAGCCGACGAATGAGCCATGACCGAAGAACCTGCGGAAAGCCGCGCCCCGCCTCCTCGCGTCAGCGTAGCGTTATTTTAACGCGAGACCCCTCGAATTCCCCCGGAATTGCAGGGATTTCTTCAACCCCCGGCCGAATTTCCCGCGCTAACTCTAGCGTTCACCCGCGCTATGCGCCTGGTTTTCTGCCGGCTACTTTCTTTTCAGACCCACCAAGGCGCGCTGGGCTGCTCACGGATCACAATTTGATTCAGGAACGTCGCCGCCTTAGTCAGGCCTTCATCGGGCGACATCAGGGTGTCTTCGTGCTCGATCGACAGGACGTAATCGTAGCCGAACATGCGAAGCGTGGACACAAATTCAGTCCACCAGGTGTAGGCGTGGCCGTAGCCGCAGGCCCGGAAGATCCAGGCGCGATTTTTTTCGTCGGTATATTTTTTCGTGTCGAGGACGCCCGTCATCGGGAGATTCGCATCGTAGATCTGCGTGTCTTTGGCGTGGACGTGGAAGATCGAATCGCCCAGCACACGGACCGCTTTGATAGGATCGATGGCCTGCCAGAACATGTGGCTCGGATCGTAGTTGCATCCGATGCTTTTTCCAGCAATCGCACGAAGCTTCAGCATCGTCTCCGGGCTATACACGACGAAGCCGGGATGCATTTCGATGGCGACTTTTACGCCGTGATTCTCGGCGAACTTCGCGTGCCGGATCCAGTATGGAATCACTTTCTTTTCCCATTGCCAGTCGAGAACGTCGAGATATTCGGGAGGCCAGGGACAGGTCACCCAGTTCGGATATTTCGCCTTGTCGCTGTCGCCGGGGCAGCCGGAAAAATCGATTACCACAGGGATTTCCAGCTTCTCGGCGAGGAGAATCGTTTTGCGGCTGGTCTCCGCGTAAGCCTTCGCGACCACTGGATTCGGATGCAGGGGATTGCCATGCGAGCTGAGCGCGCTGATGGTGAATCCGTTGTCGGCAAGCTTGGTTTTGAAATCCTTCAGAGCCGCGCGATCGGTAAGCATCGACAATTTACAATGCGGATCGCCGGGATAATTTCCCGTGCCCAGCTCCACAGTAGAGATATTCAGAGTGCGTAATTTTTCGAAGACTTTATCGAGGGGGAACTGCGACAGCAACGGGGTGAAACAGCCGATTCTCATATGGAAACGAGAATATCATAGAGGGGTGATTGCCCGAGTCGCGGTGGAACATCGAAACTCCTACGCGCTGCGCTGCGAGGATGGCACGGAAATTTTCGCGACGCTCGCCGGGAAGCTTCGCTATGAGACGTCGAATCGCGAGGAACTTCCGGCGGTCGGCGATTTCGTGCGCGTGCGCGAAACGGTGATCGAAGAAGTGCTGCCGCGCCGCACGGTGTTTCTCCGCAAAGCCGCGGGCGACACTCTGGAAGCTCAGGTCATCGCGGCGAATATCGATACGGTGTTCGTGGTGACGGGGCTGGATGGCGATTTCAATCTGCGGAGGCTGGAACGGTACTTTGCTACCGCGCGAGCCAGCGGAGCGCACTGTGCGATTTTGCTGAACAAGGCTGACCTTTGCGAAGATCTCGATTCGCGGATGCGTCAGGTCCGTGCGATTGCGCCGGGGGCGGACGTGGTCACGATCAGCGCTCTCCATGGCGATGGGATCGACGCGCTACGTCCTTATCTGGTGCCGGGGGAGACGGTGGCGTTCGTTGGATCGTCCGGCGCGGGGAAATCTACGCTGATCAATCTTTTGCTAGGACGCGAGCGTCAGTTGACCGGAGCGGTTCGGGAGGCTGACAGCCGCGGGCGGCACACGACCACTCATCGCGAACTGCTGGAGACCCCGGGCGGGGCGTTCTTGATCGATACTCCGGGGCTGCGCGAGTTGCAGCCGTGGGCTGGGGAAGACGATGTTGACGGGGCGTTTCCGGAGATCGAGCAGCTGGCCGAAAAGTGCCGGTATCGCGATTGCGCACACGCCGGTGAAGACGGATGCGCGGTGCAGGCGGCGATTGACGATGGGTCGCTGGACTTCGATCGGTTTGCGAATTACCGGAAGATGAGGAAGGAAGCGGCTTATCTGGATCGGCAGCTTGATGTGCGGGCGCAGCTTGATTTAAAGGCCAAGTGGAAGAAGATTCACAAGGCGATGCGGAATGTGGATAAGCGGGCGTAATGGCTCCGCTGCAAGACGGAATGGGCAGGTCGGGAACCTGCCCCACTAGCAACTAGGAGATTTTAGCTAGGGGGACGGTGATGGAGCCGATGGCTCCGCTGGCTGAATCGCGGACGACGATACGGATTGTCTGCGCGCGATCCGCACGGTCGATCACTTTGGCGTACACGAATCCGTTTTTCATGAATTTCTGGTAGCTGTCGGCGCCCAGGTTCAGATTGATGGTGTCGTCGAGGCCGTTGTACTGATTGCCTCCGTTGTCTCGCTGGATGAACAACACATCCAGGCGGCCCAGCCAGTGGTCGGCCTGCTGCTGGAGGCTGACCTGCGTGCTGTCGATGGCCAGAACAATTTCGAGCGATCCTGGTTTGGTCTTCGAAGGGTTGATTTTCGCGGCGATGCCGATACCGGCGGCATCGAGAGGGCTCCAGGCGGCGTCGGCTAGCTCGGTTTTTCTCGCCTTTTCATCTTGCGGTAGCTCGGGGAGATCGAAGAAGCCTTTGCGGTAGCGCAGGTGAACCCCCTTACGCTCCACCATCTGCACTTCGATCTTATGAAATTTTCCGTCGAAGCTTTCCTCGACCGGGTAGAAGCCGAGCATATAGGTGACCCGGGAGTCGTCGACGGCGCTGTGGATCGCTTTCGCCAGATCGTTCGAGTTGTAATAGGCGTGGCCGCCGGTGCGGCTGGCGAGCTCGTCCATGGTCTGCTGATTTTTCACGCCCACCATGGGGGGAGCTTTTTGCATCGCGCGGGGATTCGTGTTACCGCGGCGTTCGGCATTGAATTGCGGAGCGGTCATCAGGCCGCGCGCATCCACCGGATAGATGGCCATGTTGGCGTCGTTCACGGCACGCACGGTTTCAGTGACTTCGTCGGTAAAAATGCGCTGATCGATTTGCGGGTTGCGCCACGCGGCGGCGTTATCGAAGCCGATTTCGAGGGGGAATCCACCGGAGACCCAGATCAGATTTTTACGGCCCGGCGTTTTCGCGAGGTGGTTGGCGATGAACTCGATCGCTTTGAGGGTGCCGATGATTCGCTGAGTGGTGTAGAAGGCCCGCTCCGCTGGACTGGCTCCGCCGGCTCCGCGTTGTAGGGCGTCGAGCAACAGAGCGTCGCCGTGCATGGCGTCCGTAGGCTCCTTGCTGGTCATGTCCGGGAGATCCTTGTTCTTGAGCGCTTCGAGACGGCTGAGCAGTTCGGCGGAATCCGCGGTGTAATCGTGGAGCACGCGCAGGGAATTGCCGAGCGTGTATAGGCCGACGTGATCCTCCGGCTGAAGCGTGCGCAGGAAGCGGATCACCTGCGCTTTCGCGTAGACTTGATCGGCCCACCTGGTGTTGAGCGTATCGAGCAGGATGATGGTTACGCTGGACGGCTGGCCCGGTTTGACCGCCATGCGATTGGTGAACACATCGGGCGGCAGCTTTTCTTCGCCCTTCGGTAAAGCGCCTGTGGAATCCATCGAGAAGATCTTTATCGGCTGATCCTGGCCGTTGACTTTGAGGCGAAAATCTTCCTTCTTAAGGTCGGTGATGGGCTGGCCCTTGCCGTCCTGGGCGATGACGCTGACCTGCACCAGACGCGTGGTGGATTTCAGGACAACAGGCGCCTGGCCGGCCGCGGGAGGAGTTTGCTGCTGCGCGAGAAGCGCGGTAATGGTCACGAAGACTAGACAACTTTGAACGGGAGCGAAACGCATTCAGTCTCCTACTACTGCTGTTAAACCCTGATTTTCGCAAATAATCGCGCTGAGTCGAGCAAGAAATGCTATGCCGAACGGCATCGTCTTCATTAAACTAGTGCCATGTGGCCTTTCGATTTGCGCGGTCCTGACTTTCTGGTGTTCTACCTGATCGCGTGCGCGATCGTCATTACAGCGTTGGCGTTGCTGCGGCACTCGGGGGAACCATCGGACCCGCCTAAGGTCAATCTTTCCGATCCTTACCTGATTGCGTTTCTGCGGGGAGGTAAGAATGAGGCGCTGCGAGTGGTGACGATGTCTTTGGTCGACCGCAATGTGCTGGCTACGGCAGGGACCAAGATCGTGGCGACGGAAGGGGCGTGGGGCAAAACTCGATCAGAGTTCGAACTGAAGATGGTGAAGCATTTTACGCCCTCGGCACAGGCAAGTTCCTTGTTCAAAACGAAGGATGCGGATCCGGAGATGAACCGGTATGAGCATGAATTGACGCATCTCGGGTTGCTGCCGGATGAGGAACAGAAACGGTCGCGCGTGCTGCGAATGTGGCTGGCGATGGCAGTGGTGTGGGGATTGGCGTTTACGAAGATGTACGTCGCCCTTACGACGGGGCATAACAATATTCAGTTTCTGATCGTGCTGGCGATCCTCATTCCCATTGGCGTGCTGATCGCCGGCAGACCTCGGAGGACGCGGGCGGGCGACAGGATGGTTGCCGATTTGCAGACGTTGTTCGAGGGACTGAAACAGAGGGGTCCGCAAATCCAGAATGGAGCGAGCCCCGGGGAGTTCGCGCTGATGGCCGCGGTATTCGGGATGTCAACGGTGCCTTACGCGAAAAAATTGTTCCCGCAATCGGGAAGCTCCGGGTGCGGGTCCTCCTGCGGCAGCAGCTCGTCCGGTGGATCGTCCTGCGGAGGAGGCGGGTGCGGTGGATGCGGAGGAAGCTAAGATGATGGATCGCGTCGGAATCGGCTGGCGGCCGGAACTGGCTGCGGGCATTCTCTCGAATCTCGACCGGATCGACGTGATCGAGGCGATTGCGGACGACTATTTCGAAAATCCAGCGCGGGTACGAGCATTGAAGACGCTGGCGGCGCAGTCGAGCGTAGTATTGCATGGAATCGCGCTGGGCATGGCGTCGACGGCTCCGGTAGATGGGAAGAGGCTCGCGAAGATGGCTCGGCTGGTGGAGCAGATCCGGCCGGAATCGTGGTCGGAGCATCTGGCGTTTGTGCGCGCCGGGGATATCGAGATCGGGCATCTGGCGGCGCCTCCGCGCACGCAATCGACGATCGATGCTACGGCGGAGAATCTGGAGGTCGCGCGCAAGATGGTGGGCAGGTTGCCGCTGGTCGAGAATATTGCGACGTTGATCGATCCCCCGGGGAGCAGTTTCGCGGAGCCGGAATGGCTGGCGGAGACGATTAAAACGTCGGGAGCTGGGCTGCTGCTCGATCTGCATAATCTGTACGCGAACTCGATTAACTTTGGAATGGATGCGTCAGATTTTCTGGGTCGGCTGCCACTAGACCAGGTGCGTGCGGTGCATATTTCGGGAGGGCGATTTATCGGCAGAGTGCTGGACGATCATTTGCACGATCCGCCGGATCCAGTTTACGACCTGCTTACGGAGTTGGCGGAGAAGTGTCCTAGTCCGCTTACGGTGATTCTGGAACGCGATGGGTCCTATCCGCCGATGGACCATTTACTGGCACAGCTCGACCGGGCGCGACGCGCGTTGGCCGAAGGGAGGTCCGGTGAACGATCAGAAAATGGAAAGATTTCTGGCGTCGCTGTATGTTGACGCGGAGCTACGCGCGAGATTTTTGGTCGAGCCGCGCGGGGAAGCTCAGCGGGCGGGGCTGAATCCGGCGCAGTGCGACGCGCTGGCGGCGATCGATCGAGTGGGTTTGGAGATGGCAGCAAATAGCTTTAAGCGGAAGAGACAAAAGAAAGACAAGGGTTAAGAAACTTTCATAGTTCGCGCTTCGTCCTTACAGTAGGCGATGTTCTCATGCGCTGGCTAAAGTTCAACACCGTAGGTATCGGCGGCGCTGCGGTGCAGCTCTGCACGCTGTGGATGTTGCAGCATTTTACGTCGCTCTCCTACATTTTTGCCGTCGTTCTGGCGGTCGAAGTCGCGATACTGCACAATTTCGTTTGGCATGAAGCGTGGACCTGGCGCGGCAAACCGGTGGAAGATCGCTGGTGGAGATTGCTCCGCTTCCATGTGGGAAACGGATTCCTGTCGATTGTCTCGAACGTGGCGTTGACCTTTTTATATAAAGAAATCGTGGGACTGCCGTTGATGGCGGCGAATTTCGCGGCGATCGTCACCGCGGCCCTGCTGAATTTTTGGGTCGCACATGCCTGGGTTTTTCGAGGGATCGTGTTCTGCGCGCTGCTCTGCCATCAGGCGAAAGGGGCCGTGATCACCACCACGCTCCAACCGCAGACCGTTGCTGCCTGGGACAAATATATTAGTGCGTTCGAGCGAGCGCCGGCGCGCCCCCTTCTTCAGGTGAAAGGAGAGAAACCGACACTGATGGACCTTAACGCGAACGGCGAAGTTCCAGACGGGTTCGTCCATCACTGGATCGGAGCGGAGCTGATTTCCAACGCGAGCGTGGCTGCGGTCGAGAAGGTTTTGGAGGATTACGATCGTTACACCCGCATTTATTCACCGGAATTGAAACTTGCGGAGGCCAGGAAGATCGGGCCGCGCAGCTATGACGTTCGACTGATCACGGAACGAACCGAAGGCCTGCTGCATTTCGCGTTCGATATGCATTCGCGCGTGGAATTTCGCCAATCCGCGGGAGACTCATTGATCGAGTCGCGATCGTACCTGATTCGCGAGAGCAATAGCGGTCATGCTCCCTATACCGATCTGATGCCGGAAGGCAGCGATCACGGGATCTTGTGGCGGCTCAACTCCTACTGGCGATTGCGGCAGGTGGGTGCGTCCGTCTATGCGGAGTGCCAGGCGATTTCTCTTTCGCGCCGCCCTTTGTTCGGAACCTTCACACAGGTGAAGAATCGCGCGAGAGAATCGCTGGCTTTTACATTGCGGCGAACGAAAGAAGCAGCCGGCAGCCAGTAGCTACTTCCGGAAATGCGCGTGCGCTATTTGAAACGCGGTTACGCGCGGGTACCGGTCCAGCGCCTCCCGCGCTAACTCCTGCGCAGCTTCGCGGTTGCCCGCGGCTTCGAATGCAGCTAATTTCTGAAGAGTTTCGCGAAGATAAGCGTGTTTACCCTGCTGCTGTTGCGCGCCCGCAGCCGCGTTCTTGGCAGCGTTTACTCTGCCTTCAACGGCAATGCCCGGATTGGTCTGACTTACGACCATTGCCGCCAGCTCCACTTCGCCGCCGTCGAGCAGCGAATCGATCCGGCGGATGGACCGGTTGACGTCCGCGTAAATCGTCTTCGGCGGAAGATCCGGCGCATGAGCGCTGAGAAAATCGGCCATTTCGCGGCAACTGGCGAAGCGATCTTCCGGCACCTTGCGCATCGCTTTGAAAATCGCTTCGTCGAGAAATGGAGGGACGTCCGGAGCGACGGTGCTAAGCAGCGGCGGTTCGACTTCCAGATGCTGGTGCAGCAGAGCGAAGTCGTTTTCGGCTGTAAAGGGGAGCTTGCCGCTGACGATTTCAAAGAGCAGAATGCCGAGCGAATAAATATCGCTTCGAGGACCGATTTCCTTGGAGTTGATCAGTTCCGGACAGACATATTGCAGCGTTCCGACCAGGCTTTGCTCGCGCGTCTGGCGCACGGAGCCGAGCACGTGCGCGATGCCGAAATCCATGATCTTCACTTCGCCGCGCGGACCGGCCATGATGTTATCGGGCTTCAGATCCCGGTGCAGCACGCCCAGAGAATGCGCGTACTCCAGACCCTCCAGGATCTCGAGAAACATGACGACGGCCTGCTGCCATGGCATGGGCAGGAGCTTGCTGAAGGGCGTGCCATCGACGAACTCCATGACGATATAGAAGGAATCGCCATCCTTGAAAAAACTGTAGAGGTGCGCGATGTTGGGATGATTGAGGCGAGCCTGGATTTTCGCTTCGCGGCGAAAACGCTCTGCGATATCGGCGGTTCGCGAAAACTCCGAGCGCAATTTTTTGATGGCGACTTCACGCTCCAGCATGACGTCGACGCCGTGATAGACGATGCCCATTCCTCCCGCTCCGAGCTCGGAAAGAATCTTGTACTGCTGGCCGACCATCACTGGTGAACCACTTTCGGATCGATCGGCTTCAGCTTCGGAGCTTCGGGGGTGGTTTCCTTTACCGGCGCTTTTTTGGCGGCCCTTGGCTTCGCTTTGACCGCGGGAGGCGGCGCTCGAACAGCGGGAGGAGGGGCGGGCACGATTTGCGGCGCGGCCGCGGGTTGCGGAGGCGCGACTTTAGGGGAAGGCCGCGTGATGAGAATGGCACCGGCCACAACGAGGGCGACGATTACGACAGCGGCGATGATCCAGGGAAGTAGAGATTTCTTTTCTTCGGGCGGGATCAGGCGCGAAGGGATCGGCACTGGCTTCGGCTCTTTCCGGGTCACAACGGGCTCGCTAATCGCACTTTGAAATGCCGACGCGAATTCGGAGGCGGACGCGAAACGGTCGACCGGGGATTTGGAGAGAACCCGCTCGAATACTGGGATGATCGCGCTGGATGCGCCGCGCAATTCGGGAGGCTCAAAGGCGATATTGGCGAGCAGAGTGATGGGCGAATCGGAGCGAAAAGGCAACGCGCCGGTGAGCGCTTGCCACACGATCACACCGAGCGAGTACTGATCCGAACGAGCGTCGAGCACATCGCCCTTCACCACCTCAGGCGACATGTAGTGAATCGAATCCAGCAGCAGGTCCAGATCCTGGCCGGCCTCCGAATTGAGATATTGCGCCGGGCGCGCGATTTCAAAACCGGTGATTTTCAGTTCGCCTTCGTCGTCCAGCAGCAGGTTTTCGGGAGTGAGATTGCGATGAATCAAGCCCTTAGAGTGGGCATGGTCGAGCGCGAGCGCAGCCTTGTTCAGGATGGAGGACAAGCGCTGCTGTGAGAAGACTCCGCTGAGGGGCTTTCCTTCGAAGCGCTCCATGACGAGATAGGGCCGTCCGTCATCTTCCTCGCACGCGAGAAATTTGATGATGTTCGGATGGTCGAGGTGCGCCAGTTGCTTCGCGTCGAACAGAATCGCCTGGCGCGCCTGATCGAAGCTGACGCCGGGATCGGTGTTACGGTCGGCGATGCGAATCATCACGGGCCGGTGCATGACGGGATCGAACGCCTGGTAGAGCGAACCCAGGCCGTGATTGCCGGTCTGCCGCACAACTTCGTATCTGCCGATCTGGCTCATCTGAGCGTCCTCAAGACGGCAGGCCGGAAACCTGCCCTAGGACCGCGGGCGGGCGGTCCATTCCTTGCCCTCGTTCTCAATCTTTATCTGCTGGAGATTTTTCCCGTTTGTATAAATGTACTTTATTTTTCCGTTACGGCCATTGACGGAGTAATCTTCGCCGACGATCGTCGAGCCGGAATAGGTGATGTTGCGCTGATAGTAAGGCGTGTCGGAACCCTTGCGATACGCCCTCACGGCGACTAGTTGATTACCGTCCCAGCTAAAACGCACCAGGTTGTCAGCATTCCATTCCTGGGCGGATTCGGCTCGCCCCTGGCGATCGTATTGGACGGTGAAAGCGTGGACTCCGTCCCACAAAAACGGGTTGAAAAAAGAGTTGCCCGCGACCACCGACGTGACGGGCGCGCCTTCGACGACAGCGAGCACGGCGGGATCGACATAAGGATGGTCCGGGAGGACAACTTCCGGATGCTTATCATCGTCAATCAGGATCGGGCGGCCTTTGTCGTCGTGCGCAACGTGGACGCGATAGGCTTTCGCAGTCTCCGGCGGGGATTTTTTCGGAAGCACTTCCCGCAAAGCCCCGGTAGGGTGATATTCGAAAAAGAAGTTGCCGGGATCGGCCGACGAAGCGGCGGAGACCGCGCCGGAATCGGCCGCTCCGGCGACCACCAGCGCTCGATAAGCCAGCGCGCCCTTGTCGTCGTCGAACGTGGTGCGGATGGATTCCAGACGGCCGTTGGCCCAATTAAACGTCATGTGCACTTTGTTGCCGCCGACGTTGTCGATTGGGATCTGGAAAACAAGGCTTAGCGGATCGTAATAGGGAGCGTCAACCTTACGCGCCAGCGCCTTCGGCTGCTGTGCAATCGCGAGGATGCGGCGCGCACGGTCGCGCAGTTTCGGATCCACCCCGATGGCGTTCGAATGCGCGAGAAATTCGTTGAGTACGGTCTTCGCGCGTTCGTCGTCGCGAAGAATGGCGGCCGTGACGCCGGCCTGATAGAGAAAATCCGGGTCCTCGCCGTCCAGCTTCAAGGCGCCGCGCAATAGCTCATCCAATTTGGAATATTGCCCGTCTTTCAATAGCGCCGCGATTTGCTGGCGCGTCGAATCCTTCAATTTATCGAGGTCGTAAAGAACCTGGCGGCGAACGTTGTAGCCTTTTTCACGTTCCCCTGGATCGACCACCAGGCGGTCGTATTGATCGAGCAGGGGCAGCGCCTCCGAATTCCGGCTCTGGGCCGCGAGCAGTTTGGCGCGCTCCAGAATAATCTCCGGAGCGCCGGGATTTTCGCGCTCGGCATCCTGGATGGAGTCTTGCGCCTTCTTGAAATCCTTGTCGGCAATCGCGCGGTCGGCGTAGTTGATCGCGTTACCGAAACGGACTTCCGCGGGCAGTCCTTTCGGCAAAATTCTGCGGCGCGACGCGTTGCTCTGCGCTTCTCCCTGCGAGGCCAGCAGCTTCTCGTCGCCCAGCAACTTGCGGATCTCGCGATTCGATGGATCGCGAACTAAAGCAGCCGAAGCCTCGTGTGAAGCATGATCGTAATCGCTGCGCTGTTCGAATGCGCGGGCCCGGCGGGCGTGCATTCGCGCGCTCTCCTCCAGAGCTTCCTGATGCAGGGTCTGCATTTCCGGGAAAGAAGATTCGTAGCGCTCGAACTCCTGATACTTTTCGAGCAAAGTATCCCAATCTCCCAACGCGGCGAGGGAACGCAGCAGCTTTGGCCGATCGGCGATGAATTTGATCCGGTCCGCCATGCGATCGTCGAGGGCCAGAAGCGGAGCATCGCCGGGGAACGACTGCCGGGCCAGCTCGCTGAACCGTCGCGCGGCCAGGAAATCGGCATAAGCGCCGCCTTCCTCGAATCGAGCGAGGGCCGCGGAGATTCTCCGTTCGAGCGAATCGCGGAAGATTTTCGTGGCGGGGGAAGATGGGAAAGAAGCGACAAATCCACGCATCGCGGCCAGTTGCTCATCGGGATTGGCGAAAGCCCAATCTTTGCCGATGAAGTCGCGCACCGATTCATCGGGTGTGTTGCCGAACAGCGCGGCAACGAACAATTCCGGGGCGAGAAGATCCGCTTGCTTGGTTTTCTTGTTTCGGACCAGCGATAGGCTGAGGCGACCCGGAACGTCTTTCGCGGGCGCCGGGGTGCGCAGTGAATAATTTTCAGGAAGCACGATGTCGCGCGGCGCGCGAGGCCCGTTCAGGTTCACCAGGCGGCCGGTCCCATCGTTGCGGAGGAGATTCGCTTGCGCTATGTCGATCTTCGCCAGCTTGCGGACCGCGTTCGGATCGACATCGTCGGCCTGCTCCGGAAGCAGGCGGATTTTACGGCTGCCGTTGATCTGAAAATCCTCGACTGTTTCAAAGGATATTTTGCCGTCGGTGGTGCGGGTGCCGACCACGACGCTCTGCGCGAGAACCAGCGGCGCCCAAACAAGAAAAAGCGCAGTCTTCATGGCTGCCTCTTTTTCGCAGCGCCCTTCTTACGATCGATCTCCTGATCGAGCGCGGCCACCTGCGTGGATTTCATGGCCACCAATTTGTCTCGCGCCGCGTTCAACTCGTCCATTTTCCCAAGCTCCAGGCACAGTAGCGCTAAGTTGAGCTGCGAGGCTTCGTCGTTCGGGTTCAACTGCACGGCCTGCGTCTCATAAGGATACGCTTCCTCGAACTTATTCTCGTTGTAAAGGAGGACGCCGTACGCGTTATACGCCCACGAAAGGCGGGGCGGAATGGGAGGCTGAATTTTATCGAACCCTGTTTTGAAATTCAGCTTCGCGTTTTCCAGATCGGTCGTCTTACGGTACACGTTGCCTAACAGCAAATAACCCTCGGCGTCCTGCTGAACTTTTTGCAGAAAATCGGTTAGCAGCGCGATGGCACGGGGCAGACGATCCTTCAACTCGTCGTAATTCGAATAGAGCCCTGCCAGCCGATAGACGAAATCCTTGTTTGCCGGCTCCAGCTTGAGGGCGCGCTCGTACAGATCAGCCGCCTCCACCGGCTTATTTTGCCGCGCGGCCACGTCGGCCGCGATTTGCAGCAGCGTGGAATTTTGCGGATCGCTCGCCAGAAGTTCGTTCGCTAAGATCCCGGCCTGATCCCAATTTTCAGATTTGTATTCGACACGCGCCCGCAGCGTCTTCGCCTGAATGATCAGCGCCGGGCTCTTGACGGCCGCGACGGTCTGCGTCACGCACTTATAATCGTCCGATGCGAAGCACAAGCGGGCGAGTTTCATGCGCACGGTGTCCGACGCTTTCAAGGATTGCACCGCCGCCTCGTAATGAGCACGGGCGTCGGAAGGGTCCTTTTGGTCCATCGAAATGTCGCCCATCCGTTCGTGAATATCCGGCGAATCCGGCTTGAGCTTCACTACCTCCGCGTATTCGGAATAGGCTTCGCGCATTCGTTTGCCGGTGTACAACAGATTCGCCAGGCTCAGGTGCGCGGTTAGATTCGCCGGCGTGGCGATGATCGCCCAGCGGCAATACGCCTCGGCTCCGGCGACGTCGGCGCTGGCCGAATAGGCTTCGACCACCATGCGCGTCGCCTCTTCGTCGCGCGATTCCTCGATGGTCCCGGTCCGCAAAGCGCCCAGCACCGCGCTCCACCTCTTCAGCTTCACGTCGCAGGACGCGACCTTTTTCGCCAGCGCGTAGTCGTCGGGCGAAAGATCGAGCGCCAGCCTCAGAGGATCGATCGCCCGCTCGCAATTGCCCAGCGCCGAGTAAGCGGTGCCGATCCCCGAAAGCACCCGGCTATCTTCGGGAACGTCCGGCCGGATTTTCTCCAACTGATCGATCGCAGCCTGCCATTTCTCTTCGTGCAGCAGCAGTAGCCCCACGCCGATACGGGATCCTGGATCGGTCGGCTGCTCCCGAAGCACGGCCTGATGCTCGGTCATGGCATCCGATCCCCGGCCGAGACGGACGTCGAGGTCCCCCAGCGCCGTCCGCACGGATTGCTGCTCCGGATGTAACTTCAGGAAATCGTTGAGGATCGCCGCCGCGGCATCGCCATGTCCCTCTCGTTCCTGGGCTCGCGCCACCAGAATGACGGCTTCCGGGTCCGCCGGCGCCGATTTTTGATACGTCGCGAAGGCCTCCACCGCCCTCGCCCATTGCTGGGTTTCGAAATAGCAGCGCCCCAACAAAAGATTCGCGTGAGGATTCGTGCCGCCCGAACGCTCTAGCAGGGGGATCGCGGCGTGGCAGTCGCCGCTCCGGTAGAGGGCCGCAGCTCGTTGAAAAGAATCGTCCGTCTGCGCCCAACAGGCGCCCGCGAGGCCGATCGTTAACGCAATTCCGAGCCGCAAGCCGTTAGTATAACCGCCCCGTCAAAAAAACTTCGCATTAAAATAGCTTTCGGAACTAATATGGATAGCGCCGCATCGCTCATAGTGTAAGGAGGCGGTTATGGCAAAAAGATTCCTGATGTTGGTTTTGGTTCTGGCGTCCTTTGCGGCGGTGGCTCCGGCGCAGGTTTATGGACGCGGATATGGTTATGCTCGTCCGGGCGTTCGGGTGGGTGTTTACGCGGCCCCGCGCTATTACTATGGACCGCGCGTTTACGCGGCTCCTTACGTGGCCCCGTATGTCGCACCAGTTTATCCAGCTTACGGTTATGGCTACGGCTATGGATACGGCTACCGTGGATACGCGCCACGTTACTATGGCGGAGGCTACTACCGGGGTGGTTACGCCCGCGGATATCGCCGTTAGATCTGTCTGATCACGAGGAAAGAAGCCCGGCGGAAGCAATCGTGCTCCGCCGGGTTTGGCGTTTTGAGAGATACTGACGCATAAGAGCGTCCGAGCGATGAGCACAGACACCCGAATCCACGTTCACGCCCTGGTCGACCAACTGGGGCCGGTGCAACTGACCGCACTCGAAACTCTCTTGCAATCGATGCTCGACCCCCTATAGCGAGAACTGGCGCTCGCACCGATCGACGAGGAGCCGTTCACGGAGGAAGGCCGGAAGTCTGTCGCCGAGGCTGACGAGTGGCTCAAGCATAACGACCCTGTTCCGCTCGAGGACGTGTTAGCCGATGTCGATCTGACCATGGAAGACTGGGAAAGGTTGGGGAGACCCCGCTGCGGCAGCCAAGCAGCACCAGAAATGGGTAGGCGCGTCGTCTTCACGGATCGGGCCAAAGCCGATTTACGGGCGATCCCACGCGAAATTGCCATTCAGACACGCCGGCTCGATTCCTCAACTCTGAGGAGGGCGATGTGAAGCGCTTGCAGGAGGTCGTCCCACCGCTTTACCGTCTCCGCACCCAGGACCAGCGGGTCATGTTCCGGGACTATGGCTCGCATATCGAAGTAACTCGCGTCCAAAATCGCCGCGATGTTTATCGCTAAGAGCCCGCGTGGAGTGGCTCACGTCGATTCAAGTAAAAATCTCGCCCTTGCCTTGTTGAGCGAAGGTCTCCCCATAGACCACCTCGCCGCCAACGATTTGATAAGGGAAGAAGACCTCCGCCGAATAACCGTCCCGATGGTCGAGGCAAGCCTGGATCGCATCGCCCTTCCGACCCGAGCCAGGTAAGGCGATAGAAACATCGAATATCAGCGCGGTCGCATCGCAGCGGTCGGTTCGCGCCAGATTCTGAAGCGTATCCTGAAGGACGAAGATCAGATCCTTCGGCTTCGGGTGGTCCGAGTCGCCGTCTTGCGCACCAAGGTGCACAATGTTTCCATCTCGCTCAATGTAGCCACCGAACGGATAGAACTCGCCGTACCGCCCCAGCATCCTCTCCGCGAGCGGTAGGACCTCGTTAAGAAGCCTTTCGCAGTCCTCCTTCGGCGTCATCGCTTTATTCCCTACGGCAGCGCCGCCGGCTTCGCGCTCCCGTAATACAGCCCGTTAAACAGAAGCTTATACGTCCCGTGCGGCTGATCCCGGAAATTCACCTCCGGCCCCAGCAGCACGACTTTTCCTTCTCCCACCGTCGCCTCCGCGATGGTCGTCCCTCCATCCAGATACTGCTGGCCCCACGCCCATCCGCTGTCCAGCACTTCCGATCCCTGGAACCAGCCGACGGCGTTGGTCTTCTTCATCTCCGCTGTCGGCTCCAAACGGAACACCGGGCTGTTATCGAAGAACACATCCACCGTCGAGTTCATCCCGTACGCCAAGGGATTGGTGTTATCGATATTCGTCTTCAGCAGCGACCCCGGGATGTAGAACTTTTCTCCCGGCAAAGCCCGATCCTTCCCGTCCGGACCCTTTTCCGTCAGATAATTTTTCACCGGAATTCCGAACACTTCGGCAATGCTCGTGGAGCTGCCGATGGTCACGATCGAACCGCCCGACTCAACGAATTTCTTGAGCGCAGGCATAGTCTTTGCATCGGAGATGGTACCCAAATGATCGCGATACTCTTCCGGGATCGACGCCGGGTCCGCAGCGCCACCGCGTCCGCCTCCTCCGCCTCCCCGTCCACCCGCGCCTCCGCGGCGAACCGCGCCGTCAGTCAAGACAATCACGTCGAACTTGCTCTTCAAATCGCCCGCGTCCAGCGCATTCGGATAAATCACCGTAAACGGAAATTCGTACTGTTCGAACAACCACCGCGTCCATCCCGACGGCATGGACCCTCCGTAGGAATCGTACAGGCCAATGCGAATCGGCTTCAGCTTCATCGCTTCGCCCTTCGGCGCAGCCGCTACCGCGTAGGACGGCACGCCAATATCCTTCGCGGATTTCTGAAGCACCGGCAGCACGTTCGCCGACGCCGGAATCCAAATCGTTCCCGTGCCCAGATCCTGACCGTTTTCGGTGACCGCGTTCTTGAGCCAATAAACGTCGCAATTGGCGGCCAGCAGCCGGTTGATCAGGATGAAGGAATTGTTGATCTTGTGGCTCACCAGGTAGCCCGCCGGCTTCGAAATCGAGCCGATCACCGTGGCGGGAGGAGCCGGCAGAAGACCGGTGACCTTAGTGAAAGGCCCATCGAATCCCTCGTAAATCCGGTCGAACGTCACGCCCATCTGAATCGAGAGCGTCCATCCCGTAATATCGTAGGGCCGGTTCGGCGGACCGCCCGGATAAGCGAAATCGTTCGGATGATCCTGCGGCTCGAACATATCCATCACGTGCGGCCGGAACGCCTGCGCGGTCTTCACCACGTACGATCCCGTCGGATAATTTTTCCCGTTGACCGTAAACGCAGACGTGGCCTTCATCACGGTGATACCGTTCTTGAGCAGCGCATTCATGAAGTCCGTCGCATTGGCGAAATCCGCCTGATCGGACGGCAAAATGTAACCGCGCGGATCGCGATACTTCGGGTCGTGCAGAACTTTTTCATACAGCTCCGCCGGGAGGCCGCCTCGTCCGCGTCCTCCGCCGCCCGGACCCATATCTCCGCCAGCCAGCGCTTCCGGAGCTGCTCCGCCCCGCCCGCCGCGACCTCCGCGGCCGCCTCCGGGAGTCTCCGCCGCAGCCGCCGCTTCCAGTGCGGCAATCCGTTTCGGCGTGACAGTCCACGTATCTTTATTACCCTTTTCAATCGAATTCCGGCCCATTTGATAAATGTTGTAGAGCCACGTCTCGCGATACCGCGAAGCCAGGTCGAGCATCGCCCGATTATTCGTCATTTCATACTCGATCGATTGCCGGTAGTGCCATTCCTGAGGCACGATCGGCATCGGCCAATCGCCCTTCGGCAACTGCTTGTCCGCAACCAGAGGAATCCGCATCGGCGTCGGGTCGCCGATAATCTCAGTCAGAATGCCGATCATGTTGTGGAAGTACGTGACCGTGCGCAGACCGCCGTTCCACCACGTGGAATAGTTCGCGCCCGTGCGCATCGCCGATCCGCCCTTGCCTTCCGCCACCAGCCGGCTATGCATCGCCGTGCCCACCATTTCAATCCCCAGCGGAATCAACGGATCGAAATTGTAATTGAACGGATCGCGGAACGGAGGCATGAAAATCACCGCTCCGGCCGGCCCCGTCTGATGATGGTTGTACATGATCTGCGGAAACCATTCGATGAACAACTGGCGGTTCATGTTCGTGGTTTCCTTCATGTTCGACATATAAAAGTCGCGATTATCGTCGTGGCCGACGTACTTGGCATACAGCCTCGGCAAACCCGATAAGCTGCGCTTCAAAGGATCCTTCTCGCGCATGTACCAGGTCGCGCAAAGCTCCTGCCCGTCCGGATTCGCCAGAGTATAAAGCCCGATCACGTCATTCAGCAGACGTATCGTCTCAGGATCGGTGCGGCTCGCCATCTGGTACACCATTTCCATTTCCTGCTGCGACCCCACCGTTTCGCTCGCATGCAGTCCGCCGTCGATCCACACCACCGCTTTCCCCTCGCGCGCCAGCGCGTGAGCCTGCTCATCCGTCAACCCCTCGGCATGCGCGAGCCTCGCCGAGATCTCCTTATAGTGATCCAGCTTCTTCAGATTCTCCGGCGACGTGATGATCATCATGTACTGCCGCCGGCCTTCTTCGGTAGGCCCGATATCCACCAGCTTGCAGCGGTCGCACTCCGACGCGATCTTATGCCAGTACTTGTCGAGCTGGGTGTAGCTCGCCATCATATAGTCGTCGCCGAGGTTGAATCCCAGGAATTCCTTGGGAGTCGTGATTTTCGGCGCGGTCTGAGCCAGACAAAGGGAGGCGGCGAAGAGAAGGATGGGGAAAGATCGTATCTTCATTAGAGTAGAGTGTACCTCGCAAAGACGTTTTCGCGCGGCTCTGCGTAACTCGCTCGTCAGAGAAATTCTTTGGCCAGCGTTTTCCACTACTTAGCGGTTTCACTCGCTTCGCCGAACTGGAACCCTGCCGTATCCTCGGGGCAGGAGAGGGTTGACCTACTGGGTCGGGGCCGACCTTCCCCGGCGGCGCGGATGTTACTCGAGCATCCGCGCCGTCTCGAAAATTTGGAACGCGCGGCCGTCCTCCTGCGAAGTCCCACAGAGGACTCATGCATCTCTGTCTCATCGCAGTTTTGGCGGTCGCGCTGAGCGGCGCCGACCAGTTTGAAGTCGCGTCGGTCAAGCCCAACCACATCGGAAGCGGCGAAACGGCTCCCCGTGAAAAAATAACGGCTTCTCCAGGCAGCCTGAGCATGCAAAGCGTCAGCCTCCAAACCTGCATCAAGTGGGCCTATGGATTGCGCGACTTCCAGATCACAGGACCCGCGTGGTTAGCTTCAGAACGATACGATATTGCCGCCAAAGCGTCCGGCCCCGCAACCGAACCGGAGCTTCGCGCCATGCTCCGCAACCTCCTGGCAGACCGGTTCCAATTGAAGTCGCGCCTGGAAACCAGGGAAAAACCAGTCTACGCGCTGCTCGTCGCGAAAAACGGTCCCAAACTTCATCCCGCCAACAACGGAGATCCCAGCTTCGGGCCGGCGGGTGGCGAATTAGTATTCCGAAACTTCTCGATGGCGGATCTCGCCGACCGTCTGTCGGCTCGGCCCTTCAAACTCGAACTTCCCGTGCTCGACCGCACCGGCCTCGAAGGACGTTTCGATTTTGCATTGAAGCTCGCAACCAACCCCGACGAATTGAAGCACACGCTCGAAGGGATGGAGCAAGGCCCTTCCATCTTCGTCTTCTTCCAGGATCAACTCGGCTTGAAATTGGAGTCGCGAAAAGGTCCGGTCGAGATCCTCACCGTCGAATCCGTCGAAAAAATCCCCTCCTCAAACTGATGGCGGCCTGTACCGCACCTGCTTCCCGTGACAGTGCGATACCATCGATCTCAAATGGAACCTCTCAGTCGACGCTCCCTCCTCAGCATGGCTGCCGCCGCGCCGTTCGCCTTCGGCGCCAGGAAAATCCCTGTAGGCCTGGAACTCTACTCCGTCCGCAACGAGCTCAAAGAGGATCTCAGCGGCACCGTCCGCGCCGTCGCCAAAATGGGCTACGAAATTGTGGAGTTCTTCTCCCCTTACTATGCGTGGACGCCCGAGCAAACCAAGGACATGCGGAAACTCCTCGACGACCTGGGAATCAAGTGCCTCTCCACCCACAACGACGCGAAAAATTTCCAACCCGACAATCTTGCCCGGACCGCCGACCTGAATCACCTTCTGGGAGCAAAATACGCCGTCATGGCCAGCGCCGGTCGTCCGCAAGGCGTAGCCGGCTGGACCGCCGTCGCTGAAACCCTCAACCGTGCCGCGGATGCCTGGAAATCAGCCGGATTGAAGCCCGGCTACCACAATCACCAAACCGAATTCATGACCGGCACCCTCGACAGCGATCGCGAACGCCCTATGGATCTCCTGGCCAAGAACACACATAAAGATGTGATGCTCCAATTCGATGTCGGCACCTGCGTCGAAGCCGGCTCCGATCCGGTCGCCTGGATCGACCAGAATCCCGGCCGCATCCGCTCCATGCACTGCAAGGACTGGGCGCCCGGCCCAGACAAAGGATACAAAGTCCTGTTCGGCGAAGGCTCCGTGCCCTGGAAAAAAGTATTCGACGCTGCGGAGAAAACCGGAGGCATCGAATATTACCTCATCGAGCAGGAAGGCAGCGCCTTCCCCGCCATGGAGACCGCCGAAAAATGCCTGGCGAATTTTAGAAAGATCCACGGATGATCTCCACGCTGCTCTTCCTCGCCCTCGCCGCGGATTATCCGGAGATGACCATTTCCAACGGTGCCGTCACGGCGAAATTGATGCTCCCCGACGCCCAAAAGGGCTCCTATCAAGGCACCCGTTTCGATTGGTCGGGTATCATCTCGAGCCTCACCTACAGCAACCACGAATACTTCGGCCAGTGGTATCCCAAACACGATCCGAAAATTCACGACGCCATCACCGGTCCGGTCGAGGAGTTCCTCTCGAACGACGCCGGATTAGGCTACGCGGAGGCGAAGCCAGGAGAAACATTCATTCGCATCGGCGTCGGCGCCGTCCGCAAGCCCGACGAAAAAGCCTACCGCCGATTTGCGACCTATGAAATCGTCGATCCCGGCAAGCGCACCCTGCGTCACGGAAAATTCTGGGCCGAGTTCGGCCACCAGGTCAGTGCCGCCGGCTACGCCTACGACTATCGCAAAACCATCCGCTTGAATCGGACCGGATTCACGCTTGATCACGTTCTCAAAAATACCGGCGCAAAGCCGATCGACACGCTGGTCTACAATCACGATTTCTTCGTGATCGATAACGAAGTGGTCGGCCCCGATATGACCGTCAGCTTCGCGTGGCCTCCGAAACCCGATAAGCCTTTTCAAAACGGAGGCGAAATTTCGGGCGATGAAATTCATTATCAGCACCCATTAGAGACCGGCCAGACCGTAGCCGCCGATTTAAGCGGATTTGGAGCCTTCGACTTTCGCATCGAGAATCGAAAAAGCCTTGCAGGTGTTAGGATTACCAGCGATCAACCGCTCACGAAACTGTATTTCTGGTCCATCCGTACCGTCGCCTGCCCGGAACCGTACATTCATATCGCAGTGCCTCCAAAATCGTCATTTAAGTGGTCCATAAGGTATGATTTGTACACATTTTTGCGCAATTAAGGCCGTTTAAGAGAGTACCCTAAAGCTTTTCGTACCCCCCGTCGATGAGTCCCTCATGACTCGTATACCCTCTTTTGCGGCATGGACAGTCCTGGCCTGTGCGACGGTTTTCGCCGCCTCGCGGTCCGAGACAACTACTTATGTGGACGGCAACATCACCGGCGTTTCTCCCAACACTGGCGGAACCCTGGTGGTTTCCGACGAGAAAACGCTGGTGTTCCGCACCGGCCTGGCGACGATAAACGTGCCATACACGGCAGTTACCAAGTCGGAGCTAGGCGCCACGCGCGAAACCTCCCACGGTGGACCGGCCTATAAAGTGTGGGCGCGCCACAAGAAGACCGAAACCCAGTTCCTGACGGTCGAGTTCAAGAACGACGAAGGCGAACCGAAGTCGATGACGCTGGAACTCGCGCAAGCCTCCGCGCCGTCGGTTCTAGCGGCGATTCAAGAACATACCAGCAAGAATCAGACCGCGGAAGTTGCAGTCGTAAAGCAGGACGGAGAGAAGGAAATAAAGACCGTACCCGTGGTGGCTCCTGCTCCCGTTCATGCGACCATGACGAGCAGCAAGCCGATCGTCGATCCCAACGATCGAGGCTCGAAGGCGTCGCCCGCGACCAAGCCGGGCAGCGACTGGTGGGGCGACGATGTGTGGAAGACCACCCGCAACGCCAGCGGTTGGACCAAGCCGACGGGCACTAACGCTCCCGAAGAGTAATACCGATCAGCTATTTTGTTCGTGATCTAACTCATTGGGTTGGGCCGAGTCTGATACTCTGAAACTAGAACTCGCCCGATGCGCCTCCGCACAGTTTTATCCGTGGCATTCTTGGGATTGGCCGTCTGGGGCGTGCTTCGCGCCCAGAAGCCTTTCAAAGAGTGGCCGGCGCTGGAATACACCGATTTCCCTCTGCCCACCGATTACGCGGACAAGCACGAATGGACCCGTGCGAGGCTGCGTTATACCGACATTTACGACTATCCCGACCGCATGCTGAGCATGGGCGGCGGACGCGCGTTTCCGGGTTATTGGACCATGGATTTTCCGCGCTCCGACCGTCATCTGCTGCAAGGCGTGCGCCGATTGACGCGCATCGATACGAAGTCTGTGGAGCAGGTGGTAACGCTCGACGGCTCCGATGACGCATACAATTGGCCGATGCTCTATGCGGTCGAAGTGGGGCACTGGAAGTTGAAAGACGCGGAAGCAGCGCAGTTGCGCGATTACCTGTTGCGCGGCGGATTCCTCATGGTGGACGATTTTCACGGCGAAGTGCCGTACCATGACGCCTATCCCGGCGAATGGCAGATCTTCATCGCCAGCATGAATAAAGTTTTTCCCGAACGGCCGATCGAAGACATTCCCGATTCCGACGCCATTTTTCACACCCTGTTCGATTTGCAGGACCGGTTCCAGGTCCCAGGCTCCGCCAATGTTTGGGAGACCGGGCTGACCTACGAGGCTGGAGACACCGGCAAGGTGCCGCATTGGCGCTGCATCCGGGACGACAAGGGGCGCGTGATGGTCGCGATTTGCCACAACATGGATTTGGGCGATGGCTGGGAAAACTCAGACGATCCGAAGTATGCGGAGAAGTGGTCCTCGCTTGCGTACCGGATCGGGATGAACTATTTTGTGTACGACTTGACGCATTGATGAAGAGATTGTGGCCGCCGATGAACGCCGATGAACGCCGATGGAGAACCAACAGGTGGACACGCCTGCGGTCGATTTCACTGCTCCTTCTGGCTGTAGTAACCACCTGGGGAGTTCTGCGCGCGCAGTTGCCGTTTAATCTGCCGCGGCCCTTCAAAGAGTATCCAGGCTACGAGTACAACAATTTCCCTGTGCCCGAGGATTATATGGACAAGCATGAGTGGACTCGTGCGCGGCTGCGGTACACGCCGTTTATAAACGTTCATGGCGTCCCGGACGGGTACAATCGCTGGACGGTGGATTATCCGCGCTCCGACCGGCATCTTTTATCCGGAGTACGCCGTCTCACCCGGATCGATACCAAATCCGTCGAGCAGCCCGTGGATCTCGACGGCGAAGACGACGTGTACAACTGGCCGTTTATGTACGCGGTAGAGGTTGGCTACTGGAATCTTTCGGACGCCGAGGCGAAGCAGTTGCGCGAATATCTGCTCCGCGGAGGGTTTTTCATGTGCGACGACTTCCACGGCACCATCGAATGGGAAAATTTCATGGCGGGCATGAAAAAGGTGTTTCCCGACCGTGCGGTTGTAGATTTGGATAACAAAGACCCGATCTTTCACGTCTTATATGATCTGGAGAATCGTTTTCAAGTCCCGGGCATGCAGTACGTGGTGTACGCGCCGCATCATTTATATGAGTACGATGGCTACGTTCCGCGGTGGGAAGGGATCTATGACGATAAAGGCCGGGTGATGGTGGCGATCTGTCACAATATGGACCTGGGCGATGCATGGGAAAACTCGGACGATCCGGCGTATCCGGAGCGGTTTTCTTCGCTGGCGTATAGAATAGCCATGAATTATTTTATTTACGATTTGTCGCACTAATGTTCGAATTCTTATTCAAGTATCCGGCTTCGGTTTTTTCCAAAGGGACCTTCGTGTTCGCCGGCGGATGGCCCTTGTGGCTGCTGGGGATTGCGATTCTCGCGGCGGGCGTGGCGCTGGCCTTTTTTGTGCGCCGGAATGCAGCGGCATCAGCGCGCGTGAAGGGCGGCCGGTCCGCGGCCGTGTGGCTGCTCCAGACGCTGCTTGCTTCCGTGCTCCTGCTCCTGCTGTGGCATCCCGCGCTGAGCGTGGCGACTCTGCGTCCGCAGCAGAATATCGTGGCCGTCGTCATCGACGATTCCTCCAGCATGGCGGTGGACGACGCGGGCAGCGGGTCGCGCAAAAACGCGGCTGTCAACGTTTTGAACAGCGGCCTCGTCAAACAGTTACAGGAGCGATTTCAAGTCCGGCTCTATCGACTCACCGATCATCTGGAACGCCTGGACGCATACGACAAAGGCGGCCTCAATAAGCTGACGGCGAGCGGGACGTCCACTCACATTGGCGACAGTTTGAAACAGGTGGTAGCCGATGCGGCAAGCCTTCCGATCGGAGCCGTAGTGCTGTTGAGCGATGGAGCCGACAACTCCGGCGGCATCGATCTCGAAACGATTTCCGAAGTGCGGCGCCAGAGGATTCCGGTGCACACCATCGGCTTCGGGCGCGAAAAAATGGCGCACGACGTGGAATTGACCGGTATCGAAACTCCAGCGCGGGCTCTGCCGGATTCCAGGCTTTCCGCTGCCGTTTCGTTTCATCAACATGGATATTCCGGAACAAAAGCGAAGATCTTTATTCGCGATAGCGGAAAGGTTTTAGCCGCTCAGGACATCACATTTAAGGCGGATGGCCTGGAGCAGACCGAAAACATCCTCTTTAATGCGGGGCCGAAGGGCGTGAAGGCGATCGACGTATCGATCGACCCTCTGCCGAACGAAGAGAACCAGCGCAATAACAAAATAACCCGTCTGGTGAACGTCGATAACCGGACGCCTCGCATCCTGTATATGGAGGGCAGGCCGCGCTGGGAGTTCAAATTCCTGCGGCGGGCCGTCGAGGACGACAAGAGCATTCATCTGGCGACCATTCTTCGCACCACCCAAAACAAGATCTATGTGCAGGACGATCATGGCGACGCTCCAAAGGTGATCAAGGACGGATTCCCGACGCGCGTCGAGGACCTGTTCGAATTCGACGGGCTGATTCTGGGCAGCGTCGATGCGCCGTACTTCACCGCCACGCAGCAGCAGATGATCAAGGATTTCGTCGACCGACGCGGCGGAGGATTGCTCTTCCTAGGCGGCGAGGAAGCGCTGGCCGATGGAGGCTATGCGCGCAGCGTGCTGAACGATGTGCTTCCGGTCAAACTGCCGGATCGCAAGAATACGTACGTGATAGCTCCCGCGAATGTGGAGCTGACCAAAGAGGGCGTGAATAGCCTGATCACGCGCCTGGAAGAAGATCCCCAGAAAAATGTCGAGCGCTGGAAGAAAAAGCTCCCCTACCTGATGAATTTCCAGGATGCCGGTCAGCCGAAACCGGGCGCGGTGGTGCTGGTGGATGCGCTGCCGACCTCCGTGGGCAGGCTGCCTTTGCTCACGATTCAGAACTACGGCAAGGGGCGGACCGCAGTCTGGGCGACAGCCGGAAGCTGGCGCTGGCGGATGCTGCTGCCGGTATCGGACAAGAGTCTCGAGATGTTCTATACGCAACTGTTGCGTTGGCTGGTGAATGAGACACCACGGCGGATGATGGTCTCGACGCCCAAGCAGATGTTGAACGACGAGTCGCTGGTGAAGCTGCGCGCGGATGTTCGCGACAAAGCGTTTCTACCCGCAGGCGATGCGACGGTAGAGGCCCACATCCTGGGCGACGGCGTGACGGAAACGGTCACCATGCATCCCGACACCTTGGACGCGGGCGTGTACACGGCGGAATGGACCGCTCCCAAGGCTGGATCGTACGTGGTCGAAGTGTCGGCGCATCGCGGCGTGGAGGATTTGGGACGCGACGTGATTACGTTCCGGCGAGACGACGGCGTCGCCGAAAATTTCCACGTGGAGCAGAATCGCGAGCTGCTCGAAAAACTATCGTCGGAAACCGGCGGCAAATATTACAAGCCTGAAGATGCCAAGAAGCTGGGGAAAGATATCAATTACTCCGAGGCCGGCATCACGGTGCGCGAAACGCGCGACCTGTGGGATATGCCGGTGATTTTCCTGTTGCTACTGATGCTGCGATCCGGCGAATGGCTGCTGCGGCGCAAGTGGGGTGTGATTTGAGACCGGCTTTACTGTTCGTTTTGGCGTCCGCGTTTTTGCGCGCGGACACGTTTTATTTGACCGTCGCCGGGCTGGGAGGCGAACCCGAGTACGATGCTCGCTTCAGCGGCTGGGCGAAGGATCTCGACAAGCTGCTGCATCAAGTGGAACCAAACGCGAAAATCAAGACGCTGTTTGGACCCGACGCGACGAAAGCGAACGTCGAAGCGTATTTGAAAGATTTGACCAAGCAGGTAAAGGCCGACGATTCCGTGGTCCTGATGATGATCGGCCACGGCAGCTTCGACGAGTTCGATTACAAATTCAATCTGCCGGGACCGGATCTGTCAGCAACGGAGCTGGCAGGGTTGCTGGATAAAATTCCCACCACACATCAGTTGGTGGTCAACATGACCAGCGCGAGCGGCGGGTCCATCCCGGTGCTCGAAAAGCCGAAGCGTGTGGTCATCACCGCGACCAAAGCCGGTACGGAGAAAAACGCGACGGTATTTCCCCGCTACTGGATCGAAGGGCTGCGCGATCCGGCTGCCGATGCGGATAAGAACGACATTGTGACCGCGCTCGAGGTGTTTCGCTACGCCGAAGAGAAGACTGCGAAGTTTTACGAGACCCAGAAAAGGCTTTCGACCGAGCACGCACTGATCGAGGATGCCGGGAAGGGCGACGGCGTGAAAGCTCCGTCGGCCGAAAATGGCGAAGGCCTGACGGCGGGTCGATTCGCGGTGCTGCATTTGGGCGCGGCCGCGGTGCAGACTCGCGATCCAGCGAAACTCGCGCTGCTCAAGCAGAAGGAAGAACTGGAAGCGCAGATCGACGATTTGAAGTATCGCAAGGCGTCGATGTCGGTGCAGGAATATAAGGGTCAATTGAGCCAATTGCTGCTCCAACTGGCGCAGACGCAGGAGGCTCTGGATAAGTAGTGTCGTATCGCGTCGAAGCTACGAATCGCGACCGCGGGAAGCGGTTTCTTGAGACTCTCCGTCGAAAATGCAATCCAGCCCAATTGAGCCACACCGAGGCTTGTGGGGCGGACGCCCCGGCCTGCGGCCGACGCCCTCGTCGGCTTGCCCGTGGAAGCCGGACCAGGGGGTCCGGCGCGGACGAGGGCGTCCGCCCCACAACCTCTGAGTGGGCCATCGGCGCATTGATACTCCTGGTATTCGCGCTGCCTCTGTCCGCGCAACTGCCCGACGCCGTAAAACCATGCGCGGACATGCATCTTCACGGAAATCCCGGAGCGCCGGCTTGCTACGAAAAGCTGACGCATTCCACCGATCCCGCCGTTGCGGCCGAAGGATATTGGGCTGTTCGAAATTACAAAAGCGCCAACGATCTGTTTCGCGATGCGGTGAAAGCCCGGCCCAAGGATCCTGCGCTGCGCGTGCGCTGGGGCTATCTATATATGGATCACTGGCAGCCGGACATGGCCGGAGATTTATTCCAAGAAGCGCTGGGGATCGACGAAAAATATGCGCCGGCGCTGATCGGGCTCGCGGAACTGGCCGCGGATGGATACTCGTCGCGCGCAGTGGAGTTCGCGAAGCACGCGCTCGAAATCGACCCCAAGTCGTATCACGCGGAAGAAGTGCTGGCGCGGGTCGCGCTCGAAGACAACAACGAATCGAAGGCCGCGGAGGAGGCGAAAAAAGCCGTCGCCATGTCGCCCGAGGCTTTGGATGCGATGGCGATTCTCGCGACCATCGACAAGCTGAACGACAAAAAAGATTCGCCGTGGCTGGCGAAAATTTTCCAGGTGAATCCGAAATACGGCGAGGCCTACGATATCGCGGGGCACTTCTTCGTGATCAATCGCCGGTATGAAGAGGGCATCGTGCTCTATCGGCTCGCCCTGGAGCTCGACCCGCATTTGGAGAAGGCCCGCGCGGCGCTCGGATTGAATTTGATGCGGCTCGCTCGCGAAGACGAAGCTCGGAAGCAGCTCGAACAGTCGTGGAACGCGGGCTATCAGCCGACCGAGACGAAGAACACGCTCATGCTGATGGACAAGTATAAGGATTACGATACGTTTCGCACTCCCACGACGGTCCTGAAGCTGGGCAAAAAAGAATCGGCATTGCTGCGCCCGTATTTCCAATCGGAGCTCGACCGCGCGATTGCGACTTACGAGAAAAAATACAAATACAAATTGCCGGGTCCGGTGCAAGTCGAGGTGTATCCCAATCATCCGGATTTTGAAGTGCGCACGATGGGCATGCCCGGCCTGGGCGCGCTCGGCGTGACATTCGATTCGGTGATCGCGATGGATTCTCCGGATTCGCGGAAGCCGGGAACGTTTCATTGGGACAGCACGTTGTGGCATGAGTTGAGCCACGTTTTCGTTCTCAATATGACCAAGAGCCGCGTGCCGCGCTGGTTCACTGAAGGGCTGGCGGTTTATGAAGAGACCGCGGCGTCGCCCGATTGGGGCGATCGGTTGGATCCCGACGCGATTGAGGCCATCAAAACCAAGAAATTGCTGCCGGTTTCCGATATCGATCGAGGATTTATTCATCCCACCTATCCGGCGCAGGTGACCGTGTCGTACTTTCAGGGCGGGAAGATTTGCAATTTTATCGAGCAGAAGTGGGGTTACGACAAGCTGATCGCGATGGTTCACGATTACGCGGCATTGAAGACTACGCCGGAAGTAATCGAGCTCGAATTCAAGATGAAGCCGGAGGAGTTCGACCGCCAATTTCTGACGTGGCTCGAAGCGCAAACCAAGCGGACCGTCGACGGATTCGACGAATGGAAGAAGGGTATCAAGACCGTCTCGGAAAATGCCAAAGCCAAAAAATGGGATGACGTGATCAGCGAAGGCGTGCGGATTCGCGATCTGTATCCCGATTACGTGGACGCCGCGAGCGTCTATGAATTTCTGGCGGACGCGTACGAAGCCAAGGGCGAAAAAGATAAACAGATGGCGGAGCTGGCCCGCTACAGCAAGATCGGCGGGCGAAATCCGGTGAGTATCAAGCTGCTGGCGAAGCTTCAGGCCGACGCCGGGCAGAAGAAAGAAGCGGCGGCGACACTCGAACGGCTCAACCTGATTTATCCCAAAGATGAAGAATTGCACAAGCGGCTGGGCGCGCTGTATCTGGATTTGAATAATCCGGCGGCCGCGGTCCGCGAGTATCAGGCGGAGGTCGCGATGACACCGATCGATCTGGCCGGCGCGCACTACGAACTGGCGCGCGCGTTGAAGCTCGCCAATCGCACCGAGGAAGCCAAGGATGAGGTTTTATCCGCCCTCGAAGCCGCGCCGAATTTTAAGCCGGCCCAAAAATTACTGCTCGAACTGAACGTGAAACAATAGAAAATTCACTCATGTCAACTATTCCAGTTACCTCTCCCGATTCCGCGGAATTGCAAGGACGGATTGATCGCTTCCAGAAGGTTCATGCCGACATTCTGACGGAAGTTCGCAAAGTGATTGTCGGCCAGGAAGAAGTGATCGAGCAGGTTTTGATCGCGCTCTTCGTCGGTGGACATTGCCTGATTACCGGACTGCCAGGCACCGCGAAAACACTGCTGGTGCGCACGCTTTCAGACGCGTTGGGATTGAACTTCCGGCGCATTCAGTTCACGCCGGATCTGATGCCGTCCGATATCACCGGCACCGACATCATCGAGGAAGATTCGATCACCGGCCATCGGAGCTGGACCTTCGTCCCGGGACCGATTTTCGCCAACGTTCTGCTAGCCGACGAAATCAATCGCACGCCTCCGAAGACGCAATCGGCGCTGCTCGAAGCGATGCAGGAACGCTCCTGCACGGTGCGCGGAAGCCAACACACCATCTCCCCGCCCTTCTTCGTGCTCGCGACGCAGAACCCGATCGAACTCGAAGGCACGTATCCACTGCCCGAAGCACAGCTCGACCGCTTCATCTTTAATACGCTGCTCGATTATCTGACCGCCAACGACGAATTGAAGGTGCTCGACCTGACCACGACCACGCATCTGGCGAAAGTGGTCCCGGTAACTAACGCCGAAGAGATTATCGATTTTCAGCAGGTGGTCCGCATGGTCCCGATCGCCGATTCTGTTGCGCGCTATGCCGTGAACCTGGTTCGCGCCACGCGTCCCACCGATCCGTCGGCTCCGGACTTCGCGAAAAAGTACATCAACTTCGGCGCCAGCGTGCGCGCGGCGCAGTTTCTGGTGTTGGCCTCCAAAGCTCGCGCGCTGGTGCACAAGCGCTATCACGTGACTTACGAAGACGTCGCGACCCTGATGCGTCCGATCCTTCGCCATCGCGTGCTGCTGAATTTCCAGGCCGAATCCGATCGCCTGACCACGGACGATCTGCTGCTGAAGCTGCTGGAGGCGATGCCCGCGCCTAAGGCGTAAGCAAATGTTGCAGCGCTTTTTAGACCCGAAAATCCTCGGCGGCATCTCCGGGCTGGACCTCGTCGCGAAAACTGTGGTCGATGGTTTCATCGCCGGTCTGCACCGCTCTCCCGATTTCGGATTCAGCCAGGAGTTCGCCGAATACCGAGCCTATACCCCCGGCGACGATCTCCGCCACGTGGATTGGAACGTCTACGCGCGCACGGAAAAGATGTTCCTCAAGCGCTATCGCGGCGAGACCAACTGCCAGGTCACCATTCTTCTCGATATGAGCCGTTCGATGAAGTTCGGCTCTCACGCCACCGAGAAGATCGAATACGGACGCTTCCTCGCCGCCTGCATCGCCTATATGGCGCACAGCCAGAGAGACGCAGCGGGAGTTGTCATCTTCGACGACGACGTTCGCAACTTCGTGCCCCCCTCGACACGACAGGGCCAACTCGCGCGCATTCTTCACGCCATCGAAAGCGCGAAGATCGGCACCCGTACCGATTTCGCCCATCCCTTCCGCCATGTGCTCGAATTCCATCGTCGCCGCGGCATCGTCGCCGCTATTTCGGATTTCTGGGAGTCGCCGGAGACGATCATCAAGACCGTGTCGCCGCTCTGTTTTCGAGGAACGGAACTGATTCTGTTCCACCTCCTCGACCCCGATGAGCTGCGGCCGAAACTAAAACATCCCGTGCTGCTCGAAGATCTGGAAACCGGCGACACCCTCGAAGTCTCGCCCGATTATGTAGCCCACGAATATCCCGCGAAAATTCAGGCGCACATCGAAGACATCAAGACGCGAGCGCAAGCCGCCGGTATCGACTATTTTCTGATCGACACCAGCCGGCCTCTCGATGACGCGCTCCGCGAATATCTAGCCATCAGGAAAGGAAAACTCTAATGGGTTTCCTTGCTCCCTGGTTCCTCGCCGGAGTCGCCGCCGTCGGCCTGCCCATCTGGATTCATCTCCTGAAACGGCATAAGACCGACCCTCGCCTGTTCCCTTCCCTGATGTTTTTCGAGAAGCGCGAAATGAGCTCGGTGAAGCATCGCCGCCTGGAGCATATCCTCCTGTTCGCCCTCCGCGCCTTGATGCTGATCCTTCTCGCGCTGCTGTTCGCAAATCCGTTCATCAAGCGCGACCCTTCCGCAATCGGCGGTAAAAAGATTCTGGTCGTCGCCGTCGATCACTCCTTCAGCATGCGCGCCGCGGATCATTTATCGAAAGCGAAGGAGGAAGCATTGTCGCTGATCGCGGGCCTGAAACCGGGCGATCAGGCGCAAGTGGTGGCCCTTGGCGGACAAGTGCAGGCGCTCACCCAGATCATTTCCGATCAAGGCGAGCTGCGCGTCGCCGTCCAGTCGATTCAACCAAGCGACAGCCGGGCCTCGTTCGGGGAGCTGGCGCGCTACGTCCGAACGCTCTCCGAATCCGCGCACACACCGCTCGAAGTCCATCTGCTGAGCGACCTGCAAAAGTCCGCGCTGCCCCCAGGCTTCGCCGATCTTCGTCTCGACGCCTCGACCACGCTCGTATTTCATCAAATCGGAAAGCCCGCCACCAACCTCGCAGTCGAAAATGTGGTCGCGCCCGCTCGCATTTTCGATCCGAAGAAAGTCCGCGTGCAAGCCACCATCGCAAGCTTCGCGGCGCCTGACGAGAAGACCGAGAAGTCGACGAAAAACGTCTCGCTGGTCCTCAATAATAAGGTCCTCCAAACTAAAACGGTCGACATCCCCACCGGCGGCCGCGCCCAGGTCGAGTTCCTCTCCCTCGACGCCCCGTACGGATTCAGCCGGGGCGAAGTGCGCGTCGACGGCGGCGATACTCTGCCTGCCGACGATCGCTACTATTTCGCAGTGGAGCGCACCGATCCGCGCAAAGTTCTATTCATCGACGACGGCCGTCATCCCCGGGCGCAACTGTATTATCGCGCCGCCCTCGATTCCTCCGGCGATTCCGCGTTTCAAATGGAAGTGGTCCGTCCGGACGTCGCCGGCAATCAGGAATTCTCGCGCTACGCCTTCGTAGTGCTCGACGACATCGGCACCGTCTCGGAGTCGCTCGAAAGCGCGTTAAAGAAATACGTGAACGCCGGAGGCTCCGTCCTGATCGTCCTCGGACCAGCCTCGGCGGCGCAGCCGAAAGTGCCCTTGGTTGACGAAACCATCGAAGCCGCCGCCTACGCAGGCCGTGAGTCGGATCGATTCCTCAACGTCTCCGAAATCGACGCGGGCCACCCGGCTCTCCGCAACGTCGAGCGTTTCTCCGGCGTGAAATTCTACCAGGCGATTCACGTAACGCCCGCCAAGTCCCGCGTCCTCGCCCGTCTCAACGATCAGACGCCTCTGCTGCTGGAGCGGCAATTAGGCGAAGGAAAAGTTCTGGTGTTCACGGCGGTGTTCGACAACTCCACCAACGATCTGCCCCTGCACGCGTCCTGGGTTCCTTTCGTAGAGCGAACCGCCGCCTATTTAGCCGGCAGCGGAGCGGAGCAGCCGGTCAACCTGATAGTCGATTCTTACGTCGAATTAAGAACAGCCGACAGTAAATCGGCAGCGGCGGAAGTGCTGGACCCGGACGGCAAGCGGTTGCTATCGCTCGAAGAGGCAACCACGGCGAGAAATTTCGCAGTGAATAAAGAAGGATTTTTCGAGTTGAAAACGGCCAGCGGACGCCACACCCTGCTCGCGGTCCACGCCGATCGGCGCGAGTCGGACCTGGCCGTGATCCCCGACGAAACCCTTGCGTTATGGCGCGCAACCGGCAGTGACCAAACCGCCGCTGGCGCGTCTGGTCCAGGGAATGAACAGGATAAGAAGCCGTGGCCCTTATGGCCGTGGCTCTTGTTGCTATTGTTGGTAGTAGCGATGGCCGAATCGTTGGTGGCGGACCGGCATCTTCGCCCCGCGGCCGAAAATCCGGATAGTCGAAGGAAGGAAGCGGCATGAACACGCGCGATCAGTTAAATCACTACCTGCGCGGCCTGGAAACCAGGCTACGCTGGCTGACTGTGTCGAAGGGCATCGCGATCGCCCTGGGAGTGGCGCTTGGCGCCACGCTCGCGATGGTCTGGTTCACCAACGCGCTCGCGTTTTCGAACACCAGCATCACCATCGCCCGCGTCGTCCTGTTTCTCGCACTCGCCGCCGCGCTCGGATTCGCCCTCATTTTGCCCCTGTTGCGCCTGAATCAACACAAAACCGTCAAAAGCGCCGAAACCACTTTCCCCGAATTCAATCAACGCCTGCTGACCTACATCGAGCGCGGCGAAGCCCGTGACCCCATGCTCGACCTGCTCGCCAACGATGCGTTTTCAGTCGCCAACAAAACCGAGCCCGAGAGAGTTGCGCCGCGTAGAAACATTTTCGCGTTCGCCACCGCCGGAGGCGCCGCCGGAGCCGCTTTGTTGTGGATGATCCTCGCCGGTCCCGGATTCTTAGGATACGGTTCGTCGCTGTTGTGGGCCGGTCTGCCCAAAGGCATGAACGGCGTCAATTTTTACGACATCATCGTCGACCCGGGCAACAAACTGGTCCGCCGCAAAGCCGATCAAATGGTCACCGCGACCCTGACCGGTTTCCAGGCCCCGCAGGTCCGCTTATTCGCCCGGTATAGAAGCACTTCGAAATGGGAAGAAGCGGCGATGATTCCGCGCGCGAGCGGCTCGGCATATGAGTTTCTGTTCGCGTCTCTGCCGGAGCCGGTCGAATATTATGTTGAAGCGGCCGGCGTCAAATCGAAGACCTACAAACTCGACGTAGCCGACCTCCCAGGCATCAAAAATATCAAAGTCACGTATCACTATCCCTCCTGGCTCGGATTGAAGGACGCCGTCGAAGATCCGGGCGGCGATTTGCGCGCCGTCGCCGGCACAGTCGCGGAATTGACCATCGAAACCGATCGTCCTTTAAAGGCCGGCGAGATCATGATGGACGACGGATCGAAAATCGCCCTCGAATCGAAAGAAGGAAATTTCGTGTCCGCGAAAATTCCCGTCGAAAAGGACGGCATGTATCATTTCGCCGCTACCGAACGGGGCGAAAGCGTCCGTTTGAGCGAGGACTATTTTATCGAAGCGCGCCAGGATCAGCCGCCGACCGTGAAGATCGTCACGCCGCATGGCGATGCGAAGGTGAGCCCGATTGAAGAGGTCACCGTCACCGTGGAAGCCGCGGACGATTTCGCGCTCGAATCCATGGAGCTGCATTATTCGGTCAACGGAGCGCCCGAAAAGACCGTCAACCTGCTGACCAATAAAGGCGTGAAGGAAGCCAGCGGCAAGACGCTGATCACGCTGGAAGATTATAAGCTCGAAGCCGGCGACGTGGTGAGCGTCTACGCCACCGCGCGCGATGCGCGCAATACCGCCCGCACCGATATCGCGTTCATCGAAACGCAGCCGTTCGAGAAAAATTACACGCAATCCCAACAGCAGGGCGGGATGCCCGGCATGCCCAGCGACGGCGCGGATCAGACCGAGATTTCCAGGCGCCAGAAGGAAATCATCGCCGCCACCTGGAACGAAATTCGCGGCGGCGCAAAGAATAAGGTCAACTCCGCGGAAAACGCGAAATTCCTGGCCGGCATCCAGACCAAATTAAAGGAGCAGGCGAAGTCGCTCGCGGACCGCGCCCGCAGCCGCGAACTCGCCGGCGCCAACCAGGAGTTCCAGGCGTTCGTGAAAGATCTCGACGAAGCAGTCAAGCAAATGGATCCCGCTTCGAACAAGCTCGGCGCGCAAGCCTGGAAGGACGCTCTTGAACCGGAAGAAAAAGCGTTGCAGCACCTGCTGCGCGCTGAAGCGACCTTCCGCGATATTCAAGTCGCCTTCGGAGGCGGTGGACGCGGAGGCGGCGGTGGACAAAATGCCGGCCGCGATCTGGCCAACCTGTTCGACCTTGAACTGGACACGGAAAAAAATCAGTACGAAACTGGCCAGCAGCAGTCCGCAAGCCAAGCGAAGGAAAAGGCCGTCGATGAAGCTCTGCAAAAGCTGGAGGAGCTCGCGCAAAGGCAGAAGCAGCTCGCTGATCAACAGGCGAAATCGAAACAGCAGACATTCGAACAGCGCTGGCAGCAGGAGATGCTGCGCCGCGACGCGGAAGAACTGAAGAAACAAATGGAGCAGCTCTCCCGCGACGGCTCCCAGCAGTCGGCGAGCAGCCAGCAGTCCCAACAACAGGGCCAGCCGAATTCCGGCGGCCAGGGACAGCCGAGCCAGGGCGGTCAGCAGTCGCAGAACCAGCCCCAGCAGTCTGGACAGGCCAATTCGCAGCAAAGCGGACAATCCGGCAAGCAGCAGCCGAATCAGCCGCAAAGCCCGCAAGACGCGCGATCGCAGCAACAGCAAATGCAGAGGAGCCTGGGCCAGCGCAACGGCACGAACGATCAGCGTTTGCAGCAGGCTCTGGAACGAGTGACGCAAGCGGAAGAGGCCATGCGCGCCGCCCAGAAGGCCTCGCAGCAAAGCGGAGCGCAGGGTCAACAGCAAGGCGGCTCGCCCCAAAAGGGCGCCTCTCCGCAACAAGGCGGACAGATGCAGGGCGACGGACAGAAGTCCGGTCAGCAGCAGCAGAATCAGGCCGGACAAGCCGAGGCCAACGCACGCCGCGCGGCTGAAAGCTTGCAGGAGGCGAAATCGCTTCTCAATGGAATGCGCCGCCAGGAATCGTCCTCGCAATTGGGCGACCTCGAACAGCGCGCGGAAAAGCTCGCCGGAGAGCAGCGCGACTTGGAGAATCGCATGCGCAAGGAATACGGTGCGCAGGCTATGGGAGAGCGCTCCACCAGTTCGCCGCAGCAGGCGCGTCAAACCGCCGAGCAGATGGCCTCTGAAAAGGAAAAAATGGTCTCCGAGCTGGATCGCCTCGAAACGGACATGAAGAAATCCGCCCGCGATCTGGCGCAGACGCAGCCCGACGCCTCGGCGCGCGTCCGCGACGGGCTATCGGAAATTCAGCAGAACGAAGCCAAAGCCCGCATGACCGCATCCGCCAGTTGGCTGCGGCGAGGTCAAGGTCCGCTCATGGTGCCGCGCGAGGCTCCCATTACACAGGCGCTCGATAAGATGACCGACGATCTGAAGCAGGCGCAGAGCGCTCTCCGCAATGGCGGCCAGACCCAGGGCAACAACGATCTCGAACGGTCCCTCGCACGCGTCGAGCGGACGCGTAGCCAGCTTGAGCGTATGGCTGGAAACGGCCAGAAAGATCCCAACGGCCAGCAGCAGGGAGGCGGACAGCAAGACGGTCAACAGCAGGGTGGCCGCCAGGCTGGTGGTCAACAGGCTGGTAGTCAACAAGGCGGCGGCCAGCAAAGCGGCGGCAATCAGCAGGGCGGTGGCCAGCAAGCGGGCGGACGCCAACCCGGTCAGCAAACGGGCGGCGGATACGGCAGCCCCGGCTACGGGCAGCGCGGAGGCAATCGGCAATATGGCGCCGGCTTCGGACGCTTCGGTCCGGAAGGAATGTACGACGCCCCGCTCGATCGTCCAGTCGATCCGAATGAGGCCGTTCGCCTGGCGGCGCGCGATCTGAACGAAATGCGCCAGTTGTTCAAAGACAATCCGGACGTCCAGAAGCAGATCGGCGAGGTCGAACACGATCTGCAAAAACTCACCGTCGGCGACATCGCCACCGCGGAGCTTCAGCAGCGCTTAAATCGCGAAGTTCTTCCCAATCTCCAGGCGCTCGAAGTCAAGCTGCGCCGCGAAGTGGAAGAGCAAGGCGGCGGACAGGTAAAGAGCGGAGCCACCGACAAAGTCCCGCCCGGCTTCTCAGACGCCGTAGCCGAGTATTTCCGCAAACTAAGCAAGGGCAACCAGTAACCATTCGTTAGGGCGCAAAGGTGGGGCAGGCGGTTCGCCTGCCAGCAAGCTTTCAGCGCCCCTGCTAGCAAGCAGGCAAACTACAACGCCTTCCGATAATGGACGCACCGGTCGACCACTTGAAAACCCAGCGCCTCATGCGCGCGTTGCGACCCTTCATGATCGATCCAAGTATCCGAGGCCATCTCCACGCACCCCTGCGCCCGCGCCCAATCCTCCGCCGCCCGCATTAATTCCCGCCCCACGCCGCGATTCCGAAAAGCCTCGTCAACGAACCACCCTTCGATAAATCCCACCGGTCGAGCCGTATCGCACCCATCCGCGTGGGACCGCAATCCAGCCTCCACAAAGCCGACCACGTTCCCGTGATCCTCCGCCACCAGATTCACTGTAGGCAAACTCCCGCCCGCACGATCCAGTTCCTGTAGATGTTCTTCGAAAGACGCCTCCGGCCACAACAAAGCCCGCATCCGAGCCAATGCGTGCCGATCCGATTCGCGCCCCTGCCGGACCATTACAGTACGGCCGAGCCGCCTTGCGAAGTCTGCGCTTCCGACTCAGGATAAAGAGGCAAGGAGCGAAGTCTTTCGCCCGTAGCCGCATAAATCGCATTCGCGATCGCCGGCGCCAGCGTCATGATCGGAGTCTCGCCGGCGCCCGCAGGCGGCAGATCCCTGCGATCCACCAGCACGATCTCAATCGCCGGCACGTCCCGAAACCGCGGCACCCGATAACGCGCGAAGTGCGGATTCAGAATCTTGCCATTTTCAAAATGAATCGCCTCGAACAGCGCACCGCCCAGCCCCATGATCACCGCGCCTTCGTTCTGATTCCGCAACTGGTCCGGATTCACCACCGCGCCGCACTCATAGGCCTGCACCACCCGCACCACGCGCGTCGGCCGACCCGGCTCCACGCGAACCTCCGCGCACGTCGCCACATAACTGCCCTTTTCGAACCCTCCGGCAATCCCGAAATTCCCCTTGCTCTTGCCCCAGCCGAACTTGTCCGCCGCGGCCTGCAATACGGCGCGCAATCGATCGTCCTTCAAATTGCGCAACCGGAACTCCAGAGGCTCCACTCCCGCCAGCGCCGCCATCTCGTCCATGTGGCACTCGCGCGCAAAGTGATTCGCCGTTCCCGCCAGTCCCCGATAGGACCCCGACTTCAACGGAGAATCCACCGGATGAAACTCGATCTTCTTATTCGGAACTTCGTACAAAGTATTGATTGCCGACGTTCCCGAATTGTAATTGTGAAACTCCCAAGCCGTCAGGCGTCCGTTCTTGTCCACCGCGCTGCGCACATCGATCACGCCCGCCGGCCGGAAGTACGCCCACGTGAATTCCTCTTCGCGCGTCCACACCAGCTTCACCGGCTTGCCCGCGGATTTCGCCAGCCGCGCCGCCTCCACCGCCGCCTCGCCCGTATGCTTGCCACCGTAGCCGGAACCCGTATCCGGCATAATCACGCGGATATTCTCTTCGGGAATGTGGAAACTCTGCGCCAGCTCCGTCCGCACCCCGAAAGGCCTCTGCGTCCCCGTCCACACCGTGAGCTTGTCGCCCGTCCACGATGCGACAGCCGCGCGCGGTTCCAGCGGCGCATGCGCGATGTAAGCGACGGTGTACGTGCGCTCCAGTTTCTTGTCAGCCTCGGCCATCGCCTTTTCGACCGACCCAGTCTCGCCGCCCCCGCCGCGTCCACCGCCGCTAGCGGGCCGAGTCTTCCTCAAATCCGAATAGAGCGTCTTCGACGAAGTCTGCGTGGGCGCATTCCATTCCGCCTTGAGAACGCCCAGTGCGCTGGCGGCAGCCGTAGGTGTGGGCGCCGTAACACCGACCAATTCTTTGTCCTCCACTACGGTAACGCCCGGCATGTTCTTCGCCGCGCTCGCATCCAGCGAAACCAGTTTCGCGTTGAACCGATCCGGCCGTAGAATCCGCCCGTAAAGCATCCCCGGCAGCTTCATGTCCGACGTATATTTGTGCGTCCCGGTAACAATGTCCCGTCCATGGACTTTGTGGGGCGATGTCCCCATCACCGTCCACTCAGCCGTCGGCTTCATCGCGCCCGAACTAGCTACGCCCTTGAGCGACTCGTCGATTTTCGAAAAATCAATCGACTTCCAATCGCCCGCCGGCAGCAGTTGCCGCGCCGCCGCAGCCGCTTTTCGAAGCTGTGGAACCATCTGCGGAGTCGTCATACTGCCGAACGTCCCCATATCGAACGGGGTCCGTTCGGTATCGCCCATCACCATCTCGATCGCCGTCATCGGAGCCCCCAGCTCCTCGGCGACCGCCTGTGTCAAAGACGTGCGAGCATTCTGCCCCACTTCGACTTTGCCCGTATAGGCCGTCACCGCCCCGTTGCGATCGATATGCAGCCAGGCACTGATCTCTTTCGGAGCGCTCTGGCCCCCGCGCCGACCCCCGCCCGATTCCTGCGCATCGGCAGTCGCCAAAAAAGAGGCAACGACAATCCCTCCGCCCAGCGATTTGAAAAACCCGCGCCGGTCGAGCGGAAAATTATACGCAGGCCCCGCCAGCAGCTCATAGCGTTCCGGTTCGAAGCGTGTCATGCCATCGCCCTCGGCATTCGCTTCGCTGCCAGCCGTACTGCGGCGACGATACGCGGGTACGTTCCGCACCGGCAGACATTCCCCTGCATCGCCTGGATAATCGCGGCGTCGTCAGGATTCTCGTGTTTAGTAAGCAGCGCGACGCCTGACATGATCATCCCCGCGGTGCAATATCCGCATTGCATCGCCTCCACCTCGAGGAAGGCTTCCTGCAAAGGATGGAGTATGGGTGCGTGGGTGAGCGCGTCATGCTGCGGAAGTCCCTCAATCGTGGTGATCTTTCGCCCCGCCATCTTGGCCGCCAGCGTCTGGCACGACCGCGCCGGCGCCCCGTCAATCAGCACCGTACAAGCCCCGCACTGCCCCTCACCACAACCGTATTTCGTGCCTGTCAGGTCCAGCTCATCGCGCAGAACCGTAAGCAGCGTCCGCTCCGGCGCAGTGTCGATCAGATGCCGAGCCCCATTGATGTCAAACTCGATTGTCTGGCCCATACCTGCCTTGAGTATAGCTCCGGAAACCGCCAAGCAACCCGAAGCTGAGCGCCCCGCGTTATTGCCTGATTTAGCGGTTACCAACCTCAGCATCCCCACCAAACCCCGACTGTGAAGGAGGGGTCAATCCCAAGAAGCAGGAGACAACAAATCTCCATAGTTTCGAAAAACTCAAATCCCGCCATGTGGCCCGAGCTTTAGCTTGCAGCGACGGCTTCCGCCGTCGTCTTTATTGATGTCGCGTCATTGAACGTGCTACGTTTACGGCATGAACCGACGCGAGTTTTTACTAGCATCGGCCAGCGCTCCGTTAGCGTTAGCCGCACCCCCAACGACCAGCGCCACCGTCCTGTTCGGCGAAAACACAGCAGCCCTCGACAAAGTCCGCGTGATCGATCAAAACCTCTGGGTACAAAAACAAGACCTCGCCCGCATCAACGAATTCGAAGTCAAACCCCAAGGCGCTTGCCGAGCCGACGTCTGCATCCCCCTCTCCAAAACCCTCAAAAACGGAGACTGGTTCAACCTCACCGGCTTCGCCCACAAAATCGGCGAGACGGTAGTGGCCGATCAGAACGTCTACAGCTTCGGCGAAATCCCCGTCCTTCGCGGAAGTTTCTACAACTCCCGCATCGCCCCCGATTTCGCAGTCCCGGACCGCAAAGGGAAGGTCGTCCACCTCTCCGATTTCCGAGGCAAAAAGACGTTGGTAATCACCTGGGCCTCCTGGTGAGGCTGCCGCCTAGATCTGCCAGGCTGGCAGAAACTTTACACCGAGCTGCACGATAACAACTTCGAGATCATAGCCGCCGCCCAGGATACCGGCGGAGAAGCAGCAGCCGGAAAATGGTACGACGCCGCGAAGGCCACCTATACAACGCTCATCGACACCAAACACAGCGTCAGCACGGCGTACCAATTCATCAACGTCCCCATGGGCATCTGGATCGACGAAAAAGGAAAGGTAGTCCGCCCCGCCGAACCTGCCTGGACCAACGACTCCACCCTAAAAATCGGGAACAAGAACATCGTCACCGAAGGCACGGCATATCTAACCGCCCTTCGCGATTGGGTAGCCAACGGCGAAAACAGCAAATTCGCCCTCTCCGACGAAGAATTCGCCAAACGCGTCAAACCCAGATCCCCAGCCGAAATGGAAGCCGACGCCAGTTTCAAACTGGCCGTCTACTTCCACGAAAAAGGCAACAACGACCTCGCCCAAAAATACTGGGCCAAAGCCCAAGCCCTAAACCCCGACGACTGGAACTACCACCGCCAGGACTGGAGCTTCACCCCCGACCAAGCCGGCAAAAAGTGGCTCGAAAAATTCCAAAAACTAGACACCCCCTACTACCCCAAACTCGACATCAAGCCGTAGACGGGCCTCAGAGGCTGGGATAAAAGGAGGTACGAACATGCCAGCTCTCGATTGGTCACAATGCCCCGCCGTGGAGAGCATCCCTGGCAAGCGCTACGGCGCCTGGGTGTTCCGCGACACCCGGACTCCTGTGTCTGTGGTTCGACAATCTGGAAGTGGGAGCCTCGATCGGCGAAATCATGGAATGGTTCCATTTGTCGCGCGAACAGGTGGTCGCCGTGATCGAGTTCGCCGCTCGCAGCCTTGACGCCCCGCCCGTGCATCCCCCTCCTCCAACGGTCGATGCTCATACTTTTTGATAACGGTACCCCAGCCCCGCTCCGGCACGCCCTCAAAGACCCTGTTGTGGTCGAAGCCATCGAGCGCGGATGGGACCGCTTGGTCAATGGTGAACTAATAGCGGCCGCAGAAGCGCGGGCTTCGAGCTATTGGTGACGACCGACCAAAATATGCGTTATCAGCAAAACCTGAAAGACCGGAAAATCGCATTTGTGATTCTCGGCAATCAACAATGGCCCATCTTGCGCCGCCACGTTGAAAAAGTCCGAGCCGCCATAAATGCCGCAACGCCAGGCAGCATCACGGAAGTGGAAATTCCGTTCCGGTAACAGCCATAACTCCGCGTCCTCCGCGCCTCTGCGTGAACTGCCTTCTTAGCGAGCTTAGCGCCTTTGCGTGAATCTTTCACTTCCGCGGACCGCCCTCAACTCCTAACTTTTCAACCACATCCCACTTCCACCCACGCAGTCCCCACTCCCCCCGCTGGTATACCAAGGCATGTCTACACCACATCGCATCGAAATGAACCGGGCAAATGCCCAGCACTCCACCGGACCCAAAACTCAGCAGGGCAAACAGCGCTCTTCTCTAAACGCCCTCCGCCACGGCCTAACCGGCCAACTCGTAGTCATGCCCACCGAGGATCTCCACGCCTATCAGCTCCATCTAAATTCCTTCACCGACGAATACAATCCCGAAGGCGCCACCGAATCCCATCTCGTCCAAGCCCTGGCCGATACCTCCTGGCGCCTGAACCGCGTTGCCGCTCTAGAAACGAACCTGCTCACCCTAGGCGTAACCCACGCCAACCCCTTCTCCGATTCCCCGCAACAGGTCCAGGACGCCATGTCCATCGTCGCGTCCCTGGAAAACCAGTCGAAAGCCCTCTCCAACCTGAGCCTTCACAGCCAGCGCCTCTCCCGTCAATTCGAACGCACCGTCGCGCAGCTCCGCGAGCTTCAGAAAACCCGTCGAGCCAAAGAAGAGCAGGACCTCGACAACTTTCTGGACATCACCGAAATGTATGAGGAAAAAGGAGAAACCTACGACCCCTCCGAAGATGGCTTCGTTTTTTCAGAGTCTCAAATCAATGAAGCAATCCTCCGCCGCAACCGCGAACGCGAGACCGACAAAGCCTGGGACCACCACAACAGCGATGTTTCTTAGGCCGGTGAGTCGGACGTGGGATCGCAACCTAACGGAACAGTCCTTCACGAAGCGCCCTAGCGACCGCTTCCGAGCGCGAGTGCACGTGAAGCTTCTCGTAAATAGAACGCAGGTGAAAACTGACGGTGTGGACGCTGATCCCCAACGCGGCCGCCGCCGTCTTGTTCTGATGGCCTTCGGTCAGAAGTTTCAGCAATCGCAATTCCTGCGGCGAGAGATTTGCGGGCGATGGTCCGGACGGCTGAGACTGGCGCAGCAGGTCCACCACCCGGATCGCGACCTCTGGCGACATCGCCGCTCCACCCCCGGCGATTTCCCGCAGCGACTCCAGCAAGCGGTTCGGCGGCGTCGTCTTCAGAAGATATCCGCAGGCCCCCGCGCAAATCGCCTGAAAAATTCTTCCGTCGTCCTTATAAACGGTCAACAGCACCGGAGCGATCGAGGGATAACGCGCGCGCAGGATGCGCACGCCTTCGATGCCGTTGATGCCGGGCAGTCCAATATCGACGAGCGCGATCCGGGGAAGATCGGAGCCGATTCCCTCCAGCGCAGCTTCCATCGACGAGTACACGTGGCGGCATTCGAAGCCCTCGGCGCGGTCGATCAGGAAAGAGAGACCTTCGCGAGTCTCTTTCTGATCCTCAATGATGGCCACCCCGACGACCGGCGGTTTCGATTGGTCTGGCTCCAAAGGGATCATCTTCCGACGATCCAGTGTAAAGCATCGTCCGGCGCGCGCCACCCTACACAAACGGGCGGGAGCGAAGCGGAAAACGAATCTCGACCCGGCAGCCTTCGCCCGGCTTTGAAATCAATTCCATGCGTCCGCCCAATCCGGCAGATCGCCGGCGGACGTTGGAAAGTCCCAGGCCGCCGTTCCAGCCTCGCGTCTTTTCCTGCTGCCTCAACCCGGTGCCGTTGTCTTCAATGGTGAGAAACGCCTCACGATCCGCAAGCGCCACCTGCGCCACCACTCGGGTACACCGGGAATGGCGGGCCGCGTTGTGAATACATTCTTTGAACATCAGGAAAACCTGCCGCCGCGCCTGCAAATCAAGCTCCACGTTCTTGTCGAATCGCGGCGCTTCGAGTTCGAAGTCGATGCCCTGCGACGACAGCAGATCGATCGCGAATTCGCGCATGCGCCGGATCAGCGAATCGATCCCTTGCCCCTCGGAATGGATCGACCATACGATATCGCCCATGGAATCGATCACCTCGCGGGCCAGCGTCGCCACCCGCTCCAGAGGCTCGCCGGGACTCCCATGGCCATTCGCATTCACCCGCGCCACTTCGCTCAAGATGGCGATTTGCGAAAGGCTCGCGCCAATGTCGTCGTGCAGATCGGTCGCGATCGCGGTCCGCATCCGCTCCAGGCTGACGGCTTGCGCCACGCGATACCGGTGCGCCGCAAACACGACGCCAAAGGTCAGCGCGAGCGCGATCCCCTCGAACCACCATCTTCGCCAAACCGGCGGCAGCACCACAAAATCCACCTGTGCCGGAATTGCGCTCTCCACGCCTTCCGAAGTCACGGCCTTCACCAGAAAATGATAGGTCCCGTCCTTCAGCGCGGCGTAATTCACGGCGCGCTGCGCGCGGGGAGCGCTCCACTGCGAATCCGCCCCCTCCAGCTTGTAGGAGTAGTGGACGGAATCGCTATCTTCGTCGTTGATGCCTACGAAATCCACTTGAAGCTGATTCGCGGAGGGCTCCAGCTCCAGCTTCGAGATGCGCGTTTCGCCGGCCTGCGACACGGGATACGCCTGGCTTCCCAAGCGCAGATCGGTGATAAAGATCCGCGGCCGCGCCACCGGCTTGTCATAGGAGGGAATCAGCTTCGAAAGCCCTTGCGTGGTCGCGAACCAGAGCGCCCCGTTCCGGTCGCGCCAGGCCGACTTGAAAACGCCGTGCGCCAAGCCGTCCGCGCTCGAAAAGTGGCGGATGTGACCGGTCTGAGGATCAAGACGATCCACGCCCTTACCGGTGCCGGCATACACGCGTCCCTCACGGTCGGTCACGATGCAGGTGACGATGTTGCTGGCCAACCCTCGCGCGATATTGAACGTTTCGATGTGCGGATGGTCGCTGCCCAGCTGGTCGATTCTGCTGAGTCCATTATTCGATCCGGCCCACAAAACATCTCCCTCGGAAAACAGCGCGAAAATTGTTCCGCCCGCCAGGCCGTCGCTCTTTTGAAAGAACTGAAAATGTTGGCCATCGTAACGATAGAGACCGCCGGCCCATTGTCCCATCCAGATATTGCCCTGCCGATCCTCCGCGAAGGCGCTGACCAAATCATCTTTGCGGCCGCCTGGACTGCGCGGAGCGGGAAACAGGACGGGCTGTTGCGTTTGCGGATCCCATCGCATCAACCAATCTCCCGACGGCGATTGCCCCGACGCCCAAATTCCGCCCTTGGAGTCTTCAAAAATGCGGAAGACCGTGTTGTTCGCATAACACTTCAACGGGGCGCGGCGGTCGAGCTCCGCCGGCTTCACTGCACCAAAACGGCAGAGTCCGCGATCCGTAGCTGCCCACCACTCTCCGCTACGGCTTTGCAGCAAAATCCGATCGAAACCCCAAGTAGGATAATCGGCCATCCCTCCCGGGGAGACGCTGTGGAAGCGAACGCCGTCGAACAGATTCACGGCGTGAGTCTTTTTCCCAGGACCGGCGGTCACCGCCAGGAGGCCGCCCGCGCGATCTTCGAGCACCGAAAATACCCGATCCGTCGCCAAGCCGTCTCGTTCGCGGTAGGTGGTGAAGCCTCCGCGGCCGATTTGCATGACGCCGGCTCCTTCCGTTCCCGCCCAAATATTGCCGGCGTGATCCTCGGCCAGCGAGAGGATCATGCGGTCGCTCAATCCTTGATCCCGCGTGAGATTCTCGATCGTAGGATCGCCGCCGTTGGTCCAGCTCAGCCGGCTGATCCCGAATTGCGTTCCCACCCAAATGGTTCCATCCGACGCCACGTGGAGCGCCTTCACGTCGGAGCCGATCAGGCCGGTATTGTAGCTGTAAACTTTTTCGACGCTCCAATTCCCGTCGTCGCTCCCGGCGATCATCGCCAATCCGCCGCGAACGCCTGCCCACAGTCTGCCCTTGGCGTCGAACCGCAAAATTTGCGCCCAATCGCCCGGCAAGCCGTTCCTGGCGTCGAAACTCTGGACAACAGCCCCTGCGCGATATCGATAAATACCGGTTGTGGAGGCGATCCACAGGCCGCCGCCGCCGTCTTCCGCAATGTCGGTAACGGCAAGCTTTTCGATTCCCGCCAAGTCGCGGCGGCGGAAGTTCGACGAATCGCCCGACTCGAACAATCCCGCTTCCGTCGCGGCAAGAATCGCGCCCGAACGCAGCTCCAGAAGCGATCCGATATTGTTTGCCGCGGGCTCCGGCGCAAGGACAACGTTCGTGAAGCGTGCGCCTCCACCGGTGTTCGAAATGCGGCTGAGCCCGCGCGGCGTGCCGATCCAGTGATCGCCCGACCGGGTCGCGATCATCGACTCGATAAACCGGTGCGGCAATCCTTCCTCGGAGCCGTAATTGACGAAGCGGTATCCGTCGAAACGCGAGAGGCCTTCGGCAGTGCAGAACCAGAGAAAGCCGCGAGAGTCCGCGACGATTCCGTCCACCCGGTCCGCGGCCAATCCGTCCGCCGTGGTGTAGGAGCGGATCGGCAACAGCTCGCTCCTCACCAGAAAAGGAATAACGAACAGGAGCGCCCCGTACCTCATGCGATACATTCTACGCCCGGTCCATCTTCGCGAATTATGATCCGCCGGCAGCAATGGCGACCGTCGCCTGCTTGCTGCCGGCTCCTCCCATGGAAATGGCTACAGGAACAACTGATCCTGCGGGTCCGCCGCCTGCCAACTGGTACTGAACGGCATACCGGCCCCAGGTCGCCAACGCGGCGACCGGGGCCGCCGCGAAACACGCCTCCATCGTTTTCTGCACAAAGCAGGGTAACCCAAACTCCAAGGTTTCGAAACCTGCATAAACGCGCGGGTAGCGCCAAAGTTGGGACTCCTACACAAACGTGCGGCTCTTCGTGGACGACTTCCTCATTTAAGCTGGACTCGGTGAATATCCGGACTTTAGGGGGAATATTTGCGCTCGCGTGCGGATTGCGCGGCGATAGGCGCCACCAGCGCAGATTACCGGACCTACATCGGATTCCAAAATTCATTTGCGTGGGCGGATCACGATCCGATTGCGAGCAGCACTACCGCGCATGCAGAAGATGGTCTGCTGCTGAATTTCTTCATGAGCGGCAATCAAGCGCTGGAGGTCGCGCCGCCCCCGCAGCCCAACGGAACGGCCGTAGACATCCGAACGGCGGTATTTATCTGAACGGTCTGTTTCGGACGAGATGCGCAGCGTACATGATCATGATATGGTGAGGCCAATCGCGACATTTATCGGGTTCTTGGTTTCAAGCCAGCTTACTTACTGCCAAACGTTGGCCTACGTGGCGAATCTCGGCTCCAGCAATGTGTCCGTGATCAATACCGCGAGCAACAGCGTGGTGGCTACGGTGGAGGTGGGGAGCCAACCGAATGGGATCGCGATTACTCCGGATGGAACCCGCGCGTATGTGGCGAACGGCGGCGGCGCGGTGTGGGTGTTGGCCACTGCGGGTAACGCTGTCCTGGCTAAGGTATCTGTGGGCGGGTATCCGACGGCAGTGGCGATCACACCGGACGGAACGCGCGCATATGTGACCAGAACCAACTCGAACAATGTCTCCGTGATCGACACTGCCAGCAACACGGTGACTGCCACGATTCCTGTTGGGACTGCTCCCAGTGGAATCGCGATCACGCCAGACGGGGCGCATGCTTATGTCACGAACGTCGGTACGATGGCCGGCGGGTCCGTGTCCGTGATCGCCATGTCCAGCAACAGTGTGGCGGCGACGATTAACTTAGGCATTGTGGGCCCACTGGGGATCGCGATCACTCCCGATGGATCGCGCGCGTACGTGGTGGACGGCCTGGGCAATGTGTCCGTGATCGCTACCTCGAGCAATACTGTGGCGGCCACCGTGACATTCCCGCAGGTCGGGAGTTGTCCTTTTGCCATCGCTATCACGCCGGATGGAACACGCGTCTATGTAGCCAGCTTTTCGTCCAACTCCGTGGTGGCGATCAACACTTCAAACAACGCAGTAGTGGCCACAGTGAGCGTGCAAGGCTTCCCGCAAGGCGTAGCGATCACTCCGGATGGGAAACACGCCTACGTGACCACTTCCTCTACGGAGACCGGCATCGGCAACGGTTCCGTGACCATCATCGACACTTCCAGCAACACGGTGACGGGAACGGTCGGAGTGCAAAGCAATCCATACGGATTGGCGTTTAAGTCGGGGACGGCAAGCGGCTATGTCTGCACCAATACGACTCCGCCTGTCATCACGTCCATCGACTCCGCGAGCGCTTATGGAGCTTACCCGTATTTCTCATCCGGGTCATGGCTCGAAATTAAGGGAACGAATCTGGCGGACGCGGCCGACCCTCGATTGAGTGCCGCTACGAATCCCGGTCAGTGGATCGCGGGAGACTTCACCGGATCGAATGCGCCGACTGTGCTGGACGGGATCAGCGTGAGCATTGACGGCAAGCCGGCTTATGTGTGGTATCTCTCGACCGGTCAGTTAAACGTGCAAGCGCCGGAGGATGCGGCGACGGGCAACGTCTCCATCACCGTCACCAACTGCAATGCCACCAGTGCTCCGGTATCGTTCGCGCGGCGCGCCCTGGCGCCCGGATTCCTGGCTCCGGCAAATTACACGGCGAACGGTACCCAATACGCGGTGGCGACGTTCCAATCCGATGGCGCTTACGTATTGAACACGGCCACGGGCGCCTTGTTCGGATTGACCAGCCGGCCTGCGAAGCCTGGCGATGGAATCATTCTGTACGGTATCGGCTTTGGCGATGTAACTCCGTCGATTCTACCCGGGGTTATCGCAGGAGCCAGTAACACGCTGGTGAATCCAGTCACCATTTCGTTCGGGCCAGCGAATGCGGCGATCGCATACCAGGGGCTGGCAGGCGGTTTCGTGGGCCTCTATGAGTTCTATGTCACCGTTCCGTCAGGACTGGCTAACGGCGACTATCAGCTCAATGTCACGCAGAACAAAACAAGCGTGCCGCAAACTATTTACCTGACGGTGCACAACTGAGCACGCGGCCTGTGGTCGTTAGAGTATGCTATCGTAGCCGGTCAACCATAGGAGGTTGTGATTTGCGAACCCAAACTCTGTCCGCTTCGGCGCTGCTTGCGCTCTTTGTGCTTCTGGGATCTCCGGCGCCGGCGCAAAATGCGAATCCGCGTCTTGGCAAGTGGAAGCTGAAATCGACGAATCCCGCGCCCGCGAGCAACGTCATGACGTATGAGAAGTTCGGCCAGGATGGCATGAAGATCACCATTGACGCTGTAAATAAGGACGATGTGAAGTCGCAGTGGTCTTACACCACCAATTTTGACGGCAAGGACGAACCGATCACCGGCAATCCCGGCGCGGATCACGGTTCGGTAAGAGTGATCACGCCTTCCATTAACGAAATTGTCTATAAGAAGGACGGGAGAGTGACCCAAATCCTGACCAACGTGCTCTCTCCGGATCGCAACACAATCGCCGTCATTTACATGCGGCAGGATGCCGAGGGGAAGACGAGCAACGTCACATTCGCGACCTACGAACGGATGCAGTAAGCTATCGTTAGTTCGCCGGCGCCGACGGTTTCGCCGAGGCGAGAAATTCCTTCATTTGGCGCACGGCGTAATCCACTTTCATGTCAAAGATGCGCTTGCCCAGATCCGGCGTCGATGGGCGGGCGTCGCCGGTGATTCCGTTATTTACGCGAGGCGTATTCGGGTCGCGGCGCTGGCCGCGCGGAAGAACCGGATCGCCGACTGCTGTCTTAATCAGATCCAGGCGCACCCAGCCGTAATCGTGGCCGTCCCGGGTGCTGAGATATAGCATCTCCGACGTATCCATGATACTTGCGTGCCCGTACGACGGATAATGATTATCCTCCAGCCACTTCCAATAATCGTTCTGGGCCTTATCGTACATCTGGTCGCAAAAATATACGTGGACGCCCTTTGCTGAATACTTCTCGTCCAGTTTTTTCGTGATTTCACCGAGCTCCTTCTGCCCGCCGCCGTGGTCGCCCATTAGAAAGACATTCTTAAATCCGTTCTTGACGAGCTGTTCGGCCACGCGTTCGTTGATCTCGGCAAAGATCGTACTGGTGAGGCCGATGGTGCCCCACGGCAGGCTTTCAGGCGCTTCATTGACCGAATAAGGGATGGGAGGCGCCACGAGCGTGTGGCCCAGTTTGAGCGCAATTTCCCGCGCGGTATCGGCTGCCATCAGATTATGTCCGCCGCTGACGTTCTGCGGCCCACGCTGTTCGACGCCGCCGTTATAAAGGATGACATTGATCATACCGTCGACCTCGATGGCATGTTTGATCTCGGGCCAGGTCATCATTTCAAATTCGACAACAGGTTTCCGCACCGCTTGGGCAGACAGAGCCGCCGCGGTGAACGCGAGCAAGAGCGCCTGAATTTTCATAGTGATTGATAATATCAGCGGGCGGGCGCCGGTACAAATACGCGTTTTCCGAAAACGTAGCGAGACGTTCGCTTGTGAACTGTCGTCTAATGGAACGATGACACGGGCTCTGGCAACCATATTCGCTTTCTCGATGGCATTCGCCTCCGATCCAGAATGGCCCTCGTTTCGGGGACCCTCCTCCAACCCTGCTGTCACCAACTCTAATCTCCCCGTGAAATGGTCGAAGGCGGAAAATGTCGAATGGACGGCGGATATTCCCGGCCTCGGCTGGTCTTCACCGATCGTCAGCGGGAAGAGCGTGTTCCTCACCACGGTCACTACCGATGGAAAGGCCAAGCAACCGCAAACCGGCGTTGATTATTCGAACGACTACGTGGCCGAGCTCCAGAAACAGGGCCTAAAAGGGAAGGAGTTGATCGAGCGCCTCCAGGCGCGCGACAGCGAGTTGCCGAACGAAGTATCCCTGCATTATTGGCTCTATTCGCTCGATCTGGATTCGGGCAAAATCAACTGGAAGAGCGAGTTCTATGCCGGCCATCCGCCCGGCGGACGGCATCGGAAGAACAGCTTCTGTTCGGAGACTCCGATTACCGACGGCAAGCGTGTGTATGTTTATATCACCGGTCTCGGCCTCTTCGCGTACGATTTTGGGGGAAAGAAACTCTGGAACACGCCGCTTGAAAGCTCTCCGACGATTCTCGATTTCGGCACTGCTTCTTCGCCTGCCCAGTTAGGCGAGCTGGTGATCATTGTCAATGACAACGAGAAGCAGCAATTCATCGCCGCGTTCGATAAGAGCACCGGCAAGCAGGTCTGGCGCACGAATCGCAGTATTCATGTTGCCGGTTCCGATCGGCAGACTGGCTGGGCTACGCCTTACATCTGGAAAAACGATAAGCGCACGGAGATCGTCACCATCGGGCCGGGGCTCGCCATCAGTTACGACGGCGATGGTAAAGAGCTTTGGCGCATCGGGGGCATGTCTGCGATGACGATCCCGAGCCCCTTCGCTTACGACGGGCTGTTATATCTAAACGGCGGGACCGGCAAAGTGATCGCCGCGATCAAGCCGGGCGCATCCGGCGATCTAACTACCGCGGATGGCGCGAAGCTGAACGATTTCGTGGCATGGGTGCAGCCGAAGGCGGGAACCTATTTGCCGACGGAACTCGCGTATGAGGGCGGCATCTATGTGCTGACACACACGGGAATCCTCACGCGCTTCGACGCCAAGAGCGGCGCGCAGACTTACAAGTCTCGCATCGGCACGGGCGGCGATTTTACCGCGTCGCCCTGGGGCTACAACGGCCAGATTTTCTGCTTGAGCGAGGAAGGCAAGACGTACGTGATCGCGGCGGGCGACAAGTTCGAGCTGCTGCATTCCAACGATCTCGACGAAATGGCTCTGGCGACCCCGGCCCTGGTCGGCGACCGCTTGCTGCTGCGTACGGAGAATCATCTTTACTCCATCCGCAAGAAAAGCTGATTAGACTCCCGTCACTTGCAATTGGGGACGGCGAACGATCCGATGCGGGTCGTGGAGGAAACGGCTCCGCTCTTAAGGTAATTCCCGACGAACCAGAACGTGCAGTCGTCAACGGGATCGATGGCGATGTTCGTGTAGTCCTCCCAGCGCAAGCTGGCAGTTTGCGACGCATGGCCTTCCGCCAGCACGGACTCGTGGAAGGTCAGTTGGCCCTTAGGGTCCTTCGCCCTGCGCGCGGCGAAGCGCTGGCCGGGATACTGGGGATCGCCGCCGAAGGAATAGCCGATGCCGATGCCGCCCTTACGATCCATGGCCATGCTTCCGAGCCAACGAAACAATCCGTCCGGTGCGTACGTTCCCTGCTGGTATAGCACCGGATCGCGCTGTTTATTCAGCCGGAACTCATACCAGCGCACGCCGCCCCCGTGCGCGGCCGTGGCGACGGAGTGCTCCGCGAGGATGGACTCATGATCGCCGAAGTTGCGGTAGGCGAGGCGCTGAATCAGCTTGTCGCCTTGCGAATCGAGGCGGCGTTCGGTTCCCGGCTGCGAGACGCAACTGCTCAACTGGCCGTCGCAGAGATAGTGATAGGGAGCGACGGCGATCTTTTGTGGCGCGGAGACTGTGGTCTTCGAGGGGTCGCTCCAATCGACGTGCACTTTGTAGAAGTAGATGCCGTCGTCCTCGAAGATCTTCATAAGCTGGGTGCCGCCGGTGGACATCATGATATTGGGCGCGCCCACTGGTGGCGGCCGCTTGCCGTCCACATCGGTGTTTAACATGAAGACGCCGCCGTCGATCACCACGCATTGCTCCGTGGCGGGCAGGCCCCGGAGCATCTTGTTCCGGTCGGCGATGCACTCGTGCTTCTGGGTGATCACATCCGGCAGCAGGTTGTCACTGGTGCTGGTCGGATTGTAATAGCCGTCCGGCCAGACCGCGGGACGGGGATAATCGGGGAACAGAGGCCGCTGGAACTCATAACGATAGTAGGGCCCCAGAGGGTCCGGCGTCACGCTTACCGCGTAGCACATCGCGTACGGGCCTTGCGGATTGCCGGGCGGCCGCGTGAAAACCGGAACCACGATCAGCCAGCGGTCGGCCAATTGATCGTAACGCACAACGGAATCGGCGTTATTGCTGATCCCACAGCGAACGCCGAAGCCGGCAAAGACGGTGTTGTTGGGTACGGCGCCATAGAGCAGTTTGCCGGTGGAATCGTACTTCTTACCTTTCTTGGTGAAGACTGCCAGGTTACCGTTCAAGATCTCGAAGAGATGATCGGGGCCGACGGCCAAGCTGATGTCGATGCCGCCGCGTCCCCCGCCGGCGCGATTTTCAACGGGGTCGGCTGCACGGCCTCCTCCGTTTATCGCGGAGGGGAACGCGTGCCCAGCGAAGCCATCGCCGAGAGCATCGAAGGCGGCTAACGGCTCAATCGCCGCGCGCTTGCCCTGCGTCGTCTGCTCGACCGCGGCGCCAGCAGCGCTGATTTCAGGCGCAGGCGACCTGGGAGGAATCGGCGGAGGTCCGCCGGCCCGGGCATTTCCACGCCCTGCCGCACCCCGCGTTTCGACCGGCGACGGCGGAGTCTCACTCAAGCCTGCGCCGGGTCCTTCCGTTGGACCTTGCCTTTGCGGCGGGCTCTCCGCCGCGGGATGGGTGACGACCGGTTTCTCCGGGATAAACTGCTCAATCGAGCCCAGCGCGGGCGACATATCGAAGGCAACAGCGGCGCGGGTTGTTCGAGCGGGACGTGCTGCGACCAGAGACGTGAGCACTATCGTGACCAGACCGAGAGCAAGCAGCATCAACGTCATTCGCTTCATAGTGAGTCCTCGCGTCCACCGAGTTTAACAATCCATGATAGTTTGTTAGGTTGAATGCCCATTTACGAATATCAGTGCCGTCAATGCGGTCAGGAGTTCGAGCTACTGGTGCTGAACGGGACGTTGGTCGCATGTCCATCGTGTCAAAGCCGCGAGCTGGAGCCGCTCCTCTCGGGATTTGCCGTCAGTTCCGACGGCAGTCGCACAGCCAATGCGCAGTCCGCCCGGCAAGCCGCGGTACATAGCCGGGAGCAGCGCGACAAGAGCGTCGCCCACTCCGAGTACGTCAAGAAACATGCGAAGGAATAGCGCGATTGAATGACGCCGCAGGCAGCTTCAGGCGGCGTCGAGGTGTAAAAATAGTCCCATGGAAAACGAACTGGGCACAGTAGAAGGCGCGGACGGCATTTTCACGATCCGCGGAGGCTCCAACGTGCGCGGCTGGAACGGCATTCGCTACAAGTCCGGCCTCTCCGCCAAAAATGTCGGCGCAAAGAAATTGTCGATGAACGTCGCGACGATTCCTCCAGGCGGCGTCGCCTACGCGCACATTCATGTGGACTTCGAAGTGATGCTGTACATCCTGGCGGGCCGCGTGCGGCATGAGTATGGGCCCGCGCTGGAACATAAGATCGAAAATGAAGCCGGGGATTTCATCTTCATCGAGCCTGGTGTGCCCCACGAAGTTTTTAACGTGAGCGACGCGGAGCCCGTGGTCGCCGTAGTGGCCAGGTCCGACGCCAGCGAGTGGGAAAATATCGTGAATTTCACGCGGCCGGCGAAGGCGTGAAGACGCAGCATTATTCGGAACGCAGGGTGTTCACCGGGTCGATCCGAACTGCTTGCAAGACCGCAGGCAGCGAAGCCAGCACGGCTGCGGCGAACAGGCTCAGTGCCGGCAGCAGCAGCATTCCAGCGTCGGTGGCCTTCACCTGGTAGAACAGGGTCTCGACAGTGCGCACGGATGCCATGCCGATGGCCACGCCGATGAGGGCTCCCGCCAGCACCATGGAGAAGACGTCGACTGTCACCAGTCGCGCGATGCCGGAGGCGGGCGCTCCGATCGCCAGGCGAATCCCGATCTCGCGGCGCCGCTGGACCACTGAGTAATTGAGCACTCCATAAAGTCCGATCCCGGCCAGCAGCAGGGCGACCGCGGCGAAGAAGAGCGCGAGCATGGCGAGCAGGCGCTCGCGAACGGTCTGCGCGTCGATCAATTCCTGCTGCGTGTGGAGATTGCTGACGCGAAATTCGGAGCGGATACGCGGCACTTCGCGGCGCAGAAGGGACGCCAGCGTGAGAGGGTTGGCTCCCGCTGTGCGGACGATGATGGTCGCGCTGCGGGTGGGCTGCAAATCGCCCTTCGCGTCGTTCCGGCGAAACGGAAGGTACGCTACCGGCTTGGTGCGCTCCCGCATTCCGTTGTAGCGCGAGTCGCGCACGACACCGACAATCGTCGAGGGGATGCGGCGCGGGTACGTTCTGTAGAACGACTTGCCGATCGCGTTCTCGCCGTTGAAGAAAGTCTTCACAAACGTCTCGTTCACGATGACCGCGCCGGGGTCGACGTCGTCGGCGCGGAAGTCCCTGCCGTCGATCAGCGGAATCTTCATGGTCTCGAGCCAACCGGGCGAGACATTCAGAAAAAAGGCGAGAGGCTCAATTGGAGGGCCTCCGTTGAGAGAAAGAAAATTGTTCGACTGATAGCCACTGAGCAGAGGCCATCCCGCGAGCGCGACGGTTTCGACGCCGGGGACCGCGCGGAGACGATCCGCCACCTCGTTCCAATACGCGGGCTGTTGGGCGTGCGCGGTCACCGTGTCGAGCAGTAAGAGCCGATCGGCGGAAAATCCGATCGGCCGATGAGAAAGCCGTTCAAACGTGGCGACGAACAGTCCGGCCACGAACAGCACCAGGAAACAGAAAGCGACCTGCGCAGCGATCAACGCGTGCATCAACCGGCGGCGCGAGTGCGGATCTTCGCCTCCCTTCAACGCGCTGGCAGGTTTGACGGAAGACGCGCGGAGGGCGGGGACCAAGCCGAACAGAAACGTCACGCCGAGCGTGAGAGCGGAAGCGAACGCGAGTATGCGCCAATCCGCCGGCAGGGCCAGGCGTGCCGGATTATCGGGCGGATTGATCATGCGCACGACGAATGGCGCCGCCCACCAGGCGAACGCTGCGCCGATCGCCGCGGCCAGAATCGCGATCCACGCGCTTTCCACCAGCACCAGTTGTACCAGGCGCCATCGCCCCGCGCCGATGGAGACGCGCAGGGCCATTTCACGGGCGCGCGCAGTGGCTTGTGCGGTCATCAGGTTCGCAACGTTCGCGCAGGCGATCAGCAAAACCAGCGCCACCAGCGTTCCCAGGGCCATCAGCGGCTGCATGTAATCCTTTTGAAGATTCGAGGAGCCGGCCGCGGCACGGTCGATCGAGATCGCTTCATTGAGGTAGCTGGCGATCTTCGCTTTGGGCATATCGGTGAACCCTTTCGCGCGCTCCTCTTCAAACGCGCGGGAGATCGCCGCCAGCTTCTGGCGCAGCGGTTCGACGGGCACGCCTGGATTCACCAAGACCAGTGTGCGAAACGGAGTCGAGTCCTTACGATTGGCGGAGGGGTGCATCATCGCCGGAAAAAAGACATCGACCATGGTGCCGGTTTCGGTGCCTGTGAACGATTCCGGGCCAACGCCGATAATTTCGTAAAGATTGCTTCCCTGATGAAGGGTGCGTCCGATCACCTTCGGATCACGAGCGAATCGACGGGACCAGTAATCGTAGGAGAGCACCGCGACGGGTCGAGCACCGGACTTGTCGTCGTCCCCGGTCATCAATCGACCCAGAGCGGGCCGCAATCCGAAGGAACCGAACATCCAGCCGGACACGTATTGCAGGTACCCTTTCTCCATCTCCTCGTCGGAACCGTAGGTGAGGTCCGACCGCTCCCAATAGGAAACTTCGATCAACTCGGCTTGATCGTTTGCGGCGGCGCGCATCAGGTGCACGACCGGTCCAGCCCAGCTATCGTAGGAGCTCGGCTTGCCGTCGAGTCCGACTCCGTGGCGGGACAGGGCATAAAGCCGCTCGGGGTGTGCGATCCGCAAGGGGCGGAGCAGCAGTGCGTCGATCAGACGGAAGGCCGCGGTGCAGGCTCCGATGGCGAGGGCCAGCGAAAGAATCGCGGCGGCCGAAGTGACTTTGGATTTTCGCAGACGGCGCCAGCCGAAGATCGCGTCGGCTCGCAAGGAATCGAGCCACGCGACGAGTCGCATGTCGCGGGTTTCTTCGCGCTGACGAAGCAGGGAACCGAATGCGCGGCGGGCTTCCGCGGGGTCGCGGCCTTGTTCTATGGCTTCGTCGATGTGCGATTGCAGCTCTTCGTCAATTTCCCGGTGGAGGCGATCGGCGTGGAAAACGTTCGCAATGCGGGACCACAATGACATATCAAACCGTCCTTAAGACTCGATTTACGGCTGAAGTCACGGTCTGCCAACGGGACTCTTCCTGGGCGAGCTGCTTTTTTCCCGCCGCGGTCAGTTCGTAGATTCGGGCGCGGCGGCCGCTATCCTTCTTGATCCACTGGGAGCGGACCCAGCCCGCCTCTTCCATGCGGTGCAAGGCCGGATACAGCGAGCCTTCCTCGGCGGAAAGAATCTCGCCCGAGAATTCCTTGATCGCGGACATGATGGCGTATCCGTGGGATTTCGGACGCCGCGACAGGATTTTCAGGACGAGCACGTCGAGCGAGCCTTGGAGAGCGTCGAATTTGGACATACTCAGACTTCTAAGTATAGCTACTGAGGTTCGACGCAGAGGTTACGCGGGAGTTAGCCAGCGAAACAGGAAAAAATGCCGGCCGCAGAGAGAGCACCGGTAGGGAAGGAGGATCCAGTGAATCGCTTGTTCGACAACGTTGCGCACGCCGACGCTTCTCAAGTCGACCGACCGGCAATTGGGACAGCGCGCGGAAAACACTTTTACGCGCCTGTCTTTGCGGCACTGCCGGTGGAGGTCGCGGAGGCGTTGCGGAAGCCTTGACCGGCCGAGGCCTTCGGCTGATTGCCGCGGGCGGCATCATGACGGCTGGCTTCGCGCGCGGTTTCGATCTGCTCCTGCGTGCGCAGATCGGGCTCAGAGAGCTTTACCTTGCTCTTTTCGCGGGAAACCTGCCGCTTGTGGCGTTTGGCCAATCTCTTGTCCATGTCTAACAGTACACCCTTTGGTCCGGTATCATATCTGAGTGTTCCCTATGAAGAACTTTGTAATTCCCGCGATTTTGGCCACGTGGGCCATCGCGGCAGCCGCTCAGACCGCGGCTCAGCCTCCTGCGCAACCGCCCGCGGCACCTGCTGGAAGAGGTGGAAGAGGTGGCGGGGGTGGCGGCGGATTCGCGAATGCGTTCCCGCAACATCCTCCGGGAGATCCGGCGATGATCCAGAGGGGCCAGGCTTTGTACGGCGTCAATTGCCAGTTCTGCCACGGCTCGGATGCGAGAGGAGGCGAAGGCGGGCCGAATCTGTTGCGAGCGGAGCTGGTGCTGAACGATCAGAGCGGCGAACTGATCGGACCGGTGGTCCAGAACGGGCGCATCGATCAGGGGATGCCGAAATTTCCGATGACCAATGCGCAGGTGGCGGATATCGCGGCGTTCCTTCACAATTTTCGGGTGGCGGGATACGATGCGTCGCGTATGAAGCCTCCGACGATTCTGGTGGGGGATGCGGCGGCGGGAGAGGCGTATTTCAAGACGAAATGCGCGTCGTGCCATTCGGTGACCGGTGATTTGAAAGGCATTGGAGCGAAGTACGCGGAGCCCAGGGAACTGCAACAGACCTTCGTGATGCCGGGCGGAGGAGGACGCGGACGCGGAGGCAGCGCCAATGTGCCTCCGACTACGGTTACCGTGACGCTGGGGTCCGGACAGAAGGTCGAAGGCCGGCTAATACGGGTGGACGATTTCATCGTTACGCTGGCGGACGCCGATGGAGCGCAGCATTCGTTCCGGCGGGATGGCGACATGCCGAAGGTCGAGATTCACGATCCGCTTCAGCCGCACAAGGCGCTGCTGGGCGTCTATAGCGACAAGGATATTCATAATTTGACCGCGTACCTGGTGACGGTAAAATGACAAAATTTTTTCTGGCTAGCTTCGCAGCGGCCGTCGCGAGCGCGCAAGGTCCTCTGGATCCTGCGCTGTTGATGAAGCCTTTGGGCGATTCGTGGCCCACTTATTCGGGCGATTATAGCGGCAAGCGGTACAGCTCCCTCACGCAGATCAACCAATCGAACGTGAAGAATCTCACGCTGGGATGGGTGAGCCGGGTAGCATCGGGATCGGGCGGAGGAGGGCGAGGAAGTGCGCCGACCATCGTCGGCGGTGTCGCGCAAACCGAGTCGGCCGCAGGGGGCGGGACGAACATCCGCGCGTCGATCCTCGAAGTAAACGGTATTTTGTATTTCTCGACGCCCGACAATGCCTGGGCGATGGACGCGCGGGACGGGCACGAGCTGTGGCATTTTTACTGGCGCACCAAGGGCGGCACGCACATCGGAAATCGCGGCCTGGGGATGTGGGGCAACTGGCTGTATATGGAAACGCCGGACGATTATCTGGTGTGCCTCGACGCGAAGACCGGGAGGGAGCGCTGGCACAAAGAGATCGCCGATTTCAATTTGCAGTACTTCTCGACGATGGCTCCGATTGTGATCGGCAATCATATTCTGGTGGGCACGGGAGACGATCTGGACGAGCCGGGGCTGCTGCAATCTTTCGATCCGGAAACAGGCGATGTGCAGTGGAAGTTTTATTCGGTTCCAGTGAAACGGGACGATCCAGCGCTGGCCACGTGGGGCGACTTCGACACGGCGAAACACGGCGGAGGCAACATCTGGATTCCCGGCGCCTACGATCCGGAAACGCATCTCTACATCGTGGGGACGGGCAATCCTTCGCCCGCGTATATGGATTCCCCAGGGCGCAAGGGTGACAATCTGTACACCTGTTCGATTGTCGCGATCAATGTCGACACGGGTAAGATCGCGTGGCATTATCAAACCTCGCCGCACGATACGCACGACTGGGATTCTACGGAGACACCGATCCTTGTCGATGGGGATTTTAACGGCAAGCCTCGCAAGATGGTGCTGCACGCGAGCCGCAACGGATATTACTTCACACTCGACCGGCTGACCGGGGAGCACCTGGTGACCAGCAAGTATTCGGACACCGTCAATTGGGCGAAGGGTCTTAATAAGGATGGCCAGCCGATGCGCGATCCGGAAAAAGACTCGACCGTACCGGGCGCGTTGGTATCGCCGAATAATGGCGGCGCGACTAATTGGCCTCCGCCAGCCTATTCGCCCGACACCGGGCTGTTTTACGTGCCCACCAACGATTCCTACGCGATGTACTACCTGACCGAAACCGATCCGCGCGGTGCGATGGGGCTGGGCGGCAAAGACGAATTGGGCGTGGGATCGATGGGTGCATATCTCACCGCGATCGATTATAAGACTGGAAAAATCGCGTGGCGGCATCGATACCCGGGCACGGGAGGAAACCTTGGCAACGGGTTTCTCACGACGGCCGGAAAGCTGTTATTCGGAGGCGATCTGAGCGGGAATCTGGTTGCATACGATCCCGCCAACGGCAAGATTTTGTGGCATGCGCGCCTGGGCAATGTGTCGAACGCGCCGGAGACGTACATGCTCGATGGGCATCAATATATTCTGATTGCGGCGGGCGATACTTTATATACGTTCACGCTGTACTAAACACGGACTAAAGTCTGTGCCACCTTGACAGGTCCGAATGCAACGGTATAAGCTGTGCGTTGCGGTTTGAGTCGTTTCAAAGCGGCTCTGCGGCGTTTTCCATGTCGAACAAATCTCTCATTACCGATGCCTTAACAGCAGGTGATGGCATCGTACGGCTCGCGCCCTGCTGGGTTCCGCGCGCGTTTCTCATGCCGGGCGGCCGCTTGAAGCTGGACCCTCGCGACCTCTATGCGCTGGGCGCGCATCGCGGCGGCATTGACGAACGATGGTTCTCCTCGACCACCAAGGCTGCGAACGGTCCGCTAACCGCGGAGGACGAGGGGCTCAGCTATATCGAGTTTCAGGGAAAAAAGGCGCTGCTCAAAGAGGCGATCGAGACCGTGGGCGACCAGTTCCTGGGCGCGGCGGTGATGCAAAAATACGGCGGCTGGAATCTGCTCTGCAAGTTCTTCGACAACCTGGGACCGATTCCTCATCACCTGCATCAGAACGACGAATTCGCTGCGCGGGTGGGACAAAAGGGCAAGCCTGAGGCGTACTATTTCCCGCCGCAATACAACTTCAAGGACAATCATTTTCCGTACACGTTCATGGGGCTGAATCCGGGCACCACGAAGGACGACATCCGGCGTTGCCTCAAAAAGTGGAACGAAGGCGACAACGAAATTCTGTATCTCTCCCGCGCCTATAAATTGAAACCCGGCAGCGGATGGCAGATCGATCCGGGAATTCTGCACGCTCCCGGTTCACTGGTGACGTATGAGCCGCAGGTGAATTCGGATGTTTTCGCGATGTATCAATCGATGGTGGAAGGCCGCGGAGTGCCGTGGGACTTGCTCATCAAAGATGTCCCGCCGGAGCATCATCAGGATCTGGATTATCTGATCGAGATGATGGATTGGCCGGCGAACACCGACCCGGAGTTTGCGGAGCATCGCCAGTTCGAGCCTAAGCCGGTTCGTCCACTCGAGGAAATGGAGCGATGCGGATATCGCGAGAATTGGGTGGTGTACTCAACCGCGCATTACTCTGCGAAGGAACTGACGGTTCTGCCGGGCCGCTCCGTCACCATTCGCGATGGGGCGGCTTATGGAATGATCCTGACGCAGGGTTTCGGCAGTTTCGGGAAGCACGACGTCGAGACGCCGAGCCTGATCCGGTACGGGCAGATGACGCAGGACGAGTTGTTCGTCACGGCACAGGCGGCATCGGCGGGAGTCGCGATCACGAACAAGAGCAAGACTGAAAACCTGGTCATGCTGAAACATTTCGGGCCCGGGAATCCGGACGCTCCGCTGTCCCGATAGAATTTTCACGCAAAGGCGCGAAGCTCGCAAAGAAAACCAAGAGAGCTAGAAGTCCAGTTTGTCGATATTCTTCTTATCAATGAGTAGAGGAGCGCCCAGGATGATCTGGCTTCCGCTAATTTCGAGCGTGCCTAAGCGACCCGCCTGAATAGAGGCCGCGCCCGGCGGGATTTTGTTCTGGCTTAGCATCGTGCCCGCATAAACCGTGAGATACCCGAGATTCTTCGTGTTCCACAGAAAAATCGTCTGCACCACGCCATCCTTGATATACGGCTTGCAGATGCCGGGGAGCGAAAGTCCGATTACGTCGACGTCCTTGCGGCCGGTCTGCCGCATTGCTTCGCCCGCTCCCGGAACAGCCGGCGCGGAGATGGCCATGATCAGCTTCACCGAGGGATGCACTTTCAGGATCGTCTGTGTCTCCGTGAATGCCTTGTCGCGATCGTCGTCGCTGGGGCGAATCGTGACGACGTTGAGGCCCGGGTACTTTTCCTGGGCCCTCTTCTTGATAAATGCAATCCATTGATTTTGATTGGCCGCGCTCAGGGCTCCGGTGATGATCGCGAAATCGCCTTTACCGCCGAGCAGGCGCGCTGCTTCGTCGGTCAGGGCGTTGCCGATTCCTTCTGGTGTCGCTTGATTCAGAAAATATTCGCGCGCATCGGGCTCCGCGTCGGCGTCCCACGTCAACACGTGAATCCCTTTCTGCCGGGCTTTGCGCAGAACGGTGGAGATACCGGCTTGATTCTCGACCGCGACCGCGATGGCATCGACACCACGCGTAATCCAGCTCTCGACAATTTCGTTTTGCTTGGCCGCGTCGAGACCGGTGGGGCCATCCCAGATCAGCTCGACGCCGAGTTCGCGCGCGGCTTCTTCCGCGCCGATGCGGCAGCTCACGAAATAGGGATCGCCCTTGGCCTTCGGCATCACCGCGATCACGGGAATATGCGCGGCTGTGGTCGCGGCAGCGGGCGCCTTCAGCGACTTGACAAGCCACACGTTCGCGCCCGCGGTGATTAGCGAGCCTAACAAAATGGCTCCGCAAAGAATCGCGACCTGGCTGTTTTTCATTTCAATGGCCCCTTCTTCTAATGATATTTTTCGCGGCGCGCGGAAACGGTCCATGGCGATCGTCAATACCAGGACGGTACCGGTGAGGATTCCTGTCAGCTCCGATGGCAGCGCCGCCAGGTGCAGACCGTTTTGCAAAATCGAAATCGAGAATAATCCCAGCACTGTGCCGAGAATCGTGCCGCGCCCTCCCGCGACTGACGCGCCGCCCAGCACGACGGCCGTTATGGCGTCCAATTCGTAGCCGGTGCCCGCATCGGATTTGGCTTGCCCGAGGTGGGCGACGTAAATCACGGCGGCAACGCTGGCCGCTAATCCGGAAAGAAAATATACGAGGCCGATGCGCCGGGCAACCGCGATTCCCGCGTAGCGCGCTCCGTTCCCAGCGAAGCCGATGGCGTACAATCCTCGACCGATTACGGAGCGATGTAACAGCACCGCATAACCGGCGATCGCGATGGCCAAAATCGGGAGCTGCGCAGGCATGCCCAGGAAATACCCCTGGCCGAGAAAAAGAAACGACTTTGGGAATCCCGAGTAATTCACCGCGCCGTGTGTGATGCCCTCCGCGATGCCTCGAAACGCGGAGAACGAGCCTAGAGTAACGATCAATGGAGGGATTTTGAACTCGGCTATCAGTACTCCGTTGAGTGCACCGCCCGCGCAACCGACTAGAAGGGTCGCGACCGCCGCGGCCGGGATGGGCCAGTGTTGATCCATCACCAACGCTCCAAAGACGACCGCAGAGAGGCCCATCATCGATCCGACGGAAAGATCGATTCCTCCGGTGACGATGACCGGTGTCAATGCGAGCGCGAGCAGCCCCAATTCGACGCTCAGCCGGATCACTTCAAGGAAATTGGTGGTCGACAAGAAGTTCTGCGCGACCAACGAGAAGATTCCGATTTCGGCGAGCAGGGCGAGAAGCACGATCCATTCGCCGTTCGGAAACCAGCGCTCGCGCCAACTTTTATGCGGTGCGTTCGGCAAAGTCGCCTGCATATTTTCCTAGACGAGAGCGCACCGCGTCGAAGCCCACCGCGCATAAAATGATCAATCCCTGAATCGCCCGCTCCCAATACGCACTGAAGCCGAGGAACGTCAGCATGGGGCTAACGATGCCCAGCAGAACCACGCCCAGCAGCGTTCCCTGAATGCTTCCGCGTCCGCCCGTGATCACGGTTCCGCCCACGACGACTGCTGTAATCACTTTCAACTCCATGCCGATTCCCGCGTTGCTGGGAACCTGGTTGAAGCGGACGGAGTTCAGCAGCGCCGCACAACCTGTCAACGCTCCCGTGATGGTGAACACAGAAAAAGTCACGAGCGCCGAATCGATTCCCACCAGGCGCGCGGCGTTCGCGTTCGATCCGGTAGCGTAAACGGATCGCCCGGCGGGCAAGTTTCGCAATCCCCATCCAATGCCGATCGCGAGTATCCCCGCGATTAAGAACGTGACAGTATTGCTGGCTGCCTGCGTCATTCCGAGCCACTGGAAATTGGCCGGCAAATCCTGCACCCACGCGCCTTGGGTGATCCATCGAAGGGCATCGCGAAACGCCACCATCGCAGCGAGCGTGACGACGATCGACGGAATGTGCAGGTAGGCAACCAGCGCTCCGTTGATTGCTCCCAGCATCGCTCCGATGGCGCACGCCGCGAGGCCCGCGCCCCACGCAGGGAGTCCGAGCTTCGCGAATTCGCCCGCGGCAACGCTGCAAATCGCGAACATTGTGCCGACGGAAATATCGATGTGTCCGGTCAGAACGATCAGGGTCATGCCCAGGGCGACGATCAGCACCGGCATGTTGGCGAGCGCCAGATCGGTAAGATTTTCGCGCGTGAAAAACGAAGGAGCGAGGAAGGCCAGAACGATGAGTAGAACAACGATGGCAAATCCAACCGAGATTTCGCTGCGAAATCTTTTCACGCCGCGTGCCCTAGCGCCAGAGATAGAATCGCCTGCTGCGTCGCGTCCTTCCTATCGAGCGTTCCACGAATGGTGCCGGCATGCATCACCGCGATGCGATCGCTCATGCCGAGCAGTTCCGGCAGCTCAGAAGAAATCATCACAATGGCGAGCCCTTGCTGGGCCAGGTCCGCCATCAGCGAATGAATCTCCGATTTCGAGCCGACGTCCACGCCTTGCGTGGGCTCATCCAGAATCAAAATCGAGGGATCGATGGCGAGCCAGCGGGCCAGGGCGACCTTCTGCTGATTCCCTCCGGATAGCGCGCCGGTTTCCATTTCGACCGAAGGAGTTTTTATTCGCAAGCGGTCGACGAAATGCTCGGCGAGTTTGCGTTCTTTCCGCGCGTCGATCAGTCCGCGGTGAGCGACCTTTTTCAAACTCGCGAGACTAGTATTGGCGGCGACTGACATCTCCAGAATCGCGCCGTGCCGCGGACGATCCTCGGGCACGTAACCGATGCCGCGACGGATGGCAGCTTCGGGAGTCGCAATCGCCACGCGTTCGCCTCGCAATAGAATCTCGCCCGAAGCGGCCGGCGTCAGGCCGAAGATGGTCTCCGCCAGTTGCGTGCGTCCCGATCCGACGAGGCCGGCGATGCCGAGAATCTCGCCTTTTCGCACGGTCAATGACACGTTCTGCACGACGGCGTTCGAGACATTCCGCAGCTCCAGCACGATTTCGCCTGCGATAATCTCGCGCTTGGGAAAAATGGACGCCAGTTCCCTACCCACCATCATGCGAATCAATTCCGCGCGATCCACTTCGTCCATACGTTTGGTGGCAATGCTCTCGCCATCGCGCAGCACCGTCACACGATCCGCTACCGCGGCGATTTCTTCCAGGCGATGAGAGATGTAAATCACGCCCACGCCTTCGGCTCGCAATCGCGCGATGACCTGAAACAGGCTATTCACTTCGCGTTCCGTCAACGACGCGGTGGGCTCGTCCATGATGACGATCCGCGCATCGGCGCCGATCGCCTTGGCGATTTCAACAAGCTGCTGTTCCGGCATACCGAGCGTCGCGACCAGGTGCTCCGGATCGAGCGATGCGCCCGCGCGATGCAGCAACTCCGCGGCTCTCCGGCTGCGGCTTTTCCAATCCAAGATGCGCCACGCATGACGTCCTTCGAGCGCCAAGGCGATATTTTCCGCGACCGTGAGATCCGGAAATAGAGACGGCTGCTGATAAATTGCCGCGATTCCGAGTGCCTTCGACACGCGAGGGTCCATGTGCGGCACCAGTTCTCCGTGCACCTTGAGTGTTCCAGCGTCGGCGGTCACCGCGCCCGTAATAATTTTGATGAGCGTCGATTTGCCTGCGCCGTTTTCGCCGATCACTGCGTGGACCTCGCCCGCGCGGAGATCGAAGGACACGGATTTGAGAGCTTTCACTCCGGCAAAGGATTTCGAGATCGAATTGGCTTCCAGAACAAGATCCGGCACGCGTAATCGTTATGATACTGAAAGATGAGAATCAAGCAATCGCTAGCTTATTGGTGCCTGAACGGAACGTCGTGGAAGTGGGACATCGACCGCATTTGCGAGACCGCGAAGTCTTTGGGATGCGAGAGCGTCGAGCTTGCTCCGCACGAACACTGGCCGAAAATTCGATCCTATGGGTTGAATATTGCAATTGCGATGAACGGCATGCCCGACCCGGTTTTCGCGAAAGGCCTCAACAATCCGAGATACGCGGAGGAGGTGATTGCGACGACGAAGATCGCGATCGACCAGTGCTCGGCCGCGGGCGTCCCCAACGTTCTCGCATTCACCGGGCATAAATGGAGCGACGCGGACGATCCGGAGAGTCCTGAAATTCCGCTCGCTGAAGGCGCCGCGAATACAGTGAAGGGTCTTCGCGAACTGGCGCGCTACGCGGTGCCCCGAGGCGTCACGCTGTGCCTGGAACAACTGAACACGCGCGACGATTCGCATCCGATGAAAGGCCATCCGGGCTATCAGGGCGACGATATCGACTACTGTGCGCAGATCATTTTGGAAGTTGGTTCGCCGAATGTGAAATTGCTATTCGATATTTATCACGTGGCGATCATGAACGGAGATATTATCCGCCGTTTGAGCCAATATCGCGATTTGCTGGGGCATATCCACACGGCGGGGGTACCGGGACGCGGGGAGCTTGATGAGAATCAGGAGATTAACTATCCGGCGGTGATGCGGACGCTGGTGGAGATTGGGTATCGGGGGTATGTGGGACAGGAGTTTATTCCTACGAAAGATCCTTCGATTGGGCTGGCAGAAGCGGTCGGGATGTGTAACGAAGGGGGAAACGATATACGTTAACGCGTACGGGCGGAATGCACCCACGGTCGAAACTGCTCGATGGTATCGCGGTGCAAACCATTATTGCGCCGCTGCTGATCCTGGGAATTGGTCTGCCTGTAACATATTGCGTTGCACGGTTTACTCCGCGAGCCTGGGGCTCGACCAACCTTGCTTATTATGGGCTGCTACTTGTTGTCCCGCTGCTTGGTTTCTGCGTTGGCTACGGAGCTTGCGCGCGGGCGCCACGACTATATCCGAGCGCGAAATATGTGTGGTTACTTCCCGCAATACTTGCGATGCTGTTTGTCCTCTTCTGCGAAGCAGGGAGCGTTCGAGAAAGAGTTCTTGCTTTTGTCGCTCCAGATTTCTTGCTGCTTCTCATCGCGTGGCCGGTTTCGTCGTGCTGCGCCTATTCGTTGGGCGCGGCGATTGCGCATTGGTCGAGACGTGGACCTCAGGCTTCATCTCAATCGACCGCGGCGCGCGCCAGCACGGGTCGCAATCTCTGCCAGTGACCGCAGAGCGGCGTTGACAGCAGCCGCGTTTGGAAAGAGCGCGGCGACCTCGGGATCCAGGACCACGACATTGGAACTCGTTTGGAGCCGCCCGAGGTATTTCCCACGCACCAACTCCTAAAGTCCTCTCGCTTATATTCCGCGCGAAGCTCCCCCGCGTTGATTGGCTTAGCTTTTTTCATAGAACTTCCGCTCTGCTCGCGTCGCGATGCGCTCCGCGTACCCGACGACGAGCAAGCGACCTGAAGACGAGGTGCCAAATGTCACGAAGCGCCTCTCCTCGAGCGAATGATCGGGACCGTCGCCCGTCGCCGATAGCGGATCGAAGAAAACGCTGGCCGCTTCATCGAAAGATATCCCGTGCTTCCGCCTATTCGCCGCAGCCTTTTAAGCATTCCATTCGAATCGCAACCCAGCGTTTCACCTGTACCCCGTATATCCGCCTGCGATCAAGACGCTACTCCCTCCTGCGCGACGACTCCCTCACTCGCAAAGTCGCGGGGAGCCGCACCGTGAACGGACCCTCCGCATTCCCGTTCTCGACCCGCTCCAGTAAAATCTGCGCCGCGCGAAAGCCGATGTCGTATGCGGGCTGCACCACCGTTGTAATCGACGGCGTGAACAATTCGTCCACCGTCAGCTCATCGAACGTCACGAATGCGATGTCTTGCGGCGTATTCAATCCGCAGTCTCGAAATGCGCGTAGTACGCCGAGCCCCGTCGGACCGTTGGTCGAGAGAATCGCATCGGGGCGCCGCGCGCCGTCGCACAGATGAGGCCTGCAAATCGCGGCGACATCTTCCGGCCGAAAATTTCCCTCCCAGATCAACGTCTCATCAAATTCCAGCCCCGCCTGCGCCAGCGCCTGCCGATAACCTTGTAACCGCCTTTGCTCATTGCGCAATGTATGAGGACCTGTGGCAATCGCGATACGCCGATACCCCGCCTCGAGCAAATGTTCGACCGCCATCACCGACGCCTGCAAATCCTCACCGGAAACCGAATCGACTTCTTCACGATCCGGAATCCGGTCCAGATACACGACTGGAATCCCCGATTCGATGATCTGTGAAATTTGTCCGCTCGACGACGGAGCCGCCGCGACCGCCAGCAAAATCCCTTCCACCCTCTGCGACCTCAACAGCGACAGCAATTCCTTTTGCCGGTCCGCGCGATCGTCCGAATTGACCGCGATCAAGGTGTAATTCCTCTGCCGTGCCGCCGTTTCCGCCCCGCGAATTACTTGCGGGAAAAACGAAATCGTAAGATCCGGCACGATGACTCCCAGCGTCCGCGTTTTGCTGGTTTTTAAACTTCGCGCGATGTGGTTCGGATGATAATCCAGGCGCTTGATCGCCGCCTGCACCTTGCGGCGCAGAGGCTCCGTCACTGGAACCGAGCCGGTAATCACGTGCGAAACCGTGCCGACGCTGACACCCGCAAGCTCGGCGACTTCCTTAATCGTGGACACGAGCGCGCACCTTCACCCACTGGCGATTCGCCGCCGATTCCAGCACTGCGTCCGTCACATCCTCCGTCGCCAGAGCCTCGCGAAACGTCGGCGATGCGCTCTTCCCCTCCGCGGCCGCAGTCAGGAAATCCGCGACCTGGTGAATGAACGTGTGCTCATACCCGATCTGCAACCCGGGCACCCACCAGTGCGACATATAAGGATGCTCGCGGTCTGTAATGTGGATGCTCTTCCAGCCGCGCGTCAATCCCTCATCCTTGTGGTCGAAGTATTGCAGCCGATGCAGGTCGTGCAGATCCCACATGATCGACGCATTTTCTCCGTTAATCTCCAGCGTATACAGAGCCTTGTGCCCGCGCGCATAGCGCGTCGCCTCGAACGTCGCCAGCGAGCCGTTGCGAAACCGGGCCAGCGCCAGGCTCGCGTCGTCGATCTCCACCGGTTCCACCTTGCCGCTCAAATTATGTTTGCGCGACTTGATGAACGTCTCCGTCATTGCCGACACTTCCTCAATGCCTCCGTTCAGCCACATCGCCGTGTCGATGGTATGCGCCAGCAAATCCCCCGTAACGCCGCTACCGGCCACCATCTTATCCAGGCGCCACAGTCCTTCCCCGCCCTGCGGCAACTCCGTCGAAATCGTCCAGTCCTGCAAAAACTTCGCGCGGTAATGAAAAATCTTCCCCAGCCGTCCTTCATCGATCAACTGCTTGGCAAGCATCACTGCCGGCACGCGACGGTAGTTATACCAAACCATGTTGGCGACGTGAGCCTCCTCCACAGCCCTCACCATGAATTCCGATTCGCGCGCGTTCCGGCCGAGAGGCTTTTCGCACATTACCATCTTGCCGGCCTTCGCCGCCGCCACCGCGATCTCCAGATGCGTATCGTTGGGGCTCGCGATATCCACCAAGTCGATCTCCGGCGATTCCACCATTTTCCGCCATTGCGTCTCGACGTTCTCATATCCCCAGTTGGCCGCGAACGCCCTCACGCGCTCCGAATTCCGTGCGCAGACAGTCTTGAGCACCGGCTGAAACGGCAGATCGAAAAAATTCCCCGCCTTCAGAAACGCATTCGAATGGGTCCGTCCCATGAACCCATAGCCGACCATCCCGACGTTAATTTTCTTTTTCATGATCATCCCAACCATGCGCATCCCGCACCGCGATCATCGTGCTCAACACATCGTGCCAGGTCTTCGGATCCGTCATCACCGCGTTCGGGAACATGCACCCGTCCCAGCAGATATGCTCCGTCGCATGCGTCAGCTTGCCATTGTCATCCCGCAGCCACGCCCCGGCATCGCGCACGATATCCAGCTTCCCGTTCCGGTCGCCCGGTTGACAATGCTTCCCCGTCTTATCGTGCGATCCTTCGCCCTTCACCGTGCCGTCATTCTGCGCCACATGAAAATCGATGGTCCAAGGGCGCAGAGCCCGCGCCACTTTGAAATACGCCTCTTCGAGCGTTTTCTGGCTCGACCAATCGAACCCCTCCGGCAGCACCCGATCCTCCGGCGCGTTATAACCCATCGTGTACAGCATGGTGTGCGCCATATCGGCCTGAAAGCCGAGCGTTTTGGGCCTTCCTACCATCTCCAGCAGTTCGACCATGCGCCGCCAACTGTGCATCCCTCCCCAACAAATCTCGCCTTCCGCAGCCAGCCTCTCGCCGAACCCTTCCGCGATATCGCACGCCTCGCGAAACGTCTGCGCGATCCGCTTGGTGTTCCCTTCCGGGTCCTTCACCCAGTCGGCGACTCCGCAAGCCGAATCGATCCGCACCACGCCCGTTGGACGAATCCCCAGTTCCCGAAGCTGTTTGCCGATCTTGCAAGCCTTCCGAACCTGCGTGAGAAATGCGCCGCGCTCGGCATCGTCCCCCATCGCCGATCCCCCGCCTGTCGCGCCCCACACCGGAGCCACCAGCGATCCCACCTTCAACCCCTTGCCCGCGACGTGCGCCGCCAACTCCACCAGATCGCTATCCGATGAATCGATATCGGTATGCGGCAAGCTCAGAAACAAATCGACGCCGTCAAATTTGACGCCATTCACCTCCGCCCCCGCCGTCAGATTCAACATCGTCTCCAAATCGATCGGCGGCTCCGAATCGGGCCCTTTTCCCACCAGCCCAGGCCACATCGCGTTATGAATTGCCGGACGAGAATGCACAAGTCCCCCTTGAAACTCTTCTTACGTTAACGCCACCTCTACGCAACACAAATCGTCTTTCCATCACGCGAGACGATTTCTCATCTACTCACCCTTAAACGTGAAGGAAACCTCAGCCTTACCCGCGGGAGGCACCGTCACATGCTGCTCCAACGTGCCCAGCTCTTCCTGCCACGCCTCAATCGTATATTCCCCAGGAGGAACATTTTTCAACTCAAAAGTCCCGTCGCTGCCGGTCACCGCGAAATACGGATTGTCCACCACGCCGATCCACGCGTGCATCCAGTCATGGATGTTGCACTTCACGCGAATCATAATCTCCTGGCGCGCGTACCGCCTTTGGAGCGGAGGCGCGCCGCTCGGCTGGCTCTGGTTCCACTCCCGGTTCAGGTGCGCCCGCGGATGAATGTTGTGCGTCACCGGATCGGAATTCGTGACCGCAAACTCTTGTCCCGTCTGAATGCCCAGCACGCGCGGCTCAAACCAGCAGCCTTTCTGATCCATCACCGCGGCGTTTCCAGGAGGAACAAATTTCTTCCCTTCCAGGCCGCCCTTGATATACACAAAAACATTCGCCAGAGTGCCGTTCTTGTTAACCGCAACCGGCCGGTCGAGCTCCTGAGTCTTATGCAGTTTGGCGCACTGCGGATCTTCATCCATATCGATCTTCTTCGGCGGGGGCGCCTTCCCGGTGAATAAAATCTTCCCCGAGACCACCCCAGATGTAGCAGGATCGACCTTAAAATAAACCACCTCGGCCTTCGGAGCCGTCTTCGCTTCAGGCTTCGAACACGCAACCAACATCACCATGGCAACCACGACAAGAAGTTTCATTCTTTGTAGCTATCAGCGTTCATCTGCGTTTATCAGCGGCCAATTGATTTTTTCCAACCTTCCCGCCCGTCAAAGACTCCAAAAAAGCCACCAGATCCGCCCGCTCGGCCTCACTCAACTTCAACTCTTTAATCTCCGGATCCAACTGCGGATTCGAAGTCCCGCCGCCATCGTAAAAATCCACGACATCCTTCAGCGTCTTCAGACTCCCGTCGTGCATGTAAGGAGCCGTCTTTGCCACATTCCGCAAATCCGGTGTCCGAAACGCACCCTTATCCGCCTCGACCTTGGTCTGCTCATAGCGGCCCAGATCCGTCAACTCGCCTTTGGAATTAATCCCAGCCCCGAGGTTATGAAACTTCCCGTCTGTGAACGCAGCGTTCGTCTCGCCGATCAAATGGCACGTCGAACAATTGCCCTTCTTCTTATCCACGAAAATCTTCATCCCCCGCTGCGCTTCCGGACTCAACGCCGATTCGTCGTGCCCGTACATATACCGGTCGAACGCGGAGTCTCCGCTCAGCAGCGTCCGTTCATAACTCGCCAGCGCCATCTCGATCCTCTCGATCGTCAGCCGCCCGGGGCCGAATACCAGCTCAAACTCTTTCTTGTACTCCGGAATTTTTTCAAACTTCTTGATTGAAAGATCGTGCGACTGGCCCATCTCATCCGGATTGGCAATCGGAAGCCCCGCCTGCTGCTCCAGAGTCGCCGCGCGCCCATCCCAGAAGAAACTCGAATAGTATGCGGCGTTCAAAACCGTAGGCGCGTTCCTCCGACCGATCTTTTTCCCGATGCCCCTCGACCCCGGCAGCCCGTCGGTAAAACTCAATTCAGGATTATGACAGGTGGCGCAGGAAACCGTATCGTCGGCGGATAGCCGCACGTCGAAAAACAGTTTGCGTCCCAGAGCGATAGAATCGGCCGTAGGCGGATTGTCGGCGGGAATCGGAACCGGAGGCAACCCCAGCGGAGCGTCGATTGGTACCGCGGTCCCCACCACATGCGTCGAAGATGAGCAGGCCGCCAGAAACAGAACTGCGACCAAAGGGAGCGGTTTCACTCTTCAAAATACCAGCAAATCCTTCTTAGCTTCAATCTTCTTAAAATCGACGCCCTGCACCTTGTGCAAATCGTCGATGGATTTAAAATTCCCATGCTCAGTACGGTAGTCGATAATGGCCTTCGCCTCAGACCTCTTGAGCAGCAGCAGCGATTCCAGATCCACAGCCGATGCCTTGTTCACGCGAATGGGCAGCGGCGCATCGGCTCCGAAATGTTTCGAGAGGTACCCCAGAATCTCCTGGACGCTATCATCGGGGATCGTGGCGCCCATCCCGATCATTTTGTCGAGCGTCGCCTTCCATTCCTCCGTACCCTGGCGCAAGGAAACGGCCTGTTCGATGGAATGACAATCGCTGCAATACTTCACGGTGGCGTCTTTCCCCGGGCCTGCGGGAATATCCGCACGCAGAAGCCCCACGCAAATCCCCGCCGCCATCAAAACCCGAAGCATCATAACCCTCAATTTTAGCCCGACCGAACTCCGCATCGTAATGTGGCGCACGCACTCTTGCGTGCCGCGTCGACACTCGTGTCGCCGCCGGGCGAGCCGCCTATTCCCTCGGCAACAAATACCCAAACGCATACAACGTCCCCTCATGCGTCCCCACATAAACCTTGCTGGCTCCCGCCGAGATTCCCGATGTCGAATAAGTAGCGATACTCTTCCCGCTGTTCCACAATTCCTTCCCGGTCGTCCCATCAAGCGCATACAAAACCGCCGGAGCCGACGGCGAGCCCGACGATAGCACGAAGACCACTCCATTGACCACAATCGGAGGCGCGGGCGACACCAGCTCTTTCGACGACCAAGCTTCTTGCAACGCGAGCGTGCCATTCTCGTCGCCAGCCTTAAACGCGACCACCTTGTTGTTCTTCACCGCCAGCAGCCATCGCGCTTTGCTCTCCGCGTCTTCCCAGCTTGCAAACGCGCCGCCGATCTTCGCGCCATTACCGGGAACATTCACAATCAGGTCCAGGCTCACCGGATCCAATAAGAAAACATGTCCCGAAACATTGCCCGCCGCGACATATTCTTTATCTTTGAATTTGATAACCATCGGAGCCGTGCCGTAGGACCCGTCCCTCTGCTTCTTCACCTTCAGCGTCTTCTGATCCAACGCCGCAATTTCTTTGGTAGTCGTCGCGTACACCGTTCCATCCGTTGCGAACGCCAACCCGATTACGGAGGCGTCGCCGGTCTTCCACTCGCTCACCAGGTTGTTGTCCAGCGCGACCGACCAAACCGCATTCGGAGCCCCTCCGCAATCGTCGCTCGTGACGGCGTAAACGACGTTCGCCACCGAGATCAAATCGCGAACCTTGGCATTCCCGCGAACGAATCTCGCCGCCGGAACGATATCGGCACCCGTATGCTGATTCAAGACGTGAATCAATCCATCGCTGGACACCGCGTAAACCGCCCCCGGAGTCCTTCGCGGCCGAGGCAAGGTAGCGGCCGGGGCAGCTGCCATCCCGCCGCGTCCAGGTCCGGCGCCCGGAGGCCCAGCCGCGCCGCGCCCTCCGCGAGGAGCAGGCGGTGGCGGAGGCGTTAGCGGAGCAGCCAGCGAAACCGCCGCGGTCATCCCCGCCGGACATGTCGCCGTGCCGTTCTTAACCGGCACCAGCAAGGAATCGTACTGAAGATGCGTCTCCCAAAAAATCTTTCCGACCGTGTGATCGATCGAATAAACGTTGTCGCCGCTGGTGCCGACGTACAGCAGATCCTTGAAGCCTTTGTAAGTGATCAGCCGCGAAGCAACCACCGGAGGGGTCGGCGTGCCGGTCAGCTTGATTTTCCACAACGCTTGCATCACTCCGCTCTGAACGCTCTCGATGGAGATGTGCGGATCGGTGCGAACGGAATCGGTTCGCTGCGCATCGGCCCCGATGGCCATCCAGTCTCCTCCGCCGCGGCCGAACTGCGCATGCGCGAAAGGAGCGAAATTAAGGGCGAATAAGGCTCCGCACAGCGTGTATTTTGCGCATTTAAGGCTCATTTTGGCTCCAGTCCGAAGCAATAAAGGATGCTATCGAAGGTTCCCAGGTAAACCCGCCCGTTGGCGATCGACAATCCGCCAAAATGCACAAACGACTTAATCTGATCTCCGCTGGAATACAATTCCTTGCCCGTTTCCGCGTCTAAAGCATAGAGAACAGCGTGGGTTGAGTCGTGAATCCGCTCCGGGCTGTTATCGTCGAGGCCCCGATCCGGATAAGCCTGCTCAGTATTCTCCCCGGAGCCGTACGCATAGACCACACCGTTCGCGATCACGGGCGGTTCGGCTTGGTCCATATCGCGCGACATCCAGGCCGGAATCATGTGGTATTTCCCATTCTTTTCTTCAAGTTTGAAGGCCATGATCGCGCCGTGCGTGACCGGGCCATAGGAAACAGGCGGCTTGAAATCGGAATGCGACGGACCCCAGAACGGGGTCAAAATCCAACGGGTGCCCTTGGAATCTTCCCAAGTTGCCAGCGATCCCCAGATGCCGGCCGAGGCGAAATTCACCTCTTCGTTGCAAATCAAAGGCGTACGGTCCAGAGGAGTTTGATGATCGTCGCCCCCAGCCGCTTTAGTATCAAGCAGATAGATGCGGCATTCCTTGCTCGCCTCGACCATTAATTCCTTGCCCTTGTATTTGAAAATGGCCGGGGTCACCTGAAAATCGAGATCGCGGCTTTGCAGCCAGGCCCAATGCTTGGGAATGTAGTAATCCTCTAGTTTTAGCTCGTTACCTTGAACCTTGGCGCCTACCAGCCCATTTCCGTAGGTCTGCGTGGCGGGATCGTAGCGGCCGTCGCCGGTGGGGGCCCAAGCGACTCCGTTTTCATCGATGGCCGCGCCTTCCCTGCCCCAGAGGCCGCCGCTTTTGGGGTTATAAGTCATCACTTTATGGGTTGGATCCTTGAGATTCACGCTCCATATCTGGTTCGGATTCCCGGCGCAGCCTTGAGCGGTTGTGGTGAAAAGCACGTCGTTCCACATATTTAGCGCATAAGACTTGCCGTGGGGATAGCCGAACTTGAACGGAACCGCGACATCCTCGCCGTCGGCTACATTCAACGAATGAAGCTGGCCGTCGCCAGCCAATGCGTAGACGGTTCTGCTGCCGTTGGGATTCGGAGCTCCGATGATCGGGGTTGCGGTCAGACCGGCGGGGCACAGAGGATCTCCGGGACGCCCGCTGCGGGCCGGGGGAGGATAGTCGAAGTGCTTGGTCCACAGGATCTTAGCGGTCGCAACGTCGATGGCGTAGATGTTGTCGGAGACTCCGGCCACAATCGCGATTTGCTTGGGTCCAGCGGGCGTGTTGACTTTATCGGCGATCACCGGAGGGAACAGCGAATGCATTTCGATCGGCTTGTTGTCGAGCTGAATTTTCCAGACGATCTTTAGATTTTTGACGTTGTCCTTATTCAGGATGTGTTCGTCTTTTTGCCAGCCGTTGCGCTGAGGACTGCCACCGTCGGTGAGCCAGTCCGCTCCGATACTTGCCACGCAACTCAGCGTGATTGCGATCACGAAACGGGATGTTCGCATAGCACCTCTTGAAACGATTCAGGATTGACATTACAGGAACGTAAGAACTGTTGTCAAGGTTACTTATTCGGATGCCATTCATGGGCGAGCCGCTGGGCCTCTTTCCTTTGCTGAGGGGTCAAATGCGCGGCAACGGAATCGCGCATTTCGACAATGGTTTCGCGATCGTCGCGGGGGACGTGGGCTGCGGAGATGATGAACCACATTTCGGCTTGGAGATCGTCATGGGGGAGACCCTTACCCGAGTGATACAAAATTCCGAGACTGGCTTGCGCGTAAGCGTTCCCTTGCTCCGCGGATTTGCGATACCAACCGGCGGCTTCGGCGTAGTCCTTTTTGAGCCCGCTGCGGCCGGCTTCATAGTTTTTCCCGAGAGTAAATTGCGCCTCCGGATCGCCGGCGGCGGCGCGTTCGCGGAGAGGAGGACGGCCGGCGGGAGGCTGGACAGCGAGCAGGAGTACGAACGCAAGACTCAGCATGATTATGATAATATCTCTTGCCAACGGAGGATGTCGTAATGGATCTTGAAAAACTGATGGCATTCATGGGCAAGCTGGTCGGAGACCTGGGCGCCATGATGAGTATCGGTCCGATGCTGATCGGTGAGAAGCTTGGTTTGTACAAGGCTCTCGCTACGCGCGGACCAATGTCGCCGGGCGAACTGGCCGCGGCGACGAACACCAACGAGAGATACGTTCGCGAATGGCTGTGCGCGCAGGCGGCTTCAGAATTTGTGGAGTACGATGCCGCTTCCGGCACGTATTCGATGACGGAAGAAAAAGCGGCGGCGCTTGCGCACGAAGGGAGCCCTGTGTATTTCCTGGGCGCCGTTGATCTGGCGGTGGCGATGATGAAGAGCGAGCCTCGAATTCTGGAAGCATTCAAAACGGGCGATGGAGTGGGATGGCATGAACATGACACGTGCCTGTTCCGCGGCACAGAGAGATTTTTCCGGCCCGGTTATATGCGGCATTTGCTGACCGAGTGGATTCCGGCGCTCGACGGCGTGAAGGACAAGCTCGAAGCGGGCGCGAATGTGGCGGATGTCGGGTGCGGGCACGGCGCGTCGACGATCCTGATGGCGCAGGCGTTTCCGAAAAGCCACTTTTACGGGTACGATTACCACGCACCGTCGATCGAGCAGGCGCGCAAAGCTGCCGGGGACGCAGGCGTGGGGGAGCGCACGACATTCGAGGTCGCGAGCGCGAAGGATTATCCGGCGAAAAATTATGCGCTGGTGGCGTTTTTCGATTGCCTGCATGACATGGGAGATCCGGCGGGCGCGTCGAAGCATGTTCATTCGACTTTGGCGGAGGACGGCGCGTGGATGGTGGTGGAACCGTTTGCCGGGGACAAAGTGGAGGACAATCTGAATCCGATTGGGCGCGTGTTTTATTCGGCGTCGACGTTTCTGTGTACTCCGGCGTCAAAGTCGCAGGAGGTGGGGTTGGCGCTGGGCGCGCAGGCGGGCGAGGCCCGGCTGAAGAAGGTGATTGCCGAGGGAGGGTTCTCGAAGATTCGGAGAGCGGCGGAGACTCCGTTTAATTTGGTGTTGGAGGCTCGGCGCTAGAGCAACATTCGCCAGCAATAAGCCGCCTGGATAGGCGGCTGCCGCCAAAATTGGCCGCCCCACAAGACGAGGTCAGTCGACCCTTGAAACGGGAGTGGAGATGCGGGAATCACTTGGAAGAGGTTCTATGACGACCACAACGATTCCCCATCCCCCGGTCGTTTCGCGGGACGAATGGCTTGGTGAGCGGCTGAAGTTGTTGGCTCACGAAAAGGAGCTTACGAGAGAGTACGATCGGCTGAACGCGGAGCGGCGCAGGCTGCCGATGGTCAAGATCGAGAAGGGTTATGCGTTCGAAGGGCCGAATGGGAAGCAGAGTATCCAGAGTCTTTTCGATGGCCGGAGGCAGTTGATCGTTTATCACTTCATGTTCGATCCGGCGTGGGACAAGGGCTGCCCGGGATGCACTGGGTTTGTAAATGCGCTCGGCGATTTGTCGAGGCTGAGAGCCCAGGAGACCAGTTTTGTGGTGATTTCGCGGGCACCGATTGAGAAGCTGGAAAAATATAAGGCCGAAAAGGGCTGGGACATCGCGTGGTTTTCGTCGTTCGGCAGCGATTTTAACTACGATTTTCATGTGACGCTGGACCCGCAGGTCGCGCCGGTGGAATATAACTATCGGAATCAAGGTGAGATGGAAAAGGCAGTCGGGCACCCGGTAAAGCTTGAAGGTGAAGCGCACGGGTTGAGCGTGTTTTTCCGGATGGACGACGATGTGTTTCACACCTACTCGACGTATGCGCGAGGGTGCGAGTCGCTGACCGATGCTTACCGGCTGCTGGATGTTACGCCGTTCGGACGGCAGCAGGATTTTGAGGTCTCGCCGGAGGGATGGCCGCAGAAGCCTACCTACGGCGCGTAGAGTCGAGTGAGGTGGCGCGGACTTTAGTCTGCAGCGCGCGCCACATCCCGCAGCCAGACTAGAGAGCGAGTCGAATGGCCGCGTCCGCCTCTTGCGCCAACTGCAACAGCAACTGGGTGAACGTTTTCGGCTGCCCGATGAAAAGACCGTCAGCGATAAAGGAGTTGATGGCCCCCACTGCATCGAGTTGTCCCGGAGAGGTCGGACGAATGACCGCGCACTTCGGCAGATTGGGGCTGATAAATTCGCACGGCACGGGAAAGATCAGGTTCGTCTGCAACAAGGGGTTTACCGTGGCGTCGAAATTCGGGAACGTCAACTGGTTAGTGGGATCGGTGAGTGGAGCGAGCGGCGGCTGGGCTGCATTCCCTGAAAAGTCCACCCATTCCAGGAAGTGGCAGATTTCGTCTCCGCCGATACCCAACGTGATCTTGAGTACTTCCGCGCTCGTGACCTTTTGGCTTAGCGTGGCGTAGAGGCTCGAACCGCCCTGCTCGATAAAGCCGAAGTGAAACGCCGCGGTATTGGCGATCGCCTGCACGTGGGGCGGAGGCGCGCCGTTCACAAGCGGAGCAATGTCGGCCATGGTCGTGGGAATGGCCTTGAACTGGCCCTGAAACAACTGCGGAATCGCTTGCGGGTAGGGACCGCCTCCGAGGTCCGGGTTCGATGTGCTGCGGTACCTGGTATACCAACTGGTATCGACGCTGAGCTGTGTGAGGTTGGTGAGCCGGGTCGGTTTGGTGTTGATGGGCGAAAGAGGGCTGCTGGGCAGAGTGCGGAACTGATCGAGGTTCACCATGGGCGCGCCGATGGACTGAAGGTACATATTCAGGAAAGAAGCGTGGCTCTGCTCGTCGGTATTGTTGCTGGAGATGTATTGCGGTCCATCGGAATCGAGCTGCATCATGGCCGCCTGATAGCTGTTCATGGGCGTGAAATTCGGATTCGTCTCGACGGGTTCCTGGCCGGGAGTGATGCCGCCGAGCTCGGCGTACTGTTGCCACAGATCGGCTTCAATCAGTTCCGCCGCTGCCAGCAATCTGAGGATGGCGACGTCTCCCGCTGTGGGGGGAAAGTTGATCGTCTGTGCGGAAGCGGTCTTACTGGCAAGCAGGCCAGCCCCGGCAGTTGCGGTGCCCGCGAGCAGACTCTTCTTCATAAATGAGCGACGGTTGGTTAGATCTTTCAAGGCCTTTCTCCTTCTTTTGACGCGGTATGAATGTATGAGTGCGCCGTAGCCAGAATAAGCGAAAATGTTCGGAATTCCTGGGAAATGGAAGGAATTTTACACTAAGTTTGCGTTTGTACTAAAGGGGCGATAGGCGTGTTTCTTGAAACACATTTTCGCGAGGAGAATTTCAATTCGCCTTGTTTAGTTCGGCTAAACGCTGGTCTAATTCTTTGCGTAGGATCTCATAGCGTTCGATGGCGTCGCGTCCTATTTTTTGGTCGGCTCCGGTCGTGAGTGAGTAGAGATAAGTGATGTGCGTTTGCAGCTCGGGTTTGCTGTAGCGGATGCTCGGGGTGATGATGTGCGAAGCGAGGTCTGCCAGTTTGGGGTTGCCTCGGAGCCTGGCTACCATTTTGTTTACGTCGCTGACCAGGTCGCGGACTTTCATGTTGTGGTCGAATTGTTCTTTCAGGTCGGACGTGGTGACGCCGTCTTTGGTGATGCGCGGGTCTTCGATCAACGTGAAGGGTTGCGTCGCGGTGAACGATCCAGCGGTGATACGCACTTGATATTTTCCGGGAACTGCGGCGGGGCCGTTGGGACCTTCCGGCCGCTGTGCGCTTTGCCAGGGGCCGGGGTAACGCAGGTCCCAGGTGAAGCGATGCATGCCGGGCTTGGCCTCTAAAGGCAGGACTGCGCCTCGACCGCGCCGGCCTCCGCCTCCTCCCTCCTCGTCATCGGAGGGAGGTGCTGGGGCCACTGCGGTTGAGGAGAATTTCCTGATTGGCTGGCCTGATGCATCCAGGATTTCCAGCGTCACTTCCGATGCGGCCGGCAGATAGTAGTCGATCTGCGCTCCGGTTTGCGGATAGCGGATGGTTTCGGTGGTGGTTAATCCTTCCAAGGCTTGCGCGCCCGGAGTTCGCACGGCTTCGCGTGGGGCGAACAGGATCGGTTGTGCGCCGGTGCCGTCTTTGATTTGGTGCAAAGGGCTAAGGTTGTCGAGAATCCAGAAGCTGCGGCCTTGGGTGGAGAGAATCAGGTCGTTATGGGCGAGCTTGATATCGGTGACCGGCGTCACAGGAAGATTCAGTTGGAAGTTCTGCCAGTGTGCGCCGTTGTCCCAGGAAATGTACATGCCGAATTCGGTGCCGGCGTAGAGGAGGTAGGGGCGATCAGGATCTTCGCGCACTACGCGCGTGGGTTCATCGGCGGCAATGCCGTTTTTCCCGTCAGTGAGGCGCGTCCAGGTTTTGCCGAAGTCGTCGGTACGGTAGATGTAAGGGGCGAAGTCGCCCAGGAGGTATCGATAGATGGCCACGTAGGCGGTTCCGGGGCGATGGGGGCTGGGTTCGATGTTCTGAACGCGCCCTCCTTGCGCTAGTTGCGGAGGCGTGACGTTCGACCAGCTTTCGCCGTCGTTGCGGCTGACGAATACCAGGCCGTCGTTGGAGCCGGTCCAGATCAGACCTTTTTGCACGGGCGATTCGCGGATGCTGTAAAGAGTGCTGTACATCTCTTCGCCCGTGGCGTCGCGGGTGATGGGATCGCCGCTGGCGGCTTGCGTCCCTGGCGGATGCAGAGTGAGATCGGGGCTGAGGCGCGTCCAGGTCTTGCCTCCGTCGCGGGTACGGTGAACGAATTGCGATCCGTAATAAACTACGCGCGGATCATGTGGGGAAACTTCCATGGGTGAGACGCGCTGGAAGCGGTAGGTGAGCGATTCGCCTCCGTTGCCGTAGAGAGATTCAGCGCCGATCCAGTAGCGCATTTCGTTGGTCGTGGTCATATTGCGGCGGCTGAATTGGCCCTTGCAACTGCCGTAGACCACTTCGGGATTCGAGATATCGGGAATGATGGGTCCGGTTTCGCAGCCGGGGCCGATGCGGAATTGTTCGCCATCGCCCAAGGGCAGGCTGGGCGCGATGACAGTAGTGTTATCCTGCTGCGCACCGTAAACGCGATAGGGATATTGGTTGTCCAACGCGACCTGATAAATTTCGGCCGTGGGCTGGTTGGTTTGCGTGCTCCAGGTGCGGCCGCCGTCGAGGGAGACGTTCGCGCCGCCGTCGTTTGACTGGATCATGTAGTCGGAATTTTTGGGATTGATCCAGACATCGTGATTATCGCCGTGGGGGACGGGCGAGGTGCGGAAGGTCTTGCCTCCGTCGGTCGATTTGAACCAGCCTTCGTTGCCGATCCAGACGACGTCGGAGTTGTTGGGGTCAACGCCGATGGTGTCGTAGTAGAAAGGCCGCGTGATCAAGTTGCCGCTCGCGTTGATTAACGCCCAGGTTGCGCCTGCGTCTTCGGATCGATAGAGGCCGGAGCCGGGTTTGGCTTCGATGAGCGCGTAGATGCGATTCGGTTTGGAGTTGGAGATGGCTACGTTGGCTCGGCCGAAGAGTTCAGCGGGAAGGCCACCTGCGAGCTTGTTCCAGGTGTCTCCGCCGTCTGTGGATTTGTAGATGCCGCCATCTTTTGCACCACTAAGGATGGTCCAGGGTTTGCGTTCGCCGAACCACATGCAGGCGAAGATTACGTTCGGATTGCCGGGTTGCAGCTCGAGGTCGGCCGCGCCGACTACGTCGTTCACGTAGAGCAGTTTCTTCCAGGACTTGCCACCGTCGGTGGTGCGATAGACGCCTCGCTCCGTGCTTCCGGTGAAGGGATTCCCTAATGCGGCTACGTAGGCGATTTGGGGATTGGTCGGGTGAATACGGATGGTCGAGATCTGGCCGGCGTCGCGAAGGCCTACGAAGGTCCAGGTTTTACCGGCGTCGGTGGATTTATAAATGCCGCGGCCGATGGAGACGTTGCTGCGGATCTTGGAGGAGCCGGTGCCGGCAAGGATGATATTCGGATCGGAAAGAGAGACTTCGACTGCGCCCATGGAGGCTACGGAGAAGTAGCCGTCGCTGATGTTGTTCCAGGTATGGCCCGCGTCGATGGTTTTCCAGACGCCTCCGCCGGTGGATCCCATGTAGAAGGTGTTGGGTTCGGAAGGGACTCCGGTTACGGTGGTGACGCGGCCTCCACGGAGGGGGCCGATCATGCGGTAGCGGAGGCCGGACCAGAGTTGGGGGTTATAGCTGGTGGGGTCGGCGGTGAGCGAGAGGGCGATGAGGAGGATCGCGCCGAGAGCGGAGAAAAGGTACTTCTTCATGGTTCTAAGATTTTAGCGGAAAAGAACTAGCATGCGTAGTATTACGATTGCGAGCGAAGGTTCGAAGGAGTAGCATAATAACGTCCTATGAGATCCACTTGTTTTCTTCCTGTATTGGTTCCGATCGTCGCTCTTACGCTGGCGGGCGGACAGGACGTCGTCAAGACCGCCTCGGGCGCCCTGGAGGGCACGGGTCCGCAGGCGTCGGGGGTCCGCGAGTTCAAAGGAGTTCCCTTCGCGCAGCCGCCTGTTGGGAACCTGCGCTGGAGGGAGCCTCAGCCAGTTACGGCTTGGAACGGCGTCCGGCAAGCGAAGGAGTTCGGACCGCGGTGCATGCAGCAGCCGATTTACGGAGATATGGGATTCCGTTCGAACGGGATGAGCGAAGACTGTCTATACCTGAATGTCTGGACGCCGGCGAAATCGGGCAGCGAGAAGCTTCCGGTGATGGTTTATTTCTTCGGCGGGGGCTTCATGGCCGGAGATGGCTCCGAGCCGCGGTACGACGGGGAGAGCATGGCCACGAAAGGAATCGTCGCGGTCACGGTGAACTACCGGCTGGGAGTTTTCGGATTCCTCGCGCACCCGGAACTTACGAAAGAGTCGCCCCACCACGTTTCCGGCAACTATGCACTGCTGGATCAGAACGCGGCTCTCCAGTGGGTGCACCGGAATATCGCGGCATTTGGGGGCGATCCACGTAAAGTCACGATTGCGGGCGAGTCCGCGGGATCGATCGCGGTGAGCGCTCAAATGGCGTCGCCGCTATCGAAGGATCTGATCGCGGGGGCGATTGGAGAAAGCGGGTCGATCATGGGGGCGCTATCGCCGGTTCCACTCGCGAAAGGTGAAGAAGCCGGGGCGAAATTCGCTACCGCCGCCGGCAAGCCGGATCTGGCATCGCTGCGCGAGACCAGCGCGGACCAGCTTCTTGAGATCGCGGGAAAACGTGGTGGACCGCGATTCAGTCCGGTGATCGACGGCTACTTTTTCCCAGAGTCGCCGGTGGCGATTTTCGCTGCGGGGAAACAGGCGCATGTGCCGCTGTTGGCCGGCTGGAACTCCGAGGAGAACAACGGCCGCTCCGTGCTGGGACAAGATTCCGCCACTCCGGAAAACCTGGAGAAAGCGATCCATCGGCTGTATGGCGAGCACGGCGCGGACGTAGCGAGAGAATATACGGCTGCGGATAACGACGAGGCTCGCGACCTGGCTACCGAGTTGGCGAGCGCGCGGTTCATCGCCTATAGCACCTGGAAATGGATCGACCTGGCGGGCAAGACGGGCGGAAAACCGGTTTACCGGTATTATTATTCGCGTCCAAGACCAGCGATGAAACCGGAGATGGGAAACCTGACGGCAGGACTGGCCGGCGGCGTCGTGAAAGCGGAAGGGCCGGCTCCGGCAGCGCGGCCGATACCTCGCGGCGCGGTGCATTCCGCGGAGATCGAGTATGCGCTGGGGAATCTGGACGGTAACAAAGTGTATGCGTGGTCGCCGGACGATCATAAAGTTTCGTCGTCGATGGAGCAGTACTTCGCAAACTTCATTAAGACGGGAAATCCAAATGGTCCTGGAGTTCCGAAATGGCCGGCAGCCAATAGCGGCGCTGCGATTCAGTTCCTTCAGATCGACGTTGATACGCGCGCTGAGACGGCACGTCACGAAGGCCGCTATCGGGTACTGGATAAACTGGCTGCGCAGCCCTGATGCGTGCCGTTCAACTGTGGCTGATCGTTTTGATCGCTGGGACGCAGTTTTCCGCTGCGCCCGAGCAGCTTCGCTTGATCGAAGTCGATCCAGCGCATTCGCATCTGAGCGCGCTGCACGCGCACACGCTTCCTGGAGTTTCCGAAGAAGTTCATATTTATTCTCCGCTGAGTGCGGAGTTGACGGCGCATTTGGCTGCGATTTCCCGCTATAACCACCGCGCGGAAAATCCTACGCACTGGGCGGTTCGACTTTTTGCCGGGCCGGATTACTTGAAGGAAATGGAGGGCGAGGGACCAGGAGCAATCGTTGCGCTTTCCGGCAGGAACGATGCGAACATTCGCTATATCGAAGCCGCGCTGAGAGCAGGTCAGCACGTTTTTGCCGACAAGCCCTGGATCATCGACTCCGCGTCATTCCCGAAGTTAGACGCCGCGTTGAAGATGGCGGATGAAAGGCATCTGATCACCTTCGACTGGATGACGCTTCGCGAAGATCCGGCTTACCGGCTGGTGCGCGATCTGGTCCGGCAGGAGTCGCTATTCGGAGCGCCGGTTCCGGGTAGCCCGGAGAAACCTTCGGTCCGGTTGGAGAATCTCCACGCGCTCCTCAAATATTCGAACGGAATTGCGCAGAAGCGTCCGGCCTTTTTTCTGGATGTTCGCCAGCAAGGAGAAGGCATGGCGGACGTCGGGACGCATCTGGCAGATCTGGCGCAATGGATTCTTTTTCCGGACCAGAGAGTCTCTTACCGGTCCGATGTGCGCGTACTCCAAGCCACGCACTCCGCCCTTCGGTTGAAACTGGACCAATTCACCCGCTTAACGGGAGAATCCAATTGGCCTGCCTACCTGAAAGACCATGTCGAGGATGGCGAGCTGGTGGATTATACGAACGGGTCCTGTGTTTACGCGTTGAAGGGTGTGCATGTCGGGCTGAAGGTCGGCTGGCAATTCGAGGCGCCTCCGGGAGCGTCGGATTCCTACTTCGCTTCGTTCCAGGGAACCCGCGCGCTGATCGAGCTTCGGGCCGGACCGAAGGAGAATTTTATTCCGAAAATTTATTTGACTCCGGCCGCGGCCGAGCCTCGCGCAGCTTGGGAGGCTCGTCTGGAATCCGCAGTAACCCGGCTCCGGAGCGAGTATCCAGGTTTGTCGTCGAAGCTAGCCGGTGATTCATTTCAGGTGTCGTTGGCGAGCGGCGATCGCAGCGGAGACGGTCTCCAGAGACTCTTCGAGAAGTTTGCCGGCTACGTGCGGGACCCGAAAAGCTTTCCTGAGTTCGAAAACAGTAACCTGCTCGCAAAGTATTACGTAACGACGACCGCTGTTTCGCTGGCCGGCGGGCATCGATAAGCGTTAGGGCTTCGCCCTTTCATACTGCACGGGCCACTTCTGCTCCTGACCCAGGGCGCGACCTGCCTTGAGCGCCCAGTAGGGCTCACGCAGCATCTCGCGGGCGAGGTAGACCAGATCCGCCTGACCGGACGATACGATTGCATCGGCCTGGGCGGGGTCAGTGATCATCCCTACCGCTCCGGTTGGAATGCCGGCTTGCTCCCGAATCGCCGTAGCGAAAGGAACCTGGAAACCGGGCGCCGCAGGGATGACGGCTCCCGGGACAAGCCCACCGCTTGAGGCATCCACCAGGTCCACGCCCGCCTGCTTCAACTCCCGCGCCAGTGCAATGGATTGATCGAGGTCCCAACCTCCGGCGACCCAATCGGTAGACGAAATTCGAGTGAACAGCGGCATGTCATCGGGAAGAACCTGGCGTATCGCCGCGGCTACCTGCAACAGAGTACGCATGCGATTTTCCAGACTTCCGCCGAAAGAATCGGAACGCTTGTTGCTCAAAGGGGAGAGAAATGAGTGAAGCAAATAGCCGTGGGCGCTATGAATTTCGATCACACGAAATCCAGCCTGGACGGCGCGGCGAGCAGCAGAGGCGAAGGCGGCGACGATATCTTGGATGCCTCCTATATCGAGCGCATGCGGCAATGGATCGTCATCGCGGAAAGGAATCGCACTGGGCGCGACCACGTCCCAGCCTCCCTCGTCCGGAGTCTTCAATCGTCCCCCGCCCTGCCAGGGAACGAGGCAGCTCGCTTTTCGACCGGCGTGGGCGAGTTGAATTCCGGCGACCCCGCCCATACGGTGGATGAACCGGGCAATGCGCGCGAGCGGTTCGATATGGCGATCGTCCCAAATTCCCATGTCGCTGGGCGTGATGCGTCCTTTCGCGGTCACAGCGGTCGCCTCGACAAACAGGAGGCCCGCGCCACCCACAGCGCGGCTGCCGAGGTGAACCAGGTGCCAATCATCTGCCATTCCATCGACCGAAGAGTACTGGCACATGGGCGAAACCACGATGCGATTTTTTAGAGTCACTCCACGGATGGTAAGCGGTTGAAGAAGGTTGATAGCAGACATGGGGACCTTTACATCGATCAGAGGATAGACCGCAGCGACTCACGCGCTTCGTCGATACGACTTGGATATCCATCGAGCAGTGCCGTCTTCGAAGCGCGCCACTCCCCGGTGGCCGCGATCTCCACTTCGGCCTGGCGGATCGCGTCGGTAATCGGCTCGACGGCGGGTCCGCCGGGGATTCGGCGAACCTGGACAAAGTTCACGGGGTTAAGCGCATTCAGCAGGACTTCGCGGGGTGTGCGCAAGGCATTCGCGGTTAAGATCGCGTCGACCATCGCTTCGGGGGAGTATTGGCCAAGAAGACTGCGAACCGCCGCGGACACCATGTGATGAGCTTCGCGAAAACTTATTTGCTCCGAGCGGACCAGCGTATCGGCAAGTTCGGTGACGCTGAGAAAATCCGCGTTTGCGCGCTCGGCCATTCGCTGAACCTTAACTTCACAAGCAGGCAGGACGCCCGCGATTAAACGGAGCGCGCGCAAAGCTTCGGCGGTCATGGTGAAGACCAGAGGCTGGAGATCGTCCTCACTATCGACGATGTCGCCAAAAGGGGTGTTGTGCGATGCGATCAGGACGGCTTGCGCGTAGCCCAGCGTCTTACTGGCAAGAATTCGCACGTGTTCAAACGCCACCGGATTGCGCTTCTGCGGCATAATGCTGCTGATTTGCACCCAGGCATCGGAGAGGCGCAGAAAGCCGAATTCCGCGGTACACCAGAGCAGAAAATCTTGCGTGACCTTGCCCAGATTCACCATGCAGGTAGCGATCGCGCCGGCTGTTTCGGTGATGTAATCGGCCGCCGCGATCGCACCGTAGGAGTTCAGTTGCAGTCCCTCGAATCCGAGAAGATCTGTCGTGAATTGCCGGTCGATGGGGAAGCCGGTAGTGGTGATGGCGCAAGCGCCCAGCGGGTTGCGGTTGACGGTCGCGAAGGCGGCCTGGAGGCGACGTTCGTCGCGGCCCAACATTTCGACGACAGCCATTAAATAATGCGCAAGCGTGGTGGGTTGCGCAGGCTGCGTGTGGGTATAACCGGGCATCACGGTATCAACATGCGCGCGGGCGATGGCCAACAACACTTTGCGCAGCTCATTTACCGCGGAGACCAAGTCCAGGATTTCGCGCCGCAACCGCATTCTGTATTGAGTAATATCGATGTCGTTGCGGCTGCGGGCGGTGTGCATATGGCCGGCGTTCTCCGGGCCACAGGCGCGATCGAGAGCTGCTTCGACGTAAAAAAACAGATCCTCATATTTTCCGTCATAAACAGCGTGGGCTAGCTCGTCCCGATCCAACGAATCGAGGCCCTCCAGACAGCGCTCAGCCACGGCGATCGGTATGATGCGCTGCCGGGCGAGCATCAAGGTATGCGCGTAGTGAATCTCGAGCAGCGGCTGCAGAAAATACCGCTGGGCGTCAGCGAAATTGACGGCCAGGACAGTCTCGGAATAAACCGCCGCCGGAAACTGGTCAGCTTCCTTCACTCTTGGGCTACCAATCGCATTACCAATCGGCGCGAATTCCGATCTGAAGAAGCCGCCCTTCAAGGACGGACGAGAGCGGCGCAAAGGTCGGGGCCGTGGTGATCGCGCCGAGCGCGTTGGTTACGGCCGTGGTGTTGGTGGAAGTGACATTGCGAGTGTTGAAGATATTATTGGCCTCAAAAATAAACTTCACGTTGAGCCGTTCGCGATAAGAATACAGAGTGCGAGTGAAGCGTGTGTCGATTTGATAGACGTTGGGCGTGGTGGCCGTGTCGCGTCCGATGCCGAGCGGACGCTGCGGCGCGCCAATCGGATCGTTGTTCAGAACCGTGCTGGTGGTAATGCTTTCCTCGTCGCCGCTCGAAATATTCGCGAGCAGCGTCAACTGATTTCCATTGGCAAGCCGGTTCAGGATACGATTGTCGAGCTTATAGGACGGCATGAACACCGCGCTCATGGTGAAAGCGTTCGGGCGATTAATGATGGAGTTGCCGTAGTCGCGGGCGCGACTTGTGGGATCCTCGATGGCGGTGCTTTGATCGTAGCCCCACAGTTCCGGAGCGTCGCTGAGGGAGTGCGACCAAGTGTACGACGCGTTCGCCGAGAACCCAGTGGAGAAGCGATGCGTCAGGTTTACGATCAGCGCGTTGTAGTTTGCATTCGCTCCACTGTCCATGAGGCGGATACCGTTGAACTGCGGAAAGAGGCGAGTGCTGGCATTCACCGCGGTCGAATATACCGGGCGTCCATCGGCCAGGAAGCTGGTCGGATTGATCAGGTTGACGTCGCGCATGTAGGTCAGCTCCCGCGCCTGAGTATCGACATAGCCGACCGTCAGGGCATCGTTCCTTCCTAACTGGCGCGTAATCTGAATACTCGAATTGATGGTGTAGGGCGTCCTATAGTTAGGCGTCAAAGCGTAGATCGTGGGCGTGCCGAGGGCCGCATTCCCTGTCGGTACGCTCGGGAACAAAGGGGCGCCCGCTGTCGTGGGCGTAAAGCTGCCCTGAAACGCCGTGGGGAGTCCGCCATTGGCGTAGGTTTGATACCACAGATTGGTCGATGGGACGTCGAAGAAAATACCGGAGCTGACGCGCAGCACGGTCTTCGAATTGATGCTGTACGCGAATCCGAGCCGCGGAGCCCAGTCCTTGGTCGGGTTATGGAAGTGCTGGTTATAGACGAACGGCGCATCCGCCAGTGCGGGAGGCGCGGCGTAATAATCGTAACGGATGCCGTAGATCATCAGCAGGTTCGGACGAAGCTGCCAGCTATCCTGGACGAAGAAATCGTAAAAATTCGACTTGTACGCGGCGCCGGGATTTCCCTCCGTGGTGGAAAAGCTGGAATAGCATAGCGTTGGGTTGGTTATGCCGGAAATGGTGCAGCCGGCGGCGTTGTTCTTGGCTGCCAGATAGCTCGCGACGTTCGGAAACGTGTACTGATTGTAGACGGCGCTGGTCTGATTGTCGTTATTTTGCTGCCATCCGAAACCGGTCTTCACGGTATGCTTGCCGATGATCTTCGTGAAGTTGTCGTTGATGCTGGGGATTTTTTCGGCAAAGCGCGAGCCCGCGGCCGAGAGGGGCGTCCCGTTGAACTGGGCGATTCCGGTGATCACGATATAGGGACCGGGGCCGTCGATTGGATCGGGAACGTGATGTTCGTTGCGATACGGTTCGGAGGCGCGCAGTTCGTTTAGCGCGGTGGGAGAAAACGTGGTCAGCAATTGGAATCCGCCGATGTGGGCGCGGTCATGGAAGTCCGAAGCGGCGTCCAGGGCGTTCAAGCCGCCGTCGTTGGTGTTAAAAGGATACTCGTTGCGGAAATAGTTGTAGCGCGCGAAAAACTGGTTCTTGGAATTGATGTTCACATCGACCCGCAGGTCCAGAAACTGGACGTGTTGGACTGTTCCCGCAGTGGCAAGCTGGGAGGCCGGAATCCCGATGGCGGCGGCATTCGCCGGCGTAATCGTGACCGGCTCCGGTGTTCCGCGCAACAGATGTTCATAGGCGCCGAACACGAACACTTTGTCCTTCTTGATCGGGCCGCCGCCGTTCATCGAATAGTCGTGCAGATCGATGCCGGGATTGATTTGGTTCGACGCGAGCAAAATCGGCCGCGCGCTCCACCCCGGAGGACGGCCGATGAAATAAAATTCGCCATGAACCTGGTTTGTCCCCGAATTGGTAATGGCGTTGTAGATATCGCCCGTCGTGCGGCCGAATTCCGGAGCGAAGCTGTTCGACACCGCCTGCACTTCGCGAACATAACTGTCGGAGATCGCAAACAGGCGCAGGCCGTACTGATCGCTCTCGGTATCCACCATTCCATCCATCTGATATTGGACGCGATTGTCGAGACCATTCGTATTGACCACGCGGGGGACGCCTAATTCGGGATTCGGATGACCGCTCACGCCCGGCTGGAAGAGAACGAAGTTGTAGGGATTGCGCGAAGTTAACGGTAAATTCTCGACCTCCACCTGGCTAATGGTGCGGCCAGTAGAAACACGGGACGGTTCGATGACAGGCGCGCCGCCGGAGACTTCGACGGTGGTGGAAACGGCGCCCACCTTGAGGTCCACATCGATAACGCCTTCAGTTCCGGCGTCGAGTATCACGCCCGTGTGCCGCTGCGTCTCGAAGCCTTCCTTCTTGATCGTCACCGTGTATGTGCCGATAGGCAGATTGGGAATGACGAAATAGCCTTCCTCGTTCGATTGGGTATCGCGCGTAAAACCGGTTGCGATATTATTGACGCTCACCGACGCGGAGGGCACAGCGGCACCCGCCGGATCCGTGACTCGTCCGCGAACGCTGCCGTTGATGGCCTGAGTCTGCGCGAATGAGAGACCTAAGGCCGTGGTGAGCAGAAGTAGGAAGAAAATAGCTGACTTTGACATCCGATAGAACCCCTTTGTGCAGTTGATGCGACTGGGCATCGAAAGTTGCAGAACCTTTTTGTAGCCTAACTGTATCATAGAAGAAACACAGCCCCGCCTATGAGAAAAACAGTTCCCGTTTTGGCCGCGACCGCCGTTTTGGCGGGAGGGCTTACCGCGATTTTGGCGCAACAACCAGCGCTTTTCGGCACTTCCAATGTGGATGCGTTCGAAGTTTCGCCGGACCGCGGCGGGGCGGGGATGTCGCGGCTTTTGCGCTCCCTCCAGACGCGCGCGAGCCTGCTGCTGTTCACGGCGCATCCAGACGACGAAGATGGGGGAATGCTCGCTTATGAGACGCGAGGATTGGGCGCTCGCGCGGGCCTGATGACTCTGAATCGGGGTGAAGGCGGTCAGAACGTCATGTCGATGGATCTATATGACGCCCTGGGCCTGGTTCGCACGCAGGAACTGCTGGTCGCGGATCGTTACATGGGAGTCGACCAGTTTTTTTCCAGCGTCATCGACTATGGATTTTCGAAGACGCGCGAAGAAGCCCTTGAAAAGTGGGGGCATGACCGGGTTCTGTCGGATTCGGTGCGGGTGTTGCGGATGACGCGTCCGCTGGTGGTCGCATCGGTGTTTGTCGGCGCCCCGACCGACGGCCATGGCAACCATCAGGTCGCGGGTCAGATGGCGCAAGAAGCGTTTACCGCTGCTGGCGATCCGACGAAATTTCCCGAACAGCTTCGGGAGGGTCTTAAGCCCTGGACTCCGCTCAAAGTATATGCGCGCGTGCCTTTCTTTCGGGTCACTCAAGAGGGGATGTACGATTACGCCATCGATAAGTTCGTGCCGGTGCGGTTTTTCGATTACGTGAACCAGAAGTGGTCAAATGAGGGGCCTTCGACCACGCTGGAAATCCCGGAAGGTGTCCCCGCGCCCGCGCTGGGGCTCACATTCCTGCAAATCGCGCGCGAGGGCCTGGGATTCCAAAAAACCCAGAACGGCGGAGGGACTCTTCCTGTTCCCGCTCCGTTCAATAGCGGCTACCACCGCTATGGATCGCGCGTTAAATCCGCCGATGCCGAGACGTCGTTCTTCGACGGAATCGACGTGAGCGTGGGCGGCATTGCGACCCTCGCGAATGGGGACACGAAATTCCTCAAGGACGGTCTCGCAAGAATTTCCCGGTTCGCCTCGGATGCCATGAAACAGTACGCAATGGACCGTCCGTCCTCCATCGCACCAGTCCTGGCGGACGGACTGAAAGCGACGCGCGAATTGATCGACCAGGTGCAATCGAGCGAGCTCGCCGAGCCGGGAAAGAGCGACGTTCTTTTTGAACTGCGCGTCAAAGAACGCCAGTTTGTAAAAACTTTAGCGGCCTCACTGGAGATTTCGTTGCAGACGACGGTAGCGGCGGCCGAACCGGTGCGCACAGGTCGCGGCACGGGCGCAGCCCAATCGAGCACGGACGCTGCTTTCCTGGCAGGCCGTGGAGGGCGCGGCGGCGGCCCGACATTCACGATCGCGATTCCCCAACAATCGTTCACGGTGGAGGCGCAGCTTTACAACGAGGGGCCGGAGAACATCGCGGTGTCGGCCATAGAGGTCCTTGCATCGGATGCGAAGAATTGGAATGTTCATCCGGCCTCCATGGGTAATCGACTTGATGAGGTGAAGGGAGGCACGCAAGCCCAGTCGCGCTTTGAAGTGACGGTTCCTCCAGATACCGCACTGACGCGTCCCTACTTCACGAGACCGGATGAGGAACAGCCTTATTACAATGTTCTCGACGCCCGCTATCGCAACCTGCCGCTCGCGCCCTACCCGCTTGCGGTCCGCGCAAAACTTTCCTTTCATGGCGTACCATTCGAGATCGCCCAAGACGTCCAAACCAGCGAGCGCGTCCCCGGAATCGGCACGCTGCAAAACCCTCTATTAGTGGGTCCCGCAATCTCCGTCGCAGTTTCTCCGACTGCGGGCGCCGTACCACTCGAATCGAAATCCTTCACGTTCACCTGCACGGTCCACAGCAACGTGAAAGGACCCGCTCAAGGGATGCTGCGCCTGAATCTTCCCGCAGGTTGGCGAGCCAATCCTTCGGAATCGCCATTCTCTTTTACGCGCGACGGTGAAGATCAGACGCTGGTATTCTCAATTGTTCCCGACGCTGTCAAACTAGCCTCGTACACCATCACAGCGGTCGCTGAATATGGCGGACGCTCCTACGCGGAGGGCTATCATCTGACGGGCTATCCGGGTGTGAGGCCGTATCCCTTTTACCGGCCCGCAACGTATAAAGCGGTCGGCGTTGACGTGAAGACCGCGCCGGGCCTGCACGTGGGATTTCTTCCAGGGACCGGCGACGACGTGCCGAAAGCGCTGGAAAATCTCGGCATGAATGTTCGCATTCTCGCCACTTCGGATCTGACGCATGGCGATTTGAGCGTATACGACACGATCATCCTCGGCACCCGGGCTTACGCCGTTCGCCAGGATCTTAAATCGGCGAACGCGCGGCTGATGGAGTACGTGAAAAACGGAGGAGTTCTGATCGTCCAATATAATCTTCAGGACTTCGATCACGATTATGGCCCTTATCCGTTCACGCTGGGCGCTAACCCTCAAAAAGTGGTGGACGAAAACTCACCTGTCACGGTGCTCGAACCAAATAGTCCTGCGTTGACGTGGCCAAACAGGATCACCTCCGCGGACTTCGACGGTTGGATCGAAGAGCGCGGCCACGGCTTCATGAAGACCTGGGATGCGCGCTATCAATCCCTGGTGGAGACCCATGATCCGGATCAGGATCCGCAAAAAGGAGGCCTCCTGTTGGCGCGCTACGGAAAGGGTTTCTACATATACGATGCGTTTGCGCTCTATCGGGAGTTGCCAACGGGCGTGCCGGGCGCATTTCGCATCGTTTCAAACCTCGTAAGTATTTCTAAAAATCCAGGCTGGCATTGAGCTATTCGCTGCGGAGCGTTTCCATCGGGTTCACGGAAGCGGCCTGGCGGGCCGGAACATAACTCGCAATGATGGCTGCCGCACCGACGATCGCACCTGATGCGATGTATGCAAGCGGATCAAGTGGCGTGATGCCGAATAGCAGAGAAGCGATCCAGCGTGATAGACCTCCGGCTAATGCCAGTCCGATGATGCCGCCCACGAGGTTAAGAAGCAGGCCTTCGCGGATAAACAACCATTTGAGCATCCCGGGCTCAGCCCCCAAGGCAAGCCGGATGCCGACCTCGCGACGCCGCTGCCCTACGGCATAGGCAAGAACGCCGTACACTCCGACAGTTGCTAGGGCCAACGCCATCACTCCGGCGATCCCAAGCAAAACCAGCGCGAAGGATGTGCGCGCCATGGATCGCCTGTAGAGATCGTTCAGAGTCCGCACCTTGGCCAGAGGCAGGTCAGGATTCACGGCATGGATCGCGGCGGCGACTTCCCGAAGGAACGCTTCGGTGCCGGCACGTCCACTGCGAATCGCGAACGTGGCGCCACGGCCTCCCGCACGGAAATAGACGGTGGCCGGCGCAGGCAGATTCACGCCGTCTGCGCGAACATTCTCCGCTACGCCGACCACTTCGAGCCACGGGCTATCGCCTTCCTGCCGAATCCGTTTCCCAATGGCGTTGGCAGGGTCGCCCCAATTCTCGCGAGCCATGTTCTCGGATACGAGGGCGACGTTACGGTGCCCGCGAACATCTTCCCATGTGAAATCGCGCCCGGCTACCAATCGCGTTCCTTGCGCTGCGAGAAGGCCCGGGGAAATTCTCTTGACGGCACGGTTCGGAGAGAGCTGATCGACCGGAGTCTTCCCTTCCACTTTGATGAGGACTCCGTTCCGATACTCCGATTCGAGCGGCAGGCCGCTGGCGAACCCGGCCACGGTTACGCCGGGAATCGCGGAGAGGCTGCTTAAGATTTCGGATTGTGTGCGGATTACCCGCTCCGTATCGGGCATCAGCGCCTCCGGGATTGCGATACGGACCATCTGAATCCATTCCGGGTGCGTGAACCCCGGCGTCACGGCGCGGAGCGCGAAGAAACTCCGAATCATCAACCCGGAGGCCACCAACAGGACGAATGCCAACGCCACCTGCGTGATTACGAGCGCATTCTGAGCCCGGAGCTGTTGGGTCCCTTGGGTCGCGCCTCGCGCGTTTTGCATTCGGCCGGGGATGCCGGACCGGAGGATCGCTCCCAATCCGAATAGCAGGCTGGCGCCTAGTGAGCATACCAACGTAAATGCCAGAGCGGTTCCATCGATCGATATCTCCTCAAGCCTGGGCAGAGTGGCAGGGCCCTTCGCAACCAGCACCTGGATGCCGGCATAGGCAAGCAGCAATCCGAAGGCCCCGCCGGCGATGCCCAGCGTCAGGCTCTCGACGAACAGTTCCCGCGCGATTCTTCCCCAACCGGCGCCAAGGGCCGCGCGAATCGCAAACTCCTGCCGCCGGGATTGCGCCCGCACCAGCACCAGGTTCGCCACGTTAGCGCAAACCAGCAGTAGCACCAACCCGAGCGCTCCCATCAGAACGCTTATGACCGAGCCCACGTCTCCCACCACATCCTTCTTTAGCGGGCGCAGGTTCGGCTTGATGTCGAGCATCGCGAGCACTTTGCCGAACCCGTTCGTTTCCGCCCAAGTGCTCCAAACACTCGCCAAATCCTGATTCGCCAGCGCGACGGTAACGCCCGGCTTGAGCCTCGCGATGCCGGTATAGCCGAACTCGTCCGCTCTGAGCAGGGTCTTAGGAAAACGCTGCGGCAGCAGCAGGTCTGGCGCGACGTTCACCAGGCGAAAGTTTCGCGGCATCACTCCGATCACTTGACGTGGAATGAAATCGATCACGATTGTGCGGCCCAGCACCTGGCGATCGCCACCGAAATTGCGCTGCCAGTATCCGTAGCTAAGGATCACGGTTTGCACGGAGCCCGGCGTGTCGTCTTCGATCGAAAACCATCGGCCGATATACGCCGGTACACCCAGCGCGTTCAGAACACCTTCGGTCACGGTGACGGTCACCAGCTGCTCGGGATCGCCCCTCCCTGTTACCGTAGCGGCCCCGGAGGTCCAGACCCCGAAGCTCTCGAAGGCCCTGGCGCTCTCCTTAGCGGCACCATACATGCCGGCGGATAGCTCCGCGTCTTCGAAGACCTGTCCCTGAATTACCAGCCTGTTGAAGACGCCCACCAGCGCGTCCGATCGGGGGTAGGGCAAAGGTCGAATCAAGACCCCGTTCAACACGCTGAAGATTGCGGTATTCGCTCCGATTCCCAATGCCAGCGAAAGCAAAACGGCCGCGCTGAATCCAGGCTTCGTCCGGATCATCCGCAGCGCATGGCGCGCATCGCGCAGCAGACCCTCCAAAAATACCAGCGTATTCATGCGATAAACCTCCTCCCGGATCCGGGTCGTGTTACCGAGCTTCCTTCGCGCCGCGGCCCGGGCCTCGGCTGGCTCCATTCCGCGTTCGATGTACTCTTGCGCGGTAAGGTCCACGTAGAAATCGAGCTCCTCGTGCTGCTCGGCATCGGCGTAGTCTCTCCGGAAGAATCGCCCCCAGTTCATCCTTGTTTCTCCGTAACCGGATTCAGGATGCGGCCGATCGCCCGCACTAGCTGCTCCCAGCGGGATGTCTGCGCCGCAAGCTGCCTTTTGCCCTCCGGCGTGAGCCGGTAATACCGAGCTTTACGATTGTTCTCCGAGGTGCCCCAGAAAGCGGCGATCCAGCCTCGATTCTTAAGACGGTGCAGGGCCGGGTAAAGCGATCCATGTTCAACCTGAAGCACTTCCTCCGAGGCTCGCTCGATCGCATGGGCGATCGTCTGGCCGTGGGCGGCGCCGAGTACAAGGGTCTGGAGGATCAGCATGTCCAGGGTTCCCTGAACCATTTCGGATTGGAGGGGAGATTGGCGTCTCGGCATAGTCTCGTGTCGATGATCGACTAGTACGGCTCGCATATATATACGCCGCCGCTGAAAAAAGGTTTGCTATATTTTTCGACGATCGACAGGAGGCGTGTTGCCCTCCGAACGGCGGCGCTCCCTAGTTGGCCGGTCGCGCTCTGACCGCTTGCTAGACTGTGACGATTGGGCTTCGAACACACGACACCGTAACACACGCGTGCGAAGATCAACAGTTGGGTCAATGAGGCCCGTTTGGACGAGGACTTAGGTGCGAGATCCGTTAATCGAGGCGCGACAAGTTGAGAAGTTTTACAAGCAGGAAGGTGCGAACCGCATTCAGGTGATCGCGCCAACTGACTTGGCGATTTACGCCGATGAAATCCTTGCCGTGCTGGGACCATCGGGCTCCGGGAAGTCGACCCTCCTCAGAATGATGACCGGATTATCGACTCCGTCGGCCGGACAAATATGGTGGCATGGCAAGCCTGCCGCCGGCCCGTGCGAGAGCGTCTCGATCGTATTCCAGAGCTTCGCATTGTTCCCCTGGTTAACGGTGCTAGAAAACGTCGAGGCGCCCCTGAGGGTTCGGGATATGACGGCCGAAGAGCGCCGGAGCCGCAGCCTGAAGATTCTGGACACCGTCGGCTTGGATGGATTTCAAACCGCTTATCCGAAGGAGCTTTCGGGCGGCATGAAGCAGCGCGTCGGATTCGCGCGCGCGCTCGTGGTCGAGCCCGAAGTCCTGTTCATGGATGAGCCATTTTCGGCGCTCGACGTTCTGACGGCGGAGTCGCTACGTAGCGAACTGTTGGAGCTTTGGGGCGACCGAAAGATGCCCACTCGATCCATATTCATCGTGACGCACAATATCGAGGAAGCCGTGCTCCTGGCGGATCGGATCGTCGTTCTTGGCAAGAATCCGGGGAAGATCCGCACGGATTTTCAAGTCGAGCTGCCTCGCCCGCGCGATCGCAAACATCCTGTATTTGAGCAATTGGTGGACTATATTTACAAGGTGTTGACGCGTCCCGACACTCCGGCCACCGGTCCGGTGCTGCGAGTGGCCGCCGCGAAACAGCCCAAATACCAGATGCTGCCTCATGCCCGCCCCGGGGGAATCGCGGGGCTGCTCGAAATCCTCGCCGACCGCAACGGCCATGAGGATATTTATCGCCTGGCGGAGACGCTGTCCTATGAGATCGACGATTTGCTGCCCACCGTAGAGGCCGCCGCGATGATGGAATTTTTGAAAGTCTCCGAAGGCGACGCGGAGATTACTCCAGCAGGTCGAATATTCGTCGAAGCCGATATCCTGCGGCGCAAAGAGCTATTCCGGGATGCCGCCCTCGATCACGTGTCGCTGCTGCGGCAAATCACCCGCTCGCTGGAAGCAAAATCCGATCACAAACTCACCGACGAATTTTTTCACGACCTGCTCGACGAGCATTTCACTGAAAGTGAGACCATCGCCCAGTTGGAAACCGCCACGTACTGGGGCCGCTACTCTGAGCTGTTCGATCATGATTCGGCTGGTCAGTTCTTTTTCATTCCGGAGAAAGTCATGGCAGTCTCCGGGGGCGCGGCGGATTTCAGTTCATGACCATGCCCTCCCTGTCCCGTTCCCAAATTCGGGAACGGAGTTGGCCAATTCTGCTCGACACCATGGTTTTCGGCGCCGTGATCGCGGTGTTCTATGCGGTCGTCGCCATCGGACGTTACTGGATCGGCGCCGTCACCCCTGCGGCGCAAATATCGCTATCCCCCTCCTCGTTGCCGCTGTATGCTTTTTACTCGCTGGTCCGGATGGGCGTAGCCTACATCTTAAGCCTTATATTCGCGGTCGCGTACGGATACATCGCCGCCTACAACAAGCGATTGCAGGGAATTATGCTCGCCGTGCTCGACATCCTGCAATCGATTCCCGTGTTGAGCTTCCTTCCGGGCGTCATGCTGGCGATGGTGTCTCTATTCCCGACCCGTCAGATTGGAATCGAACTCGGCTCCATCATTCTGATTTTCACCGGCCAGGTCTGGAACATGGCCTTCAGTTTCTACGCATCGCTCCAGGCTATTCCCCGGGAATTAATTGAGGCCTCCCAGATCTACAAATTTGGTCGCTTGCAGCGATTCCTCCAACTGGAGTTGCCCTATGGAGCCATCGGTCTGGTGTGGAATTCCATGGTATCCGTCGCCGGAGGATGGTTCTTTCTGATGGCGTGCGAGATGTTTGTCCTCGGAAAGCGCGATTTTCGTCTTCCCGGCCTAGGCTCCTACCTGCAATCGGCCGCGAGTAACGGTGACACCCGGGGGATTTTGTGGGGCTTGGCGGCCATGATCGCGGTCATCGTGTTGATTGATCAACTGGTTTGGAGGCCGGCCATCGCCTGGTCCGACCGATTTAAGTTCGAGCAGGTGGAGAGCGCATCCGTCCCAACCTCCGGCGTATTAAATCTCCTACGCCGGTCGCCGCTCCTCAGCCGCCTGCGCCAATCCCTCGCCGCCCCCCTCTCCGAACGCCTGTATCACCGGTCGGCCCAACCGCCCGCGATGAATCGGGTTTCCGCGGAAGGAACTCTCTCCTACGGATGGATAGGGGCGGGAATCGTCGCGGTCTTACTAATTGGATACGCAGTGCTGGAGGCATTTTATTCTCTTCGCACCGTCACCTCGATCGAACTCCTGAAAACGATCGAGAGCGCCGGTGCGACTTTTCTACGCGTCACAGCCTCTCTGGTCATCGCTTCGGCGTGGGCGATCCCCGCGGGAGTGGCGATCGGCCTACATCCCCGTTTGGGCAAAATCGCCCAGCCGCTGGCGCAGGTAGCAGCTTCGGTTCCCGCAACCGCGTTGTTTCCGGTCGTTCTGCTCGGCCTGATCAGCGTCGGCGGAGGACTCGGCACAGGCTCGATTCTCCTCATGCTTCTCGGAACCCAATGGTACATTCTGTTCAACGTGATCGCCGGCGCGATGGCGATCCCGTCGGATCTGCGCGAAGTCGCGCGCGTTTTCCACTTTGGCGCCTTGGAGCGCTGGAAAACGGTAATCTTGCCGGGAATCTTTCCGTACCTGATCACCGGCCTGGTAACAGCATCCGGCGGAGCGTGGAATGCCAGCATCGTCGCCGAATATTTTCATCTTAAAGGAGACGTGCTCTCCACCTTGGGACTCGGCGCGCAAATCAGCGCTGCGACCGATAGCGGAAATTTCCCGCTCCTGCTCCTCTCGACAACGGTAATGGCGACGCTAGTCGTAACAGTGAATCGGCTCCTATGGCGTCCCCTATATCGCCTGGGAGAGACCCGTTTCCGACTGGAAAATTAACAGCAAGGGTAGCCGCAGACTGGCGTCTCCCATGTTTGTTCGATAACATTTGTTCGAGGGTCAAACATGATCTTGGTCTCACACTGGAAGTACTCGACGCTCGCGCTGTCGTGCGTTTGGGCGGCCTTCGCTTGTCACATAGCTGCGGGGCAGCCAGCGGAGACTGTTTGCGCGCCGATGAATTGGACCGCGCAGCAGGACCATCAGAACATGATGGACCAATTGGGCATCAAAGCCCTCCGTCCAGGCCCAAGCGGGAATGAGCAAGCGCCGAATCACGCCAACTACGATGAGTCGAAGGCGAATCCGTTCCCGGATCTGCCGGACTCCCTTACGTTAAAAAGCGGCCAGAAGGTCGCGTCTGCGGCGCAGTGGAATCAGCGCCGCAAGGAGATCGTCGAGGACTTCGAGCGTGAAGTGCTCGGCCGCGTCCCCGCCAACGCGCCGAAAGTGGCGTGGACTGTAGCGAACACCACCGAGTCGAAGACAGGAATCTTTCCGGTGATTACGAAGCAACTGGTCGGACGCGCCGATAACTCATCCTGCGCGGGAATCAACGTCGCTATCGATATGACGCTGGTCACACCGGCGAATGCAAAAGGTCCAGTGCCGGTGATGATGATGTTCGGCAGCGCGGCATTTCAGAAACGGATGGCGGACATGATGGCCGCGCGTCCGGAAATGAGGGCGTCCTTGGGAAGCGATCCTTCTTCGATAGAGCAACTGATCGCCGCGGGATGGGGTTATGCGCTCATCGACCCCGGCAGCATTCAGCCGGACAACGGCGCGGGTCTCACCAAGGGAATCATCGGTCTTTCTAACAAGGGCCAGCCTCGCAAGCCGGAGGACTGGGGTGCTCTGCGGGCGTGGGCATGGGGTGCTTCGCGCGGTCTCGACTATCTCGAATCTGACAAGAGCGTCGATGCCCGCCGCGTCGGCATTGAGGGCGTCTCCCGCTACGGGAAGGCCGCGCTCGTGACCATGGCCTTCGACACCCGCTTCGCGGTCGTGCTGGTCGGATCCTCCGGTGAAGGCGGCGCGAAGCCTCACCGCCGCAATTTCGGCGAGGCCGTGGAAAATCTAACCGGTTCCGGAGAATATCACTGGATGGCCGGCAACTTCGTGAAGTACGGTGCCGCCGATGCTTCGTTCGGAAGCAAGAACGCGGGCGATTTACCGGTGGACTCGAACGAACTGATAGCGCTATGCGCTCCGCGCGCGACTTTTATCAGCTACGGAGTTCCCGAAAAGGGCGACGCGAAGTGGCTGGACCATGAGGGCAGCTTCATGGCTGCCGTCGCAGCCAGCCAGGTCTTCCAGCTATTAGGCGCGAAGGGTCTTGAAGTCCACGAAGATTATCGCGCCGCCAAAATGCCGCCCGTCAATGTCGGACTTCTCGACGGCCAACTCGCCTGGCGCCAGCATGACGGCGGCCACACCGATGCGCCGAACTGGAAGTACTTCATCCCCTGGGCTAGCAAGTTGCTTAACTATCAAGCCGCACGCTGGGATTTCCCAGCCGACCAGCCGGTGTTTCGAACCGACGCAAATTCTCTGGTCGCGCACGCCCAGTTGCTCGCGAAAGCGAAGCAAGGTCCAATCGATATCTACTTCGAAGGCGATTCCATCACCCGGCGGTGGGGCGCCACCGACTATCCGGAGCTGCTCGCCAACTGGAAGCAAAATTTCTTCGGCTGGAACGCAGCCGACTTCGGATGGGGCGCCGACCGGACGCAAAATATCCTGTGGCGTCTGGAAACCGGCGAATTGGACGGAGTCAATCCCAAGGTTGTGGTTCTGCTCGCCGGAACAAACAACCTCGGCAATGCCTCGGCCGCCGACGTTACGCAAGGACTCAAAGCGACCGTTCGCGCGATCCAGGCGAAAGCACCCGCAGCAACCATCGTCGTCATGGGGATCTTCCCGAGAAACGACAATATGGCGTTGCTCCCGGTCATCGAGAACATCAACGCCAATCTATCCGCGTTGGCGGACGGCCAGAAGGTCAGATTTCTGAACATCAACGACAAGCTCGCCGGTCCCGATGGAAAACTCCTCGATGGCATGATGAACGCAAAAGACAAGCTTCATCCGACCGTAAAGGCGTATCAAGTGTGGGCCGATGCACTGAAACCCATCTTCACGGAGCTGTTGGGCCCTCCCTCCGCCGAAGATCATTCACCGCCAGCCACCGGCGATCCCAGCGCGGCGCGAAAGTGATGAAATCTGGACGTCGCCCCAACTGCTCAACCTAGGTGGGGCAGGCGGTTTCGCCTGCCATGAGCCTGAGATCCCGGGTAGGCAACTGATCATGGAGCGACGTTCTAACTCTCCCTCTTCCCGTGCAGCAGCATATCCAGCGCATGCTCCATCGACCCCGCCAATGCGACTCCTCCGGAGTTGACGAAGTAAATCTGATCCACGTTATCGATCGTGTTCAGTCGGTGAGCGATAATCACCTTCGTCGTCTCCGGCGCCAGATTATTGAGGATCTCCTCCAAAAGTTGTTCGGTAACCGTGTCGATGTTTGCCGTCGCCTCGTCCAGGATCAGCAACTCCGGTCTGCGTAAGGTCGCGCGCATAAAAGCGATGAGCTGCTTCTGACCCAGGCTGATGCCGTTGCCACTGCTCGCCACCTTGGTATCCAGCCCTTCGGAGAAACGCGCCAACAGGTTCGAAAGCTTCGCCTTCTCCAGAACCTCGGCCAATTGCACGCTGGAGTATTCCCGATACTCATCGTTCCCGTAAACGATGTTGTCGCGCACCGTGCCGCTAAATAAGAATGGCTCCTGCGGAATGAATCCTACCTTCCGCGACCGCTCATCCGGTGCCACCGAACGGATGTCCCGGCCGTCCAGAAACACAGACCCTTCCGTCGGGTCGTAGAGCCGCGCCATCAGCGACGCCGTGGTAGTCTTGCCGCCTCCGGTCGGACCCACCAGTGCGTACGCCTTCCCCTTCTCCAATTCAAAGGAGACCTTCCGCAGCACATCCTTGCCGCCAGGATATTGGAAGGACACGTTGCGGAACTCGAGCACGCCGTTCGATTCTGCCGGCCCGGCCGCCACCACTTGCATATCGGATTCCAGCGCCAGCACTTCCGAAATCCTGTCCAACGCCGCCAGCGCGAGTTGGAATGAAGACCACACGGTGGCGAGCTGCCGCAGAGGACCGTAGAAGCTGTTTACATAAAGAAGGAACCCGATCAATTGCCCGGCTGTCGTTTCAGCCCTTCCAATCAGTACAATTCCGTAAGCCACCACCAGAAGTTGCGCCACGTGGTGAGCCAGGCCGTACATGGGCATGAAGATGTTGTTCGCGACGCCCGCCGAGACGGAGGCCGCGTAGTTCGCCTCGTTCGCGGTCTCGAACTTGCGCTGGAAATAGTCCATGCGGTTAAAAGCAACGATCACCTTAAAATTCTGAAGACTCTCTTGAATCTCGGAACTCATCCCTCCGAGACTTTGCAGACTCTTCAAGTTTCTGGCCTTGACCCACGCGGAAGTAGCCTTCGTCGCGGCAAAAACGCCAACGGCCGGCAGCAGCGCCGCGATGCCCAGCCGGAGGTTGAGCGACAAAGCGAACACCGCCGCGCCCGTCATCAGGAAGATGCTGCTCAGGAACTGCATCAGCGCCTGGCCCACGAACTGGTTCAGCTTGTCCGTGTCGTTGTTCACGCGCGAGATCAGGTCCCCCGCTTTGTTCTGATTGAAGAATGCCACCGGCAAATCCTGTAGCTTGGTGAACAGTGCGTTCCGCAAGCTGAACAGCACCCGGCGTCCCACCCCGCCCATGGTCCGGATCTGCGTATAACTCGATACGACGCCCACCAGGTACACCGCCATCAATACCAGCGAGGCGATCAGCAGCCCGTGACCATCCCTTAAGCGGACATAGGTATCGATGGCCCGCGCGATGATGACCGGTCCCATCAAAGACGTGCAGGTACTGATCAGCATGGCTGCCAGAGCCAACACGATAAGCCCGGTCTCAGGCTTCATCAGGGGCACGAACCGCTGGACCCCGGCGCCGACCGTGCCGCGCTTTCCGTCGCCCTTGCCAGCCGCGCTGCCGGGCGCTTTGGAGGTCTCAAGCTTGTACTTCATAGAGATTTGTGCTCCGCTGCGATTCGTAAATCTGGACGTATTCCGGCGACGTCTCCATAAGATGCCCGTGCGTTCCCGATGCAAGCACCTCGCCCTCCATCAGCAGGATGATCTGGTCGTAATGCTCGACCGAGGAAATTTTCTGCGTCACGGAGATCAGCGTAATCTCGGGATAATTCTGTTGAATGTTCTGGAGAATCGCGCGCTCCGTGTTCGCATCCACGCGCGCCGTGAAATCGTCCAGCAGCAGCACTTTTGGATTCAGTGCCAGCGCCCGCGCCAGCATGACGCGTTGTTTCTGTCCTCCGGAGAGGCTGGTTCCCCGCTCGGAAACCACGGTCTCCAGGCCCATGGGAAGCGTGGCGATAAAATCCTGAAGCTCCGCCGTCGCAATCGCCTTCTCCATGTCTGCCGACGGAATCGCGGCGCTGAAGGCGATGTTTTCTCGAAGAGTTAAATTGAACAGGATGCTGTCTTGAAATACGAAACCAACCTGCCGGTGCAAAGCCTCTTTGTCATACGCCTCCAGTGGTTCGCCGTCGTAATTTACCGTCCCGGATTCAGGCTTAAGCAGGCCGATCAGGACGTACAACATTTGGGTCTTCCCCGCTGCCGTAGGACCAATAATGGCGGTAGTGCTGCCCGCTTTCGCGAAGAACGACACGTCTTTGAGGACTTCCTTATCCGCGAATTTGAGAGAAACACCGCTCACGCCGATGTCGCCCCGCAAAACCGGGCGAAGCTCGCCTGCTTTCGGAGGTGGCGGGACCATCAAAACCGCGCTCAGCCGCATGTAGGAAGCGCCGGCTTGCGCCATGATGTTGCTCATAAATCCCAACATGATGATGGGAAAAATCAGCAGTGCAAGGTAGGTATTAAAGGCTGAGAAATCTCCCAGCGTCATCCGCCCGGCAATCACGAAACGGCCGCCCATCAGCAGGATGACTACCGTGGCGGCATTGGCGGCAAGTGTGATCGTGGGAATCAATGCCGACATCACAGCCAGAATGCTGAGCCCCACGCTCTTCGCCTCCGCATTCGCGGAAACAAACTTCTGATACTCCACCTGCTGAGAATTGAGCAGCCTGATCAACGTCGCGCCCAGAATGCTTTCGTTGATCACCCGGTTTAACCAGTCGATCGCCTCCTGGCCCTTCTTGAAGAGTTCTCGAACTTTCTTCAGCGCCAGGTAGAACGTGACACCGATGAACGGTACGATGACCAATACGCTGAGGCCAAGACGCCAGTCGATGGAAAGCAGCAGGATGCTGGAGCCGGCGATAAGGAATATGGAAGAGATGATCGTGGCTATGGCCATCGACACGAATAACTTGACGCCATCCACATCCGACGTGAGGTTGGTCAAGAGCTTCGCGGGTGTGACCTGCTCCACGAAGCTGTACGTCTGCGTGGCCAGCTTGGCCACCAGGCGAGCGCGCAGGTCCCTCGCCACGCGTTCGGACGCGTAGGTCTGCACCAGGCTTTGCAGATACGTCAAAAAGAAGGCGGACACGCACACCAAGAGGAACCGCCCAATCATCGGGCCAAGCGCGAAGTCCGGCTGCTGGTAATGATCGATGGCGCTCGCAATCAGTTTGGGCACGACCAGATTCAGTGCGTTGGCCAGAATGGTCAGCGCCGCAAGAATGGCCACCAGACCTTTGTATGGCTTGACGAGCTGAAAAAGCCCAGCCTGAGAGGGCAAAGGCGGTTTATTTCCGCGCACCGTGTTAACGGCTTGAGTGGACATAGCGATTGATGGAGCCCCCGCGTGGTTGTATCACCAGCTTAAAACAACGACTCGTCAGCCGCCACTTAACCTAATGTCCCGCTTGACGAGCTGAAATAGCCCCGCCTGCGTAGTGTTAGCGGATTGAGTGGACATAGCGATCGATGGAGCCCCCCGCGTGGTTGTATCACCAGCTTAAAACAACGACCGTCCGGAAACCGAACCGCCATGCGTAAGCATGCGGACAGGCTCTCCAGGAATTCTCAAAACGCGTAGGACAGTCCGATCAATGGCGTCACATTCTGCCTCAGCCCTCTATCATCCATGCGGAACAGCAGATCCGCCGTGAAAAGTAGCCGGTCGATGAAATTGTATTTAAAGCCGATGGCGCCGTTGTTCAAACCCACCGTATCGATCCCCGCGGCGACCGTCGGTAGGGTGATCGCTCCTGTGCCGCCCGGAATGTTTTGAGTCGTAATCGACGATTCGAAGACGCGCGGCGCGTGCACCAGAACCTGACCCAGGTAATCGAAATTGAGAGTGAGGCGTTTCGTTACTCCATAGTCCGCCCCCGTCGAATAGAAATACTGGCTGGGAAGCCTCTTGGAGGTAGGTGGACCCGTCTGAATCGTCGCCACTTCATTCGTCTCGCCCACTGTGCTTCCAGTGAGGTTTCCCGCTAGAATCGAACTGCCGTTCCACTGATATCCCAGGTTTACATGCGGCGAGAACCGCTTCCCGGCCGATATTGCCACGAACGGTCTTACTCCCATCGCCCCTGCGCCCAGGAAATCGCGAGCGTTGCCGGAAGCCGTGCGAATATCGACCGCAGCCGCGATACTCAGCCCTCCCGCCTGAAACACATTTTCCTTTACACGGACTGTTACGTCGCCAATACCAAACGCTGTGCCCGTGCTGGAATAAGTATTGGTCAAGCCGCCATTCGGGAACTGATGCGGATTGGGAAGCGCCGGAGCCCCCGGAGACGGAACAAATGTCGGTCCCGACACTTGGATAATCGCCGCGTCCGAAGTAGCGCCGAACCGCACCGAAACCAGCGGGATCGCAACGGAGACATCCAGCCGGTTGGTAATTCCCACGGTGCCATAGAGCATCGTCTGATCCATATTGAGGTTCAGATTATTGGACGTGCGGATCACGTCCGCTTCGTAAGGTTCGTCCGCGCCGCCCGGCCCGGTCCCCGGAACGTGCGTAAACACCGCGGGAATATTGTGAATGTTGATGCCGTCCAGACTGCCGAACCGGAAGCGCTGATAGCTAAGCCCGAAGGAGATCTTCCCGCGGCCGATCGTATCGGCGCGCTCCGTGTAGATAGGCCCGAAACTGGTCGTGGAGCGCACAAATACTCCAGAAGCTTTATCGTACGCGAACGTGAAGCCGGAGGACGGTGAGATGATCGGCAGAACAGCCAACTGCGTCGCGATCGCCGTGCCTACTCCTTGATTCAGTGTCTCCTGTGCCGACCCCACAAAATGCGCGTAGTGCGGAAACACGGGATTGTTCGAAAGCGTCAGTCCTTGCGGGCCAAACAAATTCGGCAGCACGCAACCCGGCTCCGATTCGTGTCCCTGGCACGCTCCCGTGACAACCGTGCCGGGCACTAGTGTGACCGGCTGCGCCTGACCCGGGAAACCGGCCGCTATCGACACCGCCAGGGTGCTCATAATCCGCTGAACTACAGAAGCTGAAATTCTCAAAGTGAAGTCGCCTTTCTTTGACACCCTATTGGTTTACCGGATCCACAGACTGAATCGTCCACCCCGCCCCCGCGCGGATCAGCACGATCCGTACCCGGCCGGAAGCTTGCAATACCCGCTTCAGAATCACTTGACGCAAATTTCGATCGCATATCACCGTAGCGGTTCCTCCTGCGACCTTCGGATCGCCGACCGGCCGGAGATCCATCGTAACCTCGGACGCATCGCGGAAGCTGCTGCGAATGCCGTCCAGCACTTGTTTCGGGATGGACGGCCAAACCGCTTGGAGCGCCGATAAATCTTTTCTTGTGTAAGCACCTTGGTATTCGTTCAAAGCTTTGGAGATGGCCGCGGTTTCCGCGATGCGAACATTCTTGGCGCGCTCCTCCGCCTGGCGCGTGGCCTGCTCGTCTGCGGCGCGCTTCAATTGCTCGTCCGCCTGAGCCTTGGCCTGCTGGTCCGCCGCGCGTTTCGCTTGCTCGTCCGCCAAGCGCTTGGCCTGATCGTCCGGAGCCTTCGTCGGTGCCGCAACCACGATGGGTGCGGGCGCAGCAACAGTGGGTTGAGGTGTCGGGACCGCCTGCGTCGGCACTGCCTGCGCCGGCACTGCCTGCGCCGGCACTGGAGGAGGAGCAGTCTCCACCACCGGCGGTGTGGGCCTGACCGGCTCAACAGAGACGTTTCCTTTCGCCTGCTTTGGAGCCTGCTTCACTGCGGGTGCCGCAATGCGAGGAACAGGCGTGGTCTCATTCCCGGGAGGAGGAGGCGGCGGCGATGGCGCAGGCGCGTGTTCTACAACTCTATTCGATTGCGCAACAACTGGAGGCGCCGCAGTTCGAGCGTTTCTCCCTCGCAAGCCGAACCACAAACCGGCAGCGATTACCGCTCCGCCCAACGCCCCGATAAGCAGCGGCTTAAAGCTTAACGCTTTTGCAGCCTCTGGCCGAACTTCGCCCCGGGAAATCGGCGCCGCCGGAGCTGGTTCCACCACCGGCGCCTTCGGAACCACCTCCACCGGCCTGGGCAGGATCGCCGTCCGCTCCTGGGTCGCAGAATGAATCCCGCCTTCCAGCGCCTCACAAAACTCCGTGCAGGTGGCATACCTGGCTCGAGGATCTTTTGCGAGCGCCTTCCGCAAAACGGTATTCACCGTTTCCCCAAGCGTGCCCCGGTACTTCGTAATTAACGGAGGCTCCGCCATGATGATGGCGTGGATCACGCTAGCCCATGAGTTCCCTTGAAACGGCTTCATCCCCGTGAGCATTTCATACGCGATGACAGCCAGCGAGAACTGATCGGAGCGCCCCGTCACATGCGCCTCCGAAACCTGCTCCGGCGACATGTACTGCGCCGTTCCCACCAACATTCCCGTGCTGGTCAAACCTTCGTCGCCATCCAAGATCTTGGCAATGCCGAAATCCGTAATCTTCAGGCGGCCGTTCGTGTTAATCAGGAAATTCGCAGGCTTTATATCGCGATGCACAATGTGATGCGAGTGCGCATAATCCAGCGCATCGGAGGCCGATCTCAGCACGCCGAGGATGAAATTCAATTCCAACGGACCGCGGGACATGGCCTCAGCCAGCGTATGCCCCTCGATGAATTCCATGGCGATAAACATTGGATCGCCGGAATCGCCAAAATCGTGAACCGTAACGATGTTGGGATGCGATAAATTGCCAGCCGACCGCGCTTCGCGGCGAAAGCGTTCCCGCGATTCTTTGCCCGAATCCGACTCTGTCTTCGCAAGAATTGTCTTGATCGCAACAACCCTGCCGATCGACGGATCCAGCGCGCGATAAACGATTCCGCACCCTCCCCGCCCCAGTTCACCGAGGATTCTGTATCGTCCGAGAGTGCCGGGTTTGACCTCGCCGGTTGGCGCGAGCTCGTCCGGTCCGTCAGGTGGCGTCAGTTCGCTCAAAAGGCCCTCAACTTGCAATACTTTACCACTTCTCGACAAGATCTTTGAGCCATTTGGCAGCCCGCTGCACGATCGACTCCTGAAATGGGCGCTGCCGCATTCGGATATAATCTCCAATGCTATGAAAACTGCGCGTTTTCTTTGTTTCGTCGCGCTCCTGAGCGCAGCCTCCGCCCAACAACTCGAAATCACCTCCAGCCTCGGCAGGAAATTCTTTTCCCTCCCCGACCCCAAGGCGGCCGTGGCAGAGGCCCGCAAGAATCTCGCCGCCGATCCCAAAAATCCCGACTTGCTCCTCAAACTCGCGCAGGCGCAGATTTCCGTCTGGGAGAATAAGGAAGCCGTCGAAACCCTCACCCAGGCGATCGCCATCTCTCCCAACAACGGCGACCTGTACACCGAACGCGGCCACCGCTATCTCCCCTTGCGCGACTTTACCAAAGCCCGCGCCGATCTCACCCGCGCCGCGACTCTCACCCCCAAGAACATGGCGGTCTGGTATCACCTCGGCCTCTCCCACTATTTCCTGAACCAGTTTGCCGAATCCGCCGACGCCTTTCACCACGCCGTCGAAACCGCGCCCAGCACCGATGAGCGCATCAACGCCACCAACTGGCTCTACGCCGCTCTGCGCCGCGCCGGAAAATCCGCCGAAGCCGCGAAAGCTCTCGAAGCCGTCCCTGCCGATATGACCAACCAGGCCGCGCACACGAAGTTCTATCTCAACCTCGTGCGATTCTTTCAAGGAAAGTTGACCGAAGCCGAAGCCTTGCCCGCGGAGCCGCCTGCCTCCAACACCGATCAGGAAGTCGAGTTGCCCTTCGATACCGTCGCCTACGGAATCGGAAACTGGTATCTATACAACGGCAACCCCGCCAAGGCTCAGGAATTATTTAAGCGTGTCATGAAAGGCCACGTCTGGGTCACCTGGGGCTTCATCGGATCCGAGAAGGAAATTCACTAAGGCTTCCACCATCCGGCGACCGTATCCGGAGGCATCTTGCTCTCGATGTACTGCGCCATTTCCTTCAGCCGCTCGCCATTGCCCACCGGCCCGCTATAGCAATGGCCCTTCGCCGCGCCGTACACAAACGATCCCTCGTAATGCGGATCTTTCGTCGTCTTCATCCACTCCTGCATCTTCCGCGTCGCGTTATTCAAAAAGAAATTATCCGCGTCGCCCACAAAAACGTGCAGCTTGTCCACGATCTTGGGACCCAGTGTGTACCAGTTCTTCTCCATGTAAAAGCGCAGGTCGTAATTGTCCTTCCAATACTTCCCGACCTCCGGATGCATCTCGCCCGTCCGCTTGTCCCACATCGGCTTAAAATATCCGTCGTCCCCCAAAGGCCCGAACACCGCCGACCAGATATCGAGCTGCTCGCCGGACCGCCCATGTGTCCCATTCACCAGCTCAAATCGATTCCGCTCCTCCGAAGTCTGCCGGATCTGCCCGTTAATCTCGCGGCTATTGATCGTCGGCACTTTGCGCCACTCGAATTCCTTGTAGAACGCGTTCTTGTCTTTATAAATATCGACACCCTCCACATCAGAAAAATCCATCGAATCCGGACAATAGACCCACGTCCCTCCAAAGAAATCAGGATGGAAAAGCTCTAGCGCCATCGCCTCCCAGCCGCCCGTCGATCCACCCGCCAATAACCGCGCCCACGGCTGCTTAATCACGCGAAATCTTTTCTCGATTTCCGGAATCAGCTCCTGCATGATCGCGTCGCCGTAAGGACCAAGGTTCACCGAATTCACCGCGTAAGAATCGTCAAAGTACGGAGCCGGATGCTGAAACGTCACCACCAGCATGCGCGGAAAATCGTCCTTGATCCACTCGTTCGCGAACTCCCGCCCCGGTTGAAAATTCATCGGCGCAGCGGTCGAAAAATGGCCCTGCGAATAAAGCACCGGATACGCCTCCGTCGACTTCGCATAATCGCGTGGCAGCAGAATCGTCGCTCCCAGGTAAATCGGACGACCCCAAAACTTCGTCAGCAGAGGACTCTGAATCCGGAACCGCTTCACCCAATCCGTATCGGCGGGAAAAGGAATCGGAGGAATCACCTGATCGCAAACCAGCGCAATCCGATAACCGTGCTGCGCGTCCAGCGTCATCTTCTTCACAGTGCTATAAAGATTCCCCGGCGAACGATTCCAATGTTGCCCTTCCCATTGATCGTCATGCATCCAAACGGTGTGCCCGTCGGCGCGTTTAAACTCCGAATAAATATTGATAAACGCCTGCACCTGATACTCGCCCGCCGGAATCTCCGGCAAGCTCACCACCGGACTCCCCAGATCCGTTGCATCGATCACCGCCGCCTGCCCCGGAGCCAACTTCTCCACATCGCGCCCAAAGAAAGGAACGCCAACGCGTCCCACCTGAAGCCGGGGCTCGCGATCAGTGGCCCGCGAAATCATCACGTAGACACGCCCCGTGATCGGACCCGCATTGGCGGCCTTAGGATAGGAAATATCGAAGTGCGTCTCACCCGCGAGACAAAGCGAGGCCGCGGCAATCAGAAAAATAACGCGCATAAGTTCATTTATTATGCACAATCGCGCCAAACAACTGACCGCCGTGATCCTTGCCGCTCCACGTCCCCGCGTACCGGTCGCGATAAAGAACCACCCGCGCCGTATAGGTCCCCATCCCCGGAATCGACATGTCGGTGACTTCGATCACCGGCGTATCGCCCGCCCACTTGATGGCCACCGGAATCGGCAGAGGAATATCGTGCCCCTCGATCTTCATCCGCGATTGAAACATCCAAACATCGCCCGCCAGCTTATGCACACTCTCAATCGAATACCGCTCCTCACCGGAGAGCCCGTCTTTTCCATCAAGCGTAGAATGCCCCACCAACACGGCCCCAGTCATCATCTGTTGAAACTGGTTCTCCGGATTGGGCGCAACCTTCTTCCCACACCCAGCGAGCAAAACAACAACCAGCGCAAAAGCAACCCTCATGGATCCATAGTAGGACAGGTCCCCGACCTGTCCAGCCCACTGGGGCAGGTTCCCGGCCTGCCCTCTTCAAATCCCCGCCAAACACCTAGCCGTGTTGGACTGAATAGTAACCGTATCCTCCACCAGCCGAGCATACCCGCCCGCCAAAGTCACACAAACCGGAATCCCACGATGCCGCGCAATCCCAAACACCAGCCGGTCGCGCTCCGCGAGCCCATCGATCGTCAGCGCCAACCCCCCGAGCTGATCTTCTTTATACGGATCCGCCCCCGCCACATACATCAGCAACTGCGGATCGAATCTCCCCAAAGCCTTCTCGACCGCCTGATCCAGCAGTTGCAGATACTCCTCATCGCCCACCCCGTCCTCCAGATTCACGTCGATATCCGATGGCGGCTTGAACTGCGGATAATTATTGAGCTGGTGAATTGAGAGCGTGAACACCGATTCGTCGCTGGCAAAAATCGCCGCCGTGCCGTTGCCCTGATGCACATCGACGTCCACCACCAGCGCCCGTTCAATCGCCTTTTCCTGTTGCAGTTTTCGGATCGCAACCGCCACGTCGTGAATCGCGCAGAATCCCTCGCCGTGATTCGGAAACGCGTGATGAAACCCTCCGCCGACGTTGAACGCCGACCCATCCTCCAACGCGCATCGCGCAGCCAGCGTCGTCCCTCCGGCCGCCAGGCAGAACGCGTCCGCCATCTTTTGCGACCAAGGAATTTCCAGCCGCATCAACTCGTCCTCATGCAAAGTCCCCTGCTTCAACCGCGAAATCCATCCCCGCCCATGCACCAGCAGCAGGTCCTCGTCGGAAGCAGGTTCAGGCGCAACAAATTCAAATCCCTCCACCGCCAGCCGGTCGCGAATCAACCTGTATTTCTGCGAAGGAAAAACATGCGCGCCAAGATTCAAATCGTAATCCGGACTATAAATAAGTTTCATCGATCCTCAGCGCCGAAACCGAGCCGCCATGCGAAGCATGCGGACATATTCCCGCACTTTCACTCAGCCCGCAACGCAGCCTACACTTGCGAAGCACATCCTCCCACTCATCTCGCACCGAACCGCCATGCGTAAGCATGCGGACAAGCTCTCGCGCCCTCACTCAACCTGCAACGCAGTAAGAATCGCCGCCCCATAAATATCCTCCGCGGAGCACCCTCGCGAAAGATCGTTCATCGGCTTCGCCAGCCCTTGCAAAACCGGCCCAAACGCCGTAGCGCCTCCCAGCCGTTCTACCAATTTATAGCCAATATTCGCGCTGTCCAGGTCCGGGAAAATCAAAGTATTCGCACGCCCCGCCACCGGCGATCCCGGAGCCTTCGACGCGCCAACCGCCGGAACCAGCGCCGCGTCCAGTTGCAATTCTCCGTCCACCGAAAGCTCCGGCGCGCGCTCGCGGAGAATCCCCAGCGCCTCGATCATCTTCTCGACCCTCGGATGCCGCGCGCTGCCCTTTGTGGAAAAAGAGAGCAGCGCGATTTTCGCTTCCGCTCCCATCACCCACCGCGTCGAATGCGCCGTCGAAATCGCGATCTCCGCAATCTCCTCCGCATTGGGGTCCACCACCAGAGCGCAATCCGCAAACGCAAGCACTCCTTCATGGCCCAGATTAGGGTCCGCGACACAAATGAAAAATACCCCCGACACCGTCCGGATTCCCGCGCGCGGACCAATGCAATGTAGCGCCGCGCGAACCGTCTCGGCCGTCGTGTTTGCGGCCCCTCCAATCGCTCCGTCGGCATCCCCCGCCGCCACCATCAGAGCCGCATAGTTAAGAGGCTCCGCCGCCGCCTCTTCCGCTTCCAACTCGCTAACCCCTTTTGCCCGCCGCCGCTCGTAATAAAGAGGAGCATATAAGGGCTCGCACCGGTCCTTATCGAGCAAAATAACGTCGATTAAGCCCTCGTTAAGCAACCGTGAAGCGGCGGATTGGACCCTCGGATCGCGCCCCTCTGGAAAAACGATCCGCTTTCGAGGCCGCGTGCGCAGCCGCTCTACGAGCCTCTCCAGAAAAAGCGTCGCCGATTCCCGCATCGACATTCATCATAACCTGCCCTATTGACAAATCACTGAGTCATACGTATGATTGAAACATACGTATGATTGAGCGCTCCGACACCAAGACCAGAATCCTGGACGCCGCCGAGAAGTTGTTTGGAAACAAGGGCTTCGACGCAACCTCGCTCCGCGACATCACCACAGAAGCCGGGGTAAATCTGGCGGCCGTAAACTACCATTTCCAATCGAAAGACAGCCTGATCGAAGCCACCATCCTGCGCAACGCCGGCCCAGTCAACGATAAACGCCTGGCAATGCTGGACGCAGCAGGCCCCAAACCGACCATCGACCAAATTCTGGAAGCCTTTGTAGGACCGGTGCTGGAACAGGATTTCGAGCCGATGGCCCCGCTGATGGCGCGGGTGCTGGCGTCGCCCGAAATCATGCAGAGGGTGTTCAAACAACTGATCGAATCGATGAGCCGCCGGTTTACCGAGGCGATCGCCTCAGCCCTGCCGGAACTTTCTCAGACCGAGCTGATGTGGCGTCTCCACTTTACCGCCGGCGCGATGGCGCACACCGTGACCCGCGCGCAGGTCATGCGCGATCTGTTCGGAGGCGTGTTGGATTTCAAGGATCGCAAACTGCTGATCGCGCGCCTGGTAAGATTCGCATCCGCGGGTTTTCGCGCGCCGGAGGTGCATTGACTATGCGATGGATTTTTCTTTTCTACGCAGGCTTCGCGTTCGCGCAGAACACCTTGCCGTTGAGCCTTAAACGCGCCGTCCAAATCGCGTTGACGCCTGAAGGCAGTCCCCGCGTGGCTCTGGCGGAGGAATCGATCCGCCAGTCGGAGACCGGCATCGCGCAAGCGCGCGCGGCATTTCTCCCGGATATCGAAGCGTCAGTAACGGACCAAAGCGAGACCGTGAACCTGAAAACCTTCGGACTTAATTTCCCCTTGCCCGCCGGGGTTTCCTTCCCATCCGTCGTAGGTCCTTTCCCGGTGTTCGATGCGCGCGGCACCGTAAACCAGTCGGTGTTCGATTTCAGCTCCATTCGGAAATACCAGTCGTCGAAAGTAACCGTTGAAGCAAGCAAGGCCGATGCGGATACCACCCGCAACCAGGTGAGCGATGCAGTGGCGCGGGCCTATCTGGCCTGCCTGCGCGCGGATGCGACGGTGGAAACGCAGAGAGCAAATGTGGATTTGTCGGATGCTCTCCTCAAGCTGTCGAATCGGCAGAAGACCGCTGGAACCGGGCTGGCCATCGAGGTAACCAGAGCGCAAGTGCAGCTTGCCAACGACCGCCAGAATCTGATCGTCGCCGAAAACGACCGGCGCAAAGCCGTCCTGCAACTGCTGCGCGCGATGGGAATCAATCTGGACGCCCACATCGAGTTTACCGACAAGCTAGCGTACAAACCGATCGATGTCGGACCGATGGAAGCGGCGATTGAGAAAGCTCGAAAGGAGCGCGCGGAGTTGAAGGCGCAGGCCAAGCGCGAGGAGATCGCGAAGCTGAATTACGGATCGGTCAAGGCGGAAAGGCTGCCGTCGGTGAGCGCTTTCGGGAATTACGGAACCATCGGCCCGGAGGTCGTCGGCGCGCTTCCGACGCACGCCGTCGGAGTCACACTGAAAGTTCCTGTGTTTGACGGCGGCCGCAGAGATGCCCGCCGAGCCGAGAGTCTTTCACAACTGCGCCAGGAGGAAATCCGGACACGCGACGTAAAGCAACAAGTCGAGCTCGATGTGCGGCTGGCGCTCGACAGCATCAAATCGGCAGCGAGCCAGGTGGATACCGCTCGCGAAGGGCTGACGCTGGCGGAAAATGAGCTGGCGCAAGCGCGCCGAAGATATGAAGGCGGCGTCGCGAATTCGATTGAGGTGACCGACGCGCAAACGCGGCTCGATCGGGCTCGGGACAATCAGATCGCCGCGCTCTACAACTACAATCTGGCTCGTCTGGATCTGGCCACGGCCACCGGGAGCATCGCGGAGTACATAAATCAATGAAGAAAATACTTCCCATCATCATTTTATTGGCGGCCATCGGAGGAGGGTACTGGTGGTGGCGCGATGCGCACGCGACCGATCCGAATCGCCTTCTGGTTTCGGGCAATCTGGAGCTGACGCTGGTTGACCTCTCGTTCAAAATCGCAGGCCGCATGACGGAGCTGAACGTGAGAGAAGGCGATTGGGTGAAGAAGGGCCAAATCATCGCCCGCCTGGATCCGATGCAGCTTCAGCAACAGAAATTGCGTGATCAAGCCGCGGTCATCAGCGCGGAATCGACTTACCGGCAGATGCAGACTTCGATTGCGTTTCAGAAAGCAACGCTCGAGAGCGACGTCGCTGCGCGGCGCGCCGAAGTCGGCGAGGCACAAGCGAAGCTAGATCAATTGCTGAACGGCAGCCGCAAGGAAGATATTCAGCAAGCCGAGTCGGCGGTGAATGACGCGCGGGCGCAGTTGGAATTCGCGCGGTCGGACTGGGGGCGCATGCAAGCTCTCTATAAAAACGAAGATATCTCCAAGCAGCAGTTCGATCAATCGCGCATGAAATTCGACAGCGCGACCGCGCAACTGCATCAAGCGGAGCAAAAGCTTGCGCTGGTCAACGCGGGTCCGCGGCAGGAAGAGATCGCGGCGGCGCGAGCGACAGTGGCGAGAACGCAGGCGTCGTTGAGAACGTCCGAAGCGAACCGTCTGGAGTTGCAGCGCAAGGAGCAGGAATTAATGCAGAGGGACGCCGAAATCAATCGCAGCCGCGCACAGGAAGGAATGTCGGCATCGCAGTTGGACGACACCGTGATTGCTGCGCCGATCGATGGAGTGGTGCTGGTAAAATCCGCGGAGGCCGGCGAGGTGCTGGCCGCGGGAACCACCATCCTGACCATCGGCGATCTGGACCATCCCTGGCTGCGCGCCTATATCAACGAAACCGATCTGGGCCGCGTGAAACTGGGACAGAAGGTGAAGCTGACCACGGATTCGTACAAGAACAAAGTTTACTGGGGCACGGTTTCGTTTATCGCATCGGAAGCGGAGTTTACTCCCAAGCAGATCCAGACGAAGGAAGAACGCGTGAAGCTGGTGTATCGGATCAAAGTAGACGTCGATAATTCAAGCCACGACCTGAAGAACAACATGCCGGTGGATGCGGAGATTGTGTTGTGACAATTATCAAAACCGAAAATCTGACGCGCAAATTCGGCGCGTTGACCGCGGTGGATCACCTGAATCTGGAGATCGCCGAGGGGGAGATTTTCGGTCTGGTCGGGCCGGACGGCGCGGGGAAAACGACGACCATGCGAATGCTCTGCGGGTTAATGAATCCGACAGAGGGCAAGGTAACCGTCGCCGGGCACGATGTTTCACGCGATTTGGAAGCGGTGAAAGATCAGATCGGTTACATGGCGCAGCGGTTCGGGCTATATAGCGATCTGACCGTCGCGGAAAATATGCAGTTTTACTCCGATCTGTTCGGGGTGACCGGCCGCGAGCGCGACGAGCTGACATCCAAGCTGCTGCGCATGACGCGCATGGAGCCTTTTCAAAAGCGGCCCGCGGGAAAGCTTTCCGGAGGCATGAAACAGAAGCTGGCGCTGATGTGCACTCTGTTGCACAAGCCTCGCATCCTATTCTTGGATGAGCCTACCAACGGAGTTGACCCCGTTTCCAGACGCGATTTTTGGGCCATTCTCTACGGATTGGTGCGTGAGGGCCTGACGGTCTTTGCGAGCACCGCCTATCTGGATGAAGCGGAGCGGGCGAATCGGGTAGCGTTTCTAGACCACGGACGCGTCATCCGCTGCGATACGCCGGCGGCTTTGCGGAAGAGTCTCGATGAGGCTTGTTACCAGATCCGCTCCAGCGATAATCGTGCGCTGCGGGAGAAGTTAAGCAAAGAGCCGGGGGTGCTGACGGCGGAGCCATCCGGGGCGTACCTGCATTTATTTGTCGATCCGAAAATCACTTCGGTGGAAGCGCTCGCGGCGAAGCATGGGTTCGAGTTTAAGGAGATTTTGCCGTCACTGGAGGACGTGTTTATTGCGTTGATCCGGAAAGAGGAGGGGGCACGTGCGGCGTAGCGGGTTATTGCCGGGCATCGACACGAGTGCGTGCGCCACCAAGCAGCCCGAGGCTTCTCTTTTATGACGCAGCCGGCGGTAAAGATCGAAGATTTGTCGAAGCGCTTTGGCGATTTTGTCGCGGTGGATCATGTGTCGATCGAGGTGCGGCAGGGGGAGATTTTTGGGTTCCTGGGACCGAACGGCGCGGGGAAATCGACGACCATCCGGATTTTGTGCGGACTCATGGCGCCGACTTCGGGCAAGGCGACGGTGGCGGGATTCGACGTGGCCACGCAATCGGAAGAGATCAAAAAGAACATCGGCTACATGTCGCAAAAGTTCTCGCTCTACGACGATTTGACGGTGGAGGAGAATATCGAATTTTTCGGCGGCGTGTACGGCGTGACACCGGAAAAACTGGCGGAGCGCGAGGAATATGTTCTGAAAATGGCAGGCCTGGAGGATCAGCGGAAGATGATGACCCGGCTGCTGGCCGGAGGCTGGAAACAAAGGCTGGCGCTGGGCTGCGCGATTTTACATGAGCCGCCGATTTTGTTTTTGGACGAGCCGACTTCGGGCGTCGATCCGATTGCGCGCCGCGGTTTCTGGGAGCTGATCTACCAGCTCTCCGAAGCGGGGCACACTATTTTCGTGACCACGCATTATATGGATGAAGCCGAATATTGCCATCGCATCGCGCTGATGCACGGAGGCAGAGTGATCGCGTTGGGGTCGCCCGCGGAATTGAAGACCTCGCTCGGCGTGGGGCGATTGTTGAATCTGGAAACGTCGGATTTGCTGGCCAGCATGACAACGCTCGAAGGCAAGCCGGGATTGCTGGACATCGCGGTATTCGGGGGTGGGTTGCATGTAAAAGTGGAAGACGACGCGGCGGCGATTCCGGTGATTCGCGGCGCGCTGGAACAAGCGGGGATCAAAGTTTTCAAGCTGGAAGCGATCACGCCCTCAATGGAAGACGTTTTCGTCAGCCTGATCGAGGCACGGGAGGCGGCCGCATGAATTTTCGACGCACGCGCGCGATGGCCCGCAAAGAGATGCTGCACATTCTCCGCGATCCGCGCAGTCTGGCCGCGGCAATCGTGACTCCGCTGACCATGCTGCTGATTTTCGGCTACGCGCTGAGCCTGGATATCGATCATATTCCGACCATCGTTTACGACCTCGATCACTCCGCGCAGAGCCAGGATCTGATCCGCCAGTTTCGCGGGTCGCGCTACTTCGACATCATCGAAGAAACCAGCAGCTACCGGCCGATCGAGAAAGAAATCGACGCACGGCACGCGCTATTGGGCGTGGTAATTCCGGACGATTATTCGCGCAACCTGGCGCTGGGCAAAGAGGCGCAGGTACAACTGCTGTTCGACGGCAGCGATTCAAACACGGCGACAACGGCGCTGGGATACGCGGAGGGGTTGGTCTCGGCGTATTCCGCAAAGATTCAACAAGACGCGCAGAAGCAGCGCGCGGGCGCGGTTACTCAGGGAGGCGTCGATGCGCGCATACGCGTGTGGTACAACCCGGACCTGGTGTCGCGAAATTTTATCGTCCCCGGATTGATTGCGGTGATCCTGATGATCATCGTGGCCAATTTGAGCTCCCTGACGATTGCCAGGGAGTGGGAGAACGGCACTATGGAACAGTTGCTGTCCACGCCGGTGCGGCCCGCGGAGATGGCGCTGGGGAAATTGTCGGCGTACTTCGTCCTGGGAATGCTGGACCTGTTGATCTGCCTGTTTGTCGGGATATTTATCTTCGACGTGCCGTTCAAGGGAAACATCGTCACGCTGATGGTTTCGAGCTGCGTATTTTTATTCGGCGGATTGGCGTGCGGAATCTTGATTTCCGCCGCGAACCGGACGCAGTTGATGGCGTACCAGATGGGGTCACTCACATCGTTCCTGCCGGCGTTTCTGCTTTCCGGATTTATTTATCCGATTGCGAACATGCCGAGGATCATTCAGGGGATCGCGCTGTTTGTTCCGGCGCGCTATTTCATCGATATTTTGAACGGGCTGTTTTTGAAGGGCGTGGCGTTCAGCATGATCTGGTTCGATTTCCTGCTGCTGGTGGGTTATGGAGCGCTGATGTTTTTCTATGCGACGCGCAAGCTGCGGGAGAAGGTGGCATAAGATGTGGCAACGTTTGCGAAGGATTATTCGAAAAGAATTTATCCAAGTGGCTCGCGATCCGAGGATGCGGGCGATGCTGTTTATGCCTCCTCTGATTCAATTGATGGTGTTCGGGTTCGCGGCGAATCTGGATGTGAACACCGCGAAAATCGCGTGGATGGATCAGGACCATAGCTCGGCTAGCCGGGAGTTGTTGTCGGAGTTCCAAGGGTCGGGGCGATTCATCATTGTGGCGGAGCCGGATAGCGAAGCGCAGATGCAGGCGCTGCTGGATAAGGCCAAGGTGGACGCGGTGGTTCGCGTGATGCCCGGGTTTGCGCGCGATGTGGCGCGGGGACGGGCGACCAGCGTGCAGGTGTTGATGGACGGGACGAATTCGAACACGGCATCGATTGTTTCGAATTACGCGGCGCAAACCATCGGACGATACTCGAGCGAAGTGATGGCGCAGTTGGCGCGGTCGAAAATGGTGGCGGGCACGATGGAGGCGGGCGGCGCTGTTAGGCCCGCGGTGCCGACCATCGTCGCGCGCAGCCGGGTGTGGTTCAACCCGGACTTGAAGAGCCGGAATTACTTTATCCCCGGCGTAGTGGTGAACATCATCACGCTGGTGACGATGATGCTGACCGCGATGGCGATCGTGCGGGAAAAAGAGATCGGCACGATGGAACAGTTGATGGTGACGCCGATCCGGCCGACGGAATTAATTCTGGGCAAGACGCTGCCGTTCGTGCTGGTGGGATTGTGGGACATGCTGTTGGTGGTGGCCGCGGCGCTGCTGGTGTTTCATATTCCGTTCGCCGGCAATTTCGGATTGCTGCTGGTGGCGACGCTGCTGTTCCTGTTGACCAGCCTGGGGGCGGGATTATTCATCTCCACGATTTCGCGCACGCAGCAGCAGGCGATGATGACCATGGGATTGATCTTTCAACCGTTCTTCATGTTGAGCGGATTTTCGTTTCCGATCCGCAATATGCCGGTATCGATGCAGATGCTGACGTATATCAATCCGGTGCGGTACTTCATGGAAATTGTGCGCGGGATTTTTTTGCAGGGGACGGGGATCGGCACGCTGTGGCCGCAACTGGTGGCGCTGGCGATTTTCGGAGTGACGATTTTGTCGTTAAGTGTCCTGCGGTTTCATAAGCAGCTCGAATAGACGCAGTTCGGCTGTACTGATTGTCGTGAGCGGCCCGACCGAAGCCGGGCCGCTAGTGGATTGGACTGTCTCTCGCATGAAAATTCCATGCTTCGATGCACAATCCTCTGAAATCCGGGGCGCCACCCCCGGGTGTTATAGGATCGATCCCAAAGTCTTCCGTCGAAGCCATACATATAGGTGGCTTCGCTAGCCGTTCCACGGGCTCCGGAAGATCAGCACCACCGTAATACGACTTTTCCTGCGCAGGAAAAAAACTGTCGAAGAACGCCCGGTGAAGTGCGTCCTTCTGCATTTAGAGTACGGCTAAGAAAAACGAACGCATTTCACGCAAAGGCGCTAAGCTCGCGAAGAAAAAGGAGATAAAAAAGTCACTACGGGCGGAACCAGCTTGGGCCTACGCGTAAATGATGGCTGATGGAATCGGGGATCACCAGGAAAAGCAGGAGTCCGACGATCGCGTGGGCGATTCCCAGGAGGTATAGGTTGCGGGTGCGGCGGTAAAGGATGGTCGCGGTCCAGCCCAGAGGGAGAGTCACGGCCATCAGAAACGGGTTCGGCGCGTGGGCGGCGGAAAAGAGGAGCGCGGCTGCCAGGCCGGCTGCACGGGTCGATAGCAAGGCGGCGAAGCGGTTCACGAAATAGCCGTTCAGAAGATATTGCTGAACCAAGCCCCACGGCAGGTACGGAGCGAATGCGAACAGCGCGCCGCGGAGGCTGATGGGACGGAGCGTGTGGAACAGGGCTCCGGCCGAGAGAAGCGCGGCGGCGATCAGGATCAGGGCGGGCGCGAGTTTCTTTAGCAGGGCCGGCAGGCCTCGCAGTTTGAAACCGAGGGAGCGAGGGGTTTCGCGATGCACCAAATGCGAGATGAGCAACAGCGCCGGGATGACGATCCAGGAATTGGGATGAAGGGCACGGAGCTTCCAGATGTACGCCATGATCAGCGCGAACATCAGCAGAGGCTCCAGGAGTTTTCGCATTTAGAAAAAGAAGTGTTTGGTCCAATCGACCAGCATGTGGAGAGTGGCGGAGGAGAGGACGGTTGAGGATTTGCGGAACACGAGTCCGTAGGCTGCTCCTGCTATGGTGGCGAGGATCATGTAGCGCCAGTTGGGCAGCGGTTGGGGTCCGTTATCCAGATGGGCGCTACCGAAAATCAGGGCGGCGATTAGGAGCGTGCGGATCGACGCGCCGAAACGCAGCTCTAGAAAGTTCTGGATGAGTGATCGGAAAAGGATTTCTTCGGGCAGCGCAGTGCCGGCGAAAATGATCGCGATCGCCGAAGCCATGCGGCCGGCGGATTGGGTTGGCGCGTGCGGAGGCGGGATGAATCCGATCGCGACGCCTACCAGAGCTAACACCGGCGCAGTGACGGCGAAAGCGGCTAGCGGGAGCCAATAATCTTTCGCGGCGCGCGGAGGGTTGAATTTCATACCGGGGATGGAGCGGAATCCGATGAAGAGGACCAAGGCCAGGAGGATCGCGATGCCGTACGCGACGCTGTGGAGGAAACCTTGAGCTGGGCGCGGGATCAGGCTCGCGCCGGCGGCGAATTCGAGAGGCAGCCAGAGGAGCAGGATGGCTAGGAAGTCCAGGATCGACGGGCGCGCGATGGGTCCGGGGCCTTGCACATAGGCGCAGAGAACGGGTGCGGCGGTATACGCTAGCAGCATCAATGTCAGAAGAAGGCTGCGGACGTGGACTAATTCCGCTGCGCTGCTGAAGATCGCGGTTAGGAGGAGTGGGGCTGCGAGGATCCACGCGGGGCTCCGGTGCAGCACCGCTTTGAAAAAAGATTGGATCGCGGGTGTGAGGAGGGCTAGGATCGCGATTAGCAGGGCGGCTAGGACCGCTATTTGCTCCATTCCTTAGTGATACCGCGTGAAGGACGGGTCGCGGACGCTCCCTACTGGACTTTGAAGGGGATCGATGTTGTGGGACTGGCGATGTGTTTGGTCACTGTGTCGAAGATATCTACATCGAAGGGACGGTCCAGGTGGTTGCCGGAAATATCCTCCAGAGTGTTGTCGGCGGTGATGCGGTACGCGCCGGGCTTCCAGGGTTCGCGAGGGGTGAAGCGCCATTCGGTTTCATTACGGGCTACGGCTATTTCGCCGGGGATCTCAGAACTTGCGTCGAAGATCCCGATCATTCGCTGGAGCAGCACGTAGTCCATTGGCTTCGGAAACACGACGATCAGAGGATCGGTTGTGGAGGATTTCGGCGTGGTAATGCGCCATTTACCGGGCGACGGAGGGGTACGATCGGACGGGCCGCCTCGAAAAGGCTTTTCGAATCCTTCGATTAAGTTTACGCCGCGCGCGTCGTGCCACTCCTTATCGATTCGTAGTTTGTAGCGTTTCCCTTCGACTACCGAGGGGCCGATGGTGGTGGTCGGCACCAGTCCGCGCTTGATGCGGCCGGGATCGAACAGCACGGTGAGACGGCGGTTGTTCTGATCCCACAGCTCCTGATCTAGCTCCAGGAAAGGGATTTCGACCGGGCGATCGGTGTCGGCGTCGATTAGGTGGATATGCGTCCACGCTTCGCCGCGGGACATGGGAGCGGAGAAATAGATGTACAGGCGTAGAGCGTTACTCGGCAAGATGTCGGTGGAGGGGTAGATGCGTTCGACACGCGTGAGCGGGTTGGTGGCGATGGGAGGACCGTCGAAGGACGCTTCCGCGTGGGTTCCGGAGGCTTGGAAGACGGCGCGATAGTGAACTCCGGCGGCGAGAGGGAAGCGGGGGTGGAAGGTCAGGACATGATCGGCGACTTCATAAGTTCCAAGCATCGGCTGAACGTCGCGCTCACTTGCGTAGACGGCGAAGACGGACGTCCATCCTTCGGACGGCATTGATGTCGCGGTCCAGCCGGTGACGCTGAAGGCTCCGCGATCTAGCTGGATGGAGATGTTGGCCGCGCCATTGGCTGTTCCAAAGAGAATTGCCAACAACGCGGCTCGGATTGCTCTGTGCATTGGAGCAGGCAGAGGGCAGGTCGGGAACCTGCCCCACTGTGCTTACGGAAGCGGCATTGCGCGAAGGTCGCCGTTTTCGAAGAGCATTAGCGCGTTCGCGTCATCGAGCTTGGTCAGGTGCTTTACGCCTATTAGGTCGGCTAGCGTCGTGTAGGGGACGCCGGTTGCTTCGGTGTGCGCCAGGATCGGCTGGTATTGTTCGAGATTGGCCGCGTCCAGTTTCATCACGCCGCGGTTGCTGTTGGCCAGCAGGAGGAAGTCATGATTATCCTTCTTATACGCGATGAGGTCGAGGGGGCGGTTGCCGGCTCCGAGTTCGGCGATGGTGGTGCCTTCGACTTTCGCGCCGGGCTTCAGTTCGCTGACTGGAATCTTCACGAGAGGCGTGCAGGTGTAGGCGGCGAGAATGTATTGCTGATTGCCGATGGTGTAAGTAACGAACGTGCGGATCGGCGACTGCGTCTCATAGCGCCCGTGGGAGCCGTGATACATCTTGATTCCCGCGCCCGCCGCTTCGCCTTTGAATGGGAACGGAATGGAGCGGAGGTCGGACGCGAACTCCTGGTTCGAGAGGCCGGCGATCAGCACGTTGCCGTTGACATACGCGATCTCCGTGATCGCGTCGTTGCGGGGATCGCCGCGCTGGCCAGGTTTCGAGGCGGGAGCATCGGCCAGCGGCGCTGACGCAAAAGCCACGCTGTCGAGCGAAAACTCCGAGAGCTTGCCGGCCGCATCGACGCGCAGGATGACCGGAATCGCGTCCGGACCTTTGCCGCGGGAAACCGACAGATAGATGTTCTTGGAAATCGGATTTACTTTCACATCATTAATAAGGATCTGATCGGGCGTGGTGCCGAGCAGCGCTGCGGCCTTTTCATTGACGCCTTTGATATCGATTTTCGATGGCTTGGTGGACGCTTTGGTGTCCTGAGTATCGACGGCGACGACCGTTCCGCCGATTGAATCGCCGATGAAGAGCACTCCATCGTTGCCGAAGGCGAGAGCGCCCGCGGATTTGAGTTGGACTTTACCGGTGGTTGCATCCGGGATTGCGGCGCTGAAGGCGAGCGCGGCGGTGAGGGCGGCTACACCGAGGGTTTTCGCAAGTAAGTGGCGCATTGTGTCTCCTGGAACAAAATTACACCAGAATTGTGGGCCGGCGTCAATGGCCATTCGCCCCTACCGGACGGTAGGTAGGGACACCAAAAGCTCGATTTTCGAGATATACTGCCCCTTAGTAAAACGCAGTTCAACCCCTAAGGAGGCGGTTCCATGACGCATCGACGTTCCTTCCTAGCGGCGCTCGGCGCAGGTTGCGCAGTGGCAGGCCGAACATTCGCACAATCCCGAGAGCAGTTGTTCTGGACCGTGGAAACCACGTCCGGCAAGGTGCAAGGCATCGCGAATACCGGGATCAAAGAATTCAAAGGCATTCCCTACGGGGCGCCGACGGGCGGAAAGAATCGCTACATGCCGCCGCGGAAGCCTGCCGCGTGGACTGGAGTTCGCGAGTGTTTCGCGCATGGGCAGATCTCGCCGCAGACGCTTGCGAATCTGAATAGCGATTACGGAATGATGATCCAGTGGGATTTGCACGTGGGAGGGATGGGCGAGGATTGCCTGTCGCTGAACGTGTGGACGCCGGGCATCGGCGATGGCGCGAAACGCGCGGTGATGGTTTCCTTTCACGGCGGAGGATTCGCCACCGGGTCGGGCAACGGCGCGGGTTACGACGGCGCGCAACTGGCCAAGTTTGGAGACGTGGTGGTGGTAACGGTGAACCATCGGCTCGCGAGTTTCGGTTATTTGCATCTGGCCGATTTGGGCGCTCCACCGGAGTTCGCGCACGCGGGCGTGGTGGGAATGATGGACCTGGCGGCGTCGCTCGAATGGGTGCGCGACAATATCGAAAAGTTCGGAGGCGATCCTTCGAAGGTAATGATCTTCGGGCAATCGGGCGGCGGGGCGAAGACGTCGACGGTGCTGGCGATGCCTTCGGCGAAGGGCCTGTTCCACAGCGCGGGCGTGCAGAGCGGGTCTACCATTCGATCCGCAACGCGGGAGGCCGGCACGAAATCCGCGGAGGCGCTGCTGGCGAAGTTGGGAATCGCAAAGGGGAACATCGCGGACATTCAAAAAGTTTCGTGGCAGCAGATTTTGGAGGCGCAGACCGTGGCGGGCGCGTCGTTCACGCCGGTGGTGGATGGCACGGTCATTCCGCATCATCCTTTCGATCCGGCCGCGCCGCCGGAATCGGCCGACGTGCCGGTGATCATCTCGACGACGCTGGAGGACGCGGCGCTGGCGTTGACCAATTTCGATCTGACCGAAGACGGGCTCCACAAGATGATGAATGAGCGGTACGGCGAGAAAGCGGATTCGATGATCGCGCTGTATCGTAATCGGTATCCGGACAAGACTCCGTATCTGGTTCAGGCGCAGATCGGGACCGACGCAGGTGGTCGGCGCAGCGCTATTCTGCAAGCGGAGCGGAAATCGGCGATGGGAAAAGCGCCGGCCTACATGTATCTGTGGGAGTACGCGAGCCCCGGATTCGGCGGAAAATTCGGTGCAGTGCACGGAACCGACGTTTCGGCATCGTTCTACAATTTCCGCGACGGCGTGGGAGGGACTGGATCGCCCAGGGAAAAAGCGTTGTGGGGAACGTTCGCTTCCGCGTGGGTGTCGCTGGCGAAAACGGGGAATCCGAATAATGCGAAGACGCCGAACTGGCCGGCGTATGATGAGGCGAAGCGAGCGACCATGATTTTCGATAACGAGACGCGCGTGGAGAACGATCCGCGGGCGGAGATGCGGAAGTTCTGGGCGGATTCTCCGGCTCGCCGGGGGTAGCGCGGAAACGCGGGCGGAGGGCAGGTCGGGAACCTGCCCCACTTGGTTTCATAGCTATCGGTGGCAGCACTACCGGTGGTAGTATTTAATGATTCCCATGATCATTCAACGCCGGCGGCTCTTTTTCTTATTCACATTTTTGGGGATCGCGATCTTTGCTCAGCAGGCCCAGTTTTCGGCGAACCTGCTTTCCGGACTGGTGTGGCGCGATGTCGGGCCGATGCGCGGAGGGCGGTCTTATGGGGTCGCAGGCCATGCCGATCAGCCGGATACTTTTTATTTCGGGTCTGTTGGAGGCGGCGTTTGGAAGACCGAAAATTCCGGGCGCACTTGGGTTCCGATCTCGGATGAGGGCATTCCGATCGGCTCGATTGGCGCGATTGCCGTGGCTCCTTCGAATCCCAACATTATTTATGTCGGCACCGGCGAGCCCGATATTCGCAGCCAGCATTCTTACGGCATCGGCATGTTTAAATCCACCGACGCAGGCAAGACTTGGACGCACATCGGCCTGGAAGGGACGCGGCAGATCGGGCGCGTAGTGATCGATCCGGCGAATCCGAACCGCGTTTATGTAGCGGCGCTGGGCAATGTGTACGCGGCGAATCCGGAGCGTGGGCTTTATCGAACCACCGACGGCGGCGCGACGTGGAAGAAAATTCTGTTCAAGGCGAACGATCCGAATAATGTGGGCGCGATCGAGGTCGCGCTGGATCCAAAGAATCCACGCGTGCTGTATGCATCGTTGTGGGCTACGCGACGTCCGCCATGGTCGGTTTACGCGCCGTCGAATATGCCGGGCGGAGGGCTCTATAAATCGACCGACGGCGGCGATTCCTGGTCGCAACTGAGCGGAGGCCTCCCGAACGACGATTTCGTCGGAAAGATCGGGATCGCGGTTTCACCGAGCAACCCGAATCGTCTGTGGGCGGTGGTCGACGATTTGGGAACGGGGAATACTCCGGCTCGCGGCGGCGGTGGTGGGCGCCCTGCTCCGAAGAGTAGCGGCGGAGTTTATATTTCCGACGATGCAGGCGCGAACTGGAAACTGGTCAATTCCGAAAATCGTTTGTGGGGACGAGGCTGGTATTTCGGCTCCGTGAGCGTCGATCCCACGAATCCGGATCGCGCTTATGTGATCAACACCGCGACTTATATGACCACCGACGGCGGCAAGACGTTCGTTCCTATTAAGGGCGCGCCGGGCGGCGACGACTATCACCAACTGTGGGTCAATCCGAAGGATGGCAATCGCATGGTGCTGTCGAGCGATCAGGGAACGGTGGTCAGCGTCGACGGAGGCCGCAGTTGGAGCACCTGGTACAACCAGCCGACGGCGGAGATTTATCACGTCGCGGCCGATAATCGTTTTCCGTACTGGCTTTACGGCGCGCAGCAGGATTCAGGCGGCGTCGGCGTGAGCACGTGGTCGCGCGAAGGGGTATTGTCGTTCCGCAACTGGGAGCCGACTTGCCTGGCGGGCGAGAGCAACACCGTTTTGCCCGATCCCAAGGATGGGAACATTTTGTACGGCAGCGGCAATGGCAAGTGCGATCAGAATTTGAATATTTCTCTGCCGGGGATGGGCGCGCTGCCCGCCGAGGATCCGGACGATCTTAATCGCAAAACGTGGACGCTGCCGCAGGTGTTCTCCGCGGCGGATGAGGCGTTGTATTATTCCAATCAATTCGTGATGCGCTCGCGCGACCGCGGCAAGACGTGGGAGAAGATCAGTCCCGACCTCACGCGGCTGAATCCGCCGGTTCCAGCGACGCTTGATGCTTTGACCGCGAAGGATATCGATCAACGGATGACCGCGCGGTTCGGCGTGGTTTACAGCATTGGGCCCTCGCCGCTTCAGGCGGGGACGGTGTGGGCCGGCACGGACGATGGGCTGATCCATGTGACTCGCGATGACGCGAAGACGTGGAAGGATGTGACGCCTCCGGCGATGACGCCGTGGAGCAAGGTGTCGCAAATTGAGGCGAGCCACTTCGATGCGGAGACGGCGTATGCGTCTGTCGATCGGCATCGGATCGCCGATAACAAGCCGTTTATTTATCGCACGCATGACGGCGGAAAGACCTGGCAGAACGTGGTAGCGGGCATTCCGGAGGGCGCGTTCGTCAACTCCGTGAAAGAGGACCCGAAGGTCAAAGGGCTGCTCTACGCCGCCACTGAGCTGCGCGTGTACATTTCCTTCAACGACGGCGCACAATGGCAGCCTTTGCAGAACAACATGCCGGTGACGTCGATTCGCGACATCGTCGTGCATGGCGACGATCTGGATATCGCTACCCATGGGCGCGGATTCTGGGTGATGGACCAGATGGGCGCTCTGCGCGAAATCGCTGAACGAGGCGCGCAAATTTCTTCAGCGACGGCCTACCTTTTTAAACCGGGCGAGACCTACGCGATTCGCGCGGGCGGGATGAACGGCACGCCGCTGCCGCATGAAGAACCGCAGCATTTGAATCCTCCGGCGGGTGTGCTCGCCTATTATTGGCTGAAGTCCGCGGCGTCGCAGCCTTTGAAAATCGAGCTTGTCGACGGATCAGGAACGGTCAAGGCCTGCCTCGCGAGCGATACGCCGGTCCGGCCGGTCGATACCGAAGCCATCAACGTGCAAGCGATTTGGGAACAACCCGCGCAGCCTCCTTCGGCCGCAGCCGGAATGCATCGCATCGCGATTGGCGCGTCTGCTGGCAGAGGCGGCGGAGGTTTCGGCCGAGGAGCGGCGGCGGCTCCATCTCCCAAGGACGCGTGCAGCGGCGAAGTCGCGACGGCTCCGGCAGCCGGGCGCGGCGGAGGACGAGGTGGACGCGGCGGCGGAGGACTCGCACCGGGGCAGTATACGGTGCGCCTCGTGGTCGATGGCCAGACGTATACGCAACCGGTGGCGCTCAAACCGGATCCGCGGGGAGTGCCGGAGGGCGCGAACTAAACACCCCTACTTCTCAACGACAATCGACGTCGCGCGAAATTTATAACGACTCAGCTCGAGCCCGATGGCCATCACGGTCACGCCCTTTTTTAGCGCGCCTTCATCCGTATCGAACTTTGTTCGACGATCGAAGAAGACCGTTACGCGTTGGTGCCGGCCCTCGTCGACAACGATCCGGTCAGAGCGTATATCCACCACCGGGCCTTCGGTCTTCGCGATGTTGGCGACAACCTCGCCGTCGGCGATCAGATCCTCAGTGGGATAGCCGACGATCACCCGCGCCATGACGTCATCGCCCAGCTTCAAAGCATTTGTATCGTGAAAAATCTCTCCGCGCCAGATTTCCGTATCCGGTTTGAGGTGCACGACGCAAACTCCTTTGTCGTTCCTCATCGAAAGAGTGTCTGTCCCGATCGCGACCAGCGAACCGCCGCACACTTGAATTTCTCGAATATGGTGCGGCGTGAGATCGACGCCCGAGTCCTTTTGCACCGCAGCGACAATCGATGCCACCACTTCCCCACCCGCGGCCCGCGCGCATTTCAGATAAATCTCGTCGCCGACCACGAGTTGCTGGATTCTTGCGAGATCCACTCCTCTGCGCCAGATCTCGGCGTCAGGAGCCAGATGGTACGTCAAGACTTTCTCGTTGAACTTCGTGGTGATCGAATCCTGCTGGATCGAGATCAGCGTGCCGCCGAGGCATTGGTCGCCCGGCACTTCAGGTTGCGCGGAGAGACTTGTCAGTAAGCCGAGGCCGATGCAGACGGGGAGCAGCGTTTGCATGTGTAGATCGTACCATTCCGCGATTGCGAGGCAACATGGGATCTGACCGCTCCCGGTGGTCGCGGCTCGGTGAGGGCATTATCGCCGCTAATTCAAGACCGCCGGCTGCGTGAATGCTCCATTGCCCGCCGAATCCCACGCGGCGAAGCGGACCCATTTTTTGCCGCTCGCATCGAACGGAATCTGGAAACGATGGCTGCCCATGGGACCCAACTCCGTCGCACGCACAATCTCGCGTCCCGTCGTCTTTCCATCGCCCCACACTACTTCGACGAACTCCAGAGGGAAGGTCCATTCCACTTCCGCGCTATAAACTCCTTTGGCGATCGACCAGTTCCGCAGCAGCACTTCGCCGCTCGAAACGTAGTAATCGCCCGCGCGCATGGCCTTCGCGATCGATCCCCAATCCTCCGTGAATTTCGGGACGCGATCCAGCTTCACGTAGTTCACGATCAATTGCGGAAACGTCTCGTCGTCCGGATATTTCATGTACGTATCGCCCTCCGCGATCATGTACTTCGGACCCGCGCCCCAGTTGTTCATTTCATCCAGCAGCCCAAGGCAGCGAACCTCGCAAATCCTTTGCTGCGACTGGTCCACCGGCAGCGATTGATACGACCCGCCCAGGAACCGGTCGCTCAAAAAATGCGCCTTGTCGCGTACTGCGTCCGGATAGCCCGCTGAGCCTTTCGTGCGCGGATGCGCCTGCCACATCAGTCCCTGTTCGCGCCGCAGCATATCCAATTCTTCTGACGGCGAGCCAATGTGATACACCTTTCCGTACGGCGCTTCGTTACTGGCGAACTCCTGCCCGGGCTGCCGCACATGCGACCAATAAACCGGATGCGGCAGGAACGTGATGTAATGCCCGCCGAGCGTCGCATCCGGCTCCTCGCCCGGAATCAACAGGAAGTTGCGATCGGAAAAACGCTTGCATCCTTCGAAATAGACCTGCTGCTCCTTGAAGCGCAGCGGACCCGGATCGTTGGGATGCGAATCGCTATGAAAATCCGCCAGGATCGCGATGTCGATTCCTAGCCCCCGGAACACTTGCAGCCAGCTCGGCTGCACATCCATCGACCCCGCGTCGGTAAGCTGCTCATTGAAGTGCATATGGAAATGGCTCACCAGCACTTTGAAGCCGGGCATGGGCTTGTATTGATCGTCATGCGTATACGCGAGAATCGCGTCGTCCGTTTCACGCGCGCCCTCGGGGCTCAGGTAAAAATACGCGGGCATCCGCTGCCAAGTTCCGGGAGGCGCATTGTACAGCGCGAAATTATTGATATCGTGGCGCGCTTCATGCTCGCGCTTCTCCCACTCTTCATCGGAGACGCCATAGGGCCGATACGGCTCTTCGCGATCCGCCTGCCGCACGCCGACGGCGAACGAATTCTCACTGTCCTTGCGGTAATAAATAAATCCGAGATTCGTCTCGATCTCGCGCGCGAAGAAAAATTTATGCGACGGAGGCAGAAACGCAAGCGAGCCTCCCCCCGTCTCGACGATTCCCAATCGATTCCGCGCCTTCACGGCCACTTGATCCGTATTGACGGCGCCGCCGAACGCATATTTCTGCCACGCACGCGCCACATCGCGCCAGGCTAAGAACGTGTCGTCGTGAATCGCGAGCCCTTTTAATCCCGCCGAGTATTTATACGCAACCGATTGCTCCTCGGTCTTCGCGATCGCCTCCACGCGCAGCAGGTTCGAGCCGCGATAGATCGTGTACCGCAAATCGCCGGAAAAAATACCCATGCTCAGGCCGGGATAGGTGACCTCCACGCGCGTCCCGTCGCTCTTCACGCTGCATGTCTGAGCATTGAATTTCGCCGACGCGTGCCGCACCTCTTCGGGCAATCGCGGCAGATCCAGGTTGGTTTTGGGCGCACCAGGAATCATCAGCGGCGCATCCCAAAATGCGAACCACTTCTCGCGTTCGACAACTTCCGGTGTGAGCGCGATACCTAAGCCACGTAGCGGCGCCATCTGCTGTTCCGAAAGACGGCGCTTGCCGCTGGTGACCTCGAACTCGGGCGTCAGATCCTTGCCTAGCGTGATCCACTTCCCTCCATTTTTGCGAGCTTCGAGCTCGCTCACTAGCGGCTGGCCGTTGCGGATTTCCAATGCTGCCTTTAGCTGCTCGCCGCGTTCGCCCATCCAAAGAATGTCGAGCGCTGCTCCGCGAGTTTCGACGCTCACTCCCTCAATCCGCTTGAAGTCGTGGAGATCGCACTGGCCCTTGGCGGCGGGAACGCATAGGATCGCGGCGAGGACGAACAGAAGGTACTTCATGATCCATAAATGTATCAAAATGCGCTTTGCTTTTTTGTCCTAAACTGGACAAGAGCAGCTCATGAAGAAAACACTTCTTATCCTCGTCCTGGCGGCCTCTTCCGGTTTCGCGTTTCAGAGCGGAGACGCGGCCCGATGGGAGAAAGAAGCCAAGAACGTCACCATCGTCCGCGACGATTGGGGCATCGCCCATGTCTACGGCAAAACCGACGCCGATACCGTATTCGGCATGATCTACGCGCAGGCCGAGGACGATTTCAATCGCGTGGAGACGAACTACATCAACGCGATGGGCCGGCTCGCCGAAGCCGAGGGGGAATCGAAAATCTATCAGGATCTGCGGATGAAGATGTTCATCGACCCCGCGGAGCTGAAGAAGCAATACGCGGCCAGCCCGGCCTGGCTGCAAGCCCTGATGAACTCGTTCGCCGACGGGTTGAATTACTACCTCTCGAAACACCCCGACGTGAAGCCGCGCGTCATTAAGCGGTTCGAGCCGTGGATGGCGCTCAGCTTCACCGAAGGCAGCATCGGCGGCGACATCGAGAAAATCAATCTGAATCAGCTTCAGGCGTTCTATGGAAAAGTTCCCGTCGGCACCGCGGCCGAGGAGGAGTTCGATGAGTACGCTGAGCCTTCGGGTTCGAACGGAATGGCCATCGCGCCCTCGAATACCGCCGCGCATCACGCGCTGCTGCTGATCAATCCGCACACGTCGTTCTTTTTCCGCTCCGAACTTCAGATGGTGAGCGACGAAGGTTTGAATGCCTACGGCGCCGTGACCTGGGGCCAGTTTTTCATCTACCAGGGATTCAACGCGCGCACCGGCTGGATGCATACTTCAAGCGGCGTCGACGCGGTGGACGAGTATCTCGAAACCGTGACGCAGAAGGGCAACGCGTTCTTCTATAAGTACGGCAATGAAGAGAAGCCGTTCGTCGCCAGTCAGATTACGGTGAAGTACAAGACCGATCGCGGCATGGAAGAAAAGCTGTTCATGGTCTTTCGTACACATCACGGCCCCATCGTCCGGGAGCTGAACGGCAAGTGGGTGAGCATCCGTCTGATGCAGGAGCCTGTCAAGGCTCTGGAGCAATCCTACACGCGCACCAAGCAGAAGGATTATAAATCGTATCGCGAGACCATGGAGCTGAAAGCGAATTCGTCGAACAACACCATCTTCGCGGACGCCGATGGCGACATCGCGTATTTCCATGGCAACTATATTCCCCGCCGCGATACCGCCTTCGATTGGACCAAGCCTGTCGATGGCACCACTCCGGCGACCGAGTGGAAAGGGCTGCTTGACGTCGACGAGACGCCGCATCTCTTGAATCCTGCTTCCGGCTGGCTGTACAACACGAATAATTGGCCGTGGTCCGCAGCCGGATCCAGCAGTCCGAAGAGGGAAGATTATCCTAAATATGTCGAGAACGGCGGCGAATCCGCTCGCGGCTTGCACGCCATCAGGGTCCTCGAAAACAAGAAGGATTTTACCCTCGACTCGTTGATCGCCGCCGCGTTCGACAGCTATCTCACATGGTTCGAGAAGCCGATGCCTGCATTGATCAAGGCTTGGGATCAGACGCCGGACAGCAATCCTCTAAAAGCGAAAACGGCCGAGCAGATCGCGATGCTGCGTAAATGGGATCTCCGCTGGGCGGTCGATTCCGTTCCAACGTCGCTCGCCGTATTTTGGGGCGAAGACATCCGGCGGCGCATGAGCGGAGGCGGCCGGCGCGGAGGCGGGTCCGTCGAGGACGCCTCCGCTGAGCAGCTCCTGGAATCGCTCGCGGCCGCGTCCGACAAACTCGCGGCCGACTTCGGGAGTTGGAAGACTCCGTGGGGCGACATCAATCGATTCCAGCGCCTCACTGGAGACATCGTCCAGCCCTTTAACGACGCAGCGCCAAGCATCCCGGTGGAGTTCACGTCGGCACAATACGGCTCGCTGGCCTCCTTCGGAGCGCGCGCTTATCCCGGCACGAAGAAATGGTACGGCACCAGCGGCAACAGCTTCGTCGCCGTGGTCGAGTTCGGCGATAAGGTGCGCGCCAAGGCCGTCACGGCGGGCGGCGAAAGCGGGCATCCCTCGTCGAAACACTTTAACGATGAGGCGTCCAGATACGCCACTGGAGCGCTGCGCGACGTTTATTTCTATCGCGACCAATTAAAAGGGCACACCGAGAAGGAGTATCATCCTTAAAACACAGACTAAAGTCTGTGCCACCTGCACGCAGTGATCACCTAATGGCATAGACTTTATGGTGTCAGCCAGGGGACGGGTTTTCAGCAACTACTCAGCTCGATCCTTGGTGGCACAGGCTTCAGCCTGTGATTTTTTGCTGAACAAAAATCGATTCTGATCGTCTAACCATCATGCTGGCAGACATTCGCTACGCCTTTCGCGGTTTTCGCCGAGCGCCCCTGTTCGCGATCGTCGCGGTCCTCTCGCTCGCTATCGGAATCGGAGCCAATTCGGCGATTTTCAGTGTCGTCAATGCCCTGCTGCTCCGGCCGCTTCCCTACCCCGATCCCGACCGCCTCGCCATCCTCTGGCTGCGTTCCCCGGGGATCAATATCCCCCAGGATTGGCCGTCGCCCGGCGAATTTATCGATGTACAGACCGCAAACCACTCGTTAGAGGAAATGTCGATCTCCCAAGGCGGAGGCGGAACGCTCGCCGGGCTCGATCAACCGGAGCGGGTCGAGTTTCTTCGCACTTCCTCCAGCCTGTTTCACCTGCTTGGCGCGAAACCTCTATACGGCCGTCTGCTTATGCCGGAGGACGACAAACCGGGCAAGGCTCCCATCGCGATTCTCAGTTATTCGATCTGGCAAAAGCTTTTCCATTCCGATCCGAACGTCGTCGGACGCAGCATCACCATCAACGGCGCGGGCGGCACCGGCTCGGGCGAGAACAAGAATCAGTTCACGGTTGCGGGAATCCTGCCGCGCGATTTTCTACTCAACGACGAAATCATGCCCACCGTATCCAGCACCCGCCGCATGGATATTTTCCTGCCTCTGCCGTTTGGCGCGGATGCGGTCAATCGCCGCGGTGACGAAAACTACAACATCATGGCGCGGCTGAAGCCCGGCGTCACGATGGCGCAGGCGCGCGCCGACGTCGCCGTGATCGCATCCCACATTCGCGAAAAAGATAAACGCGACCGCACCTTTACCATCGATGTGGTTCCGTTGATGGACCAGGTAGTCGGCGATGTGCGGCGCGCTCTGCTGGTTCTGCTCGGCTCGGTCGCGCTGGTGCTGTTGATTGCCTGTGCGAATGTCGCCAATCTTCTGCTTTCGCGGGCCACGGGACGGCAGAAAGAGGTCGCCGTCCGCACGGCTCTGGGCGCGAGCTGGACGCGCCTGGTCCGGCAGCTCCTGACCGAAAGCGTCCTCCTCAGCATCGCCGGCGGCGCTGCCGGACTCTTGATCGCCGAATGGAGCCTTTACATCATCCGCACGGTGAATCCCGGCAATATTCCGCGCCTCGACGTGATCGGCATCGATGGGACGGTGCTGGCGTTCACGTTCGCCGTTTCGATCATTACCGGAATCGTTTTCGGTCTCGCGCCCGCGCTGCGCTCGGTTCGCCTCGATCTCAATACCGCTCTCAAAGCCGGTGGACGGAGCTCGCAAGGCGACGGAGGATTCAGTCTTTCGCGCCATCGGCTCCGCGGATTGCTGGTGGTCTCCGAACTGGCCCTTTCGCTGATGCTGCTGATCGGCGCCGGGCTTCTGATCCGCAGCTTCACGCGATTGCAAAGCGTTTCTCCCGGCTTCAACCCCGATCACGTCGTCTCCCTGCGCTTGGGCGCGGGAAATCATCGCTTTCAGAGTAACGATGAAGCGAACGCGTTTTTTCGCGGCCTGATTGAAAAAGTCCGCGCGATTCCAGCGGTCCATTCTACCGGCACCGTCAGTTCCCTTCCCTTCACTTCTTCTGTCGGGTGGGGAGGCATCAATATCGAAGGCTACACGCCCCAGCCGGGCGAGGAAATTCAAGTCGATCAACGCGCTGCTTCCTCCGATTATTTCCACACCATGGAAATCCCTCTCATCCAGGGCCGGTTCTTTGACGATCACGATAGCGAGCCGAAGGCTCCGCTGGTTGGTATCGTCGACCAGAAATTTGCCGATCGTTTCTGGCCGAAACAAAGCGCGCTGGGAAAACGCGTCGACGGTCCTAAAAATTGGGTCACCATCGTCGGCGTGGTCGGCGTTGTTAAAGAATACGGGCTGGACGTCGATCCGCGCATGGTCTACTACCGCCCTGGCGCGGGAGGCGAGTATCTGGTCGCGCGCACTTCGCTCGATGCATCGGCGGTCTCCCAGAGCATCGTGCGGGCTCTGCGCGAAGCGGATCCTTCACGCCCCCTCTATGACGTCCGCACCATGCAGGATCGGATGAAAGACTCGCTCGCCCGCCAGCGATTCTCCACCATCATGCTCGGCGCGTTCTCGGTCTTCGCCTTGATCCTCGCGGCGGTCGGCGTCTACGGAGTCATGTCGTACCTGGTGACGCAAAGCCGCCGTGACATCGGACTGCGTATCGCCTTAGGAGCTTCGCGAAACACGATCCTGTGGCTGGTCGTACGCCAGGGTATGGAGCTGGCTATCAGCGGCATCGTCCTCGGAACCATAGGAGCATTCGCCCTCACGCGCCTGATGGCAAGCTTGCTATTCGGCGTCGGCGCGCGCGATGTACCTACGTTCTCGACGGTACCATTGATCCTCGGCGCGATCGCCCTGATCGCGACTTATATCCCAGCCTACAGAGCAACGCAAGTCGATCCTATGATGGTTCTAAGGGAAGAGTAACTTGGGCGGGCATGCGTTCGTCGTAAACTATTCTCTTCGGGACCATCATGCTCAATTGGAAATCCACTGCTCTATCGCTAACGCTGATACTCACCCCTGCCTTATACATGATCGCGCAGGAACCAGGCTTCCGCCCCGGCGCGCCCGGCGGTGCTGACAAAGGAATCCCCGCCGCCATCGCCCTTTCGAAAGAAGATCCTGCGGCCTTCGAACGCGGCGCCAAAGCGTACACCCAATACTGCGCCGGATGCCACGGCGCCACCGGCCGAGGCAGCGTCGGCGCGCCGGATCTGATCCGCTCCATTCTCGTCCTCGACGATGAGAAGGGAATCCTCATCGCGCCGGTTTTGAAGAACGGCCGTCCCGAAGAAGGCATGCCCAAGCTCGGCCTGACCGATCAGCAGGTCGCGGATCTGGTGGCGTGGCTTCATGTGCAAACGTACATGGCCGGTCACCGCACCACCTACGCGTTCCAGGACGTCCTGACAGGCGACGCGAAAAAAGGCGAAGTTTATTTCAACGCGAACTGCAAGAGCTGCCATTCCGCCGCCGGCGACCTTAAAGGGATCGGCGGCCGTTACGATGCGTTCAGCCTGCAAGCCAAGTGGCTCCAGCCCAGAGGCGGACGCGGCGGTCGCGGCGGTGAATCCTCAGATAAAAGCCAGATCATGGTCACTGTGACGCCCGCCAACGGAAGGCCGGTGCAAGGGGTCCTCGACCGCATCGACGATTTCAGCGTGTCCCTCCACGATTCGCGCGGCGAGTATCATTCCTTCACGCGCGACGGAAAAGTCCCCGAGGTTGACGTTCGCGATCCTTTGAAGCCCCATCTCGACCTGCTCGGTAAAATAACCGACCCCGACATTCATAACGTAACCGCTTATCTGGTGACCCTCAAATGAAATTTCTGATCTCTTCTTTACTCACCGCTGCCGTCATCTTCGCCCAGGGCATCACTCCGGCCGAGCTGCTGAAACCTCCCGCCGATTCCTGGCCGACGTTCAACGGCGATTATTCCGGACGCCGCTTCAGCCCTTTGAAAACGATCAACGATTCGAACGTCCAGAACCTCGCGCTCGCGTGGGCCACCCGTTACAACGGCTCCGGTGCAGGCGGCCGCGGCGGAATCAGCATTAAATCGACTCCTCTGCTGGTCAACGGCATTTTGTATTTCACGGCGCCCAACAACGTATGGGCCGCCGACGCGCGCACTGGCCGAGAGCTTTGGCACTACGAATATCCTGCCAACACCGGAAGCACCATCGGCAACCGAGGCGTCGGGATGTACGGCAACTGGCTGTATTTCGAAACACCGGACAGCAACCTGGTGAGCATCGACGCCCGCACCGGCAAGCAGCGTTGGAAGGTTTCCATCGCGGACCCGAAGCTCGACTACACCTCGACCGTCGCGCCCGTCGTGGTCGGCAATCATATCATCGTCGGCATCGGCGGCGACCATCTCGATAATCCCGGCTTCCTGCAATCGCGCGATCCCGAAACTGGCGCTCTGCAATGGAAATGGTGGACCACCCCCCGCAAAGGCGAGCCCGGAATGGAGACATGGCCAGACGAATATTCCGCCGCGCACGGCACCGGCCAGGCGTGGATTCCCGGCACTTACGATCCGGAATTGAACCTATATATTGTCGGCACCGGCAACCCGAATCCCGTGATGGCCGAAAAGAGCCGTAAAGGCGACAATCTTTATACCTGCTCCATCGTCGCGATCAATCCCGATACCGGCAAAATGGCCTGGTATTTCCAGCCCTCGCCGCACGACGTTCATGATTGGGATGCCGTCGAGACTCCCATCCTTTTCGACGGAATGATCGACGGCAAACCCCGCAAGCTGGTCGCCCAAGCCAGCCGCAATGGGTACTTCTTCGTCCTCGACCGCGTCACCGGAAAGAACATCGTCACCAAGCCGTTCATCGACACGGTGAATTGGGCGAAGGGACTCGACGCCAAAGGCCAGCCCATCCCCGACCCCAAAAAATTCCCGACCACCGATGGAGTGCTCGTCTCGCCCTCGTCAAACGGAGCCACCAACTGGCCCGCGCCCAGCTACGATCCCGAGACCGGATTGTTCTACGTAGGATCGAGCCGAACCTACAGCATGTATTACCTCACCGACACCGACGATCATCCCGAAGGATGGGGCGGACTCGATTCGACGGTCGGCAACGACGGCAGCGCCCTGCTCGCCATCGATTACCAGACCGGCAAAATCGTATGGCGGCACGACTGGCCGAGCGGCAACGGAGTCGCGCACAATCTGACCACCGCCGGCAAACTGTTGTTCACCGGCAACGGCAACAACCTGATCGCATTCAACGCCGCCAATGGAAAGATCCTGTGGCACGCCGGCCTGATGGCCGCCCCCAGCGCGGGCGCGATCACCTATATGCTTGACGGGAAGCAATACGTAACCGTAGCCGCCGGCGACAGCCTGTACGCCTTCACCGTAAATCAACCAGCGAAGTAGCCTTTTCAAGTGGGGCAGGTTCCCGACCTGCCCAGCCTGCGACGCGATAAGCCGGGGATTCTACTTCACGGCGAACGATATCTGAGCCGAAGCCCCCGCAACGCTGAGCGACACTCCCACGGATCCGGGACTTATCGTCGCAGGCACAACCGCGTTGATCTGAAAAACTCCCGTAGGCAACAAGGGAGCATCGCCCGCATAAAGAACCAAGGCCGTCTGCCCTCCAATACTCAACGCCGGCGAATTGACCGGAGCAGAATAAGGCGTCGATATCGCGAGATTGCCGTCGTTCAACTGCGGACTCATCGCGCCCAAACCGGTTCCATAGAAGGAAACAATCGACCCCCGCGGAGCCGGGTTCGCCGCGCTATTCACCGTGCCGTCCTGATTGAGGATCGACGTTGAAATTCCAGGCGCCGCACTCGCTTCTGGAATATACATCGGCCCCGACAGAATGTTGTCGACTTGTACTTGCACTTCTATCGGTGCTCCACTCGCCAGGTGGTAGGGAACAAAAACATTGATCTGCGTCGGCGTAATCGCGGTGATCGCACCGGGCTGTCCGTTGAACAGGACTTTCGTCCGGCCCATGGTGAACGGCATGGTGTTGTTCACCGGGGCGCTCACTTCGAGCCCGGTGACTCCAAAGTTCGCTCCGAAGATCGAGATCAGCTCTCCCGGCGCAATGGAGCCTCCCGAATAATTCACGGCGTTCACGATTCCGCCTTGCGAGATCACTGGCGCAGCCACTGGTCCGGAGCCGCTAACCCGGCGGATGCGATTGAACTCTTCGAAGTACAGATTCCCGTCGGGTCCGGTCGCAATCGAATCGAATGTCTCCATCGCAGCCGACTGCGCGGGTCCTCCGTCGCCTGAAAATCCGGTGAGGAAACCTACGTTGGCAATGCCCGTGGCATTGGATGTCGTCAAGTATCCATTGGACTCCCACGGATTCGCCGCAGGATCGAAAGTGAGCGAAACTTCCCCGAAATTCGGATATTTCAGGGTCAACGATCCGTCGTCGTTGACGACGTACGTATTCGGGCCGCCCTGGACCAGATAAACATTGCCCGCCGCGTCCGTGCCAAGTCCGAAGACAAAGCTGCCGCTGGTAATCGTCTGCCAGGTGCCGCCCGAATTCAGACGGGAAAGCGAGTTGCGGCCCGCGACGTACACGCGGTCCTTGCCATCGATCGCGATTTGCACCGGGCCTTGCACGGCCGGCGAGGGCATTACGTTCGCGATCGTGCCGTTCTGGCCGATCGAATAAATAAAGGAGGTCCCCTGCGCGACCCAGACGTTATTCTGGCTATCGACCGCGATGCTGCCCGGAGAAATGTTCGCGGTTTTCGCATCGCCGGAGGGCGCGGTGGTTCCGCAGGTTCCCGTTCCTGCGAACGTACTGAGCACTTGCGCCGCGCTGATTTTGCGGATCAGGCAGGCTCCAGTTTCACTGCCGTAAAGATCCCCCGTGTGGCTGAACGCGAGGTATCCTATGCCGAGGAACCACGCTTGATTGAGCGGCGTTCCATCGGGTGCCGGCTGCGGATTCCCTCCGGCGACGATGGTCTGGACGGATTGCGGAGTGAAGGTTTGAATCGTGGGAGCGGTCCCGTTAATCAGCGCTGCTATGTTCCCTTGCGAATCGATCGCGAACTGGTTGAAACCTCCCGCGGGCGTCGCCACTGGAGTACTCGTTCCATCGGGAGCGTACCGGTTTAACTTGCCGTTGATCAAGAGATACACGTTGCCGGCGGCGTCCGCCGAAACCAGCACGTTCACGTTAGGCAAGTTGGCCGGCAGCGTCACCAGCGTCGTCATGGTTCCGGCCGGCGAAATGCGAACTACCGTCGCATCGAACGGCTCCGAGAGAACATAAATGTTGCCGTCCGCCCCGGTGACTAGACCAGCCACATCGGGTAACTGAGCGAACAGTTCTATTTCGCCACCGGTGGTTACGCGCCAAATGCTGGAGGTGGTCTGCTGGTTGGAAATGTAGACGTTCCCGGCCACGTCAGCGACACCGGCACGCGCGATCGAACGGCTGGTCGCGGGACCCGTGGTATCGAGCCCCGGCACGGGAGGCTCGCCGTCTCCTGCAATGGTGGTGATAATGCCGTGCGTATCCATGCGGCGCATACGGTAATTGTTGGAATCGTAGAAATAAAGATTGCCGGCCTGATCGAAACTCGGCGTAGAAGGTGTGTTGATAAGCGCACTGACAGCGGGACCGCCATCGCCTCCGAAACCGGTGACACCGGTTCCAACGATGGTTTCCATAATCCCGTTGGGACGGATTCGGCGAATGACGTTATTGTTTGCGTCGCAGAAAACAATGTCGCCGGAAGGATCCCAGGCGAGGCCGTTAATGGTGGGAATCGCGACGCTGTTCGCGGGAACCCCGGAACGGATAACACCGCCGGCGTAAGTATCGACGATGAGCTGGGCGTGTAGCTGGCAGATCGCCAGCAGGAAAAGGAAACGAGGCACTAACTAAGTAGAGTCATACCGCTCAGGAACCGCTACCGCTTTAGCTCGTAATTCTGGAGGTTTCGGCCGAACGGGGGCTCCCACCATGGCATATTCGTGCGGATCTTCGGGCCGGCCCGTGAAAAGGCTCTTAATTTTTCTCGCCACCCGCCGCAGCAATGGGTTTAGGGGCATCATGTTGCGCTCCTTGGGTTTGAGTCTATCACGCCAGCCCGGCCGTGGTTTTTTCGCTTGACAATCTATCCCCTGACCCCCAATAATTGCTAACAATCGGGAGGCTGCCACGCTGCCTCCTCCTGCCTTTAGGAGAATTCTATGACCCTTCCAGTGAAACAACAAGAGGTACTTCTCAGCAAAGGTTTCTCGCGGCGGCAGGTTGGCCGGATTGCGAGCTTATTGACCGCTGGAGCGGCGCTGCCGTTTTACAACGAATTCGCGATGGCGCAGGACGCCGAGCGGAGGATGATGCGCGGAGCCGGCGGGGCGGGACGCATGAACGATCCGGACATGGTGCGCATCAGTTCCAACGAGAATCCAATGGGCCCCTGTAAAGAAGGCGTGGAAGCGATGGCGACCATCGCGCCTCTCGCTTGGCGCTATTCGCCGATCGGGCCGCACCAGGATTTTGCCAAAACCGTCGCAGGAATTGAGGACGTGCCGGAGGATCATATCGCGGCGTTCGCCGGATCGAGCGATCCCCTGCACCGAAGCCAGTGCGCGTTCACCTCGCCGGAGCATAGCTGGACCATGGGCGATCCCGGGTACGGCGCGGGAGCACCGGCCTTTATCGGATCGAAGCTGTTCCAGGTGCCCCTGCGGCCCGATTTCAGCCACGATGTTCAGGCCATGATCAAGGCCGATCCTGACGCGGGCGCTTATTACGTCTGCAATCCGAACAATCCAACCGGCACGCTGACGGCTCGCAAAGACATCGAGTTTCTTCTCGCCAACAAGAAGAAAGACGCGGTCGTCGTGATCGATGAGGCGTATATTCACTTCTCCGATCACGCGCAGCCCTCGAACGATCTGGTGGCGCAAGGCAAGGACGTCGTCGTGCTCCGGACGTTCTCGAAGATCTACGGAATGGCCGGAATCCGCGCCGGCTTCGCCATGGCCCGTCCGGATCTGCTCGCCAAGCTCCGTCCCTACGGCGCCGGCATGCAGCCGGTCATGGGTCTGACCTGCGCGACCGCCAGCATGAAGGTGAAAAATCTGGTTCCGGAGCGCCGCGCGCTCTGCAAACAGATTCGCGAAAACACGTTCGAGTTCCTGGAAAAGAAGAACATCAAGTATGTTCCCAGCGAAGCGAACTTCTTCATGATGGAAGTAAATCGTCCCGGCGCCGATTTCGCCAAGGCGATGGCCGATAACAAGGTCATGATCGGACGCATCTGGAAAGCCTGGCCGACCAAGGTTCGCGTCACGGTCGGTACGCAGGCTGAAATGCTGAAATTCCAAGCCGCAGTCTCAAAAATCATGGCATAGGCGTGTCTGGTGGCGCGAGCATCAGCTTGCAAGTAGGACAGGTCCCCGGCCTGTCCATGCCTAACGGCTGACAATACAGGCAGACTTGCGGCACTTGTCCGCCTGTTCCTTCAACAAATCAATTTGCGCGTAGGAAGTCTTCGGAAGAACTCCGCGATCTCGCAGTGAACTATACAGCCTGATGGCCTCTTCATACTCCGCCACCGCGCGCGGGAAATTTTTCATCTCTATGTAAATGTCCGCGCGCTCGTCGTGCGTGTCGGCCAAGTCCACCGTGTTGTTCCAGCCAGCCCCCGGACGCTCCGCCAGTTCCTTCCACAAAGCGATGGCGTGCTGCGATTCCTGAAGCGCAGCCGGCAGATCGTGCGTGCGGCGCAACTGAGCGGCAACCCTCTCCGTGATACTGGCGACAGCGACCGCAGCCCGATGATCATTGGGATCGGCCGCCGCGGCGGATTGGCGAAGCGCCTGCGCCTTACGATAAAACGCCAGCGCGGCGGCCTGATCGCCCAGCCGAATCGTCACCCAACCCAGATCGCTATAGTCGTAGGAAAGATCGAGCTGAGCGCGCGGCCCGCTGTTGGTCTTTAAATATTCCTCGTCAATCACGAGAGCCTGCTCGTACTCGCGCCGCCCTTCTTCATAACGCTTGACGACACCGTACAGCGCGCCGAGCCGTTTGTGCGCGAGAGCAAGATTGGCGCGCGCGCCCAACTCCCCAGGCTTGGCGGCGACGATTCGCTCCTGAGTCGCAAGGATGCTTTGGCGGATGGGAATCGCCTCGTCGTATTTCTTGGCAAAGGTGAGCAAATCCGCTTCGACGTACTGAGCGTCCGCCATCGCGAGCAGAAAATTCAGATCGTTCGGGTGCGCCCGCAGAGCGTCGGACGCGAGTGTCAGATTCTTATCGGCGAACGCACGCGCGTGCGCTCCATCGCCCGCCGCACCGTAGGCGCTGGCCAAGGATCGCGATGCGCGCAGATAATCGAGCCGCAGCGAATCGTCCTTGGGCGAGTGCGCCAGCAGCCGCCCGAGAATCTCTTCCGCCCTGCGATGACTTTCGAGCGCCGCCGACACCTTTCCCAGATTCGACATCCCACCATTGCCCTGCACGTCGCCGATGCGGCTGTATCCCAGAGCGATTTCGCGAGCGAGCCTGGGATCGCCCGCGGCCTCGTGCGACAGATTTTCCAGATATTCCAGAGCGCGCCTCACCAGCAGTTCGCGAGCCACCGTCGACCCCGGAAGCTTTTCGATCGCGTCGTGAAATTCGAACATCACCGAGTGGGCGAGCTTTTCGACGTCGTTAAACCGGCGCTGCGCGCGGCGCGCCTCGAACCACGACAATCCGGCGAAAGAAAGAATCAGAGCGGCGGCGAGCGCAGCGGCTGGAACGGCAATGCGGTGGCGGCGGAGAAATTTCCCCGCGCGATAAGAAAAAGTCGCGGCCCGCGCGTGAATCGGCTGACCGTCCATGTGGCGGCGAATATCGGCAGCGAACTCATCGACCGTGGCGTAACGCAGCCTCTGATCTTTCGCGAGGGCCTTCAGAAGGATCGTCTCCAGGTCCCCCGAAAGCCGGCGATTCCACTGCGAGGGCGGCACCGGTTCCATCTCGCAGACCACCCGGATCGCCTCGGCGAACGATGTATTCGCGAGTTGATACGGACGGTGCGAAGTCAGCAGCTCATAAAGAATCACACCGAGCGAATACACGTCGCTCGAAACCGTTTGCCGTTCGCCGCGAATCTGCTCGGGGCTCGCGTAGGCGATGGTCATCGGAGTCGGCCCGGCCTGCGTGATCTCCGTATCGGCATCGGTGTCGAGCACGCGGGCCAGCCCGAAATCCAGAAGCTTGGGATCGCCCGCCGGAGTCACCAGAATGTTGCCGGGCTTCAGGTCTCGATGAACGATCAGCTTCTGATGCGCGTAAGCAACCGCGTCACAAACGGAGAGGAACAGCGTCAGCCGCTGAGCGATTGCAAGCTGATGCTCCTCGCACCACGCGAGCAGAGGCGGACCCTCGACGTATTCCATCACCAGATAAGGCTGGCCGGTGGCCGTAGCTCCTCCGTCGAGGAGCCGCGCGATGCCGCGGTGTTCGAGCTGTGCCAGAATCTGGCGCTCCCGCCGGAAACGCTGCTCGAGATTGGGATCCGGCCGCGCGCTGGTGATCAGTTTAATCGCGACGCGCTTATCGTACTCGCCATCCGCCCGGTCCGCCAGATAAACCACTCCCATGCCGCCGCGTCCGATCTCCCTGAGAATCGTGTACGGACCGATCTGCGAGGGAGCCTGCTCCGGCGCATTCGCCCACAAGATCGATCCGGGCATCACCGCGGTATCGAGGCGATCGGCCTTGCTCTCCATCGCGAGCAGCGATTCGACGGTGGTTCGAAGCTCGGTATCGGCGCCGCACAGTCGGTCGAGAATTTCGGGACGCTCGGTAGGGTCCGCATCGAGGACACCGGAGAGGACAGACTTAACTTCGCTCCAGCGTCCGGGCGTCATGCAGGAGGCGTTCCTTCGATTTTCTGGAGCAGCCAGAGGCGCGCGATGCTCCACTCGCGCTTCACAGTCGCGGGAGAGATGCCCAGCACCTCTGCGGTCTCCTCGATGGTGAGTCCGCCGAAGTACCGCAGTTCGACCACGCGGCCCTGCTGCGGATCGAGCTCGGTAAGCTGCTCCAGCACCTGGTTGAGTTCCAGCACGTCGATGCTCGACGTCGTGAAAACGCCCAGCGCATCGTCCAGCGCGACGGCCTGCGCCTGCCCCTGCCGTTTCGCGGCCAGCCGGGCCTGCGCGTGATTGATCAGGATGCGCCGCATCATGGTCGCCGCAACTCCCAGAAAATGCGCGCGATTGCGCCAGTCGACCGCGTGCTGCCGGATTAGCCGGATGTACGCCTCGTGAACCAGCGCCGTCGGCTGCAGCGTATGGTCCGGCCGCTCATTCGCCAGAAAAAATCGGGCGAGGCGGCGCAGCTCCTCGTAAAGAGCCGGAGTCATCTGGTCGAGCGCAGCTTTGTCGCCGTTGCGCCAATTGATCAATAGCTGCGTTAGGTCCTGGGGCGCTGTCACTCTGGTCCTTTTCCATATTACCGGAACTTTCCCGCCCTCCCCGGTGTCAGAGAATCAATTCATGCTTGAACTGCGTTCTGTCTCGAAATGCTTCTCCAGCATCACCGCGGTCGATAACGTCAGTTTTTCGGCGCGCCCGGGCGAAGTGACCGGCTATCTGGGACCGAACGGTTCCGGCAAATCCACCACCATGAAAATGATTACCGGGCTCATTGAGATGACCTCCGGTGAGATTTTATTCGAAGGCCAGCGCATTCAGAACGACCTGATCGGGTACAAGCAGCGGATGGGTTATGTACCGGAAGAGCCGCATCTGTACGCCCATCTTTCCGGCCAGGAGTATCTGATTATGGTGGGTCAGTTGCGCGGCCTCGACGCGAAGACCACCGCCCGCTGCATCGATGGGCTGCTCCGTTTGTTCCTGCTCCACGGCGACCGGCATGCGCCGATTTCCGCGTATTCGAAAGGCATGCGCCAGAAGATTCTTTTATCGGCCGCGCTGCTTCATAACCCCGATCTTCTTTTGCTGGACGAACCTTTTTCGGGCCTCGACGTAGGGTCGGCGCTGGTGTTGCGCAGCCTGATCCAGGAACTGGCGGCGCGCGGCAAAGTGGTGCTGTTCAGCTCCCATGAGCTGGAGACCGTCGAACGGGTCTGCTCGCGGGTGGTCATTCTGCATCGCGGAAAAATCGTCGCCGACGATTCCATCGCGCATCTGCGCACGCTGATGGAACTGCCGACGCTCGAAAGCATCTTCTCGCAACTCGCCGTCGAGCAGGATACGGCGGCGATCTCGCGCGAAATTGCGGATCTGATACGCGCATGACCAAGCTGCAATTTCGCGTGCTATACCGGCAGTTCCTGTTCCGCATGGTCGACCTGGAATTGCTCTCCGCATCGGCTCAGGGCGATATCAGCAAACTGCTGGGCCAGTTCGCCGGGTTGCTGGTCTTCTTCAGCTTCGCTTGTTCGTTCGGCTCATTGATCTTCGACCGCGGCAAGCTGAGCCCCCCGAAGCTCCAATCGGCTCTCTGGGGGATGGAGCATTTCTTTATCTCAACCACGCTGCTGGTGGTCGGCCTGTTCTCGGTCCTGAGCTGGGATTCGACTTTTCCGGACCGTCGCGACGTGCTGGTGCTGGCTCCCTTGCCGATCCGCGCCCGCACTCTGTTTCTCGCCAAGATCACCGCGGCGGCATCGGCCCTCAGCCTCACCGTTGTGGCGATGCATTGTTTCGCGGGCCTGGGATGGCCGTTTCATTTCATCCCGAAAGGCGGCAATGCACTCCGATCGCTGGCCGCCTACTGGATCACGATGTTTGCCGCCGGAGCGTTCAATTTCTGTTGCGTACTCGGCGTCCAAGGCTTGGCAGCGCAACTCCTGCCGAGGCGATATTTCCTGCGCCTGTCGGCATTTTTGCAAATGGCCGCATTCTGCTGGTTCGTCAGCTCCTACCTTCTGGAACCGAGCATCGTTACGCCAAGCGCGTTCGCTGCGCCGCAGAATCAGAGGGCGCTCGAATGGCTCCCTTCCTATTGGTTCCTCGGATTTCTTAATCAATTAAATGGATCGATGCATCCCGCGTTTACCGCCCTGACTCGCCGGGCGTGGATCGGGTTGGCCGTCGCCTTCAGCGGAACGGCCGTGGCCTACGCGCTGTCGTATTTCCGCACGCTGAAGAAAATCGTGGAAGAGCCGGACATCGTCGCAGGATCGGGCGGAGTGCACTGGCTGCCTGGTTTCGGAAATTCGCTCGAAACCGGAGTCGTGCAGTTCAGCATCCGCACGCTGGCGCGCAGCCGTCAGCACCGGGTGATGCTCGCGTTCTTCCTCGGACTTGGATTCGCCCTGCTGGTTTTTGTATTGAAAAATCCCGGGCCGAAGGATGCAAGCCTGAGGGCGGAATTGCCGCTGCTGTTCACCACCGTTGCCGTGATGTGCATTACGGTGGTGGGAACACGCGTGGTATTTTCCATGCCGATCAGCTTGCGTGCCAACTGGATTTTCCGGGTGACGCAAGTCAGCAGCGTGCGCGAGTATATGGCTGCGATACGGCGCCCTTTGTTCGTTCTCGGCGTCGCCCCCGTGTGGATTGTGTCCGCCGCGCTACTGTTTTCGATGTGGCCGTGGCAGTTGGCGGCCGATCACCTGGTAGTGCTGGGATTATTAGGAGCCATCGTCGCTTACGTCTGTCTGGCCGCGTTTCGGAAAATCCCCTTTACCTGTTCGTATCTGCCGGGGAAATCGTATCTGCACATGGCTTTTATGACCGCGATGTTTCTGATGCTATTCATTGTCAGAGGGGTTGTTTTGGAGAGCCAGGCGCTTCAAAATTCGACGCTCTACGCGATCATGGTTGCCGTCCTTGCGGTCGCGGCGCTGGCCGCCCGGTGGTGGGCCGTTTCACGCGCGAATGAAGAAGACGCCGTCGTCCAGTTTGAAGAAGTACAGGCTCCTATTCTTCAGACCTTGGGATTGAACCGCGATGGAGTCGTCACCACCGAAGCCGCTTCGGCGCACAACAGCCATGCCTGCTGACACAATGCTGTCAGTAGGCCCGCCGCACAATCGAACCATGACACAACCTCTTAGCTGGTTCGAAATTCCCGCACTCGACTTCGCGCGAGCGCGTTCCTTTTACGAGAAACTCTTCGGCGTCCAATTGACGGAGGGCATCGCCGGACCAAACGTCGTGGGGGTGTTTCCCTACGACGAAGCAAAAGCCTCCGGCGGCTGCGTGATGAAAGGTCCGTTCCTGGCGCCATCGAACGAAGGCGTCATCATCTATCTGAACGCGGGCGATTCGCTGGACGACGCGTTGAACCGCGTGCAGCCTTCAGGCGGTGAGATCGTGTTTCCGAAGACGGCGGTTCCCAACATCGGCTTCTTCGCGCATATCAAGGATACGGAGGGCAACCGCGTCGGTCTGTTTGCGGTGAAATAAGGAGGTGCGCAGAGCGGACCGGCTCTTTCAAATCGTGCAGCACCTTCGCGCGCGGCGGCTCACCACCGCCGCGCAGTTGTCGGACTGGCTCGAAGTTTCGCAGCGCACCGTCTACCGTGACATTCGCGATCTCTCGTTATCCGGCGTACCCGTGCAAGGCGAGGCAGGCGTCGGCTATCGCATTGATCGCGCCTACGATCTGACGCCTCTCATGTTCACTCCGGACGAAGTCGAAGCCGTGGTGGTCGGCCTGCGCATGGCGGAAGCGTTCGCCGGACCGTCGCTGCGGTCGGCTGCGCGTATGGCGCTCGATAAGGTTGCGCTCGCGCTGCCTCAGCAAAGGCGAGCGGAAATCGAGCGGCCGCAGCTTTTTGCGCCGACATTTCATCTGGATCCCGCACTTGGAGAGAGAGTAGAAATGGTGCGCCAGGCGATCGCTGTGCGCCGCAAGCTGGAGGTATCGTATCGCGACAAAAAGGAACAGCAGAGCCGGCGCGTACTGCGTCCTCTGGGCTTGTATTTCTGGGGAAACGGATGGTCCGTCGCCGCGTGGTGCGAATCGCGCCAGGATTTCCGCAGTTTCTGGCTGCACAAAATGAGCTCGTGCACGCCGCTCGAAAGCACGTTCGAAATGGAGCAGGATAAGTCGCTCGCGGAATTTTTGCGCTCCGTGGGAGCTACTGCTTAAAGGTAGTTTTCAAATGAATATCCACCGCCGCCAGCGCCTTCGATAAAGGGCAGCCCGCCTTCGCTGTGGCCGCGGCCGCTTCGAACGCAGCGGCATCGATACCCGGAACCTCGCCAACCGTTTCCAGTTCGATCTTCGTGATCGCGAAACCGCCTTCCACCGGATCGATGTGCACGGCCGCCGTGGTGTGAATGCTTGCGGGAGGATGACCGTCCTTCGTCAACACGCCGGAAAGAGCCATAGAGAAACAGGCCGCATGCGCCGCGCCGAGCAACTCCTCGGGATTAGTCCCGCCGCCGCCTACGAACCGCGATTTGAAACTGTACGCGCTATCTAGCGCGCCCGTCTCCGTTTTGACGTGCCCTGTTCCCTCTTTAACCGTGCCATTCCACTGTGCTTCCGCGTGACGAATCATGATTGTTCTCCTGTCTCCAGTCTACCGGTTTCGTCTAAGATCGTGAGATATGGCGAAACCAACTTTTGATCCTGGCTTAACGCAGCAATACGCCGGACCTCTGCGGCGGACCATCAATAAAGATGGCAGTTTCAACGTTGAGCGGCGAGGGACAGGTTGGCGCGACATTCATCCTTATTTGTTCCTGATCAGCATACCGTGGCCCGCATTTCTGGCGCTGGTGCTCGCGGCATATTTCGCGGCGAATATCATTTTTGCGACGCTCTATTATTCTCTGGGACCAGGCCATCTTCAGGGCGGCGACTCGCCGCACAACTTCGATCGTTTTCTGATCGCGTTCTTCTTCAGCGCCCACACGCTGACCACGGTCGGCTATGGAAACGTCGCCCCGGGCTCGATCTCCGCCAACATTCTCGCCGCGATCGAAGCGCTGATCGGACTGTTAGGATTCGCTCTCGCCACCGGCATCCTTTTCGGACGTTTTTCGAGGCCGTCGGCACGAATCGGATTCAGCGAAAATGCGTTGATCGCTCCTTATCAAGAGCGCACCAGCTTGCAATTCCGGATCTTGAACCGTCGTCCGAACGCTCTGATGGAGATAGAAGCCTCCGTGATTCTGATGCAAGTGGAAGGCGAGCCGGGCAAACAAAAACGAACGTTTCAACCCTTGGCCCTGGAGCGCGACAAAATCGATTTCCTGGCTCTGACCTGGACCATCGTCCATCCGATCGATGAATCCAGCCCCTTGTTCGGAAAAACCAATGAAGACGCGGTGCAGAAACAAACCGAAGTAATTATCCTGATTAAAGGATTCGACGAAACATTCAGCCAGGGAGTGCGCGCGCGCTATTCCTACCGTTATGACGAACTAATCTGGAATGCGAAGTTCACCCCCGCATTCGACTTCGATGAGACCGGAAATATGGTGCTGAATATCGACAAGGTGGGCAATTACCAAGCGGTGGAACCCGCGGCGTGAGGGACGATAGCCCCGTTGTGTGAAAAGTCGTTCGACAGGCGAAACCGCCTGTCCCACCGTTCTGTAACCGCTTGCTTTGTCGTGGTGGGGCAGGCGGTTCCGCCTGCCAATTCGCAGATCCCAGCGGCTATTCACACAGACTGGTCAGTGCGGGGATCGGCTACCGCACGACGACTTTAGTCAGGCCCGCATTGCCGGCGGCGTCGAAGACTCGAATCACGACGAGATGCTCGCCCGAGGAAACTTTGTCGAGGCGGATCAGAAAACGTTCGCGCGCGGAATCCGTGACTCCGTCTTCGGCTTCGACCGGCATCCACTGGCCGGCGTCGAGTGAGTATTCGCAGCGGCGCAAAACGGAGCCGCGATCCTGCGCGTCCACATCGATCTCGACCATCGCCCCATTGCGCCGGGCCCCGCTCGCGGTGACCACGGGCGGCGTGCTGTCGATCAGGATGGGAGCGCTGACCAGCTCCGCTTCGCGGGCCAGATTGGCCGGATTCGAAAGCGCGTCCGACGCCACGACTCGAAAATAATAGCGCCCGTCGGCGAAAACGTCAGCGTCCAGCAGGTAGGTATTTTCGGTCATGTTGGCGCGAATCAGTTTCCAGCGGCTCTCGTCTTCGCCGCGAAAATAGAGGTTGTAAAGCAGGCGATCGCCGTCGGGATCATCCGCCTGCCAATAGATTTGCACCTGCTGGCCGGGGATTCGGGAGAGCGTTTGCGAGGGCGTTCCCGCAGTGGCCGGAGCGTCGCCGGAGTCGGTGACGGTAATTGCGTAGCTCGCGGTCGCGGCCGCTGCGGTTGCCGGTCCCGATTTCGAGGAACCGCTGACGGCGGTCACGTTAATGCTGCGCACGTTCGGCGGGGTATTTTGGGGCAAATACGCGATGGTCACACTGTCCAGCGAAGGCGCGGACGCCGAGGTCCCGGAGAATTCGGCTCGCCATTGAATGTAGCGCGCGTTCGGACTGGTGATGGCCGCGCGGTCGGGATCGGTCAGCGGAGCGGACCAGTCGCTCCAGGTCGCGTCCGGTCGCAACGAATTTCCACTACGCGTTTTGAAGGCGATGCCGTGCGCGTCGCCGCGCCAGGCGATGCGGCCCCAGCGCGCGACGGTGGAGGAGTCGTGCACCGGAGACTCAAACCACCCGGTCGGAACGGTGCCTGTGTCGAGGCGCAGTATTTTCCCGAGATTGCCGGTGGCCGCGAGCAGGGCGCCGCGCGATTCCAGCAGCCGCGTCGCTTCGCCTTCATTCGATTGCGCCAGCAGAGTCGCTTTCCGGTCGTGATCCAAGCGGTAGAGCCGGCCTTGGACGTCGGTGACAAACAGCAGCGAGGAGTTGAACATCGCCACGTCGTAAATATTTTCGTCCTTGGAGCTCCACAGCGTCTCGACGGTGTTATCCGCGTGGATCACATAAAGGGCGGATTTATCGACGCCCGCGTATTCGACCGATGAAGCGGGGGTGGAAATGGTGGGCAGGGTGACGGAAGTTTTCACGGATTCGGGCTTCGGCGCCGGCGCGAGCCCGGCCTGCTGATCGGTCACTGTGACCGTGGCGATCACGGGCGCGATGGCGCTGGCGCCCGCGGCGTTCGCTCCGCCATTCGCGGCGCCAATTCGCCGGGCGACGCTTCCGCCCAGCGCGGCGACATAAAGATTGCCATCGGCGGCCGGCACGATCGCGCGGATTTCGGGAAGATTCGCGTCGTACAGCACGAAGGCTTTGTTTTGCGCGGTGATGCGGTAGAGGATTCCGTTCGGCTCGCTGCCGGCCAGCAGGGCGTTTTTCGAATCGAGTTCGAGGCAGGTCACGTGGGACTGACCGGTTTCGTAATACACACTGCCCTCACCCGCGGACGTCACGCGAAATATTTTTCCCTGGTCGCCCGTGCCGACGAATAGAGATCCGTCGGGCGCGGCTTTCAATGCCCAGATGTAGCGCGCGCCGGGCGAGAAATACTCCGTTGCAGAGCCGTTTTCGATGCGATAGACTTTTCCGTCCGGCGAGGTGCCGGCATAGACTACGCCCTTGGAATCCACGGTCACTGCGAAGATTTCCGACTGGTCGGAGGTCCAGACCAGCGTGGGTTTTCCCGCCGCATCCAATTTATAGAGACGTCCGCGATGGCCTGTGCCGAGATAGAGCGATCCGTCGGGCGCTTGGGCGACGCTCCAGATCTCGGGCTGTCCTGAGTCGAATAAGGTATCGAGTTTCGAGCCGAGCGTCAGGCGTCCATCGCGGGTGAGCGACAAGCCGCTGATGCGTCCGCGCAGGAAGTCCTGATAACCGGTCATCTCCCAGGTGGTGGTGGTCGCCGCGAAGGAGGTCGCGACAGTCAGGAGAAGCGAAGCCCACTTCATTGGTCCTTCACCTCGACCTGGACGGTTTTCGAGCCGGTCACCACGTTCTCGCCGGCGGGAACTTCGATCTCGGCGAGTTTCGATCCGCGCAGATTCGGAAGATTCGTCGCCTGCGTCTGCGCGCGATTGAGAATCATCGCTACTGATGGCGGAGGGCTGGGAAGATCGCGGCCGTCAACGGTGTAGGCCGCTTCGTTTCTCCAGACACGAATGTACGCTTTGGTATTCGCGCGCAAACCGTTCAGAAAACTCAACACTTGCCCGGGCGAATGATATTGGAGGCCGATGGAGGCTCCGAACTCGGTCATATTGGTGGTTGCCGCGTCGGCTGCGGTGAAGTTGATGGGCCCGAGAGGCGCGCCGACCGGGACGCGATAGAGAATCTTATGCTGGGACTCGACGCCATTCTCGCCTGCGAGGGTCACGATCAGCTCGACGTCCTCACCTGGACGGACGGCGCGTGGGGCTGCGATGTCGGCGATCTGCACCTGGCTTTTGCGGTCAACTGGATCGACATCCAGCGTGATGCCTTTCAGCTTAAAGGCGTCGAAACCGCTGGACATCGCGTAATTGAGCGACGTTCCGACGCTGAGCGCGGCCAGAGCGGGCACTGCGACGTCCCCGCTATATACGTTGTCGACGCGCACGCTGCCGCCTTCGAAATCGAGATGGCCGCGAATGGAAAAAGTCGATCCGCCCTGCGCGCGCTCCGTGGCGTCGATCGCGGAAAAAAGAGCCATCTGCGCGACCAGAGGGGTCATGACGCGATCCTGGATTACGCGCATGTGATACACATTCTTGCCGACGCGGATATCGACCGGAGTCATGGCCGCGCGGCGGCCTACAACGCCTGAAACAGCCGTGCTGCGATCGTCGGTGAGAGTGCCCATCCATTCGCGGGCGGCGGAGATTTTGAAAGAGCTCGATACGTTGGGCAGCAAGGCCAGAACCTCGGCGCGGGCAAACGGAATATCGCTGGGGCCGGCGTCCAGGAAGCGGTGCCCGAAGGCGTAAATACGATCGCCTTCGATGTAGGTGACAGTTCCATCGGCGCTGATGCTGTAATCGCCAGAGAGAAGTTGCGCGCTGATCATGGAGCCCGGCTGGATGCTCTTCGGGTCGCCCATGACGCCGACTGGATTGCCGCCGCCGGTTACGCCCTGGCGCGGATCCATGCCCATTTCGCGGAGCTGCGCGCCGAAGTGTTCGAGTGTCGCGGAGGTGAATCCGGAAAACGAAACCGGCGTGGCGATTTCTTCCAGGCGCGCATCGCGGGCGACGAAACGCTGGCGGGCCATCATGCGCGGACCATCGGGCTCGACGCGCAGCATGTCTTCTATGGGCCGGATTCCCGCGATTGCATCCTTTGAATAAGGAAAGCTTAGCGCCACTGCGCCGGCGAGTTTGCCGTCGATATAGACGGGCGATCCGCTCATGCCCTGCATGACGCCGGTTTGCGCGAGCGGCCCACCTTTGAGACGGCCGAGGATAATCGATTCTTTGGGACCGAGGTTTTCGAGGACGCCGAGGATTTCCACGTCAAACTCCTCGACGCGCGAGCCGGAGAAAACGGTGCGTCCAATTCCGTGCTGACCGGGGCGGATGTCTTTCAGGGGAAAAATCGCGGGCGCAGCCTGCGCGCATGCGCAGAACACGTGAATCGTGGCGGCGATGATGAGCCCGCCGATAAAACGGAGCGGTGGCACGCTTTCATTGTAGTTGCAAAATGAAAACGATCACACTTCGGCTGTGCCTGCGCGCTAACAAATTTTCAAAGATCACTTTCTAAAGCGACGGGCGGCCAAACTGCGCCGCCCGCCACCTCTGACTAGTCAGCCGCACCCCCGGCTCGCAAGGCCGGGCGTACGATTTGTCCCGAAAGACCGTCTTTTACAACGATCCGCCGGGCGGGGCGCCCTATCCGGGTTATCAAGTTTCCACGGCAAACTCCACTGAAAGAGACGTAGGTTCTCCCCAATTCACATTGGCGATTCCATCAGGGACTCGAGTAATTGATGGGTCGCGCACCAGGCGTTTATCGGGATACCCCTGGCTTCTTGATTGAAGGTTATCCGAGGATTTTTGGGGTTGAGGCGGATGAAAGTGGGAAGTTATAGAATCCACGGGAGATGGAAAAATATTTCACGCCGAGACGCAGAGGGCGCGGAGAAAACATTTCACGCAAAGGCGCTAAGCTCGCAAAGAAGAGGGCGATACAATTAGGTGTTGCGACTATTGTGGGCTGCTACCGGGGCCGTGGTGGGAATTGTTCTGGCCACGGTGTTTTTCAGCGTTGACCGGCGCGGATTGCCGATCCGAACTTTGGATGCGCCGGCTATGGTCCGGGAAATCCAGGGGCTTAGCGAGTTGGTTTCCGTTAAGTACACGGTGCAGAAGGTCGTTGGCCTGGAAGAGAAGAAGACTCCGTTGGGCGCGGAAAAATTACTGTTGATCGTGCAGGCCGAGGTGCTAGCGGGGGTCGATCTTTCTAAGGTATCGCCGGGCAGCCTCAAGATTTTGGCGGGGGACAACATTAAAGTCGCGCTGCCCGCGGCGGAGATTTTTCACATCGTGATCGACGATAAAGAAACGAAAGTCTGGGACCGGCAGATCACCTGGTGGACGCCCTGGGTTTCGCCCAATCCGGATCTGGAGCGGCAGGCGCGGCTCGCGGCGGATGCTTCGGTTCGGCAGGCGGCGCTCGATATGGGCATTCTCGATCAGGCGCAACGCAATGCGGAGAACGTGATTCGAAACCTGTTGCAGACGCTGGGGGCGAAGTCGGTTACCGTGGGGCCAACGTAGCTCCGCGATCCGGTTCGACCAGCAGCCAGGTGATCGATCCGGCGAGGCACAGCGCCGCGGCCACCAGGAACGAAGCGGTCCAGCCGAATTCCTTCGCGATCCAAGGCGTGAGCGAAGAGGTGAGCGCGCCGCCCAGTTGCGCGCCCATGTTGATCACGCCCGAAACCGATCCGGCGGAGCTTTTTCCGATGTCCGCGCTGACGGACCAGAATGAGCTCTGCGCGATATAAAGGGCGCCCGCGCCGGCCGCCAGGACGAAGCTTGCTAGACGGGCGCTTTCGACCTGTGTGCCTAGCGCGACGAAAACCGCGGCAAAGGCAACGGCGATGGATGCGAGGCGGCAGCGGCCGATCTTTTTGCCATGCTTCTTGGTAATGGTGTCGCTGAGCCATCCGCCGAAGGTCGATCCAATGGCCATGGCGAGGAAAGGCAGCATGCTGTAGTAGGAGCTCGATTTGAGATCGAGGCCGCGGACTTTGTTCAGATAGATGAAAAACCAACTGAGGAAAATATAGGCGGTGTAGCCGAAGCAGAAGTAGCTGAAGGCGACGGCGAGAACATCGCGGTTGGAGAAAATGGCGCCCCAGTCGAGTTTCGCGCGGCCTAGTTTTGGATCTTCCGGAGGCAAGCCGGCTTCGATGTGCGCTAGCTCCGCGGGCGAGACCCAGGGATGCTGGCGCGGACGGTCGCGCGCGAGGACGAACCAGATTGCGCCGGCGGCAAGTCCGATGCTCGCGCTGGCCCAGAAGGAGGCGCGCCAGCCTCCGTGCTCCAGGAAATAGACGATCAGGCGCGGAGTGACTCCGGCGCCGAATCCGACGCCCGCGAAGATGATTCCGTTCGCGATGCCGCGTTCGGTGGAGGGAATCCACGCGGAGACAATGCAGTTGGTGGAGGGATAGACTACCGCTTCGCCCACACCGAGCGCGAAGCGAATCGCGATGAGCGTTGTCAACAGGGCGGTTAGCTGCGGAGAGAGAAGGGTGATCAGGACCGTGAAAATGGCCCACCAAACGACGCCGAGGGAGAGGACGAGGCGAGGCCCGTAGCGGTCGGCAATGCGGCCGCCCGGGGCTTGGAAGATAGCGTACCCGAGCACGAAGGCGCTGAGGATGTAGCCGAGCTGAATATCGGTGAGGTGAAACTCCTCCTCAATGGCGCGGCCGGCGATCGAGAGGTTGACGCGGTCGAGGTAGGCGATCGCGGAGACGATGAACATCCAGCCGACTAAGATCCATCTGAACATTTCTTATGCAGTATAGCGGCCGGAGGGATCGCCAAATGAAAACGCGGCCCTGCTTGGTGCAAGGCCGCGTAATTGTTGAGGTTGTAGTGTTAAGTGTTATGTGTTAACGGCGTCCGCCGCCACCGTGCGAACCGCCTCCGCCACCACCGCCGTGGAAGCCACCGCCGCCGCCACCTGAGGAGTAGCTACGGGACGGAGCCGAGTAGCTACGGGAGGGAGCAGAGGAGCTCCGGGAAGGAGCCGAGTAGCTTCGTGACGGAGCGGAGTAACTGCGAGCCGCTGACTGGCCGGCGTAGCCGCGATTATAGGACTGGGCTCCTGCACCACCGCGGTAGGCTTGTCCAGCTCCAGCGCGATAGCTGTTGGCGGTTGCGCCAGATCGTAAGCCGGCACCCGCGCCGGACCGGAAACCGGCTCCGCCTGCTGCGCGGCTGTTTGCCGCAGTGTTATAGGACCGGCTGTATCCAGCGCGGCCGGTTGCGACCGAGGATCGGCCGTAGTTATGAGCCCAGGCACGGTTTCCTGCGAATCCACCCCGGTAGCCGCCAAAACCATAGCCGTAACGGCCGAAGAATCCGCCGTTCACGAAGAGGCCTCCGCCGAACCAGTTAAATCCCCAGCCCCATCCGCCCCAGCCCGGCCAGCCGACATAGAGGCCGCCGAAGGGAATTCCGAATCCGAAACCGAATCCGTAGGTCGGATAGTAGAGCGGAGGATAATAACCGTAAGCTGGCGGGCCCCAAACGTAGGTGGGGTCGTAAGTCGGCACATAAATCGTCTGGGGATCGGCCGGCTGAATGCTAATCGCCGATTGGCCATTTTGATTTTGCGTGGTCACGGTTTCCTGCGGAGTAGTTTGCAGTTTCCCGTTCGCCTGAGCGCGGGCACGCAGCCGTTGAATGGCCGCCATGACATCAGTCTGCTGACCGAGGAACGCGTTGCCGAGGTCCGTGGTCCACCGCACGTCCTGATTCAATTTGGCGAGAACATCAGGGAACGCGACCAGCGCTTGCACGCTGGGATCCCAGTTCTGCTGCTTAGCAGCATCGATCAGCGCAGTGCCGGTCAAGCTGCGGTTCTGCTGCAACCACTGATTGGCCTGCACCACTTCAAGAGGATACGTAGACGCCACCAGCACCTGGCTCAATAAAGGGTCAGGATAAAGCGCAAGAGGCGCTACCAAATTATCCAACTGCGGCGCGGTGAGGGCCGAATGCGGTACGGCCTGCTGCTCCGCGGGAACAGCTAGAGGAGCGTCTTGCGCTACTGCCGTCCCGATCGGAACGAACAGCACCGCCGCGGCCGCCACGATCTGGAAAAACGACTTCCTAGTAGAGCCTTTCATCTTTTGCCTTCTTTCATCCATCCACTATGTTAGATGGACCGCGCAGCATAAAGGTAACGAATGATTATCGCATAGAATCATGGAGATAGCGATGAATCTTTTATCATTTTGCTAAAATTGCATCGCCGGGAAGCTCACCGCCACCAGCGCCGTTCGATTTAATAGGGACTTATTGCTATCAGAGCCGCTTCAGAGGCACAACTTCCAGCGGGCGCCGGATTGGACTGGGAGTGAAGCTTGCCGATTTCTGCGCGAGCCTTTTCCAGGTCGGCACGAAACTCCTGGATTCCGTGGAGGGCGGCGACGACAGAGGAGCCGGCGAGTCGTCCCGCTTCGATGGCATCCACGTCATGAACTCCGCACACTACGCGGCTCTCTCCGAATGTTCTGGCGCGGGTAAGAAGCTGAGTGGCGTGTTGCGGATCGATTTCGGAGAGAATCAGAGCGAAGGCCCAGGAGATGGTCGCGTGGCTCGATGGATAGTCGAAGGACTTGGCAAACGCCGGGGTCGCGGTGATGCAAATCGGCCCTTCGTCTACCAAAAAGGGGCGCTTACGTTGAAAGTGATCCTTCGCCGGATCGGTGGCGTTCATCGCATCGGTAAAAACGCGCGCCAACAACTTTACGAGGTGCGGCGCGTTGTCGGCTTTCAGCTCCACACCTATGGAGCAATGGAAGGCGGACAGGATTGCCGCGACGGACAGCTTATCGTCCCTCTGGGCGAGTTTCCATCGGTCCGAATCGAGCAGGGCACGCGTGTCCCGGAAGACCTGACGATCCATATTGTCGCGCGCGCTTCCTGGAGCGGGATTGGCAGGCAACACATGGATCAAATCCGGAATCGAAGAACCGGCCAAATACCCTGGCGCCGGCGCCGCGGGTTGCGGATAGAGCGGGAAAGCCAGCGTGGAAATCAATAGGGCGATGATTTTCATTAGCCTTATCATCACAAACTTAAGCACCGCGGGCGAAGGAGCGGGCAGACGCCGGACTCGTGGATTCAGAAAGTGAATTTCGCTCCGAGCTGAACCAGCCGGGGCGCTGCGGCGCTCACGACTTGACCGAAGGTCCCGCTGCTGATATTTCCATCGACGGCCTGGGGGCCGAAGAACTGCGCGTGGTTGAAGACGTTGAACGCTTCGAAGCGGAATTGAATGGACCTTGTTTCGCTCAGTTTCAGATTTTTCAGGAGAGCCATATCGAAGTTCGCCATCCCCGGTCCGTAGAAATACCGCCGGGACGCGGTCCCTGGAGTGCCGAGGGCGTTGTCGGTGAACAGGGCGGTGTTGAAATAGGACTGCCCGTTTCGGGGATGGTGATTCAGCGCCAGGGGACCTTTGGCAACATCGGGCTCATCGATGCCGAAATTATTGATCCCGTTCGGCTCCGCTCCCAGCAGCGAGTTGTCGCCGTAGTTAATCAGCGTCACTGGCATGCCGGAGGTCAGGCGGGTGATTCCCGAAAATTCCCATCCCTGGGTCCAGCGGTTTTTGGACTGGAAGAGATGCTCCAGGGGAAGCTGGTAATTGTAGCTCACCACAAAGTTCTGGCGGATATCGAACGCGGAGAGAGCTTTGCTGAGCGAGGGATTCAGCGGGTTGACCTCTTCGCCTAAGTTGGAGGATTGATCGAGCGACTTGCTATAGGTATACGCTGCGAGCATCTGCAAGGGTCCGCTGGTATGGCGCAGAGTTACTTGTAGCGAGTTGTAGCTGGCGTTGCCGATGGTGGTCTGGTTGGTATCGCTTCCGAAATTCGGACCAAGCGGCCCTCTGGTTCCGTTGATCACCTGGCCTGATGCGGTTGTGAAAACGTTACTTTCGTTGAAGGGCCCGCATGGGGTTTGACCGGGCGCGAGATTCGCAGGATTGCTGAGTTGCAGGCACAGCCCGGGATTACCTGGATTCGCTTCTTGCAGCACCAGGAGATGATGCGACTGGGTTCCGACGTAACCGACGCTCAAGAGCGTGTTATTTCCGAATCCGCGCTCGATCGAGAGCATGTACTCCTGCGTGTACGGAATCTTGTTGTTGGTCGGATAGCCGGGAATACCGCTGATCGGTTCGAACTGAGACCAGTCGATACTTGAGTCGGGGTGACTCGCTGTGGTGTTCAGTGGCGCGAGTTGAACCGGGAAATACTGGCCTTGATTTTGGCCGTTCGCCGCGGTCACGAAGGGAGTGGAGAAGAGAGGCGGCGCGGGACTTGTATAGGTGGTCCCGTACGGCGCGTTCGCGCTGAGAATCCCGATGGTCAGCGCCTCGATCGCGCTGTAAAACATGCCGTAGCTGGCTCGGATGCTCATCTTGCCCGAAGGAGCGTAAGCCAATCCGATGCGCGGGGCAAAATCGAGATTGCCTGGAGGGGCCAGTGTGCGCGAAACTCCGGGATCGGTGGGAAAGAGGATTCCGGCCGGAGCACCGGGGAATACGATCGACTGCTGGCCCGGCACGAAGGTCGCGAGTTGATTGTATTTTTCGTACCAAGGCTCGACGCGGTCCCAGCGGAGGCCATAATTCACGGTCAGATTTTTCGTGACGCGCCAACTGTCCTGCGCGTAGAGGCCGGCGAATTTATTGCGGCCGTAGAAGGGTTGAAGCTGGCTCTGGTTGTATTGGCTGGGTATACCGAGCAGAAAATCCGCGAAGTCGATGCCGGTTTCGCTCCCGAAAAAGATAAAGTTGCCGTTCAATTGCGCGATTGGGTTGGTGTTGATCTGATCGTAGTGAAACTCGCCTCCGAACTTGAGGGTGTGCGTTCCCAGAATTTTCGAGAAGCCATCGCGCCATTGGAAGGTATTGTTTACCTGCTTCAGCTCGTTCGTATTGGTGCCAATCGAGAAGTTGTTGAAATCGACGCTTTCGATGCCTTCTGTCTCGGGCGAAAGCGCCACGATACCTGGTGTATTTACGCCGGTTGTGAATCCCTGCGATGCCAGGCTGATGCCGACGCCGCCCACGGGATGCCCTAAATCCGTGGCATCGCGCATGAAGCTGAAGTGCAATTCGTTGACCGAGGTCGAACTGAAAGTCTTCGTGTCTCCTAGAGCGAGAAGCTGCGCGCGTCCGGAATTGAGCGCGTTAAATCCTGGTAGGTTCGCGCCGCCTTGGGCCACAGGATAAGGATTGTTCTGCGTCCAGCCATCCTGAAAATAGTAGGCCGATAGCATTCCCCACTTTGTCGTGCCGTCTAGTTTGTAGGCGCCTTTGTCGTCCTGCAAAGTCTGGTTGTACGAAGACGTTGAAAAGGTGCCGTTGGAATTATTCGGGGCGGGGATATATTTCAAAAGATTTGCGGCTGGTGCCGACCACGCGGTCTGCGGGATCGTCGCGTTCGGCAGAACGCACTGCGAGGGACTGGTGCATCCCGGGAAATAATAGGGTTCGCCTGCGCTCACGGGGTAGTTGAGTTTTTGCGAAAGCTGGCTGGCGAAATAGGGTCCGCTGACGGTGGTGGAGATGGGCTTGCCGTTCTGATCGGCGGTCAGGAAAGAACTGGCGAGATCCGAGAAATTGCCGCTGCGATCCTGCACGGAAGGAACGGGAATTTGGCCGGTATCGACTCCCTGCGTCAAGCGCGTGCCTTGATAATCGGCGAAAAAGAACAGACGGTTCTTGCGGATCGGGCCGCCGATGGTTCCTCCAAACTGATTTTGGTTGAAAGTCCCGCGCGTCGGCGAAAAGAAGTTGCGTGAATCGAGATCGGTGTTGCGCAGGAACTCGAACGCGTTGCAGTGGAATTCGTTGGTTCCGGATTTGGTGACGACGCTGATCTGTCCGCCGCTGAACTCGCCGTGTTCCGCGTCGAAATTGCTGGTGAGAATCCGGAACTCGGCGATGGAGTCGAGGTTGGGAACGATCGCCGCGCCCATGTTGACGTCTTCCTCGACGTCGCTTCCGTTTACCACGAAGCTGTTGGCAAATTCGCGCTGACCGTTAATCGAAATGGTCCCGGGGTTCAAACTTCCGGAGGGCGAAAGCGCGCTCGCGCCCACGTCCTGCACCGTGTCGGAGGTAATGGACGTAACCGGAACCACCCCGGGTTGCAGCGCCAGCAGGTCGGTGTAGCTGCGCCCGTTTAGAGGAATCGCCGTCATCTGCTTTCCGGTGATGACCTCGCCCATTTGCGTGTCTACGGTCTCGATCTGGAGCGATGACGAGGAAACGGTAATCGCTTCGCTGCTTGCTCCCAGCACAAGAGCCGCGTCCACGACGACCTTGCTGTTCACGTCAACCACAACGTTGATACGGCGCACCGGGCTGAAGCCGGAGGCGTCTACGCGAACGTCATACCTTCCGACCGGCAGGCTCTGAAAGGAATAGAATCCGTGGCCGTCTGTGGTGGTGGTTTGCTTCACGGCGGTCGCCGTTTCCGTCGCGGTGACCTTCGCGCCGGGGACGACATTGCCGCCAGGATCGGTAATCGTACCCAGCAAGCTTCCTCCGTCGTTCGCCCAAAGTGGCGCTAACAGCAGCACCAGCGCGCAAATCCTGAACTTGATCCCCACCATTCGTTCTCCTTGAAAATTTCGATTTCTCGGGAAAGGACACGGCGGGCAGCAATCGGCCAGCCGAGGCTCTCCTCGGGCTTGACTGACGGCCTTATAATGATGGGATCGCCAGCCTCCGGGTTGTCGATTCAAGGTCTCCGCGGTGCTTCGCCAAAAGTTAGCCTCGGAGACCTTCTGTATTTAAATTTCAGCGCGCTGATCGATCGTGGACCTCTTTGGTCCATATTACGAAAACGGGTTTGTTTGAGTCAATAAAAATCAGCAAATCAATTGCAGTTGGTCTTGAATGGCGTGGATCTCGCATCGAGTGGGGATCGTGGTAGGTTTCCGTTTGAGCGTGGCGGAAAACAAGAGCGGCCAAGCCTATAAGGACCAGGAAGCCGCTCAGAAGATCGATACCGAACGGGGATGGTCCATTTCCGCATGATGGCATCGCCAGGGCGGGCAGAATGGAACGTCGGAAGAGTGTTCCCGCATCCGAACTCTTGACGCGGGATAGGGCGATCGACAGGCCTTGTTCATGCACGCGGAGGCGCTCAACGTCGGCGGCGGAATACAATGCACCGCTGAGAAGGTCGATTGCGTGTTGAGGCTGGTTTGGAATAATTGCGCGACGGCGCTTGCTTCACGCGAGCTGAGGCGTTCGAGGATCTGCGCGCTGACTTCGGTTTCCTTGCGCCGTTCGGTGAAGCGGGATGCGACGGCGATGGCCAGACCCGCGAGGATGGCGCAGGCGCCGAAGCGCTTCCAGAACGAACGGGATTTCATGGCTCAGACCGCATGGTCTCATGCCGATTCTCAAAATCTCAATCGCAATTCCACCCAGGCTCTCCTGGGAGCGCCGGGCGAAAAGAAGGTCGCGCTCTGCAACGGGAAATCTCCCTCGGCGTTGGCGGGGAAAGGCCGCGCGAGGAACGTGCCTTGCGCCGTCAGCCCGGTATTCGCGAGCTGCGCCGCGGTGTAATAGTGTTTGTTGAACAGATTGTCGATCTGGACGGCTAGCTGCACGTGCTTCCAGATGTCGTAATGAGCGCGGAAGTTGGTCACGGCGTAGCCGGGCGCGACTCCGGGGCCGAGATAGTAAACTCCATCCCCTTTGTACGCGTTATTCTCGTTGCCGCGAGCATAGGAACTCGACACGGTCACTTCGTTGAAGTCCACCGCGAATTTCTTGGTGATCTGGAACTCCAGAAAGGCCTTTCCATTTTGCTTGGGAATCAGCGGAATCCGGTCGCCTGGCTGGATGTAGATGTTTCCATCCAGTCCTGGGGTTCCAGACAAGGCCGAGTCGCTGGTATTATTCGCCGAGCCATCGACGATCGCGGGGCTTTGATAGGTTGCAACCAAATAGGTATAGTCGAGGCCCCAGGTTGCGTGCCCGAAGCTGCCGTCGAGATCGGCGTCGAAGCCTTCCCGGCGCGTTTTGGCGAAGTTTTGAAAGTACCCGGTTCCCAACTGCACGGAAGAGACGAACAGAATATCGTTGCGATTCTCTGCGCGGAAGGCGCCGGCGTTCCAGCTAACGTTTTTCGCAAAGGATAGTTCCGGTTTTCCGCGCACGCCAACTTCCCAGGTCCCGGTTACCACTTGCTGAAGAGGGGGATCGCTTGCCAGCGCGTTGGGCAGACTGCAAGGGTTGGCAGGATCGGCACAACCAAGTTCGATTGCGGTAGGAGCGCGGCTGCCCTGGGTATAGCTGGCGTAGGCATTCAGGGTTTTGATCGGACTCCAGGTGATACCGACGGCGGGGTTGAATCGCTCAAATACATAGTTACCGTCGAGCGAGCCGGGTCCGGCAACTGGATTGATGCGATCGGAATTATCGACCGTGAAGCGATTGTAACGGCCGGATACCGTCAGATTTACGTTCCGCAAAAGCGTGAGAGTGTCCGTGAAATAGAGACTCCAGTTGGGCGTGTTGCCGTGAAGGTTGACGCGGGAGTCCACTGGATTGTCGGTCGCAGATCCGTCCTGCCACGCGGGAACGACCGAGATCGTGTAGTTGGGATTGAGGTAGCCATACTGCGTGTTCTGGACATAGGTGATGCTTCCACGGTCGATCGCCGCACCCGCCGTAAATTGATTGCGTCCGATTGCAGTTGACGCGATCCACGTGGTCTGGCCGGAGAATCCATACTCATTCTGAATCTCCGCGGAATAGATATCGATGCCGTTGCATCGATCGTCCACGTCGCCGTTTACCAGCGCTTCGGCAATGCAGCGATATTTCGGAAACGGGGTGTTGGTGGCATTCGCTCCGCTGGCTGGAACGCCGGTGTAGCCCGCGGCGGTGAGGGTCGCGATCTCCTTCGCGTTCGGCTGGTAGACAGATTCGTCGAAGGAATCGGTATTTAAATTGGCATCGATTCCGTTGGCGCGGATATGCCGGTAGAAGGCATTCCCCGTAAATGTCACCGAGTTGCTGAAGCTGTGGCGGAGGATTAAATTGACGGACGGCGAGCGGTTCACGGTGCTGTCGGGAATGGAATAGACGCTCGAATAGTTCGCATCGAGCAGCCGGTAATCCTGGAGTCCGTTGCCGATCAGAGTGTTGTCGGCGTAGGAGTACGTAACGGCAAGATCGGTTTTCGCGGAGCGCCAGCCGAGTTTGGCAAACGCCTGCTTGACATCTGAAGGCGCGTCGAAGCGCCAACCGGATTCGTGGAATATATTTCCGGAGACGAACCAGTTGAAGCCGGTCGCTTTGCCGCCTCCATAGGAAGCTTGTTCCTGCTTGCGCCCGCTGGCTCCCCAGAGGAAGGACCCCTCAATGCCGGGATTGGTAATCCCGCTCTTGGTCTGGATTGATAGAGCTCCACCCAGAGTGTTCAGCCCAAACAGAGGGTCCGAACCCGGCATCAGCGCGATTTCGGAGATTGCGTCTTTTGAAATTAAATCCCAGCTCACCACGTCGCCAAAGGGCTGATTTTGGCGTACGCCGTCGACGTAAACCGAGATTCCTTCGGGCGTTCCGAGCAGAGGAGAAGCGGTGTAGCCCCGGAAATTGACGTCGGGTTGAAATGGGTTCGCCTGCATTTCGTTGAGATAGACGCCGTTCAAGCGACGATTCATGAAATCGCCCAAATCGAGCGCGCCGCTGTTGTTGACGTCGGCCGCAGTGGCCGTCTGAACGGGTCCGGCAATTTGGTTGATCGCGAGATCGGTTCCGGCAAGAGGCGTCGTTGCGACGACATCGATTTTGCTTCTCGCGCCCGCCAAAGCCAACGTGAAGTTGCGCGAAATGGGCGTTCCTGATTGAACATCAACATCGGAGGATTGCGCGGCAAAATTTTCTTTAACAATCTGGAGCCGGTAACGGCCATACGGCAGACTCGCGAAATGGAACGTGCCTCGCGCATCGGTCTGAAAGGTGCGCTGCTCCCCCGTAGCCAGATTGCGAAGCGTTCCAGACGCTTGCACCACAGCACCTGAAGGATCCTTGACTTCAATCCGGATTTCGCCGGTGGGAGACTGCGCCTGAAGGAGCGCAAAGGCTATGAAGAATGAGACGGCGCCCCTTTTCACGAGGGGTCCAAATGAGTCCATATACGTATATTCCCGACCACGTTCTTTTGTTCAGAGTATTTTGCCAGTTCACTCAAAAATAAACATTGAACAGAACGACTCGTGGTGGAATATACAGTGTAGACAGGTCCGTGTCGTCGCGCTCTACAATTTCGAGGATCTTGCCGGCTTTACGAGCCGCATCGGCGACGGAACTCGCCCGGCGAAATCATCTCGAAGAGCAGGTGATCGCTTTCTTCGATCAATTTAGAGATCCGCTGCTGCGTTATTTATCCAGTTTTGGCTTGGCGTTTCCGGATTGCGAAGAGGTTCTCCAGGAGGTTTTTCTTTCCCTGTTTCAGCATCTCGATCAAGGCAAGTCGAGCGACAATCTTAGGGGGTGGCTGTTCCGGGTGGCACACAACCTGGCTTTGAAGAGCCGTTACCGGATCCGCCAGGATTTTGATTCGCGAGCGGACACGGGCGCCGCGGAGTTCGCGGTTGATCCAACTCCGAGTCCGGAGGATCAGTTAGCGAATCATCAGACGCAGTTGCGTGTGCTGGCGGTGGTCGAGGCCCTGCCGGAACAGGATCGCCGCTGTCTTTTTTTACGGGCCGAGGGCTTGCGCTACCGGGAGATCGCCGGGATTCTCGATATGTCGCTCGGCGCCGTCTCGATTTCCCTGGCCCGATCGTTGGCGCGCATCGCGCGTTCCGCAGAACGATGAACTTGTCCGGTGAACTTTATGAAGCACGACGAACATTTGCCCGACCAACAATTGCTTCTGGACGTTGAGGGGGAGATCTCGCCGCACGATGAGCGACTGGTTCGGGCGCATCTTTCGGCTTGCTGGAAATGCCGCGCCCGCCGTCAGGAACTGGACAACGCGATTACCGGTTTTGTTCGCGCGCACCAGCGGGAATTCGAGGCGAAACTGCCTCCGGCTGCGGGCCCGCGTGCTTTGCTGAAGGCGCAGCTCTCCCAGCTTTCCTGGAATGCCGCCGGCGTGCGTTCGGGATGGCCGGCGTTCCCACGCGCGTTTGCCTGGGGCGCCGCTTTATGCGGTTTGTTGGTTTTCGGTTTCCTTTTCGTTCGTTCGACGATGGAGCGCCAGAATCTATCGGACCGGCACGCCTTGATCGTTTCGACCCCGGATTCGAGCCTGACGCCCGGCGCGACTCTCCTCGCGAGTCGTCCGGCCGTATGCGCCCAGGAAAATATCAAGAATAAGGTCGTGCCGATCGCGCTTCAGCGGAAGGTGTTCGAGCAATACGGAATTGCCGGGGCCGATCCGCACGCTTATGAGGTTGATTATTTGGTCACGCCGGCGCTGGGAGGAGCGGATGATATCCATAACCTGTGGCCCCACTCTTATTCGCACACCGTCTGGAACGCTCGCGTGAAGGACGCTCTAGAGGATCGGCTTCGGGAGATGGTTTGTGACGGAAGCATCGATTTAGCGGAGGCGCAGAGAGAAATCGCGACGAATTGGATCACGGCTTACAAAAAATACTTCCATACGGATCAGCCGTTGGCGGAGCATTGCGATCGGTGTGTCGAGTAAGATGCGAGTGAGAGGAAGAGTGGATGAAATATTTTGTTGTTGGCGCAGCGTTGTTGCTGGTGGCTTGTTCCCACCCGGCGGAGAAGGTAGTTGAGAAGCCTTCGGGTTACAGAGTCTATGTCACAAACGAGATCTCAGGCGACTTAAGCGTCATTGATTCGACGACGTTCGAAGTAATTGCGACGGTCCCGCTCGGAAAAAGGCCTCGGGGGATTCACTCCAGTCCGGATGGCAAGACGATTTATGTCGCATTGAGCGGATCGCCGCCCGCGCCTCCGGGAGTGGACGAGAGCACGCTGCCTCCGCCGGATCATAACGCGGACGGGATCGGCGTGGTCGATGTGGCGACGAACAAACTGATGAGGATGCTGAAGGCCGGGTCGGATCCCGAGAATTTCGACATCTCGTTGGACGGGAAGACAATTTATGTCTCCAACGAAGATGCCAGCGGGGTCAGCTTTGTCGATGTCGCTTCGGGTGAGTTAACCAAGACGATTAAGACCGGCGAAGAGCCGGAAGGCGTGAAGGTCGATTTAGACGGCAAGCGCGTTTTTTCGACGAACGAAGAGGATGGCACAGTCTCCGTGATCGATACGGCGGCGGCGAAGCTGCTCAAGACTTTCAAGGTGGGTCGCCGGCCGCGCAACATCGTCTTCACGCCGGACGGACAACACGCCTATGTAAACGCGGAGAACGACGGAGCAATTGTCCTGTTCGATCCGGTCAATTACAAAGCGATCCAGCCGATCAAACTTGGGACACCGGGAGAGATTAAGCCGATGTTCCTGTTGCTCGCGCCGGATGCGTCCAAGCTGTACGTGAGCAGCGGGCGGGGACATAAAGTGTTCATCGTCGATACCACGACCAATGCGCCTATTGGATCGTTCGAAGTAGGACAGCGGCCGTGGGGCATGGCATTCTCGCCGGATGCGAAGTTGCTGTTCACGGCTAACGGTCCGTCGAACGATGTTTCCGTGGTGGACCTGGCCACGCAGACGGTGACTAAAAAAATAAAAACCACAGGGGGACCATGGGGAATCGTCGTGTTGCCGCCGCAATAGCAAGCTTCTCTGACGCTGCTAGACTGCGGTGTATTTGAAGGAGCGTCTGCGCAAACCACAAAAAACTCTCAATTTATCAGCGTAGCCTCCAGGGATCTCTCGATCGCGATCCGGACGAGCTGGCTGCGAGTTCGCACCCCGGTCTTGTCAAAGAGCTGCTGTAGACTTCCTTTGACTGAGCTCAGCGACACGCCGATTTGGCGCGCGATATCTTTATTCGTCAAACCTTCGAGAATTCCGCGAAGCACTTGCCGCTCTCTTGGCGTCAGTCCGGGAGCGCGCTTCAGGCTGGAGGAAGAGGATGCCTCGCCCTTTTGGTGATTCCAGATGCCTCCTTCGAACACCACGCGAATCGCTTCCAGTAAGGACGCGGGCGAGCTGTGTTTCAGCGCGATGCCGGAAATTCCCAGCTTCCAGGCAAGGGCGCACTGCAACTCGTTCATGCCGGCGGTAACCATCAGGATCTTGCCTTGATAACCCGAAGCGGTCGCGGCGGAGATGAAACGAGTCCCGGTGTCGTCCTCCAGATCGTAGTCGAGCAGAACGATATCGACTGCTGAGCGACCCAGAACCTCCAACGCTTCAGCAGGAGTTCCGCATTGCGCCACCATCTCAAAATCCGACTCGGTGACCAGTAACCGGCTCAATCCCTCGCGGAACAGGAGGTGGTCGTCAAGAAGCAACAGTCGTATGGGAGTCATACGGAAGGACACCAAGTTCCGACTTACATCCGAGCGGATCGGCCGCTGAAGCGAGGTCAATCACAAAGGAAGCGCCCGGACGAGTGGCATCGTGCCGCAGATCGCCACGGAACGATCGCATGAAGGCCCGTGACAGGTACAGGCCGAGTCCAGTCGCGTCCGCGCCTTTCTGAAGCGGTTGAAAGAGTTTATGGCCCGGCGGAATCCCCGGGCCGTTATCGGACACGCGCACGCGCACGCCGTCCTTTTGAACCGAGACGGAGACCGAGATGATTTTTTCAGAAGCCGATTCCAGCGCCCGCTGGCTATTCTTCGTAAGATTCAGCAGCACCTGGAGAAGACTGTGCCGGTCAGCCTGAACCAGAGGTAATTCTTCCGGCAGATCCCAACGCAGTTCGATGCCGGCTTCTTCGCAGCACGGCTCCAGCACGATCCGCAGATCGGTGAGTACATCGTGAAGGTCCACGGTGGCCGCACCCGATTCGTTGCCGTGCGTACTCTGTTTCAGCTCCATCGAAGCGATTTTGGCCAGCGTCTCCACCAAAGAGCCGAGCGCCTCGAAATCCTGATTCTGCCGCAGCACTCCCTGCCGCGCTAAGTTTTCGTGCATCACTCCGATCGCGCCGCAGATGTTCCTGACCTCGTGCGAGACGGCGGCTACCAGAATTCGCGACCCAGCGAGAAGTTGCTGAAGGCTCGCTTCCTCGCGTTCGCGCAAGATCTCCGATCCATCAACCAGCAAGGCGGCCAGACGCGGGCCGGAGGGAGTGTTATAGGTCGAGAAAAAGACGTCAGCAAGAAAGACTTCGCCGCTTTCGCGCTGGCCGCGAGTTTGCATTTGCGTGCGGTAGATCTTGTCCGTCTCGCTGATCGAGGGCACCGAACCCAAAGCCGGCACATAGCGAGTGATTCGCCTGCCGGGGAGTGCTCCTTCGGGCAACCCGAAGAGCCGATGTGCGGCAGGGTTCGCGAGCAGAATCTCGCCATCGGCGGTCATCGTAAGGACGGCTGCGGCGCTGCTCTGAATCAGGAACTCCAACTGCTCTTCGGCCGAGCGTCTGGCGAGCATCTCTCGCGCCGCCTGCGCCAAGCTTTCCACTTCGCGCCGATACGCCTTGGTCACCGCTCTCGACAACAGGCCCGCTGTAAGCAACGTCGTAAAGATGAGGATATTCCGCGGAACCTGCATGTCGACCGGAAAAGAGTCCAGCCATTCAGAAAGGAAAGTGCAGAAAGCTGCAAAGAAGGCAAGCTGCCACCACGCGCAGATCGTGCCGAGCAGGACCAGGGGGAACATGTAGAGAAAGCCGAGCGTGGCTTCGAACACGATCTTCCAATCCGTCACCGCGATGGCGGCGATTAGCAGGGCTGCAAGCAGAAACACGGTGCGGCGACGCCACTGTAACATCCGGTGAATCATGGAGTGCTTCACTTGTGAGTCTACAGCAACTGTCGATTCGCCAAGCGCTACGGATTAAAAAAATGGCCGAAAGATGCCCTTGAAAACGGGTCGGGAGGACTAGACTTTGGGAAGGCTTGTCCGCCATATCTGAATGAATAGAAATCACATCGCCGTTCCGTCCGCGCTGGTGGCGATGCTTTTCGTAACTGCCGGTGTGGCGTGGTCCTTCGCCGGTGGCGCGCTCTCGGGAGTGCTCAAGGATCCAGCGGGGGGAGCAATACCCGGCGCCAAACTCACGCTCGTCAACGCTGGCCTCAGGACCGAATTCAAGGTCACGGCTGACGCGCAAGGTTTTTATTCGTTCCCATCAATTCCTGTTGGGCGCTACGACATGACCATTGAAGCTTCGGGATTCCAGCCGCAGAAAAAGACAAACATTGCGATCGATACGGACTCCGCGGTCAAGCTCGATGTCGTTCTGGAAGTGGCCCACGGCGCTGAAGAAGTCACGGTCACAGCAACCGAGGCCGGCATAGCAACGCAGGTCGAAACAGTGTCCACCCACCTTGGTGAAGTCGTGGAGGCCAAACAGATCGAGGCGATTCCGTTAAACGGCCGCAGCTACACGGACCTTCTGGCGATTCAACCCGGCGTGAGCCCCGTGACGTCTCTCACGCCGACATCGGTGATCATGGCGGGAGTCACAGGCACGATCAATCCGTCGGGAGACGCGAATCCGGGAAACGTTTCGATCGACGGCCAGCGGGAGTCAGCGAACGGTTTCATGGTGAACGGGATCGACGTGCAGGAGCATATGAACGGTGGCACGTCGGTCATCCCCAACCTGGATTCGATAGACCAGTTTCGGGTGCTTACCAATAATTTCGATCCCGAATATGGCAACTACAACGGCGGCATGATCAATGTGGTGACCAAGTCCGGCAGTAACTCCTTTCACGGCGATGCCTTTGAGTTCCTTCGCAACACGGATTTGGACGCCAAGAATTATTTCGATAGTACTCGAGGCGCGTTTAGGCAAAATCAGTTCGGCGGAACGATTGGCGGCCGCATCATTAAGGACAAACTGTTCTTCTTCCTGGACTATCAGGGCACGCGCACCGTACAAGGTATTACGTCGCCGGTGACTCCAGTATTTTCACAACAGGAGCGCGCAGGGAATTTCAGCGATGCTGCCGGCACTCTCTCGGGAACGGTCGACGGACCCAACATCGCGACACTCCTTACGGAGAAGCTGGATCGCGCCGTTACTGAGGGCGAGCCCTACTATACACCCGGCTGTAGCAGCCCTAGCGTTTGCGTTTTTCCGAATGCAATCATTCCGGCGCAAGCCTGGTCAACCCCGGCGCAAAACCTGTTGAAGTATATTCCGCAACCGAACATTGGCACAAACCTTTTCTCCACATCCGCGTTCCCGGAAACCGTCCGCGACGACAAAGCCGGAGGCCGGATCGATGCGAATACCCGCCTGGGACAACTCTCCGGCTACTATTTCGTCGATGACTACCGCCTTGACAATCCGTACCCGGGCGGCCAGGGTGGCGCAAGCATTCCGGGCTTCGATGCTCTGACAATCGGCCGCGCGCAGGAAATTACGATTAGCGATACCAAAGCTTTGGGAGCCACGACCATCAATGAGTTTCACATCGGCTTCTTGCGAGATGTGAACAATATCGGCCAGCCGCACGGAGGTTTAGGCGTCCCGCTCCAATCGCAAGGTTTTGTCACTGGCCCTGGAACGGCGGGAATCGTCGTACAAGCTCCCCAATTCGAAGGCGTGGAAAATATTGTCTTTCCTTCGTTTGTCATGGGAGTTCCGATCACCAATACGTTTCAGTGGAACAATACTCTGTACATCAGCAACGCTATCTCAAGAGTTATACGAAGTCACACCCTGAAGTTCGGCGGACAGTTCCACAACGATCAAGTCAATGAAAACCCGAACGCCACGTTCAACGGAACTTTTTCTTTTCTTGGAACCGAGACAGGCTCTCCGTTTGCCGACTTTTTGTTGGGTTTTCCGAGCAACTATACCCAAACCACCGGGCAGCGTTTCTATCTTCGGAATCGCTATGGAGCGGCCTTTGCGGAAGATAGCTGGCATGCGAAAAGCAATCTCACGCTGAACTTCGGATTACGGTGGGATTTAATCGAACCGTGGTCTGAAAAATACAATAGCATTCAGACTGTGGTTCCCGGCGCGCAGTCTGTTTTATATCCCAACGCTCCGGTCGGACTTCTCGTGGCTGGCGATCCCGGAATTCCTTCCACGTTGTCACCTTCGCAGCTTCACAATTTCGCTCCGCGAGTGGGCCTCGCCTATTCGCCGAAGTTCAACCATGAGTTTCTAAAAACGATTTTCGGCGAGTCGGGAAAGAGTAGTATTCGTTCCAGCTTCGGGCAGTTTTATACAGCATTTCAAGGATTAAGCGCGGGCGTGATGTACGGTGTCCCTCCATTCGGATATAACTATTTGAGTCCAGCGCCGCCGCTCTTTGCGACTCCTTTTATCAACGCGGGGGATGGCGTACAGAACGTCGACCCATATCCGTTCCAGTTCCCTCCGCATAACGTGTCTCAACAGAATCCGTATACAGGATTTAACTTTGCGTCGGTGATACCGATCAGCGCTGCCCCCTATTTCTATTACCACAACCAAACGCCTTACACTACCAACTATATGTTTTCGATTCAAAGGCAGTTCACCGGCAACGCCTTGCTGACCGTGAGCTACGTCGGGAATCAGGGACATCATCTGTTGGTCACGGATGCAACGAACTTAGGCAGTCCGGCTCTGTGCCTAAGCTTGAGCCAGCCGAGTCAAGTTGCTCCGGGGAGTGCCACCTGCGGACCCTTTGGCGAAGATGGGACTTACACTTCCGCGGCGGGGAAGGTGTACCAAAGTACACGCCTCGCCCTGGGACCTGACTTCGGACCCATCACTGCTCAAAAGACGATTGGCAACTCGAACTTCAACGCCCTGGAAACAAGCTTCCGAATGACTCCGGGCAAAGGATCGACTCTTCTTCTTTCCTACACCTATTCCAAGTCGATCGACGATGCGTCCAATCTTGGCGAGCAGATCAACCCTTTGAACCAGCGCCTTACCCGAGTCATCTCTTCGTGGGACATGACTCACAACTTTGTAGCGACCTATAACTATGCGCTGCCCTTCGATCGAGTCTTCGGTCGGAACCGATTCACCGGTGGTTGGACTCTGTCAGGCACCACGCGTCTGAGTTCGGGCCTGCCGGTGACTCTGTTCGACGATTCGGATAATTCGTTGTTGGGAACCTTGGGTAATGGGATCAACAACCAATTGCTGGATACACCACAAATGTCTTCAGGTCCGCTGAGGATCAACACGAACCCCCGCAATGGCGCGCCGGCCTTCAACGCTACGCTCTTCGCCCCGGAAACACTGGGTCAGTTAGGCAACGCCCCGCGGCGCTCTTTCCATGGCCCAGGGATTGAGAATTTCGATATGCAGATCAGCAAGGCGATCCGGATCTCCGAATTCAGATCGCTCGATATCCGGGTGGAGGCTTTCAATGTCTTCAATCACGCCCAATTCTACGGCCCGGCATCCGTGGACGGCGTCGTCAACGATTCCAACTTCGGAAACGTGGTAAGCGCGGCCGCGCCCCGGTTAATTCAGGTGGCAGCGAAGTTTCACTTCTGACTTGTGTGGCGGGCTGTGCGTTCGGCCAATCCTCCAATCTGGCTCTCCCGTGGCTGTTGCAATTCGCGGTCAAGCTGATTTTCTGAACTCTATTTCGCGTCCTTTCAGCAACATCGCACTTTCATCCGCCCCGGCCCGAAACACACTCGGCTAGCTTATAGGCAAGGAGTTCATGGGCTCTGTCACCGGAGAACGGAACCCGCCAGTAGGGGCAATTCTAGAACAAGCTCTGATAGGCGTGCGTGCGGTGGATGTCCGTCGGTACACGACCGATCCCTCGCCGTTGCGGGCTAAATAAACGGACGTCTCGGCTAGGTGACGTTAAATCCTGGCTAAAGGGTGCACCCGATACTAAGTCTTGGAGTCGATTGGAGTTAATAGTAAGATGTTCCGGCGATACCGTTACCGTGCCAAATCGCGAGATCCTGGGGATTCTCAAGTACGGACGAAATAAGGGAACCTTAACCACAGTTCGGCAGTATAGAACAGGTTAGGAGTGCGCTTATGACCGAACTTTGGCGGGATATTCGCTATGGCTTCCGGCTGCTCTGGAAAAGCCCGGGGTTCACCTCGGTGTCTTTGATCGCCTTGGCCTTGGGCATTGGGGCCACCACGGCCATTTTCAGCTTGCTCTATTCGGTGCTGCTGGCGCCCCTCCCCTACGCCGACAGCGACAGACTCGTCATGGTCTGGTCGCACCAAAAGGGAGAGCGCAACCAGACTTCCCCCAGCGACTTCCTCGATTGGCAAAAACAAAGCAGGGCCTTCGATTCTCTCACCGCGTGGACGGGAGAGGGCTTCACCATCGCCACGCCCGATTGGACGGAACAAGTCCAGAGTAGTCGCGTGACCCCAGGCCTCTTCGACCTCCTCTTTGGAACAAAATTGGTTCTCGGAAGGCATTTCGTTGCCGAAGACGCCCAACCGGGTAATGATCACGTGGTGATCCTCAACAACAGATTCTGGCGGGACAGATTCGGTGGCGATCGCGCTATTGTGGGCACGAAGCTAAGGATGAACGGCGAACTTTATACAGTCCTGGGCGTGGCCGCCCCTAATCCTGGCGACAATGGCGATTCCAAGATGAATGTTCCGCTGGCGTTTAAGCCGGACCAGATGACACGCGAGGATCGCTACCTCTTCGTGATGGGCAAACTGAAGCGTGGCGTGACTCTGGAAGCGGCTAACGCGGAGATGGCCGTAATCGCCAGGCAACTTGCGCAAAGTTACCCGAAGACGAATCAGGATCTCACGGTGACAGTCGAGCCGCTAAAAGACGATTTTCTTCCCAAGGACACGCGCCTCGGCCTTTGGCTGATGATGGGAGCGGTTGGCTTCGTTCTCCTGATCGCTTGCGTCAATATTGCGAACTTGCTGCTCGCATGGGGCATGGCGCGCCAGAAGGAAATCGCCGTGCGAGCGTCGCAAGGTGCAACCCGCGCCCGGATTTTCCGGCAATTTCTCATCGAGAGTCTTTCTTTGGCGATGATGGGCGGAGCCTTGGGGACTCTACTTGCGATAGCCGTCCTGCGAGGTTTGATGAGCTTGATTCCCAGGAACCAGTTGGGAATCCCGTACGAAGCGGATCCACATCTGAATGTGCCGGTCCTGCTCTTCACCCTCGCCGCTACGCTTCTCAGCGGCGTGCTATTCGGATGCTTCCCGGCGTGGCATGCCGCTCGGCGAAACCTTAGCGACATGTTAAAGGACAGCGGCCGATCTTCTTCGGCAGGCGCCGGCCAAAATCGTCTCCGCCGCGCCCTCGTCGTCGCAGAGTTCGCCCTCGCCCTGATCCTGGTTGCCGGCGCCGGATTGATCCTCCGCAGCTTCTGGAACCTTACGCAAGTCGATTTGGGAATTCGCCGCGACCACGTTCTCACCTTCAACGTACCCATGCAGCACGATCGCACCGCAACCTCTGCACAGATTCGCTCTGTCTACCAGCAACTTGAAGAAAGGATCGCTGCGGTACCAGGCGTCCTGAAAGTAGCGATCGCTCCCGGCTTGCCGGCGGAGGGCGCGGGGCGTTTGCATTTCACCATTGCCGGCCGGCCTTTCGACGAGTCCGATAACGACGTCAACAAGGAGCCGCAAACCGTCTTCATGCCGGTAACGCCGGACTTCTACCAAACTTACGGCGTACGTCTCACGCGGGGACGCTATCTGGATGCGCGCGACCGCGCCGGCGCTCCCCGCGTCGCCATGGTCAGTGAGAGCTTTGCCCGCCAATACCTTCCCGGGCTGGATCCGCTTACCCAACGCGTTAAGATCGTGGAACTCCTGCCGGATCACACTCCCCCGTTCGGCGCGCCGGTCGAGTGGCAAATTGTCGGCGTCTTTCACGACATCCAGTACCAGAGTCATCCGACCACCGGTTCCGCCGAGGTGGATGTGCCTTTTGATCAGAGTCCCTGGCCATATACGACCATCGGTGTCCGCACCAATGGAAACCCAACTGCCGTGACTTCGAGCATCGCCGCGGCCGTTCGGTCGGTGAATCCGGATTACCCGATAACGCGCGTCCGCACCATGGACCAGGTGGTCAGCGAATCGCTGGTCACCGACCGCTTTACCGCGCTTGTCTTCGGAAATTTTGCAGGCTTGGCGCTCCTGCTGGCCGCCATCGGCATCTACGGTGTCATGACCTTCTCGGTCGCTCAACGAAACCACGAGATGGGCATTCGCATAGCGCTTGGCGCTGGCAGCACGGACGTGCTGAAGTTAGTGGTCGGCGAAGGCATGCGGGCCGCCCTGATCGGCATGGCCCTTGGCCTTCCCGGAGCTTACTTCGTTGGCAAAACGCTAAAAAGCCTGCTCTACAACGTCGGCGCGCTAGACATGCGAGCCCTAGGCGGCGTTGCCATTGTTCTGTTGGCGTCCGCTCTTGTGGCGTGCTACGTACCCGCTCGGCGTGCGACAAAAATCGATCCGTTAGCCGCGCTGCGTCAGGAATAGTCAGATCTTCCTCCTTCTCCCGGCGTGACCATCGTGCTTCACCCGTCGTAAGATCAGAGTTCATGCCTAACAACACTCAGCTATTCATCAACGGCGCCTGGACGGACAGCGTAGACGGTGCCACGCTCTCCGTCGTAAATCCCGCCACCGGCGAATCCATCGGAAACGTATCGCACGCCAAACAGCCGGATCTTGATTTGGCGCTGGAAGCCGCCGAGAAAGGTTTCCACGCCTGGCGCAAGATTTCCGCCTACGATCGTTCCAAGATCATGCGCAAAGCAGCGGATCACCTGCGAGCGAATCTCGACTCGATCATGCGCACCATGACAACCGAACAGGGCAAGCCTCTGATCGAAGCCAAAGGCGAGATTCTACTGGCGGCGGATATCATCGACTGGTTTGCCGAGGAATCCCGAAGGACCTATGGGCGAGTCATCCCTCCGCGCGTCGAAGGAGTGTACCAATTGGTGGTGAAAGAACCGGTCGGTCCGGTAGCGGCGTTTTCCCCTTGGAATTTCCCCATCAATCAGTCCGTGCGAAAAATAAGCGCTGCTCTGGCTGCCGGATGCTCGATTATTCTGAAAGGCCCTGAGGAAACTCCGGCGTCGGTGGCGGCATTGGTCCGCGCATTTGCGGAAGCGGGTGTGACTCCGGGCGCCGTGAATCTGGTTTTTGGCGTGCCTTCCGTGATCTCGGAATACCTGATCCCTCATCCGGTCATTCGCAAGATTTCGTTCACCGGTTCGACGGCTGTCGGCAAGCACCTGGCAGCGCTCGCCGGACTCCATATGAAGCGCGTGACCATGGAATTGGGCGGCCATGCGCCGGCCATCATTTTCGAGGATGCCGATCTCGATGCTGCCGCCAAAATTCTCGCCGCGAATAAGTACCGCAACGCCGGCCAGGTCTGCGTGGCCCCTACCCGGTTTCTGGTGCACAAGAAGGTCTATGATTCGTTCGTCGAGAAATTCATCGCCGCCAGTAAGAAGGTGAAGGTGGGCGATGGACTCGAATCGGGTACCACCATGGGACCGTTGGCGCATGACCGCCGGGTGGCGGCTATGGAAGGCTTTGTTTCCGATGCGGTCGAGAAGGGCGCCCAGATCCAAACCGGTGGCGAACGCCTGGGAGAGAAAGGATTTTTCTGGGAACCCACAGTGCTTACGAATACCAACAGCACCAGCCGGGTTATGAATGAGGAACCTTTCGGACCGGTTGCCGTCATGGTGCCGTTCAACGATTTCGAAGACGCGGTCAAAGAAGCAAATCGGCTTCCCTATGGCCTGGCTGCTTATGCCTATACGAAGTCGGCGCGCACTGCGAATCTGATCGGATCGGCGATCGAAAGCGGTATGGTTTCGATCAATCATCACGGCCTTGCACTTCCGGAAGTGCCGTTTGGCGGAGTGAAGGATTCAGGTTATGGATCGGAGGGAGGATCGGAAGCGATCGAGGCCTACCTGAATAGTAAATTTATAACGCAGGCAGGACTCTGATTCGTCCGGTTGACAAATCGCCGCATACTGGTTGGACCCGATCGAACGCTATACTTCTGTTGAAATGCAGCCCAATACGCAGCGTATGGCTTGTCTCGAAATTCGAGGCGGAAACGAACGGGCCTCCTATTCCATCGATCTTCCCGGCATGACCGCATGGATATCCTGCCGTCCCCTGACGCCGGCGACACGCGGCGGCGATTTACATTATCTGTCCGTGTGCAGCCAGGGATTTGTTTCACGGATCACTCTGGCCGACGTCGCCGGTCACGGCGAACTGGTCAGTTCAGTCGCCGAACGGCTGCGCGATGTCCTGAGAAAACACTCGGATGCCTGGGATCAGTCCGATGTCGTTCGGGACCTCAACGATTCATTTCTGGCGGGGGCGGAAGGATTACAGTACGCCACCGCAATCGTGCTCGGTTACTATTCGGGGACGGGGGAACTCTTGTTCACCAACGCCGGCCATCTTCCGCCCCTCTGGTATCACGCAGCAGAACGGAAGTGGACGCTGATGATCGAGGCGGGTCCTTACTCGAAAGAGGTTGCCGACCTTCCCCTTGGCTTGATCCCAGGAACGCCTTATACGCAAACCGCGGTTCAACTCGGTGCCGGCGATCTCATCGTTCTTTATACTGACGGCGTTACGGATTCCACCGACGATTCGGGAGCCCATCTCGACCAACACGGCTTACTGGCGCTCGCGCACCGCACTCCTGTAGCCTCGGCGAGCCGGACAGGGCAGGGCTTGATCGAATTACTCGACGCATTTCGCGGGGTTGTTCCGCCCAACGATGACGAGACCGTTGTCGTCCTGGAACGCGTTAGTGCGAGTTAGCGGAGTTTTTAGCTTTCGGGAGAACGACGCGAAAGACGGTCTCCCCGGGCACGGATCGAACTTCGATTTCACCGTGGTGCTTCTTAATGACCCGCATGGACGTATCTAAACCGAGCCCCGTTCCTTCGCCGACGGCTTTGGTAGTAAAAAACGGATCGAAGATTCGCGACACCACGGGCGGCTCGATTCCGCCGCCGTTGTCCTGAACCTCCACCACTACGTCGAAAGGATCCTGGCTGGTGGTGATTTTCAGCTCGCCGCCCTCGCTCATCGCGTCAATGGCATTCACGATCAGGTTCGTCCACACCTGGTTCAGTTCGACGCCGAACGCGCATATTTTGGGAATCGAGCGATCAAAACGCTGCACCACGCGAATCGACTTTCTGCGTAGTTTATAAGCCAGAATCGTGAGCGTGCTCTCCAAGCCGGAGTGGATATCGATCTCCTGTTCCGGGGCCTGATCCATGTAGGTGTATTCCTTCACCGCCTGGACGAGTTCGAAAATTCGCGACGCGCCGTGCTCGACTTCTCCGATCATGCGGCCGGCGAGGAAGGAATAATTGATCCGGACCAGCACGGGATTGAGCGCGTCTCCAACGACGCTCTCAATCTTCTCCAGCTTCGGCACATCGAGCTTTGCGTCCGCCAGGGTAGGGGCCAGCTTCCAGGGCTCGATGACGCCGTGCGATTCCATCCAGTCCTCCAGCGCCTGTTCGCGATCGGCGCGCTCCATCGCATTCGGCGGTTCGGGGTCGACGCAGTCGATGGTCCTCAAGGCGGCCTCTTCGCACTCGGCGATGTAGATCCGCTGTTCGCGCGTCAAATTGAGCCGGTCGATGGTGAGAAACGCTCCGCGCAATTCACGCCGGACGTCGCGGATGGAACTCGCGGTGCGCTTGACCGCGGCCGCCGGATTATTCAACTCGTGAGCGAGGCCGGCCGCCAATTTTCCCAAAGCGGCGAGCTTGTCGCGCTGTTCCGACGCACGGGTCGTCTCCCGAACCCGGTCGAGCATCAGCGCAACCAGACGCTCCGTCAGCTTCGGCATCCGTTGCAGCATTTCGGGAAAAACGCTCTTATGAATCCGCCCCAAATGGATCCTGTCCACCGCGCGCCCGGTGCCGCCGAAGTGCTGCAAGCGCGAAAACGGGAGTAATCCTGTGACATCGCCCGCACCAGCACGGTAGATACGCAAATCCCCACGCTCTATGCGCCCTTGCAACTCGCCTGCAAAGAAGATGTACATATGATCGGCGGGTTCGCCTTCATGGAACAGAACTTCGCCTGGCTCAAACCAAAATTCCTCCAACTGCCCGAGGAACCATTCGAGTTGCTCTTCGGGCAGATCCGAGAATACTTTGACCGCCCGCAGATCCTGTGTCGTAATCATCGCTTCCCGATTAGAGCTCCGCCAGATAGCTATGCACGAATTGAATCGCGACAGAGCCTTCGCCCACCCCGGACGCGACCCGCTTCACCGATCCGCGCCGAACGTCGCCGACCGCGAACACACCCGGGACGCTGGTCTCCAGTAATCCGGGATCCCGCTTCAAGGGCCAGCCGACGGGGAGCTTGCCGTTGCGCTTCAATTCAGGGCCGGAAAGGATAAACCCCTTCTCGTCGCGTTCGACGACGCCTTGAAGCCACCCCGTGCCCGGCAGTGCCCCGATAAAAATGAACAACGAGCTTACGGGCACGTGCGAAACCTGGCCGCTGGCCCCGCAATGAACCGAAATCGATTCCAAACGGTTCTCCCCGTGGGCTTCGACGACAGAGGACCCGAATTCGACGCTGATATTTTTGGTCTTCTCGATTTCGTCGATTAAGTACCTCGACATCGTGCTGGCCAGCGATTCCCCGCGGACCAGCATCACGACTCGCTGGGCATAGCGTGAGAAATTCATGGCGGCTTGTCCGGCGGAATTCGCTCCGCCGATGACGTAAACGTCCTCGTCCTGACAGGTCATCGCTTCGGTGCTCCCTGCCCCGTAATAAACTCCCGCGCCTTGCAAGCGATCGACGCCCGGAACGTCCAGCTTGCGCCATTCGACGCCAGTCGCGACCAACACTGCGTGGCAGGCAAGTTCGGAACCGTCCGCAACCTTGACATATCGATACGGCCCTTCGACGCGAAGCCCGGTCGCCTGTTGCGGGCATACGATCTCAACCCCGAATCGCCGCGCCTGCATTACGGCGCGCCGCGCCAGATCCGATCCGCTGATCCCGGAAGGAAAGCCGAGATAATTTTCGATGCGCGAGCTGAGTCCGGCCTGTCCGCCGGGCGCTTCCCGTTCGACCATCACGGTCTTCAGGCCTTCGGACGCCGCGTACACGGCCGCAGCCAATCCGGCCGGTCCGCCCCCGACGATCACCACGTCAAAAAAGTTAGTGTCGGAGCGCAGCCGCAAGCCGATTCGTTCCGCCAGCTCAGAATTCGAAGGCTCCAGCAATGGCGTCCCTTCAGGAAACAAGACCGCGGGAAGCCTGCTGGCGGCGCTGCCCAATAACCGTAGAGCCGACTGAACCTCGGAATCGCGATCCGCTTTCTCGACGTCGAGCCATCGGAACGGCACCTGATGCCGCGCCAAAAACTCGCGCAGCTCGTACGACCGCGGCGACCACCGTTCGCCCAGCACGCGCAATCCCGGGAGTGGCGGACGATAACCTGCCTGCCAGTCCTCCAGAAGATCGTCGAGCACGGGGTACAGGTTTTGCTCCGGCGGATCCCACGGCTTCAACAGGTAGTGATGAAGCTTGGCCTCGTTGATCGCCCGGATCGCCGCATCCGTATCGGCGTAAGCGGTGAGCAGCGTGCGCTTGGCATCCGGGAAGAGAAGAATTGCTTGCGCCAGAAACTCGACACCCGTCATTTCCGGCATGCGTTGATCCACCACGAACAAAGCGACGGTATCGCCGCGCTTGTCCAATTCGGCCAGCGCCTCGAGAGCTGTTTTGCCCGAATCCGCCCGCACAATACGATATCGATCGGCGTAGCGCGTTCGAAGATCCCGCTCGATGGCGCGAAGTACCTCGGGGTCGTCATCTACGATCAGTAACGCTGGCTTCGACACCTTAAGACCAGAATACACCGACCCGACATGACGGCTGCGTGACGATCAGGTTGTCACACACGAGCTCGAACTCTTTCAACCACCAGGAACGTTATGTCGTCCGTTTGCGGCATACCCTGAGTGAAGTCCCGAATTGCTTCCAGGAATCGACACTCGACAGCGTGACTCCCGGAAGGCGCTGCCTCTTTAATAATTTCAAGGAGTCTTTTCTCTCCGAACATCTCTCCATGCGGTGTTTCAGCGTCCGTTAATCCGTCCGAATACACGATCAGGAGGTCGCCGGTGTCCAGTTGGAGCGGGCGAGGCGCGTACGACGCGAAGTCGAACATCCCCATAAAATAGGCATCGGGGATCAGCGCTTCGATGGTAGCGGTGGCTGCCCGGAATACATAAGCAACATTATGTCCGGCGCTGATAAATTGCCCCTGTCCATCCGGGCTGAGTAAGAAGACAAAGAGCGTGACGAACTGGTCTGGAAGCGATTTTTCACAGAGGAGCCGGTTTACGCGGTTCAGGACTTCCTGCGGAGTCGTCCCCGACCGAAACTCCGTATTGAGAGCGCCGAGAACCATCGAACTCAAAAGGGCCGCCGCGATTCCTTTCCCGGAGACGTCGGCGAGAACTCCCATCCAATCCCCCGAGCTCAACTGCAAAAAATCGTAGAAGTCGCCGCCTACGTAACGCGTGGGATTGTTGAATGCGCGGATATGAAAATTCTCGAACTGCGGCATGTTTCGAGGAAGCAGGCTCTCCTGGGTTTGCTGGGCGAGGAGTAGTTCCTGTTCCAGCTTCTTGCGCTCCTCCAGTGTCTTAATACGAATCACTTCCCGGCTGGCTTCCAGGTCTTTCACCGTTGCTTCCAGAGCCTCGCTATAGTTCTTCGCTTTCAGGTGCAACAATCGAACTTCCAGAATGTTGTGGACGCGGGCCCTTAACTCGGCCATATCGAACGGTTTGCTGACGAAATCCTTAGCTCCGGCTTCGAGCGCGCGCAGCTTGTGGTCGGGCTGCGCAGTGATCACAAGGACTGGCAGATAACCACCCGCTTCGATTTCCTTTAGCCCTTCCATTACCTGGAATCCGTCCATGCCGGGCATCTGGAGATCAAGGAGAATGAGGTTATAACTTTCTTTGCGATGGAGATCGCAAACCCGGTTCGGGTCAGTGGTCGAGTGAACCGAGGTATAGCCGGCGACGCGCAGCATGCCTTCGATGAGAAGGACATTGGCTTCCTTATCGTCGACGACCAGGATTTTGGCATTCAGAATTTCGGCTAATGGAACCATAGTCAGTCCGAGCTACGATTCCTGCGCTACTTCGCGTGCGGCGAATTCCAGAGCCACGCCCAAAGTGTCCATGAACTCGTCGACCTTGATTGGCTTGGTGAGGTAACGAAAGAATCCCGCCTGCAAACCCTTCTCGACGTCGCGCGGCATGGCGTTCGCGCTCAGCGCAACCACCGGGATGTGCGCTGTTGCCGGGTCTCCGCGGAGGATCTTCAACGCCTCGATGCCGCTGATTCCAGGTAGATTGATATCCATCAGGATCACGTCCGGTTGGTGGGCCCGAGCGAGCTCGATTCCCAGAATCCCATCTCTGGCGCTCAACAGGCGCAGATCGGTTCGCCGCGCGATCAACTGCTCAATCAGCTTCAAATTGGCAGGATTATCCTCAACATAAAGCAGCGAGCGCAGCGGCCGGAGAGATGAGCGATCCACCGGAGCGGTCACCATAGGCTGCTCCATGTCCGCTTCGAGCTGCGGCTCGACGGTCGAGTCCAGTTCAAACCAAAACACGCTTCCCAAACCCACGGCGCTCTCGACACCGATCTCCCCGCCCATCAGTTCCACCAAGCGCTTGCTCATGACCAGACCGATGCCTGTGCCCTCCTCCCGGCTGCGTTCCTGTCCGAGCCGGTTGAAAGGCTGAAAAAGCTGCAATAGCATGTCCGGAGGGAGGCCCGCGCCGGTATCCCTTACGCTGATGCGCATGCGCTCCGGAGAACTCATCGCGCATTCGACCACAACGGTACCGTTAGGCTTGTTGTACTTAATTGCATTCGACAGCAGATTGATCAGCACCTGCTTCAACCGCGTCCGATCGGCATCGACAAAATTAGCGACGCCGGATCGGGGAAAGATCATCTTAATGCCGCGCTGCTGCGCCTGCGGCTCAATCATCGCCTGGCATTCGAGCATGACTTCCGCGAGCGACGTCGGTTCTCTTGACAGCGCCATCTTGCCGGATTCGATTTGCGCAAGATCCAGGATCTCGTTGATGAGTTCGAGGAGATACCATCCCGCGTGGAGAATCTGATCGATGCTGGCTGTCTGAGAAGCGGTCGGCGGCGGCGAATCGGAGTTGATGAGCTGAGCGAAGCCGAGAATGGCGTTCAACGGCGAGCGAAGCTCATGGCTCATGCTCGAAAGGAAATCCGACTTCGCGAGGTTGGCCTTCTCCGCCGCGGCCTTTGCCCGTTCCAGCTCTATATTGTTTTCCTGAAGCGCGCGCTCAAAACGTTTGCGCTCAGTGACGTCGCGGGCCGCCGCGAATACGCCTTGCAACTTCCGATCGCGATCATGGAACGTGGTCGCATTGTAAGAGACTACCGTTTCTTTGCCGTCCCGCGCGCACGCAGTCAACTCATAATCGGTGACCTTACCGCCGTTGAGGACCTGCCGGATACCCGCCTCAGCGCGATCCGGATCAGTGAAGTAATTTTTGAACGGAGCGCCGATGAGTTCGTCGCGGGTGCAACCGGTGAGCGCCTCCATTTGCTGATTGACGTCGGTAATGATGCCGCGAGGGTCCGTGGTCATCAGCGCATCAATATTGGATTCAATCAGCGAGCGCGTATAGAACTGCTGGTCACGGAGCCGTTGATCGAGCAGTTGCTGCTCGGCTTCCACTTGCTTACGCGCCGTATTATCGGTGCCGATCAACAGGTAGCCGATGATCGATCCCTGCGCATCGCGTAGCGCAGTGACCGAGACTACCGCCGGAAAGCGGCTGCCGTCTTTACGGATGTAAGTAAGCTCGTAAATATCTTCGATGCCGCGGGAGGCCTTGAACACCAATGCCTCGAAGCCCGGTGTGATCGGGGTTGCCAGCTCAATGCTCAGAGCTTTGGCGCGCGCGATTACTTCCCGCGGATCGGAGATGTCGGCGGGAGTGATTTTGTCCACGACCTCGATGGCCGCGTAGCCGAGCATGCGTTCGGCTCCGACGTTGAATAATTGAATGACGCCTTTCTCGTCGGTGGCGATGCTGGAGAAATTGGCGCTGTTAAAGATCGCGTCCTGGAGCGCGCCGGTTTTGAGCAGGGCCGCTTCGCGCCGGACTACGGCATCCGGCGCTCCAGAAGCAACTTCGATAGTGACAGGATCGTGGTTTGGATGAGACATAGTTACATTCGCGTCGGAATCAAGAAGACGAACGCAAAGAAAAGTCGGTCCTTGATGGTGTCGTCCGAACCCTAGTTATGTACAGGAGACTCGCGGCGTAGCGCATGCTCAAACTTGTGGGCAGCCTCGGGAGTTTTGAAATCGCCGGTCAGGATTTCGCGATTGGTGGAGTCGCGGCCGTAAAGCACATGGTTGGTTTCTCCATCGGGACGAAGGGTCGCGCCTTCGAGCGAGATGCCCGCGAACAAGCCGCGCGAACGCGAATAGGACAGCATTTCGGCGTTCATCATAGCGTCCGTCCGGGCGCTGATGTCCCGGCCAATGGGGCCGGCCGCGCCGGATGCATCTCCGCCCACCGTGAACTTATCGGATAGGAGGTGTTTCATGCCGCCCTCGTTCATGACCAGCAGGACAACATCGGTTTCAGAGGCGCCAATCTGGAATCCTACGCTTCCGCCTTCTACGCGCATCGCCGCGGGAGCGCTCCAGCCTATGCCACCCTCGCGGCGACATACGGCAAATCCGCGCCCGAATTCGGCACCAAAGATGAACCCGGCCTTCTTCATACCCGGCACGACGACCACGCAGCGCGCCTTATCGAGGAGATCCTGGGGAATGCCTTTATCCGAGGCCCCCATCATTTGAGTGAGTGTTTCGGCGGAGGCGTCGAGTCTGTCGTCGACCTTGATTTCCCGGTCTGCCGCGAAAGCAGTGGCAGTTGCGCAACCCGCAATCGCCAGAATCCAGGTACAGCGTTTAAGATTCATTTTCATAAATACATTCCTTCGTCTTTCGTCCTAGAGCCAGCCTTCAACTGCCACAGCTCGCTGGAAAGAAAAGGCACGCGTATGGCCGCTCCGCAGACCGATCAGACGTGCCGTTCGTGAAGCAATCCGCGGTCCGGGAGTAACCATATACGGTCACGTGACTGCATTCGGTCGCAAGTTGCGGCCAGGTTACCGATCAATGACTCTCTTTCACTCTCAACGTGAATGGTCACTGTCGTGCATTTGAGAGCAACGAGGAAAAGAAAAAATGAATCCGAGCACCAAGGACCAGATTGAAGGAACGTTGCACCAGGTAAAAGGCAAGATCAAGGAAGTGGCGGGACAGATCAGCAAAAACCCGGACCTGGCGGCTGACGGCCAGGCTGAAAACCTTGCGGGTACGATTCAAGAGAAAGTCGGCCAAATTGAGAAAGTATTCGAGAAATAGAGCGGGTTCGCAGAGAGGAAACATGAAATGCTGATACTGATTATTGTTCTGGTGCTTCTGTTAGGCGGCGGTGGAGGATATTACGGACATAGCCGATGGGGTTACGGTGGCGGAGCCGGGATTGGTCTGGGAACGATTCTGCTGATTGTTCTGATCGCCTACATGCTGGGGCTTATATAGGCTGAATGAACCGCTCGGCCCGCACGATGAATCTGTCGGGGGCCGGACCGATAAAATAGAACGGATAGCAGGTGACCAGCGTTAAGATCTCGCGTCCGTCCGGGTTCAAGACAGCGACATCAGTAGGGCTTACGATCGTTGTCGAGACAACCCGGTAGCGATACTCGCCTTGCGATGTGACGAGCACGATGAGATCCCCGTGACGGGCGTGCCGCAGAGGCCGGAACAGGGTGTCGCGATGACCGGCAATGCCAATATTGCCGATCCGCCCCGGCAGGGACGTTCCAAGAATATGTCCCGCTGCGCGGCGAAGAGTGGCAGCGTCGGTTCCCTCCGCGACGGCCACCGACATATTCAGACGGGGGATTTCCATTCGCCCCACCAGTTCGCCCGGCGCCGCGACGGATTGCGGATGGAGCTGGACAAATACGAGGTTCGCTTGCTGCCGGGCGATCCAGGCATTTGCCAGCACGAAAACACAATCGCCGAGGAGAGCGGCGGCTGTCACAAAAAGCGCAGCGCGGGACCACCGCATAAGTTGCGTGCTGAAATTTCGCCGCACGACAACTCTCATTTGGCCGCCGTGCTATACCCGGCCCGGGTACGCACGGATACTCTTTCGCCTCCCTGCGGCCGTGCTGCCAGCCGGACTTTATGATATTCGCCATCCCTGTTCTTCGGGGATACATAGCCGATCGTGTATTGCTCCCGGATATCGCGTGCAATTCGTTGGCAAATTTGAACCGTCTCTTCGAGCCGGTGGGGAAAGAATGCTTCGCCGCCGCTCTCCCTGGCAACGCGGCTCAACACTCTCGGATTTTTGTCGGAATCGTCGGCGCCGAAGATGCCGATGGCATAAATCGTGGCGTTCGACTGTTCCGTCATCTTGAGGACCTGCTCCAGCCGAGCCTTGCTCGCGTTATCCCCGCCGTCGCTAATGATCAGCAGCACCTTTTTGTCGCTGGTGCCTTTCCGCAGACGCTCCAGCGAGTCGATGACAGCGTCGTACAGAGCGGTTGTGCCTCTCGCCTGCTCTGACCAGATGGCGTCTCCCAACTGCTCGGCGCTATCGCTGAAATGCATCCCTACAGGCAGTCCCGAAGAAACATGCTCGTTGAAATTAACCACGAACATCTGATCGTTGGCATTGCTGGAATGAACGAAGGCGCGGGCCGCGACGGTAACCTCCGCGAGCTTCTCGCGCATGCTGCCGCTATGATCGATGACCAGACCTACCGTGACGGGCGTGTCTTCCTGCCGGAACAGGCGGATCTGCTGAGGCTTCCCGTCTTCAAAGACGTCAAAATCCTGCTGGCGGAGCTTCGCTACTCTGTGACCACCGCGATCGTGTACGCTCGCCTGGAGCATCACCCAATCCACATCCATGGAAATCCGGAATGATTCCTTATCGAGAGCCGCCGCGGGGGGCTGCGCCTGCGCGATCGAGGTGAGTAACACGGCAAGGGGAATGCACCTCATTTCATGAGGCCTTGATCCGGCGATACTCCGGGTGCCACATCGCATCCTCCACTTGCTGGACGATGTCCGCGAGCCGGACGCCTGCCAGGCCTTCGTGCACCGCCGCTTCCGCCACCGCCACCGCTACGGTCACCGTCACACTACGAAGATTTTCTATATGCGGCAGCAGGGTCGCCCCCGCCAAACGCACTGCCACCAAACTGGACAACGCGTTCGCGGCGGCCACCAGCATCCCGACGCTCACGCATTTCGCCCGGGACACAATCGTACCCAAGCCAACGCCTGGGTACAGCATGGCATTGTTCAACTGACCAATCACATGAGTAATTCCCTTGTGGGTAACGGGGGTGAAAGATCCTCCGGTGGCGATCAGGGCGCGCCCATCGGTCCAGTCGATCAAGTCGGCGGGAGTCGCCTCGGCCAGCGAAGCTGGACTCGAGAGAGGGAAAATCGTGGGCCGATCCGTATGCCAGGCCATTTCCCGAATGATGGGTTCCGTAAACGCGCCCGCAATTCCCGAAGCTCCGATCAGCATGGTTGGGCGCACCTGATGCACCACTTCCGCTAAGCCGACGCAGCCTTCGCGCTTCCAGCCGTTTACCTCCGCGGCTGGGCGGGCGTAGCCGATTTGATGGTCGCATAGCTCGCCGCCCATGTCTTCGATCAGCAACCCATTAGAATCGAGGCACCAGAAACGCCGGCGCGCTGCTTCCTCCGATAGCCCTTCGGCCACCATGACATCGCTAAGAAGGTCAGCGATGCCGATTCCCGCGGTGCCGGCGCCAAAAATCACCACGCGCTGGTTGCGCAAGGGAGTTCCGCAGACGCGCATCGCCGAAACCGCCGCCGCCAGCGTGATGGCGCCTGTGCCCTGCAAATCGTCGCTGAACGTGCGAAACCGGCCGCGGCATCGGTGAAGGATGCGACGCGCATTGCCCGGCGCAAAATCCTCCAACTGGAGCAGGGCGTGCGGAAAAAGTCTGGCGGATGTCTCGACACAGTCGTCGATGAACGCGTCATAGCGGTCGCCCCGAACGCGGGCGTGCCTGTTTCCCGGATACATCCCGTCATTGCGGAGGCTCTCGCGGTCGGTGCCGACGTCGATCATTACGGGAATCACGCGCGCCGGATCGATGCCGCCGGCGGCGGTATAGATCGCGAGTTTCCCGATCGCGATCTCGATGCCGCCCACGCCCCAATCGCCAATCCCGAAAATCTGGCCCGCATCGGTTGCCAGGATAATATCGATATCGTCCGGGCCAGCCTGTAGGTTCGCGAACGCCGCTTCTATTCCGTCGGGCTCATCAATCGAAAGGTACACACCGCGAGGACGCCGGCTTTCGTGATGATACTGTTCCATCGCGAGTCCCACCGTGCGATCGTTGACGATCGGGATCATCTCGCGCAGGTGCTCGGAAAGAAGGCGAAAGAACAGCACTTCGTTGCGGTCGTGGAGGGCGGTCAGGTAGATGTTCTTGCTCAACACATCGGGCAAGCGCTGATATTGAGAGTACGCCGACGCGACTTGAGCCACCAGCGAACTGATCACCGGAGGCAGCAAGCCGACCAGCCCCAGGCTCTCCCGCTCTTCCCTGGTGAACGCGGAGCCTTTATTTAACAGGGGCGTAGTGAGAACTGCCATGCCTCGCTTGGTGGTCTCGAAAACTCCTGCTTCTTCGGGCTTGCTTTTTCGCAGTGGTGGAACCAAGAGGGGGATTACTTTCTGCTGCATTCTGCCACTCCTTCAAGCTCTGCCCGGACAAGGCGCGTCCCAGGTGACGCGCCGTTTGTTTCCCTGCGGTTCTACGCGCGCTTCTGCATGACGCCGAGGCTAACCGCACCGGCCAGAGCCAGTATTCCGAGCAGACCCACCAGAGGCATGGAACTTCCCGTGGCTGGAAGCGTCTCGACCGGCGCAGCCTGCACGGCCAGTGTAGCCGGAGGAGCCGTCACGACTTCGGTCAGTTGGACTTCGTCGCCCGAAGGCTGGATCGCCAACACCGGCGCCGCGACGAGCGCGACGACCACCGGTTCCGCCGGCGTTACGATGGCCACCGCTACTTCCGGCGCGATTTCCGCGGGCATGAACAGAACCGGCGTGTTGGTTTCTTTCGCCAGCACGACGGCTCTTGCTTTCGGATAAACAAATTCTTCACCCCATTCGCGGCCCGGATAGAACCAGGCGCGGAGAGCTTCCGGCTCGCCGGCCGGCCGTTCGCGGAAGGTCATCACGGTTTTATCGGTGGCCTTCAGGCGGTAGTTCGGAATCGCGAGGATCGTGGCATAAACCGTCTTTTCGTCCTGGCTGAAAATCTGCACGATATGGCGGTCAGACTTCGAATCCAGGATCTTAAACACGTAGGTTCCCGCCGGCAGCACGGCGTATCCCTGCAAATGCACTCCTGGGATCTCGACGGGGCCGCTAAAAGTGATAATCGTCTTTCTGTTCCATTCGTCGGCCTTCGCTGTGGGCGAAAATGCGGTCCCCAGAACTGCCAGGCATAATACGGTCGGTGCTGCTTTCAAAAATGTCATTTTTTTCCTTTGCGGTGGTAAGCTATTACGTTCTAAAGTGATGCACGCTGGGGCCCGAAGCGCGTTTTTTGGAATCATTCGCGCTTTTCGACAATTTGCCGGCGATGGGCGAGCAATTCTGACCACACCCGGTCACCTGACGAAATAAGGTCGTCATCGAGCGAGCTTATAACTGCTGATCGGGGCCCAGAGTCCCGTTGCCTGCAATACCCAAATCGATACGGCCACCACGACGACTACGTTCAAAATCGTCTTGATTCCGCCGGCCATCGGGATGTACCTGTTGATCAACCCCAGAACAACTCCTACAATGATCAGCGCAATTACTATATTTACTAACGGCATGTTCGTGATACTCCTCGGATATGGGAGAGGCAATTGATGAGCCGAAAGGAAAGCTCGTTACTGGGACTGAATAAGGTCAGATTCCAGGCTCTGAGGTGATATTATTGGTTGTGGATGGCCTTTTAGGCTTCCGCCTTTTGCAGGACACCCGTTCGCGTGTTCTCCAAGCCGCAGGTCCCGGATTGACGGGTTTAAGGAGAACCGCGATAGCCTCTCAGCCGCAATCTCCCCGCTGGCTTATCGAAAACGGCCCGAAAGCGCTTGAAGAGCTCTTCCGCGCGATCGTCTTCCATCCCTCCGCGCCGATTCTGATCGCAGACAACGAACGCCGCTACCAGGACGCCAGCGTCGGCGCCGGAAAGCTATTGGGTTTGCCCACTGCAAAACTGGTCGGCCACAGCCTGGACGATTTCGCTGCGCCTGAAATAAGACCCGTGATCCCAGAGCGCTGGCTTGCGTTTCTCGCCGACGGCGAGCAATCCGGCACTCTTCAACTTCTGGCTCCCGACGGCCTGAAGGATATCGAGTACACCGCGAAGGGAAATGTCCTGCCTTCGCGCCACCTGCTGGTGCTGCGCGACGCCCCGCAACCGAGTCCCTCCTGGGTGCAGGATTATGCGCTTTTCCTACTGGACGGCGACGGTCTGATCGTCGCTTGGTACGGCGGCGCCGAGCGCATCTATCGTTATGCCAGTGAAGAAGTTATCGATCGGGACGCGTCCATCCTCTGTCCGGAGGAAGACCCCGAAAAGCTAAAACGAGCTGTAGACGAGGGACATTTCGTCGAAGAAGGATGGCATGTCAGAAAAGATGGCACGCGATTCTGGGCCAACGTCATCACTGTCGCGTTGAGAGACGGAGCGGGGGACTTACAGGGCTTCGCGCGGATGGTGCGGGATTTTAGCGATCGTCACGAACGAGACGAGAAGTTGCGCCACAGCCGGGCGCGAACCCGGCTGCCACCCGCCGAATCGACCATCGTCGGCGTGATTTCCGGAGAGTTCGACCATATCTCTGAAGCGAATGACACCTTCCTGGAATTGGTGGGGTACAGTCGCGAGGATTTTCTGGCCGGCCGGTTGGTGTGGCCCGATCTGACGCCGGCCGAATATTCGGTGCAGGACGAATTCGCTCATGAGGAAGGGCTGCGCTTCGGGGCTTGCACGCCATTTGAAAAAGAGTTGATCCGGAAAAACGGCAGCCGGATTCTCGTTTTGATCACCACTGCCACCCTGAAGCTATCTCCATTCCGCTGGATCACCTTCGTCACGGACTTGCGAGAACGGGACCGTCAGGAGAATATCGAAGGCGACGGCGCGGAGGTCACACACGATTTCGGGGAAATCGTCGGCAGCAGCGTTCCTATGAAGCGGATGATGAGTCAGGCGGAAGTGGTTGCACCCACCGACGCCACGGTTCTGATTCTGGGAGAAACCGGCACCGGCAAGGAGCTGATCGCGCGAGCCATTCACCGCATGAGTCCGCGGCGGAATCTCCCCTTCATCAGCCTCAACTGCGCCGCGATTCCCACGGGGCTGCTGGAAAGCGAGCTCTTCGGCTACGAGAGAGGAGCTTTCACCGGTGCCTTAGGCCAGAAAATCGGGCGATTTGAGATGGCGCATCGAGGAACCCTGTTCCTCGATGAAGTCGGCGATATTCCTCTGGACCTGCAACCCAAGCTGCTGCGCGCATTGCAGGAGAAATCCTTTGAGCGGCTGGGTGGCACACGCACCATTCCCATTGACGTCCGGCTGGTGGCCGCAACCAATCGCAATCTGACCCAGATGATGGGCGACAAACTTTTCCGCAGCGATCTCTACTACAGACTGAAGGTATTCCCGATCGTGACTCCGCCTCTGCGTGATCATGCGGAGGACATTCCGGCCTTGGCTCGCCACTTCACCAAGAAATACTCCGAGAAAATGGATCGTAAGATCGATAAGATACCGGCCGAGACGATGAAGGCCCTGATAGGTTGGTCCTGGCCGGGAAACGTGCGCGAGTTGGAGAACTTCATCGAGCGATCCGTGATTCTGTCCCGCGGGCCTAGCCTAAGGGCGCCGCTCTCCGAATTGAGGGCGGACGGTCCGGGCGCGGGGGGCAGTTCCACGCTCGAGGATGTGGAACGCGATCATATCCTGCGCATCTTCCGTGAGACCGGCGGAGTCGTCAGTACGGCGGCCTCTCGTCTCGGCGTGCCGCGGACCACTTTGAACGCGATGATGAAAAAGCTCGGTATCTCGCGAAGCGATCTCTAGAGTGCCGCGAGACTTGCTGAGAAGTCCGGCCTCGCCAGCTAGGATATAATCTTTCTTCATATGTCAAACCTGCGAACCCGCCGAGACATGCTGCGCACCTTGGGAGCCTCAGCTATCGGTGCACCCTTCACCGCGTCTCTATTTGCCCAGGGCCGGTGCCAAAACGGCTACAATACGCCGGCCTGTCCCATGACCAAGGACGTGGCCACCGCTCCCATCAAACCGCTCTTCGAGCCGACCGGCTGGAAGACCGTCGCCCTCGAACATATCTCGTTCCAGGTGCCGGACTACCGCAAGGAAGCGGCGTTTTACATCGCCCTAATGGGTTGGAAGCTGCGCAGCGACGACGGCAAGCAGGCCGTTCTCGACATCGGCGACTGGGGCTCCGCGATCTTCAAGGCTGCTCCGCCGGAACAGACAACGGCAGTGGTGGACGGCTTCGGCTTCGCCATTGAGCCGTGGAATGCCAAGAAAGTGGAGGCGGAACTCCGCAAGCGCGATCTCAATCCAGTGGCCGACAACGACGGGAAAGGATTCGAGAGCTTCCACGTCAAGGATCCGGACGGGTTCGATCTACAGATCGGGAACAGCAAAGGCATGGTAAAGGCGCGCAAGACTCCGGCGACCGCCAAGCTCGAAGTGGAACTGCCGTTCGAGGCGACGGGTTGGCGGACGGTGTGGCTCGATCACTTTTCGTTCGCCGCGACCAACTATAAGGCGAGTGTGTCGTTCTACACCAACCTGCTCGGCTGGCAGGGCACCTTCGATGAAGGCAGCCAGAACGAGGTGCTGATGGGCGACGTTGGCGACGCCATCATCCGCGGCGGCAATCCTAACGATCCGAATTTCGGCAAGCCTCAGACCGACGGGAAAGGGAAGGCGCGGCCGCGAAACGTCCGCATCAATCACATCTCGTTTGGCATCCAGCCGTGGGATTCCGACGCCGTGAAGGACGGTTTGGAGAAGCGCAAGCTGCGCGCCCGCGTCGACACCGGCAACACGGGCGACATCCATCAGGCTGCCTACAAGAGCTTCCACACCGGGACGCCCAACGGTTACGACCTGCAAATGAGCTGCGTCACCAAGGACATACGGCTGATCGGATCGACCTCGATGAAGCCGGCGCAGTAGCCGCCAGCCTCGCCCCGTTCTGAGGATCCGCGAACCTGGTCATTCATTCCGAAGCGCTGCCATCGGGTCTATGCGGGAGGCGCGGAGTGCAGGCAGGTATCCGGCCAGCAGTGCGCAGGCGATCAGGATCGCGACAGAACCGCCGATGGCAAAAGGATCGTTCGGCTTGACGCCAAATAAGAAAGACTTGAGGAATACCGTAGTTTGGTACGCTGCCACCAGACCGGCCAGTAGCCCGAATGCGGAAAGCACGGCGACTTCGCGCAGGATCATCCGCACGACCCGGCCGCGAGTGGCGCCCAGCGCCATTCGAATACCAATCTCGCCAGTGCGCCGCGCGACCGCATAGGCCATGGTTCCGTAGAGTCCCACGCAGGCCATGAGTAGAGCCAACGCGCCGAAACAGGCGCAGAGCTGCGCGAACGTGCGCTCCTGAGAAATCGTCTGATCGATCCGGCGAGACTGCGTGGTTATGTCGGCGACGGGAACTTGCGGGCCAACTTCGTGAACAATCTGGCGAACCGTTTTGGTCAAGGCGAGCGGGTCACCGCTGGCTCGCAGCTCGAAAATCATTTCCCGAAGCTGGCGAGACTTCGGCGCCTGAATCCAGGGTAGGTAAGTAACCGGCGGAATTTCGCGTTTGAGTGAGCTGTAGCGCGCCGTCCTCGCGATCCCCACGATTTCGACGTCCGCTGCGTTGGTCGTTCCGCCAAGAGTGAAGTGCCGCCCCACCGGATTCTGCCCGTGAAAATACTTCTCCGCGAAGATCTGGTTGACCACGGCCGCGAGAGGAGCGCCCTCCACGTCGCGTTTGTCGATCGCGCGCCCGGCAACAATGGGAATCTCCATGGTTTCGAAAAACGTCGAACCCACCAAAGCGTACGATGTATTCGGACCTCGCTGGCCCTCCGGCGGCTTAGGGATGCCCGGCACCGTGATGCTGGTGCTGCTGCTCCAGCCGCCGACTAGCGGCATATCGCTGCTGGTGGCGTTGCGCACGCCAGGAATCGCCTGGAACCGCTGTTCGAGTTCCTTATAAAACTGCTTGAGCGAAGCGTCCTTGTAACCCGCCTGAGTGGCATCCAGAGTGAAAATCAGGATGTTCTCGGCGTTGAACCCCAGATTGACTGAGTGAAGATTCGCGATGGTGCGGACGAACAATCCGGCGGCAGCCACCAACAGAAGAGAAATACCGATCTGGCCGACAACGAGGGCCTGACTCAATCCGAAGCGAAGGCCGAAGCGACGGGCTTTACCGTGCGCTTCGCTGGCGCGGGTCTCTTTAAGCGCGGGCGTAATGTCAACGCGGATCGACTGCAAGGCCGGAGCGAGCCCGAAGAAAATGCCGCTGATGATGGCAATGAGCAGGGTAAACGACAGCACGCGCCAATCGAGGCGCACGTTCACTGAAAAGTTGCCGTTCCCATTCGTCAGCAGGAGTAACAGGAAGCGAATACAGAGCGCGGCGACGCCGACGCCGGCAATGCCGCCGAGAATCGCCAGGACGACGCTCTCCGTCATCAATTGGCGGACGATGCGGAAACGGCCTGCACCGAGACTGAGCCGCAACGCGATCTCGCGACGCCTGGTCGCAGTGCGAGCCAGCAGCAAATTCGCGATGTTGAAACAAGCGACGGCCAGGATCAGTCCGACCATCGCCATCAGAATCCAGAGCGGCTTCGAATATTGGCGGCGCAGCGAATCGACGCCCGATCCGCCTTCCTGAAGCCAGAGGGAGGGAAGGTCCGCGCGCTCCCTATCCTTTGTCGCCGTGCTCTCCACAAACCCGTGGAACGGTCCGGCGAGCTGAGCCTGCGCCTGTTGCAGAGTGACGCCGCTCTTCAAACGTCCCATCAATTCGATCCAGTAATAGGTGCCGTCGCTGAACATGCTTCCATCGGTCGGATGCGTGAGACCGATGTTCGCCATCGGGAGGAATACGCTGGGTTTGCTGTCTGGAGAAACGCCATAGAAATCCGGTGCGGACACGCCGGCGATGGTGAACGACGTTCCGTTGATCTGAATATGCTTGCCGATGACGGAGGGGCTGGCGCCGAATCTGGTGTGCCAATAATCGTTGGTGATGATGGCGACGGAAGGGGCGCCAAGCCGGTCGTCGTCCGGATCGATGAGGCGTCCGGCGGCGGGGGGCACGCCGAGTCCCGAAAAAAAGCCGCCGGTTACATATTGTCCGCTCGCGAGCTCAGCATTCCCGTCGATGACCAGATTTAGCCGGCCGCCGCGCACGTGGCCAAACAGGGACGAAAATACATCATTGTGATCGCGCAGCAGTTCGAATGCCGGATACGGAAAATTGGGGCTGGTTTTGCCGCCTCCGGGTTCATCGTAATTGTCTCCCCAGTGGGTGTGGACCACCGGAGCGTCCGATTTGGCGCGCCAGTTGAGGATTACCAATTGCTCAGAACGGTGAACCGGCAGCGCGCGAAGCATGACGCCATCCATGAAGCTATAGATGGCCGTGTTTGCGCCGATTCCCAGCGCCAGCGACAGGATAGCCATACTGGTGAACAGCTTGCTGCCGGCCATGCTGCGGAATGCGTAACGGATGTCCTGCGTGAACGGCTCCCAGAAATGCCATGTGTTCATTTAGCTGCTATCCTCCGTTTCCGGCGTTGTCGATCTATGTTTAGACGCCGCAAAATCGTCGCGGTTATGTTGTTTCTGCCAAGAGAGAATGACGCCGCCCGACCGAAATGCGTTGAGCAGCGGTTTTCAGATACCTGTAACCAGAAAGAACGTAGGCGGTATCAAATAGGGCATGCTGCAAGATCTCGTCTTCGCATTACGTGAGCTACGGAAGCGTCCGGGCCTCGCGGTGACCGCCATTCTTTCCCTCACCCTCGGTATCGGCGCGACCACCGCGGTCTTCAGCGTCATCTACGGTCTGCTCGTAAATCCATATCCCTATCTCGGCGCCGACCGCATGATTGAACTCTCCATCCTGAACGAAAATGGCGATCGGCGTGGAGTGGGAATCACTGGCCCTCAACTGAAGGTCCTGCAAAAAGCGGGCTGCATCGAGAGTGCCGCAGCCAGTTGGGGGACCTGGAATCTGACCACGACCGATGAGGAATTACCCCAGGATGTACCGTCCGTCCAACTCTCGGCGAATGCTGGAATTCATTTTGGGGTTCCTGCACTTCTGGGACGCACGTTGCTGCCCTCCGACGCTCCGGATGGCCAGGATCCACAAGCCGTGGTCGTGCTGAACTACCGTTTTTGGCAGCGGCACTTCAATTCCGATCCGGACGTGATCGGACGCAACCTCCAACTTGTCCACAAGAACTACACCATCGTTGGCGTTCTACCTTCTCGTTTCACGATCGGCGATGCCGATGTGTATCTGCCGCTCAAACTCACGAACGATTCCACCGTCACGTTCCAACCCCGCGTCCGCTTACGGCCAGGGGTGACCCATGCTGCCGCCGACGCCGAATTGCAACCGCTCCTCGAACAGTTCGCGAAAGAGACTCCGACCCATTTCCCAAAGAAGTTTCGGGTTCATATTCGCGGGCTCGTGGAACGCTATATGGAGCGTTTGGGCCCGCCTTTGTACTTGCTATTGGGCGCCGTAGGTCTCCTTCTCGTGATCGGATGCGCCAACGTGTCGATCCTGTTGCTTGCTCGGGGCACGGCTCGCCAGCACGAACTTGCTATCCGCAGTGCCATCGGAGCGAGCCGCTGGCGAATCCAGCGCCAACTTCTTACGGAGGCCCTGGGACTCTCGCTCACCGGAGCAATCGGAGGCGTACTGCTGGCTTATCGTTCCGTGCCAGTGCTGGTTCGCTTGCTTCCGGAGTTCTCCTTTCCGCACGAAGCGGTGATTCGCGTGAATCTGCCGGTGCTGATGTTCTCGGTCGCGATTGCCATCGTTACAGGCGTACTATTCGGACTCGCTCCCGCGTTCGAGTTCTCCCGCCCGGAAGTGGCTCAACTCATGCAATCGAGTTCGCGGCGAACCACAGGAGGGGGCCGCGGGAAGCGGACGCATAGCGTTCTGGTCGCTGGCCAGATAGCGCTGACGCTGCTGCTGCTCACGTCCGCGGCAGCAGCGATGAATGGATTTGTGCGCCTGATCCGCGCGGATTTGGGCTACGATCCGCACAATACGATGTCGGTCGGAATTCCCGTCCATCAAAATTCACACGTCTCCTGGGAGGATCGATCCGCCTATTTCGTACAACTGTTGAACCGCGTCTCCGCTATGCCGGAAGTGGTCGCGGCCGGGATCTCCACGAATGCGACGCCGCCTTCGAACGGCTCCGATATGGCGTTCGAGATTTTCGGCCGCCCCTCCGGTCAAAAAGAGCAATTGCGGACCAACTTTGTCAGCCCGGGCTACTTCGCTACTCTGCGCATTCCGTTATTGCAGGGGCGCCTTTGGGATGACGGCGAAATTGTGCGAGCCGCGCGCATGGCGGTGATCAATCAAACGATGGCGCACCAATATTGGCCGCAGGGCGATGCTCTTGGCAAGCAGATCCGGCTCCCCGATCTGAAAAGCGAAGCTCCTTTCGCGCAATCGGCGAAGGATAGCAACAACTGGATGCAGATTATCGGCGTTGTTGCCGACGCTCGCGATGACGGTTTGAGCAGGCCGGTCAAGCCCGCGATCTTTATTCCGTTTACGACCCATATGTGGATGTTCACGCAGATTCTGGTCCGCACGCGCTCCGCGCCTCTCGCGAACCTCAATCGCGTTCGCGCCGAAGTCAAAGCTGTGGACCCCGATCAACAGGTAGTCCGTCAGATCCACGACCTGGAGCAGTGGATTCAGGATGAAGACGAATACGCCTATGGGCGCCTGGTCGCGGCGCTCTTCACCGGTTTCTCCGTCCTGGCGCTGGTGCTTGCGGCCATAGGGTTGTTCAGTGTCGTCTCCTACAGCGTGGCGCAGCGGACCAATGAATTCGGCATTCGGATGGCGCTGGGCGCGACGCCGCGCGGCGTGCTGAGACTCGTATTCGCATCCACTGCGCGCGACGTGATCGGCGGTATCCTCTGCGGCGTCTTGCTCAGCATCTTTCTCGGCAGGATCCTATCGAAGTGGGCGGAAGGAAGCTCCCAGAACCCGCTCCTTTTCGGTGGGGCGGTGCTTCTTCTGATCGCCACCTCGGCTTTAGCGGCCTTCATCCCTGCGCGCCGGGCATCCTCCGTCGATCCAATGATCGCACTGCGATACGAATAGGACAGCGATCCAGGCAGATTCCGAGTGCGCTCACTCCCACACATTCCATACTGCAAGTGCCGCGTTGTACTCTTGTTCTCAGGCGACGCGCCTGAAATTGAATCCGTTTGCGAAGGCTGTGCTTTGTGGTTAAGAATGGATTGGAGATCTTCGAATGAAATGCATAGTCCCGATGTTTCTTGGAGTCCTGGCGACCGTTGCTGCGATTGCGCAATCGCCTGCCGATGTCACTGCGCGAGCCTTAGCCGCAGCGCCCCGTCAACTGCGCGAAGGCGCCACGGTCATCCAGTTTAAGGCCGACTCAACGTACGAGACGCTGAAGAAGGGCACCAACCGGCTGGTTTGTTACGATCGCTCAGGAGAGCCCGGACGCCAGCCCTTTGCAGTGCAATGCACCAGCATCGGCAACTTGGATCGCATCGCCCAGAATAGGAAGTTCGAGGCGATGACCGATAAAGCAGCCAAGCAGGCGGCACTGGACGCGGCCGAGGCGGACGGAACCAGGGTGAAGCCCGAGTACGGATCGGTGTGGTACGACATGAATGGCGCCGATCAGGAGCACGCACGAACCCACGTTACGATTGCGGTGCCAGGCGCGACGACTCAATCGACCGGTTTGCCTGACAATCCCAAGCAGGGTGGGGTCTGGATTATGAATGCGGGAACCACGACAGCCCACATCATGACCCCCGGCAGTTAGAATCTATCTTCGACCTGACCTGTTCAAATGTCCGAGTCCCTGTGAGATTTCCTTGATCGACTAGGTGCGTCCCGACTCGCGGGCGATTGAATTGCCATCGCCTTTGAGCGATACTGTTGGCGTGACGCCTGGGTTGGAACTTCTTTATGGCAGACGTCAAAGGATCGACCACTTTCCCCGCTAAGGCCATCCCAATATCGCCGACCCTCGCGCAACTCCTGCCCGCCGAGGCGGTATTAGATGCGCTGAAGATGATGCTCATCGGTGCATCGCTGAACGAGGTTCTGACAAGTGTCGCCCGCGTGATCGAAGCCCACAGTGAGGGACTGATGTGCTCGATCTTCCTGCTTGACGAAGACGGATTACATCTGCGGTACTCTCGGTTAAGACCGCTCAATTTCACAAGGCATCTATTATGGAGAAGCTGAATCTCCATACCACGGCGGCACTGACCAAATACGCCATCGATCACGGCGATTTCCTTCGCAGATCGACCTTCCGAAACCAGACGCAGCACCTGACGTGAGCGGAGCGGCGTGCGGCTGGAGGAACGTGGAAAGAACGTCGCTCGCGATCTGAAGACTGACGTGAGAGTTCCCCCGCAAGACCGTCCGCATCGCATGAACCAGTGCCGTAGCCGCAAACGCAACCGAAGCTTACCGGGCGGCGACCGATGGAGTGTGCATTGGTCCAAATGTCGGATCTTGCGGCGCAGCGGCTTACCTCCGTCAGCCCGTCTTCATCTCCGACATGCTCTCTCACCCGAATTGGGAGCGCTTTAAAGAGGTTATTTTGGAGAGTGGCCTTCGCGCCGCCTGGTCGACACCCATTGTGTCGAAGGATGGAAAAGTTCTGGGCACCTTTTGCATGTACTATCGCGAAGTTCGCCATCCGACTCCGGACGACATTCGGTTGATCGACTACGCGAGTCGTATTGCGGGACTTGCCATCGAGCGCGAGCGGTCACAGTCGGCCTTAACTCTCGCATTCGAAAAGATCAGGAAGTCGGAGGCTGAACTCAAACAGATTGTCGATGTTATTCCTCAGGCCATCGCGGTCTTAGATCCCGACGGGAAGGCGCTCTATGTCAACCAATGGCTTCTGGATTATTCGGGTTTAAGTCTGGACGAGATAAGGGCGTGGGATTTTCGTGCTAAAGTCTTCCACCCCGAAGATATTGAGCGTGTACAGGAGGAGCGTCGCCGGGCGCTGGCCTGCGGCTTACCCTTTGAAAATGAACAACGGGCTTTAGGCAAACATGGAAAATACCGCTGGTTCCTGCTCCGCTACAATCCCCTGCGCGACGAACAAGGACGCATTCTTCGTTGGTACGCGACGGGAACCGATATTGACGATCGTAAGCAGACTGAAGAAAGAATGCGCAAGGAAAACCTGGCGTTGCGGGAAGAGATCGACCGTTCTTCGATGTACGAGGAAATCGTAGGATCCTCTGCGGCGCTGCGCGGGGTTATCTCACAAGTCAGTAAGGTGGCGCCCACGGATTCCACTGTGATGATTTTCGGCGAGACCGGCACGGGAAAGGAATTGATGGCCTCCGCCATCCACAAACGGTCCAGGCGAGCAGCTAAGGCATTCATCCGGGTCAATTGCGCGGCAATTCCTCCTTCGTTGATTGCTTCTGAACTCTTCGGGCACGAGAAAGGTGCTTTTACGGGGGCGCTGCAGCGACGCGCTGGCCGTTTCGAATCGGCGGATGGCGGGACTATTTTCCTGGACGAGGTCGGTGAGCTTTCGCTTGAGACGCAGGTTGCCTTGCTGCGAGTACTCCAGGAGCGAGAATTTGAGCGGGTCGGAAGCAGCCAGCCGATTCCTGTTGATGTACGAGTGCTTGCGGCTACAAACCGCGACCTGGAGGCTGCTGTCGCCGCGGGCACGTTCCGCCAGGATCTCTTCTACCGACTTAACGTTTTCCCCATCCGTGTACCGGCCCTGCGCGAGCGGAAGGACGACATTCCGCTCCTGGTCGAGTATTTGGTGGAACGATATGCCAAGAGAGCCGGAAAACAGATCAGCCATATCAGAAGGAAGACACTGGAGCTTTTCCAAGCCTACAATTGGCCCGGCAACATCCGCGAACTACAAAATGTAATCGAGCGTGCAGTCATCCTATGCGAAGGAGAAACCTTCTCCATCGACTCGACGTGGCTGCAACGACAATCGAGCCAACCAGCTGAACAGCTGCTTTCTCGCTCAGGCGTCCTCGCCGAAGGCAAGGTTGAGTTTGCTGACCGCGAAAGAAAAGCAATCGAAGCCGCTCTGTCAGAGTGCCAAGGTCGAGTTTCAGGCCCGGGTGGTGCGGCCGCCAAGCTCGGAATCCCCCGCCAAACTCTTGAGTGGAAGATCGCGAGCCTCGGCATAAACAAGCGCCGTTTCAAGGTGGCACCACTGGCGTGAACCCGGGGTTCAGGGTAATGTGCCGGGTCACCATTCGCAGCGCTGAAAACGCGCTGCCTTCCCGCTTCTCCGACGTCTTTCCAGTCGTTGTCTCTCTCATCCTTGCCAGGAAATTAGCATTGCCCGACCATCAGCAATTTCCCGCCTCGTAAATTCTGCCATTTCAATAAATCGTGTTGGCAAGTAACTTGCTTTAACCGCAGCGTTGATGCCCCGAGCGAGGGAATGAATATTGAGGATCGAGAAGAATTCGCAAGGCGGGACCACTAAGATTCGCTTGATTGGTCACTTTCAAGCGGAGCACCTCGGGGAATTGAAAAAGCAACTCGGGAACGACGGTTCCCAGTTGGTTTTGGACTTGAAGGAAGTGACGATCGTGGATGTGGAGGTGGTTCGGTTCTTAGGAGCGCGTGAGGCTGAAGGTGTGAAGATCGTACAGTGCCCGCAATACATAACGGAGTGGATAGCTCGGGAACGAGCAACTCAATAGCGAGCGGCACCAGCACCCGTTACGCATTCAAGAACGGAATGGCGCAAACCGCTTAGCGTTATCCGGAGAATCACAACCCGCTATTTAAGGAAAAGGAGGAAACTCGATGATCCGCCCATACATTTCAATGACTCTACTAACAACTGTTCTCTTGGCCGTGCCTACCGCGTTCGCTCAGTCGTCAGACCGATTGCCTGTGACTGACGCGGAGAAGATCGCGGACGCGCTGCGAGGTGGTCCCGTATTCATCACCAAGGATGCGACTGTCCGCGACTGGCCCTCGACGCCCGGAAGTGAATACCGGCTACTTCGCAAAGGATCGAACCAATGGACATGTTTTCCGGCAATTCCTGGATATGCGCACGATGAGCCAGGATGCTTCGACCCAATATTCCTGCGCTGGATGCAGGACAGTCTTGCCGGCCGAACGCCGCAGATCGATCGCATCGGCATTTCGTACATGTATTTCGGCGCTTGGCAATCGAAAGATGGTTCCTCGGGCCCTGAATTCCACGTTGGTCCGCACCTGATGATTGTCAGTCCCTATCAAGACGATTTTCAGGGGATGAATCGTGATCCATCAACTGGTATGCCCTACGTGGCGCATTTGCCCCATCACACCGAGTTATACCTGGTTATGCCGATCCGCCAATGGGACGCGGAGCACGTTCATGAATGACCTCACCGTGCAGCAACCAGCGGCTACAAGGATTTCCGCGATCAAGCGAGTTTGGATCTGATCGAGGTTGCTGAAAGGATGGCCATATGCGAATTTTAATCGTCGGCGCTGGAGCAGTCGGTGGTTATTTTGGAGGACGGCTAGCACAGGCAGGCCGTGACGTAACCTTTCTCATTCGTCCCAAACGAGCCCAGCAAATCCAAGCCCACGGACTACGGATTGTCAGCCCATACTATGGCGATTTCACCGTTCGGCCCAAGACAATAACCGCGGCTCAGATTGTGTCTCCATACGACATTATCTTTTTGAGTATAAAAAGCTACGACCTCGCCGCCGGGATAGATGATTTCGCGCCCGCAGTCGGGCCAAGGACGGTCATCATTCCAGTATTAAACGGCATGCATCCCATGGATGTGCTAACGGAGAGGTTCGGCGAAAATGCTGTCCTGGGTGGGGTTTGCTATGTTGCCACTGAAATCGATTCGCAAGGCCGGGTAATCCAGCTTGCCGACTTCCAGAGTGTCAGCTACGGCGAAGTGGACGGGAAGAAGACCTCTCGGATAGAAGCAGTGCACCAGGTTTTTCAGGGGGCCGGGTTTGACACCGCCATTTCCGAAAACATTTTGCTGGACATGTGGCAGAAGTGGGTATTCTTGGCCAGCGTGGGAACCATCACATGTTTGCTCGGCGGAAATATCGGAGAAATCGTGGCTGTCCCCGGTGGCGCAGACTTATCTCTTTCGGCGCTTCGTGAATGCGCTGCAATCGCGGATGCCTGCGGCTATCCGCTTTCGGAGGCATTCCTAGCAGAAAAGAGCTCTCAACTCACCGCATCTGCTTCCTCGTTGACCTCATCGATGTATCGTGACCGAAAAGAGCAGGCACCTGTCGAAGTGGACAGTATCCTTGGTGACCTTATCGAACGAGGGCGAAAACAAGGTGTCTCTGCGCCAATCGTCCAGGCTGCATTCGTCAGTCTAACCATTTATCAGCAAGTGCGCGCCCGCGCGAAAGCTGCCCACTGACGCCTTATCGAGAACAAGAAAGGAGATGGGAATAGAATGACTAGTCTGAATGATTTAGCCCGCCGGCGCTTTCTGAAAATTGCGCCGGCACTTGGCGGCGCTTCCACGCTGGCAGCTTTGCCCAACCTGGCTGGCGCTCTGGAGCCATCGCAACGGCCCGATGCGCCACAACAGACTCACACTCCAGCCATAGCGCTTCAGGACGTACCGTTAAGTTCCGGAGCAAAGCTGACCATAGAGAGCCGCGGGCAGGTCGTGTTTTTTGGCATCAATCGTCCTTACATCCAGAACCGCATTGATCCCGAGACCTTCGAAAAACTGGCCGAAGCGTATTATCAATATGACCACGATCCCTCGCTGCGCGCCGCAATTCTATTTGGTCACGGGGAGAACTTTTCAAGAGGGATCGACGTTGAAGGATTTAAGTCGCTCGCAGGAACAGGCAAGCCCTGGATCGCGAACACTGGGACGATAGATCCGCTTGGAAAGAGCGCTCCGTGCCTCACCAAGCCTCTGATCGTGGTTACGCATGGCGATACCTGGAATATGGCCCATGAACTCCATCTTGTTGCAGACATCCGTATTGCTTCAGCCGACACCCGTTTCGGCCAGGATGAGAATACACATGGACGCTTTCCCGGAGGAGGATCGACCATCCGGTTCCCTCGGGAAGTAGGTTGGGGGAATTCCATGCGCTACATTTTGACCGGAGATCACTGGGGCGCCGAAGAAGCATACCGTATGGGAGAGGTGCAGAAGGTAGCTCCCAATGCGAAGGAGGCGCTAGAGGCCGGCATTCGAATCGCGAACAAGATCGCCGATTGCGGCCCACTTGGCATCAAGACCTCATTGGCGTCTGCTCACCTGGCGATTGATCACTCTGAGGAAGAAGCATTGTCAAAACTAGACGCGCAATTTGGAGCTCTTTTCCATACGCAGGACTTCCTAGAAGGCCGGAAGGCAGAGGCGGAAGGCCGGAAGCCGGTATACCAGGGAAAATAAGCGCGAATCAACACAAACCCTATGAAGGAGGTAATTATGCCATTTGTCGAAGTGTTTACCAGAGAAAAGCTATCCGATGAAATTCGCTCGAAGCTCGCGGAGGAGTTGTCTAATACTATAATGACCGTAGAAGTAGGGGAACCTACCGAGTCCGCGAAGATGATCGACTGGATGTGGTTCCATACCATGCCAGTCGACAGTTGGGCAGTGGGCGGCCGCTTTGACGATACCTACGTGAAGGGACGGAAAATGGCGCTAGCGCGCATCATCGCGCCGCAAGGTTTGATGAACACGGAATTGAAGTCAAGGGCGGTCAAAGAAGTCGCTCGTATCCTGAAGGCCGCGCTGGGTGTCGGCAGGGAGGAAGACGACACCGGCATCTTCACGATGTGCATCGAAATCGACGATGGACAGTGGGCAACCGGAGCGAAGATCCCCACGCTCTTTCAATTGCTCGATAACCTCGGCGGCGATGTCTCGGAGCAGAGACGCGCTGAGATGAGTGCTCGATATCCTCGGAACCGCTGAGAGCGACGCAGAACGAGATCGCTCGACTCTTACTTCAGAGGCGCTGGAAAGGAGACGGAGTGCAACACTTCGTGCGCGTTCAGCGGCAATACTTTCATACCGGGGCTCGTCGGCGATTCTGGGCTTTTGTATTTCCGCTCTTTCCTATATCACTCCGGAGACAATCGCAAGTGGCGTTCTAGCTAAAGTGAATGCTGCTTTTAAACCTCATGCCGGAGAGGTGGGCTGTCTTGCGCCACTCTCCGGCGTACGTCAGTTTCCAGCAACTGGGTTCAACGACAAGAAGCACATCGAAGAAATGAAGGTTCCTACCCCAAAACGAGCCTAAGGTTTCCTCAAATCGATGTTATCGCTGACCGGACCTTTCAACCCAATTCGGCGGAGTCCCGGATACGCATTCGTGCACGAATCAATGGCAGAGGAGTTTGTTGCGGAGTGCAAGAAGCCGATGGTCGAGCTCTATGGGACTGACCCCAAGAGCAGACCGGACGACTACTCCCGCATCATCAGCCCAAAGGCCACCGAACGTTTGGTGGGCCTGATCGATCAAAGGAAAGTTGTCATAGGCGGGGGTTCCGACCCGGACGCACGCTATCTCGACCCCACGGTCATCTATCCAGTGACTTGGGACGATCCGATCATGGAGGACGAGATCTTTGGGCCGATTCTTCCAATCCTCACCTACAAGGACATGGATGCGGCCATTCGCGAGGTGAAGAAGCATCCGAAGCCTCTTTCCGGCTTCCTCTTCAGCCGAGATCAGCAGGCGATCGATCACTTCCTCGCAAGCTTGTCCTTCGGCGGCGGCGCGATCAATCAGGTAAACATTCACCTGTTTATCGAAACCATGCCCTTTGGCGGGGTCGGATATTCCGGTATCGGTCACTACTATGGCAAGGCCGGGTTTGACGCTCTCACGCACGCGAAATCGGTTCTGATTTCGCCGCCCGACGTAGCCATTGAGCACTTGTTCCCGCCGTATACGGAGGAGAAGGTCAAAGCGCTCAGCCAGTGGTTTGAATACTAGGGCACAATCCAAAGGTGCACAACGAAGCTAACAACTAAGGAGGAGACTATGGTCTTCGCAGGAATCAAAGTGCCCGACACAACTCTCGTCCGCGACGCAATGGAGTTAGCTCGCGGGCTTTTAGAGCCGTTCCTATTCAACCATGTCATGCGCTCATGGCTGTTTGGGGTCGTGCTTTCAGAGGGCGCCGAGCATGCGCCGGACGCGGAGCTGTTGGCCGTTGCTGCGGTTTTGCATGATCTTGGCTTGACAGATCGCTACACGGGAGCGAACCGCTTCGAAGTGGATGGAGCAAACGCGGCCCGCGTGTTTCTGAGTGATCAGGGCATCTCAGCGCGCCAGATGCAGCTTGTGTGGGATGCGATTGCACTCCACACCACCCCTACTCTCGCGCTCCACAAAGAACCCGAGGTCGTCATGGTTCACTCAGGCATCGCGGTAGACGTTCTCGGAGTGGGCCTCGATCGAATCCCGCGGGACAAACAGCGCGCGATCCTGAGTGAATTTCCGCGCTTGGGATTCAAGACCCAGTTCAAAGGGTGCCTCTGCAACGTCGTACGCCAGAAGCCGATGACCACCATAGACAACATTCTCAGAGACTTT
>DATHOJ010000009.1:0-140202 GCA_035485055.1 Bryobacteraceae bacterium
GGTTCTATTTCGCCTACCGGGAGTGGCAGACCTAGCAAAGTCCTTGATATACTGGATTTTCACCCGTATAGGGCTGGTGCGTTCGCGCGCGCTGGAGGAGTGCCTTGTTCTTTCATATTCGCGAGCTGGAGCTAAAGCCGCGTGCATTCGATGTGACGCTGGAGCCGGGCGCAATCGAATTTTTCGATCCAAAGCTGCGGCAGGTGGGTCCTTTGAAGGCTTCGGGAGTTGCGGAGCTGGTGATCGATCTGTTGGGTGAGATTCGAGTTAAGGGACATCTGACGGTCCAGATGGAAGCGGATTGCGACCGCTGCCTGGAGCAAGCGGCGTGTCCCGTGGATGCCGATTTCGAGCTGTACTATCGTCCGGTGACGGAAGGGTATGGCGAGGAGAAGGCGATCGACGAGGGTGAAGCGGAGATGGGCTTTTACGAAGGCAATGGAGTGGAGCTCAACGACGTTTTGCGGGAGTTTATTCTGCTGACGCTGCCCATGCAGCGGGTATGCGGTGAAGATTGCAAGGGAATCTGTCCGGAGTGCGGTCAAAACCGGAATCAGAAAGAATGCGCTTGCCTAGGGGCTGCGGCCGACGACCGGTGGGCGGCGCTGAAACATTTGAACTAAGAAGAAGGAGACAGGAGTCAGGAGTCAGGAGTCAGAATAGACGCCTGCCTGATCCTTAATTTATGCCGAATCCGAAACGACGACATTCCAAGCAACGCACCTCAACGCGGCGTGCGCACGACTCGCTGAAGACGCCAGGGTTATCGCAGTGCCCGAATTGCCACGAGCCGAAGCTGCCGCATCGCGTATGCCCGCACTGCGGAAAATACAAAGGCCGCGAAATTATCGAGGTGGTGGAGCAGTAACATCGGCATAATTGACAAAACCAACCTCCATGCTGACGATCGCGGTTGACGCTATGGGAGGCGATTACGCTCCCAAATCCGAGGTTGAAGGTGCGATTCTCGCCGCCACGGAACTCAATATCGGCGTGATCCTGGTGGGCATCGAGGACGTGGTCCGGAAAGAGCTCAGCCTGCATCCGGAAGCTTCGTCCCTGCCGATTCGTATTCATCATGCGAGCGAAGTGATCACCATGGAGGACTCTGCGAAAGCGGTCCGCACTAAGCGCGATTCGTCTTTGCGCATTGCGGCGAAGCTGCTGAGCGCGGGCGAGGTTCATGGCGTGGTGTCGGCCGGCAACACGGGCGCAGCGATGGTCACGGCCAAAACCGTGCAGGGCATGGTCCGCGGCGTCAGCCGGCCCGCGCTCGCTGGGGCGTTTCCTACCGTGAAAGGCTCTCCCGTCGTCGTAATCGACGTGGGAGCGAACGTCGATTGCTCACCCGAAATGCTGGCGCAGTTCGCGGTGATGGGCGAGATTTATTCGCGCATCATTTTTCGCAACCCCAGTCCTCGCGTTGGACTCCTGTCGATCGGGGAAGAGGAGCATAAGGGCAACGAGCTCACGCGCGCGGTCACTCCCTTGCTCAAGGCACTGCCGTTGAATTTTATCGGCAACGTGGAAGGTCGCGACATTTACTCCGGGATCGCGGACGTGGTGGTGTGCGACGGGTTCATCGGCAACGTCGCGCTGAAGGTAAGCGAAGGGCTGGTGGAGATGATCCGCACCATGTTGAAGGAGGCTCTTACGGCCACGTTGACGCGAAAAATCGGCGCGAAGCTCGCGCAAAACGCTTTTGCCGATTTTCGCAAGCGCGTGGATTATTCCGAGTACGGCGGCGCGCCGCTGCTGGGCGTCAAGGGCGTCAACATTATTTGCCATGGCCGGTCCAACCCGACGGCGATTAAGAACGCCATCCGGGTAGCGGCGGAGTTCGCTGACGGCGGAATTAATGAGAAAATTGAAGCGGAGTTGGATCGAGCGGCATCGGCTAAAGTGGTAGCCACATGAAAGAAGTAGCCAGTAGCCAGCAGCCAGTAGCCAGGATATCGGCACTTGTGTTGCTGACGACGTCGTTTTGTTTTGGAGCTTTAGATCCGGTTTCCTGGACGCTTACTTCGGATGCTTCCAAAGCTACGCCAGGAGCTACTGTTCCGCTTCGCTTGACCGCGAAAATTGACGACGGATGGCATATTTACTCCGTCACATCGCCTCCTCCGACGATTCCTCTCAAAATCACTTTTGACGGCGTCGCTGCGCATGTTTTTCAGCCGAAGCCGGATGAGAAGTTTGACGAGGCTCTTGGCGCTAAGGCGCAGTTTTACGAAAAGGAAGCGGTTTTTCAGATTCCTTATGAACTGAAGAAGGACGCGTCGGCAGGCCCCCTGGAAATAACCGCGCAAGTTCGCTACGCGGCGTGCGATTCGAAGCGCTGCCTACCTCCGAAGACCAAGCAGGCGACCTTTACCTTGACCGTCGACGGGTCGGCTCCGGCGGCCGCGGCGTTTGCGGCTCCGGCGGGATATATCGATACTGCTGCACCGGCTAAAGCTCCTGCTGCTGCGCCAAAGGCATCGGAAGGAATGCTCGCGTTCCTGCTGACGGCGTTCGGATTGGGCCTCGCATCGATCTTCACCCCTTGCGTGTTTCCGATGATCCCGATCACCGTGTCATTCTTCCTGAACGATCGCGGAGGAATCCGGCAGGCAATCGTGTTTTCGCTCGGCATTATCGTGTTGTTTTGCGCGCTGGGATTGGGCGTGACAGCCGCGGTGGGGCCGTTCGGAGTCGTGCAACTCGCATCGAATCCCTGGGTGAACGGATTCATCGCGATCGTGTTCGCGGCGTTCGCACTCAGCTTGCTAGGTGCGTTCGAAATTACTTTGCCCTCGAGCTTGCTTACCAAACTCGACGCTGCGTCGCGTCGCGGCGGATATCTGGGAACGCTATTAATGGGGTTGACGTTTTCACTCACTTCGTTTGCTTGCGTGGGTCCCTTTGTCGGTAGCCTGCTGGCAGCGTCAGTACAGCTAAAAGGCGCGCAGCCGGTGCTGGGAATGGCGAGCTTCGCCACGGGCCTAGCGTTTCCATTCTTCTTCCTGGCGGCGTTTCCGGGATACTTGAAAAAGCTGCCACGGAGCGGCGGATGGCTGGCGCGGGTGAAGACCGTGATGGGCTTCGCGCTGCTCGCGATCATGCTGAAGTACGCGGCCAACATCGATCAGGTATTGCAGTTGAACTGGCTAACGCGGGAACGGTTCCTGGCCGCGTGGTTCGTTTTATTCGCGATGGCGGGACTTTATCTGCTCGGGCTTTTGAAGCTCGAAGGCGTGGAAGAGGGCGAAACGCTGGGCATCGCGCGATTGTTGTTCGCCAGCGCGATCCTGATTTTTGCCTTCAGCTTGCTGCCGGGAATGTTCGGCGCCCCGCTCGGCGAACTGGACGCGTTTGTGCCGGCCGCGACAACAGTCGGCGGATTCAGCGGCGGCACGACTGCCAACGCGGGTCCGGAGTGGATGAAGAATCAGTATCGGGAAGCGCTGGATCGGGCGAAGCAGGAAAACAAGCTGGTCCTGGTGAGCTTCACCGGTTATGCGTGCACGAACTGCCACTGGATGAAGGCGAACATGTTCCCGAAGCCGGAAATCTCGGCGGCGCTGAAGGACTTCGTGCTGGTGGAGTTGTATACGGATGGGACGGACAAGGTGTCGGAGGAGAATCAAAAAGTGGAAGATTCAAAATTCGCGACCATAGCGATTCCTCTGTATGCGATTCTCGATCCGGATGAAAAAGTCGTAGCGTCCTTCGATCACCGGACTTCGGATGCCGGAGAGTTTTTGGGATTTTTGAAGGCTCGGCCGGAGGGATTACAGTCCTCGATAAACTTGCCCTCGACGCCCAATTGAGTGAATCTTCACGAGTCCACGTGTTGTGTCCATCGTGAATAGAATCCTCCATCCTCCGATTCGGGAAGTTCAAAGATCTCTGGGCTGAGTTAGCGATTGTGAAAAACGGGCGTCAAGCGGGTTGGAAGCATTCTCTCGGATCCGGTCTCGCACGCGCCGTTCCTCGTTGTTTCTCGTAGTCTTCGAGCGAAATCACGCGGACGTGCTTGAAGTCTTCGCGCGACGCTTCAAGACTCGCAACCTCCTCTTCTGACAGGGGCTCATCGTCTACGTCAAGGTGGGTTAACGTCCAGATTGCGTCCTGTAGCAGATTCTCGGGCAACTCATCAACCAGCGCCTTGAGCTGTTCGCGCGCGGTCGTCACAGTAAGCATCCACTCCGGTTTAACGCCGCCCCATACCGAATGCTACACTGCATTTCTTAGGCATGTTTCGCGTCTTTTTCTGTTCGCTGCTGATTCTTCCCGCTTTCTCGCAGGCTCCCATTCGCGGTTTCGGCAACGACCAATGGAAATCCCAACATGAGCGCGAAGAGAAGGCCATCGCGATTCCGCAGCGCGAGCGCATGAAAATTTACATGGAGCGGATGGCCTCGAAGCCGCACCATGCCGGTTCCGCCGGGTCGCGTGCTGTGGCCGAGTATGCGCTCGGCATGTTTAAAGAATGGGGATTCGACGCGCACATCGAAACGTTCGAATCGCTGCTGCCGTATCCGACTTCGCGCGTACTCGAAATGACGGAGCCGGTGCGGTTTCGCGCGGCGATCAAAGAACCGGCGATTGCCGAAGACCCCGGCACCAGCGATCCGAATCAGATTCCGACCTTCAACGCGTACTCCGGGAGCGGCGACGTGACCGCGGCTTTGGTCTACGTGAATTACGGCATTCCGGAAGATTACGAGGTGCTCGCGAAGCTCGGCATCGACGTGAAGGGCAAGATCGTCATCGCCCGCTATGGGCATTCCTGGCGTGGCATCAAGCCGAAGCTGGCGCAGGAAAACGGAGCCGTCGGCTGCCTGATTTATTCTGACCCGCGCGACGACGGATACTTTCAGGGCGACGTTTATCCCAACGGTCCCATGCGTCCGGCGCAAGGCGCGCAGCGCGGCAGCGTGATGGACATGCCGATTTATCCAGGCGATCCGTTGACGCCGGGGTGGGCATCCATGCCCGGAGCGAAGCGTCTTCCTCGGGCGGAAGCGAAGACGATTCTGAAAATCCCGGTGATGCCGATTTCCTATGGCGACGCGCAGCCGTTGTTGGAGCAACTTCACGGGCCGATGGTTCCCGAAGCGTGGCGCGGCGCGCTGCCGATTGCCTATCACGCGGGGCCCGGGCCGGCGGTCGTGCATTTGAAGCTCGATTTTGATTGGACGAATAAGCCGGTCAACGATGTGATCGCGACCATCCCTGGCGGCGTTTATAGAGACGAGTGGATCATGTACGGCAATCACCACGACGCGTGGGTGAACGGGGCGAGCGACCCGATCAGCGGCGCGGCGGCCCTGCTCGAAACCGCGCGCACGCTGGCGGCGATGCGTAAACAGGGTTGGCAGCCGAAGAGGACCATCCGTTTCGCGCTGTGGGATGGCGAAGAATTCGGGTTGATCGGATCCACCGAATGGGTGGAGAAGCATCAGGAGGAGCTGGAGCGCAAGGCCGCGGTTTACATCAACTCCGATTCAAATGGGCGAGGCTCGCTGAACGCGGGCGGTTCGCACACGCTGGAAGTGTTCCTCCGCGAAGTGCTGCGCGATTTGAACGATCCGGTCACGCAGAAGAGTCTGCTCGATCGTGCGGGCAAGGACGGCGCTCCGCGCGCGTTCCGGTTGGGCGCTCTGGGGTCGGGGTCCGATTATGTAGGATTTCTGCACCACTCCGGCGTTGCGAGCATGAACCTGGGCTTCGGAGGCGCGGATGCGGGTGGCGTGTATCACTCCGCGTACGATACGCTCGATTGGTTCCGGCGATTTTCAGACGGCGACCTGAATTACGGGAAGACGCTGGCGCAGGTGATGACCACCACGCTGATGCGCCTGGCCGATGCGCCGGTGCTGCCGTTCGAGTTCCATACTTTGTCGCGGACCGTTCATGGATATGTCGAGGACATTCAAAAGTCCAGCGGCGGGAACGTGGACCTTCACGAGGTGCAGGCGCAGTTGGCGCGGCTGCACACCGCTTCCGAGGCCTATAACGCGGAGTTGACCGCGCTGATGAAGCGCGTTGCGTCGATCCCTCCGGAGAAGCTGATCAAGGTGAACGAATCGTTGGAGCACGCCGAGAGGACGCTCCTTTTGCCCGACGGACTGCCGCATCGCGAATGGTACCGGCACCAGATTTACGCGCCCGGAATGTATACCGGCTATGGCGTGAAGACGTTGCCGGGGATTCGTGAAGCGGCGGAGGCGAAGCGTTGGGACGAAGCGAATCAGCAGGCGCGCCGGGTGGCGCAGGCGTTGCGCGCGATGTGCGGACAGGTCGAGGAAGCCACGCGTCTGCTCAAGCAGGCCGGCGAGTAATCTTCGTCGCCAGAATCACGATGAGCGCGCACAAATAGAGCGCCCCGCCCACCAGCAACGTCGCGCGCAGACCGATGTAGATCGCGAGGAAGATTGCTCCGGCGGACCCCAGCACGCTCGCCGCGGCATTCAACGACCAGGCCCACCGTATCGACGGCGGGTGCAAGCCTTCGAGTCTTCGCAGTCCGCTGGGGAAGGGCATTCCCATCAGGAAAGCAGCGGGCGCGATGGCGAGCACGGTGATTAGCATTTTCGCGGGCAAAGGCCAGACCGCGGCGGTTTGCGTCAGCGGCCGCGCGATGAACGCGAGTACCCCGACCAGCAACGCGATCGTGCAGAGCACGCGCACCAGGCGACTGTCATCGTCGGCGACCACGGCACGGCTGAAGTAGCTGCCAATGCCGCTCGCCACCAGCATCGAAAAGACAATCACCACTAGCGCATACGTAGGATGCCCTAATAGCAGGACGAATTTCTGGATCAGAGCGACTTGAATCAGAATATATCCGGCGCCGAGGCAGATAAAATACCACAAGAACGTAATCACGCCTTTCTGTTTCGGCAGGCGCGTCCCCAGCAGGAAGCGGGGCAGTAGCAGAATCAGCGCTGTGGCGCACAGGCTCACCGCCATCAGCCCGAATAACAACGGCACGGCTTTCTGGACCTTGAAATCGGCGCTGCTCTCATTGGCTGTGGTGACGTAGCGCCATAGATCGCGCGGCTGCACGGTGTAAAAGAAAAACGGGCGGTCGTCGCTCACCGGCGACACATCGAAAGGATATTCCTGCCAGAATCTCGAGGGATCGGGAGATGTCAGCAATTGTCCAAACGGATTTTTCGGCGCGTCGCCGGGCAGATAAATTTCGTCCCAATGATTTTGCGCGATCAGCTCGCGCGCGCGTGCGACGTCCGCGTCGGTAAACGGCTTGCGCGAAATGAGCACGGTGTCGAGCGCGCCCCAGCCTTGCAGTTTCGCAGTATCCTCGCGGACGACGATGACGTGACGGGCGGGATCGGACTCGCCGACGCGCGGCAGAGCGGCCATCGCGAGCGAAATCAAGCGCAGAGATTCGCGTGGAGGATCGAATCCCCAGCGGGTAAAGGCCATCAATCCGTCGTCGGTCAGGTGCGACAAATAATCGGTGAACGCGTCGGTGGTGTAGAGATTATTTTCACTCAGCGCGAACGCGCCGGCGGCGGTGGAGGCCCAGGTATCCACCAGCGTCGCTTGCAGCACCTGAAATTTCGTATCGCTGCGGCGCACGAAAGACCGCCCGTCTTCGATAAAAAGATTGACGCCCGGGCGCCGATAGATATAGTTACTCTCGCGCGCGAACTTATCACGCATCACATCGTTGGCGATGATCGGATTGATTTCCACCGCGGTGATATCGCTGCTTCCCGATGCCAGCGCGCGCGCGACGTCGTACCCGCCGCCGGGTCCGATGATCAGCGCTTTCGCGCCGGGGCGCAGCGAATAGGGAAGGCCCATGCCCTGATGCAGCAAATCGGTTCGATTCGCGGGCGTGAGATGGTCCCAATCGAAATAAGGAATCCCAGTGGCCGCATCGGCATCGATCACGATGCTCCAGTTGCCGTTGTTTTGAGAGACGCCGATGCGGGAGATGCCGTTCCAGGCCACGAAGCGCTCCTCCGGCAGAGCCATTCCTTTCGCAACGTGGATATCGAGCAGGCGTCCGCGCTTCCCGTTGACCACCATCAGCCCGACCAGCAGCAGAGAGACGAGCACCGCCATCGCGCGGCGCCGGAACGCTCCGGCCTGGTTGAACCAGATCGCAGCGGAAACCCCAAACAGCACGCCCGCAGCGATCAGAGTGTTGGGTCCGCCGAACAGCTCGAGAAAGGGAACCAGCAGAAGGCAGCCCGTGGCCGCCCCCGCAAGGTCGAAAAAATAAGCGCGGTCCACCCGATCGATCGCCTCGGAGATCGCGATGGAAACCACGGTGCCGGCCAAAAAAAACGGCAGCGCACTCGCGAAATAAACCGCGGCCAGCACCAAGGTCCCCGAAGTTGCGGTTCGCGAGACCAGGAACCACAGCGACGCGACCACGCAAATGCTGTTCGTCAGGGCGAGAGCGCCCAGTTTTTCATACAGGTTACCGGCCCGCGCGGAGACGACGTAAGAGAAAACTCCGCCCGCCCCGAGTCCGAAAAGCGCAATGGAAATCGCCAGAAACGCCAAGTGGTAATAAAAAACGACCGAAAAGATTCGCGTGAGCGACAGCTCCAGTATCAACGTGGCCAGGGTGGTGAATCCCAGCCCCAAATAGAGCTGCGTCCAGCGTACATTGTCTGTTGAATTTGAAGGCGATGAGGAACTGATCCGAGACAATTCTCTACTTTAGCAGTCCGGCTTTACATCATGGCTGCGGGCGGCGCTGGATCTTCCGGACGACCGGCCTTCGAGAGCGGCAGCCACACCATGATCGAGGAGAGTGCGACCAGCACGAAGAATCCCGCAAGATACCCTGGGTCGGCAAAGAACTGCGGCTCGCAGTGGAAGTCGAATGCTCCGGCCGGGCACGTGCGCACGTCTTTGTATTTGAACCAGGCGAAGAGCAATCCGGTGAGCGCTTCACCCGCGATCAAACCGCTGGCCGCGAGGATGCCCACGCTCTCCACGCGGATGCGCTGCGCTTCGTTATTCCCCGCGCGGATACTCAATTGGTCTGTCACCCAGCGCAAGATGCCTCCCACGAAGATCGCGAACGTGGTCGGAAACGGGAGGTACATGCCGACCGCGACCAGCATCGGGCTGCGGACCTTGAACATGATCAGCGCGACTCCGAACATCATTCCCGCAATCACCAGAGGCCACGCCATATCGCCGCCCACGATGCCCTGCGCGAGCGCGGCCATCAATCCCGCTTGCGGCGCGGCCAGCTTGGGATCGCCGAATCCGGTTCCTCCACTTTTGACGTTCGCGACTTGCAGCACGTAGAGCGGGTAATACATCACGGCGCTCGCGACGACCACCGCGATCAACTCTACAATCTGGATCGACCGCGGCGTGCCTCCCAGCAGGTATCCAGCCTTGAAGTCCTGCAATAATTCGCCAGCCACGGCCGACGAAACACACACCACTGCCGCGACCGCCAGCACTACCGCGACGCCTCCCGGCCCTCCGACTCCCAAGGCAACCATCAGCACCGCGGCGATGATCAATGTCGAAAGAGTCAGTCCGGAAATCGGATTGTTCGACGATCCGATCACGCCCACCAGGTTTCCGGAAACAGTGGCGAAGAAGAATCCGACGATCAGCATCACCACCGCCGCCACGATGCCCGCCATCACCAGGCCGGAGACATATATATAAAGGACGATCATTAACGCGAAGACGATGCCGATCAATCCGAAGACGACCTTCGACGACATGTAACGCTCGGTGCGCGCCATCGATTCGAGCGGAGGCGCTCCGTGACGCACTTCGCCCAATGCGCGCCCCAGGCTCGACGTCAAATTCTTGCGCATCTTGAACAGAGTAAACGCAGCGCCCACCATCATCCCCCCCACCGCGATGGGACGCACGATGTATCGCCACACCGCGGCGGCCTGCGCGGCCCAACCGTCAGTCCCAGCTTCAGGCGGAATAAACGTCTGCAACTGCGGACCCAGGAAGTACATGAATAGAGGAACCAGCAAGCCCCAGGCGAGCACGCTGCCGGAAAAATTGAGCGCGGCGAGCTCAGGTCCGATCACGTAGCCGACCCCCAGATACGCTGGACTCACCGTGGGCGCGGCGATCGTCGAAATGGCTCCGGTGTTCAGCAGTTTCGTGCTTCCAATCGGTCCCAGGCGCACCACGCTCTTGCCTAATTCCCCGATGCGGACGATAAAATCCTTGTCAACCGCGTATAGCTTCAGCTCACCCAAGGTCTGGACCAGCGTTCCAAGGCCCATGCTCCAGAAAAGATATCGAGCCGCGTCCGCTCCGCGTTGTCCCGCCTTGTGAATCTCCGCCGCGGCGACGGATTCGGGAAACGGCAGCTCGGGATCTTCGACCAGCGCGCGCCGCACCAGGGACACGAACAGCACGCCGAGCACGCTGCCGATCATCATCAGCGCGGTCGATTTCCAGTACGCGTGCGCCGGATCGAAAGACGTCCAGGAGCCTGCCATGACGAACGCAGGCAAGGTAAAGATCGCGCCCGCGGCCACCGATTCGCCGATGGAGCCGGCGGTTCGCGCGATGTTTTCTTCGAGCACGGTGCCCTTGAATCCGCGCAACACCGCCATCCCAATTACGGCCGCCGGATAGGTTGCGGCGATGGTCATTCCCGCGTGCAGACCAAGGTACGCATTAGCCGCGCCCAGCACCACCGTCATCACCAATCCCAGCAGGACGGCGCGCAGCGTCAGTTCCTTCATCTTCACGTTCTGGGGAACGAAGGGGCGATGTTGAGAGGCCATATAAGGTTAACCGGACGATCATATCATCTGGGTACAATTAAATTTCCCCTCATGAGCGCCGAACCCAGCGTCCTGCAGTTACCGGAATCGCGTGCGGCTGCGTTGCTTCGCCCGGGAATGCTCGCCCTGCTGCTCTTCTCGATCGGACATTTCGCGATCGACATGTATTCCGGCGCGATCGGCGCGTTTCAACCCTTGCTGGTGGACAAGCTGGGCATGACGCTGACGCAGGCCGGCCTCCTCGGCGGCATGATGGTATTTTCCGGATCGTTCGTGCAGCCGGCCTACGGGTTGTTGTCGGATCGTTTCCATTCCAGAATGTTTTCCGTCCTGGGCCCCGCAACGGCGGGGATTTTTATTTCGCTGCTGGGATTAGCGTGGAACTTCCCCAGCGCCGCGATCCTGGTGTTTCTCGGCGGCGCGGGCATCGCGTCGTTTCATCCGCAGGCATCGGCATGGGCGACGCTGGGGCTCACGTCGAATCGCGGCCGGTGGATGGCGGTGTTCATCAGTGCGGGCACTCTGGGTCTCGCGATCGGCCCGACATTCTACGCCTCCATATTTCAATGGGCCGGCCCGGAGCGCAGTTATTTCGCGGCAATTCCCGGCGTGATCGTGACCTTGGTGCTGTTCCTTTTCCTGCGTCAGCCAGCGCATCTGGCCGGTGCTCCGCGCGGGAAAATCGACTTCAGCGGCTTGCGCGCTGTCCGGAAGCCGCTGATAATTTTGCACCTGCTGGTGGTCCTGCGGTCCGCAATTCAGATTGTCTTCGGGCAGTTGCTGCCGCTCTATCTGCACCGCGAACGCGGTTTTTCGCTGCTCGAAGCTGCCTCCGCGTTGACCATGTTTCAAGTCGCGGGCGCTGCGGGAGGCTTCGTCGGAGGCCACTTCGCGGACAAATTCGGCGGCCGGCGAGTGATCCTGATTTCGATGATCGGATGCCTTCCGTTTCTCTCGCTGTTCTTCTTCGGACATGGATTGGCATCGATGGCGGGCCTCGCGCTCAGTGGCCTGATCCTGCTGTTCACCATTCCCGTGAACGTCGTCATGGCGCAGGATCTCGCGCCGCAACATGCCGGAACCGTCAGCTCGTTGATGCAAGGATTCGCGTGGGGCATCGCCGGAATGATTTTCATTCCTTTGATCGGATTTCTGTCGGACCGGTTTTCCATGCAGACCACCATGAGCGCGCTAACTATTTTTCCGCTGATCGGATTCTTCCTGACGCTGGCTTTACCAAAGACTAGCTCTACATCAAGATGAGAAGAGCTGTTTGTCTGCTCAGCGGAGGGCTCGATTCCGCAACTTGTCTCGGCGTCGCGCGGCGCGATGGTTTCGAATGCTACGCGCTCTCGTTCGACTACGGCCAGCGCCATTTGATAGAGCTCGCCGCGGCCGCCCGCGTGGCCCAATATTTCCACGCCATCGAACATAGAATCGCGAAGATCGACCTGCGCATTTTTGGCGCAAGCGCGCTAACCGCGGACCTGGCGGTTCCGAAACACGATTCGATCGAAGAAATCGGCGCGGGAATTCCGATCACCTACGTCCCCGCGCGCAACACGATTTTTCTGTCCTTCGCGATGGCCTGGGCGGAGGTGCTGGAATGCTCCGACGTATTTATCGGCGTCAATGCCATCGATTATTCCGGCTACCCGGATTGCCGTCCCGAATTTATCGCGGCATTTGAGCGGATGGCGAATCTGGCGACCAAGGCCGGCGTGGAAGGGCGCACGCGGCTGCGCATCCACACGCCGCTGGCGCATTTGAATAAAGCGGCCATCGTCCGTTTGGGCGCGGAGGTGGGCCTTGACTTCGCTCTGACCCACAGTTGTTATGATCCAGAGGAAGGAGGCCGACCATGCGGGAAATGCGACTCCTGTCTGCTGCGCCGGAAGGGCTTTTCGGAGGCGGAGATTCCGGATCCACTCCAGTATCCACGCTGAGAGTAGCGGAGATATTTTATTCGGTGCAAGGCGAAGGCATGCTGGTGGGCGTTCCCAGCGTGTTCCTGCGCCTCAGCGGCTGCAATCTGCGCTGCAAATGGTGCGATACGCCGTACGCGTCGTGGGCGCCGGAAGGGGATGACTGGCTGCTCGGCGGCGTTCTGGGCGACGTACGCAGCCGCTGGTCCACGCACGTCGTCGTCACTGGCGGTGAGCCCATGATTTCCCCCATGATTTCAGTGCTGACCGAGAGGTTGAAAGAGCTCGGTCTGCATATCACGATTGAGACGGCGGGAACTGTTTATCAACCCGTCACATGCGACCTGATGAGCATCAGCCCGAAGCTCGCGAACTCCACGCCGCATCGCCGCGAAGGAGGGAAGTGGGCGGCACAACATGAGCGCTTGCGGTATCAGCCCGAAGTGCTGAAGAAGCTGATGGGCGAACACGAGTATCAATTGAAATTCGTCGTTACGGCCGAGGAAGATTTGAAGGAGATCGAGACCATCGTTCAAGAGACAGGGGCCGACCGCAGCCGCGTGATCCTGATGCCGGAAGGCACCACCACGGAGGCGATCTATGAGCGTGCCGCGTGGCTGGTCGAGATCTGCAAACGCGAGCGTTTCCGCTACAGCCCGCGCCTGCATATCGATATCTGGGGCGATAAAAGGGGAGTGTAAACACAGACTAAAGTCTGTGCCACCCAAGCAGACCAGGGTGGCACAGGCTTCAAGGCCGAAGATGCTTCAAGTGTGATTTAGTTATGCACCGTCAGCGACATCGTCTGAGGCACCGTGGTCCCATTCTGCGTCACGTTGATCTGATAATCTCCGTTCGCGAGACCGCTCGGGACCGTGATGTAAAACTCGTAGAGTCCAACGAATCCGCCTGCTAAGCCCTGGTACGCAGGCGTGGACACTTGTGTCGAACCGAACGAAATCGTGACCGGGTTTACCAGCGTATTACTTGCTCCCGCGATGACGCCGGGAAGAATCGCAGGAGTGACGTCGCCGAATCCAATGCCGTAGAGAATGATTCCATCGCCCGGTTTCGCCGGCCGGCTGATAAGTCCGAACGATGCGCCGGTGGCCGTATTTAAGACATAAGCACCATCGGATTGGAAGGTCGCCACCATGTACTGTGTGCCGTTGGCGGTGTAGTTTGATGGGGCTAGAAATCCTGGAGCCAGCGCGCGCCGCGTGAACATAATCGCAGAACTAGTCGCTTTGCAATTCGTAACCGTAATCGCGACACTGCCAGTCGCGGTGTCCTCAGGCGCTTGTACGTTGAGCTGCCCCGTCGAAAGATACCAGACGTAAGCAGCCTTACCGTTGACGCTGACGCTGATGCCGTCGAGCGACGTCGGAGCATTCGAGCCATTGAAATCGGCGGAGGTCCACTGGCCAGGATTTGTCGCGGCGGTGAGTCGTGGGTCGGAGGCGTCGGCAAGATTGCTGCCCTTAATCTCGAGCCATGTGCCCGAAGCGAAGTAATTGTATCCGCCATAACCGCTCGCCGAATCGACCGAAGTGATTACCGGAGCGGTCGTATTAGTGCAGGTGAAGGCGACCGCTGGAGTCAGTACAAAACTATTTGTATACACGTGATCGCCCGCGTCGGCTTGCAGATTCCCGTTTACCGCGTTGCCCGCGACATAGAAATGAACATTGCCGATATTGGTTGCCGGAGGGGTCCACGTAAAAGTGTAGGGGGTCGTGCTGACCTGCGACCCGGCGGGATAGTCATGCTCAATAAACTCGACAGGTGTGCTCGACGGACAACCTTTCGCGCTCTTCACGCTGCCGTCATCGCAGATCACGAGCTGATGCGTACCTGCCGTGAAATCGCCGGCTTGCCCCTGGCTCAAATTGCTTTCCGGCCGCGCCGTCATCTGGAAGCCGTAATGAATGTTGACCGGATCCGTGACGGTCACCGTGATGGTAATAGGCGGCCCGCCCGGAGTGTACGTCGTCCCGCTTGAGAATGTCGCGGTCACTCCTCCTCCGCCCTTGTTAATCGGCCCGCCCGCAGCCAATCCCGTGTGGCAACCAGAATTGGCGCACGCCAATTGATTGTCGCCTGGAGCGCCTGTATAGCGCGGGTCCGGACCATACTCATAGGCCAGCAAAGCCAGAGGCACCAACACCGCGAAGGCGCCTACGGCCAGCCAAATCCTCGTTCTGCGATTCTTCATACACCTATTGAACACAGCAATCCCTTCTTTGCTGTGGTACTTAATGGAATTTCATCGATCTTTTTGCAATCGACCCAGCGAAAGCCCTTCGGAGCCGAGCGCACCACGGCCTCATGGACCGTAAACCGGTAATTATGATGAGTAATCGCGTGCCGGAACTCGCCCAAGCGGACGCCGATACGTGCGCCTTCAAACGGCTCGGGCAAATCCCAGAAGCCCCTGACTAGGGGGCTGGGAACCAGCAGGACCTTCCCCCTTTGATGGATCACCAGTAGAATGCGTTTCAAATGAATCGTCGCCGGCTTGACGCGTTTTCCGGGCAACTCATTTTGCGTTCCTAGCTTTCGCGCCTCGCATTGCGTCACGATCGGGCATTCCGCGCAGAGCGGATCGCGCGGCAAACAGATCACGGCGCCGAGCTCCATCAACGCCTGATTGGAGCGCGAAGGATTCTTGCGTTCGAGCAGCAGATCGGCGATCTCTTGCGTATCGCCCTTGCCGTTGGTGATCCTCGCGGTCACGCGCCGCACGTTTCCATCGACCACCGCATGCGGCAATCCGAAGGCAATGCTCGCGACCGCTGCGGCGGTGTAATCGCCCACGCCGGCCAGCTCGCGAAGCTCGTCATAGGTTTGAGGAAAGGAGCCGCGCTCGACAATCTGGCGCGCGGCCGCTTGCAGATTTCGCGCGCGCGTATAATACCCGAGCCCACTCCACAGCGTCAGCACCTCTTCTTCGGGAGCTTCGGCTAGGGCTGCCGGATGCGGAAAGCGCTTCAGAAAACGCTCATAATACGGAATCACCGCCGCGACGCGCGTCTGTTGCAGCATGACTTCCGAGATCCAGATGGCGTAGGGATCGGAACTATTTCGCCACGGCAGGGAACGCTTATTGCGGTCGTACCAGCGGCCCAAGGCCCGCCGGATGATCTTTTGGTTCAACCCCTTATAATAGAAGAAAGCCCCCCTTGAACGACTCCATAAAGATTAGAGGCGCACGCGTCCACAATCTGAAGAACGTTTCGCTCGACATTCCCCATGAGCGATTAACGGTGGTTACGGGTGTGTCCGGGTCGGGAAAATCTTCGCTGGCGTTCGATACGATTTACGCCGAGGGACAACGCCGTTATGTCGAATCGCTGTCGGCGTACGCGCGGCAATTTTTGGAGCGGATGGAAAAACCGGACGTCGATGAGATAGACGGCATCGCGCCGCCAGTGGCGATCCGGCAGAAAAATACGACGCGCAATCCGCGCTCGACCGTCGCGACATCGACCGAGTTGTACGATTTTCTGCGCTTGCTGTGGGCAAGGGCTGGTCGAACCTATTGTCCGAACGACGGAGTTTTCGTCGAGCGCGACACAGTCGATCAGATCGCGACGAAGATGTTGACGCTTCCTGAAGGATCGCGCTGGTACGCTCTGTTTCCGATCGCGCAGGAAAAGAATAACGATCTGTTGCGGGATCGCCTGTTTGAGCTGCGCAAGAAGGGTTTCAACCGGCTGTATCAGGAAGGCCGAGTGTACGAATTTTCGACGCCGGAATCGTTGCTCGATGTCGATTTCAGCAAGCCGGTGTTCGCGCTGGTGGACCGTCTGGTGATTTCGCCGGAGATGCGTCAGAGACTGGTCGATACCGTTGAAATTTGTTATCGCGAAGCGGGCGAAGTGATTTTCCAGCCCGCCGGCGGGGGCGACGCGATCAAGTTCAACGAGAAGTTTGCCTGCAAGATTTGCGGCAAAGAATTCGTGACGCCGGAGCCGAGCCTGTTCAGTTTCAACAATCCTTATGGAGCGTGCCGGCGCTGCCAGGGGTTCGGAAATACCATCGATTACGATCTGGACCTGGTGATTCCCGACAAATCCATCTCGATTTCGCAGGGTGCGGTGGATCCGTGGACCAAGCCCAATTATTCCGGGTATCTGGCCGATTTTCGGATGGCCGTGAAGAACAAAGTTCGATTAAACGTGCCGTTTCTGGAACTTTCCCAGGCGGAGCGGGCTATCGTCTACGAACACGTCCGGAAATTCTTTCGCGAAGTGGAGAAGAAAAAGTATAAGGTCCACGTGCGGGTTTTTATGAGCCGGTATCGCGGCTATACGACGTGTCCGGATTGCGGCGGGTCGAGGCTGCGGCCGGAGGCGCTGTACATCAGGGTCGGCGATAAGAACCTCGCCGAGCTGGTGCGGATGAATATCGCCGAGGCAAAAACTTTTTTCGATGCGCTGCGGCTTTCTCCGGAGGAAACGGAGATCGCCGAAAAAGTGCTGGTCGAAATCCAGCAGCGTTTGAAGTTTCTGAACGACGTGGGCCTGGAATATCTCACGCTGGACCGGATGTCGGCGACGCTTTCGGGCGGGGAAGCGCAGCGCATCCAGCTTGCGACCTGTCTGGGATCGCGGCTGGTGGGCGCGTGTTACGTACTTGATGAGCCATCGATTGGTCTGCACAGCCGAGATACCGGACGGTTGATCGGAATCCTGAAAGAACTTCGCGACTTGGGCAATACAATCGTGGTGGTCGAGCACGATCCCGAAGTGATGCGCGCGGCCGATCATATTGTGGACATGGGTCCGGGCGCGGGTGAAACGGGAGGGCGTGTTATTTTCGAGGGTTCGTTCGGCAAATTGATGCAGGATGGCGAGATGTCCTTGACTTCGCGCTATCTGCGGGGCGACCTGAAGACTTCGCATTTCACAGAGCATCGCAAGGTCAATCCTAAGCGGATTATTCGATTCCTGGGCGCGCAGGCCAATAATCTGAAGGGCATCGATGTGTCGATTCCTCTGAATATGATGGTCGCGATTACGGGCGTTTCGGGGTCCGGAAAATCGACGCTGGTGCATGACGTGATTTATAAATCGCTTGCCAAGAGGATGGACCGGCAGGCTCCGCAGCCGGCGGATGAGGCCGAGGCGTGGGGGATTGCTCCGGAAAAACTGACGTGCCGGAAAGTGGAGCGGGCGGAGTTGCTGACGCAGGTGGTGCTGGTGGACCAATCGCCGATCGGACGGACTCCGCGATCGAATCCTGTTACTTACATCAAAGCGTTCGACATCATTCGCGAGCTGTTTGCCTCCACTCCGGAAGCGGATCGCCGCGGTTATACGGGCGGCCATTTTTCGTTTAACATTCCGGGTGGCCGCTGCGAAACCTGCCAGGGCGATGGGACCGTGACGGTGGAGATGCAATTCCTGGCCGACGTGGAACTGGTGTGCGAAGACTGCAAAGGGACGCGATTCAAACAAAGTGTGCTCGACGTTCGCTATCAGGGGCTGAATATCCATGAGGTGCTGCAACTGACGGTGAAGGAAGCGACGACGTTTTTTTCGTCGACTCCGCGGCTGGTGCAGAAATTGAAAGTGCTCAACGATGTCGGCTTGGGCTATTTGCGGTTGGGACAATCGGCGACCACTTTGTCGGGCGGGGAGGCGCAGCGCGTGAAGCTGGCGGCGCATTTAGCCCAGTCTTCGAGCGAGGGAACGCTGTACATTTTCGACGAGCCCACTACGGGGTTGCATTTCGACGACATCGCGAAACTGCTGGATGCGTTCGAGAGGCTGCTGCGCAACGGAGGCAGTATTCTGATCATTGAACACAACATGGAAGTGATTCGCCACGCAGACTGGGTGATCGACCTGGGTCCCGAAGGAGGGAGCGGCGGCGGACGCATCGTTGCCGAAGGCACGCCGGAGCAGGTTGCGAAGGTCAGAGAGTCTTACACGGGCCACTATCTGGCCAATATTTAGTTTTCAAAGAACGAAATTTATCGGACGCCCCCGGGGGCGCCCTTTAGCCGATGTTTTACTTCGTCCAGCACGAAGATCCGTTTCATTTGCGCCGCAACGGCTAGGCTTCGGTCATGTACCGATCGACATCCAACGCACGCAGACCCGCTCGGTGACGATTACTAGTATTGTCCCTTCTGGTCGATCCCGTTCTCCGTTGGCAGAGCACCTGGACTCCTTAGCTATAAAGTAGTCGAGGGTTTTTCGAGTGGGGGTGGTTGAAAGTGCGATGTTCTTGAAACTGACCAAGATAAAGCCGGAGGGCAGGTCGGGAACCTGCCCCACTGGCATCGTCATTGGAGTGCTGTGCAGAGGGCGGGTTCGACCGTAGTAGCGTGCCTGTTCGGCGTATAAACCGGAGGGCAGGTCGGGGACCTGCCCCACTGGCATCGTCATTGGAGTGCTGTGCAGGTGGCGGGGTCGACGTTGGGGTCAACCATCCATACGCGGCGGCCTGGGTAATAGCGGGCGAGTTCTCCATTGCGCTCCGGGCCCAGATCGCGGGCCCAGACGATTCTTGAACGGTCGATATCGGCGTCGTTGTAAATCCACTGGAGCAAGTTGTATTCGTCGGTCTTCGCTCGAACAAACACCAGATGGTCGCCGGGAATGGTATCGAGCACTGCCGCGATGCGGGCTTTATTGTGATTGCCCTCCACGCGGCAGCACCAGGATTGGAAGTTGAGTTTCTGGGTGTAAGGCAAGCCGAGACTCTGCGCGCCGATCCGCAGCGAGAGCACCAGCACCATGATCATCGGCAGATATCTGACGACATACACGTGCGATGCCCGCAAGTGGCGGCAGCATTCGACGACGATTGCGATCAAGACTGCCGCGGCCGGGGCCAGGTAATGAGGCGACGCGCCGCCTTCGATCAGGACGGCGAACAAACCTCCGCTTGCGCCGATTAGAAGCATTCTTCGCGTTTGCCAGACGCGCCTGATCATAATTAACGGGACCGTGAGGGCGGGGCCGAGAAAGAATCGCCAGTATTCCTGCATGCGGAACGTCAGGAATTGGAGAAAATGGACGGGGCCGTCGACTCTTTGGTGCTCGCTCATTTCGTATTCGTAGTAGCGCGTGAACTCGATGTTGTGATGCTCGACTTGCGGGGGTTTCAGGAAGGCCAGAGTCATGGGCCATCCGTAGGTTTTCTGGTTGATCTGATAAGCCGTGACGAACGGACTGCCGGTGATTTGCGAGAAATAGACCCCCAGCGCGGCGGCGCAGAGCAACACTGGAAGGGCGGCTACCGCAAGGGCCAAGGCGTTGCGGCGGAAATCCCACAGGAGGACGGCGGCGAAGGGGAGGCTATAGAGTGCGCCTTCTACGGGGCGGGTTGATGCCAGAATTGCGAGGCCCAGCCCGAAGATTAAGCCATTAGGAATGGAATTCCTGACCGTCGATTTATGCAGACGCGCGAAGGCTCCGGCTACCAGCGCGCCTCCGATCGCGGGCAGGAATCCGCCGTGATACGCGTTTACCCAGTAGCTGCCGATTCCGAATCGCAATCCTGCCAGCAGGACGCCGAACAGTGCCCAGCGCGATGGCATCCAGCCGCGGAGCATCCAATACAGCGCGATCAGGAATCCCGCGCATTCGGCCAGCACGCCGGCCCACGGGCTCCCGGTGACGATGCGTCCGGCCGCCAACCACACTGCCTGGCCTGGAAAATAGGCCGACACATAGCGAGGCTGCATCAGGATATGGATGCTCTCGAAGTGCGGCCAAAACGGATGCACCGGGTTCGCCACGCGGCCGTGGAGCAGGGTATCGGCGAGCAGCAGGTGGCTGAATTCGTCGGTGACCACGGGAACGGGCACGGGCATCAAAGGCACCAGTGCGAGCCGTAAGGCGACGAATCCGAACGCCAGAACCAGCGCGGCGAGCCAGGGCCGGTCGAACTCCATCATCGATGTTCTAGGCGGCCTCCAGCCTCGCTTCCACGCGAGAAGGAGCGCGGCGATGACGACCAGCTCCAGGAGATTGAAATCCTGGCGCAGGCCCTGCCACACTCCGCCCAGCGTGAACAGCAGAACTTCGAGGAATCTCACTCCACCGCCCTCATAGTCTTTCATCGTCCCATTCGGGGGTAGACCTTAGTATCCCGTCCGTGATGTTAAACTTAGCTCGAATGGGCAAATCGAAAGTAGTGGTGGTGATGCCGGCGTACAATGCCGCGAAAACCCTCCACATGACCTACGCGGAACTGCCTCACGACATCGTGGACCTGGTGATTCTGGTCGATGACGGCAGCTCCGACGAGACCCTGCGCATCGCCCGCGAGCTGAAGCTCGAGGTGTTCGTGCACGACCGCAATTATGGCTACGGCGCGAATCAGAAGACCTGTTACCGCGAAGCCTTGCGCGCGGGCGCGGATATCGTGGTGATGGTGCATCCCGATTATCAATACGATCCGACGCTGCTGCCGGAAATCATCAAGCCGATTGAGGAAGGCACGGCCGACGTGGTTCTTGGCTCGCGCCTGCTGGGCGGCAATGTGATGAAACAGGGCATGCCGTGGTGGAAATTTATCGCGAACCGTTTTCTTACGGGGCTCGAAAACCACGTTTTTGGCTTGAAACTGGCCGAATATCATACCGGCTATCGCGCTTATCGGAGAGACGCGCTCGAAGCAGCGAACCTGGATATGAACTCCGACAGTTTCGTGTTCGACCAGGAGATCATGGCTCAATTCGTCGATGCGAAGATGCGCATAGCGGAGATCCCCGTGCCGACGCGGTATTTCGCGCAGGCATCGTCGGCGTCATTTGTGGCAAGCTGCCGGTACGGATTATCGATCCTGGGAGTGCTGGTGCGGTACCAGTTGCATCGCTCGAATTTAGTGCGGCAGAAGCAGTTCCAGAGTTTGAAGCAGCGCTATTCGGCGGTGTGATTTCAGATGACAGGCTAAAGCCTGTGCCGCCAATTATCCCTTGCAGCCCTTTTTGCAGGTCTTGTTCTGCGCCTTGCACGCCTTCCTGCTGCTGGACGTATTGGACCGTTTCATGCATACCGTGTAGCTGGATTTGCACGTATTTTTGCACTGCGATTTGGGTTTCGCCGCCCCCGCTTGCGCCACGGGAAGAATGAGCAAACAGAGAATACCGGCCCGCACGATTCGCATCATCTCTAGTGTAATCGGCGCTCCATAGCCCAAACCTTAGGAAGGTACCAGCGTGTGGCATGATTATTTTAGCCGCTTGCCGCCCAGACGCCCCTCCCCACCACCTTCGAACCTGTGGATTTATGCCGGACTCGCCTTGGCGATTCTCCTCGCCTATCTGCCGGTCAGGAGCTACGATTTCGTCAACTTCGACGATCCCGATTACGTTTCACGCAACGCCCATGTCCGGCAGGGCATCACGCCTGGCGGAATTCTGTGGGCTCTTACCTCGACCGAGTCGGCAAACTGGTTTCCGGTTACCCGTATCTCCCACATGCTCGATGTCGAGATTTTCGGCCTCGACGCCGGTTGGCATCATCTGGTAAACGTTCTCCTGCACCTGATCGCGACTCTGCTGCTGTTTGCGTTTTTAGATCGGGCTACTGCCGCGCGATGGCCCAGTGCGCTGGTGGCGCTGCTGTTCGCGCTGCACCCTCTGCATGTCGAATCCGTGGCGTGGATCGCCGAACGGAAGGACGTTCTGTCCGCTGTGTTCTGGTTTCTGACGCTGTGGGCCTATGTGCGCTATGCCGAAAAACCGGATCTGGGCCGGTATTCGTTGGTCCTGGGCGCGTTCTGCCTGGGGCTGATGTCGAAGCCGATGATGGTGACGCTTCCTTTCGTATTATTGCTGCTCGATATCTGGCCCCTGCGCAGGCGCTTGCTGCTTCGGGAAAAGATTCCCTTCTTCGCGCTGTCCGCAGCGTCGGCGGTCATCACTTATCTGGCGCAGGCGCGTAGCGGAGCGGTCGACTCGCTCCATACTTCGCTGATTTTGCGTTTTGAAAATGCGCTGGTCTCCTATTTTATTTACATCGCGAAAATGTTCTGGCCGGTGGGTTTGGCGGTCTTCTATCCATATCCACACGAAATTCCAGCTTGGCAGGCCTTTTGCGCCGCATTCGCGATCGTCGCGATCTCGGCGCTGACGCTTCGCGTGTGGAAGACGCATCCTTATCTGGCGGTCGGTTGGTTCTGGTATCTGGGCAGTCTAGTGCCGGTCATCGGATTCGTCCAAGTGGGAGCGCAAGCTCGCGCGGATCGGTACACATACCTCCCGATGGTGGGCTTGAGCATCATGTTGGCGTGGGGCCTGCTAGAAGTTCTTAACCGCAAGGTTGCCATTTCCGGGGCCCTTGTCGCGTGCCTTGCGTGTGCGGTTCTTTGTGCAGCGCAGGTAGAATACTGGCGGAATAGCGAGACGCTTTTTCGTCATACGCTCGATGTGACTAGCGGCAACTACCTGGCGTTCCATAATCTCGGCGTTGCCTTGGCCGACGAGGGGCGGTTTCCGGAGGCGATCGAGCAATACCAGGCTGCGCTGCAGATTGCGCCCAATGCGGCGAATTTGCAAACCGACTACGGAAATGCGTTGGCGAAAAGCGGGCGCATCCCGGACGCGATTGCGCATTATCGCGCGGCATTGACAGTTCTTCCCGATGCGCCTATCACGCACAACGATCTGGCCAACGCGTTGGCCGCGACTCCTGGAGGCATTCCGGAGGCGATCGCCGAGTATCAAACTGCGCTGCGGCTCAAGCCGGATTATGTGGAGGCGCGAAACAACCTGGCGCAGGTGCAGTCCAATGCCGCCGAGATGGAATACAACCAGGGTGTGGACTTGGCCAAGACCGGTAAGCCGGAGGCGGCAATCACGCGTTTCGAAGAAGCCTTGCGGCTCAAGCCGGATTACGTGGACGCGCACAACAATCTGGGAGTCGTGCTGGCGAGCGCCGGGCGGGGGCAAGAAGCGATCTCACATTTCGAAACCGCATTGAGAATCGATCCCAATTCTTTCGACGCACACGTCAATCTCGGGATTGCGTTATCGGGGATGCGCGGGCAAAGACTGGAGGCGATCCGGCATTTCGAGGCGGCGTTGCGCGTGAAGCCCGACCCCGAGATCCGTCAGATGCTGGATCGTTTGGAAAAACAACCGTAGCTACCGGGGCGCGAACGCCCCGATAGCTGAACACCTCGCCTAGAAGGTGAACTTTCCGGCGAGTTGAAGGGTGCGCGGACCGCCGGTGCCGGCGTTGATCGATCCAGAACCGCTGCCCACGGTGCCGGTCACGGCTCCGAAGTTCGCGTTGTTCGCAGTACAGCAAGTGGCGTTCGGAAGCCCAAACTGCGGCGTGTTGGTTGTGTTCACAGTTTCGAACCGAAGCTGCAGGTGCATGTGTTCGCTGAAGTCTATGGTCTTGGCCAGGGCGGCATTCAGATTGAAGAATCCCGGCCCGATCAGAGAATTTCGGCCGACGTTGCCGACCTGCTGGGCAGCGCCCGCGACCTGATCGGCGGCACCCGTCGCGCAGCCCGCGGTCGGTGTTGCCGACTGGCACAGCGGTGGCGCAAAGGAGGCCGTGCTGAACCAAGGACTTCCACCGTTGGAGACGGTGTTGATTCCCTTCAGTTTGACAACGGGAGCCACCTGGATGGGCGTATTGTTGCCGCTCTGATTCAGATTCAAGTACGTCGAACTGTAACTCACGGTGAAGGGAAGTCCGGTCATGACCGTCAGGATGCCCTCAATCTGCCATCCGCCGACAACCATGTCCATCGCTCGCCCACCGGAGCTCAGGAACGGTTTTCCTTTGCCGAAGGGCAGTTGGTAAACGTAGCTCTGCACATAGCTCACCGTACGATTGAAATCGTTCAGTCCCCAGTTCCGATGGTATTGCCCGTTCAGATAGAAGCCGAAGAATCCATCGTCGTCGCCGCCATTGTAGTAACCCATGCCCTTCTGGTAGCTGAACGATGAAGTAACGCTTAGCCCGCCGCCAAAACGCTTGTCAATCTTCACTTGGAGGCCGTTGTACATGGAGGACACCGGCACAAAGTACTGCGTTATGTTGCCCGTGTGCGGCAAGTATGGCAGGTAGGCGGTGTCGCCAGCGGACGCGGGTGCGATCACCGGACTTGCATTGATGTTTTGGCTCGCGCCCATATCTACGCCGTGATTTCCCACGTACGCTACATCCATCGTGAAGTGATACGGCAGCGACTGCTGGATCGAGAAGTTCCAGGCAATGATATGAGGGTTCTTATAGTTTGTCGGGAAATAGGCTTCTGTAGAACCGTTGAAGCCCAAAGCTGCGACGCTGTAAATCCCGTTCGACGGGATGGGCTGCGGCAGCGGCACCGGAAGGCCGCTCTCGAGACTCAGCGGGGAGCCTTGGTAGAACGCGGGGGTATACGCGCTCAGGCCTTGCACCGCTCCGATGTTGCCTTTTGTCGGATAGTTGTTGTTAATGTACGTGTTGTCCTCGAACGGGGTGTAACTGACGCCGATACCCGCCCGGAGAACCGTCTTCCCCGTCAGCCGGTACGCCATTCCGAAACGTGGAGCAACGTAGTTCAGGTGGTTGACCAAGCCCCCATTATTGGGGTTGCCGCCCACGCCGCCGACCACAAGCGAGTTGGTCGAAGGAATGAAGTTAGAGAACTGTCCGGGGAAGGCCGGCAGGGCCGGGGGGTACAATTCCCAACGCAGTCCAATGTCCACAGTCAGCTTGCTGTTGACCTGCCATCTATCGGAGGCGTATGGGAAGAAATACCAAGCCCGAAAAGTCGGGAAGGTCCCACTGAAGTCGCGGCCAGTGCTGCCCGCCTGGGGGCTGTCGAGCAGGAAACTAGCGACATCGTTGGCCCACGAGGTGGTGTTGTTCGGGGTTGTCGCCGAGCTAGTAGTGCCGTTCGCGAGCAGGCAATTTCCCGCACATTGCGTTTGGGACGCGCCGAAAAAGTAGGCGCCGCGCGGGCTGTAGGTCTGCGTCTGAAGTAAATCGTCACGGACGCGTCGCATATCGAAGCCGATCGTGAAGGTGTGGTTGCGAAGCGTCTTGGTCACGTTATCCACTAAGTCGATGTTGGCTTCGGCACGCGTCCAGGGCAAACTGGCGGAGTATCCCACCAGCGGCTCGGTAAATGCGTTGATGTTGATGCCCACCAAGCCGCTGTCGAACTGGTTGACATTGATGCCTGGGATCCCGAGGGCGCTGGAAGCGTTCGTTCCATAGTCGGTCTCTTGCGCGGTATTGTGGTAGTGCGCTACGCCAAAGCGGAATTCGTTCAGAAGGGTGGACGAGAAAACGTGGGTCCAATTGACCCCGCTACTGTAGGTTTTCTGCACTCCAGTACCCTCAAAAGCGCCATTGGCGTCGCCGCCGGCCGGGCCAAATATGGGCGCCTGATAAATCACCGGACGCTGGAAGCTGAAGCGGCCGCTTACGCGGTCCTTATCACTGATATTAAAGTCAACTTTCCCGTCCGCGAAATTGGTGTCCTTCGTGAAGGGCACGACGGCGAAGTAGTTGTTGGATGGCGCCAAGGTGCTGAACGGCTGGTTCGGATTTGGGACCAGGGCGAAAATCTTGAGCGCGATCGGGTCCAGGCGCGTCGTGGGGATGATATTGCCGGGGAACGGAGTCCTTCCGATTCCGGTGGTGGGATCTCCGCTGGCCGGATCGTAAACGAGGGCGGGGCTGGAGCCAGCCAGTGCCTCGCTCAGGTTGCCGGTACGCGACAGCGCCGACGGTATTGTTTCGGTGTTGGCGCCTGCTTCGTGATCGGTGGTGCGCAAGAAGTCGGCGAAGAAGAACACCTTGTTTTTCTTGATCGGTCCACCGATGGTGCCACCGTAGTAATTGTAGTGGACGGCGGACACGGTAGGCTGGAAGAAGTTGCGAGCGTCGAAGTCGCCGTTCTGCACGAACTCGTACGCGGAACCATGGAACTGGTTGGTTCCCGACTTGAGAATCACATTCGTCACCGCTCCGGCGCCGCGTCCCAGGTCTATCGTGTGGTTGCTGGTGGAGACGTCCACCGTTGTGATTGCTTCGAGTGGCGGGATGAGGACTTGCAGCAAGCCGGTGCGCTCGTTGTCATCGATACCCTCGATCTGGTAATTGTTCGAAACACGCGGCGCTCCGTTAACTTCGGTCTGTAGTGAGTCCGAAGCGTTAAAGAACTGGGAGTGCTCTTCGGTCGGCGGCGCCGTGCCGGGCACGAGGGCCAGCAGGGCCTGGTAATTTCGGTTGCTAATGAGAACAGGCAGTTCCGAGACCGCCATCGAGTCAACCTTGCGGCCGGTATCGGCGCGGTCCGTCTGTAGCGCTGGTGGTGCGCCAGTGACCTCGACGCTCTCCGTGATGTTGCCCGTCTGAAGCTGAAGGTCCACGCGCTGGGTGGTGTTCACCTGCAGCGAGATCCCCCGTTGCTGCTCTTTTTTAAATCCGGCAATCTCCGCCGTCACAGAGTAATTGCCTGGAGGCACATCGGCGAAACTATAATTGCCGCTTTCATTACTGTGGGTTGTGCGGCTGATGTTGGTATCGGTCTCAGTAAGCGTCACTGCGGCGTTTACGATGACGGCGTGGGTGGAATCGGTAACCGTTCCGACCACTGTGGAGCTGACCGCCTGGGAAAAAGCGAGGGCGCTACAAAACGCCATCAAGACAACGAGCAACGCGGACATAGCACTTGCCCTACATAGGTTTTTCATGAGTTACCCCGTGAGGAATTATAAGAGATATTTCGCATAATGTCAATTCGGCAACTCTCGTCTAATCCTTTAGAGTCAGTGAGTTTTGGAAGATTCGCTATGAAAAACGGGAGACAATTGCTTCGCTTAATTGAAGCGATTAAATCAGGCTAAAATAGACCCATCGGCCTATGCAGTTTCCGTTTCCTCGACCAACTTTTCCACAGCGATCGAGTAAATGGCCGGCTTGCCATGCCGGTCGCTGCCGAAATAGACATGCTGGCTGTTGGGCGCGAACACGGGAGACACCATCGCCGGATCGCTCGCGCGATGTTCACATAACGTAAGCTCGCGTTTCACGGCGCGAACCAGCAAGAGCACATAGGGCGATGCTTTACTCCCGCTCGCCCCCGCGAATACGCTCCCGTCCGTGTTGCGCCCGATCCCCACAAACTGGCTGGTATTCGCGACGCTCGCGTCTTCATTCGAATCGGGCACAAACTCGCGGAGCGCATGCAGCTTGTGCGCATCCTCCGGATAGCTGAGGTAGTACACAGACCGTCCCTCCGGACTCCACAACGCAGGCCCGACGCCTCCTTCGGCCACACGCAGCCGGTAATTCTGCTTGCCGTCGTAATTCGCCAGCCATAAGCCCGCGCCGCGCCGGTACAGCATGGAAGCTCTCTTCGGACGCGGAATCGGCTCGCCCATTTCTTCCTCAGCTTCGGCCAGCGTTTCGGCCGTGCCCTTCGCCATGTTCACCAGTTGCAGCCGGTAATGCGATTCTTTTTTTTCTATCAGAGCCGTGTACAGAGCATCTTCGGCGAGGCCGATCCCTCGCCCCGGCTCGAACCCTTCCGGAATTTTGTAGACCTCGTGCGCGCGGAGCGACGAAAGATTCACCGTCATCAGATTCGCTCCATCCAGATAAACGATCGCCCGGTCGTCGGCCGTCAGCGTCAGCGAATGGGGATCGAGGTCGGCCGCCTCCGTAAGCTGCTTCTGCTGCCCCGATTTCAAGTCGATGCGATACGCCTCAAAGCGTCCGGAGACGTTGGAAGCGCATACTAGAAATCCGTGCCGTGAGATCGAGTGGGAGCTGGAGACCGGCAGAATGCTCGAACATGCGGGATCGGTGAGCCTTTGGACCGCATTTTCCGTTGCGGGATCGGAGTAGCGTTTGAAGGCGGAAGGAAGTACGCGCCCTTTGCCGCCACTTTGACCGAGACAAGCCGCCGGAAGAGACGCAAGAAACCAGCGGCGCGACAGCGCCATGACTTGATCGTAACACTCTCAAAAAGCAAAACAATATAGCCGCCGATAAACGCTGATTAACGCAGATGCCGAACAAGCGTTTTCTCAATCAGCGTTCATCGGCGTTTATCAGCGGCCAATATTGCTTTCCGCCGCGGAAACGTCAACCAAAAACTAGAAGCCGTCATCAGACCAATACAGAGATAACTCCAGGGCAGCCTCTGCACCAACGGCAAAGCCATCCCCACGAACGGCAGGGGCAAGAAGATCGACTGCCAGATATAGCAGTCATAGCTAGCCTCCCCCAGCTTCCGCAGCGGCAGCAACTTCGCCGACCATGATTGCGCCGCCACCGCCGCCAGGATAAACCCCACCGCGACCGAAAACGCAAACAAAGCCTGCCAGAATCTTGGCTGCCAATAAATCAGCAGGGTCGCGGACCCAATTCCAATAACACCGATCGCCGCCCTCCAGCCAGGCGCGATCCGCATAACCTGTTTCCATACCAGCGCAAGGAAGCATCCCCACAGTAAATGATCCGCCAGCAAATCCGGCCGGTAAATATTCGCGAACGGATCGACGGAAAACACGTGAACCCTCCAGATCGCAGTCGCGGCAATGATCAGGACCGCCAGGATCCGCGCCCGCAAAATTCCCGACACCACCAGCAGCACCGGCCAGAAAAGATAAAACTGCTCCTCCAGACTCAAGCTCCAGAAGTGTCCGGTGTACCACCCGCCCTGAATAATGTTTCGATAGAAAAAAAGACTCGCCATAATCTCATTCCACTGAGCCGGCAGCCAATGCAGCACGGGGCCCAGCACCGCGAGCACAGCAAGATAAATAATCGCTGGAGGCAGAATCCGGCGCACGCGCCTTCGGTAAAACGCGAGTAAATCGATGCGCCCCGTCTGCTCCTGTTCTTCGATAAACCGGTAGGTAATCAAAAATCCGCTGAGCGCAAAAAACATGTGAACGCCCAGAGCGCCGATGGGTCGAATGACGCCCAGCACATCTCCGCGCGTAGGTGTGTGCGCCAGCACCACAAACAAAATACCGATCCCCCGAAACACATCGAAGGCCGGAAAATAAGCGTGCGTAACTTTTCTTGTCCGATCGGCGTTCATCGGCGTTCATCGGCGGCCAATACCGTTTTGGCCTTCCCCCGCCATGCCATATACAAAGCAACCAACGTCGCCAACCCCGTCAGGAAAGCCCCGGCAAAGACGCTCCAAGGACGATACCGCATCTCGATTGAATGATTGCCGGCCTCCACCACCACCCCTCGAAATGCCCCATAGGCTTTCTCGATCGCGGCCGGCCGCCCGTCCACGGTAGCCTGCCATCCTGGAAACCAGGTGTCCGTCAGGATGACCATGCCCCGGCACGACATCGCGGCCTTGATCGCCACATAATTCGGCTCATGGCGGGCGATCGCCACATCGTCGTTATCGCACGCAGCCAGCTTGGGAGGATTCTCTCCGATCGTAAAAACTTTACGCGCCGCATCGAACCCGGGATCTTCGAGCATCGCGCGAGCCTGCTTCGAATCCTCCACGCGCAGCGCGTCATGCACCGCCCAGGCCCGCGGAAATGCCTGGGCATTCTCAAAAACCTTCACGCCGCTCCGTCCCCGATATACCTCCCGCAAGTCCTGCCTCTGCGGAGTCAACCCCAGGTAATACCGGATGCCCATGATGTCCTGCACCCGCGCCGAGAACACCGCGTGCTGCCACAGACGGGCCGGCACGCTGGCCGCGTAAGCATTGAGCGCCTCAATCCCATACCAGTCCCCGATGTTGTAAGGAATCGCCGAGTTGTCATACACAATCCGCGATCCGCCCACCAACGCCGCCAGATCGTAATGCTCCGCCAGCTTATATAGATAAGGATGAGTGGAGCGGTCCGTGGGAGCAAGGTCGTAATCGGTAACGTTACCCAGTTCGAACAACACCAGCCCAATCGCCGCGATAGAAACGGCGAGCGGAGAAAATCGCGCAATCAATAGGCACGCCGCAAGAATCGCGCAAAGAGCAGTAATCACCAACCGCCCGTCCACAGCGATCTTCGCCGCAAAAAATAACAAACATGCGAGCCCCAACACCACCCCGAACCCCGCCAAAATCCAAGCAGCAATCTTTGTGCTCGTGGCGCGCGCCTCCAGGCTTGCCGCGTCGACATTCGTGTCGACGTGTCGAATAGCCGCGATTTCTCTCACCCCATCCAACCCAAACGCGGCCAGCGTAGCCACCCCAACCGCGAACAAAACCGTAGCCGCCTCCGGTACCCGAGCCTTCTCCACCAGTGGCGCCAGCGCATAAAACATCCCGTGAAACACGCTGTTCGCACCCAACGCAAATACAATTCCGCACAAGGCCACCGTGGCCAGCCAGCGAACGTACCTCTTCTTCCACCACAGAATCGCCCCAAGAATCCCGAACGTCAGAGCCACCACGCCGCAAAACGGGTCGTAAGGACCATGCTCCATCCCTGCCACAAAAATCCCGATCAGAGAAATCGGCTTCATCGCATATTGTGCGTGAACCGAATAAGGCACGGTCGCACCGAGCCCCTGAGGCTCATCGGCCCCCACCCAGCGAACCGCCTGCCGCCCATACTCCGCCGCCGGTAGAGTTTGAAAAGCGCTGGTAATTCCAGTCATCATGAATGCCAACAGCGCCAACCGCGCTATTCTGACTCCTGACTTCTGACTCCTGACTCCTATCCACGCCCAGACCCCCGCGACTGCGAGAGACAAAAAAATCTGCATCTGGTGATGTCCCACCAGCCACGCCACTCCGAGAAAGAATCCCGATAGCACCGCGCTCGCCACCGGCCTTTCTCCCCGCTCCGCGCGGAACACGTACAAGAACACCAGCGGTGCCCACACTGCCCCATGCAGCATCTGCGGGGAATCCGTGTACGCGACGTACCCCGCGAGCGAATAAACAATCCCTCCCAAAACCGACGCCAATCGTGACCGTCCCAGATCCCTACACAACGCGTAGCAGCTTAGACCGGCCAGATAATGCACCAGCACGTACCACCAATGCAGCACATCCTGCCGCAGCCATCCATGATCGAGAGGCATCCAGAACAACAGCCAATTAATCGGATAAGCCGCCCCCGGCTGCGCCTGCCCGAAGAGAGGCTGCCCAGTCCAGCTATAGGGATCCCAGAGAGGAAATCTCCACTGATGCCACTCGCCCGCCTGAAACTGGAACCAAGGCAAAATGAGGCTGCCGATATCGCCCGCTTCAAGCCAGGTGTATTGATTGGTGAGCACCAGTTTCCAATGAAACAAGATGCTGATCACGAGTAACAGCCCCGGCCCCGCCAGGCGTCGAAGGGCGTTATCCGCTCTCATCCGCGTGATGCTGAAAGGCGCGAAAACCGGGACCGACTACTCTGTCCCACGTCGCGACGTTCCTTCGAAGAGCGCTCCGCAACAATCGCCGCGTGGACCGAGCAGTCTGTCCCGATTTTCGCCTCGTCCACAATCTCCGCCTTCACACGTTTAGTGCTTATGGCTGGTCTGATAATGCTCGCTGAGCAGATCCGTGCCGAAATCGCCGTCGAAATCGCGCCATACCGAATGAATATGATTCGCGTTGTTTTGCGTATCGTCGTATTCAATCAGGAAGGCCGGCGTCTGAATGCGATAGTAGTGCGGATCGCCCTTTTCAATCCCGCCCGCCCACGCGAAGTAGAGGCCGCTCTCGCTCTTCTTGAACTGCTCCATGCGGGCCTCCGCGATGGTCGGCGGAAAATCGTTGGCGTATTCCGCCACCAGACTCTCCAGCAGTTCGCGCTGCTTCGGCGTCAGCTTCCCGAACGGCAACCCGCTCGGCTTTCCTTCAATCGCCGCCTTGCGCGAAGCCATCGTGATGATGTCTTTGTACGCTTCTTTATCCACAATCGCGACGGTGCGCTGGGCATCCGTCAACGACTTCACCACCGCGCGGCCAAGATCTTCTTCGCGCGCCAGCGTCCTTAGACCGTTGCGCGAAGTGCCTCGAACCTCCGCCGGATTCGCTCCAAAGAAACTGGGCGTGGACGCGACGTGGCCCTTCACGATCGTGAAATTCAACGCCAGGTGATGGCCTTCGACGCGATAAGCCCAGGTGCCGGTTTCCGAAGGCTCGCCGAAAATGCTGAAGTAATATTTCTCCGGATCGCGCTCATTGGTGGGGTTGACTTCAATCTCTTTCAGAACCTGATCCAGGCTCATCACCGTGTCGGCCTTGATCACGCCTTGCTGGCTCAAGCCCGCGGCGAGCAGCGCGTGCGCAAGCTGGCGCGGCCCAGGCGACATCTCGCGAAACGCGAGCCCTTTGCGCACCCGCGGAATGAAGTGCCAGTTGAAGCGCTCTTCGTCGGTAAAGGCAAACGTCGCGCGAGCTTTCTGATCGGGAGGAAGAGAAGCAAGGAACGCCTTCGCGGCGTCGGTCATCACCGCGGGAGAGTTGATTTTGTAATAGGCCGCGGTGAGCATCACGATGCCGGCGGAAGCAAGCAGCAGACGAGGAAGCGTGCGCATGATTGCCCTACAGTGTATCAGTATTTTTATGGTCGCTTAAGCACCCGTTCGGTGCGCTATCGAATCACTTATGCTCGATTAAGAACCCTAAAACGGCAGATCCGAGTGCCCTGCGGGCATCATTGCGGACCGGATCAGGTACGGATGAGGGTTCACCGCGGCTCCGCCCAACCGGACTTCAAAATGAAGATGCGGCGAAGTCGCGCGCCCGGAATTACCGGAGAATGCGATCACGTCTCCGCGCCGGACTTCCTGCCCGGGCACGACGTCGAAGCGGGAAAGATGCCCGTACCGCGTGCTCATGCCGTTGCCGTGGTCGATCACGACCAGGCGGCCGTAACCGCCATAGTACTCAGCCCGTGAGACTATTCCATCCGCCGCCGCGTGAACCGGAGTCCCCATCTGCGCCGAAATATCCACGCCGGCGTGAATCGCGCCTTCACCCGAAAACGGATCGGTGCGCTCGCCGAACCGGCTCAGCAAAACTCCGTTGACCGGCCACATGCTGGGAACAATATTCTTTTGCCACGTCCGGGCGTATTCGTGATGTAAACGGGAGAAACTGGCCGATTTCAGGAAGTTGTATTCTTCGATGGATTCGTTAAAGGATGGAACTAAAGGACCTTCGTCGGAAATATCGGCGGTGCCTTCGAGCTGCCGCTTCAATCCCAGAGCCACGCTGACCTCGCTCGCCATCAACTCCAGCGAAGCCAATTTCTCTTGTTTTTCATCAATTTCCCGCTGCTGAACGCGCAACCGGTCGCGGAGCGTACCTACTTCAGAACGAAGGGAATTATAGTTAGAAACCTTCCAGGTCATGCGAAGGTAGCTCGAAACCGCTCCAAACAAAGAAAAGGTTCCAAAGAGCGCAAGCGCTACAACAAGATACAAAGCCTGATGCGGAATGTGGACACGTCGTAACCGTCCGTGTAATGAGTGAGCGAGGACGACTACGAAATAGTGCTGCTTCATCGATCTCCTAGATTAATTCGACTCAAACCCAATACTGCAATATAGGATCATCGCCGGAGAGTACTACGCGCAGAACCCGAAAATTAACGAATCCTCACTATATCCAAGTTACGACCTTGTGTCAAGGTTCAAAGGACTCGGCTGGTGAGTCACCTTGACCCGGCCAGGAAGTCGAGGCCGGCTTTATTGGGCACCGGAATCGGCTGGATTTCATCGCCGAGGCCGAGCGCAAGATCCTTTTTTTCATCGTATTGCGGCCAGGCTGGTAATCCTTTAGCGTTGGGGTTCCCGGTAGTCGCGAAGTTAACCCAAAACGAAGACATGACCTCGCTCAGCTTGCGATCCGCATCCTCCCAGTTGCGACCGGTGCCGAAAACATAGGCGATTTCGGAGGCGTGATAAGCGCCATAATGCGCGGTGGCGGCGCCTGGCGGAATGTGACTGAAGTAATAAAGGTACGCGGGTGATTTTCCGGTCTTAGTTTGCATGCGAGCCCAGGTGCGCATCTGGAGACCGAACGTCGAATCGCGCATGACGGCAGCGGATGCTTTCCAGGCTTCTTCGTCGGAGGTCGCGGGATAGATTTTCAATGCTTCGTCGACCCTTGCGCCAAAGCGTTGTTTCGCGACGGCTTCATACGCGGTGAGGCTGATCTTGGGAGGAACAAAAGCAGTGCCTTCATCGGCGTTGGACCCGATCAGAATCGGCACGTCGTTTTGTTTTCCCTTTTCGAAAATGGTGATAACGTCGGTGGGCAGCAGCCAGCCGTCGACGTTGACGGAAAATGCACCGGGAGTTTTCAGAACATCTTCAGCAGACTTCGCGCGCAGGTCCTTAATAGAAGGACCGGTGCGGACGCCTAATTTTTCGAGGTCGGCGAGCGGCGTCATCTTATTGAAGTTGGCTCCGCTTTCGCCGATGGCGCGCTGGAACAGGCCTTTCGTAAGGGGCGACGCGACCAGGACGTTGACGGCCCAGGATCCGGCGGATTCACCGAAAATGGTGACCTGTTTGGGATCGCCTCCGAACGCGGCGATGTTTTTCTGGACCCACTGAAGGGCGGCGATTTCGTCGAGAATGCCGTAATCGCCGGAAGAACGATGCTCGGATTCCTGCGTTAATTCGGGATGCGCGAAGAAACCGAAGATGCCCAGGCGGTAGTTGATGGTGACCAGGACCACGCCTTTTTTGGCGAAATTCTCGCCGTTGTAGACCGGCGTGGAACCGGAGCCGCGCGTGAAAGCTCCGCCATGAATCCAGACCATGACGGGTCGTTTATCAGAGGGCGATTTTGCGGCGGTCCAGATATTCAAGTAGAGGCAATCTTCGCTGACCGGCTGCGGCTCGGAACGATAGAGCGAGCCTTCGGCATAAGGCGTCTGCATACACGTGGCAGAGAATTCGTCGGCTTTACGAACACCGGGCCAATCGGCCGCCGGTTTCGGAGCGCGCCAGCGGAGCTCGCCGACGGGAGGCGCAGCGAAGGGGACACCTTTATATACGCGGACGCTGGGGTCCGCGCCGACGGTACCTGAAAGCTGGCCTTGTTCAACGCGGACAGGGTCGGTGATCGCGGCGGCCACAGGGAGGATCGCTGCGAGTAGCATGGCAAGGGGCAGACGGGGCATAGCGAGTATCATAACTAAGAAAGTAGCCAGCAGCCAGCAGCCAGTTGCCGGGAGCGCTGGCTTAAACAGAATGGACTCCACTACGGTGCACGTTTTATGGGTGGTGTTTTTGGCTACCTTGATTCGTTCGACCTTCGGTTTTGGGGAAGCGCTGATTGCCGTGCCGCTGCTGGCGCTCCGGATTCCGATTGAGATTGCGGCACCACTGGCCGTCCTGCTATCGATCCTGGTTGCGCTTGTGGTTGTGGCACAGGACTGGCGGCACATTCATTTACGCAGCACGGGGTGGCTGCTTGCGCCGACCTTTCTGGGCATTCCGTTGGGCATCGCGCTGTTGACGAGCGTTCATCAGCACGCCGTCAAAGCTGCGTTGGCGATTGTTCTGATGGCATTTTCCGGGTACTCGCTGGTGGGCAAGAGTCCGCCGGAGCTGCGCAGCGATAGCCGGGCATGGCTGCTGGGTTGTGGATTTCTGGCCGGGGTGCTGGGAGGCGCATATGGAATGAACGGGCCTCCGCTAGTCATCTACGGGGCGATGCGCCGTTGGTCTCCGCAGCACTTTCGGGCGACGCTGCAAGGCTATTTCCTGCCGGCGAGCATGGTGGGGATGGCGGGGTATTGGTTGGCCGGTTTATGGGTTCCGGCACTGTCGCATTACTTCCTGATCTCCCTGCTGGCGGCGGTGCCGGCGATTTTCTTGGGGCGAGCGATCAATCGCCGTTTGCGGGGGGATGCGTTTTTGAAGTATGTCTACGGGGGTTTGGTTTGCGTGGGGGCGATATTGCTGATGCAGGCGGTTGGTTGATGGCAAGGGCCCCGTTCGCATCGAGCTGTGGACCAAGGAAGACTTTAGGAAGACTTTAAAGGACTTTAAAGGGGACAGGCGACATTTTCGGCCTAGAACAATGGACTTAAATGGACTTAAATGGGACAGACGACATTTTCTCGGTGGAACGCACTCGTTGTTCGAGAAATAATGTCGTCTGTCCCCTTTTTGCGAGGCCTCGGGATCGGGTGATTCAGACGCCGACTGAAGTCGACGCTGCAAGCTGAAGCTCGCGCCACACCGGTTGGCACGTAGGATAGTAGATGAGTGTCCTCCTCTAAACCGCTGCTGATTTATGACGGCAAGTGCGGGTTCTGTAAGATATGGCTGGATTATTGGCGCAGGCTTACGGGGGATCGGGTGGAGTATGCGCCTTCGCAGGAGGTTGGCGGGGAGTATCCGCAGATTCCTAAAGAGGATTTTTCGCTGGGTGTGCAGTTGGTGCGGCCGGATGGGTCGGTCTCGAAGAACGCGGCGGCGGTGTTCGAGACGTTGGGGCATGAGGAGTTTTACAAGCCTCTTGCGCCGGTGTGGGAGTGGGGCTACGGCATTATCGCGCGGCATCGCGATTTCTTTTATCACCTGACCAAGTGGACGTTTGGGACGCGCATTGAGCCGGCTCGATTCGCGCTTACTTCCTGGATTTTTGTGCGGATGCTGGCGGTGATCTATGGGATCGCGTTCGGGTCGTTGATCGGGCAGATTCGGGGATTGCTGGGGGCTCGCGGGATTTTGCCGATGGCGGATTATTTGAAGGCCGCGGCGGAGAGCGCGGGGGCGATGCGGTTTTATTATGTCCCTTCAATCCTCTGGATAAACGCGTCGGACGCTGCGCTGCTGGGGGTCTGCTGGGTGGGTTTGGCGATTGCCGCGATGGTCGCGTTGGGATTTTTTGAGCGCGCCGGACTGGCGGTTTTGTTTGTCCTCTATTTGTCGTTAAGCTCCGCGGGGCAGGAGTTTTTGTCGTTTCAATGGGACGCGCTGCTGGTTGAGGTGGGATTTTTAGCTATTTTTTTGGGTGGATCGAGGGTGGTGGTGTGGCTGTTCCGGTGGCTGCTGTTCCGGTTGATGTTTTTGTCGGGCGCGGTGAAGCTGCTGAGTCACGATCCGACGTGGCGGAATTTGACGGCGCTCTCCTTCCACTATTGGACGCGGCCGCTGCCGAATCGGATTTCCTGGTATATGGCGCAGTTGCCGGAGTGGTTTCAAAAGGCATCCACGGGAGTGGTGTTGGGGGTCGAGCTGGTGATTCCTTTCTTGATTTTTGCGCCGCGGAGGATGCGGGTTTTCGCGGTTTGGTGTTTTTTGGGATTGCAGGTGTTGATTTTTTTGACGGGGAATTATACGTTTTTCAATTTGCTGGCGATGGCGCTATGTCTTTTTTTGTGGGATGACCGGGATTTTGAGCGGTGGCTGCCGCCAGGCGGAACCGCCTGCCCCACCAAGATCGGCAGGGCCAGCAAGCTCGGCAAATCTGTTGTTGCTGGGGTTGCGATTTTGGTGGTGGCGATCGGGCTCTCGCGGATGGTAGAGACGTTTCTGAGTCTGCCGGTGTTTATCGTGAAATATACGGCTCCATTTGAGATTGTCAACTCCTATGGATTGTTCGCGGTGATGACGACGGAGCGGCCGGAGATTCAGGTCGAAGGGTCGATGGATGGGGAGGAGTGGAGAGCGTACTCGTTTCGCTATAAGCCGGGGGATTTGGCGCGGGCGCCGAGATGGGCGGCTCCTTATCAGCCTAGGCTCGACTGGCAGATGTGGTTCGCGGCGCTCGGGAATTACCGGGAAAATCCCTGGTTCGTGAACTTCGCGGTAAGATTGCTGGAAGGGTCGCCGGAGGTGAGGGGATTGCTGGAGGCGGATCCTTTTGAGGGGCGTCCGCCGCGGTATGTTCGGGGGATGCTTTACGATTACCGGTTTACGGACATCGAGGAGCGGCGGAAAACGGGGAACTGGTGGAAGAGAGAACTCAAAGGCCAGTATTTGCCTCCGGTGGGGTTGCGGGTAAATGACAGACCCTAAACGCCCCAAAGAATCAATAGCTTCAATGTAAATTTACCTTAAGGGCCTGTAACCCCCGGCGGAGGAAACAGGTCTTTACAAATGTCGCGGGGGAGAAGTTTTATGAAATGCAAAGGCATGTGGCTGGTTGTGTATGCGGCCATTTTCGTCATTCTTTTAAATGGAGTCGCGGTGGGGCAGGATGCTGCCGCGCCGAAGCCCATTTATGCGACGGTTACCAAAATCGATGCCGGGGCGAAAGAGCTGGTGGTAAAGGCCGATAACGGCGGAGAAATCGCGGTTACGCTGGCGGCGAAACACAGCTTGCGAAAGATCGCACTGGGCGAAACGGATTTGCGCAAGGCGGCGACCATCGAATTGACCGATATCGCGGTAGGCGACCGGGTAATGGTGCGCGGCGTGGAAGCCGAAGATCAGAAGTCGGCGACGGCGTCGCTGATTCTGGTGATGTCCTCGTCCGACGTCGCGAAAAAGCAGGGAGAAGAGCGCGCCGACTGGGACAAACGCGGCGTGAACGGAATCGTGACGGCGGTGACGCCGGAATCGGTAACGCTGAATGTGCGCACGCTGGCCGGGGCGAAGACGATTACCGTGATTCCGGAGGCGAAGTCGATTATCCGGCGGTATACCACGGACTCGGTGAAGTTCTCCGATGCGAAGGATTCGACCCTGGCGGAGATCAAGGTCGGCGACCAGGTGCGCGCCAGGGGCGATAAGAGCGACGACGGAACGAAGTTGAAGGCGGAAGAGATTGTCTCCGGGACGTTCAAGACCATTGCGGCCACGGTGGTGTCTCTTGACCCGGCGAATTCGCAGTTGACGGTGAAGGATTTGGATTCGAAGAAGACCATGGTGGTGAAAGTCAGCGCCGATTCGAATATGAAGCGCCTGTCCGATCCGATCGCGCAGATGATCGCGCGGCGTGTGCATCCGGAGAATTTTGAAGGACGCGGAGGCCGGGGCGGCGCGGGTGGCGGCGGAGGCAGGGAAGGCGGCGGGCCGCCAGACGGGGGAGGCATGCGGGCCGGTGGCGGCGGTGGCCGCGGCGGGGATCTGCAACAGATGCTGGATAAGCAGCCCCCGGTGACGTTAGCGGATTTGAAAGTCGGAGAGCCGATCGTGATTTCGAGCGCGGTGGGAGCGTCGACGGATCACATCATGGCGATCACCATGCTGGCCGGCGTGGAGCCGATCCTGCGGTCGCCGGGCAAGCCCGAGATGTCCTTGGGCGGATGGAATCTGGGCGGCGGCGGCGACATGGGCGGCGGAAATTAAGTGAGAAATTCGGAGGCTGGAACACAGCGTGAAGGGAACGGAATGATTTTTTCAAAACGAGCAGTATTGCTGGTCGTGTTAGTGCTGGCGTTGTGCGCTGCACTGATGGCGCAGACGCCGGGGAGTTTGAAGGGGCAAGTGCTCGACCCATCGGGCGCGGCTGTTCCAGGCGCCACCGTTACGCTTACGGGTCCCAACGGCGTGGTGAAGGTCGCGCAGAGCGACAACAACGGGAATTACTCGGTGGTGGGTTTGCCGCCGGGAAAATACACGATTCGCGTGATGGTGACCGGCTTCGATCTGTTTGAAGGAACGATCGCCGATCTACCGGGAGGGCGCGCGACGACCTTCGACGCCAAGATGGCTGTGGCCAGCGAGAAGCAGGAAGTCACCGTTAAGGACACGCAGCAAGTGGAGCTCGATCCGGCGAAGAATGCCGGCGCACTGGTGCTGAAGGAATCGGACCTGGATATGTTGTCCGACGATCCGGACGATTTACAGGCCGATCTGCTGGCGCTGGCAGGTCCGGCGGCGGGGCCGGATGGCGGACAGATTTTCGTCGACGGATTTTCGAGCGGCCAGTTGCCGCCGAAAGATTCGATTCGCGAAATTCGCATCAACTCGAATCCGTATTCGGCGGAATTTGACACGCAGGGCCACGGACGCATCGAGATTTTCACCAAGCCGGGAACGGACAAATATCACGGCAGCCTGAATCTGATTTATAGCGATCACATCTGGAACGCGCGCAACCCGTTCGATTTGCAGACCAGCGGTCTGCCGGCTTCAGACACCAAGAACCTGATGGCCACGTTCAGCGGTCCGATCAATAAGAAGGCATCGTTCTTCCTCGATTTTACCCGGCGCCAACTGCGCGAAGCTGCGCTGGTCAACGTGCAGTTGTTCGATCCCACTACTTTCCAGCCGTTTCCGTCCTCCTTCGGCGTGATTGCGCCGACGACGAATACGCGCATCAGCCCGCGGGTTAACTATCAGTTGACATCGAAGATCACGCTCGACGCGCGGTATGTGTATTCGCGGAATACGACGGAGAACAGCGGCGTGAGCGGGTTCAATTTGGGCGGCAACAACACCGGTCTTCCCAGCACAGGGTACAACACCGATGGCGTGCAGCAGCAGTTTTTCCTGACGGAGACGCAGGTGATCAACACCAGCACGATTAACGAGTCGCGGTTCCAATACTACAAGAACTACTCGATTAATACGAGCATCGATCCGGTGCTGAACATCTCCGTTCAGGACGCTTTCACGTCGGGCGGCAACTATCCGGCGATGTATACGAACTCCGGGAATTACGAGTATCAGAACTATACGTCGATCACGCATGGCACGCAGTTCATCAAGTTCGGCGGGCGGTTGCGCGACATACGGCAGGCCAATTACAGCACGAACAATTTCCCGGGTCAGTTCACCTTTTCCAATATCACAGCGTACTCGGCCTTTGAACAAGGGCTCGCGACGGCAGTGCCCATCAACACCCTGATCGGCCAAGGATACGGGCCGATTCAATACCAGGTGGCGTCCGGCGTGCCGTTGATCAAGGCCAATCAGTTCGACGCCTCATTCTTCGTCCAGGACGACTGGAAGCTGATTCCCAGCATGACCTTGAGTCTCGGCCTGCGCTACGAAGTTCAGCAGAATGTCAGCGACTACGGGGACTGGGCTCCCCGCATCGGTATCGCCTGGGGACTTGGCGGAGGCCAGGGACGCTTCCGCACACCGAAGACGGTGATCCGGGCAGGATCGGGATATTTTTACGATCGCTTCAGCGTGTCGAATATTTTGAACGCCGAACGGTTCAATGGGGTCAACGATCAGACCTATATTGTGTCGAATCCGCAATTCTTCCCGAATAACAGCGCGACCAATCCGTACAACTATCCGTTCACGGGCATCCCGATTCCCCCGCTGGGCCAACTACCCGCCGGCACGTCCACGATCTACAAGGTCCCTCCGGCTCTGCATGTGCCGACGCAACTGCAATCCGCCGTCGGCATCGACCGCCAGATTCCGCACAACATCACCCTTTCGATGAACTACCTGTATACGGTGGGCACTCACATTCTGCAAACGGTGAACATCAATACTCCTTTTCCGGGTACCTACGTTCCGCCCTTGACGTTCGGGGGACAGGGGACGGGCCTCTATCCTTACGGGCAGAATGGCGGCATTATCAATGAGTACTCCGATAGCGGCGTCTACCGGCAGCAGCAGCTCATCTTTAACGGCAACGCCCGTATCAACGCGAAGATCAGCCTTTTCGGTTACTACGTATACGGGCACGTGAGTTCGGATGTCAACGGGTCGCCCTCGAATCCCTACAACTTCGGTCAGGACTGGGGCCGGGCGAGTTATGACATGAGGCATCAGGCGAACGTCAACGGAAGCATTATGGCGCCGTTCGGAATCAGGCTTTCGCCGAATATCGGAATCCGCTCGGCTGCGCCGTTCAACATTATCACTGGCCTGGATGAATACGGTTCGACCGTGCTCAACCAGCGGCCGGCGTTCATTCCGGCCGGTTCCAATCTTCCCGAGTGCGGCCAGGGTGTGAAGGCGGGTGGAGCGCCGTGTATCGTGAGTATCAACCCAGCGCTCAGCGGCCGCGTGAACGGAGCCACGGGCTTCGTCGTGAATCCGACGCAGGGCATGACGATCATACCGATCAACTACGGTAGAGCGTTTCCGCAGGTCAACGTGAATATGCGCATCAGCCGGACGTGGGGCTTCGGTGAGCTGACCGCGGCCGGACGCAACCGGCAGGCGCAGCAGGATGCGGCCAATGGCGGTGGACGCCCCGGACAGCCTGGATTCGGACAAGCGGCCGGAGGTGGTGGGGGACGCGGCGGTGGTGGTGGCGGCGCTCCCCGCGGAGGCGGCGGTCCCGGCGGCGGTGGAATGGGTGGCGGCGACTCCAGCGGGAGACGCTACACGTTGACCGCCAGCATGATGTTCCACAACATGTTCAACACCGTGAACAATGGATCTCCGGTACAATTGCTGACCAGTCCGGAGTTCGGACAGCCGCTATCGCTCGCGACCAGCGGATTCGGAGCCGGCGGCGCTGCGGCGCAGGCCTTTAACCGGCGTATCGATTTCTCGCTTCGGTTCAGCTTCTAAGACTCTGTTTCACCGAAAGGCGCGAGGCTCGCAAAGCAAACATTGGCGAGCTTCGCGCTTTCGTGTGAAATGATGATGTAACGATCTCTAAGCTAGACTAGTGGGTGGTTATGCCTACTACGGCCTCCATTCCTTCCCCTGCCGAACCTGTCTCGATCAACGATCCCAGCCTCTATCTGGACCGCGAATTAAGTCTGCTGGCGTTCCAGCACCGCGTGCTTCAGGAGGCGCGGGACCCCGCCAATCCCCTGCTCGAACGCGTCAAGTTTCTTTCCATCCTGTTCTCTAATATCGACGAGTTCTTCATGGTCCGCTTCGCCGTACTGAAGCAGAAAGCAGCGACAGTCCTGGACGGCTCCGTCGGCGAACAACTGGAGCGCATCCGTTCGACGGTGCAGCGACTCATGAGCGAAGCTTATGACGGGTGGCGGGAAATTGAAGCGGCGCTAACCCAATCCGGCATCGAACTTCGGGATTATCGCGAGCTGACCAATCGCGAGCGCAGCCTGATGGAAACCTATTTCCGCCAGGTGGTGTTTCCGGTACTGACGCCTCTGGCGTTCGACCCCGGCCGGCCGTTTCCGCATATCTCGAATCTGAGCCTCAATCTGGCCGTCGCGGTGCGCGATCAGAAGGGCGTGGAACGGTTCGCGCGCGTGAAAATACCGGACACGCTGCCGCAGATGGTGCCTCTCTCGATGCCCGATCAACCCGCGGGCTCCCGGCCTGCGCTGATCTGGCTGGAGCAGCTCATCATTGAAAATCTGCATGCGTTGTTCCCCGGGCTCGAGATTATTGAAGCGTATCCGTTTCGCGTTACCCGCGATGCCGAAGTCGAGATTCAGGAGCTTGAGAGCGACGATCTTCTCGAAACGATCGAGGAGGCGGTGTGGCAGCGGCGTTTCCGCGCCGTGGTGCGGATGCAGGTCTCGCGCGATATCCCCGAGCATTTGCTGGGGACGCTGATCGCGAATCTGGAGCTTGATCCGCGTGATGTGTATCACGTCGATGGTCCTGTGGATTTGAGCCGCTTGCGGCAGCTTCTTGCGGTGGACCGGCCCGATCTGAAGGACGCGCCGTTTCTTCCCTACACGCCGCCGGAACTTCATCCGAAGGCCGAAGACGACATTTTCGCGGTCCTGCGGCGGGACGATCTGCTGCTGCATCATCCGTTCGATTCCTTCCAGCCGGTCGTGGAATTTCTGCGCCGCGCCGCCGTCGATCCGGACGTTCTGGCCATCAAGATCACGCTTTATCGAGTGGGACGCAATTCGCCCATTGTCGAAAGTCTGCTGAGCGCGATCGAGAACGGCAAACAGGTCGCAGTGTTGGTGGAGTTGAAGGCGCGGTTCGATGAGGAGAGCAACATCGAATGGGCCAGAGCGCTGGAAGCCGCCGGGGTGCATGTGGTCTATGGCTTGGTGGGGCTGAAGGTTCACTCGAAGGTCGCGCTGGTGGTCCGCCGCGAAGGCGATACCATGCGGCGATACGTCCACATGGGAACCGGGAATTATAATCCGACCACCGCGCGTCTGTACACCGATCTCAGCTTTTTCACCTCCGACGATCAGATTGGCGCCGACGTCACGGATTTATTCAACTATGTGACCGGCTATTCGGCGAAGAACGAATTTCGCAAACTGCTGGTGGCTCCGATCAACATGCACGAGAAGCTGGAGGAGTTGGTCCGGCGCGAAATCGGACACGCGCAACGCGGCGAACCGGCGCACCTCATCTTAAAGATGAACGGCCTGGAAGATCTGCACATGATCCGGCTGCTGTACCAGGCCTCGCAGGCGGGCGTGAAGATCGATCTTCTGGTGCGGGGCATCTGCGGAATACGCGCGGGCGTGCCGGGGATTAGCGACAACATCCGGGTGATCAGCATCGTCGGCAGGTTCCTGGAACATAGCCGCATTTATTATTTCCATAATGGCGGCCATGAGGAGATTTACCTCGGCAGCGCGGATTTCATGAGCCGCAATCTGCACCACCGCGTGGAACTGCTGTTTCCGGTAGAGAATAAGCGCATCATGGCCCGCTTGCGGGAGGATATTCTAGCCAAGTACCTCGCCGATAACCGCAATGCACGGCACATGCTCGCGGACGGCAGCTATGTGTGGGACAAATCGGGCGAACCGGCAGTAGATAGCCAGGCGCAATTTCTGTCGCGCTGATGGCCGAGCCGGCTTACCCCCACCAGGTCTCGCCCGGAGCAAGGTGAGCTTTCGCCACATCGGGATTTAACTCGATCCCATATCCTGGCTTGTCCTGAATGGTGAAATATCCGTTCTCCCAAAAAGGACCTTCGCGAATCACCAGCTCCGGCCACCAGTCGATCCATTTCGCCAGCTCGTGAATCCTAAAATTGCGCATCGCGGATGCGGCGTGGGCCGACGCGATGGTCCCCACAGGACTTGCCGGATTGTGGCACGCAGTCCAGATGTAATACATTTCTGCAAGATCGGAGATGCGCTTCGCTTCGAGCAAGCCTCCGCTCTTCGGAACGTCGATGTGCACCGCGTCGCACGCCTGTAATTCGATGAGTTTCCGAAAACCTTGGCGCCCGTAAAGATTTTCGCCCGTGCAGATCGGCACGTTTACTGATTTGCGCACGTAAGCCATCGCCTCAGCATTGTCCGGCGGGACGGGATCTTCCAGCCACATCGGCTTCACCGGCTCCAATGCTCGCGCCAGGCGGATCACGTCGCCTGTATCGTAGCGCCAGTGGGCTTCCACCGCGAAATCCACTTCCGGGTCCAGTGTCTCGCGGACGGTCTCCATGCCTTTCACAATCCGCCGGATATCGGCATGCGTCAAGTTGCGCGCGTAGGGATCGTGGCCCGGCTCCTTAAACTCCGGGTCGGCGTGCAGGGGAACGCTGTCGCCCTGAAACTTGAACGCGGTCCATTTGTATTTTTCAGCGCGGGCCTCCTGCACCTGATCGCGCCACGCGGAGGCGTCGTCCGGATGCTCCACGAACGGCATGGTGCGATAGAACCGCACGCGGTCGCGAAACCGGCCGCCCAGCAGGTTGCACACCGGCGTCTGCAAAATCCGTCCGCATAAATCCCACAGAGCGATCTCGACGCCGCTTGCGGCCGTCATCGTCACCCCCGCGATCGCGCCCGCGCCCGCGCTCTGCATCAGCATTTTCGTATACAGCTTGTCGACGTTGAGGGGATCTTCGCCAACGATAATTCCCTGCATTTTATTAACAACCAGATCCTTGACGCCCCAGCCCCAATAGGCCTCGCCGATGCCGTACAGCCCGGAATCGGTTTCCACTTTGATGAGGTTCCAATCCCATGTGCCTCGGACGATCATGCATTTCACGGCCGTGATCTTGATTTTTCCTTTTACCTCGGCGGCCAAACGCTGATAGGGGGCAGGGAACAGGCAGCCGGCTCCCAGGGCGGCCGCCGAACGGAGAAACGTTCGCCGGTTCATACTCCGAAACGGTAGCACATCCTTGTTAACATTAGAAAATTGCAGATTGCCTCGCAAAGAGCGCTATTGTTGCTGCTGGCGCCAGCCGCCGCAGTGGCCGGGTCCACGGCTCCAGCCTACGTCGGCATGGCTGCCTGCGCGAAGTGCCACGCGGAGATTCATCGCCAGTGGACGCACTCCCGCCACAGCAAAATGGTGCAGCCCGCGACCAAAGAAAGCGTGCAAGGCAATTTCAAGCTCCAACAAGTCAAGCTGCGCGGACAGAATTACGGACTGCGGGAGCATGACGGCGTCTTCTATATCACCGAAACGTATCTAAACGGAAAGCCGCAGGAACACCGCGTCGATTATACGCTCGGCAATCGGCGCATTCAGCATTACCTCACCACGCTCGCCGACGGAAAAGTAATCGTGCTGCCTCCGAGTTGGGATGTCACGCGTAAAGGATGGTTCCACAACCTCGACATTGCCGATCCCGATGAGGTGGAGGGGGTGCAGGTCCAGGTCTGGAATAAGCAATGTTATTCCTGCCACGTCAGCCAGCAGGAAAAGAATTTCGACGTCGACAAGAATGTATACAAGACCGCGTGGCTCGATTTTGGTACCAACTGCGAACGCTGTCACGGTCCTGGCAGTGAGCACGTCGCACATTATTCCGCGGCGACGCCTCCTAAAGGACCAGCCAGTGACATCGTAGTGCAGACGCGGCTCGATGCCACGCGCAACACCATGGTCTGCGCGCAGTGTCATTCATTTCGCGACATTTTCGCGAAGGGCTTTTCCGCCGGCGACGATTATTACAACTATTTCGTGCCCATTCTTCAGTACAATCAGCCGCGCGATAAAGATCCCGCCTATTGGGACGACGGCCGCACGCGCCGTTTTTCGAATGATGCGTACGGCCTGTGGCAGAGCGAATGTTTCCTGAAGGGCGGCGCGACTTGCGTGGCCTGCCACAGTTCCGTGCATGAAGTTGAGATCGAGAAGAACCCGCAGCTTCGTCCCTCGGCGAACGCTCTCTGCACGCGCTGCCACGTTCAAATCGGCGAAAAAATCTCCGCGCACACGCATCACGCAGCGGGGAGCACCGGCAGTTCGTGCATCGAATGCCACATGCCGAGAACGGTCTTTAGCATAAAGGCTGAGATTCGCGATCATTCGATGAGCGTCCCCGTTCCGGAGAATACCCTTCATCACGGTATTCCGAACGCCTGCAACCTGTGCCACCAGGATCGGGACGCTAACTGGTCCATCAAACAAATGGACGCGTGGTACGGAGACCGTTCGCGACAGAAGCTGATCCGCCGCGCCGATGCGTTCGCGCTCGCGACCAAGGGTGATCCGCGCTCCATCGATCCACTGCTGGCGATTCTCGCCGACGCTGCGGAAGGCCCTCTGGTGCGCGCCAACGCCGCGGGACACTTGAGCCAGTTCTCGAAAGATCCCGCGGTGTTCGCCGCGCTCGCGCATTCCCTTTCCGATCCAGAGGCGGCAGTTCGCCAGGTTGTAGTTCTGCGGATTCAGCCCGGCCCTCTGGATCGCGACGCTGCCGTGCAGGGCCTGGTGCGGGCTCTGGGCGACCCGGAAGCGGCGGTTCGCGTCGGTGCGACGGCATCGCTCGTCAGTATGGGAGTCCGGGAACTGCCCGGCGAAGACGGCGAACGATTCGAACGCGCCAAGGAATTGTTTCAGGCTCGCGCCGAAGCTAACTCCGACGACGCGGAGCAGGAAATCGGCGCCGGACGTTTTTACTTTTTGACCGGGGATCTTCCGCGAGCGATCAGCGCCTTTCGAACTAGTTTGCGCATCGACCCGGACAGTCCCGCCCAATATCTTCTCGCCGCCGCTTATGTTCAGAAGGGCGATCTTGCCCAGGCGCGAAAAATTCTGTTGGCGATTCCTCCCGGCGACTCGCAATACGATAAAGCCCAGCGGCTCTTGAAGTCGATCGACGCTAAATAAGCACCGTCTCCCGCCGATACGGAACCTATGGACGTCTTTGTTGCGCGGCAGGCGATTCTCAATCGCCATAAGGATCTTTACGGATACGAATTGCTGTTCCGGTCAGACCCCGATGAAAACCAGTTCGATGGTACAGACTCCTCGTCGGCAACCAGTCAGTTGATCGCCAACACACTGTTTTCCACTGGACTCGAGGGCATACTGAGCGGGAAAAAAGGATTCATCAATTTCGATCGCGCCATGCTTCTGAATGGCTCCTGGTCGATTCTGCCGAAGGAGATGGTCGTGATCGAGGTGTTGGAGACAGTCGAGCCCGACGCGCCCGTCGTGGACCAATGTTCCCGGCTTCGCGCCGAAGGCTATACCATCGCGCTCGATGATTTCCTCCATCATCCGAAATTCGAGTCTCTGATCAACACCGCGCATATCATCAAGGTGGATCTTCGCGCGACCCCGCGCGCCGAGCAGGAACGGCTCGTTTCGAAATATGGCCGCAGAGGCATCAGAATGCTGGCCGAAAAAGTCGAAACGCTGGGGGAGTTTGAATGGGCTTGGAAAGCCGGATTCGACTATTTTCAGGGATACTTCTTTACCAAACCTGTCATCATGCGCGGCCGCCAAACGCCCTCCTGGAAACGGTCCTGCCTCCGCCTGTTGCAGGAGACGCAGAAGGAAGACCTCGACTTCGAAGTGCTGCGTGACCTGATCAAGAACGACGTATCGTTCCACTACAAGCTGCTGCGTTTCACCAACTCCGCCATGTTTGCTCACTCGAATGAAATTCGTACGATCGAGCACGCCTTGCTGGCCCTTGGCGAGAACGGAATTCGCCGCTGGGTGACGCTCGCTTCACTGAGCATCTTGGCGAAGGACAAACCGCATGAACTGATCGTCCAATCCCTGCTTCGCGCTCAATTTGCGGAGCGCCTCGCTCGCCTATCCGGTTTCTCCGATGTGCACAACTGGTTTTTGATGGGACTCTTTTCGCTGCTCGATGCGATGCTGGACCAGACCATCGAAAGTGCGTTGCAACAGATCAAAGTCGCGCAACAGATCGCGGATGCACTCTCCCATACCGCGCCGCCCGACGATCGGATGGCGAACGCTTATGCGCTGATCTGCAAATATGAGCTCGCCGATTGGGTCGCCGTGAGCACTTTCGCCGAGCGTCTCGGCGTGCCGATCGGCGAGGTCGGCAAAGCGTATCTGGATTCCGCAATCTCGATGGCTGAGTTTACCGGCCTCACGGGACTCTAATGTTTGCGCGGCAGAGCCCACGCGAAAATAACATTCTGAATCGAGGTCAACAGGTATTGCCGCCCATCTAGCTCGTAAGTCATCGGCGACGTCTCCATCCGTCCGCCGACATTCAAATGCCACAGCGTTTTCCCAGTCGCCGGATCCAGCCCCAGCAGATTGTTTGAATTGTCCTGCGCGAACAGCAGCTTTCCCGCCGTGGTCAACATCCCTGAGACATTCTCTCCGTCGCCGATCTCGTGCGTCCACTTGATCTCGCCGGTCTTCGCGTCGATCCCCTCCAGCACCGATTCCGCCCACAAATTCCGGTCGCGCCCTGCCCATCCTTCGGCTTTGCCTTCTGCGGTCATATAAAACTCGCTCCACAATCGCCGCGCGCTCAGAAAGAACAGACCCGTGTTCGGATCGTAGCTCGGCGCCATCCAATTCGTCGCACCGTCCGATCCCGGAGACACCAGCGCGCCGTCCGGTTTCGGCTCCTTTTCTTTCATCGGCCGAGGCTGGCCGTGCGCGTCCACGCCCGACGACCAGTTCGTATAGATAAACGGCTTGGTCAGAATATGCTCGCCTGTCGTGCGATCCAGCACCACGAAGTATCCGTTGCGGCTCCCCTGCGCCAGCAGCTTGCGGCGCACGCCGTTCTGCACATCGTCGAACAGCACCGGAGTCTGCACCGCGTCCCAATCGTGCGTATCGTGCGGCGACGGCTGAAAATACCACTTCAATTTCCCCGTATCCGGGTCCAGCGCGACAATCGAGCAGGAATACAGATTGTCGCCCGGCCGCCCGTCGCCGTTCAACACCGGCTGCGGATTCCCGATACCCCAGTAGGTGAGATTGGATTCGGGATCGTAAGTGCCTGTGATCCAAGCCATCCCTCCGCCGTGGGTGATCGCATCGGCGCCCTTCGGCCACGTCTCCGATCCCGGCTCGCCCGGCCGTGGCGTCGTGTACCAGGTCCACTGCACTTTGCCGCTCTCCGGGTCGATCGACTTCATGAACCCTTGTAGGTCCGTCACGTCGCCGGACACGCCCACCAGCACGTGATCCTTAATCACCAGCGGAGCCATTGTCGCGAAATATCCCAACTTCGGATCGGCCAGTTCGATATTCCACCGCACCGTGCCGTCCTTCGCGTTCAGCGAAATCAGGTGGCAATCCGGAGTCTCGAAATAGAGCCAGTCCTTATACATCCCCACGCCGCGCTGCCCGATGTGGTCGCCCTGCGATTCCCGCACGTAATGCCAGATCGTCCGTCCGCTCCGCGCATCCAGCGCGAAAACATTGTCGGGAGTCGTCAGGTACATGATCCCGTTCACCACCAGAGGCATCGACTTGATCGTCACCGTCCGCAACTGTGCGATCCACGCCGGCGTCAACAGATTCACGTTCGACTGATTGATCTGTGAGAGCGTGCTGTACCGGCGCCCCGAATAGTCGCCGTTATAAGTCGGCCATGTATCCGTGGGAGGCGCCAGCAATTTCGCGGGGTCCAGCCCATCGGCTCCATACATAAACAGGGTCAGCAGGAGTGCCGCGAATACTCTCATTAGAGCGTCACCAGATACGCAAACAGATTATGGATGTCTTTATCGGTGTACTTCTGCATCAGCGCCCGATGAGCCGCCATCGGATCGTGGATCTCGATGCTCTTCAATTCAGTCACCGGCCAGGAGCGGAACCACCCATCGGGCCCGATCATCCCGATCTCAAATTCGTCATGGTGAACCACGCGGCCCTCGATCTTCTGCCCGTCTTTCAACGTCAGGCTCGCCGTGACCCTTGCGCCGAATCCAGGATAGAGGAATCTCTGTTGCAGCCCGATGGGCCCAAAGCGTTTCGCAAGGCCTGCCAGGTCGCCCGTCGAGGAATGACAGTCCGAACATCCTCCCGCGCCATTGAAGTAAGCCTTCCCGTCATTGGCATTGCCGGTCAGCAGTTTGGCCAGCGGATAATCGTTCGGAACCCCGTTGCTATGCAGCGCGTCGTCCGCCTGCTTGTGGAGAAACAGAACAATGTCCGCGATAGCCGCATCGCTCAAGGTTGGAAAGGCCGGCATCTCTTTATCGGGCCGCCCGTTTTTGATCACCGGAGCGACCAAGTCTCCGTTCACATCATGCCCCATCAGCGCGGACCGGATCAGGTCCGGCGCACGATTCCCCGTCGCGTCGTCACCATGGCAGAATCCGCAATTCGATTTGAACTGCGCCCTGCCGCGCCCCACCGCAGCTATATCCCACACCCGAGCCTGCTGCCCGAACGCAACCGCGCCCAGCAAGAAAATCGCACATCCAGATTTCATAGCAGAAGTGGCGGAGGAAGAGGGATTCGAACCCCCGGAACCCTTTCGAGTTCAACGGTTTTCAAGACCGCCGGTTTCAACCACTCACCCATTCCTCCACTCCTCATCCTACCTGAAACGCCCCAAACGCGGAGGATTGCGCGATATCGTCGTCGATATTCAGCCGTTGCGGAACCAAGTCCCTGGAGGGCGCAGCCTGCACCACGTCGGCCTGCGGCAGGAACGCCTGATATTCTTGAAATCCAGTCGATTGCGAGAGCCAGGTAAACTTCGCAAAGCCCGCGTCGCGAATCAACCGGCACGTCAGTCCGGACCCGTAAATCCCGGTCTTGTACGCCGAACCGGCCATCACCGTGTGAACCGCGTGAAAATACTCCATCACCTGCCCGTTCACATCGTCCGCTGTCGGATCCAGGTCCACGGCGAAGTAGATCGCGCTGCCTTTCGGTTGTTTCACCGCGGCCGCTTGGGCCAATGCCGTCTGCGCGTGGACGGGACCGCTAACAGCCGTCAAAGAGGCTAATTCGTCGTCGTCCTCGTAAACGGTCATCAATTGCAGCCCCGCCTTGCATAGCGCCGCCGCCTCGCCGGCAGTCAACACTTTCAAAGTAGACCTCGAGTAGTAGCGGACCACGAACTTGATTCCAGCCGCCGCGATCGCAGCCGCAAACGTGGTGCAATTCGCGTCCGTGTCCATCCCCGCCGTCAGCGGCCCCGAGGAGGACGTGAACCCTCCTTCGATCGCGCGAGCCAGCGTAAACGGACCGATCACGCCATCCGCACCCACTCCGATTTTCGTTTGATAAGCGCGGCTGGCCGCCGCCGTGTCCGGACCGAAGACGCCGTCTGCCGGGTCCGCCAGCGTGCCTTGCTTGATCAGGAACGTCTGCCAGTCCGAGACGTCCGTTCCCCGCATCGGCGGCTGTTCGATTTGCAGTTGTCGCACTGGTTGTCCTTTCGGTAACAACCAATCCTACAACGCCTGCAAGAATCTACTTCGCCCCTTCCATCGCCTTCGCCAATTCCACCTTGAGCAGCGGATTCTTCGGGAACTCCTCGGTCAGCTCCGTTAGCACCGGAATCGCATCTGCGAATTTCTTCTCGCGCAGGTCCACCGCGGCCAGCAGGACCATCGCGTCCACCCGATTGATCCGGCCGTTCTTTGAAACCTCCGTCAGCGTGCGTATTCCTCGCTGCTTATCGCCGCGATAGCCGCCCAGAAATCCGAATAGCTTCCAGTGCAGCGGCAGACTCCCCACGATGTAGTCATTCACGCCCTGCGTCAATTTTGCATCCACGAAATCCGGATCCAACTCCGTCACGCGTTTATGCAGCTTCCGCGCCTCCGATACGTCCTTCAGCGCATCCACCCACGCCTTCTTGACGATAAACGAATAATTCCCGCGCAACCCATAGCTCACGCCCATCGAGTACAAAGCCGCTGTGTTGTCCGGTTTTATCGCAAGCTGCTCCTGGCACAGGGTGAGAGCGCGGTTCAATGCCTCGTGAAACTGCTTCTCGTCCGCATCACTCAATGGCAGCTTCGGCTGATGCACGAACTTTGTGCCCCCGAAAAAATCGCTCGAAAGCATCCCGGCGCGATACATTTCGCGATAGAGAATCGTCTGCGCAACGTGATTGTAGGCATCTGCGGACGGCGGATTTCCCTCCGTCTGGCTAACGAACACCGCCAGCGCCTCATCGTATTCCAGGTTGTAAAAGTTAGCGAAGCCAGGCTGCGCCGCCAGGGTTTCGTGCAGCGATCCCGCCACCACCATCGGGATAGCCAACGCCATTATTCCAAAAGTTTTTTCAATGCCCATCGTGCGTGTTCGGCCACCACCTGTTCACCAGATGCCGCCAGCTCCTCCAGGGATTCACGAAACCGGTCGAGCCCCAAGTTTCCCATAGCGACCGATACATTACGCAGAATCCCGGAATGCCTGGCCCTCGCTAATGGGCTCTCTCTTGTAGTGTGATGAAATGACTCTACAGAGAGTTTCGCAAAATTTTCCAGCGCGGGGATAGCCCGTGCTTGGAACGCCAGTTCCTCCGTTACCGGAGCGCGGCGATTCCACGGGCAAACATCCTGGCAGATATCGCATCCGAATATGTGCGCGCCCATCTCCTCGCGGCGCGCCTCCGGAATCGCTCCGCGCAATTCGATCGTCAAATAGGAGATACAGCGGTTCGAATCGAGCGTCCATTCATCCCCGCCCGGCACCAGAGCCTCCGTGGGACAGGCATCGATGCATCGCGTGCAGCTTCCACACCGATCCGGCGGAGGCGCGTCCGGCTCTATCTCGAGCGACGTCAAAATCTCACCCAGAAAAAACCACGACCCCAAAGGCTCGTGAATCAGGCAAGTATTCTTCCCGATCCATCCCAGCCCCGCCTCTCGCGCATAACTTCTTTCGAGCAGGGGAGCCGTATCGACGCAGACCTTGTGTTCGAATGGACCCGCCTCCCGTTCGAGCAGTTCCACCATCCGGACCAGACCATCCCGCATCACGCGGTGATAATCTTCGCCCCACGCGTAACGCGAAACCACCTCGTCGCCTGGACCCTCCGTGTTGTAAAGCTTCCCCACGCAGATAATCGATCGCGCGCTGCCCAGCAGATTCCTGGGATCTCTCCGCACTTCAGCCCGGCGGTCCGTCAGATACCGCATCTCCCCGGCGAAGCCGTGATCCACCCACTCCCGGTACCTCGCGAAGTCCCCCACAGGCTCGGCCAATGCAACCCCGGCGAGTTCAAACCCGCACGCCCTCGCCACCCGCTTCACCACCTCGCCGGTCATTCTGTAATGTTAACGTGGACGGCACCCTGGTACTCTTCTGCACCGAGTAGGGTAGGTCCCCGACCTGCCCCCGTCTTGTGGGTCCTGAAACCGGACACCTCCTGACCTTCGCATGCGCGCAGCACGACCTATTGAAAATTCCCCGATCCGTCGATAAGAATACTTGATGCCAAACTGGCCAGACGATCTTTCGAGCTGCACCCTTGAGGAGATCTTCACGTCGGAAATCGACAATCGGGCGTGGTACAAAGAATTGCGCCTTCAGAACACAGCCCTGGTAAATAACCGCCTCGCGAAAGCTATCAGCCAGGACGAATACACTCTCACCCGCAGGAAGACCAGCGAAGCAGCCGCGGAATGCAAGCGCCGGGGAGCAATTCTGGTCCGCGAAATTACGCGCCGCGTTGCGCGCTGAGCGCCTGGCCTTCTCCTGCAGGCTCTGTAGCTCTGGCGAACTCGTTCCGCTCGGCTTCATACCAGGAGCCACACTTCAGAAATTTGATGAAGGACCCAGCCGGACCAAGCTCATCGGTAAATAAGTACTTTGATCCCGGTGAGATGGAAACCTTGCGCTCTGGATGATCCCGATCCCCCGGGCTCCAGGCGCAAAAGGAACACGTAACGGCGTACCTCTTCAGGCTCATCGAAAACCTCTCGATTTCTGACTCTGCTTAGGGTGTCTAACTCAAATTGTAAGGAGTTGTTGTGCAAAAAAGTACCTGCCGATCAGCTTATTTTTATTTTTTAAGAATTCGCTAATCTTTAGTGCTACCCTTCCTCCAGATGCCCTTCCGCATCCGCGCCGTAAACACCGCCTCGGACTCCGAGAATCGAATCCATGACAATCGGGTTGCCGCCGAATATGGATTCCGAGGCGGCCTTGTCCCCGGCGTAACCATCTACGGATATTTGGCTTCCGCTGTAATCGACCGGCTCGGAAAGGACTGGCTGCACCACGGCGCCCTGGACGTCAGATTCTTCGAACCCTTCTACGAAGGCGAAGAAGTGGAGATCTCCATCGCTGGCCTTCTTGAAGGGCGAATCAAAGTAGAAGCCGCCAAGCGAGCCTCCGCAACCGCCTGGCTGCTCAATCTGCCCCCCTCCACCGATTACCCTGCTGAAGCGAACGCCCCCAAACAACCCGCCGAATCGATCCGCACCGGTCAAACGCTCTCAACCCTCGAAAAAACGCTGGATCTATCGAATCAGGGCCTGAGTGCTCCCCTGGACGCATTCATCGGCCCGGAGCGCTACGCAAGTCCCGCTATAGTCCTCGGCCTGGCGAATGAACTTCTGATGCATAATTACGTTCTAGGTCCGTGGATTCATGCCGCGAGCGAAGTCCGCAACTCGGAAGCCGCGCACGATGGCCAGCAGGTCCAGGTCCGCGGTAAAATCGTCGACGCGTATGAACGGAAAGGACATGAATTCGTAGTGCTCGACGCAGCGATCCTGAGCGCCGGCGTTATGCTCAGCCGCATTCGCCACACCGCGATCTGGAAGCCCAGAAAATGACCGGACTCCGCTTCACCTGCCAGCGTGGCTGCATCAATTGTTGTGATCAGGAAGGCTTTGTCTATTTAACGGAAGACGATCTAAAGCGCGCCGCGAAATTCACCAATATGACGCCGCGCGCCTTCGAAAAAAAATACGTCTATCGCACCCGCCACCAAATGCGATTCCGCAAGCCCAAGGAAAAGCAATGCCCGTTTCTCCTGGAACACAGTTGCAGTCTCCACCCCGCCAAACCCACGCAGTGCCGGACCTTCCCCTTCTGGCCGGAACTGGTAGAAAACCGCGCGCAATGGAACCGCACGGGCGAATACTGCCCCGGCATCGGTAAAGGCCCCCTAATCCAAATCGGCACGGCCATGGAAATGGCCGAAGAACACCGCAAAGCCTACCCCGCCGACTACCTTTAAGTGGGGCAGGTTCCCGGCCTGCCCTCTTCTACCTCTGACTCAACCCGCCATCCACCGCAACCAACTGCCCCGTAACAAAATTAGTAGCCGTCAAGAAATACATGACAGCATCCGCAATTTCTTCCGGAGTCCCAGCGCGGCAAGCCGGAGTCTTCGCGATCAACTCCCGAGTCCTCTCATCAAGCTCTCCAAACGGAATCACCCCCGGCGCCACCGAATTAACAGAAATCCGCGGAGCCCAAGCCTTAGCCAGCGCCCGCGTCAACATCACCACTCCCGCCTTCGATGAACAATAATGCGCATGATGCGCCCACGCTTTGATCGCACCCAAGGAGCTGATATTGACGATCTTCCCTCCATCGCCCTTCAGCATGTGCTTCGCCGCCTGCTGGCAGCAGAAAAACGTAGCCTTCAAATTGACCGAGTGAATGAAATCCCAATCCTCTTCCGTAACATCCAGAGGATCGATCCGGGTGAACCGGGCAGCGTTATTCACCAATCCGTCGATGCGCCCAAAATCGCGCGAAATATGGTCGAATAAGGTCTCAATCTCATCGATTTTCGTGAGATTAGCGCGATATAAGGACGCATTAGAACACTCTTTGGCGGTCTCCCGAGCCTCTTCTTCAGACTCATGGTAGTGAATCGCCACCCGCGCACCCTCGCGCGCCAGCCGCAAAGCGATCACCCGCCCAATCCGCTTCGCCGCCCCCGTCACCACAATTACCCGATTATTTAAAGCCGCCACGTCACTATCTTAAACGGTTGGATCGTCATGAACTTCGATATCGTCCGGATCAACCCCGGAAAGCGCCGGCTCCGGCAGCCGTCCTCTCCAATTGGCCCATCCCCAAAAAATCGCCGTGCTCGAACTGAAAACTCCCGCCCAAGCCCCAATAACTCGTGGACTTACGTGGGTCGAAGCCAACCCCGCGATCGCCATCGACAGCATCATGGTCATCCAGTTCCAGCTTTCAATGGTCGCAAACACGCGCCCACGGAATTCATTGGAAACATGCCGCAACTGCTGCGTAACGTTCAAAACACTGCTGACTGCGACGGCGGCACGCGATAAGCCGATGAAAAATAAAGCCCATCCGAAAGTCTTCGCTTGGCTGAACAGTACATACGACCCGCCGTGAATCACATAGCAGATCGAAACCGAGCGTTTGTAATTCTCAAAACTAATCGTCTTTCCAATGCGATGCGCAACCAGGGCCCCGATAATCAATCCGATGCCCGCGCAGCCCCAAATAATGCCGATCCCTGTAGGCCCGCGATGAAAAACTACCTCGCCAAAAACGCTGAATAAAATCTGCGCCGCGCCTCCGCCCGTCGCCCATCCCACTGCAACTAAACCAATTCCCAAGATCAACGGAGACGACTTCATATACCGCAGCCCCTCGGTATACTCATGCCATGGCCGGACAACCTTATCGCCGGAAACGTCCAATCGCTCCGCGCGAAACCCACTTTCAACGTGCAGTCGCGAAATGCACCACGCTGAAAAGAGGAAAGAAAATGCGTTGAACAGAAACGCCAGCTTGTAGCCGAATTGCGAGACCGAAGTTCCTCCCAGAAACGATCCCAGCGTGAGCGTCGTCCATTGCGTCAACTGCGTCAGTGAGTTGGCGGAATGAAGTTCATGTTTGGTCGCGATGGTTGGTAAAATTGACGAACGCCCGCTCGAAAAAAATGGCGAAGCAAACATCAAAGCGCCGCTCAAAAGATAAAGCAGCCAAGTGCGTCCCTGCGGAATCCCGAGAATGAAAAGAATCGCAATGACAGCGCGCACCAAGTCGCTGATAATCATGATGCGTTTGCGGTCCATGCGGTCAAGCAGCACGCCCGCAATCGGTCCCGCCAGTACTGCGCAGATTGCGCGCGAGATCAGAATCCCCGCAACAACCAGCCCCGACCCGGTATTCGCCAGCGCCAGCGCGAACACGGCAACATTGTTATAGTGATCGCCGACCTCGCTGACCACTTGCCCCGACCACATGAACTTGTAGTTGCGATTTTCACGAAGCAGGCCGAGAAATCCGGTCAACTAACCGTTTCCTCCCTGACAGTTACCGAGTTCAGGAAATCATGATCGATTTCATAACCGAACCCGGGCCCGGTGGGTACAGAGATGGTTCCCTGCGGCGATACTTCAACGGCTGGCGCAATAATATCGCGGGTCCAATAGCGTTTGCTGGCTGAAACATCGCCCGGCAAAACGAAATTAGGCAGCGTCGATAAAGCGATATTGTGCGCACGCCCAATTCCGGATTCCAGCATGCCTCCGCACCACACCGGAATCCCGTGCTGCTGCGCGACATCGTGAACCCGCCTGGCTTCCTGGAATCCGCCCACGCGGCCAAGCTTGATGTTGATGATTCCGCAGGCTTTCATGCGGATCGCCTGCTCCGCCTGATGGGCGCTGCGAATGCACTCATCGAGACAAATCGGAGTTTTCAACTTCGCCTGCAATTGCACATGATCGATAATCTCGTCGTGCGCTAAAGGCTGCTCGATCATCATGAGGTTGAACTCGTCAAGTTTCTGCAAACGATCGGCATCGGCCAGCGTATAGGCGGAGTTCGCGTCGGCCATCAACTTGATATTCGGAAACGCCGCGCGCACTTCGCGGATTACGTCGACATCCCAGCCGGGTTTGATTTTCATCTTGATCCGCTGATAACCGGCGTTCACTTCGGTTTCAATCTTCTTAATCAGTTGCGGAACAGAATCCTGAATACCGATTGAAACTCCGCAGCCGATTTCGGTGCGCGATCCTCCGCCGATCTGTTTCGCCAAGGGCACGCCGTTCTTGCGCGCCTCCAGATCCCAGACCGCCGCTTCCAGGCCCCCGCGGGCCATTAAATGCCCGCGAATGTGGGACGTGCGTGAAGAAGTCTCCTCCGGCCCCGCCAGTTCATAGCGAAGAACGCGCGGCGCGACGTAATCCCGCACGATCAGCCACGCGGATTCGGTCCACTCCTCGTTATAAAAAGGATTCTCGCCCGCCGTGACCTCGCCCCATCCCGAAACGCCGTCGGCAACTACTTCCACCAGAACCATTTGGCGTTCGTAGGTGCGCCCGAAACTGGTCTCAAAGAAATGCACCAGAGGCATCCGGATCTGGCGTAAAGTAACGCGTTCTATTTTGATTCCCATGGTGAGAAGAGGTACGTTCCGTTTTCCGCCGACCGTTCGAAGCCGGTTACGGCCAAATTCTTCGAGAAGTTTTCTAGAAACTGATCCGCTACACGCTTCTGAATCTCGCGCGCCTGTGCGAAATCCGCTGCTTTTATCTTATAGATATCGTTTGTAATCGAAATGCGAGCGACGACTTCATGCCGAGGCATCTCGCGCCCTTCGAGCAGCGCCTTTACGCGATCGCTCTGGAGCCACCATTCGGCGTAGCAACGATCCGTCGGCAGGCCTGCGTTTAAGGGACTCGACGTGATTCCGTATTGATTCAACACAAAGCGCCGGACGATGGCGCCCAGGCGTTCAATGTTGAAGAAAGCGTTCTTGATTTCGAGCGGATCGAAAGTCCACTCAATCAAATCGATCCCTTGCCGGATCGCATCGTCGCGCTGCGCGAGTTTGAGCGTACGCCCGAGGCCGGCGTCGCGATATTCCTTCATCACTCCCAACATGTGGCTGTGCAAGTAGCTCTTGGCACCCGCCTTGATGCCCGGAATGGCGACACAAAACCCGACCATTTTGTCGCCGTCGTAGGCGCCGAAAGAATGGCCTCCGATTTTACTCGCCGTGACGAACAGCCGCACCGGCAGTAAATCGATTTCGTCGAATCCCCAGATCGCTTTCTGGAGCTTGACAGCCTCTGTAAATTCCTGAGTTTGCGTTAATTGGCGGATCTCGATCATAGTTTCTTCGCCGCCTGCCAAAGTGCTTCCATCTCGGCGATCGTGGCATCCTCCAAAGGTTTTCCAAGACCCTGTTCAACGTGCGCGAAGCGCTGGCGGAATTTCCCGTTGGTGCGGCGCAAAGCCTGCTCCGGATCGACCTTCAAAAAACGCGCGATATTGACGATGACGAAGAGCATATCGCCCAGCTCGTCTTCCTTCTCATCCTGCGACGATGCGGCGTGCAACTCCGCCAGTTCCTCATTCAGCTTGTCGAAAACCTGTTCGACATTTTCCCAATCGAACCCGGCGGTCGCGGCGCGCGAAGCGATCTGCTGCGCTTCGACCAGCGCGGGCAACGTGCGTGGGACCCCGGTTAGCAGGCCCTTTTTCGCGGGCTTCTCGGTTTTCTTAATCTCATCCCACTTCCGCTTCACGTCATCCGGCGTTTTGGCGTCGCCCTCCGCAAAAACATGAGGATGCCGCCGAACCAACTTGCTATTAATCGCTTCGAGCGAATCGCGAATATCGAAATGACCTTCCTCGGAAGCCATCTGCGCGAAGAACACCGATTGCAGCAGCAGATCGCCGAGTTCTTCGGCCAATCCCTTCCAATCGCGCGAATCGATGGCGTCCATCACTTCGTAGGTCTCTTCGAGCAGGTAGGGCTTTATGGTGTCGAAATTCTGCTCGCGATCCCACGGACAACCGCCGGGAGCGCGGAGGCGGGCCATGATCTCGACAAGGCGAGCGAATGCTTCTCCTGGTTCAGATTTTTGCACGGGAAATTTCAGGTTAACAGAGATTGCTGAAAAAGTAGTGCAGATCGACTCCCTGCGGTCGCGGCTCGGGGTCAGATTGAGGGGACCAGTTTGAATCCGTTGGGAATTGTGAAGAGACTCTTCGAGGGGGGCCCGATCTCGTACGAATCCACGACTCTTTCATATTCAGCAGTCTTCCATCCCAGGATGCCGCGTGCGACTTCTCGGAAAAGCATCATCTCGCAGCCGATGGTTGGGGCGAAGTATGCCTCGTAATCGACACCTTTGGCGTCTTGGCCGCGGTAGCCTATAACGGAAAAGCCTGCAATGGTTGAGTCGGGCATCCTTGCGGTGAAAGGACCTCTCCGAGACTTCGCGTGCGAGCATTGGGGATCATCTTCTTCCCAGTACGGTTGGCTTCTGTGAGGATCGCCCCGGTCAATTTCGTAGGCTTGCTGTTCTCGGTCGATAAAGACGGTGCGATCACGCAGTACTAGCTCAGTGATTTTCCGCGTTTGACGTGGAAATAAATAAAACCGCCACCACTGTGTGCTTCGGGTGTTGGATTGGGTACCGTCGGAGTCAACCGCTTCGACAGATTCTGATCGCATCATGCCTTCGAAGTTCAGTTCCCGTCCGAAGCCGGACTCGTGAAAACGCACAGTGCGGCACGGAATATGGACGATATCAACGACGCAGGCTCCGGTCCAATCCAGTCGCTTTCGAGGCTGTGAGTCGCTCGGCTTGGGCGATTGTCCGGATGCGAGTGCGACGACGATTGCGAGGGCTGCCTTGTGGCGGGTCATCTATGGCAATCTTAACCAGATTTGGGATCGGCGGGGACCGTCGCGGTTCGGTGGGCGCCAAGCGTCGACACGACTGTCGACGCGGCACGCCTGGAGGCGCGCGCCACATTCATTTGTCCGGGGTGTCGCGGTTACAACTTTGAATTGCACCCGAGGGGCTTACATTTTAGCGCGACCGCGGCGATGATCGCTACGGTTGCAACCACACCGATGCCCACGATGATCAAGACATTTCGCGTGGTGTGCGATTTGTAGAGTTTCACCGATGCAACGTCGTCGAAGGCAATCTGGCGATCGGGCGCAGGTGTGCTGACCAGAGTGAATCCGGCGTCGGTCACGGCTCCCCGTGCGCCGCGAAGTTTTTCTTTGGTCTTCAGGCGAAGTTCCATGCGCGCTCCCTGCGGCATGGCTGCAATTTGGGTCGACACCGCGGATGTATCGGCTTTCAGCGTTCCCAACGCTAGAATCACCGCTAACAGTTGTCGCATCTCGGCTCTCCAGTGCAATCGAGTATACACGCACCGGAGGTCGACGTTCTCGAAAACATGGCCAGCAACAAGCCGCCTGGATAGGCGACTGCCCGCCAAAATTGGCGGCCCCACAAGAAACGACGTCGATCAAATGGCCGAACCTGTTACCTTAGCCGGTTACTTTTGGGGTGAGCATCCACTGGAGGATGCCGTGTGGATGGGCGGTGTAGCTGTGGATGTCGATGCGGACCAGTGCGGCTTTCTTGAACTCGACCATTTCCTGCGTTGAGCCTAACAGGAACGCGACGGTTTGGGAGAACAGAGGCTCGTGGCCGGCTAACAGGATCGACGGCTCGTCCTGGTGCTCCCGAACGGCGGACCAGAGAGAGGGCGGGGAAGAGTCCGGGATCAGCGAGCCGCTGCGCAGGATCTTTCCCTGATAATCGAGCTCGGCTGCGGCGATTTCGGCGGTCTCAAGGGCGCGTTTGTAGGGGCTCGAAATGATGAGCGACAGCTCGACGCCGGCCGCTTTGGCCCGCTTCAGAACTTTGCGGAGTTTCTGTTTACCCTCCTCCGTCAGCGCACGATCGGGATCGCGGCCGGTGGCCGAATGATCCTCGGCGATGCCATGACGGAGGAGGTAGAGTTGCATCAGTTGTTCTTTTGCGGAACGGTAACCGCGGGGATGTTGGAATCGCGCACCAGTTTGTTGAACTGCGCGACATCTTCCTTCAGCAGTTTGTCGGCGGCGCGGATCTGGGCGTTGGCCTCGCTGGCCAAGCCTTCGTAAACGACGTTTGATTGCTTGGTGGGTCCGGCGTCGGTGGACTGGATGACGCCCAAAAGCGCGCCGAGCCGGTTGTTGAGCTTGATCGGGAAGTTCAGAGGATCCTGGCTGCTCTGATTTTTGATCTGGTAAAGCTCCTCCTCGACTGCGGTGAGTTTCTTATCCAGATCGCGCGCGGCGTCGGCGACCTTCTTGGCCGCGGCGTCATCCTTGAGGCGAGCGGCGTAATCTTCGAGCTGCTTCTTCGCGCCGCGAATATCGATCACCGCCTGATTCACCTGCGACAATTTATCGCGCACCTGAATAGAAAGCGAGAGCTGAGCGCTGAACTCGGCTGGAGTAGTCTTAAGGCGCGGATCGTTCTTCACCACAAATTGCTGCGTTTGTGTTTTGTCAGCCACCGTCAGCTTTACGGAGTAGGTGCCGGGAACGATGAGGGGACCGCGCGTCGATCCGGCCCACATGATGAGGCCGGGGAACGTGGTGGCGTCGGGATAGTGCATATCCCAGACGAAGCGATTCATTCCAGCTTGGGCGGGGGCACGGGGCGGTCCGCCGAAGCCTCCGCGGCCTCCGCCGCCTCCTTCCTGCTCGTCCGGTATGAAGCCGACGTCAGCGGCGACCGGACGGTTCGGCGCGTTGCTCGAATACTTGTTGACCAACTTGCCCGCGGCGTCGAGGATTTCAATCTTCACCTCGCCGGTGGGACGATCCTTCAGCCAATAGTCGATGATGGCGCCGGTGGGTGGGTTCTGGCCTACTGCGACCGGTGTGCGATTGCCTCCGCCGCCGCGTCCACCGCCTTCGGCTCGAATGGTTTCTTTAGGGGCGAAGAGGCGCACGTCGTCGGCCGGCGCTGCGCCTTTCAACTCGCGGAGCAGTGGGAGATCGTCCATGATCCAGAACGCGCGGCCCTGCGTGGCGACAACCATTTCATCGTCGCGCTTATGGAAGGCGATATCGGTGATGGGCACGATGGGCAGGTTGAGCTGAATGGATTTCCAGTTCGCGCCATCGTCGTACGAAACATAGATTCCGAATTCCGTTCCGGCGAAGAGGAGGCCTTTCTGCTTCAGATCTTCGCGGATGACGCGCGTGAAATGATTGGTGGGAATTCCGTTGACGATCTTCGTCCAGGATTTGCCGTAGTCGCTGGTTTTATATAGATACGGGCGATAATCGTCGGATTTATACATCGTGGCGGCAACGTAGGCGGTGGCGGGATCGAACGGCGACGGCTCGATGGCGTTGATCTGCGACCATTCCGGAAGAATGTCTTTGCCTGGTGTGACGTTAGTCCAGGTTCTACCTCCGTCGCGAGTCAGGTTGATAAGACCGTCGTCGGAGCCGACCCAAATGAGTCCCTTGGTGATGGTCGATTCGTTGACCGTGAAGATGGTGCAGTAATATTCGATGCTGGTGTTGTCCTTGGTGATGGGACCGCCGGAGGAACCTTGACGAGTCTTGTCGTCGCGCGTGAGGTCCTTCGAAATCGGCTCCCAGCTCTGACCTTCATCGGTGCTCTTAAACAGGACGTTCGCGCCCGCGTAAATCACTTTCGGATCGTGCGGCGAAATGATAATCGGGAAGCTCCATTGGAAGCGGTATTTCAAATCGGCCGCAGGGTGCCCCATCGGATTATCGGGCCATGGATTGATGTTCCGCTGCACGCCGGTAAAAGCGTCGAAGCGCGTGATCAGATTGCCGTAGGAACCGGCGTAAACGACGTTCGAATTGCGCGGATCGGGCGCGATCCAGCCGCTTTCGCCGCCGCCGACGTCGTACCAGTCGCGTTCGGTGATGCCTCCGCGGCCGCGCGTGGCGGTGCGGACGGTGGTGTTGTCCTGCTGCGCACCGTAAGCATGATAAGGAAAATCGTCATCGAGCGCGACGCGATAGAACTGCGCGGTGGGCTGATTGTTTTCACTGCTCCAGGTGCGTCCCGCGTTGAAGCTGATGTTGGCGCCGCCGTCGTTCGATTCGATCATGCGCTGCGGATCGTTGGGGTCGATCCAAAGGTCATGATTATCGCCGTGGGGCGTTTGAATGGACGTATAGGTGCGTCCGCCGTCGTTCGAGCGATAGACGCCGGTGTTGAGGACGTAGACGGAGTCGGCATTCTTCGGGTCAGCGTAGATGTGCGTGTAATACCAGGCGCGCTGGCGCAAGTCGCGATCCTGATTGACGCGCGTCCAGGAAGCGCCGCCGTTATCGGAGCGATAGACGCCTCCGTCGTCGGCTTCAACGATGGCCCAGACGCGGTCGGAATTCGCGGGGGAGACGGTGACGCCGATTTTGCCTTGAATCCCGCGCGGCATGCCGTTTGCGTGAGTGAGATCGCGCCAGGTTTCGCCGCCGTCGGTCGATTTCCAGAGGCCGCTATTCGGACCGCCGCTTTCGAGACTGTAAGGCGTGCGGTAAACTTCCCAGAAAGACGCGTAGAGAACGTTGGAATTATTCGCGTCCATCACGATATCGACGGCTCCGGCTTTGGGGCCTCGGGTCAGGACCTGTTTCCAGGTGGTCCCGCCGTCGAGCGAGCGATAGACACCGCGCTCTTCGTTCGCGGCGAACTGGTGGCCGAGGGCGGCGACGAATACGATATTCGGATTCTTGGGATTGACGATGACGGCGCCGATTTGCTGGGTCTGTTCGAGTCCCATGTGTTTCCAGGTGCGGCCCGCGTCGGTGGATTTATACACGCCGTCGCCCGGGGAGGCGTTGCCGCGGATGCAGGCTTCGCCCATGCCGGCGTAGACGATATTCGGGTCGGATTCCGACACGGCGAGTGCGCCGACGGACCCGGTGGCGAGCTGGCCGTCGGCGACGGGGAGCCACGAACCTCCCGCGTCGGTGGTCTTCCAGATGCCGCCTCCGGTCGCTCCGAAATAATAAACCTGGGGCTGCGAAGGGATGCCGGCGACGGCGGTGACGCGTCCTCCACGGAAGGGTCCGATGGAACGGTAGCGGATGTCGCGAAGAGGACCTTGCGTGGTTCGCGGCGCGTCGGCATTCTGTGCTCCGCGGCGTTGGGCAGGGGCGGGGAGGGAGCAGAAGACCAATAATACGAGCGATAGTAGGCGTTGCATCAAATGAAATTTTAGCAGGTGCGGGAACTCGAGCCGGGGGACGGCTCTACCCAGCGCACTCGCAAAAGAGTATAACGATAGTGACGGAATTATGAATATTATCAAGGCGAATCAAAAATATGAGGCGTGGCTGCACCAGCGGATTCCGTTGCTCGAGGAAGATCTGGCGCATAAGCATGAGTTGATGAGCACGGCTCCTTTTCCGTTTTTGCGTGCGACGTTTTATCGGTGGGCGCAGACGTGGCCGGTGGTGTCACCGACAACGGCGGCGGCTCCACTGGTGCTGGGGGTGGGCGATCTGCATGTCGAAAATTTCGGGACGTGGCGCGATATCGAGGGACGTCTGGTGTGGGGCATCAACGATTTTGACGAGGCCTGCTGGCTTCCGTACACCTGTGATTTGGTGAGGCTGGCGACCAGCGCGCATTTCGCGATCGCGGGGGATCATTTGAAAATGATCACGCCGGCGAAGGCGTCGAAGGCGATTCTGGACGGCTATCGCGCGGGATTGAAAGCGGGTGGCCGCACGTTCGTGCTGGCGGAGCACCATCCGGTGCTGCGGCAAATGGCTGTGGAGCGGTTGAAGCAGCCGGAATTGTATTGGGAAAAGATGCTGGCGCTCAAGACGCTGACCGCGAAAATCCCGGCGAGCGCCATGAAATCGCTGCGGCGAATGATGCCTGGTCCGAAGTTGAAATTTCGGGTGGTGCATCGCGTGGCGGGCCTCGGAAGCCTGGGACGATTGCGATTCGTCGCGCTGGCGGATTGGCACGGCGGCAGCGTGGCGCGCGAAGCGAAGGAATTGACCACGTCGGCGTGGCTGTGGGCGCATTCGGCGAAGCCCAAGGTGAAAATTTTCTACCAGACGATTTTGGATTGCGCCGTGCGGTGTCCCGATCCGTTCGCCAAACTCTGTGGGCGTTGGATGCTGCGGAGGCTGGCGCCGGACTGTTCGCGGATCGAGCTGGCCTCTTTGCCGGCGACGCATGACGCGGTGAAATTGTTATTGGCGATGGGATGGGAAACAGCGAATGTCCATTTGGGCAGCGGGAAGACGTCGGCGCTGAGACGCGATTTAGAGAAGCGCCCGTCGGGCTGGCTGCATCGGGCGGCGGAGGAGATGTTCGAAGCGACGACCAAAGATTGGGAGGACTGGCGGAAGTTTCATAAAACCGCGGTTTCCTCGATCAAACGTCCTTCCGCGAAGCGCGCGTAGTCGAGTAGCTTTGCATCGATCAAGTCGGTCGAACCTTTCAAAATGAGATCCGCGAGGATCTTGCCCGTTGCCGGCGAATGCATCACGCCGTGTCCGCTGAATCCGTTGGCGAAATAGAATCCGCCGACGCCGGGCGCCGCGCCGAGGATGGGATGATGGTCCGGCGTCATCTCGTATAATCCCGCCCAGGCACGCGATGGATTTACTTCCAGGTGTTCGAATACCGGCACGCGATTGACGGCGCGGATGAGGATCTTTTCAACGAATCCGCGATCGAAAGTGGTATTGAAACCCGGCTTCTCGTCGGGATCGTTCCAGGCCAGCAGCAAACCGCGTCCTTCCGGTCGAAAATGAAAGCCGGTGGACATGTCTACGACCATGGGCACGCTGTGCTCGACCCGGTCGAACGGCTCGGTGGGCACCAGCATGCGGCGCAGCGGCTCAACCGGAAGATCGATGCCGGCGAACTTCGCCACCTCCGCCGCCCATGGGCCGGCGCAATTGACGACCGTGCGCGTCGCGATCGTGCCTTGCGTTGTCTCGACCCCCGCGATACCTTTCGCATCGAGCGAAAGTCCGGTCACCCGCGCGTCGCGGTTCAGCTCAGCGCCTTGATCGACGGCGCGAAGAGTGAAGCCGTTCATGACGCTGTAGGGATCGACGAATCCGTCGGTGGAACAGAAGCTGCCGCCGATAATATCGTCGGAGCGAAGTTGAGGGACCATCTGGGCGATGTCATCGCGACTCACGAGAGAGGCGGTTTTAAGACCGGCCGCGACCTGGCGCTGGTGATTCTCGCGTAGATAATCGAGATGGAGCTCGGTCGTCGCCATGAACAAATATCCTTGTGCGCGATAGCCCGAAGGGTATCCCATGGTCCGCTCGAAATCGTGAAAAAAGGGAATCGAGTAGAGGGACATCGCGATATTTACGGGGGTCGAAAACTGCGCGCGCACGCCGCCCATGCTTTTGCCGGTGGAACCTTTTCCCTGGCTGCTCTCGCGTTCGAGAATCACGACGTCGCAACAGTCTGCCTTGGTGAGCTGATACGCGATGCTCGCGCCGACAATTCCTCCGCCAACAATCACTACGTCTGCCGATTTACGCATGAAGAATTGATTCTAGCCCATGCTCGATCGGGTCAGCGACGATCCTCCGTCGCACGCATAGACCGCGCCGGTGATATACGACGCCGCCGGCGAGCAGAGGAATAACGCCAGGTCCGCGAGCTCGTCTTTCGTGCCATAACGGCCCAGGGGAACGCTCTTCTCCGCAGCCGCGCGCGCCTCCGGAGTGGGCGCAAGGCGGCGCATGCCCTCCGTATCGTCGGTCGGCCCCGGCGTGATGCAGTTCGCGCGAATTCCCAGCGGACCCCACTCAATGGCGAGCGTCTTCATCAGCAGTTCGATCCCGGCCTTGGCGGCGCACACGTGCGCCTGATTCGCGATCGCCATATGCGCGTGATTCGCGGAGATGCTGATCACCGATGCTCCGGGCTTGCGCAGCGATTCGTACGCCGCGCGGCAGGTGTTAAAGGTGCCGAGCAAATCGATGTCGATCACGGCCTTGAATCCGTTCGCCGACATCCCCGCGACTGACGCGGGAAAATTCCCGGCAGCGCCGCACAGCAGAATGTCGATTTCCCCCAACTCGTCGCGGGTCTTCTTGATCGCGGCCTCGACCGCGGCATAATCGCGAACATCGAGAGCCGCAGTTTCGGCGAAGGCCCCAGCCGCGCGAATCGCCGAGGCAGCGGCATCCAGCTTCTCCTGCTTCCGCCCGACCAGCACGACCTTGGCCCCGTGTTCCGCGAAACGCTCCGCCATGCGCTGTCCGATACCGCTGCCGCCTCCGGTAACGAACGCGACCTTGTCCTTTAATAGATGTTCGCGGAATATGCTTGCCATTCTGGCAACGATACCACTATTTCAAAATCACGAAAAAGGCGAATCCCACCGCGAAGGAGAGGACGCCGATCACTCCAATGGCATCCAGGAATTCCGGCAATCTGGTGGGCGCGGGGAGGCGAACCCGGTTTCGAACGGAAGCAGCCAGGCGCGCAGGCGCCGACGTCCCGGCAAACGCCCGCGCCAGTTCGTCGTCGATTTCTTTAAACTCGTCGAGCGCCACTATCGGCCTCCTTTATCATCGTAGCGAGTTGTTGGCGCGCCCGGTGAAGATGCGTTTTCACGGTGCCCACCGGCAGGTCCAGCATGCGTGCGACCTCCTCATAGGATCGATCCTCCATGTAAAACAGCATCATCACCTGCCGGTAATTCGCGGGCAACTGGCTGACCAGGTGAACGATGTCGCGTTGCCGGTCCGGCGCATCGGGACCGGATCTTTCCGCCGCCTCGATCGGCGCGGACGGACGTCTTTTTGAGATCGCCGTCAGACAGACATTACGCGTGATCGAAAAAATCCAGGTTCCGGGCGACGATTCACCTCGATAACGGTCGAGCGCCTTCCAGACGCGCAAAAAACTCTCCTGCGCGGCGTCCTCGGCCTGCGCGCGATCGCCCAGCATCGAGTAGGAAAGCCGGTAAACTTTGTCCTGGTACGAGAGAAGCAGCGCCTCAAACGCATCCGTGCGGCGTCCGGACTGAAGCAGCCGCGCGATGTTCTCTTCGGACGCCATCCTTTCGATTAGACCTCGCCCAAGGTCCGTAAAGTTTCAGGAGCGTGTTGAAACTTTCGCGCCATGCCTCAAGTCTCAATGGGCATGAGTGCATCTTTATTTGTCACCTTGCTGATCGCTTTTTTCACCGTGTTCCTCGCCCTGGCCTACCGGTATCACATGCGGGAACTAGATCACAAACAAACGCTGGCCGCGATTGAAAAAGGCGTGGACCCTCCGCTCCCGCAGGCCGCGCCGTGGACTCCCCGCACCTATCTGCTGCACGGCATGATCTGGCTGTTCGCGGGGATCGCCGCGTTTGTGGCGCTCACGGCCGTGGCCGTAACTTCGCGCAGGCCATTTCCGGCAGAAATCACGGTGCGGGCCGCGACCGAGGCTCGCGAGCACGGCGCTACGCCGGAGGAGGTTCAGATGATTCTCAAAGGCCGCGAAGAGGAAGGGTTTCCGATCGGCCTCGGTTTTCTGGGACTCATCCCGATCGGCGTCGGACTCGCCTATCTCCTCTTTTATAGGGTCGAAAGCAAGAAACTGCTATCCTGAGATCTGGCGTGCGTACCGCATGCCCAGTTGTATCTGGAGCCGCACTTAGTTTGGGGCTATAAAAAGCGAGGTGAGTCGAGTTTGGCAGAAGTCCACATCCAGGACGGAGAAACCCTGGAAAGCGCGCTGCGCCGTTTTAAACGCAAAGTCCAGCAAGAGGACATCATCAAGGAAATCAAGAGACATTCCTTCTACTTGAAGCCGGGTGAGAAGCAGCGCACCAAGGAAGCCTTAGCGCGCAAGCGCAACCGCAAAAAGCGTACAAGGGACACCGAGTAACGCATCGACATCACCGATCGATAACCAAGGGGCAGGCTCTCAGAGCTTGCCCTTTTTTTGTTTCACGCAAAGACGCAAGGCTCGCAAAGAAAATTAGTTACCAAGGAAAGTCTTTGCGAGCTTCGCGCCTTTACGTGAAAAGCCTTCTCCCCAATAAAAAAAGGCGGGCCCGGTTTCCCGGAACCCGCCTTGTGGTCTCACCCCTCGCTCCCTAAGGCGCGTAGGTGACCGTGACCTCCTGCGTGGTGGACATGCCCTTGCTGTCCGTCACCGTCAGGTTGAAGTAGTACGGACCAGGCGTCGGCCCGAGGACGATGGTCGTGGTCGCCGAGCTCGGATTGACGATCTCCGCCGAGCCGTAAAGCGCAACCCACTGGTACGTCAGCGGATTGTTGCCCGCAGGGCTGCTCGAACCGGAGGCGCTGAGCTGGAAGCTGCGCACCGTCGTCGTCTGGCTGCTACCGCCGGAGATGACGATAGTCGGCGGTTGCGCGGCAGGCGGCGTGGTCGAGCCTACCGTCACCGTCACCGACTTGCTGGCCGTCACGCCGTTTTCACCCGTCGCGATACACATGTAGGAAGTGCTCGCCTGCGGGTACACCGTGTAGGTGATGTTCGGCGTCAGGAACGTCAACCCGGCCATGGTGATACTAGCCGCGTTTTGCGTCTGGCAGTTCAACACCACCGCTCCGCCCGGCGTAGTGGAAGGATTCGGAGTCGCCGTGAAGCTCACGATGACCGGGTTCGGTATCTGGTTCACCGTCACCGTAGCGGTTGCCGTTACACTGCCGTTGGCGTTGGTCGCCGTCAACGTGTAGGTCGTAGTCGCCGACGGGGTCACGCTCTGCGAACCCGCCGCTACCACTGTGCCGAGAGTCGAAATCGTCTGCGACGTGGAATTATCGACCACCCACAGCAAGGTCGAGCTCTGGCCGCTCAGGATGGTCAGCGGCGAAGCCGAGAACTGGACAATCCTCGGCAGCGCGCCCGCGGTTACCGCAACTGCGATGCTGCACGAAGTGGTTTGCCCGTTGGCTCCGTTGGCCGTGACCGTGTAGGTCGTGCTGGTCGTCGGCGATACCACCACCGTACCGCTCAGACCCTCAGCGCCAACGCCCGGTGCGATGTTCACCGAGGTCGCGTTCTGCGAGGTGTAATACAAGGTCGCCGATTCGCCGACCATGATATTGGCAGGCGATGCGTAGCAAGCCGTCAGCGCGGTTTGCGGGGCCGAGACCGTTACGGTCGCGGTGGCGTTGACGCTGCCGTTGGCGTTGGTCGCCGTTAACGTGTAGGTCGTGGTCACGGTCGGCGAAACAGGATCTGTGCCGTTCAACGCAACCGAGCCGATGCTCGAGATGGTGACCGTGGTAGCGTTCGTGGTCGACCATGCCAGCGTAGCGGATTGGCCCGCCGTAATGGATGTCGGATTCGCCGTGAACGAAACAATCTGCGGACCCGTTGACGCGGCCGTCGTTACATAAACCTGCGCCGAGTTTTGCCCGCCGTAGTTATCCTTCACTGTCAAGCGGAAGGCGTAGGACTGGGCTGCGGTCGCCGTGAATGTGGTGATCGGGGAGGTCGGCGAATTCAAAGTGACCGACGGACCCGCGATTTGCGTCCACTGATAGGTCAGAGGGAAGCCGTCAGGCGAGTAGGAAGCCGATCCATTCAGCGTGATCGTGCCCGCCGGAACGCCGATCTGGTTCGGACCCGCATTGGCCACCGGAGGCGTCTCGCCCACGTGCACCAGTCGCGTCACGACGTTGTAGCGCACCCGCGGAACGTCCACCGGAGTCGGAATACCCGAGGAAACGAATTCCCTCGGACGCATCAGGTTGCCTAATTGGACGCCGGCCACCGCGCGGCCCGTATTGCCCTGCGGCGCCAAATAGCTCTCGTTCACGCCGCCTTCCACGGTAAACGCGACGTGCGTATTGATCGGGAAGACAAAGCGCAGAGTGCCGCCCGGACGATCCGCCGCGACGTAGCTCTTGATATACCCGATGTTGCCTTCCAGGTACGCATTGCCAAACAGGGCAACGGTAGCGCTGATACCCACCTGATCGGCGATCTTGAGGTACTTCATCGTGAATAGATCGGTAGATATGTAACCGGTCTGCGGATTCACGTAAGACGCGTCGTAGACCCGCGCATTATCCAGGAAACCCTTGGTTCCGAAAATTCCCAGTTTGCCCCATTTGAACAGGTAGTCCACCGTAAGGGCGGCCTGGCCCAGGTTCCCGCTGTTCTGCGCTCCGTCCACAAATGCGTTCTTGAAGCTGGCGAAGAGGCCGGCTTGCATCCGCCCGACGCGGTCCACTAAACCGATATCGAACTGGCCTTCGCGGTTGCGGTTGGCGTACAAATACTCGCCTTGCGCCTGCAACGCATAGTGCTCCCCGAACACGCCGAAGAAGCGGCCCTTGCCGGTAAAGCTCACATGGCCGTCTTGATCTGCGCCGACGTTCATGCCCAGCAACTGGAAGCGCGAATCCACCTGTTTCACTGGCGGAGCAGCAGGCAACGTCACCGGCGGCGGAGGAGGCTGATTGACCTTCGACTCCAGAACCGATTGCTGATTCTTCAGCGCGTCAAGATCTCTCTTCAACTGTGCGTTCTGATCCGCGAGATCCTTGAGAAGACGGGCAATATCGTCGAGCTTGTCGAGCCGCTTTAGCACTTCCGTGCAGCAGTCCGTCATGCCTTTGGGAGTTTCCATGGCCCGGATCGCATCGCCGGGGCCGCCTGCGCCTACCACGCCGCCGGATTCGTTCATCACCGTCAATACCACGCGGCGGTTCATCCAGCGGGCTTCATCCGTCTTGCTGAAGGTCGGCCTTTGGCCGGGATATTTCGGGTCCACTTTACCGCGCGTTCCGGTTGTGATCTGGCCGGCGCTCGCGCCGTACTTGACTAAGAAGTCGCGCACCGTATCGGCGCGGGCTTGCCCGAGTTTTTCGTTGTAAGGGCCGCCGCCGATAATATCGGTGTGGCCTTCCACCCGCACCTTGTAACCAGGGTGCGTCTGCAACAGTTCCGCCACGCGTAAGAGGCTGGGGTATCCGTCTACCAGTACCGATGAATTAAACTCGAAATTGATTTCTTCCCAGTCGTTCTTGGAAGCCTTCGTATCCAGACCCTGGGCGCTAACCCCGATTGCCACTAACGGCAACACCGCACACAACGCGGCAAACCTGTTTAACATGTTGACCCTCCTCAACTCTGCAACAACTCTACCGTAATTTGTTTTAGAACTTAAACTGCTGCTAATAGACCCTGAACCCTAGAATACACCAAACGAAGAAGAGATACGCTACACGACTTTTACGTTTCTGAAAAAAATCGACTTGCACTTCCCACTTCCGACTGTCCATAATGGAAGCCGAGCTTGACGGACGGACAGTCGCTCGCGGTTTTTTTATGATTTCCGCGGGAGGAAAGTCCGGTCTCCATAGGGCAACATGCCGGCTAACGGCCGGGGGGGCTCGCTCAATGCGAGTTTTACGGAAAGTGCCACAGAAAACTATACCGCCTGTCGTGTATTTTGGCAGGTAAGGGTGAAAAGGTGCGGTAAGAGCGCACCGCAGCCGCAGTAATGCGCGCTGGCAGGGCAAACCCCATGCGGAGCAAGACCAAATAGGGGAGGAGGAGCGGCCCGCTCCGTTAAGACTTCCGGGTAGGTCGCAGGAGCCGTTGAGAAATTAACGGCCCCCCTTTTAGAGGGAAGATGAATGACTGTCGCTTCGGAAACGAAGTACAGAAACCGGCTTATAGTCCGGCAAGCTCTTTAGAATTTATCGCGATTTACGGGCGAATTACTTACCGCGAGCGCCGCCCATGCCGCCGGCGCTTCCGCCCGCATGACCGCCACCGCTGCTCATGGAACCGCCGCCGCTGCTCGCCCCGCCGCCGCTAAATCCGCCGTTGCTCAACCCGCTGCGCGCCGCACTGCTAGCCGATGCCGAATTTCCGCTGCCGTACGATCCGCGCGGAGCCATGGCCGCACTACCGCTGCCGTTGTAATGCGGCGACGTCGAAGAAGCGCCGATCGGGAATGCGCTGCCGCCAAAACCGCCCGAAGGAACGAAATAACCGATATTAGTCGGGCTGTAGAACGGATAACCGAACGGACTGTAATACATGCTGTTCCCATACGGCATGTAGGTGAACATTCCGTACCACGGATTATAAGCCCAGTTGCCCATACCCATCATTCCCCCGCCGTAGCCGTATCCGGGCGAGAAACTGGAGCCGGAATAACCGGAGCTGGAAGCGGTCCGGGCGGAAGAGACATTCGCCTGCGCCAGATACTCTGACCGGCGGGCGGCCCAGCGCATAAACGCGTCCGTGTCCTTCACATCGAAGCCGCTCATATCGAGCACCGCGCCGAGCAGAACTTCGCGGCCTTTGCGGGCCACCAGGGTCTGATTTCCAGCCGTCACTCGCGCTTCGCCATCGTAAACGCGGAACTTGCCGGGATCGGAATCGATCCGGTACAAGCCCTTTTTCGTGAGTTCGATATGGGCGTCGTTATAGAGAACTGTGATCGCGTTCGACTGCAACAATTCGCCGACTTCGACAATCGCGGACCCTGTCAACACCGAAAGGCGCGTGTCGGAGCGGCTATTGGACACCATTTGAAAGGAGCTGTTTTCGGCGATGCGCAGAATCACGCCCGGGGTTAGGAGCACTTCCGCCCGGCCATCTTCGGCGGCCAGTGTCTGGCCGTTTTTAACGTCCGGAAACTCGGCAAATTTCGGCTGCACCGGTTGTCCGTCGAGCGTCACCGTCCCTTCGACGAAGTGAATCACGCCGGAGTGCGCAGAAATAACCTGCTGTCCCCACGCCGACGTTGTACCGACCAGCAAAACAGCCAACGGAAGTCGATTCATCTGAAACTCCTATGTATGTAATAATGCGCCTTTTGCAATCGTGCGTCAAGGCGTCTGAGAAGCATATATATTGGATAGTATGCAAGCGGCGGTTTTGGCCGTAACGTTTTTCCGCGACGTTCTGCCCATCCTTCAGAATCACTGCCAGGAATGCCACCGTCCCGGGCAGATCGCTCCCATGCCGCTACGTACTTATGACGAAACCCGGCCTTGGGCGAAGGCGATTCGGGACCAAGTACGGTTGCGCAAAATGCCTCCGTGGCCGGCCGATCCTTGCTGCGGGCATTTTTCGAACGACCGGTCGCTGCGCGCTCAGGATATCGAAACCCTCGTAAAATGGGCAGATTCGGGTGCTCCCAAAGGCGATCCGCGAGATGCTCCGACGGAAAAATCATGGCCTGACGGTCTACGCAGCGATTTGACGCTGGCGATGAATAAGGCGTTTCAAGTTCCGGCATCCGGTGCGGTCGAATACCAGTATTTTCCGATACCTACCGGTTTCAAAGAGGACCGGTGGGTGCAAGCCGTGGAGGTCAGGCCGGGCGATCGAACGGTGGTACATCATATTGTCGTCTACCTTCGGGAACCTGGGTCCACCTGGACGCATGGTGCGACAAAGTCCGATATTCTAACGGTTTACGCGCCTGGGTCGATGCCCGATTCATGGCCTGAGGGGATGGCGAAGCTGATCAAAGCGGGGTCCGATCTGATGCTGGAGATTCACTACACTCCCAAGGGAAAGCCAGTGTCGGACCGGACGTCGGTTGGCTTGGTTTTCGCGAAAGAGTCGCCGGAAAAGCGGGTGCTCACGCTCCAGTTGAATAACGATCACTTCTTGATCCCGGCGGGGGAAAAGGACGATCGGGTCACGGCCTGGGGTTCGATCCCGAACGATGCTTTGCTGTTGAGCTTCTTCCCACACATGCATCTGCGCGGAAAATCGTTCTTATTTGGTCTTAATGACGGCAATAAGGGCTTCCAGACACTCTTAAATGTCCCTAATTACGACTTCTATTGGCAGCTCTCGTACCGATTGAAAACGCCGATTCCGCTCAAAAAGGGAATGCAGCTTCAGTGTTGGGGGACGTTTGATAATTCAGCGAATAATCCACGAAACCCGGATCCTTCCGTTGATGTCACCTATGGGCAGCAGAGCTGGGAAGAGATGATGATCGGGTTTTTCGACATCGCGGTGGATGTGAGTGTCGGGAAACCGCAGTTTTTCACGCGGTAATCGCCGCACTGACGCGCGGGGTTTTTTTAAAGACGCGGTTTAGGACTGTGATTGCCCGGTCTACGTCCTGTTCGGTGAGGATATAGGGCGGGAGCATCCGCAGCACCGTGTCGTGGGTGCAGTTGATCAACAGGCCTTCGGCCATGGCGTCCAGCACGATCTGTTTGCCGGGGATATCTAGGTCCACGCCGATCATGAGGCCTACGCCGCGCACTTCTCTGATGAAGCCGTAGCGCTTGGCTAGTTCTGTCAGGCGCATGCGGAAATAGCTGCCGGTCTCGCATATTTTGGGCAACAGAGGGTCCAGCAGATCGAAGAATTCCAGGGCGACCCGGCAGGCCAAGGGGCCTCCACCGAAAGTCGAGCCGTGCATGCCGGAGGTGATCGAAACGGCCGCGCGCTCATTGGCAGCGATGAAACCGAGGGGGATTCCGCAGGCTACTGGTTTTGCGGCGACCATTACGTCGGGCAGGATCACTGGGTCGAACATCTGATAGGCGAAGTAGGTGCCCGGACGGCCGACTCCGCATTGGATCTCGTCGAACACCAGCAGGGCGTTGTAACGGTCCGCGAGCTCGCGCGCTTTGCGGACGTACTCTTGGGTCATCGGGAAAATACCGCCTTCGCCCTGGATCAGCTCGAGAACAATTCCAGCGGTATGCTCGTTTACCATCTGTTCTAGCGCGGCGATGTCGTTGCGCGGGACGAAGTGGGCTCCGGGCACTAACGGCTCGAAATCGCGGCGGTATTTTTCCTGGCCGGTGATGGAAAGAGCCCCGAAAGTGCGGCCATGGAAGGAATTTTCGAGAGACACGACGTGGTACTTGGCGCGATCGATTTTGGTCCCATGCGCGCGCACCATTTTTAATGCGCCTTCCATTGCCTCGGCGCCCGAGTTGGAGAAGAACACGCGGTCGAGGCCGCTGACTTTCGCGATGCGTTCGGCGAGAGGTCCCTGATACTCGTGGTAGTAGAGATTGGATATGTGGAGCAGCAGGCCGGCTTGTTCCCGGATGACCTTGGTGAGGCGGGGATGCGCGTAGCCCAGCGCGTTGACGCCGATGCCGGCGATGAGGTCGAGATAACGTTTGCCGGCCGTGTCGTACACATAGCACCCTTTGCCCCGGTGGATGACTAGCGGAAAGCGGGCGTAGTTTTGGAGGAGGTATTGTTTTTCGAGCTCGATTACGGACGGATGTTCGACGGGAGCGGCTACGGGGGATTCCATATATTTATCATAGCGGCGAAGGATTGGGATATGGAAAAAACCGATTCTAGCTGATGATGAACGCTGGTCGAAAACAAGAATCTGGCGCGGCTGGTCGGTGTTTAAAAGTGCCGGAGCGTAGACACGAGTGTCAACGCGGCATGCGCGAGTCGAGTGCGCCACATGCGACCAACGGGTGGGAGTGGGTGAGCTTTCCAGGGCGCTTTAAATGGACTGGTGATTGGCCTGATGGCGGGAGTTAGCTGAGGAGAGGGGCGGGTCTTTTTCCGTAGCGGTTGATTGAGTATTCGACGGAACAGGACGATTTTAATCGCCCCTTTTAGCCGCTGATGAACGCTGATGAACGCTGATCGAAAACAAAGGCGTTTAAAGGTGCCGGAGCGTAGACACGAGTGTCAACGCGGCACGCACCAGTCGAGTGCGCCACATGCGACCAACGGGTGGGAGTGGGTGAGTGAGTTTTCCAGGTGATTAAAATGGACTGGTGATTGTGCTGATGGCGGGATTGCCTGGGACTGGGAAGAGTACGCTGGCGCGGGAGTTAGCTGAGGGGACGGGCGGGGTGGTTCTTAACAAGGACGTTCTGCGGGCGGATCTTTTTCCGGAACGGTTGATTGAGTATTCGACGGAACAGGACGATTTTGTTCAGGACCTGATGCAGCGGACGGCGGAGTATTTACTGACGCGAAACCCCAGGCTGGCCGTCTTTTTCGACGGACGGACGTTTTCGCGCCGGTATCAGATTGAGAAAGTAATTCAGTTAGCGGAAAGGCTCGGGACGCCTTGGCGGATCATTGAGTGCGTGTGCTCAGAAGAAATCGCACGCAGGAGGATCGAGCAGGCGCGGAGGCATCCGGCGAAGAATCGGACTTTTGAGTTGTATTGCAAGATTCGGGATTCGTTTGAGGCGATCGATTATCCGAAATTGGTGGTGGACACGGGAGAGGATGTGAAGGGGGTGCGGGAATATATATTGGAAACGGGTTAGGACGGGTCGGGGACCCGTCCCTACTAGCGGCGTTTTCGACGGATCGCGGCGGCTAGAGGAACAGCTAGCAGGCCCAGGCCGATCAGGGCGCAGGTGGCTGGTTCCGGCACTGCTTGCAGGCTGACGCCGTCCAGCAGGCTGAAGGGCGGTTCGCCGTTCGGTGTGCCGACGGCCAGGAAGGACAGGACCGGGTTGGCGGTGGTAGCCACAAACGTGAATTGCTGATAGGTCCAGCCGGTGAATCCTTCGGAGACGTTGCTCACGATGTTGGTGTCCTGGGTGGCGTCACCGGTCATGGAGACCTGAAAGCCTTCTGTGTTGACACCGGTAAAACCGCTTTGTTGCGCGCCGGCCCACCAGAATCCGACGATGTACTTATCGCCGACGGTCAACGCCGTGGAGATGGTCTGCTGGAGCGCTCCGACTTCGTAAGCGCCATCCATGGCAACATAATTTCCCCCATCGGGACTGGTGGCGGGCAGGCCGTTGTTCGAGCCGTCATTGGGACCCCAGAGTTTCAGGCTTCCGTCGGCGCCGGTGGCTCCCGTGGTGTCGGCGGTACCTGGAGCGAACAGGAAGTTGTAGCCGTCGTTGCCTCCGTTGGGTTCGCTCGTCCAGCCGGTGGCGACGGTGTTGAAGGTTAACTCACCGGTACCGTTCGTCGTGGTCTCAAAGCCGCCGTTCTGCACATAGTTGATACTGGCTCGCGCCGGCGACGCGAGGAGCAGTAATATCGTGGCCGCACCACAAAGAACCCCCGTTGTTCGTGCTATTGACAAGATTATCCCTTTCCTTTGTTCAAGATTAAGGGGAGATAGGCCAGTCAGCAATAAGGGATAGTACCGAGACGGAAGGTATTAAGTATGCGATGCGATTCAGGTTCGGGACTTAGTCTTCGGACCACTCGCGTTCCAGCATGCGCGAATATTCGCCGGAAGCGTAGATATCGAAGTCGAAGTTCATGTGGGCGATATCGGTGTACTGGCCCTGGCTTTGGCGGCAAAGGAAGATGGAATCGGCGTAGCGGTAGTAGTTGCGGACGAAATCGTCGGCCAGGACGCCCCGTTCGGGAACGGAGGCAAGGATGGCGTTGAGTCCGAGGGCACGCATGAAGATGGATTTGAAATCGGCGACGCCCCACTTGCGAAGTTTGGCTTGGACGGGCGCAGGCGTGTTGTTGACCAGGTAGGCGGCGAAGCTTTGAAATTTGATGCCGGCGTCGGCAAACCCCGGCTGGCGTTCGACGTGTTCGAGGGATTGTTCGATCCAGCGAACCAGGTCCTTGCCGACGTAGAACAGCATGCGGATTTCGCAGTAGCGGCCGTCGAGCAGGGATTTGTCCAGATCGTCGGAGGTGCGTTCGCCGGTGGGGAGCAGACCTTGCAGCATAAGGCTGGCGCGGGAGCTTTCGACCAGTTTGTCGGGGCCCCCGGCATCGGCGAAGGGATGAAGAATGAGCGGCGGCAACTTACGGGCGGCGTTCGCGATGGGTGAGGGGCTGGGGCTGGTTTGCATGGCTTTTTCGCTAAGCAAGTATGGCAAATTAATGCCGTTCGGTAAGCAGTACTTTGGCCTCAATTGTCTGGTCACCGCGAAGTACCTTCACCAGTACCAGATCACCAGGTTTATGGGCGCGCAGAGCGTAGGTAAAGTCATATAGGTTAGCGATTTCCTTGCCGTCGAACTCGATGAGGATGTCCCCGGCTTTGAGGCCGGCTTTGGCGGCGGGGGTGCCGTCGCGGACGTCGGCGAAGCGGACTCCTTTTGCGGGTTCGTTAAAGTCGGGGATGCTGCCGAAGTTGGGTCCGTAGCCGGAGCCTCCTCCGGAGCCGACGGGGCCGACGGAGGGGGCGGCGACGCGGATATATTGGGGCCGCGGGTCGTTTTCCAGATGGGTGATGAGGTCGGCGATATAGTCCAGGAGTTTGGCGGCGTCGGCGCTATCGATCTTGTCGGCGGTGTCGCTGGGCTTGTGATAATCGGCGTGTAGGCCGGAGAAGAAAAAGAGGACGGGGACGTTCTTGGTTGTGAACGAGGTGTGGTCGCTGGACCCGTAGCCGGCTTTTTCGGCGATGTCGATTTGGAGAGGCGCAGGCGGTGTCACGTCTTTAATAAGTTGCGGGAAGGTCGAGCCGGTGCCGGTGCCGCTGAGATAAATTTTTCCTTCTTTGATGCGGCCGATCATATCCATGTTGATCATGGCTACGGCCTTTTCTAAGGGGAGCATAGGGTGATTCACGTAGTACTCGCTGCCTAATAGGCCGAGTTCTTCGCCGGCGAAGGTCAGGAAGAGAATGCCTCGCTTGGGCCTGGGCTGATGAATGGCCCAGCGTGCGAGCTCGATGACGCCGGCTGTTCCGGAGGCGTTGTCGTCGGCGCCGGGATGAATCGTTCCGATCTGAGAGGGGGCCAGGGAGTTGCTGTCGCCCAGGCCGAGATGGTCGTAATGGGCGCCGACGATAACATATTCGTCGGTTTCGCCAGCGAGATAGGCGGCGACGTTGTGCACGGTCTTGGTTTCGGTGCGGACGTCAACGGAGAGATCGATGGTCAGGTTCGGGAGGGCGAACGAGTGTGGATGGCCGTCCTGGTCGATTTGTTTGGAGATCGCGTGGAGGTCCTGGCCGGCGTCTTTGACCCAGGTTTCAGCGGTGTCGTACTTGATGCGGATATAGAGGACTCCGGCGTTTTTAGGTCCGGCGGTTTCGCTGAATTTACCGAGGTCGTCGGCGGCGTCGCCTGGAGACGAAGTATGGTGGTCCGCGTCGTTGACCAGGATCACGCCGCGGGCTCCGTGCATTTTGGCGTTTACCGCTTTTTCGGCGAAGGAGACGTGCTCCTGGTGGGGATTTTCCTTGGGTTCGTGACGGAGGAGCAGCACGACCTTGCCGGTTACGTCGATTCCTTCGTAGTCGTCGTAATTGGCTTTTTTGTCGGTTATGCCGAAGCCCGCGAAAACTACGGTAGAGTGGAGTTCGCCTGAGGCGGAGAAGCTGAGCGGGAGGAAATCCTTACCGGACTGGAGGGTGCGGGTTTCGTGGGGCTCCTTGAACTTCAGGCGGTTCTTGGGTCCTAAATGGGCTCCTAAGGCGACGGGGAAGGGAAGCTCAGTGGGGGTCAGGCCGAAGGACTTGAATTGCGCGGCGATGTAATGGGCAGCCTTTTCGAGGCCGGGAGAGCCGGTGGCGCGGCCTTTCAGCTCGGGTGACGCCAGGTAGCGGACGTGGGCGATGTAGAGATCGGGGCTGACACCGGCGGCAAGCGCGAGGAACGGGATCAGTAAGATCGATGTTCTGGCAATCGCGGCGCGGCGCATTTACTTGACGATCGTGGGGATCTTCACCGTGCAGCAACTATCGTCTTTCGGAGCTGCGGTTTTGGCCTGGTGATCGATTTCCATTTTGATGAGCGCTTGCAGATTTTCCCACGGCACGGCGCCTTCGATGCGGCGTCCGTTGACGAAAAGTGTTGGCGTCGAAGTGATGGAGAGAGAGTCGCCGATGGCCTGGGATGCTTTCACTTCGGGCTCCGTGGACTTGGCCTCGATGCAGCGGCTCAACTGCATGTTGTCGAGATGTTTGGAGGTCGCGAATTCCTGGAGTTTGGAGTTCAGGTTATCGAGGCCGATGTAGGTTTGGTTTTCATAAACCCAGTCGTGATAATCCCAGAACGCGGCGGGATTGAGCTTGTAGACACAGCGTCCGGCGATGGCGGCGGGTTTGGCCCAGTTGTGCAGCGATTCGAGGGGGAAATCGCGGAAATAGACGCGGACCTGGGTGGGAAACGCTTCCGTAATTTCCTTGTGAATCACTTCGGCTTCCTGCCGGCACATGGGACATTGAAAATCGCTGAACACGACGATCGCGACGGGCGCGGCGGGCGGTCCCAGGCTCGGCGCGCCTTTGATGTCGAGCTTATCGATATTCGCCTGGAAGGGACTCTGGTTGATATCGAAGACGTCCGCTTTGAAGATTTTCTTGCCGTCCTTGGACATGAAATAGTGCACCGGAGGCGGGGCCGCGCCGTTGTAGCTGAGATGAACCGAGACGTCCAGGAAGCCGGGCAGGTCTTTCGATTCCTTGGCGTCGTCGATTTTGACGGTCACGCCGGGAACCCAGAGCTCGACGTGGCGGAGGTAGGCTTCGAGAGTGGCTTTATCGAATCCGCTCAACTCAGCGGCGCTGGTGAAGCCGGCGGTCATGAACAGGAGACTGGCAATTAGTTTCATGTTTTCCTTTACATTACCGGCCCGATGCGCCAGGGAACAAACTCCTGATGCCCGAGCCGTTCGCTTGCGGTCCGGGTGCCGGAGGCGACCTGGAGCAAAGCGTCGAATATTTCGTGGCCCACTTCGGCCACGGTAGCGTCGCCTTCCGCGATGCGGCCGGCGTTGACGTCCATATTGTCCTTCATGCGGTGATACATGACGGAATTGGTAGCGATTTTTAGAACTGGAATGGTCGGGAAGCCGATGGCGCTGCCGCGTCCGGTGGTGAAGGCGATCAGGTTGACGCCGCCCGCGCCCAGGCCGGTGAGCGATACCGGATCGTGGCCCGGCGTGTTCATGAAGGAGAAGCCGGGGACGGTGACGCGCTCGGCATAATCGATCGCGTCGTTCAGGGGGGTGGTGCCGGCTTTCGCTACCGCGCCCAGAGACTTTTCGAGAATGTTGGTCAGGCCGCCTTCTTTGTTGCCGGGCGAGGGATTATCGTCGAAGCTGCCTTCGAATCTCGCCAGGTATTTTTTGTATCCGTCGACGAAACCGAGCAATTTTTCGGCAACGGCGCGATTGCGGGCGCGGCGGACGAGAAGATGTTCCGCGCCGAAGATTTCGGTGGTTTCGGCGAGCACGAAGCTGGCGCCGGCTTGCGCGAGAAGATCGCAGGCGACGCCCAGGGCTGGGTTCGCGGTGATGCCGGAGAAGGAATCGGAGCCTCCGCAGTTCAGGCCGACGGAAATTTTCGACGCGGGAATCGGCACGCGTTTCTCGGCGGCGGCTCGTTCGATCCATTGATCGATGGTGCGGCGCGCGGCTTCGACGGTTGCGCGAGTGCCTCCACTGTTCTGGAGGGTCATGCCGACCAGGCGATCGGTACGCGGCGTTCCTGCACCGAGATAATGATCGATCTGATTTACCTCGCATCCGAGGCCGAGGATTATGGCGGCCGAAACGTTCGGATGATCGAGCACGCCGGCTAACGTGCGGCGGAGCTGCGCCAGATCGGGGCCGGGAGATTGTCCGCATCCATCGCCGTGAGGGAAGGCGACCACTCCGTCGACTCCGGCGGGAAGGGAGGATTTGTCGTAGCTCGATGCGATCCATTCGGCAGTGTGCGCGGCGCAATTGCTGGCTGCGACCACGGCGATGTAGTTCCGCGTGCCGGCGCGGCCGTCTTCGCGGGCGTATCCCAGGAAGGTGGGAACATCGGCGGGAATCGCGGGTAAAGGGATGTCGCCGGTTGGGAATTCGTAGTTGAAGGTCAGCTCTTCAAACGCGACGTTGTGGGTGTGAACGTGGTCGCCGGGTTCGATGGGACGGCTCGCGCGGCCGATGATCTGTCCGTAGCGAATGAGAGTTTCGCCCGTCGCGACCGGTTTGATCGCGACTTTATGTCCCGCCGGGATCGCCACGCGTGTGCGGACGCTCTGTCCGCCGACGTTCAGCGTAGCGCCGGTGCTCAATGGAACGCGAGCGATGGCGACGTTATCGCGCGGATGAAGCTGGATGGCCGAATTTTCCGCGGTCGGGAGTTTCGAAATGCCGAGAAGGCTCATTTGTTTCTATCTTAAGAGTACTGTTTCGCAGATCTGTTCGCCGGTATGGACGTGCAGCTTTCCGTCAACTGGGTGAATCCAGTAGCCATCCTTGCCCGGGATCGGAATCTGCGCCGGGCCATCGACCAGCAGGAACTCGCCCGCCTCCACGCCTTCTATCAGCCGCCCGATATGGATATGGACGTGGCACTGGGTACGAACGTTATCACCGTTATACGCGATTCCCCAGCGATCGCCCCATTTTTCCTTGGCTTTTTCGATCGCCTGGGTCCACAATGCGAGCCGCGTTTCGGGCGTCAGGTCGCGAATGCTCTGCATTCCGGCCGTTTGCTGCCGGGGGAGGGCCAGTAATCGATTCGGCTTCTTCGGATTCGCGTCGGGCAGAAAAAATACGAGAACGTTTGCGGGTTGCTCCTCGGTGACTTTCGTCAGGCTGCACTGGCGCGTGTTCAGAGTCTCCGGGATTCGCACGTCGCAGGCGCACTGCGTTTGCGCGTAGGCACACACCGACACAAAAAGCGCCGCGACCATCCGCATTCAAACATTATACTGGAGACTTGTCGCGAAGCTGGCTGATTGTTCCTCTGCTGATTCTCTATCTCCTCGATTTGGGGGGCGTGGGATTTATCAGCACGGATGAGCCTCGCTACGCCTCGATCGGGCGGGAAATGGCGAGGTCGGGCGATTGGGTGACTCCCCGGCTCGACGGAGCGCCGTGGTTCGAAAAACCTCCGCTTTTATATTGGATGATAGGCGCGGGGCACCTCGCCCGATTGCCGGATGAGTGGGCCGCAAGATTACCGGTCGCGCTGCTGAGTATCGCGTTTTTACTGCTCTTTTTTTATATCGCCGCGCGGGAATTCTCGACCAAAACTTCGATTGCAGCGGTGACGATATTGGCGACGTCGGCTGGATGGCTCGCCTACAGTTTCGGGGCTCTGACGGATCTGCCCATGTCGGCTCTGCTGGGCGCGGCGATGCTGGTGGCTCTGTTTGAAAACAAGAAATGGAGCGGATTCGCGGCCGGCGCGCTCCTGGGATTGGCAGTGCTGGCAAAAGCATTTGTGCCGCTGGTTTTATTCGCGCCGGCATTCGTAATTTCCCGCGGAAAGCGGGTGGCCATCGCCGTAGGATTGATTGCAGTCGCGTTGCCGTGGCATGTGCTTTGCTTGTTGCGAAATGGACAAGTATTCTGGGCCGAATATTTCTGGCGCCAGCAGTTTTCGCGCTTCTTTACGACCGAGAGGCAACACGTGCAACATTGGTGGTTTTATCTGCCCGTCCTGCTGGCGGGACTGTTTCCGTGGACTCCGCTGGTGGCTCTGGTGGCGCGGCGGTCGACTTACTCAGACGTTCGGATCCGGTACCTGGGGGCCTGGCTGTTGTACGGGATCGCCTTTTTCTCGGCCTCGCAGAACAAGCTGGCGGGCTATCTGCTGCCTCTGATGCCAGGGATGGCGTTGTTGCTTGCGGTCGGACTCGATCAGGCTAACGAAAAATCGAAAATAGCGTCGTGGCTCCTCGGGGCGAGCACTGCGTCGCTGATCGTACTGCCGACGGTCGTCGGCGCGCTACCGGACGCTTTCCTTACCGGCGTCGGGCGGACGCATATCAATCTGGCTCTGGGTATGCCGTTTCTGCTGGTTGCGGGAGTGGTCTGGTGGCTGTCGTGGTCTGGAAAACCGTCATTAGCGATCCTGGCCGGAGGAATGGCTGTCGTATTCGGCGTGGCGTATTTCAAGGGCGCCGTTTTTCCCGAGTTGGACGACCGCGTCTCCGTGCGGGGTTTCTGGAGGGCTCACGGGCCCGAAGCTCGGTTGGCATGCCTGGAAGGAGTCGGACGAAGCTGGGAATATGGCTTGAATTACTATGCGGGGCATCCTTTTCACGCGTGCTCGGGCGGAGAAACTCCCAAAATCGTGGTGATCGATGGGCGCCTGGCGGTAGTGCGTTAAATTACGCTTGAGCTGATTTCAGTCCTCAAATAGCTTCGCAACCGGCAATTCCCAGCCGGGCAGCAGTTCGGGCGCGGTCAAAGCTTCGTTGATCCGGCGGGTGTACGAAGTCCCTCCTGGAACGAAGACGCGGACTTCTTGCTCCTCCGGGTAAATCACCCAGACGGCGAGGCTCCCGCCGGCAAGCAGGGCGTCGATTTTACGATTCAAATCGCGAGCCGTCTCCGAGGGAGAAACAACCTCGACGGCCAGCTCCGGGGAGCCGGTAAAATAATCGTCGCCGCTGGTGGCGCGAGCGCGCTCGACGCGGAGCACCGAAACGTCGGGCTCAATCCAGGTGGGAGGATCGTCGGAAAGCTTATACCCAGCCTCCATGTGGACCTCCGCGACGCCTTGGTCTTCGAATGGGGTCAGGGTCCGGCTCATTCGCCGCGCTATTTTGCTGTGTTTCGACTTAGGTGGCGGTAAGACAATCAGTTCCCCCTCAACGATTTCGCGATGCCAGCCGTCACCGTCGGGAAGCTGTTCGAACGCCTGCCAAGTCATCTGAGCGGTGCTCGCCGCCATAACCCGAGTATAGACGTAAATCCACCTTAACCTGTTTACATCATTGTTTCGGACATGCTACTATTACCCAAACCTGTAGTTGGGACCCTTTCAGGGGTAATCAGCAATTTAAAAGAAGTGGGGAAACCTCATTGACTAAGAGTTTATTTCGCTCCGCCTGCATTTTCGTCGCGATTCTCGCTATCGCGGCGCCATTCACCTTCAGCCAATCGATCACCACCGGAGATGCGGTTGGCGTGATCACCGACAGTTCGGGCGGCGTCGTTCCGAACGCGACTGTCACCCTCAAATCCTCGGAGTCGGGTGAAACCCGAACCGTGACGACGAACGAGCAGGGCCAGTATCGTTTTCCGCTCTTGAAACCTGGCGAGTACGTCATCACGGCAACCTCCAAGGGGTTGAAGTCGAACATCGTGAGAATCACGCTGCTGGTCGGCCAGGAGCAGGAAGTGAATATCGCGATGAATGCGCAGGGGAACACCACCATCGTCGAGGTGAACTCGGAAGCCCCCATCGTGAACACAGAGAACGCGAATCTGGAATCGAACTTCAACCAGAAGCAGGTTGTCGATCTTCCCATGGCAGGCGGCGATCTGACGACCCTGGCGATGACGGTCCCGGGTGTGCGCGTCGCGGTGGTCGGCGGTTCCGGTAACATGAACGCCAACGGCATTCCGGGATCATCCATCCTGTTCACGCTGAACGGTACCGACGAGATGGATCCGGCCAATAATCTGAACAACTCCGGCGCCAGCAACAATCTGTTGGGTGCGAACGAAGTGGGCGAGGCTGCTGTGGTGTTGAACGCCTATAGTCCGCAGTACGGACGCATGGCCGGAGGCCAAGTCAATATAATCGGTCTCTCGGGAACTAACCAATATCACGGAAACCTTTTCTACGACTACAACTACCAGGGTCTCAACGCGAACTCCTTCTTTAACAATTCCACCAGTACACCGAAGGGACGCGCGGACGCGCACCAGTTCGGCGGACGATTCGGCGGAGCCATCATCAAGAACAAGCTCTTTGGTTTCTTCAACGACGAAAATTTGCGGTACGTGCTACCCGCGGCTGGAGTGGTTTCCCTTCCTTCGCCCCAATTGCAGGCCTACACGCTGGCCCATGTTCCCGCGGCCTCGCTTCCCTTGTATCAGGATTACTTTAACCTGATCAAAGGCTCTCCCGGCATCAACCGCGCTGTTCCGGTAACCAATGGCGTCGGCCAGTTGCAGGACAGCCTTGGCCACCTGGGCTGTGGTTCAGGAACATTCACCGGCACTTCCGACGGTAACGGCGGAAAATTCGGCGTCACGACGCCCTGCGCGGTGGCTTTCGGAACCAACAATACCCAGCTCAATACGGAGCAGCAGTACACCATTCGCGTGGATTACAACATTGCCAATAGTGAGAAGATTTTCTTCCGCGTCGAGCATGATTTCGGCCTTCAGGCCACCGGCACCAGCCCGGTAAACCCTTTGTATAACTCTCTCAGCAACCAGCCGTCGTGGCAGGGAAGCGTTAACCTTACCTCCGTGATCACTCCGACCCTGGTAAACAACTTCGTAGGATCGGTGTTATGGTACACCGCACTGTTCGGAGTCGCCGATTTCACCAAGACCCAGGCGCTGATGCCGGATTCCATCGCCATCGCTGATAGCGGCTCCGGCGCCAACGGAGGCGGTTTTGCGACGGTCGGTAATGGAGCATTCCCCAACGGCAGAAACGTCGGACACGGCCAATTGATCGACGACATATCCTGGACGAAGGGCACCCATACCGTCAAAGCGGGAATTGCTGCCCGTTACGATCAATACACCTACACCAGCATTGCCTCCGGCGCCTTCCTTGGTGCCTATACCTTGAACGATGTGGCGGACTTCGCGAACGGAACGCTGAACTATTCAGGAACAGGCTTGGGCAGCAGCTTCGCACAGAGCTATCCGAAGTACGGCGCGCTGCATTTCCGCGTCCCCTCCACTGATTTTTATGTTTCGGATGAATGGGCCGTCGGCAAGAATATCAAGTTGACCTACGGGCTGCGCTTTGAAAAAGACTTCAACCCGAGCTGCATCGAGACCTGCTTCGTCGTCACGAATGTGCCGTTCACGTCCTCGGCTTATCAGGGCGGCGTGAGCATTCCCTATAACTCCACCATCAAGACGCAGTCGAACACCTTCTATAACGTAGAATCCATCATTCCGCAGCCCCGGCTCGGAATTGCCTGGAAGCCCTTCGGCAGCGGCAAGACTGTGGTGCGAGCCGGCGCGGGGCTGTTTTCCACCAACTTTACGGACGGCTTGGCCGGTACCTTCGCCAACCAGATTCCGAACAAGTTCGCTCCCTCGGGGCTGAATTTCGGAAATGTCGGAATCGCTTCCGATCCCACCAGCTCGGCCTACACCGGGCAGGCGTCGGCGAACGCCTTCTTTAGCGGATTTGGAGCCGGCTACACACTCGCACAGATCCAAAATGCCGTGAAACCGGCGACATTTAGCATACCGAGCATCGTCGCCGGGCCATCGACCTTCAGCGCACCGAAGGACGTCGAATGGAGCTTTGAGATCGAACATCAGCTCACCAGCCACAATCTCTTTACAGTGACCTACGTCGGCAATCACGGCTACGATCTTCAGGAGGCTGTCAACGCCAACCTATATACCAGCGCAGCGGGCGTGGCTCGCTACGGCGGCGGTTACGATGGGCTGCCCACGGCACCGCGTGACGCGCGCTTTACGAACGTCACCCAACTTTATTCCAACGGCATCAGCAACTATGATGGCCTTAGCATTTCGTACCGGCACACCTTCACGTACGGTCTGACGGGCCAGATCCACTACACCTGGAGCCACGCCTTGGGTGACACGATCGTAGGCAGCACCACCAACAGCTACTACAATCCGCTGAACCTTGCCACTTCCTACGGCAGCCTGAACTTCGATAGCCGTCACCAGCTAGCCGGCGACCTTCTCTGGAGCCAACCCTACAAGTTCCAGAACAAGATGGTAAACGAGCTCGCCAAGGGATGGACCCTGGGAATTAAGATGTACCTCTATAGCGGTGCGCCTTTCAGCGTGACGGATAGCAAGCTTCCCGCGCAGATCAACTCCGCGCAGAGCTTCGTCAGTTCTCCATTGGCTGACCTGATTGTTGCGAACGGCGTGAACGCCAACTGCGGGAGGGCGGCCATAAACGCACCCTGTCTGCCAAAGACGGATTTTGCCACTTACAACTCCACGTCGGGCGTGTCCGCGCCGATCCAAACCGATTGGGGCAACACGGCACCGGATAGCTTCCGGGGGCCCGGATATTTCGATATCGACGCTCAGCTTACGCGGAGCTTCGCGATCAAGGAAAGGATGTCGTTCCAACTGGGAGTCCAGACGTACAACGTGTTAAACCACCCGAACTTCGCGAACCCGTCGGGCACTCTTTCCGGCTCACTTGGCCTGATCAGCGCAACCGTCGGACCGCCCACCAGCATCTACGGATCGTTCCAGGGCGCGTCGGTTTCGGGCCGCGTGGCGGTTGTCACCGGCAGGTTCACCTTCTAAAACGATAAGCAGCGGAGTCCGCAATAGAAAAAGGGGCGAGCCTTCGGGCCCGCCCTAATTTTTTGGGAATCAGTTTCCACTCTTGCAATAAAAAAGGGACGAGCCTTCAGGCCCGCCCCTTATCTTTGGGAGAATCGAAATGGCGAGGATTACTTCTTCTTGCCGCCCTTTTTCTTCGCCGCCGCTTTCTTCGGCGGGGCCTTCTTGGCGGCCTTTTTAGGAGCAGCCTTCTTCGCGGCAGCTTTCTTGGGCGCTGCCTTCTTCGCTACCTTCCTTGGCGCCGCCTTTTTAGGAGCAGCCTTCTTCGCTGGAGCCTTTTTCGCAACCGCTTTCTTGGCCGCGGCTTTCTTAGGAGCAGCCTTCTTCGCAGCGGCCTTCTTAGGGGCCGCCTTCGGAGCCGCTGCGGGAGCGGCGATGTGGGGCGCGACCTTCTTCGCCGCGGCCTTCGCTACTGGTTTCTTCTCCGGCGGAGCCGCTGGCTCCTCTTCGACGACGACGATCGTCTCGGTCACGGTTACGGGTACGCCAACAACGACCGGAACCTCTTCTTCCTCGTCGTCATCCATCCCGTAGTCGCCTAAATCGTCGTCTACGTTGATGTGCGTCCCTTCCTCGTAATCGTCTAGTTCGTCATCTTTGACTGAAAGTCGATACTGCATTCTTATCTGCCTCCTCGCAGGCGCACATACGCGCGGCGCCAGAGCGTAATCAAAAATTAGAATATCGCGTTTTTGAGCGAAGGCAAGAGAAAAAACAAAATCGTATGATTACGATCAGGAATTCGGCGCGCGCAGCACGGCTGTATGACGCACTGGAGCTTTCGAACTCTTCTGCGCCACCGCTGCCGTTTTCGATGCTCCGGTCTTCGATGCCGTCTTCTTCGACACCGTTTTCGAAGCCGTCTTCGCCACCGGTTTCCTCTGCTTCAATGCCGACGCGACCGCGGGAGCCGCAACGCGCCGCTTGCCGCCAGCCGTTTTCGCCACCGCCACGCGATCCCCCGGATATGCCGCCGGGATCGCCACCAACGAGCCTGGCTCCGGTAGTTCGTCGTGATTCAACTGGCTGATCAGAGACGTCTGCGCGCTATAACGTTTCGCCAAACCCGCAAAAGAATCGCCCTGGCTCACCCTGTGTAGCCGCCAAGCGTCGCGTTTCGAAGCCGGAACCATCGCAAAAGCAGTCTCGACGGCGGGCAACATCCCTTTCGGCACATGCACCTTGTAACCGCCCGGTGCCACCGATTTCAACAGCCCCGGATTCAACTCCTTCAGTTCACTCAGAGGCCGGTCGATCGCGTCTGCGATCAGGGCCAGATGGGTCGGAGTCTCCATCTCGATCGAATCGGTCTCCAACGGAGTCTCCAGATCCAGATGGTCCAGCCCATAGGCCGGTGCGTTCTTGCCCACAATCGTCATGGCCAGGATCACCGGAACGTAGTTGGCCGTCTCTTTCGGCAGCACATTCAGCCGCCGCAGTTCGAAGAAATCCGCGTATCCCGTGCGCATTACCGCGTGATCCACACACGCCGGACCGCAATCATAGGCCGCCATCGCCAGATACCAGTCCCCGAAATGCGTATACAGATCCTTTAAATAGCGCGCCGCCGCCCGCGTCGATTTTTCGGGATCCATACGATCGTCGGTCGACGCCGTCTGCATCAACCCGTAGTCGTGCCCCGTCGACTTAGAGAACTGCCACAATCCAACACACAACTTGTTCGATTTCGCGCGCGGCAGATAGCCCGATTCTGCCTGGGCCAGGAATAGCAGCTCCTGCGGAACGCCTTCCTCCGCCAGAACACGCTCGATCATCGGCTTGTAGCGAGCCTGCCTCCGCAGCCCCGCCGCGATAATCTTCTTGCCCCGCTCGCTGGTGAAATAATTCACCGCTCCGATCACCGTATCGTGCTGCTGCAAAGGCAGTTGCGACGCCGTCGCGTGGATCAGGTCCAGCACTTTGCTGCGCGTTCCCGGGTCCGCCGGCGTAAACGTCAACTCCACCATTCCATCCATCGGACGGGGATCGTAAACCACCTTGTCGGAATCGCCCGTCGACGCCTGATCCGCGTCATAGCGATAAATCGCCTCGATCAGCTCATCCAGGCGCCTCTCGACCCGCGACCGGTCCGGCAGATTCTCCGGAGCCGACAGTAGAGCCTCCACCGCATGATCGAAATCCTTGCGTGCATCCGCCGCGTTTCCCGCTTCCAGCGCTTTCTTGCCCTCGATAAAGCTATCGTCCGCCTTTTTGATCAGAAACTCGGCATCCGTAGGGCGCGGCATCGGCGCCAACGGAGCGGGAATCGCCGGAACTTCGTTTCCATAGAACGCACTGGGCGGCGCCGGAGGCTCCAACACCGGCTCGGACGGTGCTTCCATGGCTCGCGAGGGAGGCAGAAAAAATTGTTTGACCGGCTGCGGACGCGTGGTCAGCGCGCAACTTGACATCAAAACCGCGCCCCCGGCAAACAAAGCCATGCCTGCCCTGGACTTAAAGTCGATCCGCATCCTTATTAGTTGGTAAGTTTAACAGAAACATGACAGCCGGCGTCAAGGGGGACAAAAACCCCGCTCCCGTCTGCGCCTACACTTGGTAGGAACATGAACAAGATTTTACTCGCGGTCGGCGTGGCGGGAGTCGGCCTGGTCGCACTCCTGGGCCTCTATCTTTTTATAAAGGGCGCGCGCAACCTGCGAATGGCCGCGGCGAGCACCGGTTGGCCCACCACCCAAGGCGCCATCGCGAGTTCCGATACCACCCGCGAAGTCACCGAATCCACATCAGACGAGACCTCGGTGACCTTCAACACCCGGACCGTCATCCAATACTCCGTAAATGGCCAGCAATATTCGACCGATGTGTTGCACTTCGGCCAAACCCTGGGCTCCAGCGATAAGTCCGACGCTGCGCTCAAAAAGCTCCGCTACCCTGTCGGGAAACCAGTCCCGGTTTCCTACAATCCCAGCGACCCCTCCATCGCAGTCATGAAGCCCGGTCTGCATGCGGAAGCCTTCTGGCTCCCCGGCGCCGCCCTCGCCTTCTTGCTCCCGGCGGTCCTCTGCCTGATCATGGCTCCGGCCATTAGACGCGCGATGCGCGCCTTCTCCACCCCCGTGCAGCCGTTCGACGTTGAAGCCTTCCGTCGGGGCGAAAATCCGCCTCCGCCCCAACCCGGAGGCGACGCCGGGTTGGCGATCGCCGCAACCGTTTTCGGTGCCATCGCCTGCGGACTCGGAATCCTCGCCCTGACCGCCGGCATGCAGCGCTACTGGCGCGGCTCCGCCAGCGAAACCTGGCCGACCACCCCCGGCACCATCATCGTTTCCGGCGCAGACGAGCCGGACGATACCAGCGACTCCGCCGCCAAAGCCCGCCTCGTCTATCAATACGAGGTCGCAGGAACCAAGCATTTCAACAACCTCCGCCGTTTCGCCGAAGTCGAGGACGGTTCCGTGCGTTACCCAAAAAACGCCGTCGTGAAGGTCTCCTATTTCCCAACCGACCCTGACATAGCCGTCCTCGAGCCCGGCAACACCGCCGACGCCCTTTGGCTCCCCGGCATCGGAATCGTGCTGATCCTGTTCAGCCTCGCCATCTTCATCTGGATGGTTCCAAAGCTGGCAAAATAAGGTCCGTCGGCACCGCGCCACCCGGCCGAACCGCCACCACCACCTCTCCCGATCTTCCGCGATAAATAATCGCCAGCCCCTCCCTTTCGATGAACGGCTTCTCGAACGGTCCATGCATCACATACACCGGTTTCCCCACCGGAAACTCGCCCACCGTCGGCTTAAACTCTTCCAACGTCTCTTTCCCCGAGGCGACTCGATAGAAGTTCAGCGGACTGGCATATACCCCGCTGGTCGACACTTCCGTGACGCCGTAGCGATGGTTCAGCCCGGCCAGCACCGCGTACACCTCCTTCACATCTCTGTCGTACTCATACTCTTTGAAATAAGTCCCGCGCAGGCACAGCAAAAAGTAAAATCCGAGGCACCAAAACGTCCCGTTCATGCCCCAGCGTATCCACCGCGACACCGCCGACCCAGCCGGACCCGACGCCACCGCTCCCAGGAAGAGCGTGCATAAGGGCACCAAAAAGATCCCCGTCCGGCTCAACGGTAGAGGCAAACCAGCCAGCCGAAACGCCAGCCAGTGCAGCAACACCGACAATCCCGCGACGCTTCCAATCGTACCCGCGAACCGGACCCGCGTATCTCTCCACGAACCGTCGAGTGCCTCCACCACCAGCCGGCAAATACAGAAAACCCCCAGCGCCGGCAGCAGCCACGGATACACCGCCCGAGTGACCTTATATAAGGACCCTCCGAACCGCGGGTTCAGGTGATAAAGGGTAGCGTCCACCAGGCTCCGCGTCATTTCCCCCAGCGAATGCGCGCCGTAATAGAGATCCCCCTTTTTCAGATGCGCCAGCGTGTACCCACCGATCGCCAGCGCAACCAGCAGTCCCGGCACGATGCAGCGCGCCAAAGCCGCCGCTCCCCCACGCCTTCCTGCCCAAATCGCGAGAGCGAGAAACGCCGCCAGATCGGCAAATGCAAACGAAAAGTTCGAAGCAAACGATAATCCCAAAGCGAGCGACGCCAAAAGGCAGCTAGTGTCCAGCGAAGGCCGCCCCTTAACCTCCTGCCAGACCGGAATCGCAATCGCCGCCAGCAGAAAGGCATTCGCCAGGCTATACCCCCGCGCCGCCACCATGAAATCGAGAAGAAAGGGATTGTAAATCAGACAGAGGAAAACCGGAAATGGAAGCGTCAGGCTCTGGCACAAAAAATAACAAACCAGAACGTAAAGGACAGCCCCCAGCAAAGCCGGCATCCGCAGGGTGAGGCTCGAGAGTCCGAACACATGCGTAGTAACCCAGATCAGCAGCGTATTCAGGACGTGATTATTCGGGAATGGATAAAGAACATCGGAGTTAGCGACGAACCAAAAATAAGTATCGGACTCATCGAGCGTGACCGATTGCACATAAGCGCGTCCAACAGCCCAAGCAATGGCGAATACGCCAGCCAGCACCATCGCCCATTTTCGAACCGGAGCCAAAGCCTATTGTAATGGTCTTACTCTCTGCGACCTCTGCGTCTCTGCGTGAAATGTGTTCTTAGCGAGCTCAGCACCTTTGCGTGAAATCCTTCCGCCCTACTCCGCCACCCACAAATTCTCCGCGAACCCCCACTCTTCATCGATCCATTGCGCCGAACAAGCAAACCCGCTATCCGCAGCCATCACAGGAATCTCCGGCCGCCGATACTTATGACTGCTCTCCGTCCAGATCGTCTCGCCCTCGCGGAACGCGATCGTTATATCCGCCGCATCGATCGAAACGGCCTGCGCCTGCTTCGCCCGCAGATGCATCTCGATGCTTCGAGCCTTCTCATTAAATCGCGCCTCATGCTCGAACTGCGCCAACAAAAAGTGCCCGCCCAATTCCCGATTGATCCGCGCCAACAAGTTAAGGTTGAACGCCGCCGTCACACCGAGCGGATCGTCATATGCATCGAGCAAGATCGACACCGGCTTCAACAGATCCGTACCGAGCAGCAGAAAATCTCCCGGTTCCAGCATCGACCGGATTTTCCGCAGGAACACCAGCGCCGCCGGGGGCTCGAAGTTCCCGATCGTGCTTCCCAGGAACAGAACGAGCAGATGTTCGCCCTCCCGCCTCCGCGCCGCGACCTCCAGCAACCCGTCCAGATACTCCCGCTCGATCCCCACCACGCTCAAGGAGCCGATGTCCCTCATCTCCCTCTCGCACGCCGCCAGCGCGGTATGCGAAATTTCAATCGGGAAATAGCGGGCGTGGTGATCCCGCGAGAGAGCGCCCAGAACTCGCCGGGTCTTCATCCCGCTCCCGCTGCCCAGTTCCGCGATCGCCACCGCATGCGGTACCCGCAACGCAATATCGCGCGCATGACGCTCCAGAATGCGATCTTCTGCTCGCGTCAGCCCATATTCCGGCAGCTCCGTAATCACATCGAACAGACGCGAGCCTACCGCGTCGTATAAATACTTCGACGGCAGCTCCTTCTGTCCCGGTTTCTGGAGGCCCGCGCACACTTCTTCGGCGAACCGTGTTTGAACGGCAGTTGTAAGAATCATCGGGTCACACAGCGGAATCCACTATATACGTATTGGTACTGCGGTTGGAACCAGTTCCGGAACGAAGGGCGCAGCAGGCAGGAAGCCGTGCGCGCCGATCCGCCCTTCATTACATAATGCTGATCGTCGAAAAAATTCGCGGAGTAGCCCGGATAAAAAGGAAACGGCTGAAAACCAGGAAACGGCTTAAACAACGTTGAGGTCCACTCCCACCCATTCCCAACCATGCTCGAATCGGCCGTTACCGGCACTGGATCCCAACGCACGAACCCGCTGTTCCCGGGCTGAGCCGTCTGCGCCGCCCGCTGCCATTCCGCCTCCGTCGGCAGCGACTTGCCGATCCATCGGGCATAAGCGCTGGCTTCGGAATGACTGACATACACCGGCCAATCAAGCGGCATCGGGATCTCGTCGAACATGGTTCGATAGGTGCTCTCATTCTTCCAGAACACTGGGTATTTGATTCCCCGATCCGTCAGCCATTTCAGCGATTCGTCGTCATACCCGCCGGCGCGGACAAACTTCAAATAATCCCCATTAGAAACCTTATAACGATCGATCGCAAATTCAGGAACATAAACCTCATGAGCGTCGAACTCGTTGTCCCATCCAAATCCGTTCGATAATCCCAAGGTCACCGTTCCCGCCGGAATCGTTATCATTCCCGGCTCAGCCTTTTGCGCCGCCATCCGGGAGCTCAACTGCGGCAGCTTCGTCTCGATAGGCATCTGATGCAGCATGTACGCCAAAGTTTCCGCATGCATCAAACGATGTTCAATCGCAACATTCCAAAGCAGCTCGTCCTGAGGCATCTGATCGATCGCCGAGCGAATCTTGAGATTATAGTCCTGAATTTCTCGAATCGAAGGCCAATCGCGCGGCTGATCCGTCGGCAGTCCTCCGCCCACCGGATCGATTCCAAACGCAAACAGCTTGTCCAACTCCGTGTGCGGACCGCCCCTCAACAAATTAGAATCAAACGCTTCCAGGTGCCCCAAATAAAAGATGACCCGATGCCTTTCGGCAACCGGCCGATCATAAAGGGCCTCCGGCTTAACAATTTCGAAAAGGGAGTCCGTCTGCTTGCGCGCTTCCGCCAACCGTTCTGCGAGCATAGTGTTATGCTACATCGAAACATTAGAGTGTCTACAAGCTCATTCATTTCATGAACACTCATGACGCCATCATTATTGGAACCGGTCAAGCCGGCCCGTCGCTGGCCCAGCGCCTTTCCAGGGAGGGGATGAAAATTGCCGTCATCGAGCGAAAACTCTTCGGAGGAACCTGCGTCAATACCGGCTGCACACCCACCAAAACATTGGTGGCGAGCGCCTATGCGATTCACTTAGCCCGCCAATTTTGCAATAACTTGCAGGTTGATTGGAAGAAGCTCAGAGCGCGCAAAGATGCGGTGGTCGCGCACGCCGGAGTCGAAAAATGGATGCGCAGCCTGCCAAATTGCGAGGTCATCAAGGGACATGCCCGATTCACGGCTCCCCACACCGTGGTTGTAAACGATAAGAAGCTGATTTCGAACAGGATCTTTATCAATGTCGGCGCGCGCGCGCGGATTCCTGCCATCCCTGGGCTCGATCAGGTGCCTTATCTGACCAACGCCTCGATTATGGATCTCGATGTCGTGCCTCCGCACCTGATTATCCTGGGTGGAGGCCCCGTCGGGCTCGAATTTGCCCAGATGTTTCGGCGGTTCGGCAGCGAAGTCAGCATCATCGACGCGGGGGAGCGGCTTCTCCCCCACGAAGACGAAGATGTTTCGGCCGCGGTGCTCGATATCCTGACCAAAGAGGGCGTTAATGTATCCTTAAACGCACATAATTTGACGATTAAGAGCCTCGACAATGCCTTAAGCGTCCATAATATTACCGGTTCGCATCTGTTAGTCGCCACGGGCCGCGTCCCCAACACCGACGATTTAGGACTCGATAAAGTGGGCATCTCAACCGACGATCGCGGCTACATCCGCGTCGACGAACATTGCGCCACGGAAGCCCGCGGCATCTGGGCGCTGGGCGATTGCAACGGCCGCGGAGCGTTCACGCACACTTCTTATAACGATTACGAAATCGTCGCGGCCAATCTCTTCGACCAGGAATCGCGGCGCCTCAGCGATCGCATCAAGGCTTACGCAGTTTATATCGATCCGCCGCTGGGCCGCTGCGGCATGACCGAGGCTGAAGTTAGAAAATCGAAACGCCCCGCGCTAATCGGCCGGCGCGAGATGACCAAGGTTTCGCGCGCGGTCGAGAAAGGTGAGACGCAGGGGTTCATGAAAATTCTGGTGGATGCGGAGACCAGGCTGATTCTAGGCGCGTCCATCTTAGGCAGCGGCGGCGACGAAGCGATCCACTGCATCCTCGATACCATGTACGCGGGCGCGCAATACACGGTGTTGCAGAGAGCCGTTCATATCCACCCCACGGTTTCCGAGTTGATCCCGACCATGCTCGGCGAATTGAAACCACTTTGAAACACAGACTAAAGTCCGTGCCACCTTTTCCCAGGCGGTCACTTCTGCAAGGTGGCACAGGCTTCAGCCTGTGAACAACATGCCCTTGGTAGAGTTCCGCGAAGTGTCGTACGAAATCGGTGGCCGGACGATTTTAGCCGGCGTCAGTTTCTCAGTCGAGACCGGTGAAACCCTGGTTTTGTTAGGCCGCAGCGGGTCCGGGAAAACGACGGCGTTGAAGATGACCAATGGTCTGCTCTTTCCGACTAAGGGGCAGGTGCTAGTGGAAGGGAAGAGCACTCGCGACTGGGATCCGATCCGTTTAAAGCGGCACATCGGATACGTGATTCAAGAGGTCGGACTATTTCCGCACTTCACCATCGCGCGCAATGTCGGTCTGGTTCCGATGCTCGAAGGAAAACCGGACGCGGCCCGCGTGGACCGGCTGCTCGATATGGTCGGTCTGCCCGCGGCGGAGTTTCGGGAACGATATCCAAGGCAGCTTTCGGGCGGGCAAAGGCAGCGCGCGGGAGTCGCTCGGGCGTTGGCGGCGGAACCGACGTTGCTGTTGTTCGATGAACCGTTTGGGGCGCTCGATCCGGTGATCCGGCTCGAGTTGCAGGATCAGTTTTTAAAGTTGCGGCAAGACTTGAATACAACCTCGATTTTTGTGACACACGACATTCGCGAGGCGATGCGGATAGGGACGCGAATTATTTTGCTGGCGAACGGAAAGGTCGATTGCACTGCGCCGGCCGCGGAATTTCGGTCTGCGGATTCGGAAGAAGCATGTGCATTCTTGAGAGGATACTTGCCGGAAATTGAATAGGGCAGGTCGGGGCCTGTCCCACTCACTATGCGTAGCGATCTATTGAACGACCTTATCGAACTGACAACCGAGCACCTGGTGCTGGTCTCGATCGCGATGGTGCTTGCGATTCTGATCGCAGTTCCAGCGGGAGTCTATCTGACCCGGCATGAAGGGGCTCGCAAATGGATGCTGGGGTTTGCGAGCGTAATGCAGACGATCCCCAGCCTGGCTCTGTTCGGGTTTCTGATTCCGATTCCGTTCATCGGAGGGATCGGCAAGAGAACAGTCATCGTCGCGCTGGTCTTATATGCGCTGCTGCCGATTCTGCGCAATACGTTTGTGGGGATTGTGAACGTCGATCCCGCAGTAGTTGAATCGGCGATTGCGATGGGGATGACCGATTCGCAGTTGCTGCGCATGGTGCAATTGCCCCTGGCGGCGCAGACGATCCTGGCGGGAATTCGCGTAGCGACAGTCACAACAATCGGGACAGCGACCATCGCGGCGGCGATTGGGGGCGGGGGACTCGGAGTGTTCATTTTTCGAGGCGTAGCGACGGTAGATACGGCGCAGATACTGGCGGGAGCAGTGCCGGCGGCTTGCATGGCTCTGTTAGCGGACGGGGGATTGGGATGGATCGAACGAAAATTATCGCCGGCTTAGCTTTATTGTTAGCGTCGTGCGGCCCTCGAACGCATACGATCAGAGTTGGCTCGAAGAATTTCACGGAGCAGGTAGTGTTGGGCGAGATTATCGCTCAACACTTAGAGAATCGCTTGCATGAGAGAGTCGCGCGGAGCTTGAACCTGGGAGGCACGTTGCTAGCGCAGCAGGCTCTGTTGAATCGAGAGATCGACATCTATCCGGAGTACAGCGGGACAGCGCTAGCCATGGTGTTGAAAGCTCCGGCCGGGACTGACCTGGTGAGTGAGTATTCAAAGAAGTTCCATTTGGCATGGTTGCCTCCATTAGGAATCGATAACACCTTCGCCATGGTGGTGAAGGGAAGTACGGGACTGAAGACTCTGTCAGAAGCAGCTAAGACTACTTGGATACTCGGAGTCGGCTATGAGTTTGAGCGGAGAGCCGACGGGTTAGGAGCATTGAAATCAGTTTATGGGATGCAATTCAAAGGTTCGCCGAAGACCATGGACTTGGGCCTGCTGTATAAGGCGATCGAGTTAGGACAAGTAGACATGATCGCAGCGAATGCGACGGATGGGATGCTGGCGAAGTCGGATTTGAAGGTATTGGAAGACGACAAGCACGCCTTTCCTCCGTATGAGGTGTCGATAGTGGCTCGCGAGGCGTTGTTAGGGGAAAGGCCTGAGGCGCGCGCGGCTCTGTTGGAGCTATCGGGAAAGTTTAGTAATGCGAAGATGCAGGAGTTGAATTATTTGGTGGACGTGGAGCACAAGCCTGTCGGAGTCGTGGCGGAGGGCTTTTTGAAAGAAGTGTTCACGCAAAGGCGCTAAGCTCGCAAAGAAGACATTTCACGCAGAGAGACGCGGAGGGCGCAGAACCGAGGGCATCCTCGTAGGCAGGGTAATCCCACCGTTCTGAAGCTGCTTGCTTTGCCGTGGTGGGGCAGGCGGTTCCGCCTGCCAATTACAGATCCCAGCGACTTTGACACAGACCCTGACCCATGGGGTTATAACCCTGGGCGTGACGCATGGGCTTCTGCGTCGGGAGGCTCAGTCGCGCGTTACCCAACCGCTACTTAACGCCAAAAAAGCTGACCTGGAGACTGGTTTGTGACATGCTGCTTGCATCGGTGACCTCGGTGTCAGATTTTTAACTCGCGCCGCATCATTGGAATAGCGGCTCCAAGCCTATCGATCGGCAGCGTCCAACACTATATTCAGTACGGAGGCATATTTCCGGTGCGGGAAACCGCTTCGGGGAGCCAGTGGCGTTAGCGTAGCGTTATTCTAACGCTACGGACGGGACAGGTCGGGGACCTGTCCTACTTCGGAGGAGTTGGTTTAGAGGTTCGGAGTAGAGGCGGGCTACTAGTTCTCCTACTAGGGCCGAGGCGATGATCGTGGTTAGAAAGAGGATTGGGATGTACTTCAGTTGCTTGCTGGAGTTTAAGAAGAGTTGGAAGAGGGCGAAGACTATGAACATGTGAGTCAGGTAGACTTCGTAGCTGCGCTCGCCTAGCTTCAGTAACGGGGCTAGGATTCTTGGGGCTGTCCATTGGGTCTCGGCGGACGCGGCGATGATCAGGCAGGTGCCGACTGCCAGGATGGTCATGCCGGGACCGATCGGACGGTAGTAGCAGAGCGTGAAGAGCATTAGCGGTGTGCCTAGAGCTAGGAGGAGTTTTGGAGAGACTCGGAATTTCTGGATTAGTAGAGCGGTCAGGCAGCCTAACGCGATTGCGTCCATGCCGCCTAAGTAAGAGTATTCGCGCCAGATTGCGTTTCCGTGGGTGCGGCTGATTGGGCCGAGAATGATGCATGTGATTAAGAGTCCGATGAATAGCTTGGTATAGCGGCGGACCAGGGGGAAGACCAGGTAGAACACTTCTTCTACTGAGAGAGACCACAGGATGTCCCAGTTGGCGGGGAGGTAGCCGTGGGTTGCTTCGAGGACATTGATGTTGAAAGTCAGAGCGGCTAGCAGGGCTCTGGGGAGGGTGGCTACTTTGGGGTTGATTACGAAGACTTTGATTTGGGACAGATGGAGGACGCTTAAGACTGCCAGTAATAGAAGAAGCAGTGGCGCGATTCTCGCAAATCTTAGCCGGTAGAATCCTGCGATGTCGATGCCTGAGCCCCAGCGGCGAATCGCTGTCGTCGTGATCAGGAAGCCGGAGACCGCGAAGAAGATTTGTACTCCTTGCTGGCCGTTCCAGAAAAGCGTGTTGACCAGGTGTTCGGGGAGCCCGTGGTAGTAGGGGATTTTCGCTCCGCGCAGCCGCATGTTGACGTGGTTCATCAGCACGAAGAAGATGGCGAGGCCGCGGAGGAGATCGACGCCGTCGAGTCTGTTTTTAGAAGTGATGTTCTATTTTGCAGTAATCTGGTGGCTGGATGCTGTTACTTGCTGCGTTTGCCATGGTCGCGATGCCGGATTGGGTTCCGGCCCGGTGGTTTTCTAAAGATCCCGTGACGTTGAAGCTGGTGGAATCGACGCCGGTAAATTGTCTGTTAATGGAGAAGGCGGATTGGTCGCCGGATTTTTCACGGGCCGCCGCGGAACGGGGAATCGCCACGCTGGGTGTGGTGCGGGGAAACGCCAACGCGGCGGATATTGCGGCCGAGGCTAAAAAGGCCGGGTTGACGGGGCTTGCGGTCGAAGGGTCCTTGAGCGCCGGCAAGGTCGATATGCCGGTGGTGGAGTTGGTCAATCGGGCGGAGATGAAGTTCGGGTCCGATGCGCAGGTGCTGGCGACCAAGCAGGGGATGTGGCCGGGGATTCGCGCGGAGCAGGACGGACTGATTGCCGCGCCGACGGGAGCTCCGTGGATTGACACTAATACGGGGTTTTTGCGATATGCCCGGGTGTCGACTCCTGCGGCGATTTGGATTGGGGAAAGAGTTCCGGCGAAGGCGCATCCGCTGGTGACGGCGTATCTGGCGGCGATCGGGGACGCGGGGATGACGGGGGCTCGGTGGGTACTGGATTTCGATGAGGAGTTTGCGCGGGGACTGGCGAAAGGCGATCCGGCGGCGCTGAAGAATTGGGCGCTGATCGTGCAGCATGTGAAGTTCTATGAGGATCACAAGGAGTGGCGGACGTTCGCGATGCGGTCGACGTTGGCGCTGGTGGAGGCTCCGGAGAGCGGGGCTCTAATTTCCGGAGGCGTGCTGGACATGATGGCGACCAAGCATACGCCGGTGACGCCGATTCCGGCGCGAACGCTGGACGGGAAGTCGCTGGTGCATTCGAAGATGGCGGTGAATGTGGATCCGGAGCTGCTGTCGGCGAATCAGAAAGAGGCTTTGAAGACGTTCACAAGAGCTGGAGGGACGCTTTTGACGGGTCCGCCAGGATGGAGATTTCCGTCGCTGGAACCGGATCAGATTACGCTGGACAAAAAGGATCTGGAAACGCTGGATTCGATTTGGAAGGAATTAAATACGGTGACGGGGCGGGAGAATCTGGGGGCCCGGCTGTTCAACGTGGGAAGCATGTTGTCGAATTTATTGGAGTCGCCGGACGGGAAACAGGTCGCGCTGGAGCTGGTGAATTATTCGGATTATCCGGTGCAGGATATTACGGTCCACGTGCTGGGGAAATTCAAGAAGGCGACGCTGATGAGGCCGGAGGCGGCTCCGCAGAAGCTCGACGTATATGAGGTCGAGGAAGGGACAGGGATCGATGTTCCGGCGCTGGGGGCTTTAGGAACACTTATTTTGGAGCCGTAGGAACGAAGGAGAGTCTGCTTGCCGGAGCGGCTGCGGTGGGGCGCTGCGCGAGTTTCCGGCGAATGGATTGCGCGCAACGGCGGATCCAGTCGAAGGTCAGGCTGGATACGAAGCGCAGGCCGCGCACGAAATATTTTCCCAGGCGGAACATGCCCCAGGCGGCGGCAAGAAAGACCGTAGCGACGAGCATCAGGAAGAGACCCGCATCGGTGGGAGAGAGGCTCTCAAGGAAGCTGCCGAGGGGTCCGTCCAGTTGGATGTATCCGTGGCTTTCCCAGAACTCCGGGAGAAGGAAGCGGGTGAGGCCCAGCAGCATGATAATCGAGCCCGTGAGCAGGAGACTTCCCGCGAACGCATAGTACGCCAGGAGCGTGCCGGCGAGTGCGGCCAGGATGCCTAGCAGGACGGCGAATCCTCCGAAGCCGAGGGGAATTCCGAACAGGGCGATCAGGATCGCGCCGCCGATATAGAGAGGCAGGTTGCGGCGCGTGCCAGTCCGCATCAGAGCGGCGGGGAGCCGGTCGGACACGACGTCGGCCGGTTCGCCGAAGTTCCTCAAGACGGTTAGAATCCTGGCGACCGCATCGTCGCCCGGCATCTGATCATAGGCGTCATGCAAGTGGGATTGGATTTCGCGCAGAAAATCCTGCTGCTCTATCGCCGGCAAAAGGCGAAGCTGCGCCTTGACGCGCGCCAGATAATCGTCGGCGATTTTTTCGACCACGTCGGGGTATTGGTTCATCGTTAGCCCTTTCGAACGACCAGCTTTTTCGTCCAGTGGCGCTGGGCGAGGGAGACCAGCAATGCGAATTCCTGGCTCAGCTCATTGAAGACCTGCCGGCCCAGCGGCGTCAAAGTGTAATATTTGCGGGGCGGTCCCTGGTCGGATTCCACCCACTCCGAGCGGACCAAACCGTCGCGATCGAGGCGGGCGAGGATAGGATAGATGGTGCCTTCCTTGATCGACATTGATCCGGTTTCGGTGAGGACGCGAACCAGCGAATAGCCGTAATGGCGTTCGTGATAAAGAACGCCCATGACGGCCAACTCGAGGATTCCCTTGCGGAGTTGGGTGATGCGGCGGTCTTTGTTGTCGTCCGAGTACTCCACAATGCATAGTATACGTTATTACAGAGTACCGTGTTCCCGGAAATTTCTGCGATGTGTCGCGAGGGCTAAACCGTAATAGACTGGATTTATGACACGACGCGAGTTGCTTGCCCTGGCTGCTGGAGCTCCGCTGCTTCGGGGAGCCGTTCCTCCGGCCCCTCCGGTGGTCATTGCGCCGACCTCTTATTCGGATAAGCTGGATGACCAGATTGAGTGGATGTTCGATCAGCTTGGCGGCGCCGGGCGGCTGGTGAAGAACAAGACCGTCACGATCAAGCTGAACCTGACCGGGAGTCCGACGCTCAAGTTTCAGGGACACGCGCTGGGCGTGACGCATTACACGCATCCGGCGACGGTGGCCGCGATGGTCAGCGTGCTGGACGCGGCGGGCGCCAAACGGATCCGGCTGGTGGAAAGCGCGTGGGGCACGGGCGGGCCGCTCGAAGAATATCTGCTCGATTCCGGCTGGAACGTGCGCACGCTCAAGAACGCTTCGCATAAGCTGGAGTTCGAGAATACGAATGCGCTGGGATTGGGGAAGAAGTATTCGCGGCTGAAGGTTCCGAACGGCGGACATATTTTCCCCTCCTTCGACCTGAATCATTCTTATGAAGACACGGACGTCTTCATGTCGATGGCGAAGCTGAAGAACCACGCGACTTGCGGAATCACGCTATCGATGAAAAATTGTTTCGGCATCACGCCGGCTTCGACCTACGGCGACGATGCGGGAATCCATGAGCCGAACGAGAAGCCCACCAAAGGGCGTGGCGAGATTTGCCACGCCGGCAAGAGGCAGCCTTCGGCGACGGCCGCGGCGGAGAACGATCCGTCGACCAGCCGCGATCCGGGATATCGCATGCCTCGCATCGTGGCCGATCTAGCGGCGACGCGGCCGATCGATATTGCGTTTATCGACGGCATCGAAACGATTTCCGGTGGCGAAGGCCCCTGGATTCGCGGCGAATTGAAATATATCAAGCCCGGTGTGCTGCTGATGGGCACGAACCCGGTGACCACGGATACGGTGGGCACGGCGGTGATGGGTTACGATCCTCGCGCCAAGCGCGGGACCAAACCGTTCGAGACTTGCGACAATACGCTGCTGCTGGCGGAGGCTCTGGGCGTAGGGTCGGCCGATTTGTCGCGCATTGAGGTGCGCGGGGCGCCCATTGCGCAGGTGCGGTACCAGTTCCGCTGATCGCAAATGCCGCAAATCTCGCTGCCGGTCATCCCCAAGCTGACGTTCACTTCGGTGATCGACATTCTGGCGGTCGCGATTCTGATTTATCAACTGCTGTTGATCATTCGCGGGCGGCGCGCGGCGTATGTTTTAAGCGGGCTGTGGGTTTTGACCGTTGTTTACCTGATTGCGTATTATGCGCATCTGGAACTGCTGCGCTCCGTGCTGGCGGCGCTGGCTCCCTATACGGCGATCGCGCTGATCGTGATGTTCCAATCGGAAATCCGGCGGCTGCTGGCAAGGATCGGGCGCAGCCGGTGGCTCGGTTTGGGGGGACAACTGGAGCGGCGCGAAGTGGTGGACGAAATTCTGCTCGCGGTGGAACAGATGTCGGAGCTGAAGATGGGCGCGCTGATTGTGGTGGAGCGGGACATCGGGCTCCGAACCTTCATCGAGAGCGGTGTGGCTCTGAACGCCAGCGTTTCGCGCGACCTGCTGTGCGCGATTTTTCATCCTGGCGCGGCGCTGCATGACGGCGCGGTGATCCTGCAAGGCGAGCATATCGCAGCGGCCGCGTGTTTCCTTCCTTTGACCATGAATCCGGGCCTGCTCCGCAAACACGGCACGCGGCATCGCGCGGCGATCGGCGTTACCGAAGAAACCGATTGTCTATCAATCGTGGTCTCGGAGGAAAGCGGTCATGTTTCACTGGGCGCGCGCGGCGAGTTGGAAGCCGATGTTTCGATCGACCGGGTGCGGGAGCGCCTGACGATTGCAACCTCCGGGCGGCATCGCGAGCGGGCAGCCGAGCCCAGTTGGGGCGAATCGTGAGGCTCATCACGCGAAATTTCGGGTGGAAGCTGGGATCGCTTACGCTCGCGGTATTGCTGTGGTTCGCGATTTTGGGCGAACCGGAGCTAGTGACCACGCACACCGCGCCGATCCTTTATAAAAGTCTGCCGCCAGGATTGCTGATTGGCAGCGACGCGCTGGATCAGGTGCGAGTGGAGTTGCGCGGACCGTCGGGAAAATTGTCCCAGGACCGTTTGTCGGAGATGGCCGTGCTGTTGGATCTCGCGGACGTGAGGGGTCCTGGGGAGAGGACATTCACGCTGTCGGACGCGGATTTCCATTTGCCGCAGGGCGTCACGTTTTTGCGCTCCGTGCCTTCCCAGTTGCGGGTGCGATTCGCCAGAATGGTGTCGCGGGAGGTGCCGGTGAACGTGCGGATTTATGCACCTCCTCCGTCCGGCTATCACGTGGTTCACCAGGAGACGGTGCCGGTTACGTTGCGGATCGCGGGCCCGGAGGGAAGGGTCGCATCGGTTTCGAGCGCGGAGACCGACGCGATCGACTTGAGCGGCGTCACGGCGAATCGGGAGATCAAAGTAAACGCGTTCGTATCCGATCCGCAGGTGCGCTTTGAAATATCGCCTGTAGTGACGGTGAGACTGACGGTTGAGAAAAATCAATAATGAGAAAACTGTTTGGCACAGACGGCATGCGGGGGATCGCGGGCGAGCCTCCTTTGGACGCGGCGACGACGTTCGCGGTGGGAACGGCGCTGGGGAAATGGATCGGGCAGCATCACTTCGATCCTGAGGTCGTGATTGGAATGGACACACGCGAATCCGGGCCGGGGATCGCGGCGCATGTCGCGGGAGGCCTGGAACAAGAAGGGGTACGAGCGCGATTCGCGGGATTGATCACGACGCCGGGCATCGCGCATGTGACGCGCACCGGTCCGTTCGCGGCGGGCGTGATGATCTCGGCGTCGCACAATCCGTATCACGATAACGGGATCAAGATTATCGATCATTCGGGATTTAAGCTTCCCGACGAGCAGGAGCACGCGATCGAACAGGATATCTTCGCGTGGCTCGGAACGGGAGAAGTGCCGAAGCCGGCGGAGCTGGCGACGGATCACGGATTAGACCAGGCGTATATCGACGCTCTGGCGGCGACTTTACCGGCGGGGCTGGCCGGCCTGCGGCTGGTGGTGGATGCCTCGAATGGCGCGGCGACGTACCTAGCTCCGGCACTGTTTGAACGGCTGGGTGCGACCGTCGATCGGATTCATTGCGCACCGGACGGGAAGAATATCAATCTCCACTGCGGTTCGCAGCATCTCGAGAGTCTGCGCGAACGGGTGATGGAGACGCGCGCCGATCTGGGAGTGGCGTTCGACGGCGACGCGGATCGCGCGATGTTCATTTCGCATTCGGGAAAAGTAGTGGACGGCGATATGGTGATGCTGGTGGCCGCGCTTCCGCTGCATGCGGGCGGGCGGCTGACGGAGGTGATCGCGACGGTGATGTCGAATCTCGGCCTCGAACTCGCCTTGAAGGCGCATGGGATCGAGCTGGTGCGGACGCCGGTGGGGGATAAATACGTTTTGGACGAAATGGTGAAGCGGAACGCTCCTTTAGGCGGGGAGCAATCCGGACATATTATTTTCCGCGATTACGCGACGACTGGGGACGGACTGCTGACGGCGCTTCGGGTGCTGGAGGCGATGCGCGAATCGGGCCGCGATCTGGATGCGTTGACCGCGGAGTTTGTTTCCTATCCGCAGTTGCTGGTGAATGTTCGCGTGAAGGAGCGGCGTCCGCTGGCGGAGCTCGAAAGCGTCAATGCCGGAATCAGGCGAGCGCAGGGAGAATTCGGCGAGAGCGGGCGCGTCCTGGTGCGATTTTCGGGAACCGAGCCGCTGGCGCGCGTGATGGTGGAAGGGCCGGCGATCGACCGGGTAACGTATCACGCGCATGCGATTGCGGACGCGATCGGGAAAGAGCTGGGGGTTGCGTAAGCTCGTTGCGTAAGCTCACAGGCTGAAGCCTGTGCCACCATTTCGGGCTTCATGTTGATATCGGTGGCACAGACTTTAGAGATCGCTGAAAAAGGTCGGGCAGATCGCTTCCTGCGGTCGCGGCTCGGAATCGGCAACGCATGAATGAACAATTCACAGAGCGGCGACCCGGTCGCGCGATACACTGTTTCTCATGATTACCTTGATGGTCGTGGCCACGTTGCTTGCGCAGTCCGCGAAACCGAAGCCTCCGGGCGAGGATTGGGTTTCGCTTTACAACGGGAAGGATTTGACGGGTTGGGTCAACGTCGGCCACGAAAAATGGGAGCCGGAGCCGAACGGCGTGCTGCATGGAATCGCCGTCACCAAGGATTACGGGTATTTGCAGACCGAAAAAAGCTACAAGGATTTTCAGATGTCGCTGCGCTTCAAGTGTGAGGGCGACGGCAATAGCGGCGTGTTTTTTCATACCTGGTTCAAGCCGGGGACTGCGGATGTGACTAAGGGTCCGCAGTTCGAGATCGACTGCACGCTGGGGAAACATACTGGCGGCGTGTACGAACAGAAGCGCGGCTGGATCGTGTGGCCTGCGCCTGAAAACGAATCGGTGGTGCGCATGGATGAGTGGAACGAATATCTGCTCATGGTGGTTGGCAATCACTACATCGCTCGGCTGAACGGCGTGATCATGGTGGATTATACCGATCCGAAGCCGGAAAGCGACGACGGGCCGCTGGCATTGCAACTGCATTCGGGCGGACGAGGCAACATGCGGTTTAAGGACATCATCGTTCGGGACTTGTCTCATCGGTAAGGCAACCGTGAGGCTGTTTTACTGCGATCACTTCGATATTCCTCTACCGGCTGGACACAAATTTCCGATTGACAAGTATCGCTTGCTGCGGGAGCGAATCATTGCGGACGGATTTTGGCGGTTGGAACCGGCGACTCCGGCGACGGTCGAGACCCTCCAACTGGCGCACGATCCGGAATACGTCGCGCAATTCGTGAACGGCTCGCTGCCTGCGGGCGCGATGCGGCGCATCGGATTTCCTTGGTCGGCGGGATTAGTGCAAAGAACTCTGGCGTCGGCGGGCGGAACGCTGGGCGCGACGCGCGATGCGCTGGACACCGGATTCGGAGGGACGCTCGCAGGTGGAACGCATCACGCGTTTCGCAGTGAGGGATCGGGGTTCTGCGTGTTCAACGACGTGGCGATCGCGATTCACGCGTTGCGCGAGGAAGGCCGGGCGCGGAAGTTTGCGGTGGTCGATCTGGACGTTCACCAAGGCGATGGCACCGCGCATTTCTTTGAGCACGACCCCGATGTGCTGACCATCTCGCTGCACGGTGCGAACAATTTCCCGTTTCGTAAACAGCGGAGCAAGATCGATGTGGAGTTGGCGGATCGGACGGGCGATGAGGAGTATCTGCGCGCGCTCGATTCTGTACTTCCGAAGGTGTTCGAGTTTGCGCCGGAAATTGTGTTTTACCTTTCCGGCGTGGATGCGCTGGCGAGCGACGTCCTTGGTCGGCTGGCGCTGACGGCTGAGGGGCTGAAGGATCGGGATAGACGGGTGATCCGACCGTGCTTCGAGAAAAAGATTCCGCTGGTGGTGACGCTGGGAGGCGGATATTCGAAGCCCATTGAGTTGACGGCGGAGGCGCATGCGAATACTTTTCGAGTTGCGGCGGAGATTTATGGAAAAGCAAGCAAAGGCTAAGAACACCTGCTCCTGCTTGAAGACGGGCAGGTCGGGAACCTGCCCCACCTGGAGGAAGTAGTTGGCAGTGGCGCAGGTTCCCGAACTTGCGGATGCGCAGGGGCCGGAGAGTCAAGCCATCCGGCAGCGGGCCACGGCCGTTTTCCAGCCTTTCAATAATTCCTCGCGCTGATCGACGCTCATCATCGGCTCGAAAACTCTTTCCGCTCGCCAGAATTTTTGAAGCTCATCGAGACTGCTAAAAAAACCCGTCGCCAATCCTGCCAGGTACGCTGCGCCGAGCGCCGTGGTCTCGATATCGGCGGGACGGACCAGCGGCGAGCCGAGGATATCGGCCTGAAACTGCATGAGAAAATTATTCGCGGTCGCTCCGCCATCGACGCGCAGTTCTTTCAATTTGTGCCCGCTGTCGGACTCCATGGCCTCCACTAGCTCGCGCGTTTGATACGCGATGCTTTCGAGCGCGGCCCGCACCAGCCTTGCGCGATCTGTTCCCGCGGTGATTCCGGTGAAGATGCCGCGCGCGGCGGAATCCCAGTGCGGCGCGCCCAGGCCGACGAACGCGGGTACGAAATAGGCTCCGCCGGTATCGGGCACCGACGCGGCGAGGGGTTCGGATTCCGCCGCGGTGGAGATGATCTGCATCTTGTCGCGCAGCCACTGAACGGCGGCGCCGGCGATGAAGACGCTGCCTTCAACCGCGAATTGCGCTGAGCCGTCGGGCGATGCGGCGCGCGTCGAAAGGAGGCGATTCTTCGATACCGGAGCCCGATTTCCGGAATGCATCAGCGCGAAACATCCTGTGCCGTAGGTATTTTTCGAAAGGCCGGGTGAAAAGCAGGCTTGGCCAAAGAGCGCGGCCTGTTGATCGCCTGCAATGCCGGCGATCGGGATCTGGCTGCCCAGATGCTCCGCCGCCGCGATGCCGCAAATGCCCGAGGACGCCACGATCTTCGGCATCATTTCGCGCGGCACTCCGAAGATGGCGAGCAGTTCGTCGTCCCAGTCGCCCGTGGCCAGGTTCATGAGCATGGTGCGGGAGGCGTTGGTGAAATCGGTGACGTGGGACGCTCCGTTGGTGAGCTTCCAGATCAGCCAGGTGTCGACGTTGCCGAATAAGAGGTCGCCATGACTGGCGGACACGTGATCGAGAATCCAGCGGATCTTGCTCGCGGAGAAGTATGCATCAATGACCAGGCCGGTTTTTCGCTCGATGATTTCGCGCGGCTGGAGCGCGTCGCAATATGCCGCGGTTCGCCGGCATTGCCAGACGATGGCGGGGGCGACCGGCTGGCCTGTGCGGCGATCCCAGACGACGGTGGTTTCACGCTGATTGGTGATGCCGATGGCGGCGATCTCGCGCGCGGTCGAATTCGCGGCGTTCAAGGTCCTGCGCGTGGCATCGAGCTGCGCGCGCCAAATGGCGTTCGCATCCTGCTCCACCCAGCCCGGATGCGGATAAACGCAGTCGATGGGAGCCGATTCCATCGCGACTCGGCGACCTTCCTGATCGTAAAGCGCGGCGCGGGCGCTGGTGGTTCCTTCGTCCAGGGAAAGAATGTAAGGCACTCACGCATTATAATGAAGATCGTATGTTCTTTCGCCGCGACAAAGTTCAGCAATCGACATTTGAAAGCCGCCTCGCCAACCTGAAGCAGTACGGATTTCAGAGCGTGGTGCAGTCAACCGGCGTGGCTCGCGTACAAAGGGACGGATACGCCGCGATTGTCGAGAGCCTGGGGGACGGCAAAGTGAAGATCGGCAGGGCAGGCGTGTTGATCGGCGATGAGATCGGCGAGCTGGTGAACCTCGGCTACCAGATGATCGTCCGCACACCTTCTGGCGTGGAGCTGCCCGCGCTGGCATCGCACCTCAAAAAGCTGCACGACTTCGATGAAGATCTGCGTGAAGGGCTCGGCTTGACAAGTTTGTATAATTTGTCGCTGGGAACCACGACCGACGAACACTTGTACGATCGGGTGGTGGGCCGGGACAAGGGCGAAGCTTTCCGCTGGGAAAAGTAATACCTTGAAGGTTCGAGAGGTTGTCCGTCTGCCGGAGCAGAATCGATGGCGGCTCGTTCGGCAAAAAGGCAGCCACCGCGCCTATCGGCATCCGGTAAACCCCTCGGTTGTGACGGTGTCAGGCAATCGTAACGACGATCTCCCGGTAGGAACGCTAAAATCAATATTAGGCAAGGCGGGATTGAAATGATGAAATTCGCTGTCGTGTTCGAAAAGGCTGACTCTAATTGGGCTGCTTACGTGCCGGATCTTCCGGGCTGCATCACGACTGGCTCGACTTTACAAGAGACGAAGCGCAACATCCGTGAAGCCGTCGCACTGCATTTGGAAGCGATGCGCGAAGTCGGCGAGCCGATTCCAGAGCCAACCACCGACATCGATTTCGTCGAACTTGAGCCTGTGGCGTGATCGCTTGGCCTCCTCGGCTGCAAACATTTGTTTACAACGGTTGAGGATGTCGTCGCGTTGGCAAAGGAAAAGAAACATCCATTTTCTACACGCTGTTGGATGAGTTTCCGGCGTTGGGTCGGCCTACGGTGTGACGCTTAGTCCCGTCGAGCTGGAGCGATCACGTCCCCTTGCGTTTCTGATCACAGGGCACGGAAAGACAACCCTCAATCGCTTCGCGAAGATTGCCGATGAGCTCATCCATTGAGTCGCCCTGGGTCGCGCAGCCGGGGATCGCCCAGAACCCGCCCTCTTCGGCTTTGTGGACGACGGCTTGGATCTTCATTCGAATTGGTGGAGGCGGCGGGAGTTGAACCCGCGTCCGAGAAAGTCTACCGCGAAAAGACTACGTGCGTTTCCGGTTCGGTATTTTTCGTCCGCCCCATAAGGCACCGGCAAGAGGGAAGCGGCTTAGCCTGATTGGTCTCGGCTTTCAGCTCCAGACGGAAGCTTTGGGCCTATCCTGCGAAATGACGTCCTCGAACCGCGTGCAAGCCCACGGCTCAGAACGGCGACCTAATTAATTAGGCTGCGTAAGCAAACTGCTGATTATTGGCAGTTGTTGTTTTCCGATCGTTTTACGGGAGCTCGGAACCCGGCACGACTCACCACGACAGAATCAATCCCGTCGAAACCGTTGCGCCCCCTTTCACTTTCATCTTACCATCGTTACAAGAGAATGCCGCGGACGACTTCTAAGCCGGACACGACAACCCAAAAGTCCACCGAAGAGCAAGACCAGCTCGCGCCGCTTTTCCACGTTGTGCTGCTCAACGACGACGATCATACCTACGACTATGTGGTCGAAATGCTGGCCACGATTTTTTGCGTCTCCGCTGAAACCGCGTTCCAGCACGCCGTCGAGGTGGATACCACCGGACGCACTATCGTCATGACCTGCGAGCGCGAACAGGCGGAGTTTGGGCGCGACCAAATCCACGCCTATGGAGCCGATCCGCGCATGCCGCAATCGAAGGGTCCGATGACCGCGATCGTCGAGCCGGCCGGACACTCCCGCTAAGCTATCTTTTTTCGCCCGCCCAGTAGTAACCGTCGCGCGTCGTGATCTTTAAGTCCCGGTGCTTCACACGCACCACAATCTGGTGGAAGCCAGCTTGACCGACGTTGGTCGGCGCATAGGTCAGCATGTACTCGCTGTGCAATGTCTCACTGATCTTCGATATCGCTTTTTCCAGATCCTTTTGTGTCATGAAGGAATAAGAATGGCCGCCGGTGTACCGGGAATAAACCGTCAAAGGGTTGGGGATGAAAACGCTTTTCGCGAGGTCGAAAATCTGCACGAACGCGGGGACCCAGTTCCCCATATCGGTCTGCGAATCGGTGGTCGGAGTTTGAATGACTCCCGCGGTGATCGGCCGCGCCTCCGGAGGAATCGGGCTCGGACGATTGTACTGCGGAGTCGCCGTGAGATCGGAAATCAGCTTCGAAATATCGATGGGATAAATCGTCACCTGGGCGAAATCCGCCGCCATCATCACTTCACGCGTGTTGATTTCGCTGCCGCCGTTCTTATTCTGCGCGATCACAATGATGATGCGATGGCGCTTAGGATCCTGAACCCGCAGCATGTTTATCGCGCCCATGACCGCGTCATTCACCACCGATTGGGAACTGCCCGCGTGAATCTTCTTGAGCGCCGGTGGCAGCTTATCGAGATCGGCGGTCATCGGCAAAATGGTCTGTATGCGATGATCGAACGCCACCACTGCCACCTCGCCCGAATCGCCCAATAGCTGCGACTGCACCATGTTGCCGAGCCGGTCGATCTTCGGCAGGAAGTGCTCCACGCTGCTGTTCGCCTGGATCACCAGAACCAGCGAAATCGGATGCGAAGTAATATCCTCGGTGACCACCTGCGGGCGGTTGTTATCGTACAGTTCGAAATCGTAAGGCGTGAGACCGTTGACAGGGTCGCCGTTTTTCTCCATTACCGACACGGGGACGAGAACCAGTTTCAACGTAGTGCTGAACTTGGCGACGTCGTCCTGCTTCGGTGGTTCTTGTTGCTGCGGCGGAGCTTGAGCCGCCACTAACCCCGCAACGCACACCAGCGAAAGCAGTTTCTCACTCACGCTATATAGGATGCAACGATCAGGCACCAAGTTTCTCCTTATGTTCCGTCCGCCCGTGTAACAAATCGACGACATGCGGAATCAGCCCCGCGACCGCGTCTAATGAATCCACAGCACCGCGAGGCGAGCCGGGGAGCATCACGATCAGAGCTGTGCCTCTGGTCACCGCACCGCCGCGCGAAAGCGGCGCGAACTTGGTCGACTTCAATCCTTCGTTGCGCATCAGCTCACCGAATCCTGGCACTTCACGATCTGCAATCAGTTTAACGGCTTCCGGGGTCACATCGCGGGGCGCGACGCCCGTGCCGCCTGTGGTCAGCACCACATCGCAGTCGCACAGGTTCACGATCGTTTTCGCAATCAACGTCCGATCGTCCTCGACCAGCGCCCGCTTGGCGACCGTCCAGCCCAATTCGACGGCGCGCTCCTCGAGTGCGGCTCCGGAGCGATCTTCGCGCGTCCCGGCCACCACTCCATCACTGATCGTCACAATCGCGACGTTAATCAACGCTTGAAATCCCCCGATTTACCGCCCGTTTTATCCAGCAAGTAGAGGTCCTGAATCTCGATCGATTTGTCGAGCGCCTTGGTCATATCGTAAACCGTGAGCGCAGCGACTGCGGCGGCCGTGAGCGCCTCCATCTCGACGCCGGTTTTACCCGTGATCGATACCGTCGCGGTCACGCGAACGCCCGTTTTCTCGATTTTCGCCTCGATATCGACGTGCGAAATCAGCAGAGGATGGCACATCGGGATCAGCTCCGAGGTCTTCTTCGCGGCCGCGATTCCCGCAAAGCGCGCGACCTCGAGCGGATTGCCCTTTGGATTCTTCGGCAGCTTTTTCAGCACACTGGGCCGGATGCGCACGAACGCCTGCGCGGTCGCGGTGCGCTTCGTCTCGGGCTTGGCGGATACATCCACCATGCTTGCGCGGCCCTGCGAATCGTAGTGCGAAAGGTTCTTCATTTCAGGAGCACACGAATATCGTCGCCCTCTTTCCACGATTCCCGATCGGACTCCGCCACCAAATATGCATTGGCGCGCGCCACGGCCGGAATGTCGCCGGAGCCCTGCCATCCCAGGGGTTCGACCGTCGAACCATCTTCGCTCAACCTCGCCGGCAAAAAGCGGGTGAGGCCGGTCTTGTGCTGAAAATCGCGTGCGAGCCTGGCCCTTAGCAGAGGGAGCATGGCATCTTCTAAACCGCTGAGACGCTCGATCGCCGCGCGAGCGAACAGCTCGAAGGTGACCATGGTCGATGCGGGATTTCCGGGTAATCCAAAAAAGAATTTCTCCCCCGCTTTTCCGAACACCACGGGCTGGCCCGGCTGGATGAGAACGCGAGTGAAGAAAAACTTCGCGCCGAGAGAGGCGAGCACCTGTTCTACGAAATCATATCGTCCCGCCGAGACTCCTCCGGAAAGCAGCAGCAGATCCGCTTCGAGGCCGCGCTCGATCGGCGTTGGATCGGGAGTGTCGCGCGCGATGGGTAAAATTTCAGGAATTCCGCCGGCACGACGTACTTGCGCCGCGAGCGACCAGGCGTTTGAATTGCGAATCTGATATGGCTTCGGCGCGACGCCCGGTTCGACCAACTCGTCCCCAGTGGGCAGAATCGCCACGCGAGGCTGGCGGAAAACGCGCACACGCTCGCGTCCGACCATCGCGAGCAGGCCGGTTTCGGCGTAACCGATTCTGGCGCCGGTTTTGAGAACAACTTCGGCGTTCTTGGCCTCAGTTCCCTTGCGGGTCACGTTTTCGCCAGGTTTCATGGCCTTAGGAACGGCCACGTCGTTCGAGCGCGGACGGTCCAGACGTTCGATCATGGCGATTGCTACCGCTGCCCCGACGCCCGTAGGTCCGGGAAACATCCGGCGCTCCACATGCTCGATCATCACGACGGAGTCCGTGCCCGGAGGCAGTGCGGCTCCAGTCATGATCCCGACTGCTTGACCTGCGGCGATGTTTTCGGGATACATCCAGGTCTCGCCGGCACGGAGTTCTCCAGCGATTGCGAACTCACCCGGAGTTTCAGAGGCGCGGACCGCAAACCCGTCACGGGCGGAGCGGTCGAAGGGAGGGTAATCGCGATCGGCGGGAATATCCTCGGCAAGCACGCGTCCGGAGGCGTCGAGCGTGGCGATTTCTTCGTATTCAATTCTTCGGGGAAGGACTTCGCGGAGAACGCAGGCTCGGGCTTCGTCGAAGGTCATGGGTGCACCTTCAGCAAGGTCATATGCCGACAATTGTATGTCTTTTGATGGCGACGGCTTTGCCGGTTAACTCGTCGACCGACACGATCACCGCGTGTAACTCCGCGCCGTGCCGCGCCGCTTCCATGCGCACCGGCAACTGGGTCAGGAATTTCTGCAGAATGATGTCTTTGTCGACGCCGATCACGCCGCTATATGGACCCGTCATGCCGACATCGGTTTGATACGCCGTCCCGCCGGGCAGAATGCGGGTGTCGGCTGTGGGAATGTGCGTGTGGGTGCCGATCACGGCGGAGACGCGCCCGTCCAGATACCAGCCCATCGCGACTTTTTCGCTGGTCAGCTCGGCGTGAAAATCGACGAACCGCACTTTTACTTCCGGTCGCAATTCGGCCAGGAGCGCGTCGGCCTTTCGAAAGGGATCGTCGGTAGTCGGCATGTAGGCTCGGCCTTGCAGATTGATGATGGCGCAGTCGATTCCGTTTCTTGCTTCGACCACCACAATTCCTGAGCCTGGCAGCTCCGCGACATAATTCGCGGGGCGCAGCAGGCGCGGCTGGCGCGCGAAATAATCGTAAATTTCGCGCTTGTCCCAAATATGATTGCCGGTGGTCAGTACGTCGAGTCCGTGGCCGAACAACTCGTCGGCGAGCTGCGGCGTAATGCCGAAGCCTCCCGCGGAATTCTCGGCATTGGCGATCGAAAGGTCGATTTTTTCCGAAGCGACGATTTCTTTCAGGTGGCGCGCGACAATCGAGCGGCCGGGCGAGGCGAAAATGTCGCCGATAAATAGTAAATTGGTCAAGGAATTAGTTAAGGGTAGGAGCGCACCACACAGCCGTCCCAGTCTCCGTCATTTGACCCCAGACAACAAGGGGGGAATCCCCCGCGCACCATCAGGCGTCTCCATGGCAGGCTATCCCACCGGAGCTGGCTCACAGATGCGAAATCGAGCAGGACTCCATGACATTGAGCATTGGATCAATTTTTGAAGACTGTACACCAACCTAGCAGGAACGCTCCTCGAACGATCATAGCAGAGAGCGGCTGAGCCTCCTACAGTTTGATGGTTGGTATGGCGGGCGAATAGATCGTGGGTAAGCGATTGATTTTAAGCGTCGCCGATTCCGAGCCGCGATCGCAGGAAGCGATCTGCACGAGTCTAACTCCCCTTCAGCTCCCGAACCTTCATTTCATCCGACGCGCAACCCTCCGCGTCTCCCACGGCCTTGCGCGCCCGCGCCCGATTCTGATACGCGTTCAAATACTTCGGATTCAGCCGGATCGCCTCGTCCAGATCCGCCAGCGCATGCTTTTGGTCATGCAGCAGGTAATACGCGAACCCACGCGCGTTGAGCGCCAGCGCAAAATCGGGTTTCTCCGATAGCGCAGCGCTCAACTCTTCAACGGCCTCGCGGTATTTCCCCTGATTCAATAAATCCCGGCCTGCCTGATTGTGCTGAGCGGCTGTTATCTGGGTGGCCTTGGATTCGCTCGCCGCCGCAGGCTTCGGCACGTTCACGGGTTTTATTGCCGCCATCTTCGGCGTCTCGACTTTCGGAGCCTCTTTGGGCGCGACCGCCTCCGGTTTAGGAGCCTCCGGTTCCGCTGCCGGAGCCGGCTTGGCCGACACCGCAACCACCCCAGCGTCTGCGCCCGTATCCGCCCGCGCAATCGCGTCCTGCGTCTTAGCGAGCACTGTTCTCGCCTCTTGATAATCCGGCTTCAACCGTAGCGCGTGGCGCAAATCGTCTTCCGCCTCGCGATACCGCCCCAGCAGGAAGTAAGCGCTCCCGCGCGCGCACCACGCTTCCGGCATTTCCGGTTTCAACCGGATCGCCTCGGTCCGGTCCGCGAGCCCTTTCTCGTGATCGCCGATCGCGTGATAGGACCCTCCGCGCGCCACTAGAGCTTCGGGCGAATCGGGCTTCAACTTCACCGCCTCGATGCGATCCGCCAGAGCCTTCTGATGTTCGCCCGATGCCGCGTAGACGCTCGACCGCGCCAAAAAAAGCGACGCGTCGATCGGGTTCAAAGCTATCGCCCCATCGAAATCGGTAATCGCTTTTTGATAGAATCCCATCCGCGCATAAGCCGCCCCGCGCAGCGTCAGTGCCCGCAGATTCTTCGGGTCCAGCTTCAGGGACCGATCGCAATCCTCCACCGCCCTCGGAAATTCCCCAAGCTGACCGTAGGCGAACCCTCTCTCCATATAAGCGACGGCATCGTCCGGTTTCAGCGCCGCCGCCTGCGTATAATCGTCGATCGCGTCGCGATAATTTCCCAGCGACGAGTAAGCCTTCCCTCGCCCTTTCCATGGCTCCGGATCGTCCAGCCGCAGCCGGATGGCCTTCCCGTAATCGTCGGCAGCCATCTGATACTGCCCCAGATGCTGCCGCGCGGCTCCTCTCTCGGCGTAGAGGGGCGAGGTCTCCACCCCCTGATCGAAAAGCGCGGTCAGATCAGTAACCACCCCCCGGTGATTGCCGAGCTTCACATACATCTCGCTCCGCCACCGCAGCGCGTCCGGATTCTTAGGGTCCAGCCGGATCGCCTCCGTCAGATCGTCAACCGCTTTCTCCGGAAGATTGAGCGCAATTTCTGCTTTGGCGCGATGCAGATAGGCCGGCCCGGTCGGGTCCGCGGCGAGGGAAGCAGAAAACGCGTCGTAAGCCTCCTGCCAGCGTCCCGCCTGTTCCAAAGACACGCCGAGCTGCAATTCCCTTTGAGCCTTCTGGGAATCAGCGGCCAAGGCCAACAGCGACGCGTAGATGAAAGGGCTGATATTCAACGTAGAAACTGCCTTCTGTCTCGTTTCAATCGGTATAATCCCTTAAAACCTTTAGTATTGCTCAGGTGCACCTTAGAAGTGTTGGGGTAGGTGGTAGTATCTTTGAACTTCTCATGAGACGCCTCCTGATCCGCCCCGGCGCCATCGGCGACGTGATCCTATCTCTCCCCGCTCTGGAATCCGCAAAGGCCGATTACACCGAAGTCTGGGCCCCTCGCGCGACCCTCCCTCTGATCCGCTTTGCCGACCGCACGAGAGCCATTGCCGACACCGGCCTCGACTTGGTAGGCGTCGTAGACAACGCAAAGTGTCCGGCGCTGGAGACCTTCGACGAAATCTACTCCTGGTACGGCACTGCGCGCGCGGACTTCCGCGAGGCTGTCGCGCATCTGCCGTTCAAGTTCTTCCCTGCGCAAACGTTTCCCGACGTCCCTCCGCGCATACCGGTCCCGGCCAGCGATCGAAAAGAGTTCACCATCATCCATCCCTATTCCAGCAGTCCAAAGAAAAACTGGCCGTTAGAAAATTTTCACGCGGTAGCGTCCCGCCTAAACCACGTCGAATGGTGCGAACCCGGTAAAATCGATGATCTCTATGAACTCGGCTGCTGGATCTCAACCGCGAGCCTGTATATCGGGAACGATTCCGGCATCAGCCACTTGGCGGCGGCTGTAGGGACGCCGGTAATCGCCATATTCGTCTCCACCGATCCCCGGCTTTGGGCTCCCCGGGGCGACCGCGTCATCGTCCTCGAAAATCCGGCTGTCGATGAGGTTCTCCGCTCCTGTGCGGAGCACCAGGTCCTGAAGCACTTCTGAATCGAGCCGCAGCAACCGCGCCGCTCCCTCGGTGTTTTTCACGAATCGTTTGACGGTCCGCGGGTCGCGCATCGCGCCCAATTCGATGAGAGTGTTGATCATCGCCGCCTCGCGCGCCAGCATTTCGATCAACATCCGTGGCTTGTTCTTGACGGCTTTTAATATGTCCGCGTGCCACACAGGAAGGAACCGGCGCTTCAGGCGTTCGTCGGATTGAATCCCCGCCGAAATCTGTGCCAACCTAAACTGCATCCCCCGGCCGATGAGCCGAAGAACGCTCGATAGCTTCACCAGTTCGACGATATCGTAAGTAAAATCCATCGGCCTCCGCCCATAGCTGGGCTGGCAGGAGGAATAGACGACCATCGTAAAGGCGCGATCCAGGTTGGCCGCGAAGCGCGATTCCTCGGCGAAAAAATGCTGCGCAGTGAGCGCCCGAATCTCGCGCTGCACCTGGACGGAGACCCTCTGCCAGGTGCGAAAATGCCGTACGTCCCTCTCCGGAGGTGCGACGGCGGCCAGATTGAGAAAATGTTGTAATCGGTCCACGGCCACATGCTAGCGGACGTTTCCAAATATCCTTCACCCGTTTCAGCTAACTGCGTGAATGGCAGGCACATAGAAGAGTGGAGACCATGTGACCGGAAATTATGGACGTTTAAAGACTCGCAGAAGCTCTTACGGGTCGATTTAACGTCAAATAAGACCCTTTTTGAGCAGTCCGATCTGTCCGGCGTGATACGCGTTGTGCTGGAGCACGCCCATCAGCAGCCAGTAGGTGTTGAACTCGAATCCCTCCAGATTCGGCCAGAGCTTTTCGTCCTCCAGTTCGCCCGTCGCCGCGATCAGCGCGCTCATCGAGCTATCGAGAATATCAAGCGCCCCTTGCCAGGCCGCGTCATCAGTGGCGGAAATCGCCGGCCAATCCTGCTCCGGCGGAAGAATCGCGTACTGCTGACCGTCGATGGTGTTGATCGCCACATTGATCCAGGCTGTTGCGTGTTGAACGAGTTCCCAGATGCAGTGTGCGTTCGGGATTGGCTTCTGCGCGGCTTGCGCGGCGGTAAGGCCGTCCAGATTTCCTACCAGCGAAGGGCCGTGCCACGGAGAGCCGTTGTAGCCGGTCTGTAAGAGGTCAACGATGCATTCGATTTCAGACATAAGTGCAGTTTGTCACTGATCCCTTCACCTGCGCAATCGCGCGAATAAAGATGAGTCCAATCGGACTCGCCCGTCGCGCGCGGCGCACTTAAGCACAAGGAGAATCAGACCATGAAATCCACATCGCGTATCCTCGCGAGCGCCGCTCTATTCACGCTCGCTAATGCTGTCAGTACGGCACAAACGCAAGCGCCTTCTACGGGACCGGTCCAAACCATCAGCCAATCGGAATTTAACCAGATGGTGCAGGAGGGGCAAACGTTTGTTCAGATCACGCCCGCGGCGCTGGCGGCACAGACCCAGCAAACGCAGGCCGCCAATCAAGCGAATCTGGCCATCGTGAACCAGTTCATCAGCCAGAATCCCAACCTCGCGAGCCTTGCGGCGCTGTACGCTACGCCGACAGATCCGAATGTTACCGCGACTTCCGATGGGAACTATCAGGTCCAGGTAACGAATGCGCAGGGTGTTGTCCAGACCATCGAAATGATGGGGCCCGGGACGATTCTGGCGGATCTGGCTACTTCGATTCAAGCGGCCTCTGATCCGGTGCAGCAGCTTGCTCTCTATCAGTCTCTCTATTCGCAATATGCGGCTCTTTATTCGAAATATTGCGCCACGCCCGGAGCGGTTCCGAGCGCAACGTGCGCGAACACGGTTCCTCCATCGGCGCTGACGAATCCGGCGACGCTCCAGGGCGCATCATTAGGAGCGATTAAGAGCGCCCTTCAAACGCTTGGCTCGCAGGCATCCGGGATCCTCAAGACGATTCCGTTTCCGCACGTAAGTCTGGGAAGTCCATTTGCGTCGTGTAGCACGGATACCGGCGCGAGCCTGAAGGCAACGCAGGTGAATTACGGAGACCAGACAGGCAATTCGGGATGCAGCGGCATTCCCAGTTCATCGGGCATCCTCGGCAATTTCAGTTGGACGGGAAAAGACAATTTAACTTGCGTAAAATCGCAAGGATCGCGCGGGACCTGCCACATTTTTGCTTCGACCTCAGCGGTGGAAGAGATGGTCGCGCGGGACACGGGAAAGCATGTGAACTTATCCGAAGAAGACTTCCATGAGCACGAAAAGCTGCTCTGGGGTCCGGACTATTTTCATAACGGCGGGAGCGCTTACACGGACCTCAATAATGCGTCGAAGAACAGCTACCAGTTCGCCTGGGAGAATCAGTGGGACTACAATCCATCGCTGCATAAAGTGAAGTATGAATACTCGTGCGAGAACTATCCTTATCCGACGAAGATCTCCGGTGTGCTGGAGCCGGGGTGTTCCGATAGTGCTCCGCAAGCTCCGGAATGGTGCGTTGGCACGGGTGCGGATTGCTCGCAAAATTTCACCTGCGAATCGATCGGGGAGACGATGCCGGCGGTGTTCCCTCTCTTCTGCTATTTCACCGTGGCTAATCTTTCCGGCACTAATTCGCCTTACGTCTCCAATGGAGCCACCAGCATTTGGGATCCTTCCGATAAAGCCACGTCGGTTGCGAATATCATCTTGAATCTGGCGAGCAATAACGCGGTGGTTCTGGCGTTCAGCGAGACGGCCGCTTTCGGCGATGCGACCAAGCATGATGGATACGTGCAGTACAGCGCGGGTGACGCCGGAACGAAAGGCGGGGCAGGGCACGTGGTGCACATCGTCGCGTATATCGATCTGGTGACGCTGGCAGGGAACAGCAACATTCCGGCTTCGGAAGTGACGAACGCCGTAGCGGGAGGCGGAGGATATTTCGTCATCAAGAATAGCTGGAGTGAATGCAACGGCGACGCTGGGTATTACTATATGCCGGTCGCGTATTTGCAGGCTAGAGCGACGGGAGTGTCCGTGGTTTCGTCGTTGACTTACTAGTGTTCCGTCTCTGAAGAGAGAAACTAAGTCGGCAGAGTATTTCACGCAAAGGCGCAAGGCTCGCCAAGGTTTCTCCGCCTTTGCGTGAAGAAATAACGTTTGCGAAATTCAAAAGACGACCGTACGGGCCGCTCGCGTTTATCGCGCACGGCCCGGTTTTTAATTCGGATGCTATTTTTTTCCTTCGGCCACGTGGCCACGCCCATCCCGCGCTTCATTTCCTTTGAAGTGCGCATTATCGATTCGTTTGGCCGGCTCGGCTTTTTCGCCACGCTGCGGTGCCGGGCCCTTATAGCCGTGTTCCGGATGGAGCCGGTTATTTACGTTGCCCCGGAATGCACTGGCGCCATGGAACCACGGGCCCGCGCCAATGAAACCGTCTCCGTTGAACCATTCCGGGCCACGGTATCCGGTGGGAGCGCAGTTATAAGGAGCGGCGTCGTACATAGGGACAATCAGGAGCCACTCCAATTTCAACGCCGACCTGGGCATTTGCCTTGGGGGTGGTAGCGGTGAAGCCGATTGCAGCAACTCCAGCTAACGCCAAAGGAGAAAGCGGCCTTCGCGGCAAAGTGTCGATGGCAGGCGTGAGATTGATAACGACATATGGTCGCTGGCGGGCAGGTCGGGAACCTGCCCCACGGGCAGAGGTATCATAACGGAATTATGCGTGTACAAGTTCTTCTTGCTCTGGTTCTCGCAACGGCTTTATTGCAGGCTCAGAAAACGAAAAAACCGGCTGCGCCGGCTCCAGTCGCGGCTCAGACAAACGATGAAGGCTATACGGCGGAGATCCTTAAGGACACGACGGAAAAGTTTTTCCTGACTGAGCTGGTGGATCATCTGCCCGCTTCGGCGACTGTGCCGACGCCTCAGAAAGTGCTGGGGCAGATCGCCGGTGCGCCGAATCATTTGACCTATTCGGCGGACATTTACAAGTACATGAACGAGCTGGCGAAAGCTTCGAAGCGCGTGAAGATTTTCTCCATCGGTAAGACGGAAGAAGGCCGCGACACGATGCTGGTGGCGGTCTCGGATGAGGCGAATATCGCAAAGCTCGACCGGTATAAAGAGATCACGGCGATGCTGGCCGATCCGCGCAAGACCGATGACAAGAAAGCCGCGGAGCTGATCGCGAATGAGGCTCTGCCGTTTTATTGGGCATCGGGGTCGATTCATTCGCCGGAGACCGGGTCGCCTGAAATGCTGATGGAGCTGGCGTACCGGATTGCCGTGGAAGATTCGCCTCTGATTCAGAACATCCGCAAAAATATGATCGTGCTGATCACTCCGTGCAGCGAGGTGGATGGGCACGATCGTGAAGTGGATGTGTACAACTATCGCAAAGAGTTTCCGCGCAAGCCCGCGCCGAACCTGGTTTATTGGGGCAAGTATGTTGCGCACGATAATAATCGCGACGGGATGTCGATGGCGCTGGCGTTGTCGCGCAACATGATGGGCGCGTTTCTCGACTGGCATCCGACCGTGCTGCACGATCTGCATGAGTCGGTTCCGTTTCTATATACGTCGACGGGGATGGGTCCTTATAACGCCTGGCTCGATCCGATTGTGGTGGATGAGTGGCAGAAGATGGCGTATCTGGAAATCGAGCAAATGACCAAGCGCGGCGTGCCGGGCGTTTGGACGCACGGTTACTACGACGGATGGGCTCCGAATTACATGTTTTATATCGCCAACGGGCATAACTCGATCGGGCGGTTTTACGAGACCTTCGGCGCGGGCGGAGCGGATACGGCGATTCGAAATGTCCCGGCGAATTCGACTTCGCGGACATGGTTCCGGCCGAACCCTCCGCTGCCTCGGGTGAACTGGTCGCTGCGAAACAACATCAATTTGCAGGAGAGCGCGATTTTGTTCGCGATGGATTATACGGCGACGAACCGGAAAGAGTTTCTCGGCAATTTTTATCTGAAGAGCAAGAGGTCGGTGAATAAATGGGCGAATGAGGGTCCGGCGGCGTGGGTGGTCTCGAGCGACGATCCACGGCCGGTGGGTGCGGCGGGTCTGATGGATCTGCTGCAAATCCAGGGCGTGGAGATTCAGAAGACGACGGGCGATACCGAGGTTACGCAGAAATCGGGGAAGGTGAAGATTCCGGCGGGGAGTTACGTGGTGCGCATGGATCAGCCGTACAGCCGCATGGCGGACATGCTGCTCGACACGCAGTATTACAACGTGAACGATCCTCCGCCATACGATGACACTGGTTGGACGCTGGGCGCGCTGCACAACGTGAAGACGATTCGGGTGACGGATGCGGCGATTCTGAAGGCTCCGATGTCGATGGTGGCGGCGCCGGCGAAATTTGAAGGGTCGGTGACGGGCGCGGGTTCGGCGGTCGCCTATCTGGTCAATAACAATACCGACAACACGCTGTTCACGTTCCGGTACCGGTTGAAGAATGTGAAGATGTCGGCACTGGAAGCGCCGCTGAGCGTGGGTTCCCAGAAATTTAACGCGGGGACGTTTGTGATCAAGACGGACGGCGCTCCTTCGGATTTGCGGGCGCAGCTTGATGCCGCGTCGAAGGAACTGGGGTTGAGAGTGGTCGCGGTTTCGGAGATGCCGAAGACGGCTATGCATGATATTCCGGCGCCACGGATCGCTCTGGTTCATACGTGGACGAATACGCAGAACGAGGGCTGGTATCGCATCGCGTTCGACCAGTTACACATTCCTTACGACTACATCGCTGATCAGAAATTGAAGACGATGACGGATCTGCGGTCGAAATATGACGTGATCTTATTTGGACCGGTCGGCGGGTCGGCGCAATCGATTGTGAACGGGCGTCCGATGGTGGGCGATCCGATTCCGTTCAAGCAGTCGACGATTACGCCGAATCTGGGAGGGGCTCCGGACACGACCGACGATATGCGGCCGGGGATGGGTCTGGAAGGAATTTTCGCGCTGCACAAGTTCATTGAAGAGGGCGGGTTATTCATCACGATTACGGGGAACGCTACGATACCGATCGATTATGGATTCGTCGAGGGCGTGTCTGTGTCTGATTCCAGTACGCTGCACGCTCGGGGCAGCGTTCTCAATGCGGTGTTTTCGGATAAGAACAGCCCGATTGCTTATGGATACAGCGACACGCTGGCGGTGTACTTCAATCAGGCTCCGATTCTGAATGCCGGCGGCGGTGGAGGATTCGGAGGGCGCGGCGGCGGTGGAGGTGGCCGTGGAGGCGGTGGAGGAGGGCGCGGCGGCGCGGGCGATACTGGTCCGAATCGTCCGTCTGGTCGAGGGACGATGGATGAACCGGATATTCCGCAGGGTCGGCCTTTGTTCGTGCCTCCAACGGGTGCGGCGGTGGAGGGCGGAGGTCCGGATGATGACGCTAACGCGGGCGGTCGGGGAGGACGCGGCGGCGCGGCGGGACCTCAGCCTCGCGTGATTCTACGGTTCGCGGAGGAGAAGGATTTGCTGGTCTCCGGCATGTTGACCGGGGGAAGCGCGCTGGCTGGGCATCCGGCGGTGATCGATTGCCAGAAGGGGAAGGGGCATGTGCTGATGTTCGCGAATAATCCGATGTGGAGGAGTGAGACGCACGGGAGCTATTTTTTGCTATTCAACGCGATGCTAAATTTCCAGCATTTGGACGCGGGGAAGCCGGCGGCGAGAGGGGCGAACTTGGGGGCGGCGCAGTAGAGATTCTTTATTCTATGGGACTTGATGCGGTGGTTTACAGAGCCCGTGAGCGGTTTCCGGCGGATCCAGAACAACTGGGGCTCCGGATGGAGCCAGTAACGCGCGAATGGTATTCCGAGGTGGGTGATTTACCAGATCCAATTAAATTGACGGGTACAGAGGCGATTCATCTGAGACTCGGAAATGTAAGCTCAATCGCAGCGCTTCATGGCGAAGTTTCGCACCTATTGAAGCCAGCTTCCCTAATATCGAGCCAAGTACTCTATAACGGCTACCATTGTGGGGACATCATAACGGTTGAGAGGATGGGTGAGCTTAAAGAGGAGCTTGCGGTATTAAGGCGCAAAGCGCCGATATCGGACCACGTTGCGAGCTTTCTAGACGATTTGGATCGGTTGGTGGTCGCAGCGGTGGAGCAGCAGAATCCCATTGTTTTTGTGTGAGAATCAGATCCGATAACCACGGGAGCCGTGCCAGAAATGGAGAACCTCAACGAGGTTGTGCGTCTCGCTGACTCGATAAAAGATCAGGCTGGGAGTGTGGACGAGCAGGCGGACGCCATCTCGTCCGTCCACTGGGCTACCGATGTAAGGGAACTTCTTCAAAGATCGACGTGATTAAGGACGGCTTTACCGAATCGCTCTGCGCTGGCGGGAAAAACGTCCCAAGAGTAGGCAAGGATTTCTTCAAAATCTGCTAGCGCGGCTTCTGTGATTCGAATTTTGAAATCCACTTGGGAATCAATGCAGCGGCTTCGTCGATAGAAACTGTACGACCTTCGTTGGCATCCTTGATGCCGCGATCAATCGCCCTTAAGGTGTCCGCGTCCACTTTCACTTTATCCGTCGCGGGCACCTGTAGCTTCAGGTCAACCATACTCTTACAGTAGTCCCGATGGGTCCAGGGCGCAACCGAGACTGAGGACTGGGCCATGAGAGTACCACCCCTCTGATGATAAAGTATCATCCAGCACCATGAAATATCTCTCACGGGTCGTGTGGTCGGAAGGGATGTATCTGGGGCCGCACCATTTTCAGGCCCAATCGCGCTACTTCGAGGATTCTGCGCGGTTCACCACCTCTTCACTGTGGTTCGAGCCTTGGGGGCTGGTGGCGGCTCAGCTAGATCCGGAAGCGCTGAAGAACGGGACGGTGTCCCTGGTCCATGCGCGCGGGATCTTTCCGGATGGGCTGGTTTTTCATATGCCGGAAAGCGATGCGCTACCGGCGGCTCGGAATATTGCGGATTTGTTTCCTCCCGCGCAGGATGCCGTGACGGTGATGCTCGCGGTCGCGCCGCGCCGCGCTGAGGGCGTGAATACCGCCGACGATGGTGCGCGATATAGCGTCGAGGTTCGCGTGCTGCACGATGAGACGACGGGTCGGGATGAGAAGCCCGTGCAGGTGGGGCGGAAGAATATTTCGCTGCGCCTGGATACCGAGCCTCTGGATGATCTGGTTACCCTGCCGATTGCGCGGATTAAGAGGGACGGCTCCGGTCATTATGTATTCGATCCGGATTTCATTCCGCCGTGCGTGGAGTTTAGCGCGAGCGAGCGGGTGATGTCGATGGTGGCCCGGTTGATCGAGATATTAGAAGACAAAAGCTCGCGGTTCGCGCGCTCCGGGGCGGGGAAGTCGTGGGCCGAGTTTTCGACCACGGAGATCGCGAATTTCTGGCTGCTGCATACGGTCAATTCGGCGCTGGCACCACTAAGGCATCATTATTTGACACGAAGAGGACATCCCGAAGCACTGTATATCGAGATGCTGAAATTGGGCGGAGCGCTGTGCACGTTCGCTATTGAATCGCATCCGCGCAATCTGCCTCTCTACGATCATCGGAACTTGTCCAAGTGTTTCGATCAGCTTGACGATCATATTCGCACGCACCTGGAAACGATCGTGCCGACGCAGTACGTGAATATAGAGCTGGTGAAGCGCGCCGATTATTTCTACGAGGCGGAAGTGAAGGATCAGCGGTGCCTGGATCGAGCACGGTGGATTTTCGGAGTGCGGAGCAAGATCAGCGAGCCGGACCTGATCGGAAGGACGCCGCAGATTGTTAAATTATGCTCGAAGATTTTCCTGCCGCAACTGGTGAAGCGCGCGCTGCCGGGGATGGCGCTCACGCATCTGCCGGTGCCTCCCGCGGCGATTCCGGTACGGGCGGATTTCCAGTATTTCAGCGTGAGCCGCAGCGGTCCATGCTGGGATCACATCGTGCAGACACGGCAGATCGGGCTATATGTGCCGGGGGACTTGCCGGATCCTGAAGTGCAGTTACTGGTGGTGCTGGAACAATCATGACGCCGACACAACCTACACGGCGGGTGGAGAATCTTGCGTTCGTGTTTCAGGAATTGCTCACTGTGGGCGAGCGGTTGCGATCGAACCGGCAGCAGGTGGCGGACGCGGCGTCGTTTCGCGCGCAGATCTGGGGCGCGGTGCGGCAGGCCGAAGAGGACGCGCGGCGCAGGGTGTATCCGACCGACGATATCGAGCTTGCGGTGTTTGCGGTGGTCGCGTTTCTGGATGAATCGATTTTGAATTTGAGGTTGCCCGTGTTCGCGGATTGGCCTCGCCAGCCTTTGCAGGAAGAGCGCTACGGGCATCACGTGGCGGGCGAGATTTTTTTCCAAAATTTGCAAAAGTTGATGACGCGCACGGATTCGTACGAGCTGGCGGATCTGCTCGAAATGTACCAGCTCGCGCTACTGCTGGGGTTCGCGGGGAAATACAGCATGGGCGGGCGCGGCGAGTTGCGAGGGATTACGATGCAGACGGGCGAGAGAATCCAGCGCATCCGGCAGACCAGTTCGTGGCTCGCGCCGGGATGGCAATTGCCGGCGGAGGCTCCGGTGAAGACCGGAGGGGACCCATGGGTTAGCAGGATGGCAGTGATCCTGATCGCATGCGTCGTGCTGGTGGCTGTGCTGTTCGGCATTTTCGTGGTGCTGCTGAACCAGGGGTCGAACGACATTAGCAGGATGGCGGGCGCATGAGTCCGACGGTGATCATCAGCGGAATTGTTTTGGGAGCAGTGGCGCTGATCGTCGCGGCGATCACCATGTACTTCCAGAAGAAGACTCAAGAAGGGATCGAGCGCGCTTCACAAGGCGGACAGGGCGGGCAGGGCTCGGCCGGGGCCCCTGCGGGTGGAGGCGATGCCGATCCGTTGATTCGCGAAGCGAGCGCGCGGCTGGCGCAATCGAAGGCCGGGGCGGGCGTCGCGAATCTGCCGATGATTTTCGTGATCGGCGACCGGGGAACGGCGAAGACCAGCACGATTCTGAACTCAGGGCTCGATCCGGAGTTACTTGCGGGGCAGGTTTATCAGGATAACGCGGTGGCTCCGACGCGTGCGGCGAACATTTTCTTCGCGCGGGGAACCGTATTCGTCGAGGCGGGCGGGGCGTTGATGGCGAATCCGCAATCGTGGACCGCGCTGGTAAAGAAGCTGCAACCTTCGCGGCTGAAATCGATGGGGGCAAGCGGACAGGCTCCGAGAGGAGTCCTGTTGTGCTTCGATCTCGAAACGTTCACGCGTGCGGGAGCTACTGAGGCGATCGCGAATGCGACACGGTACCTGCAAGCCAGGCTTGGGGAGATTTCCGAGATTTTGGGCATCAGCTATCCGGTGTACGTGCTGTTCACACGCGCGGACCGGATTCCTTTTTTCGCGGAGTTCGTGCGCAATCTGAATCCGGAAGAGGCGGGGCAGGTAGTGGGCGCGACGGTTCCCATCCGTGCCGCGGCGGCCGGAGGGGTTTATTCCGAGGAGGAAACGCAGAGGCTGACTTGGGCATTCAATCAGCTCTTTCATTCGTTCTGCGATCATCGGCTGCTGCTGCTGCCGCGCGAAGGGGACGCGACGAAGCTGCCGCAGGCGTACGAATTTCCTCGCGAATTCCGGAAATTGCGGAACGCGCTCGTGCAGTTCCTGGTCGACGTGTGCCGGCCGAGCCAGTTGCGCGCGGGTCCATTTCTGCGCGGGTTTTATTTCTCCGGGGTACGGCCGGTGGCGGCCGCGGAGACTCCGGTGGCCCTGGTCGCGCCGACGACCCCTGCAGAGCACGCGGAAGTGGGCGGAGCGACCCGCATGTTTCGCGCGGGATTTCAGGCGGAACAAAAGGCCCGGCAGGGAGTAGCGCAGGCGGGCGGCGGCGCTGGTCGAAAAGTGCCGCAGTGGCTGTTTCTCGGACATCTATTTAACGATGTCGTGCTGGCGGACGCGAATGCTCGGGCGGCGAGCGGATCAAGCACGAGGACCAGCCTGGTGAAGCGCATCCTGCTCGTGTCGGCCGCCGCGATCTGCCTGATTTATTCGGGGCTGCTTGCGTGGTCGTATTTTGGGAATCGCGCTCTGGAACAGGAATCGCTGGCGGCGTCGCGGGGGATACCGGCTGCCGAGGGCGCGGGCGGAGCGGTGCCGGGAGTCGATTCGTTTCAGAAACTGGAGACGGTGCGCCAGTCGCTAGCCAAATTGACGGCATACGAACGGGACGGAGCGCCGTTCAGTTTGCGCTGGGGTCTATATAAAGGAAGCGATATTCTGCCCGATGTGCGGAAAGTGTATTACGCGAAGTTCCGGCAGTTGTTGTTCGGATCGACGCAGGCGCAGATGCTTACGTCGTTACAGCGATCGCCGGCGACGCCGGGGCCGAATGACGATTACGGGCCGCCGTACGACACGCTGAAGTCCTATTTGTTGACCACCTCCGAATGGAAACGATCTTCGGACGCGGGGTTGCAATCGTTCCTGGCATCGAAGCTCGATGCGAAATGGATCGGGGGACGCGATGGCGAGATCGGCAAAGAGCGGCTGGATCTGGCGAAGAAGCAGTTCGATTTTTACGCATCCGATCTGCACAATGGCAATCCTTATTCATCGATTGCGGATGACGGAGCAGTCATGCGGGCGCGGGTGTATCTGTCCCAGTTCTCGGGTCTCGAGCGCGTGTATCAAGGATTGCTCGGCATGGCGGATAAGCAGTTTCCGCCGGTGAGCTTCAATCAGAAATTTCCCGGCACTGCGACGGTGTTGGCCAGTTCGGAGCCGGTGCGCGGCGCGTTCACGAAAGAAGGCGCGAAAGTTGTGCAGGACGCGATCCGCAAGCAGAATTTCGCGGGCGAAGAGTGGGTGCTGGGTCCGTATAAAGGCCAAATGCCCGACAAGGCCGTGATGGAAAAAGGTCTGATGGATCGTTATTCGGCTGATTACATCGCGCAGTGGCGCAACGTGTTGAAGAAGAGTAACGTGAACCACTATGCCGGGCTGAAGGACGCATCGAGCAAGCTGACGCTGCTCACCGGCAGCGGCGCGCCTCTGCTCGCGCTGTTCTGGTGGACGTCGCAGAATACTTGCGTGGATGTGCCGGGCGTCGCGGATAAATTCAAAGCGCCGCAAGGAGTGGTGCCGTGCCCAAGCGCCCAGCTCTACATCGTGGATGCCAACAAGCCTTATAACTCGGGTTTGCAGGCGCTTCAGCAGGCGGTGGATCGCGCGGCCGATCCGTCTGCTAATAAAGAGGACGCGTCGCACGCGATGCGCGATAGTGGACAATCGGCGACGCTGACGGCGCGGCAGCTCGGCGCGAGCTTCCCTCCCGATCCGGACGCGCAGATCGATCAGCGGTCGCTCGAATTGTTGCTGCAACCTATCAAGTATCTCGACGGCATGGTGTCGAGCGACTTGAAAGGCTCTGGCCAAAGCTTCTGTCAGGCGTTCAATCAGGCGACGTTCCGCAAATTTCCATTCGATCCGCAGGCGAAAGACGAAGTGAAGCTGGACGACCTGGCCGCGCTGCTTCAGCCGAAGACGGGCAAGCTGTGGGTGTATTACGACGGAAGTTTGAAGAGCGTGTTGCAATGCTCCAACGGCGAGTGCTCGTCGTCGGGTGGGACGCCGCTCAGCCCCGGTTTCGCCGCGTTTATCGGCAACCTGATGAAGTTCTCGCGCGCGATTTATGGAGACTCCGGAGCGGAGATGAATTATCAATACTCCCTGACTCCCCAGAAGTCCGACCTGGTCGATGAATTCGACGTGACCATCAACGGCGCGCCTTCGAAATTGAAGGGTGGAACCCAGCATTCGTATGTCTGGCCAGGGTCCGGCGCGCGGAATTTCGAGTTGGATCTGAAGCTAGTGGGCGGTGGTCTGCCGCAGCAGGCGAAGACTTATGACGGGCCGTGGTCGGTGTTCCGATTCTTCGCCGACGCGGACAAAACCACCGGCAACCTTTTCAGTTGGAGCGTCACATCCGGCCGCGATCAGCAGCCGACAAAAATCAACGGCAAACCCCTGACTTACGACTTCAGCGTGGGCACCAACGGTCCGGCCGTGTTCAGCAAGGAGTTTTTGTCTAAACTGAAATGTGTCGTTCCGGTGGCACGTTGATGGCGGACAAGCCTGAAAACACGCGCATAGGCAAGTACGAGCTCGAAGAGTTTCTGGGCGGAGGCATGTCCCATGTCTACCGCGCCAAAGACAGCGTGCTGGGGCGCCGCGTGGCATTGAAGATTCTGACCGATGCGGGTGTGCAGGATACCGAAACGAAGGCGCGTTTTCTGCAAGAGGCGCGGACGGCGTCGAACATCAGCCACGAGAATATCATTAACGTTTTCGATTTCGGCGAGGACCAGGGCCGTCCGTTTATCGTGATGGAGTTTCTCGAAGGAGAGAGTCTGCGCGATGCCATCAAGCGCGGGCATTTGGGGGATTTTCCCAGCCGTTTGCGAATTGTCGTGCAAGTGGCGCGCGCCATCGATTACATCCATACCAAGAAAATTATCCATCGCGACATCAAGCCGGAGAACATCAACCTGGATTCCACAGGAAAAGTGAAGCTGATGGATTTCGGCATCGCGAAATCGGAAGGTATCGCGCTTACCCGTGCTGGATTCACGTTGGGAACGCCGTATTATATGGCTCCGGAGCAGGTGCTGGGACAGCCCGTTACGCCGCAGGCGGACGTGTACGCATTCGGAATTTTGCTGTTCGAGGTACTGACCGGGCTGAAGCCGATTACCGGCGAATCGGTAGAAAAAATCTTCAATCAGATTCTGTACCAGCCGATCGATCTGGCGCCTCTACAGCCTCCGAAGTTTCCGGCTGGCATTGCCGGTCTCATCGAACGATGCACAGCGAAGCAGCCGCCGCAGAGGCCCCCCGGCCTGGGAATCGTGATCGAGGAATTGGAGCGGGTTCTGGATCCCGCACGCCCGGTTACCGTACGCGGGCGAAGCGGTCAGCATCCGGCGGCTACGCCCGGACCATCCACTGCTACCCGCCAACCGGAATCGCCCCACGAACAATCGTCGATGATTTCGACCATCACCGCGGTTTCGAAGACGTCGGAGCCGGAGCGCTCCGTCAGCCTTGAAGGACTGCCCGGATTCGTGCGCAAACTGCCCGCGCCGCTGCAATCGCAGGGCGGTCTGATGATCCTGGCGGGTCTCGCGATGGTGGTGTTTATGGCGCTGATCTATGTGGCGCTATCGTTGACCCACTTCCTTTAAAGAATGCAGATTCCGGCAATCGTCGGCAAATACGAGCTCCTCGAATTCTTAGGCGGAGGCATGTCGCACGTGTATCGCGCGCGCGACACGGTGATCGACCGTCCGGTGGTAGTGAAACTGCTGACCGTCGATGCCTGCCAAAACGTCGAAGCCAAGGCCCGATTCCTGCAAGAGGCTCGGCTGGCCGGAAATATTCAGCATGAAAACATCGTCAGCGTGTTCGACTTCGGCGAGCATGAAGGACGCCCGTTTATCGTGATGGAGTATCTCAAAGGCGAAGACCTGCGCGACGCGATTCGCGGCGGTCACACCGGCAGCCTGGTGGAGCGGATGAAGATCGCGCTGCACATAGCGGAGGCGCTGGAGTACGTGAACGGGCGCGGCATCGTGCATCGAGACATCAAGCCCGAGAACATCCACATCGATCCTAACGGCCGCGTCAAACTGATGGACTTCGGGATCGCGAAGACCGCTGATCTTTCTCTCACCAAGACCGGAATGACCATGGGAACCCCTTATTATATGGCTCCCGAGCAAGTGGCGGGGAAGCCGGCGACGCCTCTGGTCGATATCTATGCCTTCGGCATGCTGTTCTACGAATTGCTCACCGGCCTACGAGCCGTGAATGGAGACACCATCGAAGCGGTGCTGTATCAGATCCTGAATGTTCCCATGGACCCGTCGCCGATGGTGAGCGCAGGCGTCCCTCCTCAGGCGCGCGCATTGGTGGTGCGGTGCGTGGAAAAAAAAGCGGAGGATCGTCCGCAGAGTTTCCACATTGTGGTGGAGGAGTTGCGCGGTCTGATTTCAGGCTCGACCGGCGAGCGGACGCAGCCGGTAGCCGCCAGGACGCTTCCCTTTCCCGCGAGTGCTTCGCCTCCCGCGGAGCCGGCGCCTCGCCGGTCGATGGTGATTTGGGCCGTTCCGATTGCATTGCTCGTCTTGATCGGCGCGGGCGGCGCTTGGTGGTTCACTCGAAGCAAACCTCCTCAAAATCAACGGATCGTTGAAAAGCAGACGACGAAGATTGCAGAAATCCAGCCGCCGGCGATTCCGGGTATGGTCTATGTTCCGGCGGGAAGTTTTCTATCAGGGAAAGAGAACACGCCGGCCTCGCTTCCCGCGTTCTATATCGACGAGACGGAAGTATCGAATGCTGATTTCGCAGAATATTGTCGCGCGACGGGATGCGCGCCGCCGCCGGCCGCGCCGGATCTGCCAGTCGTGCGGGTGACGGTCGCGCAGGCCCGCGACTACGCGACGTGGAAAGGAAAACGCTTGCCGACTGCTCTCGAATGGGAACGCGCGGCGCGCGGAACTAATGGCAATCAATATCCGTGGGGCGATGCGCAAGACGCGTCGCTCGCCAATGTATCGGCTGCGGCGCTGAAGCCGGTGAGGTCGTACGCGGCGTATCCGGAATATCAGATGATCGGCAACGCCTGGGAGATCGTAGAGGGGGAAATCACGCCCAGCGCCGAAGCCAAATCGACGTTCGCAAAGCTGTTGAATCCGCCTCTTAGCCCCGAAGACAAATGGATCACCATGCGCGGAGGATCCTTCAATACGAAATTGAAAGAAGTGGTCGCGTGGGAGTCCGCGTCGATACCGGAACGCTTCTCATCGACCGATATCGGATTCCGTTGTGCGAAGTCGGCGCCATGAAACAGAATTGGGACGCTGCGCGCTATCAGTCTCGCCATTCCTATGTATTTGCCCACGGCGAGAGCCTGATCGATCTTCTCGAACCGCTTGCAGGAGAGCGGATTCTCGATCTCGGCTGTGGCTCCGGCCAATTGACCGCGAAGATCGCGGAGAGCGGCGCGGAGGTGATTGGTCTCGATCGCTCGGAAGAGATGATCGCGGAAGCTCGGCGCAATTATCCGTCGTTAAAGTTCGAGGTAGCGGACGCGGCGGATTTCCGCGTGGAACGCCCAGTCGACGCGGTATTTTCGAACGCGGCGCTGCACTGGGTGAAGAATGCGGACGGCGTCGCGCAGTCGGTCGCGAGCGCGCTCCGCCGACCAGGGCGATTCGTCCTCGAGATGGGTGGCAAGGGAAATGTACAGTCGATTATCGATGTGCTGCATGAGGTTGCGGGAGTAGTTGAAACCCCGTGGTATTTCCCCAGTGTGGGCGAATACACGTCGCTGCTGGAGCGCCACGGTTTCGAGATATCGTTCGCCGCGCTCTTCGATCGGCCGACGCGCGTGGAGGGTGAGGACGGACTAGAAGATTGGCTCAGGATGTTCGCCGGATCAATGGCTGGCTCACAAGAAGTTCAACGCGAGATCGCAAATCGGTTGAGACCCAAAATGTTTCGCGAGGGCGCATGGATAATCGACTACCGACGGCTACAGGTAGTCGCCAGGTGCGTTCGTTGAGATTAAGGGACGGGAAAACGAGTCGGAGTGATACCCTCGAAGTATGGGGCTTTCCCAATCCTTCTTCGCCGAGCGATTCGGCATCACAGAGCGCGACCTTGAAAACTATCTCAGCGAGGCGCTTTCCGCAGGCGGCGAATATGCCGACCTTTATTTTGAATACCTCGCTACCACGTCAATCGGGATCGACGAAGGCATCGTTAAGAGCGCGACCGAAGGCGTAAGCCTCGGCGTCGGCGTCCGCGTCATCGCGGGCGAACGCACCGGGTACGCCTATAGCGACGATTTGAGTTCGGAAAAAATCCGCAAGGCTGCCCGGGTTGCGGCGCATATCGCGAAGGGTCCAGCGACCATCGTGAAGACAGGGTTCGAGGAAACGCGCCGGCACAACCTCTATCCGATGCTCTCCACGCCTCATGAAACTGCGCTCGCCGAGCGCGTCGAGCTGGTCAAGCGCGCCGATCTCGCGGCGCGTGCTTACGATCCTCGCGTGTTTCAAGTGCAGGCGACCTACGCCGACAGCCTGCGCAATGTCCTCGTCGCGACCAGTGAAGGACGTCTGAGTTTCGATCGTCAGCCAATGGCCCGTATGAGCGTCAGTGCACTCGCCCGGCAAGGCGATGGCCCTCCGCAGCACGGACATTCAGGCGGCGGCGGACGCGTCACGCTTGAGTTTTTCGAGAAGGAAAAAACACCGGAACACTTTGCGAGAGAAGCCGCGCGACAGGCGATCGTGCAACTCGACGCGGTGGACGCACCGGCCGGCGAAACGACGGTGGTGCTCGGGCCCGGTTGGCCCGGCATCCTGCTGCACGAAGCCGTCGGCCATGGACTCGAAGCGGACTTCAATCGCAAAGGAGTCTCGGCGTTCAGCGGACGGATCGGCCAACAAGTGGCGAGCCCTCTCTGCACCGTGATCGACGACGGCACCATCGGCAGCCGCCGCGGATCGCTGAACGTCGACGATGAAGGCATGCCCACGCAGAAAAATGTGCTCATCGAAAATGGAATCCTGCGTGGCTACCTTCAAGACAAACTGTCGAGCCGCCTGACCAACAACACGTCAACCGGCAGCGGCCGCCGCGAGAGTTATCAGCACATCCCGATGCCGCGCATGACCAATACTTATATGCTCGCCGGTGAAAGCGATCCCGCGGAGATCATTAAATCGGTGCAAAAAGGTCTCTATTGCGCCACTTTCGGTGGAGGCCAAGTCGACATCACCAGCGGCAACTTCGTCTTCTCGGCGACGGAGAGTTATCTCATCGAAAATGGAAAATTG
>DATHOJ010000010.1:0-5558 GCA_035485055.1 Bryobacteraceae bacterium
ATGAATGAACTGAAGACGCGCCGCGTGGAGAGCGACGCGAGTAATTCGCCGTTCCAGCTTTTCTAATGGATTGTACTTTCTGTCGCCGATGACCGGGTGGCCGATCGCTGAAAGCTGAACACGGATTTGATTTTGTAATCCGGTCACCAGCGAGACTCGGACGAGCGATGCGCCCCTAAGGCGATGTACCACTGAATAGCGAAGTTCAGCGCGAGCCGATTTTGGATCGGATTCTGTGGTCACCTTTTGAAACATTCCTGCTTGCCGAAAGTAGTGAACCAGAGTCCCTTCTTTAAAGCGGAGATGACCACGAACTGCCGCGAGATATTCCCGCACCGGGGTGTGTCGGATAAACTGTTGCACGAGTGCTTCTCGATCTGGCCAGGTTTTTGCGAAGAGCAGAATCCCAGACGTGTGACGATCGATACGATGTACGACAAAGGCCCGTTGCCTCTTTGATTTGAGTTCTGCCGAAAGAATAGAAAGCGCAGATGGGGTATCGGAGTCATCCGCGGGCACCGCGAGCAGTTTGGCCCGCTTATTGAGGACTACAACGGCATCGTCTTCGTAAAGCACGTGAAGCTGTCGCCGATCCTGCTTTCCTAAACGGCGATCGCCCCTGGGTTGAAATCTTTTCATTGCTGAATGGCAGATTGTTCCTCTCCAGAGCAGCTCGTGAAGGAGTGGTGACGCAACGCTCGATGATCCATCGCTATGCTACCAAGATAGCCGTCTTTCAGGCCAACGAACCGCGCATGCCGCAGGTGCCCGTCCGGCGTCCACTCGACGAACTCCACCTCCGCCAGCAACTCCGGCCGCACCCACACGCACTCCTTCAACTTCTCGGCAGTGAGCCCCTCGCCCCATGGGCCGGAGCGCGCCTCAGGCAGATTCCCGAACGTACACTCCGGGACTTCCAGTGGCCGCAACTTCGCCATCAACCGCTCCCGTCTCACCGGAGTGAACCCGACGCGGGTCCGCGCCACGTACATGAGCCGGCTCCCGTCGTAGCGTCCGAGGACCACCGCGTCGAACGTCCGCCCTCCCTTGGTGAATCCGCCGATCACGAACTCCTCCGATCGGTTGAGCCGCATCTTCCACCACGCCCGGAGCGCGCGCCTGGTCGCAGATACTATCGAGACGCTTGGCAACGAGTCCCTCCAGTCCCTGGGTCCGGACGGCCGCGATCAGATCCGCTAGGGCCGCGTCGAACCGTGGTGCCTCTCGGACCGGATCGGCCGAGATGGGGCAGGATCTCCCGATAGCGGGACGCGACCAGCCGGTTCACCCAGCGCTTTCCCGGCATTTCCGGAACCTTGGCGGTAATGTTTTTCCAGCTCTTCCCGTCGCTGGCCGACCACACGTTTCCGTCGTCAGTGCCGGCGTAGAGCACCGACGCATCGACCGTCGACTCAGCGGTGGTCGTGATGGTCCCGAGTTTATCCGTGGTCAGCTCGGGGCTGATCGCCGTCCAGGCGTCGCCGCGATTGGTGGACTTGAACACGAAGTTCCCATCCATGTACAGCACATTCGAATTGTGCGACGAAATCTGAACGGGCGTTTCCTAATTGAACGGTAGGCGGGGTGCCCGGTTCGCGCACGCGGCTTGATGGAGGTTATGCGACTTCGGGCGAGGAGGGCGCAGCGAACGATCCGAAGTATGAATGCTGCACCGCTCGCGGCGCGGTGGTGGCGCTGGACCACGCGGGCAAGAGAGTTTGGCAGGCCTACGCGATTCCGGAAGAGCCTCGCGTGGTGGGCAAGAATTCCTCGGGTACACCGATCTGGCGACCTTCGGGCGCCAGCATCTGGGCCGCGCCGACGGTCGATCCGTTGAGTCAAGCGGTCTACGCAGCGACCGGCGATAATTTCACTCACCCGGACTCGAAAACGAGCGATGCGGTGCTCGCGTTCAGCATGAAGACCGGAGAAATGCCGTGGTCCCATCAGTGGCTTGCGGGAATGTCTTCAGCACGGCATGCGTCACTGTAACCAAACAGGGTTGCCCAGAAAACGCAGGGCCAGACGACGATTTCGGATCGTCGCCGATGTTGATCAAACTCGCGAATGGGAAACGTTTGCTGGTAATCGGCCAAGCGTCCGGTATGATGCACGCGCTCGATCCGGATCGCAACGGCGCGATCGTGTGGCAGACGCGGATCGGACGTGGAGGCATCCTCGGCGGAGTGCAATGGGGTTCGGCGACGGACGGCAAACGAGTCTACGTGGCTGTGTCCGATGTCGGCTTCAAAGAGTTTGTACTCGGAAGAGGCGGATCGCGGATCCTCGATCCGAAAATCGGCGGGGGGCTGATTGCGCTGGATCCTGCCACGGGCGCGAGAATCTGGGCGACACCCGCGCCGCTCATCTGCGGGGATCGGCCGAATTCCAGCCCCGCGCAATCAGCAGCGATATCCGCAATTCCGGGAGCGGTTTTCTCCGGCTCTCTCGACGGTGACCTGCGCGGCTATTCGGCGGAGTATGGAAAGATCATTTGGGATTTCGAGAGCGTGCGAGAATTCACTGCCGTCAATGGAATTGGAAAGGGCGGTTCTATGGACGGGTCGGGACCCGTCATTGCGGCCGGAATGGTGTTCGTCAACTCCGGGTATGGAAACTGGGGCGGCCAACCGGGAAATGTGCTGCTGGCGTTCTCGGTCGACGGAAAATAAATCGTTGTATCATTGCACGCGCGGCCACACGAGCTAAAAATTCAGGAGGAGCCAGATGTTGGACTCGAAGGTCTGTTGGCTGAACCCCAGATAACGGCCCTGTCTGGTGAAGCGAATACGGAGCTGAGGTTATGGTTCCTGGATTGATCGAGGAGCACGTTCGCTTTTCCGTCCAATTCAACGCGCAGAATCCTAGCTGCAAAGGGCCGGAAGAAAGCGTGGCGATCGGCCGCCCAGCTCGTGAACGGGAAGGGGCGAGCAAGGTCCCGGTGGGTTCCGTTTCGCAAATCGACTCCCTTGCAAACGTCGAACATAACGGGAAGCTTTGGAAGCAACTGTTCACGTTTCCAATACCTCGGTGGGGTGTTTACGCAACGAAGATGGTGCTCTGTGGGCTCTTGGTTGGCGCGAGCTTCGCGGTGTTAGTTGTCGGGTTCATCGGTGATGTGCTGGTCTTTAGCGCCGCTACGCTGCCGGGACGTGGGGCCCGTTCGGAAGAAATGGTCTGGCGATTGATGCACAGCAATAGCCATTAAAACTCGAACAGCCTAGAACTTCGATAGAATTGAACCACCATCGGAAGCTCGCAAACTGACGCGAAGAATCTTTATAGGGTTGGTACACTCACGATGATATTCGGCTGGCTCGCTATCCAAAGTACATTCAAGACATGCGCATCGGATAACCGTAAATAGCTCCCTCACGTTGCGCTCCAGGCGGAACGACATTCCAGGACGCAATTTCTCAGGTCAATTAGGGCTGACAACGACCGCCGCTCCGATGTATAAACCGTCCAACATCAGGAAAAATTCATTAAACGGAAACGCTGGAGGCGTTCCGACCTGAAGGTTGAACTGCGTCGCCCCGGCTACCATCCCCGGTGCTGCGCCCGCGTACACCACTGTCGTGGGGAGCGACGCCGACCCCGCGTGGAATAAAGCGACCGTTTCCGCACTGATCGAGCATCCCGCCGATTCGAGAGCGAAGCACGCGTCGTTATTGGCCACCGTGGCTACTTGCCCGTCGGCGAGCGGAGCAAAATTGAACTGAAACCCAGTCACCCAGAACGTCACGATGGAGCCGGCCGGCGCGGGGTTCGAATTCGAATTGAGGGTGCCATCCTGATTGATCACCGTCGGATTCGCGTGCGGCGCAGAACCGACAATGCGGACCGGGTAATTCGCAGTGACCGCCGTTCCGTTCGTGACGCGAACCGTCGCCGCTGAATTCGCGGTGACTTCCATGGGAAACACTGCGTTGATCTGATTGGCGGAGACGTAGAGCAGAGGGATGTTTGTGCCGTTGACGCTGACCTCGACGCCCTCCAGTGTTGTCGGGTAAAATCCATTGGTGGGTGTGGCCGATAGGGCCGTGGCTGGACCAATTCCTGGTCCGTAAATCGCAACCACCTCTGTGGGCGACAGGCGCGTAGTGACGTTGCCTCCGAAGGCGTTCTGGAACGCGAAAATATTCTTAGGGGGTGCGGCTTGGGGGTCGATGGCGGCGACGAAGGCGTTCCCCCCGGCGACGTGGACCAAACCTGAAGGATCGACCGAAACCGCCTGCCCCGCGGTGAGCGAGGGATAGAGCGCGGAATAAATCAATTGTGAGCCGGAAGCATTTACAGCTATGAGGAAGTCCGTACCGGTGGTCCAGCCGTTGGCGTTGGGGAATGTCGCCGAGGTGGTTACCAATCCCGCGGCCCACACGTTACCGCTGGCGTCGAGAGCGATCGAATTCGGAGATTCATCGACGATCCCTGGCGGCAAAGTAAATGTCCAAGCTGCCGTGCCTGCAGGATTGAGCTTCTCGATCGTGCCTCCTCCGATGGCAAGATACGTATCTCCCGCCGCATCCAGAGTGATTGCGTTAACAGTAGCCGGAAAGGAAATCGGAGCGAAAGCGAAGCCCGCGCCTCCCGCGTTGATCTTAGCGACGAATCCGCTGTTGTTGTCGTTGTTGTATCGGAGGAACGCTTCTCCTGCCGGATCGACGGCAATGCCGAGCGCTCCCGCGTTTTCTTCAAATTGTGCGTTCCCCGTTGGCGCAATCGCGCCGGAGTAGAGAATCTTGCCGCCCGCTGCGGGAATCTCCGCCACAAACACGGCCGCCAGGGCCAATGAAACCGTTGGCAGCCCCGAAGTCTGCGGAAAATCCGTGGCGCTGGTGAGGCCGGTGACGTAAAGATTTCCTTTCGCGTCGGTTGCGAGCCCGGACACGGAGCTCGCAACCGACGCGCCGAGCGCGCCTCCAAAGTAAGTCGAATAAAGAATGGTCGCGCCATCGTTGGTCAACTTGATGATGAAACCGGTGCCGTTCGGGTTGGATTGCGTTTGTAGCGCTTCAGTCAGGGGGAAGTCGGGCGAGGTGGTGGTCCCTCCGATGTAGATGTTGCCGGAGGGGTCGAGGGTGATTGCGGTTCCGGTGTCAACGCCTTTGCCGGCGAAGGTTTCGGTGAAGAGGAGATTTCCGGATGGATCAAGCTTTGAGACGAAGACGTCGGTGCCTGCCCCTAAATTCGTGGATGAGTTCAGGGTGACTGCGCCTGCGGTGGTGAGTTGACGGCTGCCGACGATGTACGTGTTGCCTGCAGAGTCGGTGGCGATGGCGGAGATGACGTAGGGATAAGAATCGCCGAGCGAGGTGGTGAATTGCCCTGCGAACGAAACTCCAGCGATTAAGAGAAAAAGGAGGAATCGCATGCCTTATTCTAATGTGCTGTTCTTGCGTTGGGGCTCCCGAGCCCACTTCCGATAATCCGATAGCGTTGATCTGGAGTGCTCGGGCGGCAGGATGCTGGGGGGAAGACGGCAAGGGGGGCGCCCGAGCACTTCAGATAAGGCGGCATGGAACTGAGCCGTACCGCACTATGTATTTTGAATCCGC
>DATHOJ010000011.1:0-3413 GCA_035485055.1 Bryobacteraceae bacterium
TCTTCCGTGTCGTGACCCGGCGAGGCCGCTGCTTCGCCGCAATCGCCCTGATGATCAGCTTGCGGCGCGCTCCAGCGGGCATGGGAACCTTGGCGCGGTTAAGCGCCACGTTGATGAGGGCGAGGACTTCGGGATCATCCATCACGCTCGCGTCGGGCTCTCCCGCGTTGAACAAGCGGATGTTCCGAACCACATTGCCGCTGCCCACCAGCCGCTTGGCAGGGTCAGGCAGGCCCGCGCCTTGCAGAAAGCAGAGAGTTACACGGCCCGGAGGCAGCACAATGGAGAAGATTGCCTCTGAAGGCCGCTCCGTGGGGCTGAAGCCGATGACCAGCCAGTTGTAGTTGTCGTAGACCATCTCGATCGCGCCGGGCATAAGCTTGCGCATTTTCCCGAGAGCGCGGCGGGCAACGGTCTCGACCTCCGGATCGTATTTCGCCAGGAAAGAATCGAGCTGCCCTTGAGCCTCGGCTTGCGAAAGGTCAGCGGAAGCTTGCTTGGCCTTGCGATTTGTAGGTTTCCGGCCTCGCATTGAACTCTTCCTTCAAGGGAGCGGGAAGGGCACGGCTTCAGCCGTGCCGATTGAACATAAATGAAGTCAGGCTTTAGCCTCTGGGGCAATCTCGGCTACAAAGGCCAACCACGACCGACGCCCGAAAGCCGAAGCCCGAAGCCCGACTCACTTCGTCCCCTGATCTTTCGTCCATTGATCCACCCAGTCGTTCACGGTTTTGTACCAGAGCTGGGAATTCTGCGGCTTCATTACCCAGTGGCCTTCGTCGGGGAAATACAACATCTTGGACGGTACGCCTTCCATCTGCAGCGTGGTGAAAAGCTGCAAGCCTTCGCTCACATCGAGCCGGTAATCGCGCTGGCCGTGGATGACCAGCGTCGGCGTCTTGAAATTCTTTGCGTATTGGTGCGGCGACCACTTCTCATAGCTTGCTCGATTGTCGTAGGGAGTGCCTTTGAACTCCCAGTCATTGAACCAGAGTTCTTCGGTTGTTCCCCATGCTGATTCGGCGTTGAACATGCCGTCGTGCGACACCAAGCACTTGAAGCGATCGGTGTGGCCGAGGATCCAGTTGATGGCGTATCCGCCGTAGCTGGCGCCCAGCGCGCACTCTCGAGTTTTGTCGATAAACGGATAGGTCTGCTCCGCGTAGTCGAGGCCCTTCATCAGGTCTTCGAACGGAGCGCCGCCCCAGTCGCCGTTGATGGCGTCGATGAACTTCTGCCCGTATCCGGTCGAGCCGTGGAAGTTGATCATGATGACCACGTAGCCATTAGCCGCGAAAAGCTCGGGATTCCAGCGGTAGCTCCAGTCGTCTCCCCAGGCGCCCTGCGGCCCGCCGTGGATGAGGAACTTCACGGGATACTTCTTGCCGGCATCGAACTTCGGCGGCTTGACCAGGAAGCCTTCCACGTTGTCGTTGTGAGCGCCTGCGAACCAGAAGGAGCCGACGTTAGAGGTGACGAGCTGAGGGAGCGACAAGGCATCGTCGAGCATGTCGATATGCGAAAGGACTTCGTCGTTTATATGGGTGATCTGCGTCCCGACTGGATGCAATACCGGACCACTACTCTCATTTAGGTCACGCGAATATATCTCGGTCGGCGCGTAGATCGACATTTCCGTGAACAGCACCCGCTTCCCATCCGGCGTGACTGCTAGGTCATCGTCGTAGCCGGCGCCTTTTTTAGGAATGATTCTGAGACCAAATTTATCCGCCAGGAAGCCGCCGACCACCCCCGAACCCTGCCCAAGCCCCTGCACGGCCCCCATCCCAAAAGCAGTCTCACCGAGAATCTTTGAGGGACGAGGGCCAGCGTACGCCTTATGGATTGCTGCATCTCCGTGGCTTTCGCTAACAAAATACAGGCGGTCCCAAGATCCGGAATAATTTGACCAAACAAAGCTCCCGACCCATTGATCGAAATCCTCCGTCAGGTTCCTCTTCTCGCCCGTCTTGCGGTCGTACAGCATCAGCCGGAAGCGGTCGCTCTCGTATCCCGGACGCTGCTGGGCGCGGTAGGCGATGTAGCGGCCATCGGGCGAATAGAGCGGCGTCGAGTCGCTGGCGGGATTGTCGGCGGTGATGTTCTTGGCTTGTCCTCCATTGACGGGGACGATCCAGAGATCGTTGTTAGTGGAAGCGGCTTCATTCTTGTCGTGATTCGAGGTGTAGCAAATCTCCTGCCCGTCGGGCGAGAAGGCATAGTTATCCTGCCCGCCGAGCGAGAACACGGGCGCGTCGTAGTCGCCGGGCGTGAGGTCGCGAGGAAGGGCCGTGGGGTTAAATTGTGCACTCGAGTTCGACGCACGAATCAACGCTTCAACGGAAATCACAAGAATGTGAGTGCGCTTGCCCTCTTTATAAGAGTTCCAGTGCCGATACAACAGATGGTCGAAAATCTGCGCCTTAACCTTGGATTTATTGGCTAGCTCCACCTTACCCTGATTGCAGAAATATTCTCCCTCGTCGCGGAAGATGCAGTCGGGGTAGACGTCGGAAACGAATAGGATGTTCTTGCCATCTGGGGACCAAAGCTCCCCGCTCGCCTCAGTGCTGATCATGGTCAGTTGACGTGCCGCCGTGACCGTACCCGAGCCTCCATCAAAATCCGCGATCCAGATCTGAGAGCCATCTTTCTTGGTGGAGATAAACGCGAACCGCTTGCCGTCCGGCGCCCAGCGTGGTCGGTCGGCGTCCTGATCGGCGATGATCTCTCTTTCCTGACCTCCCGCTGTGGGCACGATCCAGATATGCGGCGTCTTGGTATTGGCCTCGAGATTCACGTCGACCACGCTGAAGATCACCCACTTGCCGTCGGGCGAAACCTCAGGCTCGCCCACGCGCTTGAGCTTCATCATGTCTTCGAAAGTAAAGGGATGCTTGCCTTGCGCGACGGCAGGAAAAGTGAAAGCGATGATCGCGAGAAAAGCAAGAAACAAGCGGCGCATGCGGCCACCTCCTCGGCAAACGCAAAAGTGTAGCAGGATTTGGATAGCGCCGCCGTCCCTTCGACTACGCTCGGGGCAGGCGATGCCCTAGGGATAGCCGGCGGGACGCCGGCGCTACGGCGGCCCAAGTCCGTCTTCTCAGCCGGCAAACCCCTTAGGTCATTTGGCATCCAAATAACTGGCAGAACTGCAGCGCCCGCCCCGGCCCCGCTGAGCGGAGAGGGGTTGGGGAGGGCCGCCGCGGTGAGCGCAAATCCAGTAAACTAGAGATATGAGACTGGCTTCCCGCAGAGCTCCGCTTTTCATCACCCTTGTCCTCATGACAGGTGCGCTGGCCGTGCCCGCCGTCGCGCAGGAAGGTCCGCTCGAGAACACGCCGCCTACCGGCGTCACTTCCGAGGAGATCATCACACACTTCGCCGCCCGGGAGAAGCTGTTCAAGGACGCT
>DATHOJ010000012.1:0-2225 GCA_035485055.1 Bryobacteraceae bacterium
GAACTTCCAGCCGTCGGGAAGTTTCAGGCTGGCGGAGTAGTTGATGTCGTCCGACTTCCAGCCCTTGGGATAAAGCAGGACCTGGTTCCAGCTGATGATGGCCAGCTTGTCGGTGGCGGAGGAGCCGGCGGAGAATCCGCCTTCGAAAGTTGCGGGCGAGAGGAAGTCGAGTTCGGCGGCGATTTCGGTCGTGCCGGCGGGGACTTCGACGTGGAGGGTGAAACCGTCGTCGAGAGCGCGGCGCCATTTCAGAGTCTTGCCGCCGGCGGAAAATTTCAGACCGGCGAGATCAATGACTGGGCCGTCGGGGGCGTGTTCGCCGGGAATCCACTTGGGGTAATAGAGCGTGAGGTCGCCGGGAGCGGCGGGAATCTTCAGCGAGGCATGGAAGATTTTTCGGGGGGCGTGCGTGGCGTCGACTGCGATGGTGACGGTCGGTGGGGTCGCGCCGAATGCGGAAACTGCCACGACTGCGATACAGACTGCTCCCAAGGTTTTTGCGAGTTTCATTCTTGTGAGGCCCCCATGTATAACGACGCGAATGCTGCTGATGCTGGGACGAAGTGAAACTATAACAGTCTAGGCGTGCGATGGTACAGAGACGCGCGGCCGAGGTCGAGGAAGTGAAGTGGTTAGGATGCCTGGAATCCAACAGGGAAAGGAGCCGCGATGAGAATTACTTTCCCGATAGTCGTATGTCTCATCGGCGCCGTAGCCGACTTTGCTCTCTGGGCGAAGTTGCGTCACTTCCGAGCCCGAGAGAAACCGCCCGCATCCCGCGCGGGACTATCGCTCGAGGAGAGGCAGCGAAAGATCAGGATCGGGAGGAGGGTCCTTTTTGCCTCCGGATGTTTGATGTTGGGCGGAGCAGTCTTTCTTGCGTGGCTGGCAAATTCAAGATGAGACGCGACCTGCTGCTATGATTCCGCAGATGGCGCGACGTGGGAAATTCATTACCTTCGAAGGGTTGGACGGAACTGGCAAGAGCACGCAGATGCGGAGGCTGGCGGCGGTGGTGCGCGCGGCGGGACATAAAGTGGTTGAGACGCGCGAGCCGGGTGGGACGGCGACGGGAGAGAAGATTCGCAAGGTGCTGCTCGATTCTGGGACGGCGGGGCTGGCGCCGCTGGCGGAGATGGCGCTGATGTTCGCGTCGCGGGCCCAGCATATCGCCGAGGTGATTGAACCGGCGCTGGCTGCGGGGAGCGTTGTGCTGTGCGATCGATTTACGGATTCAACCGAGGCCTATCAGGGGAGCGGGCGGCGGCTGGGAAGTGAGGCGGTGCGTGAGTTGCATCGGGTGCTGTGTGGAAATCTGCAGCCGGATTTGACGATTCTGCTGGATTCGGACGCGGCGGCCAGCGTGAGCCGGGCACGACGTCGGAATAAACGTACGTCAAAAGCCGCGAGCCGCGGACACGGCGACGAGAATCGGTTTGAGCAGGAGACGCGGGCGTTTTTTGCGCGGGTGCACGAGGGGTATGTGGCGATTGCGAAGCGGGACCATGCGCGGGTTACGGTGGTGGATGCTCGCGGGACGCCGGGGCAGACGCACACGCGGATTGTGGAAGTGGTGCGGAGGAAGTTGAAGCTGTAGGAGAGGAGAGGGAACCAGGCGAAGGTGAACTACGGGCGTTGATCCGGCGTTGTTTGAGACGCCACAAAGCCCTTGTGTGTGAACTCCTCGCGAGGCCGCTCGCTGAGCTGGACTGAAAGGGATCCTTTGACTGCGCTGTCGTCCGCTTCGCGCACGACCGCTTCGCTCATGATGACAGAGGACGCTTTGGAACGAGAGGGCAAGCATGTCCGTTAGCCGGCGGCGGTTTCTGGAGAATGCGGCTTTGAGCCTGGCGGCTGCGAAGATCGTGCCACGCGCTTGGGGAGCCGTGTCTCAGAAGCCCGCTAGGTCGGGGGTTGTTTCAAATTCGAAGAAGGCCTACGGGTCGGGTTATTTCGGCGAGTGGGTTCAGGATGAGTTCGCGCTACCGGCGTTTCATTACACCTGCGATCAGCTCAAAGATCCGAAGGCTGTGACCGAGGTGAATCCGGGGGTACTGGCGCCGACGGAACACATTCACCAGGTGGGAAATGATCGCATTGTGGCGATCGCGTCGAACTACGGCCACGTTCGGGTGCGACAGGACGAAGGTGCTCCGAAGTTTCTAAACGACTACGCGCCTGAGCGCGGCTTGTTTGGCGGAGGATTCGGATATTTGACCGACGGA
>DATHOJ010000013.1:0-29349 GCA_035485055.1 Bryobacteraceae bacterium
CTTCCCGCCCTCGAAACTAAAAATACTCCCCCACAGCCGATCCAAATGCACAGGTACGACGGGCACATCCAATCCGTCCACAATCTTCTCCATTCCCCGCTTGAACGGCAGCAAATTCCCCGTCCGCGAAATCGCCCCCTCCGCGAAAATACAAACCACGTGCCCCGCCTTCAACTCCGCCCGAGCATCCTGAATCGACCGCACCATGTCCCGAGGCCCACTAGTCCCCACCGGAATCGCCTTGGACAATTTGAAGAACCAATGGAATACCTTCATGTCGTAATAAGGCTTCCACACCATGAACCGCACGAATCGCTGTAAGCACGCGCCGATCAGCATCCCATCCACATGCGACATGTGATTCGCGACCAGCAGCGCGGGCCCGCGCCGCGGGACATTTTCCGTCCCCACAATGCGAATCTTGAAAATCGTGTGCGTTGCGAACCACAACAAAAACCGCACCAGAAATTCCGGCGCCAGCATCACGATGTAAACCGTCACCCCGATCGTCAGCGCCCCGGACAGCAGGATGATCGTCGCCGGCGACAAGTGCAGCTTGTCATGCAGACTGTACAAAGCCGCCGACGCGAGTAGCATCCCCAGCGTGTTGTAAAAATTATTAGTCGCAATCGCGCGCCCCGTCTCCCCCGCTCCACTCCTCTGCTGCAAATAAGCATTCAGAGGAACGATGAACAATCCGCTGGCAATCCCCAATACCGCCAGCGACAGAATGCTCATTACGTATGAGCCTTTCGAAAGATAAAGCGCCGCGCTCGAAACCGTCATCAGCGCCGATCCCAGCGGCACCAGCCCGATCTCGACTTTATCCCCCGATAGCCTTCCCGCCAGCATCGAGCCAACGCCAATCCCAATCGCCAGACACCCCACCATCATCGCGATATGCGTCTCGTCCACTTTCAAAACATCGCTGCCAAACACCACCAGATCCGTCTGAAACAACGCGCCCAAAAAGAAGAAATAAGAAATCCCAATCACCGTCAGCCACAAAGGCCGATCCTTCAACAAGTGCTTGGTCCCGGTAATCACTTCCGCAAACGGATTCCACTGAAATTTGTCCTTAGCCCCACTCGGAGGCACCCGAGTAATTCCCAAGCTAGTCGCAAACCCCGCAACCGCGACCGCGACCATCACATATCCCATGTCCCAAGGCGTCTCTTTCCAAGCCTTGAACATCAACCCGCCAATCGCGGTGCCCATAATGATCGCCACAAACGTCGTCATCTCCAGCAGCGCATTCGCCCGCGTAAGATCTCTGTCCCCCGCCAGCTCCGGCACAATTCCATACTTCGCGGGAGAGAAAATCGTCGAATGCAGAGCCATCAGGAACAGCACGATCAGCATCAATCGCACGTCGGAGGAAAAGAACACCAGCACACCCAGCAGCATCACGCCGATTTCAAACACCTTCACGGAAATCAAAACCGTGCGCTTTGACAACCGATCCGCGAAGTATCCCGAATATCCAGAGAACAGCAAAAACGGAATCGAGAACACACCCAGAGCAATCGAGAGATATTCCCCTCCCTGCCCCGTCTGCGCCGCCACGTAAACCGCCCGCAGCGAAACGATCATCTTATACAGGTTGTCGTTCAGAGCCCCCAAGAACTGGGTCCACAAGAACGATTGAAATCCGCGATGCCTCAATAAGGTCTTCATGAAGCCCTTAATCGCACAGTTATGGCCGAATAAGGCCTCGTTGAATCAGCACATTGTGCTTCCACGAAGCAAACATCTGTACATTCAATGAACATCGCTATACAATTTGTGTACATGTTGTTCCTAAACCCCTCCGAGCGTGCCTTCCTGAAAGCGGTCGCCGACTTCGCCCACTGCAACCCATTTCTACCCGAGCACACAGAACTGGAACGCCAAGCGCTAGGCCCCGACTTTCTCCCCGGAGAGCCCGTCTGGAGCCAGCAGGTAAATGATCCGGAGAAACCCCGCGAAAATGTATGGCGTATTTTCAAGAAGTTGGAGCCGTTAGCCCACGAACTGCGCCGCCGCCTGATCGAAGGCGCTTCACCCCGGCGCGAAGATCTCCTTCTATATGAAGAGGCGATATTACACCTCCTTTATCAACGCTTCTACTCAAAATTTTATGCGGCCGGTCTGGCCGGAAAACGCAACGCGACGCATTGGGCCTTCTTTCACGATTATCAGCGCGAATGGAACATCTATCTCAAAATCAATGGCATAGAGTTCCCATCCGGCCACGATCCCGTGCTGATGTTCGCCTTTTTCCGCCAGATCCAGCAGGCCTTCGAACAGATTTTTCACGACATCATCGGGGCATCCCTGCCCGCGGCCCGGCTTCGCGGAGCCATCTGGCAATCAATTTTCACCCACGATATGCGCCGCTACCGCCGGGTTCTGTACCAGCGGATGGGCGAATTTGCGACCCTGATCACAGGTCCCTCTGGAACCGGTAAAGAACTGGTAGCAAAGGCGATAGCGCAATCGCGCTGGCTCCCTTTTCGCGAAAAAGACCTAACCTTCGAGCAATCAGAAGTGTTTTTCCCCATCAACATCTCCGCCCTTTCCCAATCCCTGGTAGAAAGCGAGCTGTTCGGGCACCGCCGAGGCTCTTTTACAGGCGCGGTTGGGGATCGGAAAGGGTGGCTCGAAACCTGTCCGCAGGGAGGCTCCGTCTTTCTCGATGAGCTAGGCGAACTCGATCAATCAATTCAAGTTAAGCTCCTGCGCGTGATCGAAACGCGCACCTTTCACCCGGTGGGCGACACCGCCAGTTTACCGTTTCGCGGCAAACTGATCGCTGCGACGAATCGTGATCTCCAAACCAGCGGATTTCGCTCCGATTTGTATTACCGCCTGTGCTCCGACCAGATCGTGACACCGTCGCTAGCAGAGCAATTAGCCGATTCGCCACAAATACTTAGCGATCTTATCCTTTACATGGCGAGGCGCGTCGCCGGCCCGGAAGCCGAAGATCTGGCCGCTGATGTGACCAAGTGGATCAATGAAAATTTGGGGGATCACTACGCCTGGCCGGGCAATTACCGCGAGCTAGATCAGTGCGTGAAAAACGTCCTGATCCGCCGCGATTACCGGCCGTCCCGCGCGCCGGTTGCAAGTCCCATGGAAAAGATTCGCCAGGACTTCGAAGCTGGCCGCATGACCGCCGATGAGCTTATCTCGCGCTATGCGGCAGTCGTGTACCGGCAAACCGGCAGCTACGAAGAAACCGCGCGGCGGTTAGGAATCGACCGGCGCACCGTGAAAGCCAAGCTACAGCATTACTAACCCACGCCGTATCGCCTGCGAAACAGCCTCGGTTCTGCTCGATACGCCCAGCTTCGCGAAGATCGAGGCGACGTGGGTTTTTACAGTGTGCTCGGAAATGCTAAGTCGATGAGCGATCAGCTTGTTGCTCAGCCCTTCGGCGAGAAGATCGAGCAGTTCCAACTCGCGATCTGTGAGCGGCTCTACTAGCTCCTGAACGAAAGGAGGCTCGGCCAGAACCACCAGTCCGGCATCGACGGCATGGATAGCGGCTTCAATTTCCGCGGGTGTCGCGTCGAACGAAATCACTCCGCGAACGCCCGACCGCAGCGCCAGATTCACCAGCGCCGAATCCGCGACGTCCGCGAGCAGAATCACGGGAATCGGATAACTGACGAACTCATCCGCAACAACAACATCGGCCGCCTCGACCGTATCGACAAACTCGATCGATGGCATACTCTCCAAAGCGATCGAGCGCGCGAAAACCCGAATCATTTCTTTCTCGGGCGTTCACCGACCTTGACTTCGATATCCTGCACCACGCCGGCCCTCAGTATCTTGAACTTAACAGTTTGCCCGGCTGGTGTCTGCTCCAGAAATTCCGCGAGCGCTTCCGGCCTCGGGAATTCCACCAGAACGTCGCCCAAAAGCAACCCGCCGGCAGCGGCTGCACCTTCCGGATCGATCCCGATCAGCATGGTTCCCGGCGCCACTGCTTGCAGCGTAACTCCAAGAAAGCCGCGACTTACGTGTCCGCCCTGTTGCAATTTCCCTGCGACCCGGTCGATGGTGCTGCGCGTGATGGCGAAGATCGAGCTGCGCGACAGACCGGTGGAAACTAAGCCAATCACTTTGCCCTCGGCGTTCAGAACCGGACCACCGGAGAGCGTCGGATAACCGGCTATATCCAAGCGGACGAACGGATCGATTCTCCCGCCGCGCCAGGTTTTCCATTCGCCGGAAACTCCGCTGACAATGCCGCAGGACGCGATTGGACCGGTGTTCGAAGTGCGTCCAACCGCGAGCGCCAACTGGCCGGGTTTGAGCGCTTTATCGTCGGCAAATTCGAGCTTCGGAAGACTAACGCCCTCCGCTTCGAGCACGGCCAGATCGGTGCCCGAATCCCTGCCGCGCAAGCGGGCGGTTGCGACCTTGCCGTCCGGCAGCAGCAATTTGATTCCTTCTTCGGCGCGAACACCTTCGGCGGAAGTGAGAATCAGGTTGTCCTGCCACCAGATACCGCTCGAAGAGATGCCGCGGCGTGCATGCACGGCGACGATACTCTGAGAGGCGCGTTCCACGGTGGAAGCCAATTCATTAGAGAGATTTATCATGACTACAGCATGACGCCGATCATAGAAATCCGCATCGGAAGAAAGAGTGATTCGTTTTTACAAAGAGTTCACGAACGAACTTCCTGTATCTCGATCTAACGTCAGTCTGCTGAATTTCTGGAGGAAACTAATGCGTTCTTTTATTCCCTTTTCTATACTCCTTTTGGGAGTACCGACACTTTTTGGCAGTGCATTTACTCAGACGAATCTCGTTTCGGACATCACCGGAATGGCGGCTACTACGGATCCCAACTTGAAAGACCCTTGGGGGATGTCATTCAGCGCGACCAGTCCGATCTGGGTTAGCGATCGCGCAACCGGAGTTTCGACGCTCTACTCCGGAACCGGAGCCATCGTGCCTCTGGTGGTTGCCGTTCCACCAGGCACGCCGACCGGCCAGGTATTTGCGGGAGGAACCAACTTTATGTTGAACGGCAATCCGGCGAATTTTATTTTCGATACGCTCGGTGGGACGATCGATGCCTGGAATGCGGGGACGACGGCTACGGTGATGAGCACTACGCCCGGCGCGCAATTCGAGGGACTCGCGTTAGCGAACAACATGTTATACGCGGCGAATTTCCAGAGCGGCGGCGGCATTGATGTTTTCAATTCGAGCTATGCTCCGGTTACGCTTTCGGGCACGTTCACCGATCCAAACCTACCGGCTGGATATGCGCCGTTCAACGTGCAGAATATCGGTGGAGCTCTGTACGTGGAGTATGCGAAAGTCACTTCCGGCTCCCCGGTGCCGCTTCCAGGCGGAGGCGGTTTCGTCGATGTGTTCGATACCAACGGGGACTTTGTGCAACGCCTGGTATCGGATGGCGTCCTCGATGCGCCCTGGGGCGTCACCCTGGCACCGGCGGCTTTCGGCAGTTTCGGCGGCGATCTGTTAGTCGGGAATTTCGGGAACGGTGAGATTAATGCGTTCAATCCGACGACAGGCGCTTTTTTGGGAACGATTTCGGATGCGAGTGGGAATCCAATCGTCAATAGCGGGCTGTGGGCGATCGAAGCTGGAAACAGCTCGGCCAATCCGAACGCGGTGTATTTTAACGCGGGCATTAACGGGGGGACGGACGGTTTGTTCGGGGACATTCAAGCTGCTACGCCGGAACCTGGCTCGCTAGGTTTGGGTGTGCTTGGTGTTGTGGGGCTGCTGGGGTGTGCTTGGCGGCGGCGCAGTATAAAGGGTTAAGTCAAACGGCTATTTTTCACGCAAAGGCGCAGAGCGCGCAAAGAGCACAAGCAAAACCTTGGCGAGCTTTGTGCCTTTGCGTGAAAGTAAGATTGAGGGATGGTATTACTCTTAACGGCTCTGGCACTGCTAGCTTCGGACTGGCCCGAATGGCGCGGCCCGCATCGCGACGGGGTGGTTTTGGAGGAGCCGAAGGCGTGGCCTGAGAAGCTCGCGCTCAAGTGGAAAACGGAGGTCGGGATCGGCCATTCTTCGCCGGTGATGGCGGCGGGAAGTATCTACGAATTCACGCGCCAGGGGGATCAGGAAACTGTTCTCTCGATTGATCCGGCGAGTGGCAAGATTCGTTGGAAGCAGCAGTATCCAGCTCCGTACAAGATGAACCCGGCGGCGGTTTCGCACGGGGAGGGACCGAAATCGACGCCGGTTTATTCCAAGGGCAAGCTGTATACATTCGGGATTAACGGGATACTCTCAGCGTTCGACGCGGAGACCGGCAAACCGCTGTGGCGCCATGATTTCAAGAGCGCCCCGGATTTTGGCACCGCGATGTCGCCGGTGGTTGATAACGGATTGCTGATCGCGCATGTGGGCGCGCTTACCGCGTTCGACGCGGCTACGGGAGCCGTCAAATGGGCCTGGAATGGCGATTCTCCGGCCTATGCATCGCCTATTGTGGTGGAGTTGGGCGGCGTGCGGCAGGTGGTGACGCAGACTCATTCGAACATTGTCGGGGTGGCGGTGGCTTCGGGGAAGCTGCTGTGGAAGATTCCTTTTACTACGGAATACGATCAGAATATCGTGACGCCGGTGTTGTATAAAGACACGCTTATTTTCTCGGGAATCGATAAAGGCGTTTTCGCGGTGCGCGACGGAAAAACGATCTGGCAGAACAAAGGCGTTTCGATGTATATGAGCTCGCCGGTTCTGGTGGGGGATCTGCTTTTTGGTTTTTCGCATTTGAAGAAGGGGCAGATTTTTTGTCTCGACGCGGGGACGGGAGCGACTTTGTGGACCGGGCCTCCGCGGGGTGGGGACAATGCGGCGATGCTGGCTAGTTCGACGATGCTTTACTGGCTGACGCCGGACGGGCAACTGGGGATTGCGAAGCCCACGGCGAAGGGGCTGAATGAGATTCGGCAGTATGAGGTTGCGGAGAGTCCGACTTGGGCGCATCCGGTGGTGCTGGGGGATGGGGTGTTGGTGAAGGATTTGAAGAGTTTGGTTAGGTGGGGAGTGAATTGACGGAGGGCAGGAAGCCGGCACACCTGGAGGCGCGCGACGAGAATCGGTATTGCGGACGGGGCGAAAATCGTGACAGACGGCTCTGTCCACGCGGCGAGAATACCAGAGTACTTTCGCGCAGCATGGTGGCGCCTTGGGACAGAGTCGTCAGTCCCGGTTTTCGCGACGGTTTAGTTGGGGCGGTAGAAGCGGATGTGGCAGCTTCGGCATAGGTAGGGGGCGCGGCCGAATCTTTTGAAGAGCCATGCGATTAGGCCTACGCGCTCCGTTCGACGGACGTCGGGAGAGCCGCATTTGGGACACTGAAGCTTCTGCGCCATCCGCTCCACGATAGCAATATACTGGGCTGTATCATGCGTATTACCTTGCTCGTAAGCGCAACGCTGCTTGCGCAGCAAAATGTTCCCGATCCCACTGTGTTTCAGAGCCAGGCTCGGGAAGTGCTGCTGGAAGTGGTCGTACGCGATGCGCATGGCAAGCTGATTACTAAAGTCGACCCGGCGCAGGTGTCGGTATTCGAAGACGGGGTGAAGCAGGACATCCGGTCTTTCCGGCTGGTTCCGGGACGTGAAGTGCGGGCGCAGGCTCCGACACCTGCTCCTGCGCCTGCTACGGCGGAAGCTGGAGCTGCGGCGGTCGTGCCTGTGCGGTCGCTATCCAATTCGCAGCCTAATCCACTGCGAACGGTTAATGTTGTGTGCCTGATTTTGAACGACCTGACTCCGGAGACGCGGGGATTTGCGTTTGACGCGGCGAAGAAATTCGTCAAAAACGAATTGCGGCCTGATACTTATATCGGCGTGTTCAGCCTGGATGCGCGTGGGCTGCGGCCGGTGTTTCCATTTTCGAATAATCGCGACAATTTGCTGAAGGCGGTGGAGCTGGCGGCGGTGAATCAGCTTGCGACCATCGCCCAGAGCAGCGCGTCGGTGCTGAACGGATTGAGCATGTCCACGCTTGGCGTATCGCTGAACAGCAGCGCCAGCACGGCGATCGTGGCGACTCCCGGCGCGGCGCCTGGGGCTAGCGTCACCGCTGCTCCGCCGCCCGGGGTTCCTACGGCTCCGGACGGGTCGAACATACACGATCCTCTGGGAACGCGCGGGGATATCGGCGTCGCAGTGAACGCGGGACTGCGGGAAATCGACGCGCTGATCGGGATGGTGAAGCAACTGGGGCAGCTTCCATTTCAGAAGACGGTGCTGTTGATGAGCACGGGGCTGACGCGGCCCCCGGATCAGTTGGAACGTTGGAATTCGCTGATCAGCCAGGCGAACGCGGGCGGAGTTACTTTTTATGGCGTGGATGTGTACGGGCTGGGAGTCTGCCAGGACGCGGCCTCCTGTCCGGAGGGGACGAGTTCGCAGGGCGGATCGCCGGCGATACAGGGATCTCCGGTGACTACGCCGACGAGCGCTTCGGTGGCTCTGACGCAATCGACGGCGGGGATGAGCCAGGGCCAATCGACGGTGGGGTTGGGCAGAACCGACGCTTATAAACCCGGAGGGAGCAGCACGCAGGGGCCTTCGCCGGCCGCGCAGGCCATGGAATCGATGCATCAGACCGATTATTTGCGATTCGCGGTGTTGAGCGCGAACACGCAAGAGGCGCTGCGGGAGATTTCGGAAAGCACTGGCGGATTCGTGATCGCGAATACGAATAACACGGAGGCGCTGCTTACCAAGGTGATGGAGGAAGTGGATACACACTTCGAGCTGGCGTATCGTCCGGCTGCGCCGAGCAATGACGGGCATTTCCGGAAGATCACGGTGAAGGTGTCGAGGGCGGATCTTCGCGTCGAGACCCGGAGCGGGTATTATGCGGTGCCGGACACGGGCGAGGGTCCGTTGACGGCGGGGGATATGGGCGCGCTGGAGGCTCTGGACAGGAATCCGCTGCCTTATGACTTTGGATTTGAATCGAAGGCGTTTCGCTTCCGGTCCGCCAAGGGGAGTTCGCAGTATGCGATCGCGTTCGAGGTTCCGATTGCGAATTTGACTGCGACGGCGGCGGGCAATGCGAAGCATAAATTTCACGCGTACCTGATGGCTCTGGTGAAAGATGCGCAGGGCGAGATTGTCGAAAGGGTGAGCAAGGACGTTCCTTCGGATGTCGCGGACAAGTATCTTGCTGGGCTGCGCGGGGAGACGATGATTTATGAGCATGCCGTGAATCTGAAGCCGGGGAAATATACGGTGGAGACGGCGGTGGTGGACCAGGAAGGCAAACGCGTTAGCACTGGGGTGTTTCCGCTCGAGAACGTCGATCATCAGGGGCTGGGCGTGAGCGACATTACTCTGGTGCGGAGGGTCCACGATCTGGCGCGGCCCGCGGAGACGTCGGATCCGTTTGAGGTTCCGGGGAAAAGGGCGCAGCCGTTTTTGTCGAGCACGCTCGAGGCGGGGACGCAACCTTATATTTACTTCGTGGTTTATCCGGAGCCGGAGACGCTGGAGACGGCGCTGTTGAAGGCCCAGTTTCTGAAGGACGGGAAAGTGGTGGCGACACAGAGGTCGGCTCTACCGGCGGCGGATGCGACGGGGGCGGTGCCCATGACGATGCAGCCTGTGGCGGCGGCGGGGGATTATGAGGTGAAGATAACGGTGGAGCAGGGGCGAGGGGTGGTGGAGGGGAGCTTGAAGTATCGGATTGAGGGGAAGTGATTTTGAGCTGAAACGGGAACCGTGCGCCGATCTAGATTAACCGTCGAGCGAGCGCCGGACACTGCGGACGGTGCGAAAGCCAGGACAGACCGATCTGTCCACGCGGCGTGGGGATTGGCGTGTATTGCGTGATACTGCGGCGCCTTGGGACAGAGTAGTCAGTCCCGGTTTTCGCGATGTGTGCAATTCCCGCAATTGGTGTTACTCTCCGATTATTTTTACCAGGGCGCGTTTTTTTCTGCGCCCGTCGAATTCGCCGTAGAAGATTTGTTCCCACGGGCCGAAGTCGAGCTTGCCTTCGGTGACGGCTACGACGACTTCGCGGCCCATAATCTGGCGTTTTAGATGCGCGTCGGCATTGTCCTCGCCGGTGCGGTTGTGCCGATACTGCGTGATAGGCTCGTGCGGCGCCAGGGATTCCAGCCATTTTTCGTAGTCCTGGTGCAGGCCGTGTTCGTCGTCGTTGATGAAGACGGATGCGGTGATGTGCATGGCGTTGATCAGCGCCATCCCTTCACGGATACCGGATTCGGCTAAGCAGGTCTCCACTTGGGGCGTGATGTTCACGAAGGCGCGGCGGGTGGGAATGTCGAACCACAGTTCTTTGCGATAGCTCTTCACGATTCAATGGTAATCTGATGACAGCCGCATGCGATTCCGTTCGGCAGTGTTGCTGATTGCCGCCGCACTGGGAGTGTGGGGAGTCTTACGCGCGCAGAGGCCTTTCAAACAATACCAGGCGTCGGAATATGAGGATTTTCCGCTGCCTCCGGATTGGAATCAGAAAACCGAATGGACGCGCGCGCGACTGAAGTATCCCAGCGTTTACGGTCCGCGGCGGTATGGGCTGGATCTAAACTGGACCATTGATTTTCCACGCTCTGACCGGCATTTGCTCGAAGGGGTGCGGCGGCTGACGCGCATCAATACGCGGTCCGTGGAGCAGGTGGTGGAGGCGGACGGCTCCGACGACATTTACAACTGGCCGATGTTGTACGCGGTGGAAGTGGGGCATTGGGATTTGCCGGACGATCAGGCGGCGCAGTTGCGCGACTTTCTGCTGCGCGGCGGATTCCTGATGGTCGACGATTTCCATGGGGATGAACCGTATCATCGGGTGTACAGCGAATATCAGGTGTTTCTTGCCAGCATGACGAAGATTTTCCCGGACCGGCCGATTGTGGACCTGGAAGATTCGAATGCGATTTTTCACACGATTTACGATCTGGACAATCGCTTTCAAGTGCCAGGGTGGCAGTGGACATACAGCGGGCGGACGTATGAGGCGGGCGAGACGGGGAAGACTCCACACTGGCGGGCGATTTTCGACGATAAGGGTCGAGTGATGGTCGCGATCTGCCACAACATGGATTTGGGCGATGCGTGGGAGTGGTCGGACGACCCAAGGTATCCGGAGAAGTGGGCGTCGCTGGCTTACCGGATCGCGATGAATTATTTTATTTACGATTTGACGCATTGATCAGTGTGAGCGCGTCCCCAGACTCACGCATGGGGTTATTGGCTGTGTGAAAAGTCAGTTTAGACCGCTCCTGCTGGTCGCGGCTCTGTTTCGAACCTTGGGATTCGGGCTAAATTACTACGCCGTCGCTGCGGAAGGATCGCATTACTGGCGTGAACGCGGGGACTGGAGTTTCTTTGATGAGGGCGGCGCCGTTTTGCCAGAAGCTTAGGAATTCTCGCTTTTCACCGGTGATATAGAAATGGCGGAGGTACGCTGCATCGCACGCGGCGTAATCGGCGAACCACTGGTCCGTTTCGGTGATGCCGAGTTCGTGCAACAGACCCAGCGCGTAGCTGGCGGCTTGACGCTCGTAATCCATCAATGCGGGTAATTGATCGGCGCTCACCGGAGGTTGCTGCGGACGGCCAAGATCATAGGCAGCGGGATCGGTGTTCCATTGGACCGTGTGGCCGAACAGGTGCGCGAGCAGAAAGAGGCGCTGCTCCGGAGTCACGGCATAGTCGATGTGAATTTCGGCGCCGTTCAGATCTCCGGTCAGGGGGTCCGGGATGTCCCTAATGACAATGGGGATGCCGTAGGCAAGCTTGATATGATGCTCTACCCGAAGACAAAGGTCCGCGAAAGGGTGCATGCTCCTCTAAACGCTTTGATTTTAGCCGATTGACGGGATCAGGGAACCGCGTTGCCCGACGCATCGTAGTAGTAGAATGAGGATCGAAGAAAGTAGAAAGAAGGTATCCAGTGATTCTGGGGAAGTTCTGGAACGCGTTTCGGGCGCAATTGAATAAGATCGCAAATGTCTTCTGGGAAGCCGATCCGATTGCGCAGATGCAATATGAATATGACAGCGCCGTCGAGCAGATGAAGGACGGCCGTCAGGGGTTGGAGACGTATCGAGCGCTGGTGGAACGCGTCTCGCGCCAGGTTGCGGTGGGCCGGGATCACGTTCAGAAGCTCGAAACACAGACCAAGACTTATTTGAAGGCGGGCGAGCGCGATGCGGCGGCGAAGTTCGCTCTGGAATTGCAGAAGGCGAAGAAGGATCTGGCGGCGAACGAGCAGCAGCTCGCGATGCACGAAGAGGCGTACGGGAACAATCTTAAGAAGATCCAGCATGCCACCAAGAAGCTGAGCGACGTTCGCGAGAAGATCCAGAAATACGACGCCGAGTTGAAGATGAGCTCCGCGGAAGCCGAAGTGGCGAAGCTGGCGCAGTCCTTCAACATGGACATCACCACCGACTTCGGCAAGATCGAAGAGGTGATTCAGGGCAAGATCGACAAGAATCGCGCGAAGGTGCGCGTGGCGGCCGATTTATCGCAGGAAGGCATCGAATCGATTCAAGCGGAGGAGCGAGTGGAGAAGGCGATGGCCGAAGACGCGCTCACACAGTTCGAGGCGGAGTTGGGATTGCGATCGCCGGAAACGACGAAGCTCGCCGACGCCACCAAGGACCTGGGCCCCGCCGTGACGGACGAGAAGGCCACGCAAACATCGCACTAAAGTAGCGCGAACAACATTTCGAGGTGAAAATTCTATATGGCTAGCGGAAATCCGAAGCCTGCGTTTTATTTAGCGGTTCTGGCTGTCGTTTTGGGCCTGGTCGGCTTGGCGTTGTGGCGTTTGGGAGCCCTGCCGGGCGTGAAGAGTCCCACGAAGATCACAAAAGATCAGATGACCACGGAGACGGAAGCTCCGGATACCAGCGGGATCACTACGGCAAAAGAGTATAAATATGTTCCCGCGGCGAAGCTGCCTCCGGTGCAAGGTATTTCGAGCTACAAGCCGCTGGCGGACCGGACGGTGCGATTCGCGATCAATGTTTGGGCAGGCTGGGCTCCGATTATTCTCGCGAATAACGGATTCAAGGCCGGGAAGATTTGGAAGACTCCCGGAGGGAAGGACTTCAAGGTCGAGCTGATTCTGATCGACGATCCGGTGGCAATGCGGGACGCGTACGCGGCGGGAAATGTCCACGTGGGATGGGGAACTTTGGACATGGTGCCTCTGTTCATGGAGGCGCTTCACAAGGATTCTCGCGTGATGCCGCGTATTTACCAGCAGGTGGATTGGTCCAATGGCGGCGATGGAATCGTGGTGCGGGATAGCGTGAAGAGCATCGCCGATCTGCGCGGTAAGACTGTGGTTCTGGCGCAAAATTCTCCGTCGCATTTTTTCGTCCTCAATGCGCTGATCAACGGAGGCGTGCAGCCAGGGGAGGTGAACTTCAAGTTCACGCAGGATGCGTTCCAGGCCGCAGCGGCGTTCAACGCAGATAAGAAGATTGCGGGAGCGGTGAGCTGGTCGCCCGACATTTACAACCTGGCCAAGGTCAAGGGCAATCGCATGCTGGTGACCACCACGACCGCCAACAAACTGATCGCCGACATCTGGTTCGCGCGCGCGGATTTTGCGAAAGACAATCCGGATATTATCGAAGGCCTGGTGCGCGGCATTTTCGACGGGATGGAATCTTTGAAGGATCAGAACAGCAAGGCTGCCGCGGCGAAACTGATGGCGGCGGGTTACTCGATTCCCGAAGCCGACGCGCTCAGCATGCAGGGCGACGCGCATTCCACGAATTGGGCGGAGAATCAGGAGTTTTTCCTGAATCAAAACAATCCGACGAATTTCGAGCGGACCTGGAACACGGCGTATTACCTCTACAAACGCATCGGTGCGGTTTCGGACAAAACGGAATTCGATCAGGTGATGGACTTCTCCGTCTTGCAGAAGCTGGGCAAAGAGCCGAAGTACGCGAACCAGAAGAACGAGTACGACGTGCAGTTCGCCCCAGCGACGGCGGCAGCGATTCAGGGCGAGTCCGATGAGATTCTCACCAAGACAGTGGTGATTCATTTCTTCCCCAATTCCTGGGATCTTGGCAAGAAAATCACCGACACGGTGGACGGCAAGTCGACCGAGAAGCTCTACGATCCGAACGCTACGTTCGTGGTGGAGGAGATCGGAAAAATGGCCGGCCAGTTTGGCGCGGCGCGCATCGTGATTGAAGGCCACTCCGATTCGTCGATGAAAGATCGCGTCCCGGAATCGGCTGTGCAGGAGCTGTCTGCGAACCGGGCCAATGCCGTGAAGGAATCCATTCTCAAGAAATTCCCGACACTTCAGCCGAATCAGTTCAGCGTGGCGGGAATGGGTTGGGCTCGTCCCGCGGATCCGAACGATCCTTTGAACCAGGCCAAGAATCGCCGCGTGGAAGTAAAGGTGTATCCGCTGGAAGCGACCAAGTAATGGCCGGCTCCGAAACGAAAAGCCAGGGTCTTTTCGATCTGCGCATTTCGCCGGCTCCGCGCACGCGGGTGCTGATCGGCGCGAGCGCGGTGGGGATGATTTTCGCGCTGTGGTTCGTGGCCACGGTCGGCGCGACGCCGGAGCAGCGCTGGGTATCGCCGGTAATCCTTCCTTCGCCCGTGGAAGTGGCGCGAAGCTTTCACCCGCTGTGGTACGAACGAGGATTGCTCGACAGCATTATCGCGACCCTGCGCCGGGTGCTCGCGGGCTTCGGATTGGCGATCGCGGTGGGCGTTCCTCTGGGGATCGTCGCCGGATCGTGGCGCGTGCTGGAAGCGGCGGTGATGCCGGTGGCGCTGTTCGCGCGCAATATTCCGGTGGCTGCGCTGATCCCTTTAACGATCCTTTGGTTCGGAATTGAGGAGACGCAGAAGGTGATGTTCATCTTCATCGCGTGTGTGCCGTTCGTGTATTCGGACTCGGTTCACGCCGTCACTTCCGTTCCGGATCGCTATGTCGAAACCGCCACGACGCTGGGCGCATCGCGATGGCAGGTGATTTGGAAAGTGCTGGTGCCGCTCGCGCTGCCGGATATTTATAAGAGCTTGCGGTCGCTGTTCGGATTGGCCTTCGGCTACATTATGCTTGCGGAATTGATTAATGCGGAGCACGGGCTTGGGTATTTGTTGTCGACCAGCCAACGGCGGGGATTGTCCGAGCACATCATTCTCATCCTGATCGTGATCGGCGCGCTGGCGTATGGAATCGACCGGTTTCTGGGATGGGTTCAGCATGGGTTGTTTCCCTATCAGGAGGACTCAGACTGACCCATGCCAGACGAGTTGATTGTCGAATTTAAAGGAGTCAGCAAAACCTATGAGGCGCCGGATGGAGGCGTCACGACGGCGATTCGCGATATTTCCTTTCAAGTTCCCAACAAGCCGGAGCGCGGCGAATTTGTTTCGCTGCTGGGTCCGTCGGGCTGCGGAAAATCCACCATTCTGCGTTTGATTGCGGGGCTCCGTCCGCAGTTTCCGGCGACCACAGGCACCGTGAAGGTGATGGGAAAGCCGGTCGAAGGGCCCGGGCCGGATCGCGGGATGGTTTTTCAGGATTACACTTCGTTCGACAATCGCACGGTGCTGGACAACATTGCGTTTGGGCTGGAATGCGCGGGCGTATCGCGAAAGGAGCGCGAAGCGCGGGCCAAGGAATGGATTGGAAAGGTGGGTCTCAATCCTTTGCGGGACGCTCACAAATTCCCGCATCAATTATCGGGAGGCATGCGGCAGCGCGTGGCGATCGCGCGGACTCTGATCCTGTCGCCGCACATTATTCTGATGGACGAGCCGTTCGGCGCGCTCGATCCGGGAACTCGGCTCAACATGCAGGACCTGCTGATCGGCCTTTGGAGGGAGCAGGAAGCGACCGTCTTTTTCGTCACGCACTCGGTGGACGAAGCGGTGTTCCTGGGGGATCGCATCTATATTCTCTCGGGCTCGCCGGGCACTATTATTAAGGAGATGGAGCTTCCCAGTCCGGACCGCCCAGCACGCGAAATGCAGCGCGAGCCGCGTTTCAACGAAACTGTGTTCGCGATTCGTGACCTCGTGGAACAGTGCGAGGTTCGGAAGTGAAGACGTCCGCGGGCATCGCGGAATATTTGAAGCGAGCTTTCCTGTATCGCTGGAATCTTTTGTTTTTCTTGGGCGGAGCGGCGGGTGCGATCATTTCTCCGTGGCCCGATGCGATCCTGCCGTTGATTGTCGCGGCGGAGGTCGCATTTTTGGGTGGGCTGGTCTCGCGCCCGAAATTTCGCGATGCGATTGACGCGCAGGTTCACAAGGAAGCGCAGCAGCCAGGGACCGGGGAGTCGCTGGCGGATATCGTAGGTTCGCTACCGCCGCCGGCTCGCCAGCGCTTCGAAACTCTGCGGGCGCGATGCCTGGAAATGAAATCGATCGCACGCGGCGTAAGCGGGCAGCCGGCGTCCACTTCAGAAGATTTGAGCACGCCCGCGCTCGACCGGCTGCTGTGGATCTTTCTACGATTGCTGGTGTCGCAAAACTGGCTCGACCGGTTTCTGCATTCGACCAGCGACACTGAGATACGCGCTCGGATCGAGGAGACTAAGGCCAAATTGACCAGCGTTGGCACGCAGGACGAACGGATTAAACACTCCATAGAAGATAGCGTCGCGGCGCAGGAGCTGCGGCTGGAAAATTACAAAAAGGCCAGCGAAAACGCCGAGTTTGTGCGATTGGAGCTCGATCGCATCGAGGCGAAGATTCAGGCGCTGGTGGAATCGAGCGTCAACCGGCAGGATCCGGACGCCTTCACGAGCCAGATTGAAGGCGTTGCCGCCAGCGTCCAATCGACCGAAGCCGCGATTCGGGAATTGCAGCAGATTACGGGTGTCGTGAATCAGATGCAGGAGCCGCCTGCGATCCTCGATGCGGATTGGCGAAAGGTTGCGCAATGACGCCGGAGCATAAGCACGCCAGAGTCCCCGAATGGTTTCCTGCGTGGGCGGCGGAGCTATCGGAGCTTTATTTTTCCGGATCAACGTCGCTGTTTGTGCTGCACGGCAACGTGCATGACCTGGTCCCCTTGACCGCCGACGGGTCGGCCTATGGAGGTGCTTCCGATTTCCTGGCTGAGCAAGTGTTCGGGCGCTGGGACCTGGTGCTGTACTACGATCTCGCGCGAGGCTTGCGTGCGTTCGCAGGTCGCGACGGAGCGCGTCTCAAGGAGATGGTGGTTCGCGCGAACGAAAAGGTCGGGGATCTGGCACTCGCTAGAAAAGATCCTTCGACGACGTTTGCAATGCTCGACCGCTTCGTGCAGAACAACATCATGGCCGGTGAGGATAGCGTCAGCGCCGCGATTCTGATCGACCACGCGTCTTTCCTATTGCCGAGCGGCGAGCCCGGCCGCTTGAGTCCCGCGGCATCGCAGCAGGTGGTGACGCTGCTCAACTGGGCGTCGAGTCCGCATGTGAAGCGGCTCAACATGGCGATGATTTTGATGGATGACAGCGCTGCAGCGCTCAGCGAGCGGGTGACTTCGAATCCTTATGTTGCCAGCATTGAAGTGTCGATGCCTGATGCGGCGGCACGCGCCAAATTCCTGCACTATGCGTTAGAGGGTCGCGATCTGCACCTCGCTTCCGATTATTCGGAGGCTGAATTAACGCGGCTCACCGCTGGTATTTCGTGCGTCGATATCAACGTGATGATCCAATCCGCGTTCGAATCCTCTCACCGGCTGGATGCGACGCGGATGCGGGGGCTCAAGAAAGAATTGATCGAGCGGCAATGCCGAGGTCTGCTCGAATTCATGGAGCCCAAATGGAATACCGATGTCCTGGTGGGTCACGCGGCGGTGAAACAGCGCCTTCGCGAGGACGCGCAACTACTGCAACGCGGCGATACCGAAACGCTGCCGATGGGTTATCTGGTCTGCGGTCCGGTGGGAACGGGAAAGACGTTTCTCGCGCAATGTATGGCCGGCGAGATGGGCGCTCCGTGCCTGGTGCTCAAGAATTTCCGCTCGAAATACGTCGGCGAAACAGAGGGGAACCTGGAACGCGTGCTTGGCGTATTACGAGCCATGGGACCCGTGGTGGTGGTGGTGGACGAGGCCGACGCCGCGCTCGGGAATCGCGAGCAGGAAGGCGATTCCGGAACGTCCAGCCGCGTTTTTTCGCTGATCGCTGCGCAGATGGGTGATACTCGCTATCGCGGAAAGATTCTGTGGATGCTGCTGACTTCGCGACCCGACTTGCTTCCCATTGACCTCAAACGGCAGGGGCGCGCCGAGGTCCACATTCCTTTGTTTTATCCGACGGCCCAAAATGAATTGCACGCGATGTTTCAAGCGATGGGCCGCAAGGCCGGCATCAATTTGAGCCCCGACGAAATCCCCGACGTTCCTCTCACCGGACAGTTTTCGGGAGCGGACATTGAAGGCATCGTGACCAGGGCCGCGCGCCGCAGCCGTTTGATCGGCGAACCGGGCATCGGCAAAGCTGCGCTGGAGCGCGAGCTCGCGAGCTTTCTTCCGTCGCTCGATGGGCTTGAAAAAGAAATGCAGGAAATCGCCGCGATGCTGGAATGCACCGACGCTGAGTTTTTACCCGAGGCGTTTCGTAAGCGCGTTCAGGAACCGGGCGGACGCGAACGCCTGCAACACCGTTTTTTCGAATTGAAAGGCATTCTATGACCAGAATCAGTTGGTTCGATGAGCACACGCACATGCCGGTGATTGATGAGCAGGTCAAAAACCTGTCGTCCTTCGTCGACGCCATGGCGGACGGAGTTATCGACGATAGCGAGCTCCACAAGCAGCAGGCGAGCGTGGTTGCCGCGATGAAGGCGGTGGAAAGCGAATTGACCGATGAGCAGCACGCGAAAATCACGCGGCTGATGATCGAGCTGAGCGCCTATAACGTCATGCGGCTGTTGCATGAATTGCAACAGAGCCGGCGCGAACATGCGCGAACCGCGCTAGGGTAATCAAACCGTCCGCGCTCGCATTGTCAACACTTGTAAACGATTGATGGCACAGGACTAACGGTCCATGCGCTAAGTACGCACGTTCCATTGTCCGAAGTCGCTGAAGAACGTAATATGATCTCAGAGACAAAGGACAAATCTGATGAGAAAAACAATCCTCCACCCGCACGTCGAGCGGCTCTGATTCGAATGTAGCCGCTTCTAACCCTCCATAGTTATATCCGCTCTACCCCTGCGTTGATCCTGACGCCCGAGCCTCGTCTGCTGATCCCGTCTTTCTAAGTCCAAAACAATGAACAAGTTAATAGTCGCTGCCCTCTTCGCGTCCGCGTGCCTGCCGGTTTTGAGCCAGGGTATTTCCAAGAAGCAAATCGGGGCGCCAATTACGGTTTCCGTCAAAGATTTCGGAGCGAAAGGGGACGGCAGTACCGACGATACCGCGGCGATTCAGCGCGGCCTAGCCGCTGCGTGCGGCGAAAGCTTCCGGGTCTTGGGTACCACCGGCGCGGGTGTCTCACCCATCGTGATCACCTCCGCGACGCCGCACAATTTCATGAACGGCTCTCCGCTCACCATCACCGGCATTGAAGGAAATACCAATGCCAACGGCCGCTGGCGCGCGACGGTGCTTTCATCGACGACCATGGCGCTGTTTACTGAAACCGGCGAGCCCAGTGTTGGAAACGCCGCATACATGGATGGCGGAACGGTCACGGCGCCGTCCGCACCCGGCCTCTACTTCCCCGCGGGAACGTATAACATCAGCACGCCTCTGGTCACGGGTTGCGCTATGTACATTTCGGGCGACGGCCCGACAAAGAGCATCATTTTTCAAACTCATCAGTACGCGCTGAGCCATGGCATCGTCGCGAATCATTCACTCACCATGCGAGATATCGCGGTGAATACAACTCCCCTCACGGTCGATTACGCCATGATCGGCGTGTTTGGAGGGACATCGGCGGCCTCGGCTCCCATGCTTGGAGACGTGTTTACATTTGTGCGCTTCAACTCATCGGGCTTCAATTTCGGACTCGATATCAACGGCACCAGCGATAGAGACATGCTCGAATCGATCACCGTGGACGATTGCAACATTTCGGTGGGCACCGAGGAGAATGCGGTCAGCCAGCCGATCAACGCGGCGAACGCCCGCTTCCTCACGGTGGAGAATTCCACGCTGACGGGCGACAGCATTCCGGGAGGCGCGGTTCATAACGATCACGCCATTTATACCCTCGCCGTTCGCGGCGCGCTGATCCGGAACAATCTGCTTCAGGATCACGGCAACTCCGCGATTAAACTGCTTCAGGGCGGGTTCTCATCTCTAGTGTGTCCAACCATTCAGGACTATAGTTCCTGGACCATCGACAACAACCGGATCGAAGGGTCGGGGATGGCGATCGCCGTTTATTCCTACTGCGCTTTGATCATGCCCTTGATCGTCATCTCGAACAATCAGATCTCGAACATTCCGGACAGGTATCTGGGCGACTACGCGGCGGTGTATATTGAATCCGACTGCCAGTCGAACATGGTCAGCGTGCTGTCAAGCGGCAACACGTTCACGAATCTCGGTCTGGGCGGCATCGTTCTCGACTCTCAAGTGGAAGCTGACAAAACCTGTGCCGCGCCGGCCGTGCAGGGCACAATTTCCAATTTCACGAGCATCGGCGACACGTTCGTGAATTGGTCGATGACGTCGGCCGGTATGTTCCCGGCGATCAATAGCACGGGCGAGAATCTGATCCACGCATCGGTTTCTGAGTTGAGCGCCGCGTCGGACACGAACCTCGCCTTGAACCTCTCCTCGTTCGCAAATGTCGTAGTAAGAAACTAATGGGCCGTCGTAATTGCGCTGCAACCCCGAACCTAACCGCTCCCGGAATCCCCGATTCGAACTATTCCTGCCGCAAAGCCAGGATCGGGTCCACTCGGGTGGGCCGTTGAGCGGGTACAAATGCCGCGAGCAGCGCTACCCCGGTGAGTATAACGGCGACCATCGCAAACGTGAGGGGATCTCCCGCCTTGACGCCGAAAAGCAGCCCCGCCAGCAGGCGCGTGAGTCCGAAGGCGGCCGCCAATCCGATGACTACGCCCGTGCCAACCAGGCGCACGCCCTGCCCCAGGATCATTTTCATCATTTGTCCGCGACCCGCGCCTAGAGCCATCCGGATACCGATCTCCTGCGTCCTTTGCTCCACCGCATAGGACATTCACCCGTAAATTCCCACCGCGGCCAGCAGCAGCGCGACAGCGGCGAATACTGTGAGCATCAGCATGTTGAAATTCTCTCGCGTAGTGGAATCTTTGATCACGGTTTCCATGGTCAGGATCTTCGAGGGCGTCAGTTGCCCGTCCAAAGTTTCGAATTCGTGCCGAATGGAAGCCGCCCCCGATAAAGGATCGGTCTTGGTACGAATCAGCCAACTGAGCGGCAGCAGGCCAATCGCTAGTTTAAAATCGCGGTATTCGCGCCGATGACGAGGGCCAGCGCGAGGATAGCAACAATCGTGAAACCGGGGCTTTTAAATCAGAGTGCGGAAGGAATGGCGAACGTCCGCGGCTGAATTCCATATGAATCTCCACACGAATCACCGGTTTCGTTGGTTCCCGATTTTAGACGCGATATACTGACGTTTGGCCCTGACCTCATCGGGGACACCCATCGCAGAGGTGATGTTTGAGTGTAAACCCCAGGCAGGACGTCCAGACCGTTACCGTTGATGGACAGCCTGTTCAAAAATTAATTCACGGCGTAATCATTCAGAAATCTGTAACCCACATAGACGACCGCGGGACGCTGTGCGAAATCTTCAGCCCGCATCGCCCGCCTCATCCCGCTCCGCTGGTGTACGTCTACCAGTTCACGATTCGTCCAGGCAAGATCAAGGGCTGGCACTCCCATCGGTTGCACGACGACCGCATTTTCATCAGCCAGGGGCAGGTCAAAGTGGTGCTCTACGACAGCAGAACAGACTCGCCGACTTTCGGAATGATCAACGAGATTCACCGCAGCGAATTCAGCCGCGACGTGATGGTGATCCCGGCCTTCGTTTATCACGCGCATCAAAACATCGGCACCACCGACGCGCTGTTCGTCAGCATGCCGACTAGACCCTATGACCATCAGAGTCCGGATGTCTACCGTTATCCTCTCAATAGCGATCAGATTCCTTATCGTTTCGAAGATCGCAAAGGCTGGTAGAGCCGTTGGTGAGCGTTATCATCGCCACCTACAACTACAGCAGCGTGTTGCGCTGCGCGATTCATAGCGTTCTCGGACAGACCTACCGCGATTTCGAGATCTTAGTAATCGGCGACGGCTGCACGGACGATTCAGAAGCCGTAGCCGCGTCCTTCGGAGACCAGAGAATCCGTTGGCACAATCTGGCGCGTAATAGCGGATATCAGGCCGCGCCAAACAATGCCGGCCTTCGAATCGCGCGCGGCCGATACGTCGCCTACCTCGGTCACGACGACCTGTGGCTGCCGAATCATCTCGACCTTCTGGTTCAAAAAATCGAACAGACCGGCGCGGACGTCGCCTATAGTTTGGGCATCATGATCGGGCCTCCCGAAAGCCCCGTGCGCGTGCTGACCGGCGCGACAAAATCGGGTGCCTATGAATCGGATGCTCTGGTTCCTCCCTCGACCATTCTGCATCGAGCCGACGTGATCAAGGACACGGCCGGCTGGAGAGATTATCGCGAACTGCATACCCCCAGCGACGTCGCGTTCCTCTCGACAGCCTGGGCCGCGGGCAAGCGTTTCGCGCAGGTTCGCGAACTGACGGTTCTCAAATTTAATGGCGCCTGGCGGAAGGACATCTACAAGACGAAGCCATCCTTCGAACAGGAGGCTTATCTCCCCAGATTGAACAACCCGTCGCTGCCGATTGATGAATTGACGCTTCTTGCGCTGGCGCAAGCCGAGGGAAACTCGCGCAGTCCGTTTGAGTTTTCAACTCCGCCTAAGGACGCACCCGCGGGTTGGAGCGTCGATCAATGGCGCGAACTCAAAGGTCTGCCGCGTGCCGAAGGCGAGCGGGCATCTCTTCCTCTTTATCGCGATCCGGGAGCCTTGCGGAGCCACAACCGGGCGCAGGACATCGTGCCGCAGGATGGGCTCGCCGCGCTTTATGCCGGCAACAATCTGCCGACAGGAATTTTTCTAGGCCGCGGCTGGCACGAATTGGAACGCGATGGCGAACAGTTTTTCCGCTGGATCGAAACGGACGCCGAAATCATCGTGACCAACCCCTCCGCCGAACGCCGGGCGCTAGTCCTCGACGTAGAGTCAGGACCCTCCAGGAACTGCAGTCCGTTCGAGCTTACGCTCACCAGCGAGTACGGCGAACCCGTGGCGACCGCAACCGTGTCCTATCGTCACCCGATCACGTTGGAAATCCCTCCCATCGCGGCGGAACCAGCCGTCTTCAGGCTAGTAGTTCCCGGCAAAGGCGCAAACATACCGGGCGACAGCAGAATTCTAAATTTCCGAGTATTTCAAATACGCTGGGGCACCTCAACTACCGCGGAGCCGACGTAACCACCCCGCCGTCAAGCCGCACCGAAAGCTGCTTGCCAAACGGAATCTGATACGTCCACGTCTCGCGCGGAGTATCGAGCCCTTGGATCGACGACACCGATAAAGGCGTACCGAGGAGCGACAGCACTTCTTCACGATTCATGCCCACCTTCACAGCCATCAGCTTATCTTCCGCGACCGTCCGTGCAGGAGCTCCCGGGAAATCCCCCATGATGATTCCGTATAACTCCACCCCCAAATCGGACTTCATCGCCTTCTTGCCGGCCTCGCCAGCCAGCAGCGTTTCGTCTTTCGCGGTGAACTTGAGGGTCGTGCCCGTGCGCTCGATTGCCAGGGCATCCAGCACTCCCACACCGGTCTTCTCTCGAACAGCCGACTTGACGCGGTCCACCCAGGCTGCCATTTTCTCCGCATTGCCCTCAGAATCCGCCACCACTTCGCCATCGATGCCTGCGGGCGCCGCAAGCCGGACACCCATCGCGAACTGCCGGATACCCGGAAGCGCGGACGCCTGGTGCGCCCCGGCCGGCGGCTCCGTCACGATCCACGTCTCATGATCCTTGGACAACTCCCGCGCGCGCCGCGCCACCCATCCGCCACCGGTAGCCGGCTTCGCGAGCCTGCCCAGCGCAGCTTGAATAGAAGGCTCCGGTCCGATCATCATCGCGTGCGCGTCTCCCAAAAATACCGGCTGAATCCCCTGCGAGTAGAACATCCTCGCGGCGACCCCTTGCTCGAACTTGCCGGTCATCACGATGACCAGATCGCCAAGACCGGCGAAGGAAAGCCATAAATGATCCATCTCCTTCAGCGCGCCGAGCATCTTGTTGCGGTCGTCTTCGCCATCGGCTGGTCCGAACACAGCGGAGACCAGCTCCGGCGACTGAAGAATCTTTCCGAAGTCGATCCCGACGGCCAATTGTGCATTCGGCTGAAGGAAGCGCAGATAATCCTTATGCGTCAATGGAACCACGCGAGCCTGCTGCGCTCGCGCCGGAGCCGCCGTCGCAGTCCGATTCGTCGGCTGCGTTGGAGAAGCCGTGCCGGTCCACCCCGGGGTCAGCGGCTTCATCTTGGTCATGTCATGCGGTTCGTACAACCCCGCCTTGACTAACCCGCAAGCCTGACTATTTGGGTCTTTGACACAGGCGCATCGAGCATCGACGTCCAGCGTGATTCCGGTGCAGTTAGGCTGGCTCCAAGCCGCCAGCGACGCACCGAACAAGGTGATAAGAATCCGGTAACGCATCTTGACCTAATTGTTTCACTGCGTCCCTTAGCCGTCGATGAGGGAAATCCCCGAATTCACCCTACTTAATTCCCCCGAGCGAGGTCCGCCTTCGCCGCAGCCTCGTCCTTTAAAGGAGTCACTTTGTCCGGGTCGATCCGCACCATCAGGTAGCGAATATGATCGTCAATCTTGGTAAACCAATGGCCGACTCCAGCCGGGATCACGATGACGTCGCCCGCCTTGAGTTGAACCGTCATCCCGTTCCGGATGGACGTCCCGTTGCTCCCGGGACCGTTCAACAGCCTCACATTTTCATTGGTCGCCGGCCGCCGCTTCGGGTCCACAATGTCCGGACCCGTTACCAGCGTGGCCGACCCATCGATGATGTGATACACCTCGCTCACCAGATCGTGTTCGGCAACCGGATTTTCGCCAGTCAGGGTGCGGCGGTAAACCACTCCAATGTCGATATGACTCTTCCCGATATCCACGGCCCGCACCTGTTGATCGGAAACGTCATTGGCTACAATCCTCGACGGCGCGCGCTTCAAAAACGCCTGCAATTCGTCATTGCGGATATAAGTTGCGGAACACCGGTCGCAACTCGGTTTCGTCTCCTGCGCGCACAACGCAAACACCACCGCAACCAAGCCTGGAATCAGTTTACGCATCCTTCACCTCACAGATTGTTTCGGCCATAATACGCCTTGATCTTTCGTCGTAACCGGAGCCAGCCCTTTGTAGACGAACCTCTGCACGCGCTGCCCCCGGTACGTTTCCGTCGTGTAGATGTTCCCTTTGGAATCGGTCGCGATGCTATGCACGCCATAAAATTCGCCAGGCTGCCTTCCTCCCTGCCCGAAACTGGTCAGCAATTCGAGCGTCGTCCGATCCAGAATCCGCACCTTATCGTTCTCTCCGTCCGCCAGATAAATAAACCTCTGCTGCGGATCCCGTGAAAATGCAATGTCCCACGCCGAGCCCGATCCCAGCGTCCCGGTCTCAAAAAATGCTTCTTTCACAAACGTCCCATCGGGTTTGAAAACCTGAATCCGATCGTTCACGCGGTCGCACACGTACAACAATCCGTCGTTGGAAAGCTGCGCGCAGTGCACCGGATTGCGGAACTGCTGCGCCGGCGGTTCGCCTGGCTTGTAAGGACCCGGATTCGCATCGTCCGGCTGGTGGCCATACGCGCCCCAGTGGCGTTTGTAAGCCCCGGTATCGGCATCGAACACGATCACGCGACGGTTGCCGTAGCCGTCCGCGACATACAGTTCGTTGGTCTTCGGATCGACAAACATCTTCGCCGGCTGCCGCAAATTCGCGACGTCGTTGCTGCCCTTGCTCTGGCCCGGCTTGCCGATCTGCAAAAGAAATTTCCCGTCCTGCGTGAATTTCAGCACGAAGTCATCCGGCGCGCCGCTTTCGGGTGTACGATTGTTGCCGCCAATCCACACGTTCCCTTGGTAATCGATCGTGATCCCGTGGTTCGAAACCGGCCAATCGAAACCCTCGCCCGGACCGCCCCAGTGGCGCAAAAGATTACCCTCTTGATCGAATTCGAGAATGGGAGGCGCGCCCGCGCAACACTGCGCCGTCGGCGGATTGGTGGTGGCGTGCAGCTCGTTTTGCTCCAGCGAAGAGGGCCGATGAATGATCCAGACATGATCTTTCGCGTCCGTCGAAACGCCGATAGTCGCGCCCAGAATCCAGTTGTTCGGCAGAGGCCTCGGCCACGTCAGGTCTACTTCGAACCTCGGTGCCATCACCGTCGCCGCGTGAACCGCGGGGCGTCGCGATAATGCGACACACAGCGCGAGCAACACAATACCCAGCCACAAAAAGCGCTTCATCCCGCCCCCTCCTTTGGACTTCAATTACTATATACCGGAGAGGCGCATCCTGGACGTTCATCTGATAGACGGCACCTATGAGCTGTTCCGCCACTACTACGCGCTGCCTTCCGCGCGCGATCGGGACGGGCGCGAGATCGCGGCCGTCCGAGGCGTGCTCACCTCGGTTTTGGGGATGATCAAAGCCGGAGCCACCCACCTCGCCGTCGCCACCGACACGGTTATCGAATCCTTCCGCAATGACCTGTGGCCCGGCTACAAAACCGGCGACGGCATCGATCCAGCTCTGCTCTCGCAATTTCCTTTGCTCGAAGAGACCCTCAAGGCCGCCGGAATTGTGGTCTGGGGGATGGTGGAGTTCGAAGCCGATGACGCGCTAGCGGCGGGCGCATTCGCGGCTGCGAACGACCCTCGTGTCGATCGGGTCATCATCTGCACTCCCGATAAGGACCTCGCGCAATGCGTGCGCGGCACACACGTCGTCCAGCTCAATCGCCGCACTGGAGTCACACGCGATGAAGCTGGAGTCATCCAAAAGTTCGGCGTTCCTCCCGCGTCGATCCCCGATTATCTCGCCCTGGTCGGCGACGCAGCCGATGGCTATCCGGGACTGCCGGGATGGGGCGCAAAATCCACGGCTGCGGTCCTGGCAAAATTCGGCCATATCGAATCGATCCCCGCCGACTCCAGCGATTGGCACGTGAACGCCGCCAACGCCAGCGCTCTCGCCTCGACCCTGTCCCGCGAGCGCGACCAGGCAATGCTGTTCCGAACCCTGGCTACCCTGCGCACCGACATCCAGCTTTTCGATAACGTAGACCAACTCCAATGGCAAGGCCCAACGCCTGGGCGCATGTAGCGCACGCACTCATGCGTGCCGCGTTGACACTCGTGTCTTCGCTCAAGTTTCCACCAACCCTCACCACATCTTCACCATCACCACCCCATGCGAAGCCACATCAGCCGAATATTCCCCCGAAACCTTCTCCCGATCCGCATGCGCCCACAGATCCCGAACACTCTTCGACCCCGTGATCCCCAGATCGGCCCACCGCGCCGTTACCTTCGCACGCTCCGCCCCGCGATTGAACAAACCCACCGCGATCGCGCCACCGGCAAGCTGCCTGGACCAAACTTCGAGATCCCCATTCTTCGCGACCCTCGCGCCCTGTTTGCCCCAAGCATCCTGATCCACCGCGATCACTTCTTTGTTCTGCAAAATCGCCGTAATTTCGGGCGGCATGTTCCGCACGTCGTTGCCCGCCATTAGAGGCGCCGCCAGGATCGACCATAAACTCATGTGCGTGCGATACTCGTCCATGCTCATGCCTCCATTGCCCACCTCGAGCATGTCCGGATCGTTCCAGTGCCCCGGCCCTGCATACTTTTCGAGCCCCATTTGTTCGTCGAAGCCGAGAGCCGCCATCGAAGCCCAGGTGTCGCGAATATCGTGTGTCGTCCGCCACACATTCCCGCCCGCCTTCGCGCCCCATTCTCCGACGTTCAACATGCCGTACTGGCACAAGCTGTAAACGATCGGCCGCCCAGCGTCGGCTAGCGCCTGCCCCATCTTGGCGAACACCGCCGGCATGGACGAAACCTCGAATATCCGGCTTGCGCTGCACCAGTCGTATTTCAAATAGTCGATTCCCCACGCTGCGAACGTCTTCGCGTCCTGCTCCTCGTGCTGATAACTGCCCTCAAATCCCGCGCACGTCCGGGGCCCCGGCGATGAATAAATTCCGAGTTTCATCCCCAAACCATGAACATAATCGGCGAGCGCCTTCATGTCCGGGAACTTTTCGTTAGCGCGAATGTTGCCCTTCGCATCGCGAGTCCCTTGCCAGGTGTCGTCGATGTTGACATACACATAGCCGGCATCCTTCATGCCGTTCTTCGCCATTGCCGCGGCTACCTCCCGCACCACTTGATCGCTCACCCGCCTTTGAAATTTGTTCCAACTGTTCCATCCCATCGGCGGCGTCTTGGCCAATCCATTTGGACGAACAGCACCAGAAGGAGCCGGCAACACCAGCTTCGCCGCCGGTGGCGCATTCTTGGGAGCTTCGGTCGATACCCTCTTCGCCAGCAGTTCACGTGCGCCCCCGCCCATCTTGAACAGCAGCCCGTCAGCAGTAATTTTCGCGGTGTATTGCGTTCTGCGTTCCACTCCGTAAAAATCGCCGATCACCGTAAACGAAACGGAATCGCCGCTGATCTTACCGTCGGCGATCCAATCGTCGCCCTGCGTGGAAACCAGGTAACCGGCGAGTCGATCGCCTTCGGATTTGAGCTCGAAAACCGTCTGCCGCTTATCGCCATTTGGAGCCTGCGTCTCCGCAACCCAGCGTCCGGTCAAATCGGCCGCCTGAACCCACGAGGACAGCATCGCGCCGAATATCCCAAAGAGAATGTATTTCACCTTCGCTCCTAAAACTAATCCTTAGCCGCTGCCGTGGTCTGCCGCGCGATCAATCTGGTTCCCACGCGATATTCTCGTCCAGCTCGCAACGGATCCGCCATCATAGTCCACAACGCCTGAAACGCCACGCGTCCGATCTCGATGCGTGGCACCGAAACCGTAGTCAGCGCCGGCTGCGTGTACTCCGCGAACAGAATATCGTCGAATCCCACCACCGATAAATCTTCCGGCACTTTCAACCCTCCGTCGTAGGCGCGATGCAGCACGCCGATCGCCGTCAGATCGTTCCCCGCCACAATCGCCGTCGGCGTCGACCCGGCCAGCAGCTTC
>DATHOJ010000014.1:0-36855 GCA_035485055.1 Bryobacteraceae bacterium
ACAAAAAATACTTCGTCGAACCGCCCCTTGCGAATCATCTCAGCCGGCAGCAAATCGATCCGATTCGCCGTAGCCGCCACAAACAGCCCCCGAGTCTTCTCCTGCATCCAAGTCAGAAAGAACGCAAAGATCCGCCCCTGCTCCCCTCCCGACTCGGCCGAATTAATCCCCATCTCAATTTCGTCGAACCACAGCACCGCCGGAGCCATGTCCTCCATCATCCGGCAAGCCGCCACAAACGCCCCCTCCGGCTTTCCATGCCGCCCCGAAAAAATCTCCACCATATCCACGCGATACAAAGGCAATTGAAAATAAGAAGCGGTAGCCTTCACCGTCAAGCTTTTTCCGCACCCGGGAATCCCCATAATGAGGATTCCCTTAGGAACAATTTCTTCATCCAGGCTGTCCCGCATCTGAAACAACTTGCGTCTTTCCAGCAGCCAGGTCTTCAGTCCCTCCAGTCCCCCGACCTCACCCAACTCCGTAGCAGTAGAAATAAACTCAATCACCCCGCTGCGATTCACCAAGAGTTTTTTCTCTTCCAGCAGAGCCGGAAACGCCTCCGGCCCCAGGGAAGGACTAACCGCCAGCGCGCGACGCAAAGCATACTTCGCCTCATCGAGCGTCAACCCCTGCAAGGCCCGAGCGACTGCATGCAAAGTTTCCTCGCTAGCGCTCGTCTCCTCCTTTAAAAAGTCGACCAGCTCCACCAGATCCGGCGGGCGCAGCTCCAAAAGAACCATGCTCCGTTCCAATTCCTCCGGAATAAACCGCACCGGCGAACTGATCACCACAAACTTTCCGGAATCGAGCAAATGCTCATAAACATCCCGCAGCCGCCGGCGAACCTCGGAAGACTCCCGCAGAGCCTCATGAAAATCCTTAAGATGAAAGATCCCCGAGCCCTGCTGCGCAATGATGTAATCCAGCGCCGCCCGAGGGCCCTCCGCCCCGCTGCCCTCCGTCGAACTCCAGGTCCAAACCGGCGCATCGATCCGCTCGGAAACCTCGCGCAGCACCCGAGCCACGCGTTGCTCCTCCGCCGACTGAATATAAGTCAGCGGTCTACCCGACCCAAAAATCTCCCGAACCGCCCGAGCCGCGCGGCTCTCGATCTTGTTTTCTGCCATCGAGTTTATTATCGACGGCGAGGTGCCGCCGGTGGGGCCGTAAAGACGAAATCCATTTGGACGACCACCAGCTTGAGTTGCCCGACAGCGGGATCGCTCGAGAGAGGAGGTCTCTTTAGAGCGTACATCTCGTCGAATAGGCGCCGTTGCTCATAAGTGCTTCCCGTCGACGGATAGCGAACGCCGAGTTGGACCCACAGCTTTCTGCCTGTTCCTTCTCCGAGGCTCCCCGCCAGTTTTCCACCCTGCCAGGAAGTGACATAGCCTTGCCCTTCCCCTTGTTCCGGTGCGATCTGAAACGCTCGTCCGTTCAAAGTTTCGAGCCGCTCCAGACTGGTACCAATAGTTATGCCGCCCCCGGCGTGCCATTTACAAGGAACGTCACCCGGTTCGGTGCAGATCATCACGCGGCTCATACGCTTCTTTCCCCAGGAGATGATAAGTTCGCTCCCTGGCGTCTTTGGAAATACGAGGGTCGCCAGCCCCGGTCCTTCCGCAGGGTCGTCCATCTCGTCGCGGACTTGGGCTTTACCGAAAAGCCGCACCAAATCGGCGCGGGTCATAGACGAGGTAATCGGCCCCAACCGTTCGCCGGGAACGATCAGCCAATCGTTTTCCTGAGCCCTGACGGAGACAGCCCAGAGAATAACAAAACCAAGCGCGACCTTATTCAGGAACCTGAAACCCACTGACAATCCGCTTCCACTCCACCTTCGACCTCTGAAAATTAACCAACAGGCAGACCGTCCTTCCAGTCGCCTTCAAGTAATTAAGACACTGCGCAGTGTGTTCGCTAGCGAGGCGCTCCACGCATTTCAGCTCTACTATAAGCACATCCTCGACCAGAATATCCGCATAGTATTGTCCAACACACGCCCCCTTGTACATTACGGAAAACGAAAACTGCCCCTTCACCCGAAGTCCACGAAGCCCCAGCTCCCTCAGCAGCGCCCGCTCATAAACCTTCTCTAGAAATCCAGCCCCAAGCGTGTTAGAAACCTCGATCACCGCCCCAATGACGTTTTCAGTAATTGAGTCCGGACATCGGCGTTCATCGGTGTTCATCGGCGGCCCATATATGGTGCTTCCCCCACCCGACATCTCTCAAGAATATTTAGCCGCCGATGAACGCCGATGAACGCCGATAACTCCAAATGAGTTTTTCATCCTGCTACGATTCAAATATGCCCAATAGTTTCTCCCGCCGAGGTCTGTTCCAAGCCGCACCCCTCGGCGCCGCCGCGGCATTCCTATCTCCTCAACACGCGAGCGCCCAGGAACAACCTGCCGCCATACCGAGTCTGAAATTCGACATCGAAGCCCAGACCCATTGGAAAGGTGAAGCCGGCTCCGCCAACGAAGCGACCGTGGCCGAATTTCCCATCTCCCAAAGCATCGCCGGCGTCTCCATGCGCCTCAAGCCCGGAGCCATCCGCGAGCTGCACTGGCACGCGCTGGCCGCCGAATGGGCGTACATGATTGAAGGCCGCGTTCGCACCACTGTCGTGATGCCTAACGGTCAATCCGCCATCGACGAGTTCGGTCCCGGCGACACCTGGTATTTCCCGCGCGGCCACGGCCACCTGCTGCAAGGCCTCGGACCCGGCGAAGCACATTTCCTTCTCGGCTTCGACAACGGACACTTCTCCGAATTCGGCACCTTCAGCATCACCGACTGGATTGCGAACACCCCTCCTGAAATCGCCAGCCGCGTGCTGAATCTCCCCGCTTCCGTTCTGGCAAAATTTCCGAAGAAAGAACTCTACATCGGCCCCGGCGAAGTGCCAGGCACCATCCTCGAAGACTTCCGTCTATCGAGCAGCCAGACCAGCCAGTTCGCGCATAAATATCGTCTCGACATGCAACCCCCGCGCGTCTTCGAAGGCGGCATGGAGTACATCGTCCAGCAAAAAGATTTCCCCATTCAAACCACGTTCACCGCGGCAAAAATGATTCTTCAGCCCGGAGCCCTGCGCGAAATGCACTGGCATCCGCACGCCGACGAATGGCAATATTACTTAAGCGGACAAGCCCGCATGACCGTCTTCGGCTCGCACGGCCGCATCCGCACCGAGGATTACAAAAAGGGAAACGTGGGGTTCTGCCCGCAAGGCTACGGCCACTACATCGAGCAAATCGGCACCGAACCAACCGAGCTCCTGATCCTCTTCAACCACCCCGAATTTCAGGAAATCTCGCTAGCCAACTGGCTAGGCGGAAACCCGGTGTCCCTGTTATCCGCCAACTTCGGAATCCCGAAAGACGCCATCGACAAGCTCCCGAGAAAAGAACGCGGCATCATCCGCAAAGGCTAGCTTGTTTTTCTTATCAGCGTTCATCGGCGTTCATCAGCGGCCAATAATGGCCTTACTGCAATCCGCCGGCCCCACCACGGGATTGCACCGGACAATCTCGCCGTTGGGAAAATTAACCGAGAACCCGCTCCACGAAGCCTTCTCGCTGAAGTAATAATCGCTGCTCAAGATCTGCGCCCCGCTGGCCATTGCCGCGTCGCGCATCTTCGTATCCCCACTCCGGCCTTGCACCGTATCCGCATCCGTCCGCGACCGAACCAGATACCCCTTCTTCACCAACCCGGGAATCAAAGCTGGATCTTTCAACGGATCATTCTGCTCCGTAAACGCCGCATCCGGCGATCCCGGCGCAGCATTGGTAAAAATCACGCGCCCCTTTAGCGAAGGATGCCCCGCAATATAATCCGCCTCCGCCTTCCTCTGATCGAGCAAGAAAATTATCTTGCCCCGAGCCGCATCAAGCGTAGGCCAACCATCCGTAAGCACCGCCTCTTCCAGCGTCGCGTGCTTCCCGCGAACATCGTCCGGTACGATCATCTTTTTCGCAGGAATCACCGACCGAATCTCTTTATCCAGATCGTCGAACACCGCCGGCGTAAAATGCTCCGTCTCCTGCTGATAAGGCCGCCCTTTCCCTTCCTTAGTCTCAATCAGGATGAACAGAGGCAAATGTCCTGGATGCGCCTTCGACCAATTTAGAATCACTGCCAGGCATCCGGCGAACGGCTGGCAGTTGCTACGGTAATCGATGTCCTGCGCGTGCATCACCTTGAAGCCCGGCTTCAGAAACAGTCCGTCGGGATCGAATGGCGGATCGGCCGGCAGCCCCATCTCGGAAACGAATTTCAGATTCGCCGGATGCGCAAAACGCCCGCCCTTGACGTCGGCGTAGATATCGATCTCCACCTGCCGCACACCCATGTCGAATTGCACATCGAGCGAAGGATGCCGATACTCCAGCGCATCCGCGGATTTTTGATTCAATTTCGCCAGCCAGGCGGTCTCGCTTGGCGCCATACCGGCGTGATAGCTGTTATGACTGCCGATGATCTGAATCTGGTTCAGGCGCACCTGCGCGGGCAAATTCGCGCATAGAACAATGAGCAGCGCGTAGCGTACATTTATGGTCATATAAGGCCCCGTGGAGCATCTTAGCAAGGCATTTATGACGATTTAACGACCGTTAAAACTCGTCTTCCGCCTCTTTTTTCTTCTTCCCGTTGCGCCGCAGGATGATGATCGCCACGCAAAGGACCATCAGAACGCCCGCCACGATCTGCACGATTGTTTGAGATTCCACTTACGCTCCCATCTTGGTTTTGAGTATGCCCACCAACTCCTCCACCGCAGCCGCGCTTTTCGCCAGCATCGCTTTCTCTTCGTCGGTCAATTTGATCTCGTAAATCTTTTCAATTCCTTTAGATCCCAGTTTCACCGGCACGCCGACGAACAGTCCGTGCACCCCATACTCGCCTTCCAGCAGCGCCGCGCACGGCAGAACTTTCTTCTTATCTTTAAGAATCGATTCGACCATCTCGACCGCCGCCGCCGACGGAGCATAATAAGCGCTGCCGGTCTTCAAATACTTCACAATCTCCGCCCCGCCGTTACGAGTCCGGTCAACCAGCTTGTCGAGCGTGGCCTTATCCATCAATTCCGTCAATGGGATACCGGATACACTCGACAACCGCACAATCGGCACCATCGTGTCGCCATGCCCGCCCAGCACTACGGCGGTAACGTTTTCGACTGAAACCTGCAACTCCGCGGCAATAAAGGTTCGAAATCGCGCGGTGTCAAGAACTCCGGCCATACCGATGACGCGATGCTTGGGAAACTTAGAAACCTGATGAGCAGTCCAACACATTGCATCCAGTGGATTTGTGACCAGGACTAGAATGGCGTTGGGCGAATGCTGCGCCACTTTTTCCGTGACGCCTTTGACCACGTCAAAATTCGCAAACAGCAAATCGTCGCGGCTCATGCCCGGTTTGCGCGCTAAACCAGCCGTAATAACAACAACATCGGAGTTTGCCGTGGCCTCATAATCGTTGGCTCCGGTGATGGTGACGTCGTAGCCTTCAATCGGCCCTGACTGAAGCATGTCGAGCGCTTTGCCTTGCGGAACGCCCTCGACGACATCGACAAGTACAACATCCGCCAGCTCTTTAAACGCGAGGTTCATGGCGCAGCTTGCGCCGACATTGCCTCCGCCCACTACCGTAACTTTATTGCGCATAGAAGTGCGATTATAACGTACTGCGTATGTACTTCGAAGACTATGAAATCGATCAGGTCCGCATTTCGCGCGGGCGCACCATCACGGAAGCGGATATCGTCAATTTTGCTGGGCTTTCCGGTGATTTTGTCGAGCTGCACGTGAACGAGGAGTATGCGAAGAACGGTCCGTTCGGACGCAGGATCGCGCATGGAGCGTTGATCTTTTCCATCTCCACCGGATTGATGGTGCAGATGACGGCGGATCATGAAGCAATCGTGGCGTTCCGAGGCGTCGACCAGTTGCGGTTTGTCGCGCCGGTATTTATCGGCGATACGATTCATGTGGTCAAGAAGACCATCGATAAACAAACGAAAGACGGCATCCGCGGATTGGTTTCGTTTGAGACTCGAGTGCTGAATCAGGATGAGAAACCGGTGCTTACTTACATCGACAGGCTGATGGTCAAATGCCGGGCGCATTAGAAGGCGTTCGCATTCTGGATCTAACGCGCCTGCTGCCGGGCGCTGTGGCGACGCAGTGGCTCGCGGATTATGGCGCGGAAGTGATCAAGATCGAGCAACCTGTGATCGGCGATTATGCGCGTGATAGCTATGCGGCTCTTTTTGAGCGGACGAATCGAGGGAAGAAAAGCGTCGAGATCGATTTGAAGACTGCGAAAGAATCCTTTCTCAAACTAGTGGGGAGTGCGGATGTTTTGATTGAGGGATTCCGGCCGGATGTGATGGATCGGCTTGGCCTCGGGTATGAGAAATTGCACGAGGCAAATCCGCGGTTGATCTATGTGGCGCTGACTGGCTATGGGCCGGATACATTGCTGGCGGGGCACGATGTAAACTATCTCGCTATGTCAGGGGTGCTGGATCTGATTCGGGCTGACGATGGACGGCCGGTGATTCCTGGCGTGCAGATCGCGGATCTGGCGGGCGGGTCGATGCAGGCGGTGATCGGGATTCTGATGGCGATTCAGGCGCGTCATCGCACGGGGATGGGACAGAGGGTGGATGTTTCGATGACCGATGGGCTGGAGGTGCTGCTTCCCATCACGCGGGCGGGTGGATCGGATTTATTGAGTGGGAAGTATGCCTGCTATCACGTTTATGCGGCGGCTGAAGGATCATTTGTGGCAGTGGGAGCTCTGGAGGACAAGTTCTGGGCGAACTTGTGCAGAGAGCTGGGATGCGGGGAGTTGATTGAACTTCAGTTTGTTGCGGATCAGGCGCCGGTAATTGCTGTCGTGGAAGGGATTTTTAAGACCGCTGCGGCGGAGGAATGGTTCGCCCGGATCGGGCATAAGGACTGCTGTGTTACTCCGGTTCGAGTCGCGGCGCCTGGTGCTGCGATGGAGGGACGCGCTCCGCGGTTGGGCGAGCATAATGGGGAGTTTTTATGAACGTCTTGTTTGCGCTCCGTCGCGCCAAACAATTTTATGGGTCGAATCCGGCTAGCGGTGGATTGAACTGGGCCGAGTTCTACGAGCTGGTATATCGCAAGGCGGCATTTTTGCGCGGTCTCGGGATTGAGAAGGGCGATCGGGTCGCGGTGTGGATGCTGAACTCGCATGAATATCTGGAGTTGTATTTTGCAACCGCAATTGCGGGCGTTGCGATCGTGCCGCTGAATACGCGTTGGCACGTGAAGGATGTCGATTTTACGCTGGTTGATTCGGGCGCGAAGGCCTTGTTCGTGGATGCTCATTTTGCCGCCAAAGTCGGCGAACTGGAACACGCGCCGAGGGTTCTTGTATCTTGCGATTGCAGTAATGCAAATGTGGCTTTCGAAGAGCCCGATGAGAACGACATGCTCGGGCTGTTTTACACCAGCGGCACCACCGGTGGACCGAAGGGCGTAATGTTGACGCATCGCAATCTGTGGGCGAATACGGTGCAATCCATGATGGCGATCGGCATTACACAAGGCGTATGGCTGCATGCCGCGCCGATGTTTCATGCCGCTGATCTGTGGACCGTCTATATGCTCGCGATGCTCGGTAGTGCGAACTTTTATCTGCCGACGTTCGATCCGGAAGCGTTTCTAAGATCGGTCGAGACGCATCGGGTTACGGATACGGTGATCGTGCCGACCATGATCAGCATGGTTCTCCATCATCCTTCATTCGACGCTTTCGACTTATCGAGTCTGCGGCGCGTTTTGTATGGCGCGTCGCCGATCCCTGGACCTTTGATTGAGCTGGCGATGCGCAAGCTTCCGCACGTCGAGTTCATACAGGCTTATGGGATGACGGAGACCAGTCCAGTGCTGACGGTGCTGAGGCATGAGGATCATCATGGCGCGCGGCTTGCAGCTGCGGGGAGGCCGGTTTTAGGGGTTGAGGTGCGGGTGGTGGACCCGGCGGATCGCGAGGTCGGGGTGGGCGAGTGCGGGGAGGTGATTGCGCGCGGCGCCAATATCATGAAGGGGTATTGGAACCGGCCCGAGATCAGCGCGGAGGCGCTGCGCGGAGGCTGGATGCATACCGGTGATCTGGGTCGCTTCGATAAAAATGGATTCCTTTATATTCTCGACCGGAAGAAAGACATGATTAAGCCAGGGTCGGAGAATGTTTATTCGCCAGAGGTGGAATCGACGATTCTGGGGCATCCGTCGGTGCTGGAGGCGGCGGTGATTGGGGTGCCGCATGAAAAATGGGGTGAGGCGATTCGAGCTGTGGTGGTTTGCCGGGCGGGTTGTGAAGTGGAAGAAATGGAGTTGATTGCCTGGTGCCGGGAGAGGATGACTCATTTTAAGTGTCCGACTTCGGTGGTGGTGGCGGAGGCACTGCCGAAGGGTGGGACCGGGAAGATTCAGAAGAATGTGTTGCGGGAGAGGTACGGGGGAAGTAACCGGTACCCAGCAGCCAGTAGCCAGAATTAGGTGGCGCGCTGATTCGGATTTTTGGACGAGTGTTGAAGGAAAGCAAAAACGTATTGGCCGCCGATGAACGCGGATGAACGCCGATGGAAAAGAATAGGCTGGATGAGATCACGGCGGGACGGTTTGCCCGGCTGGCGCTGGATTGTGTTTCGCGCGAGTATCCTAACAAGGTTGCTCATACGATGCGGTCGGATGCGGATGTGGCGGCTCCGCGGATTTTGACTCCGGCGTTTTATGGGTGTTATGACTGGCATTCGGCGGTGCATGGGCATTGGCTGCTGGCTCGGTTGTCGCGGATGTTTCCGGATCCGCCGTTTGCGGCGGAGGCTCGGGCGGCGATTGAACGGAATATAACAGAAGAAAATATTGCCGCTGAGGTGCGGTATTTCAACGATGAGGGGCGTGCGGCGTTTGAGCGCCCTTATGGGCTCGCCTGGTTGTTGACGCTGGCGGCGGAGTTGCGATCGGACACGCTGCGGCCTCTGGAAATGGCGGTCTTGGAGAGGTTTACTGCGTGGCTCGGGAAGCTGACTTATCCGGTGCGTTCCGGGGAGCATAGCAATACGGCGTTTGCGCTGGGGCTGGTGCTGGATTCGCACCGGTCGGACTTTATTGAGCAGAGAGCGCGGGATTTTTATTGGAATGATCGTCACGCGCCGGTGGAGTACGAGCCTTCAGGGGAGGATTTTCTCTCTCCTTCATTGGCGGAGGCGGATGTGATGCGCCGGGTGCTGCCGGCTTCAGAGTTTGCGCAGTGGCTTCGGGCCTTCTTACCTGATTTAGCGGGATTGAGGCCTGTGGTGTCGCCGGATCCTTCGGATCCGAAGTTTTCTCATCTCGATGGATTGAACTTGAGCCGGGCTTGGATGTTGAGGGGAATAGGCGGACACGACGAGCTCGCGGATTTGCATGCGGAGGCGGGGCTGGCGGCGGTGACGGGGGAGCATTATGAGGGCGCTCATTGGCTGGCGACGTTTGCGGTGTATTTGCTCACAAGATAGTTAGGCATGAATGGTTCCGTTGGTTTCACGAAGATACTTTCGAAGGATAGGTACCTTGTCGTTTCCTCCCACGGGCCAGGGATTGGCTTCAGCGGATGGTGAATCCGGCTTTAAATTGAGCTCATTTTGAAGGAACATTTAGAAGGCCAAGGCTGAAGCCTCGGCGGCAAGCTGAAGCTCACGCCACAAAACCGCATCGCGGGCAGGTCGGGAACCTGCCCCACTCACAGGCTGAAGCCTGTGCCACCTATTCTGGCTGCTGGGTGCTGGCTGCTGGCTCCGGTTTTCCGGCTTCCTTGCGGGCTTGCTCGAAGAGGAAGCTTAGGGTTTTTTCGGTCCTGATGTGACCGGCGATTCTGCCGATGGCTCCGTCTTTTTGGAGCTTCGCTCGGACGGAGGCTACGGCTTCGCGCTGCTGGCGGGCGATTTTTTGTACTTCGCGGTCGATCTCTTCCTGCGTGGCTCCGATGGCTTCGCGTTCGGCGATTTTGTCGAGTAACAGAGACGCTTTTACGTCGCGGGCGGCTTTGTCTTTTTGCGTCTCGCGGACCTTTTGCCAATCGAGCTTGATGCCGCGCGGGTCGATGCCTTGGGCGGCTAAGGTGCGGAGCTGGTTCTCTACGTTGATTTCCACCTGGCGGTCGATGTAGACCTCAGGGATGGGAAAATCGTGGGCTTCGACCAGTTTGTCGATTAGCTGGTGCTTGGCTTCGTCCTGCGCTTTATGTTCGCGGTCGTGTCGGAGGGATTTGCGGACGGCTTCCTTTAACTCGAACACGGTTTGATAGTCGCCCAGGTCTTTGGCGAATTCGTCGTTCACTTCGGGGAGTTCTTTGCGGCGCACGGCTTTTACCGTTGCTTTGAAACGCACGGTGCGGCCGGCCAGGTTCTTGCGGTCGTAATCCTCGGGGTATATCACATCGAATTCCCGGGATTCTTCGGGAGAGGCTCCGCGGAGGTTTTCGGTGAACTCCTTCATGGTGGCTTCGTCTCCCATTTTGAGCATCAGCTCGTCTTGGGAGACTTTTTCCGCCACGCCGGAGAGGCTTTCTAAGGACACGACGGCGTAGTCGCCATCGGCCAGGGGGCGCGGGTCCTCATTTACGTACTCGGCTTTTTGATTGCGGATTTCTTCGATGCGGGCATCGATTTCGGCGTCGGTGACTTCGGGCTCGTTATAAGTAATCGTGACGCCGCGATATTCGCCTAAGTCGAATTTGGGGGCAACTTCGAACTCGGCTTTGAAGGTGATGGGCTCACCGGCTTTGAAATTCACGTCGGTGACGTTGGGCTGGCCGACCACTTCCAGATGATCCTTGTCGGCCGCGGCGCGGAAGAACCTGGGGACCAGCTTTTCTAAAACGTCCTGGCGGATGTCGCCGGCGAAGCGTTGCTTGACCAGACCTAAAGGAGCTTTGCCGGGACGGAATCCGGGGAGCTTCACTTTGCGCTGAATTTCGGCGACGGCGCGCTCAGTTTCCTTTTCTACCTCGACGACGGGGACGGTGATTTCTAGGGAATGCTTGCAGCCTTCGACTAATGCCATGGTATCGTTGCGCAGCCGAAAGGGCAGGTCGGGAACCTGCCCCACTTTTGCGGCGGTTTAGGTTCCTTCGGACCAGCCGGCGAGGTATTCTTCCTGCTCCGGCGACAGCTTGTCGATGGAGAAGCCCATCGATTCGAGCTTCATTTTGGCGACGTTTTTGTCGAGTTCCTCGGGCACGGAGTAAACCTTGTTCTCCATGGTCGCGTGGTTTTTCGCCATGTACTCCGCTGAGAGGGCCTGGTTGGCGAAGCTCATATCCATTACCGAAGCGGGGTGGCCTTCGGCAGCGGCCAAGTTGATCAGGCGTCCTTCGCCAAGCACGTAGAGCTTGCGGCCGTCTTTCATCGAGAACTCCTCGACAAACGGACGGGCTTCCTTGCGGCTAGAGGCGACGGCGGCCAAGGCATCAAGATCGATTTCGACGTTGAAGTGGCCGGAATTGGCCAGGATCGCTCCGCTCTTGAGTCTCTCGAAGTGATCGCGGGCGATTACGTTCTTATTGCCGGTGACGGTGATGAAGATGTCGCCGATGGGGCAGGCCTCCTTCATGGTCATGACGCGGAATCCGTCCATGACGGCTTCGATGGCTTTGGTGGGATCGATCTCCGTGACGATGACGTTCGCGCCCATGCCTTTGGCTCGCATGGCGACGCCGCGTCCGCACCAGCCGTAGCCGGCGACGACTACGTTGAGTCCGGCGAGAAGGACGTTGGTTGCGCGAATGATTCCGTCGAGGGTGCTCTGACCGGTGCCGTAGCGATTATCGAACAGGTGCTTGGTCAGCGCGTCGTTGACGGCGATGATCGGGTAGGCGAGGACTTTATCCTTGGCCATGGCGCGGAGGCGGATGACGCCGGTTGTGGTTTCTTCGGTTCCGCCGATTACGTTCCCGAGCAGTTCCTTGCGCTTGGTGTGCAGGAGGCCGACTACGTCCGCGCCGTCGTCCATGGTGAATTGGGGGGCGGAGTCGAGGGCGGAATTGAGGTGCGAATAATAGGACTCGTTGGATTCGCCTTTGATAGCGAAGGTGGGGATGTGGTAATCGCGGACCAGGGAGGCGGCCACTTCATCCTGCGTCGACAGAGGATTCGATGCGCACAGGGTGATGTTAGCTCCGCCGTCGCGGAGGGCGATCATCAGGTTCGCGGTTTCGGTGGTGACGTGCAGGCACGCGGCGACGCGGATTCCGGCCAGGGGCTGGGTCTTGATGAATTGTTTGCGAATCGTCGCCAGGACCGGCATCGATTGCCCCGCCCATTCGATGCGGCGTTTACCCGCTTCGGCGAGCGAAAGATCTTTTACGTCACAGGGGACGGGGGTGGTTGCAGTGCTCATATAGTTTCTCCGATTAACAATTAATTGCTGGCGACGGCGGTGGCCATGCCGGCTTCCTTTAACGCCGCCGCTTTGTCGGTGGCTTCCCAGGTAAACGAATCTTCGGTGCGGCCGAAGTGCCCGAAGGCGGCCGTCACGCGGTAGATCGGACGGCGGAGCTTGAGGGAATCGATCATGCCTTTCGGCGTCAGCGAGAAGTTCGCGCGAATCAGTTCGACCAGACGCTCCGCAGGAACCTTACCGGTACCGAAGGTGTCGACCATGACAGAAACAGGCTCGGCGACGCCAATCGCATAGGCGAGCTGGACTTCGCAGCGGTCCGCGAGGCCGGAGGCTACGATATTTTTCGCGACGTAGCGGGCCATATAGCAGGCAGAGCGGTCAACCTTGGTCGGGTCCTTGCCGGAGAAGGCTCCGCCGCCGTGACGGCCCATGCCTCCATAGGTGTCGACGATGATCTTGCGGCCGGTGAGGCCGGTATCGCCGTGGGGTCCGCCGATGACGAAACGTCCGGTGGGGTTGATGTGGAACTTGGTGTTGGCATCGATCATGTTTTTCGGCAGGATCGGATCGATGATGTGTTTCTTGACTTCGGCGCGCAGGGTTTCGGTGGACACATCGTCGTCGTGCTGGGTGGAGACGACCACGGCATCGATGCGGGCGGGCTTACCGTCGATGTACTCGACGCTGACCTGGCTTTTACCGTCGGGACGGAGGAATTTGAGGGTTCCGGAGCGGCGCACTTCGCTTAACTGGCGGACCAGTTTGTGGGCCAGCATCACGGGGAGGGGCATCAGCTCAGGAGTTTCGTTGCAGGCGAAGCCGAACATGAGTCCCTGGTCGCCAGCGCCGCCGGTGTCGACCCCCATGGCGATGTCGGGGGACTGGGCCTGGATGGTGTTTAAGACGCCGCAGGTTTTCGCGTCAAAACCCATGTCGGCGTCGGTATAGCCGATGTCGGCGATGACCTGGCGCGCCAGTTTCGGCACGTCGACGTAGGTTTTCGTGGTGATCTCTCCGGAAACCACGCAAATTCCGGTGGTGACGAGGACTTCGCAGGCCACGCGGCCGGTCGGATCCTCGGTTAGGACTGCATCGAGTACGGCGTCAGAGATCTGGTCCGCCATCTTGTCCGGATGACCCTCGGTCACCGATTCGGACGTAAAAATATGCCGCATCTTTTCTGCCACGCTTTGAAACTCCTCCAAGGGGTATGCTTCGGTTTACCGGGGGAAACCAAAAACTCAAGTGTAACATGGTCACCGGTAACGAAAGTGTTGAGGAACAGTATCCTTAATCTCTCGTCTTATTGATCACTGAGGTGTCGAAAATGCACGACTTGCGCTATGCGGTCCGATTGATTCGGCAGAATTGGGGTTTTTCACTGACGGTGATTGCGATCCTGGCTCTTTGCATCGGGGCGAACACCGGGGTTCTGGCGGTGGTGAACGGGGCGATGGTGCGGCCGCTTCCTTATCCTGAGCCTGACCGGTTGGCCCAAATCGTTGCGGTTTTCCGCTTCGAAGGGAAGCAAGGCACGGCCTCTAACCTTGACGGCACGATCTGGGAGGCGATTCGGGACCATGCGTCGGCGCTAAATTCCGCGGTTTACTCTTACGGGGCGAACGGAGTCAACCTCGGCGTCAATGGAACGGGGATTTATGTGAAGCAGCAGCGGGTTTCGTCGGGATTCTTCCAGGTATTGGGCGTTCGGCCAATGATCGGACGCGAGTTTACGGCCGACGAGGATCGTAAGGGGGGACCGCCGGCGGTGATCTTGAGCCACGCTCTCTGGCAGAGATATTTCCATGGCGACGCTGGCGTGGCGGGGCGCGGCATCCTGCTGCGGGGCGAGCCTTACACGGTTGTCGGGATTATGCCCGCTGGTTTTCGCTCCGATGCGACCGCCGATCTATGGACGCCTATCCAGCCTTCGCGGACAGGTGAGGGCGGAGGGACGAACTATCATTTGGTTGGTCGGCTTCGGCCCGGCGCCACCTGGCAAGAAGCTTCCGGACAGCTTGGGGCGATCACCGCGGAGCTAAAGAGACAGAGAGTCTTCCACAAAGATAGCGACGCGCTCCTCGACATTATTCCCCTGCTGGAAGGACGGACGACGGATCTGCGGGAGCCTCTGATGCTGCTGTCGGCCGCTGTGGGGTTCGTGTTTATCCTCGGCTGCGTGAATATTGGAGGAATGCTGCTGGCGAGATCCTCCGGCCGGGTGGGAGAAATTGCGACCCGGCTGGCTCTGGGCGCTCCGTTTTCGCGGATTGTCCGGCAATTGTTGATCGAAAGTACCGTGTTGGGGTTGCTTGGCGGGTTGGCGGGAACGGCGGTCGGATGGGGAGCGCTGGCCGGCCTCCGTAACTTCGGCTCCATGACGTTTCCATTTCTTGAAACCGTCGAGATGGATTGGCGGGTGCTGGCGAGTACGCTGTTCCTCACGCTGGTCGCCGGGGTCGGGTTCGGGCTCGCACCGGCGTGGCAGGCTACGCGAGTCGACCTACGCTCCGCGCAATCGGGCAGCCGGGGAGTCGCGGGGCGGAAGCGCTTCCTGTCGCTCGGGGCGTTGGTCGGAGGACAGGTTGCGCTGACCGTGCCGCTGTTATTTGGCGCGGGACTGTTCCTCCACACGTTTCTTCATTTGTGGAATTTGAACCCCGGTTTCGATCCGAATCATGTGATGACGGCCAGGTTTTCGCTCGCCGACGCGCGCTACCAAACCGCGGCGCAGATGATGCAGTTTTACGACAAGGTCTTTGTCCGGCTGCACGAAACTCCGGGAATTGAGGCGGCCGCCGCGGCCCTGTCGCTTCCATATGAGCGCGCGCTGAACGACGTCGTGAAAGTGCCGGGAATCGACCGCAAAGTGATCGCCAACCTGACCTATGTGACGCCCGAATATTTCACGGCGTTGCGCGTCCCTCTGTTGCGGGGCCGTGCTTTCTCCGCGGCCGATTCCGTAGAGTCCGCTAAAGTTTGCATCGTGAATCAGGCTTTCGTGAACCGCTACCTTAAAAAGGGCGACGCGCTGGGCCAGCCGTTGAGCGATGGCATGATCGTAGGCATTGCCGGCGATGTGCTCGAAGCCCGCGCTGGCTGGGGAGACGCAGGACCCGTGTCCGCAGTGCCGGAGGTTTACATACCTGCGGCCCAAGCCAATGCATTGAGCCTGCTCCACACCTACCTTGCGCCGAGCTGGATTGTGCGCAGCTCACTGGACGGCGCGCAGGTGACGAAGGCAATCGAAGACGCAACGCGATCCGCCGATCCGATGTTGCCCATGGCGGCGTTCCGATCGGTCCGGGACTTGAAGGTCGAATCGCTTACCTTTGAGCGATTTCTAGCGGTGTTGGCGGGAGCCATCGCCGCGCTCGCGATGGTGCTCTCCGCGATGGGGATTTACGGGCTGATCGCGAACCTGGTAACCGAACGAACGAAAGAGCTCGGGATTCGGATGGCGTTGGGGTCAGGGGTCGGTCAGGCGATACAGGTCGCGCTACGGCCGGGGCTGATGTGGGTATTGTGTGGAGTTGCGGCCGGAACTGTGGCGGCTCTTGGGTTCGAGCGGTTCCTTAAAAGCTATCTGTGGGGTGTGCAGCCAGGAGATCCTCTTACGCTGGCGGGCGTCGGACTGGGACTCTTATTGGCGACGGCGCTGGCGAGTTTGATTCCGGCGGCGAGGATTGCGCGGTTGAATCCGGCGGATACACTGCGGAGCGAGTAGCGGTTCGCAGGTTATCTGGACTTTTTCGCTGCCGCTTTCTTTTTTACGGCCGCTTTCTTCTTGGGAACGGGAGCCCGTTTCTTCTGGACGGCAACCTTCTTCGATCTCGGCTTGGTAGGCGCGGGCGCGGAAACGACGCCTGCCTTCTTGGCCAGTTGACCCAGGGTCGAGCCGATTGCCTGGGCCGCAGCCGTCAGAAAACCTTCGTCTACCGGCGCGGCGGGTTTCTTAATTTGTGCCATCGATCTCAATACTAAAGCCGTTTTGGAAGGAGGTCCAGTTATTTCTGAGCCGATAAATAACGTTCGCGAAGGATAGTGATGTGGTGCGCTACATGTCCCGCGATGATAAACGCCATTGCGCGGACGGTGAATAGATTGTCGCTCGCGATGCCGGATCGCATCCATGCTTCTTTCGGCATGTTGCGGAACAGCGAAATTGTGGCAAGGCGCACTCGCCGGAATTCTTCGACGTGGTTGGGCCAGGAAATATTGTCGGCCGCGGCGCCCGATGCTGCGGTGTTCTGATCGTATCCCGGTAGGGGCGCATCGAAGCCGCGGGCGAACCAAAGGGCTCGAAAGGCGAAGGCTCGTTCCGTATCGGTGGTGTGATTCAACACTTGACGGATGCTCCACTTGTCGGGCGCGTACCGATGGAGGGATGCTTCGTCGGAAACTTCTGCGAACAATGCCAGCGAATCGTACAATTGCTGCTCAATGATTGGGATGATGTCATCGCCGGCCACCTGATCGATATAGGTGAAATAGTATGGCGCGGCTTCCGAATTCTGAGGGCGCCCGGTCATGCGCTGGCCTGGTTGAGTTTTTCAATCGACTCCGGATCCAGTTTGAGGTTCGTGGCGTCTACCAGATCGCGAACCTGATCGACCGAGGTCGCGCTGGCGATGGGCGCGGTGATGCTGGGCTGGGCCATCAGCCAGGCGAGGGCTACTTTTCCGGGCGTGGAATTGTGGGCCTTGGAAACTTCGTCCAGCGCGGTTAAGATGCGAAATCCGCGCGGGTTCAAGAATTTTTTGACGCCGGCGCCACGCAGGCTTTTACCGAGGTCGCTCTCCGACCTATACTTTCCAGTCAAGAATCCGCTCGCGAGGGCGTAATAGGGAATCACTCCGATACCTTCTTTTAGAGCGAGCGGTTCAAGCGCGGCTTCATATTCGGAGCGATCGTAGAGATTGTATTTGGGCTGTAAGCTTTCATACCTGGGAAGTCCGAGCTGTTTGCTTACCTTGAACGATTCGGCGAGGCGATCCGCGCTGTAGTTCGAGGCGCCGATGGCCCGGACCTTGCCCTGCTTGATGAGGTCGGCGAAGGCGCCCAGGGTTTCTGCTAGCGGAGTAGAAGGATCGTCTTCGTGGGATTGATAAAGGTCGATATGGTCGGTTTGCAGTCGGCGGAGGGAGTCTTCAACTTCCTTGAGGATGTAGTCTCTTTTCAGACCCTTGCCGGCGGGCATCTGCATGCCGACCTTCGTGGCCAGAACAATCTTGGAACGTTTGCCGGATCGCTTCAGCCACTTGCCGATGATGGTTTCCGATTCGCCGCCGGTGTGGCCCGTAACCCAAGTGGAGTAGATGTCTGCGGTGTCGATAAAATTAAGACCTGCGTCGACGTACGCATCCAGGATTTCAAAAGACACGGGCTCTTCGACGGTCCAGCCAAAAACATTGCCTCCCAACATGAGAGGGGAGACCTTGAGGCTTGAGCCTCCAAGTTTGCGAGTTTCCACGCTCTTATTGTCGCTATTTCTTGTGCGCCTGTGTCCAGCGGGAGGCGACCCAAGTGCCTTTCCCCACGTCGCCGAAGGTGACCGTTCCCTTAATGCCGTCGTCCGTGGCGGTGCCGGTGTAATGAACGGTGATGATGCGCTCATCTTCAATGACGCGCATCTCGAACTCCACCGCAGCGTCCTTCACGGTGCCGGTGACCTTCGATTCGCCGTATTTGCCGGCATAGACGCCAGAAAGACCATCGCCGGTCTGCTTAAACTCGAATTTCTGTGTGCGGGGCGCGCCGTAGCCTTCTACCTGCACTTCCCATTTCCCCGAGAGATTGCCACCGCCGCCAGCGAAGATGATCGTCGACAACCCGAGCCCAACAACCAATAGTTTCATACAGAAACCTCCTGGAAGACTTCTATATAGTGAGCCGATTGGAGGATGGGATCAATCCCGTCTATGCAGTAGTAGGGCTGAAGGACTCTTTTGAGCTCCGTTTCTACTTGGCCTGTTGCTCTTCGCGTTTGATCAGGAATTGCACGAGAGCCGGGCGCTCCTCGGGATCGATCTTTCCGTTGCGGTTCCGGTCGAACGCGTTGAGCAGCAACTTCAGCGACGCGGCGCGCTGGGGGCCGAGCGCCTCAACGTCGACGCCGTTTGAAAGCATGTCGGCGATGAACTCCGCGCGTGTTCCGCGCCGGAACTCAGAGACTTGGTCGGGGCTCGCGAGCGTAAGCGAAACGAACGCGAACCCCATTTCGTTGGTGGTTTCCTCGCCGAATTTCACTTCGCGAGGAGGATCGCTCGGGTTGTGCGGATTCGCCGCGGAGTTGTCGTACGTGTATTGCATTTCGAGACGGGTATCCTTCGGCAATTTCACCGGGCTCGCATAACGATAGGAGCCTTGCCAGTTGAAATCCCAGTCCTTGATCCAGATCAGAGGAACCACCGATCCATCGGGAAGATGCGCGTCGACTTTCATGTCCTTGCACAGGTAATGTGCGTGGGGAAAAATCGCGATCGCCTCGGCGTCCATCGGTAACACACCCGACGCCGTTATGACGTAGTGTGAATCGCCGGCCGGAATGTCGATCTTCTCGTTACCGAGTACCATCAAGGTCAAGCCCTTGGTCGGAGGAGTTTTCGAGAACGTCAGGCCGACGGTCGATTGATCCTGCTCCGGTTTGCCGTCCAGGTGATAGTGGATCTGCAAGACTAGGTCGGAACCCTTTTTGATGGTGTGCGCGACTCCGTCGCGTGCATTCGACGGCATCGCACCGGGAGCCCAACCTCCTAATGAGCCGGTTATATCCAAACCGGGGCCGCCCACGCAGGAATAACCTTGACCGGGCGAGGTTTCGCGGCGGCGCGCCTCGCCGCTGGTGTCGAGGAACAAAATCGCGTGATGAACGATTTTCGGATTGCCGGGCCGGAACTCGACCTTCTTCACATACTGGTCTTCATTGGCGTTTAACGGGATTACGAAGCAGCGGAATTGGTCCGGGCCTTCAGAGGGCACCGAATACGCTTGGGTCATCTTGAAGACCTGGTCGGGCTCGCCCCCCAGCCATCCCTGGGGGAACTTTGGAGGCGCCGGCTTCTCGGCGGGATCGCCTTCCGGCGCGCCGTGCTTCGCCCAATCGCTGATGGTCGCGATCTGCTGATCGGTCAGCCTTCGCTCATCGAGAAAATGGCCGTAGCCTGGGGTCGCTTTCCATGGAGGCATCACGCGCGCCTGGGTGATGTCCGCAATTTGCTTCGCTCGTTTCGCTGCGTCCTGATAGCTAAGTAGAGCGAACGGCGCAACCTCTCCGGGACGGTGGCAGTTCGAGCAATTCTCATAGAGGATCGGCGCGACATCGTGGTTAAAGGTGGGAACTTTCTTACTGGTGTCGTCGGGGAGCGCCAATCCAGCGAAAACTAGAATCATCGCGAATCGCATATTTTCCTTATTCAATACCGGGGATCGCACAGCCGATCGTGCGGGTTACCGGATGCGGAACTGGCTTACCTTGCACGATAGCTTGTAAGGCCTCTTCCAGATCGTTCTCCGTGGGCTGATAACGCGTCTTGCCTGGTTCGATGAAGCGGTTGTCGACGCGTCCGCGATAAAGCTGCTGCCCTTGCGAGCCGAGAATCACCACTTCCGGCGTCGATCGCGCCCCGGTTTCGCGGGCCAGCGTTTGATGCGGATCGAGCAGCGCGGAAAAAGGCACTTCGAAATCGGCGTCATGTTTACGAACCGCGGACATGCTGTCCGAAGGGTCGGAATAAACGTTGAAGAACGCAAAACCGCGCGGCGCGTACTCGCGATACAGCCGAGCCAGGATCGGCGCGTAACTGTTGGAATTAGGGCATTCAGTCGCCACGAAGATAAACACCGTGGCCTTCTCCCGGCTCAGCTCCGCCGCCGTATGCGTGATTCCTTTGGCGTCTGAGAGCGAGAAGTCCACGCCGCCAGCCCACGCGGAACCGATCAGGAGCAACGGGAGATAGGCGCGGGGGAGCACTTGCCTTAATTTTACCGCTTAGTACGCGCCGCGCGCCATGATGACCGCCGAAACAGTGCGCGCCAGGATATACAGGTCGAGCCACGGCGACCAGTTGCGGATATAGTAGGTGTCCAGCGCTTCCTGCACATGCACGTCGCCCTCGCTCCGCGCCGAAACCTGCCACATGCCCGTCAGCCCCGGCAGCACGCGCCTGCGTAGGGCGCGAAAGTCCGTCGGGAACTGTTCGAGATGATAATCCGGAAACGGCCTCGGCCCGACTAAGCTCATTTCGCCTTTCAGCACGCTCCACAACTGCGGCAGCTCGTCAAGACTGGTGCGGCGCAGCGCTGTGCCGATCCACGGCAGCACACGGGGATCGTGCCTCAGCTTGAAATATCGCGCCCACTCCACGCGGTCCTCGGGATGCTCCTGGAACCACGATTCGAGGAGACTTTCGCTGTTGACGCGCATGGTGCGCAGTTTCCACACCGCAATGCGCCGGCCGTCGACCCCTTCGCGCAACTGGCAATGAAACACGGGACCCCGGCTGATCGTTTTGATCCATACCGCGGCCGCCGCCATCACCGGGATGCTCATCAGGAACAGAGGAATCGCGACCGCGCGATCCATCATCCGCTTCAACTGAAGATTGCGCGGCATCAGCAGATTTTTCTTAATCTCCAAGCCCAGGCAGCCCCCGACGTCGCGCGCCGTCACCCACAGGCTCGCGACCCCGGTGAACTGTGGAATCACGATCACCCGTGGAAAATTCAGTTCCTGCAAAAGGCCCGTGACGTCGTCTCTGTCTAAGTCCGCCAGCGCCACGATGGCCGCCTCCGCGCGGCTTTCGAAATCCTGCGCCAGGCCCAGCGGCCCCGCGACCGGCACATTCTCGATCATCTGGTTCCACGCGTCCGGACGATTATCGAGAAACGCGATCGGCACCAGTCCGAGCTGCGGCTCGTTCCTGAGCGTCCGCACCACCAGCCGCCCGGTCGAGCCCGCCCCGATCATGACCACCGGAATCCCCCACCGCTTCCGCGCGGCGAGCGCTTTCCGCACCAGCGATTCGGCCAGAGGAGGCAGCACCAGCGCAAACAGGAACGTCGCCAGCAGGACTCCGCGCGACAACACTCCCCGGGCGACAATGTTATCCCACGCAACCAAGCCCCCGAACACCGCGAGCGTCGCGAGGGTTCTGCGCCGCAACCGCTCCACCGGTCCCAGCAAATACCCCGGATAAATTCCGAGCTGATAGTAAACGATCGGTAACAGCAAGATCCCCACCGCGACAGCGAAATATTGCTCCACTCCAATCGACGCGGTGAACCAGGGCGCGAGCATCCTCCGCACGCCAAGCCCCAATCCCAGCGCCGCTTCGAGCGCCACCACGTCCGAAGCCAGGATCGCCCACGGCGTCCAGTTCGTCGCCTGAAAAGCCGGAATGGAGACCTTCGCTCTTGCAGCGGTGCTCATGAGAACCGCGCTCCGATAATCTGCTTCACGGCCAGGAACGCGAACCGGGGATTTTGGCGCAGATAGCGTCGCCACAAGCGGCGCGGCTCCGTCGCCAGCCGGAACAGCCATTCGAGGCCCGCCCCCTGCATCCAGCGCGGAGCCTGCGGTTTGGTTCCGGCCAAAAAATCGAACGCCGCGCCGACCCCCAACATCACGGCCGGCACGCGTCCCCGATGCTCCGCCATCCACAGGTCCTGCTTCGCTCCCCCCAACCCGACAAACAGGATTCGAGCACCCGATTTGCCGATCGCCCGCACCGCCGCGTCGGCTTCTTCCCTTGATAGCGGACGGAACGGAGGCGCCTCCCGAAATGCCACCTCCAGGCGCGGGAACTGCCGCAATAGATTCGTAATCAGCCTGTCCAGCACGTCTTCGGTCGACCCGTAAAAGCCCACGGCCATCCCCGCCGCCTCCGACGCCCTCAGCACCGCGATCGTCAAATCCGGCCCATACACCCGGCTCGCCTGCCGCGCCCCGAGCCCTCGCAGCATCCACACCAGAGGCATTCCGTCCGGAGTCACCATATCCGCCGATTCCAATGCCGCCCGATACGCCGCCGATTCCCGAGCCTCCATCACGCTCGCCACCACGCCCAGGCACACCGTCCGCGACTCGCCCCTTCGCGCCCACTCCATCACATGGACCGTCGCGTCCTCATAGGACGTCGCATCCACTCCAATCCCCAGAATCGTCCGCCGCTCAGGACGCGGCACGCCTCTCCCGCCTGAAATTCGCAATGGCCGTTTCGTAAATCGCCGTCAGCATTTCGTAGTTGCGATCCGCCGTGTACTTCTCCTCGAACTCTCTGCGCGCCTCCGCGCGCATCCCATCTACCGCCTCCGGATGCTCGAACGCCCAACGAACCTTGCGCGCCAGATCCGCCGCGTCGCCCGGGTTAAACAGCAATCCCGTTCTCTCATGAACCACGATCTCGGCCATCGATCCTAAATTCGAAGCAATCACCGGCAGCCCGCACGCGAACGCTTCAAGGATGGTCATCGGCGCACCCTCGTAGCATTCCGAGGGAAAGATCAATACTCGCGCGTCGCGCATCAGCGCCAGAATTCTTTCGCGCGGCTGCCGGCCAAGAGCAGTCACTCCGGGCGGCCACTTCGTCCCCGCCAGCGGACCGTCTCCGGCGGCCACCAGAGGGATGTGCGCGAGATCTCTCCATGCGCCCGCCAGCACGGAGACGCCTTTCTCCGCCGATAACCGTCCGGCGAACAAAGCAAATCCACCTGTCCCTGTACCCCTGCCCGGATCTGGTGAAATGAAGTTCGGCTTCACGACGATGCGGCTTGCCGGCAAGCCTCCCTCGATAAACTTCCTGCGCGCGAATTCGCTCAGCGCGATATAAAGGTCCACCTTTCGCTGCCACGTCCGCGCGGCCCTGTGCACCGTCAACATGGTCGCCACCGCAGCCGTCGCGGGCCGGCTCTCCCTGTAACATTTATGCGCCATCGCCGGACGCAGGGATCGCCGTTCGATGCACTCTTCGCAGACCGCGCCATCCCGGAATAAAGTCGCGCCCGGACACAGCAGCCGGAAGTTGTGGAGCGTCTGCACCACGGCCGCTCCCTCGGCCTGCGCCGCATAGTAAGCAGCGGGCGAAATCAGCGGAAACGTGTTGTGAAAATGAACGACGTCCGGCTTGTGAAGTCGCACCATCTCCCCGAGCGACTGTGCCGACTTCGAGCTCCAGATCGCCTCGATCGCGGTACGCGCAGAGCCCCGGTCGGCGATGCGCGAGTTGTCCTCTTCGAAACGGATGACGCGATGCTCCCTATTTTCGAGCAAGGCCGTTTCAGCGGAAAAGACCTGAGACTCGCCGCCGGAGCGTTGGTAGTGATTATGAACGAGCAGCAGGGATCGGCGTGCCAAGTGAGGTACCAATCAAGAGAGCCAACGGGGCGACCACGAAGATGTACACCATCGCATTTTCCATGCTCATTTCCAGAATGAAGGCCACCAAGGCAAGGAAGGCGGCGAAGTGTATCTTCGCGGTAGGGTGGCGACACCGATCTGCGGTCCGCCAGGACTTCCACAGCCGGAAGAGCAACGCTCCGATCGCGACGCTCCAAAGTGAAACTCCGACGGCCCCATAATCATTTGCGACTCGGAGATAGTCACTGTGAGGGTGACGCATATCGATAAAGAAGGATTCAATCAAGGCCTCGGTCGATCCCGCGCCCTTTCCGAACAGTGGACTCTCCTCCAACGAATCCAATGTGACTCGCCAAAAAGCGGCTCGTCCAGAACCATTGATAGCGAAAGATCCAATCTTGAGAGAAACGTCACCGGTAAGAAAGCGCTCCCGGAGCGCGTCAATGTAGACCACGGAGCCGAACGAAATGGCGAACACGACAACGAGAATGACAGCCATTCGCAGTGTTTTAGAGAAACCGCGGCTAGGAATCTGAGACATCGGAAATAGGGCGACCGCGATTCCCAGCGCAAGCCGCGAAAGGCTGACGCCTATTAACAGTGTCAGAAGGGTTGCCCCGAGAAGCCCGGACCTATGACCGTAGCGCCAACAAGAAAGATAGTAGGCGACACCCAGCAACGCAAAGAGCCCGAAGCTACGCGCCCCGAAAACGTCGTTTGACCCCGCTCCAAACCACAGAACTGAGCATGCGTAAACTGAACTAGATAGAATCGTGCTTTGCTGAAGCCTCGTCTGAAATTGCGAAGCGAACCCGGGCGAAGCTCCTGCCGCAGCTGCACTCATCCTGATAGTGACCAGAAGTATGCAGAGAATGAGCACATTTTGAAGACCCTTAACAACTGCCGTGCTCCAGGCAAGCGAGGTAACCGCCCAAAAAATAAAAACAAGCAGCGGAAATAAGGTGCTTGTGAAGAGCGAAGCACTCCTCGGCAGCAAGGGGAACAGCAAAAGACCAGCCGCAAAATAACAGATTGTGAGAATCGCCTGTACAGAGATCGTCCCCGCAGAGATAGTGTTGGGAAGGTCCACCAATCCGCTGAGGAGCATGATCGCCGAAGCGAGCCAAATGACGGCGGCCAGGATCGGAGCATCGGCGAGCGATACAGCGTTTCTCGCAGGTGAAGCCGCGTTCAATGGAGCTCCTCGGCTTCGGCCCTTCGCGGCACGGCGGGGAGATGGTTCTGTTCAAGGCCGGACTCATTCGCTGGAAGTTTTGGCCTAAGCTTCCAGCTGGCGGCATAAAACGCCCATTCCGCGTACCGGCAGGCTCTAAACAGCAATCGCATGCCGAAGTGCCATCCATAGTAGGCCTTCAGTAGGTGCTGCTCACTTTGGATAAAATGTAGGCGCCGCCTGTACGGCATTCGCCTAGTTGAGCCAGCCTCGGTGTGGAAGTAAGTACAGCGTTTCGACAAAACAAAAAAGTAGCGGCTAGCCTGAAGCCGCTCGGACATAATCAGTTCTTCCTCATAGAGGAATGTGGATTCATCGAAACCTCCGGCCGCCTGAAATGCTTCCGTCCGGAAAAGTATGCAGGCGCCGCAGATGGCGTAGACCCGCTGGCCGTCCTCGATGTTTTCCAAATCCAAAAAATGGCGGCGACTAAGATGAGAAACGAGCGGGATTCGATGAAGCGGCCCGTACGAGACGAGCTTCTCCAACGGGGTAGGCCTTGATCGAGCGGCCATTCGCGAGATGCCTTGAGCATTTCGCGGGAGACCACCAGCGGCTCCAGCACCCGCGTCATGGCTTAAACTCTCAACGAGAGATCCGATCGAGGTAGCCGAGATCAGAACGTCCGGATTAATGAAAAGCAGGTGGGTGCAGAGCTTCGAGCAAAGGTACTGCGCGCCGACATTATTCCCGCGAGCGTAACCCAGATTCCGAGAATTGCGGAGAACCGAAACCTCACCGACCCTGGCCTGTAGAGAGTCGACAGAGCCATCGCTTGAGTCGTTATCCACGACGATAAGCTCCACAACATAGTCTTTACAGGCGATCCGAAGCTGCTCCAGGCATTTCGTCAGCGCGTCACCCGCATTCCAATTAAGGACGCAGACGCCTAGTTTCACAAATCCTCATGCCATGGCGACTCGGCCAAGAACCGCACTCTTGGCTACTCTTTCCGCCCATAGTATTTGCCGTAATGCCCGTAGTAGTAGTAATACCCGGCACTCACTTCCCGATGCACCTCATTTAATACCACCCCCACTAAATTCGCCCGCAGCCTCGCCAGCGTGGTGATCACGGAGCTTAACGCCTTCCGGCTGGTGTCCCCCGCTCGCGCCACCACGATCACTCCGTCCACCGCCGTGGCCATTTGCAAAGGCTCGGCGAACCCCAGCAAGGGCGGCGCGTCGAGCACTACCAGGTCGTATTCCCGGGTCGCCTCCTCGATCAGTTCCGCCAGGCCCATGCCGATTAAATCCGAGGCCCTGCGCGTCGACGGACCGGCCGGCAGGATGTGCAGACCGTCCGGCACGTCCATCGGGACCACCGCGTCCAGCCACGAAATTTCCTTCATCAACACGTTCGAAAGGCCCATCGAGTTGGGCACCTGGAACAGACGATGGACGCTCGGCCGGCGCAGGTCGCCGTCGATCAGTAGAGTCCGTTTATGCTGGCTGGCGTGGGTCGCGGCCAGATGCGCGGCCACCGTCGATTTCCCTTCCGAAGGCGACGCGCTTGTCAGCAGCACGCTGCGCAGGCGGCGGTCGAAATCGGTCAGCAGGATGGAATTGCGGAGCGTGCGGATCGCCTCTTCGTAATTCGACAGAGCCTGCTCCGAGGGGTCCGCCACGGACTTGCCGTTGACGTGCACCAGCGCGGTCCCGTTCGATGGCGCGATTTTCGCGATGTGCCCGTTGCGGGATCCGGCCGGGCCTTGGCTTGCCGAATGATGAATCGGGCTCAGCCGCCGCCTCCAGTCCTTCACCGCGGGCAGGGACCCGATCACGTCCGTGTTCAGCCAGCGCGCCACCTGGTCGGGATCGCGAATGGTATTGTCCAGCACGTCGTTCAATACGGCCGCGCCCACGCCGAAGAAGGTCGCGAACAGGAACGCCAGCAGCACGTTCAGCCAGGTGATCGGAAACACCGGCTTCAGCCCCGGCCGCGCCGGATCGGCCACCCGGATCATGCTGTTCTGGAAGCTCGCGTTAATGCCGGCCTCCTTGATCTTGCGGATCAGCTCCTCGTACAGCTTCTTATCGCCCTCCGCCTCGCGCTTCAGCGTCTGATATTCGAAGGATCGCGAATTCAGCCGGTCAAACTCGGCCTTGGTCTCCTGCACCGCCGCCTCCAGCATCTTTTCGCGATTCACCGATTCGTGATACTCGATCTCCACTCGCTGGGCGATGCTCGCGCGCGTCGCCGCCATTTGCGTTTCCAGCTCCTGCACGCGCGACTGAGCCTTCTTAAACTCCGGATGATTAACGCCGTAATGATTCTTCGCCTCGGCGAATTTTTGCTCGGCGTCGTTCAGGCTTTCCGTAAGCTTCTTGAGCGCCTCGCCCTGAGTCGACACCTGCGCCGCCGCCAGCGTGCCGTCTTTCACCGACGCGTACGCGGCTTCCTTCTTCACCCGATCCGCCTGCGCATTGGTATATTCGGTGTTCAACTGCAACAGGCGCGCCGACGTGATATTGGTCTTCTCTTCCGGATTAATGACGTTCAACTCACGCTCGAACTGTACTAGAGCCGCGCTCGATTTCTCCATCTTCGCGTGCAGTTCTTCCAGTTGGCGCTCCATGAATTCGCTCAATCCCGCCGTGGCTTTGTAGCGGATGCGATAGGTGTGCGCCAGATACGACAACGCGATTTCATTCGCCACATCGGCCGCAAGCTGCCGGTTGGCCGATCGATAACTGATCAGCAGTAAATACGTGTTCGGCGGCCTGGTGACCTTCAAATGCTTCAGCACCACCGGAGCCTCGATGCTGGTCGGCGATTTATCGATCGCCTCTTCGAGCGCGTCTTTTTCGACGTCGCGCAGGCGGTATTTATCGACCACGGGCCGCAGCACGGAATCGGATTGGATCAGCTTAACTTGCGTGGCCAGAAACTGGTCGGCATCGTTGGTCGCGTTCTGCACCGCTTCCTGGCCCAGAACGCCCGTGGGCATCTGGCGATCGATATCGATGGTGATGGTCGATTCGTAAATCGGAGTGAGCCGCAACGAAACGATGAGTGTTGCGATGACGACGGCGGCGACAAAGCCGGCGATTTTCCAGCCGTGGCGGCGAAGAATCCATAAGTAGTGCGAAAGAGGAACGTGCGCGGCTTGCGGCTCGTATTCCGCGTCTAAAATCGCGGTATTCGAACCGGAGATCGCGCGATATTCCGGCAGCGCCGGAGCGTTTTGTTTCATATTAATGCCAGATCAGCAGACCCGACGCCGTCGCCGCCCCGAACGCGGTGATGCGATCGATGACGGTGAACGTCGTACGCCGAGCCTTATTATCGGGGACGTAAAACACATCGTCGGTCTCCAGAGTCACGTCGGGCGACTTACGCTGCATGATTTTTTCGAGCGCCACAGGAATCTCCTGCTTCGTGCCCTTTTCGTCGCGGCGGTAAATATATGCCTCCTTGGCCGCGAACGGCAGCAACCCTTCGGAAAGCGCGACCATCCGCAGCACCGAGTTGTCGTTCGCATCGCGCACCGTGAACGCCCCCGGCTTGCGAACGTTGCCGACCACAAAAATCTTTCCCGCTTCCGGCACCCGAATCTCTTCGCCGCCATGCAGTTCGTAGTTGACGGATGGGTCGGCATCCTTCATCAGCTTTTTCAGGGAGATCCTCTCGACTAATGGTCCCCGCGTGATCAGCACCTCCGTTCCCGCGTCATTCGTCAGCCCTTCTGCGCGAGCCAGCGCATCGAGCAGCGTTACCTTTCCCACCGACTGAAACGTCACCGGCTTGTGCACCGCCCCCATCACCGAAATCGGCCTGCTGTGATATTCGACGACAGTCACCTTCACGAACGGGTCGACCAGAATCTGTTCCAGCTTTAACGCGACGGCAATGCTGGTCTCCAGTTGCCGCGGCAACAATCCAGACGCCTGCACACCGTCTTTCAAAAGAGGCAAATGAATCGTGCCGTCCTCTTCCACGCGCAGCGTCCGCGTCAGTTCCGGCGCGTCGTAAACCGAAACCGCGATCAAATCGTCCACGCCGAGTTTCTGCGAGGGCAGATTTTCCTTGCCCGCATCCTCCATGAGCGAAGGCTTCACTTGCGCGAACACCGCAATCGTCGAAATGAACAAAAGAAAAATTCGCATCAATCCTTCTCCAGCAACTCCGCGATCCGCTCCACGGTCATCTTCAACTCGGTAAGTTGCTGATCGATCGGTGGACGTTCGATCGCACCCAGCAATCGCTCCCGCGCAAAATCGGAAAGACTCCGCGCGCCAGTCGACGCCGCTTGCAGGCAGTCGTATTCGTCCTGGGTCAGACGAAAAATCAGAGTGCGATTTCGAGGCTTGTTGACGGCCATGTTTGAAGAACTTCCCGATCCACTTCGACGGCGATCGACCGGTCCAGCGCCTCCACGCTCACCACCACGCGCCACGCGCTTTCATCGCGCAACACCACCCCGCGGATTCCGGCGAGAGGGCCACGTTCGATCACCACATTTTGGCCGATCCGAAGAAACGGCAGATGCGCCAAAGGCTTGCCGGAAGCAACCAGCATCCGAACCGCGGCAATCTCGGAATCCTCAACCGGCACGTCGGTCTTTCCAAAACCGACAATCGATTCGACCCCAGGAGAGTTCAGGACCCGCAAGCGATCGGAGTACGCGAAGCGGCAGAAAAGATACCCGGGAAACAGAGGTGTATCAAGCACCTTGACTCGATCCGACCATAGCCGCCGCACCTGATGCATGGGTAGATACTCGTCGAATCCCAGCATCGACAGTTTCATCGCAACCGTTTTTTCGTGCTTGGGGCGAACCCGCAAAGCGAACCAGTTTGCCATCAAGTAACAGCCGCTAGACAGAGCTATCGCTAGGAAAGTCCCACGAGGGGATTCGCTACAGGGGGGAGAACCTCTACTGTATACGTTTTGTATTCGAAGTCAAGAGAGAAGAAACGCCGGTAGTGGCTCAATTTGATGAGTCCACAGCTGCGATCCACGCGGCGAGCGCCGCAAATTTCTGATCCTGCTGCCAGGGAGGCCCAAGGACCTTGCCGAGTTCGTCTAGCATCTTCTCAAGATTCACCGCCGTTTCGTCGAACTGCTTTTCGGCAAGCCCGAACAGTTCCTTCTCTTTAATCCGGCGCACGCGCAATCCGCAGGACTCACCGGCATGCACCACGACCTCGCGAAAAAACTCGCCTTCCGCCGTATGGATCGCGGCGTGCGAAGCGAGCGTCGCCTCAAGAGTGGGCGAGAGACGTCCCGAGCCCATGAGCACCGCACAGAACCGGACCCGATCCCCGCCGATCTGCTTCATCGCCGCTTCGAGCGACGCCGAAGCCAGTGCCTTCGAAGCCTCGCGGCATTCCTCCAAGAACGGCCGGCCGCGCTCAACTCCCAGATCGCGGGCCATATGATAAGGCTGCACTGGCCCGCTCTTTGTTGCTTCAGCAATTTGAATCCGTCTTCGATCGAGGATCACCGGCCGCGAAGGCGATCCGGCCACGGCCACCATCGCAGCCCATCCGGAGTGAACTCGAAATCCGACCGCGATTTTAGGCGGAAGCGGCATGGATCCGTCTCATTTCATTGGTTGACTCAAAACCGAACGACTCATAAAGCCCCCGCCCCTCATCGCTCGCGTGCAGGATCACCACATCGACGTGATTCGCAGCACACCAATTTAACGCTACTTGCATCAGTCGCCGAGCCATCCCCTGGCGGCGGTGCTCGGGCTCCGTGTAAACGTTGAGAATATTCCCGCGCCATCGCCCCCTCCCAATCAGATGCGGAGGCCAATCCATCAACCAAAGGCCTAAGCCGGAAGCGATCGAAGAATCGGGCGCAATCGCGAACCACGCTAGATACTCACCGGCCTCCATCTTGCGGCGGAGCCAGGGCCGAAAGCGTACGCTCATGGCGTCAAGCGCTGCCTCATCCTTATAACCCATTTCACGAAACATCTCCCTGCGGTGATGGACGATCGCCTCAAGATCCGGCTCGTCGAGCGTGGCAGCCCGAATGTTCATTATTTCGATGGTATCTGAAGGACCGGCGAAACCAGCATGGTCACGGCGTCCACGATTTCCTCTGGCGCGCATCGATCAGGCGTTTGCGCCCATTCCTTTGCCGCTCCATAGATCGCCCAACTCGCCGACGCCGCAACGATCTCCGGTGCAATCGCGCTCTCCGGCAAATGCAGCCGGATCCCTGAAAGCAGAATCTCGCGAACTGCCGTGATGATCGCCGACTCCATATGGGGCTCCAGTTGCCGTTTGCAGTCCATCCCCTGCATCCGCACCAGGTAATCGCACACCGCTTTTACAATCGCCCTCAACTCCCCGGCGCAGGTTCCCTCGAACTGGATTTCACGCTCGGCAATTAACTCGTGGAACTCACACGCAATCATGCATGTCAGTAGAGCGAATTTATCCGGATAATGATCGTAAAATGTCGCTCGGTTTACGGTGGCCTCGCCGGTGATATCCTGTATGGAGATATCGTTGAAATCTTTCTTTTTCAATAATTTATCGAGCGCCCGCCCTAATAGTTGGCGAGTTCGCCGGACGCGCGGGTCAACATACTCCCCGCTCTTCTCAACCATAAATTCATTATAACCAACAACTGTCGCTTTCTTCCCTCGAACGTTGGCGAGGTTTTAGCCCACTGCGGTTTTGGCGCCCGATCCCCGCCAAACGAATCCCACGAAATGGACGTTCATCGCGACAGGTGGCCGGGATATTCGTGCTCCGGCGCAGGGAAGAGACGTTTATGGACACTCCCGGTGACCTTGCGCGAAGGCATCGAAGATAGAGATTTCGCCGGAAGCAGGTTTCTAGAACCGGATAATTGCATCCACAGCGAACATCAATTGATGATTCCGTGTGCCGTTGTCGTATGGCTTGGCGCTGTACGCATATTCGTATCTGAGTTCAGGACGCACGCTGATCAAGTCGGAAAACCGATGGGTCACGCCGACCGTCCAGCTTTCATAGGTTGTAGCGAATCCTGTTCGCTCACCTTTTTTGTCGTCGAGAATATCGATCGGTCGAAGCGACAGGAAGTTGCGTTTCGATAGCTTTATTTCGGTGTAGTTAACCAGCCCGATTGCCGGCGCATTACCGGCGATCGGCGCGCCCGCGCCCGTGCCTTCGAAAAACGTTCGAGGCGGACCGTTATTTACCGTCCCACCCACTAAAGCTCCACTCTGATAGATGTAGTAGGCTTCGGTCGAAGTCAAAAAACTCCCGGTCTTGTTAAACCGGTGCGTCCATGTAAGATTGTCCTGTTGCAGGTCGTCGTGACCAGCCTTGAACCTGCCGGTGTTAATGGCGTCGATCCCTCCCCAGAACGAATCGTTATTGCTCTTCGACACCCAGCGCAGCATGAGCATTCCCGTCGGCTGAGCAGCGGCGTTCCAAGGAGCGACGTCGTCTCCAGCGTGTACTCCAAATTGAATGCTCCAACGGTCATTCAACTTAATGGAGGCATTGATGCCGGTTTGCGTGTAACAGTCGACGGTGAACATCAAGGAATGTGTGAATAAATAATTCGAGGGCGCCAACTGAGCTTCAATATCCGGTGGTGAAATGTACCGGCCGAATTGAATAACCATTCCCTGCGCCACTCCCGGTACATACACCAGCCCGTATGCCTCCACCGGATCCGCGCCATAAAGGCTGTTATGTTTCAGCAATTGTCCGCTGAACCACCCTTGCGCCGTTGTGTATCGATAGTCGATTCCATAAATCGTGCTCAGCCGAAATCCCCAATCCACATTGTCTGTCTGTACGGTGTCCGGCACGCGTTCTATCCGCAGAACCGCCTGGTCCATTTCGACCTTGTTTGGAACAATCGCATAAGATTCCGGCACGTTCGAATTTTTCGACGTGCTCGCATCGCCGCCTGGGTTCAGCCAACCGTAGATCTTGATTTTGGCCTTTTTCAACGCGGGAGATTCATCCCAGAGAGCTTGGGTCAACGGCCAGATTGGGTCGGTGTCCCGAACCCCGATGGTCGGACCAAGATAATCCGAACTGGGATAGATCCCATCCAGAGGAGATTCGGGAGCCCGACGAGGTGGTTCCGGACTCGCTGCCTGCGGCGGCGGAGCATTTGCCGAAGTGTCGGCAAATGGACTGGCACTGTCGACAATAAGCTCAACTTTTACGACCTTCCCGCTGCCTACCTCTACAACAGTCTTCGGAGCCTCGGTGAATCCCGCTTTCGACGCTCTTAGCTCATATACACCAGGGTCAAGATTGGGAACGTAGAAAGAGCCATCGCCATTGCTCGAGACGGCGCGATCTGAAGAGCCATTAACGCTGTGAACCCGGATCTGAGCTCCTGGAACAGGTTCTCTGTCGGTGCGCCGCGTGATTCCGTGAATTTCGCCGTAATTTGAATCGTTTATAGCCCCATCCGGGACTTGAGCCCAGGTCTCGCCAGGTGCGACTGAAAATACCAGAAGGCAAAACGCGGACGTGCCGTATTGCAATACGGACTTCAACATGGAAGTTATCTCCTCTTTTCCTGAATAGGGCTCATAGGCATGCATCAATTGTGCCGTCGTGCAATCTCTCCGAAGGAGTAATACCCCAATGTGTAAAAATCCCTCGCAATGCTACGAGACGTCACAACTGCTCTTGCACCTGGATTTCCAAATGCGAGATACTCTGTCGCCCTGTCCTCAGTCTAAGCAGCGCCTCGGGAAGTGATAAAGAACCCGTAAACATTGCATTATCTGCAAAGGGACGCGGTGAAGGTTCAACGTTTATTCTTATGCCTTTTTCAACTCTCTCGACATAGATTCGCATCACCGAAGTCGCAAACCTATGCCGCGCCGCCAACGATTGCGTAAAGCCTCTCTGAAGTTCGCGAAATAAGTCCAACGCTATTTCTTCACGCAAAGACACAGAGGACGCAAAAAAACATAAGGGAAAACCTTGGCGAGCTTTTGCGCCTTTGCGTGAAATACTCCGCCGACTTTTGCTTCGATTCCAGAGATGGGCTCTTCCTTCAGGCGGGACTCGTCAGCTGCTTTCCTTTTTCGGCGAGCAGGATCGCCAGAAGACGCGCTGGCTTTGTGGAACTCGCATTGCGCGAGACCGCATGTAATTGTCCAGGGGTTTCCATCCACATCTCGCCCGTCGCGTAGGTCTTCTCAGGCTCCTCGCCAACTCTTGAGACGATCTCCCCCTCCAGTACGTAGGCAAATGTCAATCCCGGATGTCGATGCGCGGTTGAACTTCCGCCCGGAGCGTAGTTGACCTCCACGGTTGTTACAGACCAGCCGTGCAGCGTCAGGTCAGGGAGATCGTGTTGGAAAACCGGCCCACGTTTTGCCCCTTGCGCGTTCGACACCCGGGTTGCGGCCACGAACGCGGCTATTCCGTTGAAAACCGTTCGTCGATTCATCACCCTATCATCCGCCATGGGCCGCTTCAGCGATAGTCGGTGGTGGTCGGGTTCGCCCTAAGCTCCTCACTTTCGGAACTTGTATGATATTGATTGGCTCGCTTACAAGGGAAGACTGCACTCATCACCGCGGCCGGAGCTGGTATCGGCCGTGCCACTGCGTTAGCTTTTGCGCGCGAGGGCTGTCGCGTAATTGCGACGGATCTCGACGCCGCGAAACTCGAAGGACTGTCGGGTGAATTGCAGGCGCTCGATGTCCGCTCCACGGATGCGGTCCGCGAGCTCGCTGCACGCATCGGACCGGTCGACATTCTCTTCAACTGCGCCGGATACGTCCATCACGGTACTGTCCTGGACTGCTCGGAGGCGGATTGGGACTTCTCCTTCGACCTGAACGTCAAGTCGATGCACCGTACCATCCAGGCGTTCCTACCTGGCATGCTGGAGCGAGGCAAAGGATCCATCGTGAACGTCTCGTCGGGCGCGTCCTCTGTGCGCGGCATCCCCAATCGCTATGTTTACGGCGCGAGCAAGGCTGCGGTTATCGGACTGACAAAGGCGGTGGCCGCGGATTTCATCCGCCGCGGAATCCGTTGCAACGCCATCTGCCCTGGGACGATTGATTCGCCCTCGCTTGCTGACCGCATCTCGACACTCGCCGAGCGGCAGGGCCGCTCCGTCGAAGAAGTGCGCAAGGAGTTCGAGGCGCGCCAAGCTATAGGGCGGATCGGCACCCCCGAGGAGGTCGCCTGGCTCGCCGTGTACTTGGCATCTGATGAGAGCAGCTTCGCAACCGGCTCCATTCACACCGTCGATGGCGGCTTCTCCCTGTGACCGTTTGCGCCTCCGCCGAAGAGCACGCTTAGCGGCACCTGGTTTGACCAGATTCGAAGGCGTGGAAGTGTTTGAAAATTATGGCGGGGACGACGGGGCTCGAACCCGCGACCTCCGACGTGACAGGCCGGCGCTCTAACCAAACTGAGCTACGTCCCCGCTGGGGCGTCACTTCGGTCACTCACTAAAATATCACAGCCCATGACGTAGACGTTAATCGGCACGTTAATATAGGAAGCAGTGAAAATCACTGCCATCGACACATTCATTGCCGGTAATCCCTGGAAAAACTGGCTTTTTGCGCGCGTTTCCACCGACGAAGGCATCCACGGAGTCGGCGAAGGAACGCTGAACTATTTCGGCCGCACCGTAGAAGCCGCCATCCATGAACTCTCTCCGCTGATTCTCGGCATGGACCCGTTCCAGGTCGAAATGATCAGCCAGAAACTGATCCGCGACGTCTACTCGGAGGGCGCTCAAATCCACATGTGCGCCGTTTCCGCCATCGAAATCGCGCTCTGGGACATCATCGGCAAGGCCACCAATCAGCCCATTTATAATCTATGGGGCGGCCGCTGCCATGAAAAATTGCGCGCCTACGCCAACGGCTGGTATCGGGGTCCCCGCACTCCCGAAAGCTTCGCCGAAAAAGCGAAAATCGTAGCGGGACGAGGCTACACCGCGCTGAAATTCGATCCCTTCGGCAACGCCTGGCGCATGCTCCCGCGCAACGAATTCGATCTCAGCCTCGACATCATCACTGCCGTGCGCGATGCCGTAGGCGCGAAGGTCGACCTGCTGATCGAAGGCCACTGCCGCTTCAACGTCGCAACCGCGGTCGAGTTCGCCATGGCCATGCATCATCTCCGGCCCGCCTGGTTTGAAGAGCCCGTCCCGCATACCAACACCATGGCAATGGTGGAGGTAGCGCGCCGCAGTCCGGTGCCCATCGCGACCGGCGAGAGTCTTTCGAGTAAACAGCAATTCGCCGACCTGCTCCAGCACAACGCCGTCAGTATCCTTCAGCCCGAACCGTTGAACCTCGGCGGTCTGTTCGCCACCCGCAAAATCGCCGACATGGTGGACGCCCACTACGGAGTCATCGCGCCGCACAGCGCGCAAGGCCCGATCTGTTCCGCCGCCTGCGTGCAATTGAACGCGTCCCTTCCAAATTTTTTCATCCACGAAATTTTCGATGAGTTCAATGAGCCCTGGGAAAAACACATCGTCACCCATCCCGTAGAAGTTGTCGACGGCTACATCAAGGTACCGGAGGCTCCCGGCCTGGGCACCGATCTGAATCTCGAGGAGATCGCTAAACACCCCTACCAGCAGGAGAACTCATTGCCGCTATTCAAGCCCGGCTGGGAACGCCGTTCTCGATAAAAATTGAACTTCTATTCCGCCTCTTTTCAATAACATCGCGCTTTCACCTGCTTCGCCCTAAATAAGCCTCGCGTACTCTCGAATCAGAAAGGAGTCCAGGCGCTCTTCCAACGGAGAGCGGGATCGACCAGTAGGGGAAATGCTAGCAACCTCCTCGATACGGGTCTGTGTGCGTTGGATTGCCGCCAGTCAATGTCTGGCCCCAGCTCGTTGCGGGT
>DATHOJ010000015.1:0-2939 GCA_035485055.1 Bryobacteraceae bacterium
GACCTTAGCGAGGCGAATCAGTAAGGAGGATGAAGGAATTAATCGCTGCCGAACAGGCTAGGACGCAATCGCGACGGTAGATTCGCCCGGTAACGCCGCGGGCACACCAGGCAGTGCAGCCAGCACTCGGCCGATTGCACACGAAGCAGATACGAATTGGATTGGTTGCGGAGCATCGCGATCCGTCGACATCACTGGCTAATTATAGCCGGAAGGTTCGAATGGCGTAACCCCCTCTTTAGTAACGTGATGTACTTCCGTCAGGACCTAGTCCGCAGACAGCCGCCCGCACTACGCCGAGAATCGGACCCGAGTTCGCAGAATCTGCTTTTAGCGAGAGAGCGATTTGATCGCCAACAATCGAACCTTTCGGAGTCCGGAAACTGCTCTCTTCAGGCGGCGGCTTCAGAGTATAATTTTTTCGAACTTTTCACCTATCCCCACGAGGTGAGAAGAACTCATCGCATTGTATCTCGCACATTAGGCGGTGGTAGGTATGGCACCCAACGTAAAGCGGCCCGCTACCCTACGCTCTCCCTGGCCTCCTGTCGATGACTTATTGAAGGCTCAGCCAGTGCTTGGTTGGGACGACTGGTGGAGCCTGCAAACGTTTTTCAAGCGCTGTGACCCATGGGACATCATCTACTACAACTTCGCCACCTATAGTCCCGAGGAAGTGAACTGGTACCTGCATGAATGGATCGGATGTCACGACGTTAGCCGGGACGGAAAGAACTACCAGTTCGGAGCGTTGCCTAACGGCCAGCCGATGCAGATCTATATTCCAAAGGACGACTGGCTGCCGCCCGGTCCTGAGCAAGCAGCTGCAGAACAAACAGCCCTGCAGATTCTGCGGGATCCCATCGCCTCCTCGATGACCTTCAGCGCAGGAGGGCTGCAACTCGGTCCGGGCGACATGCTCAGCGTAGCTTCTGCGATCGAAAGCGGACATATCACCGTGATCCACCGCCCTTGCATGCGCTGGACAGCACAGTATCGTTCAGGGACGAAAAATCAGCTGCTGATTCCGTTTGCGAGTTCGCCGGCGCTCGGGATGCGGGCGCTCATGGTGCACGAAGCCGTTCACGCGGCCATGGACCTGGATAGGACGCCGCTCACCATGCAGCAATCCGAAGCGCTGGCCTATATCGCGCAGGCACTCTACTTACGCAGAAACGGCGACGACCTGGGCGCCACGCTCGTGCAACCCTCGTTCGCGGAAAATCCCCGGAACTTCCTGGCTTGGAAAGGAATATTCAAATTCGCCGCCAGTATCGCCGAGGATATTGATAACGGAATGCCCGCAACGGAAGCCGATTTGATTGGCATTGGACTTTCCATCACCGCAGCGCCTATGTATGAACACGAGGGCGCACCGGTGAATGACGGATAAGTACGATCTGACCGTTCAATATCTATTTCCCTCGCCTGGTCGCTTTGACTTCCTCTCGCCCGCGCCTTAGCATGGCTCGACCTACCTGGGGCGGGGATTTCAGCTCGGCCAAACCATGCTCGACCAGACCATCTCTCACTACCGCATCGTCGAAAAGCTAGGCGGCGGCGGCATGGGCGTGGTCTACAAGGCCGAAGACACGCGCCTCGGCCGCTTCGTCGCCCTCAAGTTTCTCCCCGAAGATCTCGCCCAAGACCGCCAGGCCCTCGAACGCTTTCGCCGCGAGGCCAAAGCCGCATCCGCACTCAACCATCCCAACATCTGCACCATTTACGACATCGGCGAGGAAGACAACCGCACCTTCCTCGTCATGGAGTTTCTCGACGGCGCCACGCTCAAGCATCTCATCGGCAACCGCGCCATGGAGCTCGAAACCATCCTCTCTTTGGGCACCGAAATCGCCGACGCCCTCGACGCCGCCCACGCCGGAGGCATCGTCCACCGCGACATCAAGCCCGCCAACATCTTCGTCACCAAACGCGGCCACGCCAAAATTCTCGACTTCGGCCTCGCCAAGGTGAAGGCCGGCCCCGCAGTTCCTGGGGAAGTTCCCGACGTCACCGCGCCGACAGCCGTCGTGGTCGAAGAACACCTCACCAGCCCCGGCTCCACTCTCGGCACCATCGCCTACATGTCCCCCGAGCAGGCGAAAGGCAAGGAACTCGACCCCCGCACCGACCTGTTTTCTTTCGGCGTAGTGCTCTACGAAATGGCGACCGGAACCTTGCCCTTCCGCGGCGAAACTTCGGCATTAATCTTTCAGTCAATTCTTGATCGCGCCCCGGTTTCCCCCATCCGCCTGAATCCCGACCTGCCGCCGAAACTGGAAGACATCATCAACAAGTCCCTCGAAAAAGACCGCAATCTCCGCTACCAGAGCGCCGCCGACATTCGTGCCGACCTGCAGCGCCTGAAGCGCGACACCGACAGCGGCCGCGCCGTCGCACAAAGTTCCGGCTCCGTCCCCGCCGCCGCAGACTCCGGCCCGTCGGCTGTGGCGCCACCTCCCGCGCGACCTTCCGCATCTGCGCACACCACGCCCGCGTCATCCGCAGCCACTCCCGCGGCGGTATCGTCAGCGGCAGTAAGCACAGTCCCCGCGTCCAAAAAACCGTGGAAAGTTCTTGTCCCCGCCGCGATCGTGCTCGCGCTGCTCATCACCGGAATCCTCTACTTGCGTACCCGCCAGTCCGCCAAGCTCACCGAAAAAGACAGCGTCCTGCTCGCCGACTTCGTCAACACCACCGGCGACGCCGTTTTCGACGGCACCCTGAAACAAGCTCTGGCCGTGCAACTCGAGCAGTCGCCCTACCTCAACATCGTGCCCGAATCGAGAATCCGCGAGGCCCTGCGCTTCATGGGCAAGCCGCCGGATGAACGCCTGACCAACGAGATCGCCCGCGAAATCTGCCAGCGCCAGGGCATCAAAGCCATGCTGACCGGCACCATCGCCAGCCTGGGAAATCACTACGTAGTCACCCTGACG
>DATHOJ010000016.1:0-2800 GCA_035485055.1 Bryobacteraceae bacterium
CGGTGATCCGCACACTTCCGCTGGATGGGGTCAGTCCACTCGGGGTGCCGGAAGAGGGCAGGCGCGGGACGAAGGAGAGAATGACCGCGGCGACGATAGCCAGGGCTGCTCCGACCCAAAGCAAGCTCGAATCGACTTTGAAATCGAGAGCACGGATGGAGAAGCGCGAGGCGTACCGAGCCAGGATGGTCACGAGTGGCTGCGCGATCGATACGCCGATTATTGCGCCCGCGCCGCAGAGCAGGAGGCTTTCGGCCAACAGCATGCGGCGCAGCGCCCAAGTGCTTGCGCCCAGCGCGGCACGGACCGCCAGCTCGCCCTCGCGGCGAACCGTGCGCGCGAGGATCAGATTGGCAACGTTCGAGCAGGCGATGATGAAGACCAGGCCCGAGGCGGCGAGAAGGACGAGGAGAACGGTACGCGCGTCGGAAGTAATCTCGTCCCGGAGCATCCTGGCATCAATGCGGTAGCCACCGCTATCGGGATACGCATCGGCGTGGTCCTTCGTCATGGAGGCGTAAACGGTGCGCAACTCGGTGCGAGCCTGGTCGAGGGTGGCGCCGGGAGCCAGCTTGCCGAAGAGTTCGGTCATGCGGTGGATGCGGCCGGTGACCATCGTGGCGGAAAGATGATGCGGGCTGATGACCAGGTTTCCGATAATCTCCGTTTCCGCGGGATACGGCACAGATGGTTCAAGGACACCGATAACCGTGGCGGAACGATCGCCAAGGCTGCTGAGCCGAACGGTCTTGCCGATCACATCCGGGTCTTTCCTGTAAGCGGTTGACCAGAAACGATAGGTCAGCACGATAACGCCCGGGGCGCCGGCACCGGCGTCTTGAGGTCCGACGAGACGGCCGAGAACAGGACGCAGGCCCATTACGTCGAAGTAGTTGCCGCTGACGACACCGCCGTGCACTACGCGAGGTTCGCCGAGTCCGACCATCGTAAAGTCCATCTGCGAGAAATCGCCGAACTCGCTCAGGGAGCGGACGCTGCCCTCGATATCCTTGATTTCGGGCACGGAAAACGTTGTGTTGTCCTGTCCCCCGCTGGGGGCGCTCTGGCGGATGTACACGAGCCGGTGCTCGTCACGGTTGACGAGCGGCTTCAGCAGCACTCCCCGCACCAGCGTGAAGATGGCCGCGTTGGCCCCGATGCCCAGCGCCAGCGTGAGAATCACAATGGTCGCGAGGCCTTTGCTGCGCATCAGTGAGTGGAACGCAACTCTTAGATCGCGAAAAAATGACATGTTTCTTCTCCTTTCGGCGTTTATAGCACCGCGCCTGCCAATAGAAAGTCTCACATTGTAAACCACTTACCACGGGCTGCGTCGTAGGGGGATGGTCGTTTTTGGCAGCCAACGTCCAAATTCGGACACCGACCCGGCCATGATACTGATCATTTTTTTCCTCGTGGCCGGCCTCATCGCGAGGTATCCTTTCGCCGTCGCTGCTCGCTCCTCCTGATCATTTCGCTTATATCCGCTGCAGGACGTATCTCGATTGTTCCACAGTTCAACTTCACTCCCGGAGATTGGGAAATGAGCTGAATTGCGTGATTCAGATCTCGCGCTTCCAGCACCTGAATTCCACCCAATTGCTCCTTCGTTTCCGCGAACGGACCGTCTGTCACTGCAACCTTTCCGTCCTTCCAAGACACGGTCACCGCCGTGTTGGGGGGCTGAAGAGGTTCCTCGGCGAGCAACTGTCCTTTCTTCCGCAGTTCGTCGTTGTAGCTAAAACACTCGTCCAGCGTGGTGTTGCGCTCGCCCTCAGACATGTTTTCGAACTTGCCGGGCTCGAGATAGCCCAAACAGATGTATTTCATTGGGTCCTCCGTCAGAGACCGTGTAACACATCGACTGACGCAGTTGCCTGTCGCCAGTAAAATCCGACTTCGCGGGCTAGCCGGTGGCAAATGCTCGCCGAAGGGCAACCATCCACGATTCCGTGAATCGCTTCGAAACTGCGGCGTCGGGGACAAGCACATCGAAGCCGTGATACGCACCTGGAATTACCTGGAGTTCCGTCGGAACTCCGGCATTGATCAGGCGGCGGGCGTATTCGACATCTTCATCCACAAACAGATCGAGAGCGCCGACGCCGATGAATGCGGGAGGCAGTCCGGCGAGGTTTTCGACGCGCGCAGGAACTGCGCCTGCCGGAACCGTAGGCGAGCCGGCCGGGACGCCGAGGAAAGAAGTCCAGCCGAAACGATTCGAGCCCGCGTTCCAAACGAACTGTCCGACATACGGTGGAACTTGGCGAGTGCTGCCGGTTCGATCGTCGAGCGCCGGATAAATCAGCAGTTGAAATAGGATGGGAATTTCGCGGCGATCGCGCGCGGCAATGGCGAGTTGCGCAGAATGGCTGCCACCGGCGCTTTCTCCGCCTATGGCGATGCGCTTGCGATCCACGCCGAGCTCGTCAGAATTTTTATAAAGCCAGCGCAGCGCGGTGTAATTATCCTCGAGCGAGCCCGGGAAATGAGTTTCCGGCGCGAGGCGATAGTCGACCGAAACGACCAGGCATCCGCAATTCTGTGCCACCGCTTGCAGAAACGGATTGAATTGTCCGGCGAAGCCAGAGACGTATCCGCCGCCGTGAAAGTGCAGAAATGCAGGACGCCCTTTCGTGCCCGGAGCCGCATCGACCATCACCAGGCGCAAGTCCGGCGCGCCCAATGGCCCGGGTATGCGCCGTTCAAATGGCTGCGGCGCCGGCGGAGGCAGCGGAGGCACCGGCGGCCATTTGCGTCCGGCGGCGAGAGTTTCGCTGCTGAAGGACTGAGTGGGGAA
>DATHOJ010000017.1:0-43492 GCA_035485055.1 Bryobacteraceae bacterium
TTTCGCGCGCGCCGATTCCGCACGTGCGCAGCGACGGCTCGGCTCCGGTATGTTTCAAGCATGTCGGCCTGTACGTTTACCGGCGGGATTTTTTGCTTGGTTACTCCGATCTCCCGGTAGGTCCGCTCGAACAAGCCGAACGGCTGGAGCAGTTGCGGGCGCTCGAAAACGGCTTCAAAATTCGCGTGGTGGAAACGGAATACGAATCGCTCGGCGTCGATACGCCGGAGGATTGGGAAAGGGTTTCAGAGCTGTTTGGTGCGCCGACGGCGCAGGTTAAATGAGAAACTCATGGTGACTGACTAATATGGCCAAATACATTTTTGTCACCGGTGGCGTGGTCTCGTCGCTCGGAAAAGGGATCGCCGCGGCCAGCATCGGCTGCCTGCTCGAAAGCCGCGGCCTCAAAGTCACGCTCCAAAAATTCGACCCGTACCTGAACGTCGATCCCGGCACGATGAGTCCGTTCCAACACGGTGAAGTATTCGTCACCGACGACGGCGCGGAGACTGATCTCGATCTCGGTCATTACGAGCGTTTCACCCACGCGCCCCTCACCCAGGCCAACAATCTGACCAGCGGCCGCATCTACGAGCAAATCATTTCCCGCGAGCGCCGCGGCGATTACCTGGGCAAAACCGTGCAGGTGATTCCGCACGTGACCAACGAAATCAAGAGCGCGGTGAAACGCGTTTCCACCGCCGCCGACGGCTCCGCGATCGATGTAGTGATCGTCGAGATCGGCGGCACCGTCGGCGATATCGAATCCCTCCCGTTCCTCGAAGCCATTCGCCAGTTGCGCCATGAACTGGGACGCGAAAATACTCTCTTCGTCCATGTGACCCTGGTCCCCTGGATCGCCGCCGCGCAGGAGCTAAAAACCAAACCGACGCAGCACAGCGTCAAGGAGCTCCGCGCGATCGGTATTCAGCCCGATATTCTTCTATGCCGCAGCGAGCGCGAACTGCCGGACGATATGAAGGAAAAGATCGCGCTGTTCTGCGATGTCGATGTAGAAGCCGTCGGCACCGCGGTCGACGTTGCGAGCGTGTACGAATGCCCCATCGTTTTCGCCGAACAGGGCGTAGACGACATGGCCCTGCGCCTTCTCGATCTCGACCACGTCGTAGGCCCGCGCGACATGTCCCGTTGGACGCAAATGGTCGGCCGCCTCAAGCATCCGAAACATCAAGTATCGATCGGCCTGGTCGGAAAATACGTCGAGTACGAAGACTCCTATAAAAGTCTCAAAGAAGCGCTGCTGCATGGAGGCCTGGCGCACGAAACCAAGGTCAACATCACCTGGATCGAATCGGAAAGGCTCGCCTGGCCCGACGCCATCGCGACTCTGGAACGCTTCGACGGCATCCTCGTTCCAGGTGGATTCGGCAAGCGCGGGGTGGAAGGAATGCTATGTGCAATCCGCTACGCCCGCGAATGCAAAGTGCCTTATTTCGGAATCTGCCTGGGCATGCAAACCATGGTCATCGAGTTCGCGCGCAACGTCTGCGGCTTGGAACGCGCCAACTCCACCGAATTCGATCCCGCCACCAATAATCGCGTCATCTATAAATTGCGCGAATTGAAAGGCGTCGATGAGCTGGGCGGCACCATGCGCCTCGGTGCCTATCCTTGTGTGCTCCAGGAAGGTAGCGTCGCACGCGCCGCCTACGGGACGGGCCTGATCAGCGAACGCCATCGCCACCGTTACGAGTTCAATCGCGAATTCGAACCGGTGTTGACCCAACACGGGCTGAAGCTCACCGGCGAAACCCCGGACGGCGTGTACGTCGAGATCTGCGAGCTAGGCGACCACCCCTGGTACCTGGGTTGCCAGTTCCATCCCGAGTTCAAGTCGAAGCCTCTCGAACCGCATCCTTTATTCAGCTCATTTATAGCCGCCGCCCTCGAGCAGCAGAAACGCAAAATGAAAAAGGAAATCGTCAACGTCGGTGCCACCCACATCACGGCGTAGCAAGCAAGGTGGGGCAGGCAGTTTTGCCTGCCAATCCCAGTCACCGTGCCATTCTGAAGTTAACCACAATGTCCTCAAAGGCATAGCGCCGAACCGGCTTCAGTCTGCCCGCGCCAGCGCAAATACTTGGTCAGGTATGCCAATAAAAGTAGTTGTTCCAGAACCCCGGGCGTTGGTGACGCGTTATTTTAACGCGAGATCAATTTTTCGCCTCCGGTCAGTCACGGAGCGAACGTGCTGACATCTTTAGGCCTCAACGGCCTAGCCCTGATCGCCGGCCCTTGCGTAATCGAAAGCGAAGAGCACGTCCATTACCTCGCCCGCGAAATCAAGAAAGCCGTTGGCGCGTTCATTTTTAAAGCCTCTTTCGACAAGGCGAACCGGTCGAGCGTGACCGCTTACCGCGGCCCCGGCCTGAAGGAAGGACTCCGCATCCTCAAAACCATCCACGACGCTGGATTCCCCGTGCTAACCGATATTCACGAACCATCCCAAGCCGCTTTAGCCGCGGAATCTGTCGATATCCTGCAAATCCCCGCGTTTCTGTGCCGTCAAACCGACCTTCTGGTCGAAGCCGGCCGCACCGGAAAGATCGTCAACATAAAAAAGGGCCAGTTCGTTTCTCCTCACGACATTCGCCATGCCGCCGAAAAGGTCGCCTCGACCGGCAACAACCGCATCTTGCTGACGGAGCGCGGCGCAACCTTCGGCTACAACAACCTGGTCGTCGATATGCGAGCCATCCCGATCATGCGCAGCTTTGGTTGGCCAGTCGTCTTCGATGCCACGCACAGCGTGCAGCTTCCGGGCGCCGCCGGCAGCGCCTCCGGGGGCCAGCCTCAATTCATCGAACCCCTCGCGAGCGCCGCAGTCGCCGCCGGAGCCGACGCCGTGTTCATGGAAGTACACGAAGCCCCCGAACGCGCTCTCTCCGACGGGGCAAACGCGTTGCGACTCGACCTGCTGGCCCCGCTCTGGGAAAAATTGTTGCGGATTCACTCCGCATGCTCCAGCCGCTTATGCTGACTGACGCTGTCGCCGTCGCCGCTTCTCAACTCCGCGAAAATAAGCGTCGACAGCACCGTCAGCCCTCCCAGCACCAGAAAGGCCAAGTGAATCCCGTGAATCATTTCGGGCGAGCTCGAATGAAACCGATCGGGAATGAAAAACGCCGTGGCCAGCGAAGCCGAAGCGACCCCGAAGCTGATCGACATCTGCTGCATCGTGCTGGCAATCGTGCTCGCACTGCTGGTTTCTTCTTCCGTCACATCGGCGTAAACCAGCGTGTTCATGCTGGTATATTGCAGCGAGGTGAGAAATCCGTAGCAAAACGCCTCGATCACGATCAGCCACACCGGAGTGCTCGGACCGATGGTCGCAAACAACATGATGAGCAGACCGATCATGACGGTATTCGAAATCAACACGCCCCGATATCCGACCCGCGCCAGAATCTTCGGCATCGCCATCTTCAAGCTCATCGCCGCGATTGCCTGCGGCATCAGCATCATTCCGGATTGAATCGGCGAGAAGCCCAGCCCCACCTGATACAACAACGGAAACAGAAACGGAATGCCCCCGATTCCCAGCCGTGTAAAAAAGCTCCCGCTCACCGACGCCCGGAACGTGCGAATCCGAAACAAGCTGAGACGCAGCAGCGGAAACTCCGTCTTCGTCGCGCGAAACCCATAGCCGGCCAGCAGCAGCGCGGCCAAGGCGAGCATCCCCAAAATCTCGCCTGCGCTCAGGGTGTGTTCGCCAAAAACCTCCAGCACATACGACAGCAGTCCGATGCCGGACCCGAACAACAGCAGTCCCGTCACATCAAGGGGATGCGTGTGCTCCTCGCGATAATCCGGCAAGTGGAGATAAACCATATACAACCCGGCCAGGCCGATGGGGACGTTCACGAAGAAGATCACCCGCCAGTGAAAATAGCCGACAATCAGTCCGCCGGCAATCGGTCCCAGCATCGGACCAACCAGGCCGGGAATCGCCACGAAGCTCATCGCGCGAACCAGTTCGGATTTCGCAAACGTCCGCACCAGAGTGAGCCGCCCGACCGGCACCATCATGGCTCCGCCGCACCCTTGCAGAATGCGGCACGCGACTAGAACATGAATGTTGCTGGATATCCCGCAGAGCAACGACCCCAACGTGAACAACCCGATCGCCGAAGCGAACACGCGCCGCGTCCCGAACCGGTCCGCCATCCACCCGCTGATCGGAATGAACACCGCGAGGCTCAAGGTATAGCTCGCCAGCACCGATTTCATGCTCAGCGGAGCAACCTTGAGAGCCGCCGCAATCGCGGGCACCGCCGTATTCAAAATGGTCGTGTCCAGCGACTCCATGAAGAACGCGACCGCGACCAGCCACGGTAACAATCGCTTACTGGACGCTGGAAGCGGCGCGGGAGAGGCCAAGCCTGTATTTTCGCACGCTGTCCTTGAAACTCGTGTCGCCGTCCCGCGTGTTATCTCAAGGGGACATCCAGAACCACCAGCCAATATTGAAAGGACTGCAATGAGAACCCAATGAAAATGAGTCCGATCCCGAATGCTCCCATGCTCCGCTCCGGAAGATTCTCAGAGAAGTACTCAATAAACGGACCCAGCGCGTTTCCGAAAGCAGTAACGAGTCCCGTGACCACCCCAACCCGCAGCGCGAAAATCCAGGGATGATCCAAATGCTGCACGAACGCGCTGCAGACTAAAGCGGTAGTGATGTAGCCAACAGTTCGCACCACAGCCGCCATGGATTGCCGGCGCGTCAACTTCGGGCGGCGCGACGTTCCAGCGTCGAATCCCGGGCGAATGCCCCTCGAATAAGCGAAAATCTGCCCCACCGTGATCAGAATCCCGAATGCGGCGCTGAATCGCAGACCCACCACCGCATAGAGTCCCGCGGCGAAGGCCAATCCACGAATCGCGCTGAACACGCCTTCCCAGAACAGCGAATAATGGTCCTGCGTCCGCGCGGTCCGTGCCAGCTCGATTGCAACGGTAACTCCCGTCGCCAAGCCTGTCGCTACTCCGAAGATCAGGCCGAGACCAAGTCCATACCCGAGCCCGAACACAATCGAATACGTCACCATCCGCGTTAGCAGCCGCAAAGGACCGTGCTGGCCGCCCAACAAATCGTAAGCGAGATAAAGGCTTCCCAGCACATCGAGACAACTGCCGGCGATACTGACCGCTGCAACGGTGTGGTGATCCATCAATTGATTCTAAAATGGTCGCATGAGACGCCTGTTCCTCCCACTCCTTTTCGCTCTGATCCTCGAAGGCGCTGATGTTCCCGATCTGAAAAAAACTCCGACGCTCTACGTTGTCGGCTACGCCCATCTGGACACCGAATGGAATTGGGATTACACCACCACCATCGGCCAGTATCTGCCGCGCACCATGCTCGATAACTTTGCCCTGTTCGAGAAATATCCGCACTACATTTTCAATTTCACGGGCGCCAATCGCTATCGCATGATGAAGGAGTATTATCCGCAAGACTACGCCAAAGTGAAGCGCTACGTCGATAGCGGCCGCTGGTATCCCGCCGGATCGTCGATGGAGGAGGGCGACGTGAACGCGCCCAGCGCCGAAGCGATCCTGCGCGAAATTTTATACGGCAACAAATGGTTCCAGCACGAGTTCGGCAAATCAAGCGCCGAGTACATGCTGCCGGATTGCTTCGGTTTCCCCGCGTCCCTGCCCAGCATCCTGGCCCACGCCGGAATCAAGGGCTTTTCGACGCAAAAGCTCTCCGCGAACTGGCAGCCCGCGCCGCACGTCGGCGGTCCCGATTCGCCGGAGAAAACGCCCGAAGGAATCCCCTTCAACGTCGGCTTGTGGATCGGACCCGACGGCAAATCCGTAATCGCCGCGCTGAATCCTCTGAGCTACGGCTCGAACGTGACCTATGATTTGACCAAGACTCCTCCACCGGTGAACCCGATTATCGGCGGGCGTGGTGGACGTGGAGGCCCTCCTGAGGATTGGCCCAAGCGCGTCCAGATCGACGGAGACGCAACAGGAGTTTTCGCCGACTATCACTACGTAGGAACTGGCGATGTAGGCGGCTCACCGCAGCCCGATTCGGTGCGGGTGATGGAAGACATCATCACGAAAAGTATCGATGCTCCGCCGCAGCCGAGATTCGGCGGACGCGGAGGCGCGCCGCCTCCTCCGCCTGCTCCATCCGGCCCTCCCATGCAATATGGCGATGGATCTTTAAAGGTCGAATGGTCGAACGCGGATCAACTCTTCAAAGACATGATCGCGTGCTGCTCACTCGATCGCTTGCCGACCTATAAAGGCGACCTCGAACTGATCAATCATTCCGCTGGATCGTTAACGTCGCAGACCATCCATAAACGGTGGAATCGCAAAAACGAATTGCTAGCCGACGCTGCTGAAAAAGCGTCCGTCGCCGCGGCGTGGCTCGGCGCGCGTCCTTATCCGCAGCAGCGTCTCAACAACGCCTGGACGCTGGTCATGGGAGGCCATTTCCACGACATCATGGCCGGCACGGCAACTCCGAAAGCCTACGAATATTCGTGGAACGACGACGTGATCGCGATGAACCAATTCGCGAATATATTGTCCGACGCGACCGAAGCCGTATCCTCCGCGCTCAACACGCAGACCAAGGGAGTGCCCGTAATCGTCTACAACCCTTTGTCGATCGCACGCGAAGATATCGTGGAAGCCGAAGTGTCGTTCCCGGGCGGAATGCCGAAGGCAATTCGCGTGACCGGCCCTGATGGCAAGGATGTCGCGTCGCAGATATCGAACGGCAAGGTGATCTTCGTGGCGACAGCTCCATCGGCGGGTTATGCGGTGTACGACGTGCAGCCTGCGGAATCCGCGATGCACAGCGAGTCACTCACTGTTCACGTGGCGGCGATGGGGACGACGCTGCTGAATTCGCGATACAGTGTCTCCTCCAACCAGGCCGGCGACATCACCAGTATCTTTGACAACTCGCTCAAAAAGGAACTGCTCTCCGCGCCGATACGCCTGGCCCTCCAATACGAAAAGCCGGTTCAATGGCCCGCATGGAACATGGATTGGGAAGATCAGAAGAAACCGCCTCGCGGATTCGTCTCCGGGACGCCCGCGATGCACCTCGTCGAGGACGGCGCGGCGCGAATCTCCTTGGTAATCGCCCGCGAAACTGAAGGCTCCAAATTCATCCAGACCATCCGCCTCTCCGCAGGCGACGCCGGCAACCGCGTCGAGATTCTCAACTCCATCGACTGGAAAATCGGCGAAACCGCCCTGAAAGCTACGTTTCCTCTGACCGCTTCCAACCCCGAAGCCACCTACAACTGGGACATCGGGACCATCAAACGCGGCAACAACGAGGAGAGAAAATTCGAAGTCGCCTCCCATCAGTGGATCGACCTCACCGATAAATCGGGTCAGTTCGGTACCACCATTCTCACCGATTGCAAGAACGGCTCCGACAAGCCCGACGACCAGACCCTCCGCCTCACTCTGATTTATTCACCCGGCGTCCGCATGCAGTACACCTATCAGGCGAGCAACGATTGGGGCCATCACGAATTCATCTACGGCATCGCCGGCCACCCCGGCAAGGAACCAGCCGACTGGCAAGCGGAGCGCCTCAACCAACCGCTAATCGCCTTCGAAGCGAGCAAACACACCGGCCCACTGGGCAAAACTTTCTCGCTCCTGAACGTCAATAATCCGCGCATCCGTGTCCTGGCCCTTAAGAAAGCCGAAAGCTCCGACGAACTGATCCTCCGCGCCGTAGAAATGGATGGCAACAACGCGCAAAACGTGAAATTTTCGTTCGCCGGCCCGATCGCGTCCGCTCGCGAAGTCAATGGCCAGGAAGAACCGCTTGGTGCCGCCACCGTTGCCGGCGGTGCACTCACGACGAACTTCACTCCCTTCCAACCCCGCACCTTCGCGATTAAGCTGGCCGCGTCCCCTACAGAACTCGCCGCTCCAAAATCGCAATCAGTAGCGCTAAAATACGACTTCGCTACCGCCACGACCGACGGCACAAAGTCGCCGAACGCCTTCAACCTACCCGCCGAAATGCTCCCCGCGAGCATCGATTACGACGGCATTAAGTTCCAATTAGCGGCCGGCCCGAACGCCGTCGTCGCGAAAGGCCAGTCCATCCCGCTTCCAGGAAAATTTAATCGCGTCTACATCCTGGCCGCCTCCGCCGACGGCGACCAATCCGCGACGTTCAAGCTGGGCGACCGTTCGGAAACCCTTAATATTCAGGACTGGGGAGGCTACATCGGCCAATGGGACAACCGGACATGGAAACCGAAAACCACCGTGATGTCAGCGATTCAAGGCCTGGCGAATCAGCCCCCGCGCATCCGCGAAGAACCCTTCGGCGAGCTCACCGGCATCACCCCCGGCTTCATCAAGCGCGCCGACCTCGCCTGGTACGCGTCCCATCACCACAACGCCGACGGAACCAACGCGCTCTATAGCTACGCGTATCTTTTCGCCTATTCGATGGACGCCGCGGGTGCGAAAACCCTCACACTTCCGAACAACGATAAAATCCGCATCCTTGCGGTCACGGTAGCAGACGAGCCTTCCAGCGCAAAACCCGCCGAGCCTCTCTACGACACTTTACGCAAGTAAGCGTAGCTCTTTCGAAGGCTCTCGATCGGATCCCCTGGCGTGTAGTCCTGCTCCACATAATAGTGCTGCACGCCCGCCTTCTCCGCATTCTTCAGCACCTTCGGCCAATCGATCGACCCCGCGCCGACCTCCAGAAATTCTTCGTGCTTCACCTTGCTCGTCTCGTAAGAAACCGGCGTATTCTTCGCCTTATCCTTCAGGTGCAGCGCGAATATGCGGCCGCTCCATTTTTGAATCATCTCCGCCGGATCCATTCCCGCATCGCTCGCCCAAAAGCAATCGATCTCCAGCTTCACATCCTTGCTCAGCTTCTCGTGCAGCACATCAATCGCCCGAAATTTGGGATCGAACTCAAAATTGTGATGATGATAATAGAAGGTAAGCCCCGCCTTTTTGCACTGCGCCCCCGCTTCGTTCAACTGCTCCGTAAATTTCGGCCAGAACGACGCCGGATCCTGGCGCTCCTGCGGAGGCACATACGCCAATCCTATGGCTCCGATCCCCAGGTCTTTCGCCTGCACAATAGACTCAGCCAGCGCGGGATGCGCCAGCGCCGCGGGATGGCCGTCAAGATGCGACCCCGTTGCCTTCAGTCCCGTCTCCTTCAGCACCGCCGAGAATTGTTTCGCATCCGGCAATGCGATTTCGACCTCTTTATATCCGATCGCCGCAATCGCCCGCAGCGTCTCCGCGCCCTTCGCCGGCATCAGCGACCGCACGGTATAAACCTGCACCCCCAGAGGTTTATCAAAGGCCGCCCGCAGAACAGCGGGAAGCGAAGCAGCAGCTCCTACGAATTGTCGTCTTGTCACGCCGTAATCCTATCATCGTCGCGGCTCAAATAAAAATGAACCGCCGGCGTCACGATCAGCGACAACACCATCGACGCCAGAATCCCTCCGATCACCGCGATCGCCAGCGGTTGCAGCATCTGTGACCCGCTGCCGATGGCCAGCGATAAAGGAATCATTCCGGCAATCGTCGCCAGCGCGGTCATCAGAATCGGCCGCAGCCTCCGCTCGCCCGCCTGAATCATCGCATCCCGCGCCGAAAGCCCCTCCGCGCGATATCGCTGGTCCGCATCGAGCAGCAAAATCCCATTCTTGGCCACGATTCCGATCACCATAATCAATCCCATGAACGACGAAATGTTGAACGTGGTCCCCGTAATCAACAACGCGAGAAACACGCCCGACGTCGATAGCAGCGCCGAAGCCAATATCGAAGTCGGCGCCGCGAACGTCCGGAATTCGAACAACAAAACCGTGAATACCAAGATCACTGCGAGACCCAGCACGACCAGCAGATCTTTGAACGACTTCTGCTGCTCCGCGTAAGTCCCTCCGTAAACCACGCGAATTTCCGGTGGCAACTGCATCTCTGTCACCGCCTGCTGCACCATCTCCATCCCTTTTCCGAGGCTCACTCCATCGAAACGCCCGGTCACCGCGACGTCCCTTTGCAGATCCTCGCGCTGAATCTCTGTCTGTCCGATCTCATTCTGAAAATCCGCCAGAGACCCCAGCGTCGCCGTCTTCCCAGTCGAGCTGCTGGTAATCATCGTGTTCCGGATCTGTTCGAGCGAAGCCCGCGTGTCCTGCGGAAACCGCACCCGAATCATATACGAACGGTCGTTCACCACCACCGGCGTAGTCGCCGGTTCCCCTTGCAGAATCGCGCTCGCGTCCAGCTCGATCTCCTGCGGCGAAAATCCCGACCGCGCCGCCACCACCGGATCGACCTTCATGATAATCGCCGACCCGCTCACCGTATTCTCAATCCCGTTCTTCACATCAGCGACGCCCTTGATCTTCTTGATCCGATCCCCCACCTTCGGCGCCCACTTCTTCAGCAGCTCCAGATCCGGCGAAAACAGTTTAATCTCGATCGGCTCCGGCGAGCTGGTCAAATCGCCGATGTTGTCCTGCAATTGTTGTATGAATTCCGGATCGAGCTGAGGAAATTTCTTATTGACTTCTTCCCGCACACTGGACATCACGTCTTCAATACTTCTGGAGCGCTTCCGCTTCAGCTTCACCGTAAAATCCCCCCGATTGGCCTCCGTAACCGCGGCGAGCCCAAGCTGCAATCCCGTGCGCCGCGACGTACTCTCCACCTCCGGCGTAGCCTTTAGAATCTTTTCCACGCCCAGCAGAACCGCATTCGTATCGTCCAAAGACGACCCCGCGGGCATCAGGTAATCGAGAATAAATCCGCCCTCGTCCATGGCCGGCAACAAGTCGCTGCCCAGCGCCTGGTAGCAGAAAAAGGACGCGACAATCAACGCGACACTTCCAGCCGCCAGCGCCAGCGGATACGCCAGCACGAACCGCAGGGAGCGATCGTACGCGCGTTGCACGCGTCCCATGAAGCCCGAAGCCGGCTCTCCTTCGTGATGAGTCCCCTCCGCCGGCTTGCGCCGCAGCAGAAAATAACTCAGAGTCGGCGTCCACGTCAGCGCCAGCGCCAGCGATGTCAGCAGCGCCGTTCCCACCGTGATCGCCAGCGCGCGGAAAAACGTCCCCGTCACTCCGGTGATCGAAATCAGAGGAAGAAATACCACAATCGGCGCAATGGTCGACCCCACCAGCGGCACGCGAATCTCTTTCAGCGCGCTTCGAATCGCATCGCCCCTCGACTGTCCCGAATCGCGATGCAGCACGATGTTCTCGACCACCACAATCGCGTCGTCGATGATCAATCCCACCGCCGCGGCCAGTCCGCCCAGCGTCATCAGATTAAAACTCTCGCCCAGCATCCGCATCACGATCAGCGTGATCGCGATGGTCGCCGGAATTACCAGAGCCGCCACCAGCGAACTCCCCCAGTCCCGTAAAAACAGCACCAGGATCACTGCCGCCAGCACCAGCCCGATCAAAATTGCATCGCGCACGCTGTCGATCGAATCGCGCACCAGGATCGACTGATCGTAAAACGTCTCGATCTTCACGCCCTCCGGAATCGTCTGCCGGATCTGCGCCAGTTCCTTGCCGGCCAGATCCGCTACCGCGACGGTGTTACTCTCCGGCTGGCGGAAAATACTCAACAGCACCGCCGGCTTGCCGTTCGCCGTCACGATGGTATAAACCGGCATCACCGAAGGATGCACTTTCGCCACGTCGCCAATTCTGATCGGAATGCCCGCGGGCGTGGTCCGCACCACGATGTTTGAGATTTCCGCAGGGTCCTTGGCCTGCCCCGTGACCAGCGTCAAGGACAGTTCGTGATTATTCTCGATCAGCCCCGGCGAATCGATCATGTTGAACTTCGTGACCGCGTCCAGAATTCCCGGCACCGTCACCTGCGCCTGTAGCAGCTTCGCCGGATCGGGCTGAATCTCAAACTCCGGCACGCTGCCGCCTTGCAGCACCACCATGGAGACGCCGTTCACGCGATTCAGCCGCGGCTTGATCGTATAGTTCGCGACTTCCCACAACTCGCTCTGCGACATCGTGTCCGACGTCAGGCTGTAGCCCAGAATTGGAAACGCCGCGAACGTCAGCCGGTTCGCCACCAGTTTCGCAGTCGCGGGCAGCGTCGGCTGAACCCGCGCCAGCGCCGCATTCACGTATTGCAGCGTCTGGAACATATTGACGTTCCAGTTGAAAAATAAATTGATCTCCGCCGACCCGCGGCTGGTCACGGACTTCACCTGTTCCAGGCCCGGCACGCTGTTCATCGCCTCTTCCACCGGCCGCGTAACCGTAACTTCCATCTGGTTGATCGGCGCCACTCCGTTATCGATGCCTACCAGGATGCGTGGAAAATCCGTTGACGGAAACACCGACACCGGAATCGAGAACATCAGATAAGCTCCCGCCCCGATCAGCGTAAGAATGACAAAAATAATCGGCCCCGAAAACCGAGCCGTCCAATGCTCGGAGCCGCCAGTCACCTGGTACTCTGCGCTTTTAGGTGGCGCAGGCGTTTCCGCCTGCGGATGTTCGTCGATCACGGCTTCTTACCCTTATCCGCGCCCTTGGCATCATCCGGCTTCTTCTCATCCCCGCCCTTATCTTCGTCCTCGTCCTCATCCTCCGCCTTCGCCTGCTGAATCGAAACCTTGGCCTTATCGTCCAACCCCAGCCCGCCCGAAGTAACCACCTGCTCCCCGTCCTGCAACCCGCTGACGATCTGCACCCGGGCCCCCTGCCGGATGCCGACCGAAACCCGCCTCTCATGCGCGACGTTGTCTTTCGTCACCACCATCACTTTTTGCCCGCCGTCGTCCGCATTCAGCAGAGCCGACGCCGGAATCACGATCGTGTTCTGAATCGTATCCGCGATAATCGCCACCCGCACGCTGGCCCCCGGCTTCAGCTTCTCGCCCGGATTCGCTACTTGAACCCAAACCTCTACAGTGGTCGTGCTCGGATCCACCGCCGGACTCACCACCGTCACCTTACCCGCCAGATCCCCATCCGGACCCGTAATGCGAGCCGGCCTTCCCACGCGGATCATGGACGCTTCCTTCACCGGAACATTCGCCCTCGCCACCACCTGCGAAATGTCCACGATGGAAATAATTGGCGACCCGCTGGCCGGCATCTCGCCCGCATAAACGGACCGGTCCGCCACCACTCCGCTAATCGGACTCCGGATCTGCGCGTAAGAAAGCTGCACCTCCGCCGCATCGTAATGGGCTTTCGCCGCGCTCGCCGCGGCCTGCGCACCACGAATGGTCTCCCTCTGGCTAACCTGATTCAGGGCTTGCAAATGCCTCTGCGCAGTCTCCAACTGCCCGCGAGCCTGCGCCAGAGCGACCTTCGCATCGTCCACCAGCTTCTGCGCCAATGCTCCTTCTTTTTGCAGAGCGACCCGGTTGTCATACAACTTCTGGGCCGCATCCAGCACCTGCTGCGAAACCTGAACATCCGCCTGCGCCTTGCTCTTGTCCTCCGGAACCGTCGCGCCCGAAATGTTCTGGTAAGAAGCCTGCGCCTGCTGATACTGGCTGTTACTCTCGCTAGCCGCCGCCGCCAGATCTCCGCTCTCCAGCTCGGCCAGCACCTGCCCGGCCTTAACATGGTCCCCGCGATTCACCAGCATCCGCTTCACCGGCGCACTGATCTTCGGAGTCACATTGGCCTGATTGATCGGATAAAGAATCGCGTCGGCAGTGACCATATAATCCACCGCCCCGCGCACCGCCGCCTCCACCAAAACCGGCGTAGGAGCCTCCCCCTCCGCCTCCTTATTCGCCTTCTTCCCACACCCCGCCGCAAAAAGACAAACGAGAACAAGCAGCGCCGTTTGTCCCCGGTTGCAAAGAAGAGTCGGGGACTGACTACCTTTTTCGCCCCGCCAACCAGCCGTCGTAGGGAGCCTGCGCGGCGAAAAAGGCTGTCTGTCCCCTACCTGGCTAAGACTGATGTCGTAGCGCACTAGCCCGCTCTTCCATCGGCGTTCATCGGTGTTCATCGGCGGCAAATCCTTCTTCATAAACTCCCCGTAAGCATCTTCAAATTAGCCAGCGCCACCCGATACCTCGCCAGTCCATCGTCATTCGCATTCCGAGCCGCCATCACCGTGTTCTGCGCATCGACAACCTCTAAAGCCGTAGCCTCCCCCGCCTGATACCGCAGCACCGTCAACCGCAAACTCTCCGCCGCCAGATCCACCGAACTCCGCAGCGAATCAAGCTGTGAAAGAGCCGCCCGAGCCTCCGCATTCGCCGTCGCCAAATTGCTTTGCAGCGTCCTCTGCGCGAGCGACAAATCAAGCTGCGCCTGATCCCGTTTCAGCTCCGCCTGCTTCACCTTGCTCCGCGTCGCGCCCCAATTCCACACCGGAACCGTCAAAGTGATCTGCGCGCTGTATCCCAGATTCTGCCGGCTGTTGACCTGATAATTCGGCAGCGTGCTGCGCCCCGTAGCATCGGTCGGCCCGCTCGTCGCGGCAAATTGATTCGCATCGATCCCATAGAAAAAATCCAATCCGAAGGAAGGCAGAAACTGATAGCGGGCCACGCTGACTTCCCACCCCGCCTCTTGAATGCCCGCCGTAGCCGCCTTAATATCCGGACTGCTCAATGCCGCTGCCGCCGAATCCACCGCGGGCAATTCCGCAGGCTCCGCCAGATCGTCGACCACCGCAAAATCTGAACTGAAATTCGGAAAAATCAAAATTCCCAGCGCAATCTTGGCCTTTTCGATGGCGAGTTCCGCTTCTTTCACGTCCCTCTGCCTCTGCTGCAAATCGATCTGCGCCTTCAGCACATCGGCATGCGCAACCTCGCCGCCCTTTTCCTGCTTCTGCGATAGATCGAAAAACCGCTCTGCCTCTTTAAGACTGGTCTGCGAATTCACTGACTTCCTCTGCGCGGCCACAATCGCGTAATAATTCTGGATCACTGTAGCGCTCAGCCCCCGCGCCGCAACTTCGATTTTCGCCTTGGCAATGGCCTCCGCCGCCAACGCCCTCCGAATCTCGCCGTGCCGCACCAGATTGAGCAGATCTTCATGCACCACCGCCTGCTCGTTATAAACATGCACGCCGTCGTTCGCGACAAACACGCCCGACGGAGTCCCGTTTGCTTCCGTGTAGATGAACTGGTTCAGCGCGCTCACCGAAGGCAGCGTATTCGCGCGAGCCTGCACGCGATCCTCCCGAGCCTGCATCGCCGCCAGATTCGCGCTTTGAATCTGCCCCCCATGCTGCTTCGCTCGCGCCAGTGCGTCCTCAAGTGTAATCGTAGGCGTCTGCGCGAACATCACGCCCGCCAGCATGAAAAGGCCTGTCCGCATGGACTACCAGTGCACCACGCAATCCTGAAGATAAGCTGAAAAATCTCTTCAGCCCCTCTTCAGCTTCCCTTGCTAAGATCGGAACGATGCAGATTTTGGTCGCCGAAGACGATCGGCGCATGGCCGGACTGCTTGAGAAGACGCTCTCCGAAGAAGGTCATCAGGTAGTGGTCGCGCGCGATGGCAAGGAAGCGTTCGACATCGCGCTCTACTCCACCTTCGACGTCATCGTGCTCGATGTCATGCTCCCCGGGATGACCGGAACCGCGGTTGCGCGCAAACTTCGGGAGGGCCGCAATCAGACTCCGATTCTGATGCTGACCGCCCGCGACTCCGCTACCGATATTGTCACCGGCCTCGACTCCGGGGCTGACGATTATCTTACCAAGCCGTTTTCGATCGATATTTTGCTGGCCCGGCTCCGCGCGGTCAGTCGGCGCGGCGCGATTGCGCGGCCGATCTGCCTTGAAATCAGCGATGTACGCCTTGATCCCGCCAGCCACCGGGTGACGCGCGGGCCGGATGAATTGGCGCTAACTCCGAGGGAATACAGACTGTTGGAGCTGTTGATGCGCAATCCTGGCCGGGCCATCAGCCGCGATACGATTCTCGAATCGGTGTGGGGCTTCGGTAGCGAGATTACCGAAAACACGCTCGAGGTATTCATGCGCCTGCTGCGCGGTAAGATAGGCGAACCCAAGCTGATTCATACTGTTAGAGGCTTCGGGTACATGATGAGGGAGCCTTCCTGATGTCCATCCGCTCTCGCCTGACAATCTGGTACGCCGCGATTCTGACCGCAGGGCTGGCGCTTTTTGGAGGGCTGATCTGGTTGTCTCTCCGCCAGCGGCTGTTCGAAGAAATCGACGAAGATTTGGCCGGGCGCGCGAGCCGTTTTGAGCAGTATTTTAAGGCGGAAGCCGCCGATCCTGGGGAGCTGAATGAGTTTTGCCAGGCTCTGCCGCCGCACAGCTACATCGATGTGGTTGGAAGCAAGGGATTTACCTTTCGCTTCGCGACCGGCGCGGCTAATTTGCGGACGCTGCACCGGCGATTCGCAGTGGATGGCGAAACTTTCGATGTAGAATTGGGAACTTCTGTTACCAGCATCGAGCATACTCTGGATCTCGTTCGTCTTCTATTACTTAGCCTGAGTCCTCTGGTCATCGTGATCGCCTGCGCTGGAGGATGGTGGCTTAGCGGGAGGGCTCTCAAACCGGTAAAAGACGTGACTGCCGCGGCTTTGAATATCAGCATCGAAAACCTTTCCAGGCGACTTCCCGTTCCCGAAACCGGCGACGAACTTGCTGATTTGACGGAAGTTCTTAACTCGATGCTGGCTCGGTTGGAGAGCGCGGTGAAGACTTTGTCGCAGTTCGTCGCCGATGCTTCTCACGAATTTCGGACGCCGCTCGCGGTAATTCGTACCACAGCCGAACTGGCTCTGCGCCGATCCCGGTCTCCCGAAGCTTATCGTGATTCTTTGCAGGAAGTTGCAGTCGAAGCGGAACGGATGACGGCACTGGTGGAAGATCTGCTGATTCTGGCTCGCAGCGATGCAGGCGTAGCTGATATGCCCCTGAGCCCTCTGGACTTAAGCGAGGTTCTGCGGGACGTTCTGGCAGAAATGAGAAATCTGGCGGAGTTTCGCGGGATTCGTGTAAAGCCGGCGCTCGATAAAGTGATGATTTCAGGGAATCGACCGGCTTTGCACCGGGCGTTTCTGGTGCTGCTCGACAACGCCTTGAAATACTCGGCCGAGGGCGGCGAGGTTCTTGTCACATTATCTGATAATTACCTTGAAATCAGGGACTTCGGGACGGGCATCAGCTCGGAAGATCTGCCGCACATCTTCAAACGGTTTTATCAGGCCGACCGGGCTCGCAGCCAGGGAGGGTATGGGCTGGGGCTTTCTTTGGCGGAGACGATCGTCAAGGCGCACGGTGGGTCGATCGAGGTTTCGAGCGTTTTGGGGCAGGGATCTTCGTTCAGGGTGGTCTTTAACAGTCCTAAGAACGCCTTAAATCGTCAAATAGCGGCCTTGGCGAGACCTTAATTGACTATAAATTCGCGCTTTTCCCAGGATCGCGTTTTGAGCCTCGCGGTGTCGAAAATCCGCTCGTAATTCTTCATGCGCACATTGGCGCTCGCTTCCGGAGTGAGGAGATTCCACAGGGGCGCGTACTGATCGAAAACCTTGAGATAAGACTTCGCATCCTTGGGCGCGACTTCGTCGGTTCCAAAAAGGAAGCGCGTCGGGTAGCGATTGATGAGGGCGGCCAGAGCTTTTGTCGTCTCCGGCGTCGCCACCAGGTATTTCGCGACCTCATCCCAGGAGATGTCGAAATAGACGTGGTTGAAATCCGGGTCGCGCAGCATGGTGTCGAGGATTCCCAGGTGATCGTGCACGGGATGAATGACTCGGCCCAGTCCGCAATGCGCCCAGATAATCGTGGTGGCCGCGTGGCGCTTGAGCAGGGCTTTCATTTGCGTGAGGAACACCGGCTCGGCTCCGTCTTTTGCGAAGGGTTGATCGATGTCGTTGTGAATGAGCGAGACCAAGCCGACTTCGCCGGCAAAATTCAGGACGCGGTCCAGAGCGGGATCTTGCAGGCTCGCGACTTCGCCGGAGATTTTGGAGGACACGAATTCTTTGTGTATGGTGAACTCGCCGATGCCGGAGAAAACTCCGGGGAAGGTTTTAAGAACGCGGCGGATGTGGTCGGCGGCGTACATGTCGCTGGGGTTGAAGCCGGTGATCATCGGATCGAAGCGGGCCTGCTGTTCCTTGGTGAGAGATTTGTAAGACATGGCGATGAAGGCGTCCGTAAAGGAGTAATAGTAGAGCGGCGCGTCGGTGTTGAGGTAATAGGTGGGGGCGGCGTCGCCGGAGACTCGGCTGGACCATTGCTGCTGCAAAGGGATTCCGAAGAGAGCCACTCGGCCGACCCTGGCGCCCATGATATCTAAGAAGTCGCGGATCGGTGTGCCTTCCTGGACGTAGTTGGTCAGGTGGAAGTGGCAGTCGTTTAGCTCCTGGGCGGAGGCTAGAGTGGCCAGTAAGAAGAGGAGGGTTCGCATCGATAGTTGGATTATAGGGTGTCCGTCGGTTCGGAGTCGCGGGAACCGGGCTTTGAAGAAGAGATAAATGGCCGCTGATGAACGCCGATGAACGCTGATAAGACAAACGCACGAATCACATTGGCTGGGTTGCTTGGGGCACTCGTTGGATTAATGGGTGTCCGTTGGTTCGGAGTCGCGGGAGCTGGGTTTTGAAGAAGAGACAAATGGCCGCTGATGAACGCCGATGAACGCTGATAAGACAAACGCTCGAATCACATTGGCTGGGTTGCTTGGGGCACTCGTTGGATTATAGGGTGTCCGTTGCTTCGGAGTTGCGGGAACTGAGCTTTAAAGAAAGATAAATGGCCGCTGATGAACGCCGATAAGAGTCACATTGGCTGGAGATTGCCTAATCTGTCGGAAAGTCAATGGGTTGCTTGGGGCACCCGCTTGGTCCTTTATCGTCGGCGGTTAGGATTGGGGCGCTATGGTTCTTGGTTGCGTCCTTTTGTTTCTTGCTAGTGTCTGGCTGGTGCGGTGGCATAACATTGCCCGGCCTAATCGGGAGTTGCTGCGCGCCCGGATCGAGATTGAACGGGTTCGATTTCAGAACGCGGATCTGGATGGGCTGTTGAAAGCGGCGGAGACGGCCATTGCGCGGAATTCCTGGTTCGATTTTTTGTTCTGGACGCGTGGGCAGGAAATTACGGGTTGGGCTCGCGTTCATGAGTTTCAGCGCGGGTCGATCGAGTTTCTTCCTGTCGAGATTATCCGTGTGCGTTTGCTGACAATTGGTTTGGACCTCGATAAGGCGCGTGCCGCCTTTATCAAGGATGCATTGGCGGTGCAGCCTGTGGATGTCGAAGCTCTGCGGGCTCTGCTTAAGGACTCACTGACTTATCTGAACGAGCAGACGATGAAGACCTTTGCGCAGTTGGTTGGATGGCAGACCAAGGCAGTGTGGCTGGCGGGGTTGGGAGGTGGGTTGATTGTGCTGTTGGCTAGCGCGGTGGGGAATCCGGTTTTGTTCCTTGCGGGGGCTACGGGCGGGTATTTGAGCCGGCTGGCTAGGGCGTTGAAGCGGGCGGATGTGCCTACCGATTATGGGGCTTCCTGGACGACTTTGTTCTTGAGTCCGATTGTGGGGGCCTTGTCGGGATGGTTCGGGGTTTTGTTGGTTGTGGTTCTTAGCCGATTCAATGTACTTGGGGATGCGTTTCAGGCGGTGAAGTGGGAGTCTGTTAGTCCGATTTCTTTAGGACTCGCGTTTGCGTTGGGATTTTCCGAGCGGATGTTTGACGGGATTATGGCGGGGCTGGAGGATTTGGGGAAAAAGTAGAAGAGGGCAGGTCGGGAACCTGCCCCACTTTGGCTACCTGGTTCCTATCTTTTCTATGGTCGTTTCGGCGGCGCGGGAGAGGCTGATGGCCGGGATAAGGCCGAAGCCGCGGCCGGCGGCGGACACCATTTCTGTTTCCGCTTGCTGAATTTCGCGGAGCTTGGGGATGTCCGTGTGGTCGCCCATCTCGCCGATGGCGCGCATGGCGGCTAGTTTGTCGGATACGTCTTTGCTGCTCAAGAGAGCTCGGGCTGTTTCCAGGACGCGCGGATCGTGGAAGGTTACTGCGCGATCCAGCGCCGCGGTTCCTACTAAGCCGCCGTCTTTTGCGATGTGCAGCAAATACGGCAGGACTTGGGGATCGTGATAATCGGCCAATCCTTCAATTGCGTTGATGCCGACCAGCAATTGCGGATCGCGCGCGGCGGCGGCCAGCAATGGGAGGAGTTCTGGTTTTTCGAACCCTCCCAGCTCGCGCGCGGCCAGCGCCCGCACTTCGAAGTTAGTGTCGGACAGCGCGTCCTTTAGCTCTGCGATGGCTCCGGCTTTGCGCAGATTAGTGCCAGCGCAGGCCCTGACGGCGGTATCGTTCAGGGCTTTGCGCATGGTCGCGATTACTTCGGATTCGGAGTTGCCTCGCAGCTCGAAGCAGGCGTTATTTCGCTGCGCGACGTTCAAGCTCGGGTCCATCATGCGAGCTAACAGAGATAGAGACAAAACGATTTGCATAATGTTTCCTATATTCCTCGGCTTCCTTGGTTTTTCCGTTGGCGATCGCGATCCGCTCGGCGTGATAGTAAAACGCCGGCTCCGGCGTGCCCATTTTTAAAGCTTTCGCCATGGCCTGATCGGCTTCGGCGAATTTCTCATTCTTATACAGCGCCCAGGCGAGCGCGTCGTAGCTATAGATATCCTTGCGGACATCGAGTTCGGCGGTTGCCAGTTCCAGTGCGCGGTCGATGTGATAATTATGGTCGGCGAAAATCAGCGCCACGTTGCGATTGGTTACTTCGCCGTTGTTCTTGTTGATCTGATCGATCACGTCGATCATTTCCATCTGCTTCTTGGCGTTCTTCGTGTCTTTTTGAATCGTGTACAGATCGTAGAGAGCGGCGGCGTAGTCGGGCAAAGGAGTTGACGCCTGCGCCTTTTCGTAGCTCGCGATCGCGGATTTGTAATCGCCCTTCGCGGCCTGCGATCGGCCCATCCCTGCGTAGCCGGGATGATATCCGGGGAATACTTGCACGGCTGCTGCGTAGGCCTTCTCGGCGTCATCGGGCTGACCGTTCTTTAACAACAAGTGGCCTAGCTCGACCAGACACCAGGCGGTGTTTTCCGACGAAGGGCTGCCGGCGCTGATGGCTTTTTTCATGATGTCGATGGCTCCGGGCATGTCGCCCGAGAGGAATCGGAACCACGCGGCCCGGTTGTAGCTGGCGAGGTCGGGACGAAGGACGATCATTTTCTGATACGCCTCGGCGGCTCCGTCGTAGTCGCCCATTTCGACCAGAGCGTCGCCCAGCGTGCCCCAGTTCCAGGGATCGTTGGGAGAGATGGTCATCAACTGGCGCGAATATTCGGCGACCAGTTTGAAGTGATGGCGCTCCAGCTCGACTTCGCTGCGGAGGCGCAGGGCTTCATAGTTCTGGCTGTCGGCTGAAATTACGTTTCCTATAATTTGTCCGGCCCGGTCGAGATAACTGAAGTCCGTGGTCTCGCGCATTTTCTGGATATAGGAGCCGGCCAGGAGGTTCTGGTAGTGCAGATTCTCCGGCTTGGTCTGGATCATGGTGCCGTACATAGCGATACGGTCGTCGGTTTTGAGGCGCGAGGCTTGTTCGGTGAAGATGCGCTCGGCGATGGCGGAAGAGCTGGGATCCGTGACACCGCCGGTCTGCCCGAAGGCAGCTCCGGCGGCGGCGGACACGAGCACAAGGATTCTCGTGTATTTCATATCGCCTATTGACCTGTCACCGTTCCGCGTCCATTCGTTCCATTCTGCTGGCTGTGCAGATAGCCGGCATGCGGAGGCGCGTGGAAGGGGAAAACGGCCTGCGTCGGTACGTCGTTCGAATTGACGCCGTCACCGAGCGGAGGTGCGTTGGTAAAGCCGGGCACCAGGACGCCGGCGATGGCGCGCAGTCCGATATCGACCACGTCGTCGTTGGGGCGGCGTCCACCGAAGGGCCAACCGGCGTTATCGCCACCGAGAGGTCCCAGGCGGCTTTGGCTGGCGAGCGGTGTCGGCGCGATGGTCAGATCGATGCGCGTGATATCCGGGACGTACACGCCCAACAGATCGGCGCGGGGCGCGGGTGGGACCGGAAGATTATAGACGCCGTTCAGGATCCCCGTAGCGAAAAACGGGTTGCCGATGAACTGCGCGAACTGCTGGTCAAAAGCGGGGAGGCTGCGATTCCAATAATCCTTCATGGGGAGAGGAATCAGAGCTTCCACGGTGAGCGGATTTCCCACGCGGTCCACCTGGACGTAGTCGCCGTAATACTGCGGATCGTTGGGGCTCGGACGAACCGTCACGATCTGGCGATTGGTGGAGGCCCAGCCGCCGATGTGGGCGTTGGGATCGGAAGTCGCGGTGGGCATGGTGCCGTTGGCGGTGGCCATGGTGATCGGCATTTCGACGGCGATCAGGCTGATGTTATAGCCCGCGAAACCGTCGACCGCGGTGGGATAGGCCGCGCCTGCTCCCGTATCCGCGCCGCCGGACAGCACCGGAGCGGGGGTACGGAAGTTCAGGTAGTCGAACGTGGCGCCCGAATCGAAGTAAAACGCGTCGTCCCGGGGACCGGCGAAAACGCGCATTCCATTCGACAGCGTAAACACGCTGGGCTGGCCCAGGGTCGCCTCATACTTCGGCGTGGACTTGGGACCTTGATTCGGCGGAGCGACCGACAAAGCATGACCGTTGGCGTCCGTATAGAAGAACTGGGTCGCGCCCGTGTCGAGGTTCCGCAGGATGACCGTGTAGGTCTGGTAGAGGAGAATTCCCGCGCTATCGATGGAGGTGATGGGTCCAAGGTAGCTGAGGAAGGTGGCGTTGTTACGGAGCTTGGTCTGGAAGACGAAATCGATCTGGATATCCGGACTTCCATCGAGGCCCCGCTGGTTGTTGATGTTAAAACGATACAAAACGCTGTCCGAGAACTTGTAGTAACTCGGCCCGTTATCGGGGTTCTGGAAGCCCTGAACGCTCATGCTCATCACAAGATTGTTCTGTTTGCCCGACTCGTAACTTCGGAAAATATAGAAGTCATTGAGGTTGGCGGTTTGGTCTTCCAGCAACAGCGGTCCGTTACGGTGGCTGGCCGCGAATGCCGGATTACTTTGGCAAACCGCCAGACAGGCCGCAACGGCACAGACTTGTTGCAAACTGCGAAAGTTCATTTACTCCTCCTTAAAGGGGATTTGTTGCACGTGACTGGTACGTAGTGGAGAGATGAACGGATTTGAGGGGAGTTATCCTATGTTTATGACGCCTGCGGAGCAGCCCGAATACAGTGCTGATGGCGTGGATCTCACGCTGATTCGATGGATGCTGTCGTTAACGCCGGCGGAGCGGCTCGAATTTCTGGAGCAGCACATCAACTGCATCCTGGAGATTCAGGAGCTAAATGGTCGATCGTAGGCTGACCGCGATGATCCGCGCGTTACACGACGCGAAGGTTGAGTTTCTTGTCGTTGGCGGATTGTCCGCGGTGCTGAACGGGGTACCGGTGAATACCTTCGACGTCCACGTAGTACGTCGACGAACCAGCGAGAATGTGGACCGCATCCTGATGCAGCCTGAATGCCGGCTGCGTCCCGCCAAGCAGGCACTCATGTCCACAGGACATCAAACCCTGCTCACGAAGTATGGCCCGCTGGATCTGTTAGGCACCATCGGCGCCGATCTGGGCTATGAGGAACTGCTGCCAAGATCAAACGAAATCCTTATCGCGGAGGGCGTCCGCGTCCGAATTCTCAACCTGGAAACATTCATCGAAGTAAAAGAGCAACTCAACGGCGAAAAAGATCGGGCCATGCTGCCAATATTGCGCAGGACGCTTGAAGAAAGAAACCGCTAGCGCCGCGATTCCAGGAACAGCTTCAGCCTGGCCATCGCCTCTTCCAGAATCGGTTTTTCCGACGCGTAGCAGATCCGGACGCTGCCTTCTCCGCCTGCTCCGAATGCGACTCCCGGCGCGAGGCCGACTTTCGTTTCCATCAATAAATCCTTGCAGAACGCGAACGAATCGGTCATTCCGGCGATTTTCGGGAACACATAAAACGCTCCATCCGGCGCAGGCGTCGTGATTCCGGGCATCTTCTTGAGCGCCGCCATACAGAAGTCGCGATTCTCGCGCAGCCGGCCGACCATCGTCTTTACCACGTCCTCGCCCCACAGTAGAGCCGTTTCACCGGCCCTCTGTGAAAAACTCGGGGCGTGCGAAATATAAAACTCGTTGAGTTGCGACGCGCGCAAGCTCAAATCCTTGCGAGCGACCAGCCATCCCACGCGCCAGCCCGTCATGCAGTAGGCCTTCGAAAACGATTGGATCACCACCACCGCATCCTCGCGCGTACACTTTTGCAAAATCGACGGCACCGTTTTTTTGGGCGGATCGGAATAAACCAGGCGCTCATACACTTCATCCGCCATCAGCCACAAGCCGTGGCGGCGCGTGAATTCGAGCAGTTTTTCCTGATCCTGTTCCGTCGCGACCCACCCCAGCGGATTCGAAGGCGAGGTATAGAGCAGCAGCCGGGTCCGCGGCGTGACGGCTTTTTCGAGCGCGTCGAAATCGATTGCGTAGCGGTCGCCGATCAGCGGTTGCGGGACCTCCTTCACCACTCCGTGCGACATCTGAATAATCGAAGGCCCGTTCGGCCAGGAAGGCGTCAGCACCAGCGCTTCATCGCCGGGATCGACCATGCAGCGCAAGCCGACGCTCAAGGCCTGGACGCCCGACGCGGTGACGGTGATCTCCGACGCAGGGTCTAGCTCCACTCCGTGCAGCTCAGAATAATATCGCGCCAGCGCTTTGCGCAGCGACGGCAGGCCCGCGTTTTCGGTGTAATACGTGAACCCGTCCGCCATTGCTTTCTGCGCGGCGCGTTTGATGAAATCCGGCGTCGGAATATTCGATTCACCGAAATACAACTTGAAGACGCCGTCCATCCCCATGGCGAGTTCCGCCAATTCACGAATCCGGGAATAAGGGACAGCAAGAGCGGACGAAGCAACAGTAGCGGGCATGAGATGGAATAACTATTTTACTGTCTTCGCGTGACCCGCATATTCGAGCTCCCGGAGCGCCGACGCCCTGGCACGCCGCTTCCGGAATTGGTAAACGCAGACCATGGCCACAATCGATCCCAGCCCGGCCATCAGCATGTCTTCCTGCGAATCCCAGACATCGCCCTGCATCCCGACGAACTCTTCCAGCCGCTGCGGGCTCAAAATCGACGCACTCCCGGCCTCCAACATCTCGTAGATTGCGCTAAACGCCAGCGTCGCCTCGACCGGCAGATAGTAACGCCACATCCCCGTTATCCGCGCGGACCGCATGAACACTTCCTGAAAGGGATAGCTCAGCAGCAACCCAAACGAGAAGTGCGCTACCCGGTCATAATGGTTCCGCTGCGTGTGCAGCCAAGGCTTCATCCATTCACCCAGAGGAACGTCGGAGTACTTATAGTGCGCCCCCCACTCATGGACGCACAGGTACGCCAAAATCAGCACGTACGAGAGATCCGACAGAGGCAGCTTGCGGTAGGCCAGGACCATGATCGGGACCAGGATGAACACCAGAGTATTCTCCAGCGCCCAATCGAAGACCGTATCGGGACGGAAGGCTGCAAACAAAAACGCGGCCGCCGCCCCTACGCAGATCCACTGCAAGAAGCGGTTCTCCCGGAAGGGCAGACACGACGCGGTGGATGCGGTGGTCAAAAGGGCATTAGACAACGGAACAGGGTCGGCGCGCAACTGGCCCATAGGCGTAGGATGAACGGAGTGACCCTCCGAGAGCAGCTCGAGCAGCAGAAACTGCAATGGCAGTCGTTCAATAAATGGGAGGATGAGCAGCCTCCTGGCGCAAGGGAACCGTCAGCGATTCTCGCGGATTTGGAGTGGCTGCGGCTCTTGTCTGCCGACATTCGGGGCCAACTGGACGCGAAAGTTATCCCTTAGATGGATGCTCTCGACAAACTCCTCCCGGCAGAGGCAAAGGCGCTCGTGACGCAGCCGGAAACGAGTGGGTTCTCCCTTTTCGCGAGGCTGAGCGAGCGATCGAAATTGCGTCCGCGCACTTCATCGCTGTGTTGGGCCTCGAACTCTTCCGCATCTTGGCGGCTGGGCTTGGGGTGGAGGACTATAGTGGGTACGACTTCAGTCCGGAGGGCGACTGGCCTGACTATGTTTATCGGAACAATCAAGCAGCCCTAAAGTGGCTCCATGAGAGGCAACGCGGCAGCGGATACGGCTACATCCTGACCAGCGCTTCTCAAGACGAATTCAATCGCTTGCCGAAGACCGTTTAGTTGGCAGGCGAACCCGCCTGCCCCACCCGGCTTGGCTTGACATCAGAGTTAGTGTAGACCGAGGTGTGGCTTTTCGCTGTGTTAGCTAGCCTGCTGAAGCAGGCTGCCGGCTGAATAGCCCGCCCCACAAGACTCAAAGTTTGGGAATTTGCTCTAGAGGGCTTCGGCCCCTTACCCTCTTCTATCCTTGGCTCCCATCAACTCTTCAATATGGACCAGATCCGTTGGATAATTTCCCGTGTAGCACGCGTAGCAGAAACTCTGTTTCGTATCCGCCACCGCCTCCCGCAAGGCTCTCAGCGACAGGTACGATAACGAATCCGCCTCGACGAATTTGCGGATCTCTTCAATGCTATTGTTCGCCGCGATCAGTTCCGAAAGGCTTGGCGTATCGACCCCGTAAAAACATGGCGAAACCGTAGGCGGACAGGAAATTCGCAAGTGCACTTCCCGGGCGCCCGCGCCCCGCACCATCCGTACAATTTTCCGGCTGGTCGTCCCGCGCACCAGCGAGTCGTCCACCAAAATGACGCGCTTTCCTTCGAGCAGATGCCGCACCGGGTTGAGCTTGAGCTTGACCCCGAAATCGCGAATCGCCTGCGAAGGCTCGATAAACGTGCGCCCTACATAGTGGTTACGAATCAGAGCCTGCCGGAACGGAATATCCGCCTCGGCCGCATATCCGATTGCCGCCGCCACTCCGGAATCCGGCACCGGCACCACTACATCCGCATCCACCGGACTCTCGATCGCCAGCAACCTGCCGAGCATCTCCCTGGAATGCTGCACGGGACGCCCGAACACGATCGAATCCGGCCGCGAAAAGTAGACGTGTTCAAACACGCAATGGGCATGATCCCGCACCGGAGCATAGCGTTCGCGCGTCATCCCTTCCGGGCCGACAATGACCATCTCACCCGGTTCGACATCGCCCAAGTAAACGGCGTCGATCAAATCAAACGCGCAGGTTTCGGACGCGAATACATAGCAGGTCTGGCCGCCCGCAAGCTCCATTTGCCCGAACGCCAATGGACGGAACCCATGCGGATCGCGAGCGATCAGCACCCGGTCCCCCGCCAGAAACACCAATGAAAACGCGCCTTCGAGCTGTAACAAAGCCTCGCGCAGCGCGCCCGAGAGCGTCCTCTCCCGCGAACGCGCGACCAAATGCAGGATCACCTCGGTGTCGCTGGAAGCTTGAAAGATCGATCCTTCGCGCTCCAATTCCCGCCGCAGTTCCCCGGCATTGGTAATGTTGCCGTTATGCGCCACCGCGATATTGCCCTTATTACACGCCACCGAAAACGGCTGCGCGTTCAGCAGCACCGTATCGCCAGCCGTCGAGTAGCGCGTATGTCCGATCGCCGCTTCGCCCGGCAGCCCGCCCAGCACTTCCGGCGTGAAAATATCCGCCACATGACCCATGCTCTTATGGCAATGAATTTGCCGCCCGTCGCTCGACGCGATTCCCGCGCTCTCCTGCCCGCGATGCTGCAAGGCGTAGAGCCCGAGGTAAGCCAGATTCGCGGCTTCGGGATGCCCGTAAATGGCAAACACACCGCACTCGTCATGGAATTTATCAAACATGGGTTTGGTTTCGGATCGGAGTTAATCGGCGTTTACCGGCGGCCATTTAATTCTTCTTCCAGAGCCTGTTCGCGAACCTCACGAAGCTTACCGATCGCGCAATCGACCACCGTAACGCCATTGAGATCGATTCGCAACTCCTCATTCATTGTAACGCCGATGCGTATCGCCTCGACCCCCTGCTCCCGGGCGATTTTTTCGACCATTTCCGGCTCCGCGGTCGATACCACGACGCGCGAAGGCCCCTCATGAAACAGAGCCATCTGAGCCCCCAGCTCGCTCGAAATCTCGATAGCCGCGCCGATCCCGCCCGCACAGCACTCCGCCAGCGCGACCGCTAGTCCTCCATCGGATAAATCGTGCGCCGACTCCACATGCCCTTCGACCACAATCTGCCGGATCGCCGACTGCACCCGCTTCTCGTACTCCATATCGAGCGCGGGCGGCAGCCCCCACATCTCTTTCAGGACCACCTTGGCGTACTGCGTCCCGCCAAACCGGGTCACGTCGCTGGACCCCAATCCACCCAGCAGCATCACCGTCCGTAACTCGTTTTTAAACGGAATGGTCATCGGCGAGCCCGTCTTCATCAGGCCCACAATCCCCATCACCGGCGAAGGCCAGATCGCCTCGCCCAAAGTTTCGTTATAGAGACTGACGTTGCCGCCGGTAATCGGCGTATCGAAAAACCGGCAAGCCTCGCCGATCCCTGCGATCGATTCCACCAGTTGCGCCATGATCTCCGGCCGCTCCGGATTGCCGAAATTCAAGTTATTGGTGGCCGCGACCGGTAGCGCGCCGACGGTAGATAAATTACGGCAGCACTCCGCGACAATCAGCTTCGCGCCCTCGCGAGGCGACAGCGCGCAATACCGGCCATTCCCATCCAAAGCCATCGCGATACTGATGTCGGTATCCTTGATACGAACAATCGCCGCATCGCCGCCGGGCCCTTCGATGGTGTTCGTGCGAACCGTGTAATCGTATTGCTGCCAGATCCACTTCTTAGAACAAACATCCCCCGATCCCAAAATCGCTAGTAAATCGCGAGTGAAATCCTCTGCTGCAAAGAAATGGCCGCTATCTGAAGGGGACTGACCACTCTGTCCCGGTACGCCCGACCCTGGATCCTTATGCGAATCCTCAGAGGGGACAGAGCGGTCTGTCCCCTTCAGATTCCACAAACCCCACCAAGACGGAGCCTCCATTGGAGCCGGCCGGTAAGGCGCCACATCATGCGGCCGATCGTATAAGGGAGCTTCATCCGCCAGCTCCCGATTCGGAATCTCCGCGACAATCTCGCCGTGATTGCGAACCCTCAGCATCCCGTCATCGGTGACAGCGCCGATAGTCACCGCATCCAGTCCCCACTTCTTAAAGACCGCAAAAACCTCATCTTCGCGGCCCTTATCGGCCACGATCAGCATCCGCTCCTGCGACTCCGAGAGCATGATCTCGTAAGGAGTCATCCCCGTCGCCCGCTGCGGCACCAGAGCCAGGTCGATCTCAACCCCCGTCCCCGCGCGCGACCCCATTTCGCAGGTCGAACAAGTCAGACCCGCCGCGCCCATGTCCTGAATTCCGACAATCGCGCCGGTTTTCATCGCTTCCAGGCACGCTTCTAGGAGAAGCTTCTCCATGAACGGATCGCCAACCTGCACATTCGGCCGCTTCCCCGCCGACTCTTCATCGAACTCCGAAGACGCCATGGAAGCGCCGTGAATCCCGTCGCGCCCCGTCTTCGCGCCCACGTAAATCACCGGATTGCCGATCCCGGTAGCGCGACCGAAAAATATTTCGTCGTGCTTGAACGATCCCAGGGCGAATACGTTCACCAGAGGATTCCCGTTGTAGCAGGATTCGAAGATCGTCTCGCCGCCCACCGTAGGAACTCCGAAACAATTCCCGTAATGCGAGATCCCGCTGACCACCCCTTCCAGAATCCGCCGGTTCCGCGGCTCATCCAGATGCCCGAACCGCAAAGAATCCATCACCGCGATCGGCCGCGCGCCCATCGTGAAAATGTCCCGCAAAATCCCGCCGACCCCGGTAGCCGCGCCCTGAAAAGGCTCGATAAAACTTGGATGATTGTGCGATTCGATCTTAAACGCGATCGCCCATCCATCGCCAATGTCGATAATCCCGGCATTCTCGCCCGGCCCGACCAGCACCCGCGGACTCTTGGTAGGCAGCGTGCGCAAATGGATGCGCGAGCTCTTATAGGAGCAATGCTCGCTCCACATAACAGTAAAAATCGCGACCTCAGTCTCGTTAGGCTCGCGTTTAAGAATGGAGCGGACCTTATCCAGCTCGCTAGCAGTTAAGTCACTCATGGTTTGAAAGTTCTATTCAAAGACAAGCAGTCGGCTTCCGAAGGGGACTGACGACTCTGTCCCCAGACACTAGCACCTCGAACTCTATGCCATTCCCCAACGTGGAGAGAGCGGTCCGTCCCCTCGGATCTCAAAAAATTGTTGGCTGCTGATGAACGCCGATTCAAAAAACATTTGAAATTCAGCGTCCATCAGCGTTTATCAGCGGCTAATGATCTCTTTACGAAGCATGCCCAACAACGCTAGCGGCCAGCGACTCTAAAATCACCCGTCCGTCGGTCGACCCCAGCAGCGGATCCGACGCCCGTTCCGGATGCGGCATCATCCCCATCACGTTGCGCCCTTCATTGCAGATCCCGGCGATGTCGCGCAACGACCCGTTCGGATTATCGACATACCGCAGCACCACGCGCTTATCCGCCTCAAGCTGATCCAGCGTCCGCTCGTCGGCGAAATAACACCCATCGCCATGCGCCACCGGCATCTTGAGGAGCTGCCCGGTCTCTTCCATGCGCAACGTCACTTCGCGGCAGACAAACTTCAGTCCACGATTCCGCAGCAGCGCGCCAGGAAGCAGCCCGCTCTCGACCAGAATCTGAAACCCGTTGCAGATCCCGAGCACCGGCCCACCCTCAGCCGCAAACTTCTTGACCGCGGCCATCACCGGAGAAAACTTGGCAATCGCCCCGCACCGCAAATAGTCGCCATAGGAGAATCCTCCAGGCAGAACCACCGCGTCCACATGACCGACCGAAGGCGTATCATGCCAAAGAAACTCCGCCTGGTGGCCCAGATTGTGAGAGAAGGCGTACCAGGCATCGTGATCGCAATTGCTGCCAGGAAAAACAACCACGCCGATTTTCATGGAGAAACTTTATTCTAACAAATCGAGCGCCAAAGGCGGTACGTTGGGGTGCTCGAGTCCGAGCTCCTACGGTTGGTATTAGCCGATAACATACTTTTCGTCTAATATAATCGGCTTTGGTTACTCCGGGACTCATTGCGAGCAGGCGTCAGCAGGTTCGACCTTCCAGCACAGAGATGGATCCTGGCCGGTGGGATCGTAGTGGCTGCACATTAGTGACTTTAGCATGGCCTTGCTTTGAGGCCCGAGGAATTGTTCTTCGACGAGCGCCTTGGAGGCTGGCTGGATACGGCATACCCGCGTACCGGGCGTCCGGGTCACGTAGAAGGAAAACGCGTCGGAATTCAAGACAAACGAAGCGCCGTCGCGAACGAGGTAATGAGGGCCCGGTTTAGCCGGCGTGCTTAGCTCCGAGTTGACGTAGGGATCAGTGTCGGCCACGATCTGGAGCTTGGTTCGAACTTCGGGATCGTGCTTCCACGGCGTGGTCGCGAATGGAACTATCCGGGTCGCTGAGATCCGCCAGCAGCTCGCGGCGAATTTTGGCGAGTACGTCCGGGTTGGCGCTCATCATCTCACGCCGTTGCAGACACCATCCTAACGCTGTGACTGCCTGACGCCGGTCCCCCACCGCGACACCAGCCAAATAGAGATCCGGCTCGTGGATTCGCTTTATGATCGCGTCTACCGCCGAGGGACAAATGTCGGCCAAGCCCGCGATGCTGCCAGCCGAAAGAGCCAATAGCAGGCCTTTCACGGCACGGGGGTCCTGCAGTCCCCCAACCGCGTCCGTCAGGAATAACCAGGATTCGTAGAAGGCCTCGCTTAGCGGCTCCTGAGCCTCTCGAATCGATCTTTCCTGCTCGGCTCCCTGTGCCTCCAGGGCTGCGATCAGCGTGGTCTTGATGCGCTCTGCCTGCTGCGGGTGGGCACGCAACAGGCTAGTCATCCTGACCTTCATGACGGCTGGGGTGCCTACCGGGATTCCGCTTTGCGCGAGCAGCGCGGTAAGGCCGCGGTCGCGGGCGCCCTGGTTTAGATCCCGGAGCGCCGCATCGATCGGCAATTGAGGCTGCTCCCGTTGCGCCGATGCCGCTGGTGTCAGGCACATGATGGCCGTATAGGTAAGTTGGCGCATTCTAACAGGGAGGGTCATTCGTTCCTGCTGTTCCTTCTGTCTACTGATTATGAACGCTGTCGTTGTGCTTGCGCCAGCCCAGAGCGAACGCCGGACAAGACTGCGATAGCCCAGACAGCTTCCGATAGTCCGGCACTATGTTCACTATCGGACGCCAAATGATTTTCTTCCCGCTTCAATCGGTCCCCGCAACCAGCAGCGGCTTCAAGTGGACTCCGCTGATACTCTGCCCTCTCGCCGCCGACATCAACATCGCAATCCTTCGCGCCGCCAGCTCCGGCTTCAACCCCTCCGGACGAATGTTCGAAACACAATTTCTCTCCGCATCATTCCTTCCCACCCGAGGCGACCAGGTCAGATAAGCTCCCAAACTATCCGGTGAACTGCGCCCCGGACGCTCTCCGATTAGAATGACGCTCATCTTTGCGCCGATTCGTTTCTCCGGCCTCGTCCGAAATCGCAACGCCCGAGTTCGCCTACGACAATCGGCGCGAACTTCCATCCTTCAAGCAGAGGTAACAGCGTATCGAGCATCCATCCAGCATGACGATGTAGCGCGATAGAGAGTGGATGCTTAGGCCCTCTTGAAAGTCTCAGCGTTGGGTACAATCAATTCGATATGTGGCGCCGATTATTCATGGCGCTCGCACTGGCTAACGGGATTCAGGCGCAGCGGGACCCTGTTGAGTTGCTCCGGCGAGTGCAAGCCAAGGTTTCGAGTTCGATCGATCGCGTACCCCGTTACATGTGCACTGAGACCATAGACCGGCGGATTTTTCAAAGTGACCGCGTCGAGCGCGGAGTTTCTTGCGACGACGGCGCCAAGCGAAGCAAACATCTGACCACGTCCGACAGGCTGCGCATGGATGTCGGAATGGCGCCCGCGCGCGAGATGTACTCCTGGGTAGGGGAAAACCGGTTTGACAACCGGGAGTTAGCGGATATGGTCAAGGAAGGAGCAACCGCTACCGGCAGTTTCGCGGGGTATCTGGCGGCGATCTTCCGGGGCGAAGATGCGAGTTTCACATACAATGGCGAGACAACGCAGGATGGTCATGCCCGCTCCGAATTCGGCTTCAAAGTCCCCTATGACAGAAGTCATTACTCCTTTGGGATGGGGATCCATCGGATCGTTACCGCCTATAGCGGAACGTTCCTGGTGGATCCCACAACCGCCGATCTGGTGCGGCTGGAGATTACCACTGATCAGCTCCCCGCGGAATCCGGGGCCTGCCATGCCTCGACCACCCTCGACTACACGGCAAGAGTGCACGTCGCTGGCATAGACTTCCTTCTGCCCGGTCAATCCACCCTGCGGCTGCTGAGACGCGACGGAAGCGTAGCTGAAAACGGCGCTTCTTTTTCGAGCTGCCATGAGTTTCTTGGCGAATCGGAAATAAAGTACGATCCTCCTCCGTCGGATATCCGCGTTCCTGAAACGCGCAAGCCGGAGTCAACGACGTTCACAATCCCGGGGGGACTTCCATTCCGCTTGGCTTTCGAGCAAGGGTTCGACACCGGGAGCGCGGCAGCCGGTGATCCCGTCAAGGCGAAGCTCATTACGCCGATTCACGATGGCGCGAAGGTGCTGGCTCAATCAGGCGCGCCGGTCGCGGCGCGCATTGTGCGGATGCGACAGTTTTACGGTTACGTCTCCTCCATCTCGCTTGATGTCACGCTGGAGACTGTGGAAGTCGGAGGCATCGCATTGCCTCTTATAGCCGCTCCCGACATCGGAGTGCACTTTGAGCAAAAGAAAGGGAAGGGTGAGCTAAAGCAGCGTCTTGAGCTCGGCACTCTACGTGGATTGGAAAATCGCTCTATATCATTCGTCTTTAAAGACGTACGCTTCCCTTACCTGATCGTTAGCGGCCTGGAATCGAATTGGGTGACGGCAGCTCGTTAGTACGAAAGCGCCCCGCTTCAATCAGTACCCGCAACAAGCAGCGGCTTCAAGTGGACTCCGCTGATACTCTGCCCTCTCGCCGCCGACATCAACATCGCAGTCCTTCGCGCCGCCAGCTCCGGCTTCAACCCCTCCGGACGAATGTTCGAAACACAATTTCTCTCCGCATCATTCCTTCCCACCCGAGGCGACCAGGTCAGATAAGCTCCCAAACTATCCGGCGAACTAAGCCCCGGACGCTCGCCGATTAGAATGACGCTCATCTTTGCGCCGATCAACTCTCCGATCTCATCGGAGATCGCAACGCGCCCCTGCTCCACCACGACAATCGGGGCAAGCTTCCATCCCTCGAGTAGTGGGAGTAGCGCGTCGAGCACCGGCCCGGCGTGACGATGCACCGCGGTCGCCGAGAGACCGTCGGCGATGATCAAAACCGCATCGTAATCCCCGCGCTGGATCTTTTCAGGATCGGCAAGCCGCCGGCCGAGATCCGGACGCCGCAGATAGACGGCTCTATTTATGGCCAAACTATGCACGATTAAGGGCTCGTACAACGCGAAAAAGGTGCAATTAAGGTCGTTTAAGACCGCGTCTCGCGCTCTGGCATGCGCCATTTGGAACGCTAAACGATCCTTGGTCCGGGTCAGCACAATAGCAAAACTTTCTCAAAGGCCCCGGCTTCCATCCGCTCAAACCAAGCCTCGAACTCGGGCGCAGGCCTCAGGCCGAGAAGGTCCCGGGCATAAAGCGCATCCTGAAACGACGTGCTCTGGTAATTGAGCATGATATCGTCTGCTCCAGGTACACCCATGATATAGTTGCATCCCGCTGCACCTAAAAGAGTTAGCAGGACGTCCATATCATCCTGATCGGCCTCCGCATGGTTGGTATAGCAGACGTCGCAACCCATCGGCAGGCCCATCAATTTGCCGCAAAAATGATCCTCCAAACCCGCGCGAGTGATTTGTTTTCCGTCATATAGATACTCCGGCCCAATGAATCCGACCACCGTATTCACCAGCAGCGGCTTATACCGTTTCGCGACCGCATAGGCGCGAGCCTCGCAGGTCTGTTGATCGATCCCGTGATTTGCGTTCGCCGATAGCGCGCTGCCCTGGCCGGTCTCGAAATACATAACGTTTGCACCAGGATGGCGCTCCCGCGCGGCATGCCAGGCTTCATCGAGCATTTGGAGATCGATCCCAAACGCGCGATTGGCATCTTCCGTTCCGGCGATTGATTGAAAAACCAGGTCGACCGGAGCACCGCGGCGCATAGCCTCCATCTGTGTCGTGACGTGCGCCAGCACGCAGGTCTGCGTGGGGATCTCCAGTGTTTCCCGAATCTTATCGAGTAAATGTAACAGCGTTTCGACCGACCGCAAATCGTCCGACGCCGGATTCACCCCGATCACGGCGTCGCCGCTGGCATAACTTAGGCCGTCGACGATGCTTTCCGCCACTCCGCGCGGATCGTCCGTTGGATGATTGGGCTGGAGGCGCGTCGAAAACCGGCCAGGCAATCCCAGGGTGTCTCGAAACCTGGTCACTACGCGAATTTTCCGAGCGACGGCGATTAAGTCCTGCGCTCGCATGATTTTAGATACTGCCGCGGCCATTTCCGGCATGATGGAAAGCGCGGAAATCGCCGCGCCGTCCGCTTCGAGGAGCCATTCGCGAAACTCTCCGACGCTCAGATTCGCAACCGGCGCGAAAGCGTCGCTGTTATGCGTATCTATAATCAAACGCGTGACTTCGTCGTCGATCAACAATTCATTTTGAAACCGCGACAACGGAGTATCGGCCAATTCCATTTGCGCGCGGACGCGTTCTTCGGCTGATTCCGCCGCGATGCCGGCCAACTGGTCGCCGGAGCGCAGAGGAGTCGCTTTGGCCAGCAGCGTCTTTAGTTCCATTTGACCGCGAACTCTTCTTCGGGCGATAAGACTAATCGTTTACGCGCGTAGAACGCGAAGTAAGCAATCCCAAAAGCGAACCAGATCGCCGCGCCGTAAACTCCTTTGTTGTAATCGGGATTGAGGAATAACACGACCAGCGTAATCGCTGAAATCACGATTGCAATCCATGCGCCCGCCGCACCGAGGGGGCTTACATAGGGACGGACCAGCTCTTTCCTGCGCAACAGTAAGAACGACGCCATCTGCAAAATATAAGCGATCACGGCTCCGAAAACAGCCATATTCAACAGAATGGCACCGACTTGGCTATTTTGCCCGAAGAAATAGATGCCCAAAGCAGCGGCCATGCCGAGCGCCGATCCCGACACCAGCGCCCGCACCGGAGTTTTGTGCTTCGAACTGGTAACCGATAGCCATTGCGGGAAATAACCAGCCCGCGAGAGCGAATAAATCTGCCGGCCATACGCATAGATGATGGTGTGAAAGCTGGCGATCAGCCCGATGCAGGCGACTGCGCCAAAAAGTTTAGTCCACTCAGAACCAGCGATGGTTTGAAAGCTCAACACAAGAGGTTCTTGCGAAGCGCCAAGTCTTGCCGCACCGGGCGCGATCGAGGCGCTCAGGATCATGGTGAGGAAGGAGCAGACGATAAGCGTCAAGAGCCCATAAAGAATGCCTTTAGGCATGTCGCGGCAAGGGTCGTGCGATTCTTCGGCGGCTAGTGGAAGCTGCTCGATGCCGAGATAGAGCCACAACGCGAATGGCAATGCCGGGAGCCATCCTTTTGAGGGGACATCGAATGCGTAACGCTTAAAATCGACGTGGGGAATGGCGCCGATCCAAAATACGATCAATACGACCAGCGCGGCGAAGGCGATGAAAATCGAGAAGCGGAAAGAGAGAGCGACGCCAAAAACATTCAGTGCCACGAAGACGGCGTAGCAGACGATCCACCATCCCGGCTCCCACGATTTCGGGGTGTGAAAAATCGCTCCGAGATAGCCGCCGATACCGACTACGATGGTCGCTGGCGTCAGAATATATTCCATGTTTTCGGCGAGCCCGGTGATGTAGCCGCCCCAGGGTCCCATGGCGGTTCGGGCGAAGGAGTAGGCTCCGCCGGTGTGAGGCAACGCGGGCGACATTTCGGCGATGGAGAAGCATAGGCCGGCGTACATCGCGGTCATGACGATGAGCGCGATGAGCATGCCCGAGAAGCCGCCGGCGGTGAGTCCGAAATTCCAGCCAAAGAAATCGCCGGAGATGACCGCGGCTACACCGAGGGCCCAGAGGTGAAGGACTCGGGCGTGGCGGCGGAGGGTGCGTTTTTCGAAGTACTCGTTGGTGGGTTTCGAGTAGACGGGCAAGGCTTACATTCTATAGGAACAATAGAAGTGGAGCGGTGTCTACCGTTTCATGCGCTATCTATTGATGATTTTGTTGACGCTTGCGCCGGATCAGACGGCGGATTCGCTGCTGGCCGAAATTCATGCGTTGCGCGAGGATCTGCGCAGTACATCGGCAGCGATGCAGAGGGTGCAGATTGTTTTGTATCGTCTCCAGATGCAGGCGTTTTTAGTGGAGAAGGCAACGGGGCGGCTTGATATGGCGCGGGCTCAGTGCAGTGCTGCTGAGAGTGGGCAGAAGGGTGCCGCGGCTCAAATTGAAGAGATGAAAAAACAGAGCTCGCAGAGTGGGGTCGACCAGAAGGTGATCGAACAGAAGATCTCTCAGTTTCAAACGATCATGGAGGCGTCGGCTCGCCAGGCGCAGGAGTGTCTGGCGGAACAGGCGGATGCGGAGGCTCAGTTTAGGCTGGAGCAGGGGAAGATGAGCGAGCTGGAGGGTCAGTTGGAGCGGCTTGATCGGGTCTTGGCTGGGAAGTAGGTAGAGGGCTATGAAGAGGGCAGGTCGGGAACCTGCCCCACTCACAGGCTGAAGCCTGTGCCACCTCTTGCGTAGGTTCTACCGGAACGCCGGCTGAAGCCGACGCTGCAAGCTGAAGCTCGCGCCACACGGCAATTCGCGCGCGACTATTCGTTGTGGGTAATTAGGATCCACGCTACCTTCGAGCGACGAATACCGAATATGGTGGCTTTCAAGTCGTCGCTAGCGCTGTTGTAGGACCATTGAGTTTGCCCGACTTCTGGCCTGACCCCAACTGGAGCGGAGTCGCCGTAGAAAAGACCAGTGGCGCTCTCTATTGCGTTGACGGTGGATGGCTTCCCATAGGCCTTCTCGACCTCCGATGCTGTGCTTCCCAGACCGATACCCTTTTCGGTTTTCCATTCTTTGGCTGCGCTCAGGGTTATGTTCTTCGGTTGTCCGAAACAGGTGGGAAAGTGGCGGACGAGGACAGTGCCTGCACTCTGTGGCTTACCAGCCCGCTTCTCGGTCCGCACGAAAAAGTGCTGGTCTGCCGACTCGTAACAAATAATTTCGGATTTTGTGTTGCGGGGCCTGCCAAGGACATCGAAGAGCAACTTCATTGGAAAATTGTAATCGTCTATGACGAAGGGGCCCAACTTTTTCGGTCCTCGATAGACCTCGTCAGCACTCAAATGGGACACGAAGAGGATAAAGCAAAGGGCACGTCGCATGATCAAGGCTCTACGCGTGGTGATGGACTTCCCAGTTTTTGTAGACGCTTAGGGCTTCGGCGACCGCGGAGCCGTGGGTGCTGATGTTTACTGCTACGTGGTGTTCGTAGCCGTTGCGGCAGATGTAGTGGAGCAGGCGTTGCAGGCCGGGGATTTTTACTACTCCATAGCCTCCGAAGCTGTTTAGAGAATCTTTCGTGATTTCGCCTTCGCCTACATAGGCTCGCATTTTGCCGTTCAAGTCGTCGGTCGAGACTCGGCAGAAGGTCAGGGGGCCGGATTTCATGCGGCCTACTATAGTTCCGAAGGTGTTTTCTTTGCCGACACTGCCGGCGATGATTTCCTGGAAATCCATGCGCACGTTTTCGAAGAAGTGTTTGGGGAGATTCGAGCAGTGGAAGATCACCGTTTTATCGGGATCGTCGCCGAAGTTGTTGTTCCAATCTACGATGGCGCTGGGAGTTTCAGATGCCAGTTGCAGGGCGTACATGCCGATCATGCCGACCATGTCGGTTTCACAAGCGCTCGGCAAAAGGTTGTTCGACATCATGCTCATGATGGTGCAGGGGACTACGCCGAAGAATTCCTGCATGGCGGTCCAGCATTGGACGGATGTTCCGGCTAGCTCGTTGTCGCGCATCCATTCGTCAACTACTACGCCGAATTTGGACATCTTTATTAGCGACGCAGCGGGCGTGCTGCCTTCGTTTACATACTTGCCGATGTTTGCGAGTTTCTCTTTGACGTGAGGATCGTCGTCGGTGAGGCGATGGATTCTTCCGAAGACTTCGCTGAGATCCAGCGTTTCGACCGTAATGCCTGCGTGCTCCATTAACTTTTCGCTGAATCTTACGGTGTTGAAAGCGGCTGGTCTGGCGCCTATCGCGCCTACACGCGCGTTCTTTAATCCTTTTACGACGCGGCAGGTTGCGGCGAATTGGGCCAGGTCGGTTTTGAAGGCTTCGGAATCGGGGGCTACGGTGTGCTGCTTCGTGAGCGAGTACTTAATACCGTATTGCCAGAGATTATTGCAGGCGGAGATTTTTCCGCAGAAGCTATCGCGGCGCGCGCCCATCAGCATTTTGGAGGGATCGTCAGGGAAGGCTTGCAGGAGGACGGGGACGTCGAGGCCGGCGAATCTTAGAGTGTTGGCGATGGCTCGTTCGTCTCCGAAGTTGGGGAGCGCTACCAGGACGCCGTCAATTTTGTCGCCGTGGGCTTTGAAGAGGTCGGAGCACTTGTGGGCGTCGGCTAACGACTCGACTGCGCCGTGTTTTGTTTGTTCGGGGGTCAGGCAGACTGTGCCGTAACCGAGGGAAGAAAGGACGCGGAGGATTTCATCGCGGCCGTCCCTCGCCAGGGCGTCGGGGAAGAAGCCTCGGTTGCCGATGATGATTGCGAAGGTGGTCATTACGGTTAGTCTACAAACAGATCGGAATTCTTCACCGGCGACCATTGCTGAATCCGATGGGGACAGACCGGTCTGTCCATCTCGAATGACACAAGCGGATTCAGGGTTTGAGCGTATTGGGACAGAGTGGTCAGTCCCCTTCGGATGGCGGCCATTTGGTTTCGCGCGAAGATCATTGGCGAGATTTTGGGCGGAAGGCGATTACGTAGGTTGCGCCGATTGCTGTTAACAGCGCGCCCCACCAGACTGGGGCATGCAGTTCGGCCAGCACGGTGTGCGGAGGGTTCGACCATTCTGAGAGGCCGCTTCCTAAGATGAGCACTCCGTAGATCAGCAGCATGACGCCGACGAAGAACCAGACTGGGATGATGTGATGTTTTTCCATTTTTCGTTACCAGAAGATCCATTGCAGCAGGACGAGTAGAGCGGCGGAGACTCCGGCCCAGAAGATTGGCTTTTGAAATAAGCTAAGACTACCTTCGCTGGGGATGGGCGTCGCTCCGTAGACCAGACCGACGAGCTCGCTTTCCGGTTTCGGTTTTGTCATTAAGCTGACCACCACTGTCACGATGACACAGAGGATCCAGGACCAGAGGGCTCGATACATGTCTTCAGCCATGGCTTTCGCGTGCGTGGACATCGCGATGATGGAAAGCGCTTCGGGATGGAACTTCACGATCAGGAACATGCCGACCGACGAGAGCGTTCCGACCAGCAGGCCCGCAAATCCTCCGGCGGCGGTGGTTCGTTTCCAGAGCATGCCCAGGATTACGGTGCCGAACAGGGGGGCGATGAAGAAGCTGAAAAGGGCTTGCACGTAATCCATGATGCTGGTGAATCCCATGGCGAGATACGCCGCGCCGATGCTGATGATGAGGCCGATAATGGTGCACCAGCGGCCCATGGAGACGTAATGCGCGTCGGGCGCGGTTTTGCGGATGAAGGGGCGATAAAGGTCGTAGGTCCAGACGGTGGCGAAGGCGCTGACGTTTCCGGCCATGCCTGCCATGAAGCCGGCGACCAGCGCGGTGATGCCGAGGCCGAGGAGGCCGGGTCCCATATAGCGCGCCATCATTAACGGGAGCACATCGTCGTAGGTATGCTGCCCGGCGATGGCGGAGCCTTGCGGGACGAGGTGATCGGGCAGGACGGCTAATCCAATCAGGCCGGGAACGATGACGATTAGCGGTACGGCCATCTTGAAAAACGATCCGATGATGGGGGCAAGCTTCGCTGATCGCAAATCCTTGGCAGCGAGGACGCGCTGCACGACTAGGAAGTCCGTGGTCCAGTAGCCCATCGAGATAATCGCGCCAAGGCCGAAGACGATGCCGGTCCAATGCATGCCCATGGGATTATCCTGCGCGCTGCCGAGAGTGCTCCAGGCATGCGTGAAGTCCTGGCCGGGAAAATTGCTCTGGATGCGCGCGACCATGCCGGACCATCCGTGGGTTTCGATTAAGCCGAGGATGGGGATGAGGAGGGCTCCGAACCAGATCAGGAAAAATTGCAGGACTTCGTTGAAGATGGCGGAGAAGAGTCCGCCGGATGCTACATAGATTCCGACGGTGAGCGAGGAAACCCAAATGCTGAAATGAATGTTCCAGCCGAGCACGACTTTCATGACCACAGCCATGGCATACATGTTGACGCCCGACATAAGGATGGTCATGAGCGCGAACGATATCGCGCTGAGGGCGCTGGCGGAGGGACCGTAGCGCAGTTGCAGATAGCCGGGGACGGAGTGCGTTTTCGAGATGTAATAAAACGGCATCATGACGATGCCGAGGAAGAGCATCGCGGGGATGGCTCCGATCCAATACCAGTGCGCGGCGAGGATGCCGTACTGATAGGCGGAGCCGGCCCAGCCTAGTAATTCGAGTGACCCGAGGTTGGCGGAGAGGAAGCTCAAGCCCGCGACCCAGGCGGTCATTTCGCGGCCGGCCATGAAAAAATCTTCGCCGCTCTGCGCAAATCGCTTCAGGTAAAAGCCGATGCCGAGCACCATCAGAAAGTAGATGACGATGATCGCCAGGTCTACAGGGGATAGCGAAATCATGCGTTCAGTGGTCATTTTTTTGTTTTTTGGCCGTAACTTGTGCGATAGCGATCGAACCACTTCTTTACTTCTTCAGCAGGCAAAGGCTGGGGGTCTCCTTTGAGCAGCGCGAGGTGACAGGTATGCGCGACGTCCTCGAGCATGACTGCTGCTTTTAGTGCATCGCGCGGCGTTTTGCCGATGGCGAAGGCTCCGTGATTCGCTAGCAGCACCGCGGGCGACGTACCGATATGTTTTAGAATCGCTTGGCCGATGTTATCGCCGTGATTATCGATATACGGGACACACGGAATCTCGCCGCCGAATTCGTCGGCGATCGCGGTGAGGTACGCAGGGATGGAGCGGCCGAGCAGAGCAAAACTTGTCGCGTAGTTAGAGTGGGTGTGAATCACGCCTCCGATGTCGGGGCGATTTTTGTAGAGATAAAGATGATGCGGGAGGTCGACGGAGGGCCGCCATTTGTTGTCGATTGATTTTCCTTTTAGGTCGGTGACCACCATATCGGACGGGCGCATTTTGTCGTAATCCATGCCGCTGGGCTTGATGACGACGAGGCCGCGGGCGCGATCGATACCGCTGGCGTTGCCGCTGTGCATGGTCACCAAGCCGGCTTTGAAAATGCCCTGGTTGGCCTCCCAAACCGCCTTCTTCAGGGCTTTCAGGCTCATGCTTTTAGGGTTACCGTTACGATCGACATGGCGGGGATATCGACGCGCATGCGTCCATTCTCAATGGCGACGGAGTGCGGTTTGATGGTGATTTTATCGGGATCGTCGAAGCTGTTGTACGCGTTCATATCGGCGTTGTGGAGGATCTGCGCGCTGGCGCTGGTGGGCGTGGCACCGGTGAACGAACAATCGGCCTGGACGTCGGTGGACGTTCGCGGATTCACGAGGCTGACGACGGTTTCATTGCCATCGCGCGAGGCGGAAACGGAGAGATCGAGGGCTTCGGTGCTTTCTTTTTCCGTGCGCACGGCGGTTTTCAGGCGATGCGGTTTGAACATCATGAAGGCGTAGTAGGTCGTCGTGCGTACGCAGTTGCGGCCGGTGGGACCGTCGGTGAGCAGCATCGAATGCAGGACATTGACGATCTGCGCGATGTTGCACATGTACAGTTTGTCGGCTTGCCGGTTGAACATATTGAGGCCGAGCCCGGCGGCGACGGCGCCGCGCATGGTGATCTGCTGCCAGAGGCGGCCGTAGTTTTTTTCCTCATCGGGGATCATGCGATCCCACACGCCCCACTCGTCGAGCATCAGGTTCATCGCGCGCGTGGGGTTCGGCTCGAAGCCGTCGAGAATGGCGCGTTCCTGGACGATCGCACTTTCGACGCGTTGGAACGTGGACATCTGGGTGTCCATCGCCTCGG
>DATHOJ010000018.1:0-22291 GCA_035485055.1 Bryobacteraceae bacterium
GCAACGAGCTGGGGCCAGACATTGACTGGCGGCAATCCAACGCACACAGACCCGTATCGAGGAGGTTGCTAGCATTTCCCCTACTGGTCGATCCCGCTCTCCGTTGGAAGAGCGCCTGGACTCCTTTCTGATTCGAGATTACGCGAGGTTTATTCGGGCTGAGCTGAGTGAAAACGGGATGTTGTTGAAAGGCAGGTGAATATAGTTGCGTTTTGCTCGCGAAATTGTCACGGCCAGCCCTTCAGCGGTCGAGAGAGGCAGTGTAGAATGAACTCGACGGCGGGTTGTTTACGCTGCGCGCGCGGGTGCTGGAGATGGCTGTGGCGCAAAGAGACGAGGCACTGCTGGAGCGTTTCGCGCTGGGCGCCTTTCGTTATTTTCTGGAAAACGTGAATCCAGAGAACGGACTGGTGGCAGACACGACGCGAGAGGGTTCCCCATGCAGTATCGCCGTAGTGGGATTCGCGTTGTCGTGCTATCCGGTCGCCGTCGAGAGGGCCTGGATGAGTCGAGACGAGGCGGTGGAGCGGACGCTGGCGACGCTTCGCTTCTTCTGGAACAGTTCTCAAAGCGAGCACACTGACGCCACCGGATACAAAGGATTTTACTATCACTTCCTGGACTTGCACACCGGCAAACGCGTTTGGAATTCGGAACTGTCTCTGATTGACAGTGCCATTTTGCTGGCCGGATTCATGGCGGCAGAAACTTATTTCAGCGAAGAAGCGGAGATTTGCAGTCTGGCCGATGCGCTTTACCGGCGCATGGATTGGCGCTGGGCTCAAAACGGCCGCGAGACCGTTTGCCAGGGATGGAAACCCGAATTCGGGTTTCTGCACTATGGCTGGGAAGGATACAGCGAAGCGACCATTTTGTATGTGCTGGGCTTAGCTTCGCCCACCTACGCCTTGGCTGCGGACAGCTATCAAGGCTGGACCTCCACGTACCAGTGGGAAAACATTTACGGTCACGATGTGCTGTATGCCGGGCCACTCTTCATTCACCAATTCAGCCACCTTTGGATCGATTTTAGAAAATTGCGAGATCGATTCATGCGCGAAAAGAAGAGCGACTATTTTGAAAACAGCCGGAAAGCTGTGTTGATTCAGAGGGATTACGCGAAACGGAATCCGCGCGAGTATAAAGGATACGGTGAGGATTACTGGGGTTTCACGGCCTGCGATGGACCCGGCCATGGGACGCCCACCACTTCCCGGCCAGGCCGGGAGTTTTTCAGTTACGCCGCGCGCGGAGCGCCGTGGGGGCCGGATGATGGGACCATTGCGCCGTCGGCGGCATTTGGATCGCTGCCCTTCGAGCCCGAAATTGCTTTATCCGCTATTCGAAATATTTGTGAAAAGGATCCGAGAATCGCAGCGACCTGCCGGGTCCCTAGCGGACTGAATCCGACGGCGAGTTCCGACGATCAACCCGGCTGGATGTCGGAGGGTTATTTCGGCCTGGATCAAGGTCTGCTGGTGTTGATGATTGAGAACTATCGATCGGAGTTCGTTTGGAACCTGATGCGAAATTGCCTTTATATCCGCACCGGACTGGAACGGGCAGGCTTCACGGGAGGTTGGTTGAAGGTATCCGATGACCATTGAAATGTTGTCCGCATCGGCCGGCAATCGGGGGTTGTTGAGCAACGTCCACCCGGAGGCGTGGACGAATCCGCGACCGGCCGACAAATATAATCTGGTGATTCTGGGCGGCGGGTACGCGGGAATACTGACTGCGCGGGAGGCAGTGAGGGCGGGGGCGAAGGTCGCGCTAGTGGAGCGCAATTTATTGGGCGGAGTCTGCTTGAATGCCGGTTGTATCAGTTCCAAAGCGATGATCCGCACGTCGCGGCTGTACGCGGAAATGAGGAACGCCGGGCGGTATGGCGCGCAGAGACCCGACAATATCCATGTCGATTTCGCAGAGGTGATGGAACGGATGAGGCGGGTCCGGTCCCGGGTGAGCCGGCGGACGTCGGCACGCGAACTGAAAGCCAGCGGCGTGGATGTGTTCTTTGGCGAAGCGCGTTTTACGGGTCCCGACGCGATCACGGTGAATGGAGAGACTCTGCGGTTCAAGCGCGCGCTGATTGCGGCCGGCGCTCGTCCGGCGATCCCTTCGATTCCGGGGTTGGAAGACGCGGGTTATCTGACTAACGAAACGGTGTTCGAATTGAACGAATGCCCGCCGAACCTGGTGGTGATCGGGGGCGGTCCATTGGGGTGCGAAATGGCGCAGGCATTTTGCCGGCTGGGATCGCATGTCAGCCTGGTGCAGGACGAACCTCTATTTTTGGACCAGGAAGAACGCGATGCCGCGCAGATTCTATCCGAGGCGCTGGCGCGGGACGGGATCAATATCCATCTCAATACGGAGACGGTTGGAGTTCGAACAGAAGGGACGCGGAAGCTGGTGGATTTAATCAGCGACGGCAACAAGACGACCGTGGTTGCGGACGCGATCCTGCTTGCGGCCGGGCGTGCTCCCAACGTTCAGGGAATGAATCTGGAGGCGGCGGGGGTGAACTATTCGGAGGAGTCCGGGATTCGGATCAACGATTTCCTCGAGACCTCGAACCCCCGGATCTATGCGGCCGGCGATGTGTGCCTGGAACATAAATTCGCGCATATCGAAGGAGCGTCGGCGCAGATCGTGACGCAAAATGCGCTGTTTTTCGGGCGATTTCGACTGAGCGCCTTGACGATTCCGTGGTGCACGTATACCGATCCGGAAATTGCGCACGTCGGGATGTATGTGAGAGAGGCGCGCGAAAAGGGCATCGCGGTTAAGACGTTGACGGTGCCGATGCACGATGTCGATCGCGCGATGGCCGATGCGGAAGAAGAAGGTTTCGTAAAAATTCACATTAAAGAAGGTACGGACAGGATTCTGGGAGCGACCGTGGTCGCGCGCCATGCGGGTGAATTGATCGGTGTTATTTCCATGGCGATTTCGGCTGGAGTGGGACTTCGGAAATTGGGGCACGTGAGTTATCCGTATCCGACGCAGGCGGCGGCGATCAAGATGGCGTGCAACGCTTATCGGGATGGGCAACGGTCGAAGTTTCGAGCCTGGTGGGTTCGGAAATGGCTGGAGTTGTAAAGGGAGCCTGAGTCGTTGCGATCGATCCCCGCACTGACGTGGCGGGGTTATAGCTCCCTGGGTTAAACCGAGGTTGCTGAAAAAGTCATTTAGATCGCTTCCTGCGGTCGCGGCTCGGAATCGGCGATGCGTAAATCAGTTGCGTACCGAGCCGCGACCAACGGGGAGCCTGGATTCGTAGGAGAGAGTTGCGTATTATATCGGCTATGAAGTTTGCTCGCGAGGTTTCGCAGGATGCCAGGCACACGCTTCGCCTGTGGGCACGCCGGCCCTGGCACACGTGCTTCGCAATCCTCGCTCTCTCCATAGGCATTGGCGCGAACACCGGAGTCTTCAGCGTGGTGAACGCGCTGCTGTTGCGCTCGCTGCCTTTTCGCGATCCGGGAAGGCTGGCGTCCCTGCGGGAATCCTGGTGGCTGCCGCATGGCAGCGCGACGGAATTTCACGACTGGCGCCAAAACAGCACCTATCTTGCCGACGCCGCACTGGTTGAGCAGAAAGATGTCAACGTAGGCGGACTCGGAGGCTCTGCGAGGGTGCATGCATCGCAGGCGTCCTGGAACTTCTTCGCGCTACTGGGGACACAGATGGCGATTGGACGAGGTTTCACGCAAGGGGAAGACGCGCCCGGACGCAATGAGGTCGCCGTGATCGGCTACGGCCTATGGCAACAGCTTTTCGCCGGAGAACCAGGAGCGCTGGGCTCAACTATACGAGTCGACGGGATGCCTCTGACGGTGGTAGGCGTGGCGCCGCCAGGTTTCGATTATCCGGGGAACACACTGCTGTGGAAGCCCGCGGCCTTCTCTGCTGGAAACAACGGCTGGGATACGATTGCGCGGCTGAAGGCCGGTGAAACGTGGCCGCAAGCACGTGAGGCGTATGCGGCTGAATTCAGCCGGCTCGCACCTGCTTTCAAAATTGAAAAAATGAAACGCCCACCAAGACTGACTCCGTTGCAAGACGAACTCGCGGGGACTGCCAAGAAGGCGTCGCTGATCTTGATGGCGGCAGTTGTGCTGATCCTGCTGCTCGCGTGCACCAACGTCGCAAATCTATTAATCGCGCGCACCGCCGATCGGACCAGTGAGCTTTCGATTCGATCCGCGCTTGGCGCCAGCCGCGCCAGACTCTCGCAACAGTTGCTCACCGAATGCATGGTCCTTTCGCTGGTCGCCACGATTGCCGGTTTTTTCGTAGCCTTCTGGACCACGTCAATTGCCACCAAGCTTCAGCCAGCGCCACTCGGATCCCAGGCGTACTCGATCCTCGATGGCCGCGTACTTGGTTTCGCCATCGCGGTATCCATCCTGAGCGGGCTATGCTTCGGAGTCTTACCCTCTCTCTACGGCGGCCGCGTTCACACCTTCGCGGCCCGCGGCTCCGGCGGTATTCGCTGGTCGCGGTTGATTCGCGAATCGCTGACCGCAGGCCAAATCATGATCACGGTGGTTCTGCTGGCGGCTTCGGTTTCGGTGGGCCGCGCATTCGTGAATCTGATGCGAATCGATCGCGGGTTCGATCTGACCGGTTTGGTCACCGTCAACGTTTCCCTCGAAGGAACGACCCGTGAAGCGCGCGATCGCCGGCTCCTCTACTTCGAAGAGGCGCTGGCTCGTGTCCGGCAGCTTCCTGGAGTTCGGAGTGTGAGTGCAACCGAGTACCTTCCGTTATATTCCACTGGATTTGTGGGAGGTCGATTCGGGATGGATGGGCGTCCCGCCAGAGAAAATTCGATGCTCATTCCGGTGTTGGCGGATTACTTTCGAACGATGGGAGGGCGGATTTTGTACGGGCGGGAGTTCACCGATGCCGAAGTGCAGGCTGGCGCGAGCGTCGCCGTCGTCAATGAACGATTCGCCGGCGAGTTCGGCCTGCCCGGGGCCGCGGTGGGGCGCGAGATTACCGCTGGAAATTCTCGCTGGAAGATTGTCGGCGTTGTCCAGCGGATGGACTACATGGCGGATGGAGCAAACGCTTTGCAGATCTTTGCTCCTTCCCGAGCGCCTGTGTTTTCGACATTCGTTGCGCGGGTCGATGGGCGCGCACAAGATCATCTGGCAATGGTTCGTGACGCAATTCGCTCCGTGGACCCCGAAGTCCCCGTGTTCGGCGCGAAAACGATGCAACGGCGGCTGGAGGACGCTCTCGCGCGGCCGCAATTTTATAGCACCGCTATCCTTGCCTTCGCCATGTTCGCACTGCTGCTTGCGATTATCGGCATCTATGGAATTGTTGCCTATAGCGTTGGTCAAAGAACCCATGAGATGGGCGTACGTATGGCGCTTGGTTCTACGCGGGTCCGGCTGCGTGCGATCCTGCTTCGTCAAGGCTTGATCACAATCGTGGCGGGTGCTATTCCCGGAGTCGCGGGATCGGTTCTGATCGGACGCTTTCTCGAAAGCCTGGTCGAAGGGGCGAAATCAGTAGATGCGACCACATGCATGGCGTCTGTCCTCTTCATCGCGATGATCGCGGCGGCGGGAATCTGGGCGGCTACTCGCCCCGTTGCCCGACTGGACATTATGGAGATCCTGCGGACGGAGTAGCCTTCCAATGAGGCGGATCGGCTTCGAAATGCTTCTACAGCTTTTCAAGCCGGGTTTGGGCATCGCCGAACTGATCGAGCTTTATGTCGAAACGATCCATGAGCGAGAGGTACAGACTGCACATCTTCCGTTTCTCCTCGCCCGCGTCCAGGTAATTCAGAGTGCGCCCGGTTTCGAGCGTGCCTCCAAGACCACCGGTTAGCAGCAGCGGCAATCTGGTGTTGTCGTGCTTGCGGCCGATCCAGAGATTCGACAGGAACATCAGGCAGGAGTTATCGAGCACCGTGCCGTCTCCTTCCTTCATGCTGTCAAGTTTGCTCGCCAGGTAGGCATACTGACTCACATGGAAATGGGCGATACGCTCATAGCCATCCGAATTGTTGTCGTGGGATGCGGCGTGGTGTCCGTCCTTCACCTCGAGGAACGGATAATACATGGCGGACAGGTCACGCGACAAAATCAGCGAGGCAACACGGGTCTTGTTGGTCTGAAATGCGATCGCGATGATGTCGCACATCAGGCGCGCGTGCTCCCGCAGATCTTCGGGCAGGCCGTTCGCGGGCCGATCCATGGTGGCGGCGACGGTGTTTTTCGCTTTTGCCACGCTGTCCGCGCTGTCTTTGCTCTTGCGCATTCCTTCGACGCGCTTCTCGACTTCCCGGACACTGGTGAGGTATTCGTCGAGCTTGCTTTTGTCGGTCGAGCTGATCTTACGGCTGAGGTTTTCGGCTTGCCCTTTCACACGGTCGAGAACGCTGAGGTTCAGCAGGCTGCCGCGGTTATCGAACAGGTTATCCCACGCCAGCGAAGGATAAACTTCGACGGGAACAGGGGAATCCGGTGTCTGCCAGGAGAGGTGCGAGCTGTAAGCCAGCGAGAAATTCGATTCGTGGTAGCCGGTCATGGGCTGGTCGCAGGCGAGCACGATGCTCGATTGCGGGGTATCCTCACCCACGCGATTGGCAATCATCTGATCCACGCTGATGCCGGAGTGGATGATGGCGCCCTTCGAAATGTGGGCGCCCGAGAGCAGGCTTCCCGTTTGCGCCGGGTGAATGCCCTGGCCGGTCAGCGCCGGAACATAAAGACCGTCGATCACATTGATTTTCTGCTTCAGCGATTCGAGCGGCTGCAGAGTCTTGCTGAGCTTCATGGACGCGCCTGTGCCAGTTGCGCTCCAGTGATCCTCATTGATGCCGCAGCCCAGGAAAACCACGCCGAAGCGTTTCGGGAAGGCGGAAACCGGCGGCGTATCGGCGAAAACGTCCAGAGAAGCGAGCCAAGGCAAGGCCATGGTGCAACCCGCTCCACGCAAGATGGCTCTGCGGGAAATTTTATTGGTGGGCTTTGTGGACTGGGCCATTCGAATTATCTCCTCGATGCGATGCGCGTGCTACGGACGAATCCGGACTTCGTTTGTTCAAAAACTGCGGGCTGGTGACGATCGTTTCAATCAGCCAATTAATACGATACTCTTTTGCGGCGACTCCGGTCTCCAGGGGTTCGATGAGGGATTCGTCGGAAAGCTGGAGCGAACGGTTCAGACCGTAAGCGACCAGCTTACGGATGAAATTGTTCACGAATTCCTGCTGGCGGTTCTCGCGGATGAACTTCAGCAGTCCCTCGAGGCCGGTGCCCTTCGACCCGCCCGGATAGGTGACGGCGGTGTCCACAGGTCTGCCGGCGAGGTCTATGGTCCGGGCGTTCCCTACGGGTCCATAGCCTTCGAAAGCCAGACCGAACGAATCGAACTTCGCGTGGCACGCCGCGCAAACCGGATTCTCGCGATGTTTCGCGAGCAGGTCCCGCACGGGCAGATCCGATTTCGCCTCATCGCTCGGCAATTCGGGAACCACCGGCGGAGGCGGAGGGATTACCTCCCCCAACACTCTCTGGACGGTCCAATTTCCGCGCTTCACCGGACTGGTTCTCAGTCCCGGCGAATTCAGCGTGAGGAAGACCGCCATCGGCAGCAGCCCTCCACGCTGGTACTTATCGGCGTTGTCCACGCGAATCCACGTGTCTTTGCTCCCGTTGATTTTCGGCATACGATAGTGTCTCGCCAGCACCGGATTCACAAAAGTGTAGCGGCCATACAGCATGTCGAGCACGGACCGGTCGTTGCGCATCACGTCTTCAATGAAGCGGATCGGTTCCTGAAACATCGCCTCCCGCAGATCGTCGGTGAACCTGGGAAAGCGCTCGCGATCCACCGAATTCAGGGTTTCGAAGTGACGAAATTGCAGCCAGTTGCCTGCAAATTCGGTAGCCAGACCGCGCACTCTTTCATCCTTCATCATGCGCCGGGTCTGGGCGAGCAGAACTTCAGGTTTTTGCAAATCGCCGGCGGTCGCGTGCCGCAACAACTCATCGTCGGGCATGCTGGCCCACAGGAAGTAACTCAGTCTGCTGGCCAGCGCATAAGCGGATAAAGGCTGCGTCGAGACTGCCGCGGTGATTTTTAGCCCCGTGGTCCGGACTGCCGCGCCGGTGTCGAGGAGATCGATACGATAGAGGAAATCGGGCGACATCAGCAGACTGACGATGGAATCGCGGATGGCGGCTTCATGCGAGAGTCCGTTCTTAGTTCGAAGCGAGCGGTAATAAGCGACAAGGTCATCGCGGTCCGCTTTGGTGAGGGGCCGGCGGCAAGCTCGCGCGGCGAAGCGGAGAAGAGCTTCGATCTGCTTGGGCTCGCCGTCGACATGTTCCTTTTCGATATTCCGGAGCGTGGCATTGACGAGATCGAAATGCTCCCGGATCGCCTGAGGAGCGATGGGATCGTTCTTCGGATCCTCCGCTGCCTTAGCGAGATAAGCATCCCGCATTTTGGCGATAACCGCGGCGTCGGTGATCTCATGATCCAAGGGCCGTTCCGTTCCGGACTCATCGCCCTTGCCTTGCACTTCTCCACTCTGGTTCACGAAATACTGAACCCAGGTGCGCGCGGTGTAGTGGGCGACGAAATCGAATTCGTCCCACAGGCGGTTGAGTTCCTTCTGACCTTTTTCGTCGAGGATCAACTCCATCAGCGGGGTATCGTCGCGGAAGTAGCCCATGGTGTTGTGATAGCTCGCGCTCAGCAGGCGGCCCTTGTCTTCTGAATCGTCCGGAAAATACCGGCCGCGCTCCGAAACGTAGAAGGTATCAGGAAAAACCGACGCGAGCCGCGCGAAGGACGCCTGGTAACGGCTCCGTTCGCTGGCCGGAACCACCAGATCGGCATCGCCCGCGCGGGCATGCGCCGAAAGAGCGGCCCAGCGCGGAGCAGCTTCCTGGTGCAGATCCGGATAGGGTGGAATTTCGGGCAGCGACGGAGCCTGGTCAAGGTCGTTGAGCAAAACGCTGGGATCGCTGTCGCGGCGGTGCGATGCGAATTCCCGCAGCTTCCAGTTCAAAAGGGGCTGCGATCCGGCGGGCAACCCTGTCACAAGAGGCGCCGCATACTGCATCGCCGTGTGATTGCGTACCTTGACCACGAAATCGCGCATCTCGATGCACCTTCCGCGCACCACGGCCATTTGATTGGTTCCCAGCGGATTGCCGATCGGGACCGGCAGCGCGCGCCACATCCCCTGGAGTCTGGCGACCGGCCCAACATCCGCGCCGGGGGCTTCTTTGTCTTCCAAAATCTGCCACACCATCGGCAAATACTTCGCGCTAATTTTCGTCTCTGCTGCGATAGAGGCCAACGTCGCGCCCGGCTTCCCGAGAGTGGCCCGGTACTTGAAGCGCCATGCGGCCTGAAAGTAATCCGCATAATCGGTCGGCTGCCGCGCATAGAAATTCACGATGCGCTGGATCATGTACTTGTCGCGATCCGTCTCGACGAGCATCGGATAAGGCGCGAAGTCGAAGCCATCGGGCGTAAGAAACATGTGATCGGCCACGCCGCGGGCAGCCTGTAGGTACTTATTCAGCAAGGCCGACGACATGGTCAGCGATTCGCCGGAGTTGTCAAAACCCGCGGGATTAGCCGGATCCACAGGAAACTCACGCGTGGGCTGGATATCCTGGCCCGTGAGATCGCGAACGGTGTAGTTGTATTCGGCGTTGCTCAACCGGCGCGCCAACACCAAGCCCGGATCGCCTGCGTTTCTCCGAATCTCTTCGGAGCGGACCGCTCGAATCCAATCGATGACGTGCTGCCGGTCCTGCGCGGGCGGGGCCGGCATTGGTTTCGGAGGCATTTCTCCCGCGCTTAGTCTTTGAAGCACCTGCGCCCAGCGAGAATAGTCCTGGGTCACAGCCTCCATGGTGCTGTAGGCCTTGAGGTCAAACTGCGCGGCAGGCTTCTGTCCGCTGTGGCATCCGACGCAATATTTCGCCACAAAAGGCCGTACGGTTTGCTCGAAGTCCCGGTCCAGGACGGGAGGGGCTGCGGCCAACGCTGGAATTGCGCCAATAACCAGCAAGACAGGAACGGCTCGAATCTGCATAAAGCTTATTACTAATGATACAGATTTATTAGTTAGCGGTAACTTGGGTATCAGCTCCGCGGTCATCGTTGCCCCGCCCTTCGAAGGCAGCAATGTGTGGCATGGGAATCCGAGGAAGCGAACGAATCACCAAGGGGCCAACTGAGCACTCTTCTTCAATCGGCCGCCGCGCGATACCGCAAGTTGGGATAGAATTGTCGCCGGGGCAGTCGGGGCCGCTCGAAAAGGAGGGTGTATGACTAATCGCAAATCGCAGGAATCGTCTGAATCGACATTTATGAATCGCCGTACCTTGTTAGGCGGCGCGGCCGCGGTGGGCGGTGCGCTAGCCGGCATGGCGATCGAGCCCACGCCCGCTATGGGCGCGAAGACCGTGGACGGTGCGAGTTCGCCGAACCTCAACCCGCCGGTTGTGCAGGTGACGGGCGGCAAGCTGCGCGGCTTCCGCGACGGCAAGACGAACACCTTTCTCGGGATTCCCTACGCCGAAGCGGAGCGGTTCGAAATGCCGAAGGCGGTGAAGCCCTGGGACGGTATCAAGAGCGCGCAGGCGTGGGGTCCAGTGTGCCCGATTCCGGAGCAAAACAGGCCCGGCGCCGATGAGTTCGCTTTTCCACACCGCTACTGGCTACAGAACGAAGCGTGCCAGGTGCTGAACATCTGGACTCAGAATGCCAGCGCGAGTGTGAAGAAGCCGGTGATGGTGTGGATGCACGGCGGCGGATTCACCAACGGGTCGTCGATGGAGTCCTATGCGTATGACGGCAAGAACCTGAGCGAGTTTGGAGATGTGGTGGTGGTGAGTCTGAATCACCGTCTGAACATCATTGGCACGCTGGATCTTTCGGCGTACGGCGCGCAGTACGAGAACTCGCGCTACACGGGCATGGCGGATCTGGTGGCGGCTTTGCAATGGGTGCAGCAGAACATTGCGCAGTTCGGCGGCGATCCGGGGAATGTGACGATCTTCGGTCAATCCGGCGGCGGCAGCAAGGTGACGCGGTTGATGCACATGCCCGCGGCAAAGGGTCTGTTCCATAAGGGAATTGCGCAGAGCGGCGGCGCTCTCAACTACCGCACCGTGGATCCCGCAGCCGCGATTAAGAGGCAGCAGGCGATTGCGGAGGCGACGCTGAAGCAGTTGGGCTTCGGTTCCGATATCGACAGGCTGAAGAAGGTTCCTTATAAGGACCTGATCATTGCGGGAACGGCGGCGGCGCGCGAGGTGGCGCAGGCTGCCGGCGGAGGGGCCGGCGGACGAGGCGGCGGTGGAGGCGGCTGGGACGTGATTGCCGACGATAAGTACGTGATGCGCGAACTCTGCGATTGGGCCGACACGATTCCGCTGATGGCGGGAACCGTGTTTAGCGAAATGCAGGGGACCATGACGCGTGGCGACGGGCGCAAAAATGAGTGGAGCCAGGCGGAGATCGATGAAAATCTGACCAAGGCCTACGGCGAGAAAAAGACGCAGGTGGCGGCGGAATTCCAGAAGGCGTTCCCGCGGAAGAAAGTGCAGGACGTTCTCTACTTTGCCAATGGGTCGCGGCCCGGGGTGAAGCAGACGCTCGAGTGGAAACTCGAGAAGAGCAAGACGCCGGTGTGGAATTATTTGTTTGCGTGGGAGTATCCGGTGGATGGCGGAATCACGGCGTTCCATTGCTCGGAGATCGCGTTTGCGTTCCACAACGTGAGCGAGCCGCACATCAGGGTGGCAACCGGCGGTGGTCCGGTGGCGCTCGCGTTGCAGGATAAAGTTGCCGGAGCGTGGCTCAGCTTCGCGAAGTCCGGCAATCCGGGTGCGGGCTTCAGGCCCTGGACAGCGGCGGAGCCGAACACGATGGTGTTCGACACGGTGAGCGAATGCAAACCGCTGCGCGACGATCAGCTTATTGCGCTGATGGGCAACACCGGCGGCCGAGGCGGAGGCAGAGGCGCAGCGTAAACTTTTCGAAGAATGCGCTGAAATTAAGCCTCGGCACGCCCTGCGGCCCTTGGCTAAATTGAGCCCCGGGGTTCCCCCGACTCAGCCATTGCGGCTAGAAATCTGTTGCAGGATTGAAGGTATTTGTCGAGAACGCTGCGGCTATAGGGAGAGGTTGGATTATTGGATTTGAGCGGCTGGCCTGGGCGGGCTGTTGAATCCGGGCTTCTGCACCACGCTTTTGCGCATCCTGGGTCAAATAAGACATCGCGAGGTAAAAAAAACGGCACTGCGGCTCCACGTGATTCTCGAAAGCCGTTGACCCAGCGAATTCTATCCGATTCGCTTTCTTCAGGGGCGACCCGATTGCGATTGCTCTCCTAGCTTCGCGTATTCCGCCTTTGCCTGCCGGAGCACCGGGACATCCGACTCGGCGTCCTTCCAGAGAGCAAAGAACGTGTCATACTCGGCGCGGCTGCCAGCCACATTGCCTTCGAATGCCCGGGCGCGCGCCAATCCTAAGTGAGCCAGAGCGACATTCGCCGAGACAACGCCGGCGGTCGGATGATCGACAATCTTGCGGAACTCTCCCTCGGCGAGATCGTACTGCTTCGCGGCCAGAAACGCGCGTCCGCGCATGGCAGGCACTTCAGAATCGCGCAGATCGTACGCGATACTCCGCCGCAGAGCTTCAATCGCTTCCAGCGGCTTATTCCGGGACAGGGCGATCGCCGCCGCGACCTGTGGACCTTTCCAGTATTGCCACAGCGTGTCTTCCGGATGTTTTTTCATCTCCTCCCGCAGGATTATCTCGGCCTTGGCGTCCTCGCCAACTTCGGCCAGCGCAACGGGGATGTCCACAGCCCCGTCGACCGGAGGAATCTCATCGATCAGCTTGCGGGCCGCTTCTATCATGCCGAGTTCCGCCTCGAGCCGGGGAAGGCCCCCGAGCATACGGTCGGCGCGTTCCTGCATGCCCCGGTGCCGGTAACCCTCAACCACCCGATCTATCAATTCGATTCCATACCGCGGTTTACCCTGCGCCATGGCCACAAGCATTTGATGAACGTTAATATAGGGCTCCGCTGCCGTTCCGGCCGCCCATGCGACCTGAGCTTCGGTCATGGCGCGATCATGCTTCGCGAAGCCCGCTTGGATGAGTATGCCGTGAAGCTCCGCCCCGTCCAGGTTCTGCGCAATCGCCTGCCGGCAGGTGGCAATCGAATCCTCCACGCGGCCAGCATAGAGCTGTGCCCGGGCCAGCACGACATAGGCGACTGCACTCTTTGGGTCAAGAGCCAGGGAACGTTTTGCCGGGTCGATCGCCAGCTCCGGTTGTCCGATCTGTGTGCGCAGATCGGATAGATTCGTCAACGGCGCCGGATCCCGCGGATACATTTCAATCCAAGTCTCGTGGTCACGCACGGTCGCGTGGAGATCGCCGAGCGTATGGGAATGATATGCGGCGGTAATATACATCCTTTCGCGCTCGTCCGCTAAATCGCGGAGTTCGTAAGCTTTTCGACTGGCGGCAGCGCTCAGGTTTGGTTCCCCGAGGTTGTTGTACACGGTTCCCAGATCGCTGTACGCGATTGCGAACTTCGGATCGAGTTCGATGGCCCGCTGAAACAGCGGGACGGATTCCTGAAACTTTCCCTGCATCCCGAGTTCATGCGCGGCCGAGTATGCTCTCAGTGCATCGAGCGATCCTGTCGCCTTGGGCAGCAGCGGTTTGTCGAAACGCCGGAGGGACTTCAACGGCTCACCGAGCCGCCCTCGCATCTGCGCAGCTACCGAGTCGATGGCCTGGAGCACGTTGTCACCACTGGCTGCGACAGCTTTGGTTTGCACCAGTTCCTGGCCGCCGACGCAGTCGTATGCGGCGAGAGTGACAAGGTATTGCTTGCCGAACCGGGCGATCATGCCGCTCAAAACTGCCTGAGCTCCAATTCGCTGACAAACTTCGCGCGCCAGGGACGTCGTCAGTTTCTCCTTCGGGGAGCGTTTCATGAGCTCCAGCGTCTTCCTTGCCTTTGCGTCCGGCGCGATCAGCAGAAATGGCGATTGCTTCAGGTCAATGGAGAGCGCGATATTCAGGGCCTTGTCGAACCCCGGATCGCCGGTCACATTTTCGAAGTCGGCCAGCACCACCTCATGGTGGTCCCCTGGAACCGCCCGCGTCTGCCAGAGCCAACCGGCGGCGGCTAACAAGAGAAGCGCGAAAGACCCGGCGACCCCATAGAGGATCCAGCGCCTGCCCGGAAACTCCTTCTGCGGAGGTGTCGCCTCCGGCGTCTCGGTGGTAATTTCATCGCAGTCAGTTCCCAAGACCCCGAAGACTTCCTCAACCTCCGGGAGGAACTTGTAGCCGCGCCCGGGAACCGTGACGATCAGCTTCGCGCCATCAGGCCGGTTCGCCCCCAGGGCTTTTCTCAGGAGGAAAACACCCTGGGTCAGATTGGCTTCTTCCACGGCCGCGTCACCCCAGATGGCGTTCATCAACTCGTCTTTGGTGAGGAGCCGGCCACCGTTCCGGACCATATAACTGAGCAGGTCGAACGTCCGGGAATGGAGGAAGATCGGCTTTCCGGCGCTTGCGAAGACACGATTCACCGGGTCCATCTCGAACCCTTCGAACCGGTACAAGGTCTTGTTTTTAAGGACCATACGGCCAACAAAAACTATTTGAGAATCATTTGAGACCGGTTTGAGGACCCGAAGCCACAAAATGCGGTTTCATGATCTCGCAGCCGGTCGCGCCGCATGCCAATCAGTTTACTAAAGTCCCGGATGGCACGCGGCGGACCGCGGAGGTAGACATAGTGCCCGATTACCTACAGCAAGACAGGCCTTTGAAGATCACGACGCCTTTGGGCCCGGACGTTCTGCTGTTGAAGGCATTTCAATGCCGCGAGCAGATTTCCCGTCCTTTTGAACTCCAGGCGGAAATGATCGCCGACCGGAAAGAAGAAGTCCGCTTCGACCAGATCGTTGGTCAGAGCGTGACCGTGGAGATGCGCCTGCTCGACGATAGTAAGCGGTATTTCAACGGAATCGTGAAGCGCTTCAGCCAGGCGGCGCGCGACGAAACGTTCGTGCATTTTCGCGCCGATATTGTTCCCAAACTCTGGCTGCTGACGAAAAAAGTCCGCAGCCGCATTTTTCAGCATCTCAGCGTACCTGACATTCTCAAGCAGGTGCTCATCGGATTCGACGTCAGCTATGACATCACGGGGGTTTATTATCAGCGCGACTATTGCGTCCAGTACCGTGAATCCGACTTCGATTTCGCCAGCCGGCTGATGGAGGAAGAAGGAATTTACTATTTCTTCAAACACTCCGATGGTGACCATCAGATGATGGTGTCGGACAATCCCGGCAAGCATCCCACTGTTCCCGGGCAATCGACCGCGATTTATGAAGAAGTTGCCGGCGAGGTCCGAACCGACATGCGCGTCACCGGCTGGGAGAAGAGTCAAGAAGTGCGGGCCGGCGAATGTACTTTGTGGGATCACTGCTTCGAGATCCCGACGAACCAGTTGGAAGCCAAGGAAAAAACGATCGTTAGCGTTCCTATCGGAAAAGTCACTCACAAGCTCAACCTCGCGAACGGCGATCTTGAAATCTACGACTATCCGGGCCGCTACGCGCAGCGCTTCGACGGAATCGATCCTAGCGGCGGCGACCGTCCGGCCGATATTTCACACATCTTCGAGGACCGTACCCGCACCGTCCGCCTGCGCATGGAGCAGGAAGAAGTTCTAGGAATCCGCATCGACGGAAAAAGCGATTGCGGTCAGTTCACGGCCGGGCACAAGTTCAAGCTCGAACGCCATTTCGACGCCGACGCCAGCTATCTGCTCACCAGCGTCGAACACGAAGCGCGCGACCAGTCCTACCGGAGCGGCGAGTCGGAGATCAGCGCTTTCAGGTACGAGAACCGTTTCACCTGTATTCCGGAGGCGCTCCGCTACCGTCCGCAACGCGAAACGAGGGTGCCGGCAATCGCGGGCATGCAGACTGCGACGGTGGTCGGGCCGCCGGGCGAGGAAATCTGGGTCGATAAATACGGGCGCGTGAAGGTCCAGTTCCATTGGGACCGGGAAGGAAAAATGAACGCCGACAGTTCCTGCTGGCTGCGCGTCGCTCAGGTGTGGGCCGGCAAGGGGTGGGGTGGTTTCTTCTGGCCGCGCATCGGACACGAGGTGGTCGTGATCTTTGAAGAGGGCGACCCCGACCAGCCGCTGATCATCGGGAGCGTGTACAACCAGGACAACATGCCGCCGTTCAAGCTTCCTTTGCGCAAAAAACTCGGAGGCATCAAGTCCGCGAGCGTCAACCGCACGTCGAAGGAAGATTTCAACGGAATCGTGTTCTTCGACGAGAAGGGTCACGAGCACACTTCCATTCATTCGGAGCGCCACATGACTTTGCACGCCGAGTTTGACACCAGGATGAAAGTCGGCCGTCACAAGGGGCAGCGCGTCCCCGGCGCCTCGATGCTGACCGTGGGCGTCATTCCCGGAGGATCTTAGGAGAACATTATGGGATCCTTTCAACCTTGGGCAAACCCCGACCCTCAATCGGTCGCCGGCCTGAACTCGCAGATGGTGTATGGAGAAAACCTCCAGTTCACTACGGGCATGAATCATCAGGTGGCTCTCGGCAGCAACCTTCAGTTGTGCATTAACCCGGGAGTTCTGTTCGACCTGCTGCATGTTCCCGGTAGCGCGACGCTTGCCGGTCTGTGGGGCACCGGACTCGGCGGGAACATGCAGTTCACCATCGGCTCCAACGCGACGGTTACCTGGGGCCGGCAATTCGATATCCATATGGGTCCGGAGAAAATCGAAATCAACGCCAACGAACACAAAGCGTTCACCATGGCGATGTGCGCACTGATCGGGGCAGCCAGTATCGCCTATTCGATCGGGTACGGAATCTGCGCCGATGAGGACGACAGAGCCAGCCTCGCGATCGCGTTCCAGTCAACCATCGATTTGTTGCTGGGCGCTTTCATGACCCAGATGATGTTCTACAAAGGCATCGACAGGGGCCTCAGCGACGGGCTGAGGAGTCTGTTCATGGTCGAGCCGGCGGACCGTTCGACAGCGATCGAGGACTTCGCGGGCGCCCTTTCCGCGGTGACAATGCTCGGAGCTGCCATTGCTCCGCCTGTGGCAATTGCTGTCGAAGAAGGCCATTTCCAGGGCGAAAAGCAGGACTCGTCTTCGTGAGGGGATTTTATGAACGATAAATTTAACCAACATTGCAGGCGCAGGCTACACACCCGCCCTCTAATCCAGCACTTCGGCGCGGGGTCGGGCGGCGGTCCCGGAGTAATCGATACGGCGAGCGGAGATAAATACCTCGCCGCTCAGAAAGAACTATGGTTGGTTGGAAACCAAGTACACCTTCAAACCGGTACAAGCGCAAGCGCAGAGACGCCCGAAGAGTACGTTATTGAAATGTTAGCGATCGACCCCGGCTTCGACAATGGCCGGATTGAGATGCGAGGAAGCCAATCGGTGAGAATCACCTCGGGTGTTCAGGAGGGCTCCGGAGGTCCAAAAATCAGCAATAAAAAAAATAACGGAGTTGTTATACGTGCGGGGGATGGACAGGTGGTAGCACTCGCCCAGGGTTGCGACGAGGAGGTGGACAGCGCGGTCGTACTGAACCCCCAGGGGGCCGGAGGGATACTGCTGAACAGCAAAGAGTTCATCAGTATTGACTCTGGCACGCAGATCCTACTCTCGGTCGCGGGCGGAACCAGTTCAATAACTCTGACACCTTCCGGAATCGTCATGAAGGGGCCAATCATTCGTATCAACTAGCGGTTCGGGAACAACAGATGAGTAATGGACCTTTTGTAAAGATCCGCGTAGCCACCGCCGCGGAGATCTGCGCGCATTTCGATTTGAAGGACGACACGAAGCCCTTGCTCCGCGACGGGATCGATCCGCGGCAATTCGTAATCATGCTGCTCGAGAACAACAAGTGTATCGACGCCATCCACTTCATGGCCCACGCTCTGCCCCCGCGCGAGGCGATCTGGTGGGGATGTCTATGCATCCAGCACGCCCTCGGCGACGAGCTTACCCCGGCCGATCGAGCTGCCGTGACGGCCGCCGTCCGTTGGGTGATGGAGCCGACAGAAGACAGTCGGATGGCGGCGAAGGCTCCGGCGGACGGGGCGCCGATTCCGTCGGCGGCGGGCACGTTGGCGCTCGCGGCCTTCTATACCGGCGGGAACGTCGCTCCGCCCGGCTTGCCGCCAATGTCGCCGGAACCATTCGCTTCTGCGCGGGCGGTGGCGCTGGCGGTGACACTCGCTTCCGTAAAGGCGGAACCGCGCAAAATCGTCAAAACGCAGAAGGCTTACGTTGAACTCGCCGCCCAAGTTGCCGAAGGCAGTCTGATATGAAATGCGAGGAGTAATATGCCAAAATACGCAGCCCGCGAGATGGATCTGCACACTTGTCCGATGGTCGACCCTCCACCGCACGTCGGCGGCCCGATTCTTCCCCCTTGCTGTGGCACCGTCCTTATTGGTGGCTGGCCGGCTGCCCGCTGTGGCGATATGGCGACTTGCACCGGCCCTCCCGATACCATTGCGTTCGGTTCCCTGTCGGTTTACATCGGCGGCAAGCCGGCCGCCCGGGTGGGCGATGAAACGCTCCATGGCGGAGTCATCGTGAAGGGCTGCATGAATGTTGTGATCGGAGGATAAAATATGGCCGCACTATCCGTCGCCATCCCTTTTGAGAAGCAGGAAAACTCACAGACCAATCGCGGCTGCGGTGCGGCGTGCCTCAGCATGGTCTACAAATCCTTCGGCAAGGATGTCCCGCAAGCGGAAATCTGGCCGCTGATCGCCAAACAGAACCGTTTCGGCAGCGTTGCATCGACGACGCATTTAATGGCGCTCGACGCCATCCACCAAGGCTTGAGCGCGGTGATTATCCAGGCGCGCCATCCACTACAGGTCCTCCGCCTCTGCCACGAAGCGGGCGTCCGCGCCATTATCAACCAGCATCCTCATCCCGGTGTTCAGACGGGCCACTACACAGTGCTGGTCGATATGGACCAGACGAGCGTCGTCTTGCACGATCCCGATCTTGGTCCATTCCGCCGGGTCTCGCACGCCGATTTGCTGAGATTGTGGCAGCCGCAATCGGCAAACTCGGAGATTCTAGGGAGCGTCATCATCGGCATTGCCGCCGAACCCGTTTCCATCCCGGCCTGCCAGTTCTGCCACACGGCGATTCCCGCCAAGGTAGACTGCCCGAAATGCAACAAAGGGGTCGGCCTAAACCCGGCGGCCCTCCTGGGGTGCATTCGCGATGGCTGCATCGCCAGAATGTGGAACTATGTTGCCTGTCCATCCTGCGACTACGTCTGGAGTTTTAACGAGGCGGGCGTCTCCAACGGCGACGTACCGCGGCCAGCCGGGCCGCAGGAGGGCCCGGGTTTTCCGCAGCCCCAGAATCTCGACGGCGTGTTCGCCGAGTTGGACAAATTTTGCGCCAAGCTTCTCGTCATTCCGGGCGCAGCCGGGCACGCCGACCTCAATACTCATCTCAAATTCATTAAGGCTTCTAAGGACAAGCTGAAAGTTGCGCAGGTCGAAGAACTGGTCGGGGTTAAGAAGCACGTCGATAAGTTGGTTGCAGCAGAGAGGGAATCGAAACAAAGGCAGGAAGTCCGCCGCAAGAAGCAGGAAGAGCTCAACGCGCCCCTGTCTCCCATCGACGGCAACGCCCTCGGCGAGTCGCTGCTGAGGAATCTGGGTTTTAAGTAACGGCTCGTGGCGCCCCCATCGAATCGCTTTGGACCCGTCCCTGCCAGGGCCCGGCGAAATAAGTTGAATGCGTCAGGTTGGAATGTGCTCCCCATGCACTGCTGAAGAACCTCGGCTTGGACTAAAGATTCCAGCGCTTCGATGATCCCAAATCGGCGGAGATACGCGGAGTTGGGTGACAAGGAATGAAACAGTGAACTATTTACGAGATTTCCGCAAGCTCGTGTGGCTTGCGATGGTTCTTTGGACGATGCCGGGTTTGGCGCAGTCGCATGATCCAAAGTCGCCCACTCCGCTGGGACCCGGTGTCAACAAAGGCAATGTCGACAACGTCACCGGACCGGTTTATTACTCTTTCCAAGGCGGCCCGGGGCGCGTGACTATGAATTTCGGATTCAAGTCGCTGGGGGTTTTCGGTAATCCGCTGAAGGAGAGCCTGAGTTTCGATATCTACGAGAACGGAAAATTCCTTTCGCACAGTGTGATTGTTTCCACCGATAAGATGGAGCGGATCGCGCCCGCGGGCGACCTGGTCAGTGCGCGCCTGTTCACCGTTTATGTGGTCCCTCAAGAGGCGGCAATCCGGATGGGAGGGTATTACGAAATCGAAATTACTGGCGCGGTGACATTCGGCGCGGCGAAGGCGACGGGCGAAGGGGCGAAGCCGGTAGATACACGATTAACGAACGGTCCAGTGGCGCTGACAAACGGTTCGGCAACACTGACCAATGGTCCCGTTGCATTGACCAACGGTCCGGTGAAACTGACGGAGGCCCCGGTCGCGCTGACTGTGCAGGAGTCTCCACAACAAATACGTCTATATATGGCGGCGGACGTGCTGTTCGATTTCGACAAGTCCACCATCCGGCCGGACGCTGCGAAGACTCTGCATCAGGTGGCTGACATTATCCGTGCCAAGAGCAGAGGCGTGGTGCGTGTGGAAGGCTACACGGACTCGAAGGGCAACGCGGCTCACAACGCCCGCCTTTCCGAACAGCGGGCCGCGTCGGTGAAGGAGTGGCTGGTTTCAAGAGAAGGATTGGACACCGCGATTGCCGCACTGGGCTTTGGCGCCGGCAATCCGGTGGCGCCGAATGCGAAGCCTGATGGCAGCGACGATCCGGCGGGGCGCCAGCAGAACCGGCGAGTGGAGATTGTGATTTCGAAGTAAGATCCACCCATTGGTGGAACGGTGGGAAAAGAATCGGAGCATACAACACCTACGGCCGCTGGTCGAACTGGACGAAGAACAACTGGTGGCGGACAGCCATCCTCTGATGGCACAGGGCTATTGCGGCGCCAAGATCAAGTGGGCCTCGCGAGGACATGGGCGCCCTGTGCTGCAGTGGCGGCTCCTTTGTCGGTAGCATTGGTTTCCGCGGTCGTCATGGTGGTTCTGGGTATCCTTTCTGCGCTTGCTTTGCACATACGATTCATCACGCTGGTCAGGGGGAATAGACAAGCGAAAAAGTAACGGGCCGCGTCATTGACCACGGTATGCACTACTGCGTTAGGTTGTGGTTGACCTAAGCTTGCGAACGGTCATGTGGAGGTCCCTATGTTGCCGGCGAATGCTAACAGCTCCTAGAGGGCCGGCACGGGACACTTCCGGCATTTACACCGATGGCACTGTCGATTCGGTGCTATTCCAGCCGGAGGGCGTCCGTGGGGTTCACGTTCGAGGCCCGCCATGCGGGGATGAATGCCGCCGCGAGCGTGCCGACAGCGAGGACGATTGCGGCCGTGGCGATCGTGGCCGGATCGGTGGCAGTGACGCCGAACAACTGCGACTGGACGAGCTTGCCGAGGGCGGCGACGCAAGGGAGCGCGATGGCCATGCCGGCCGCGATCATGACAACCGCATCGCGCAGAACGAGGCGGATAGCGGAAGCGCCCGTGGCACCAAGCGCAAGACGGATTCCGATTTCACGGGTTCGGCGAGTGACCACGAAGGACATGACTCCGTAGAGACCGATCAAGGAGAGCAGCAGTGCCAGAGCGCCGAAGCTGCCGGAGAGCGCGGCCAGAAGGCGCTCGGTGCTGAGCGAGCGGTTGACCTGATCGTCAAGAGTGCGGAACCAGAGGATCGGCAGCCGCGGGTCGTCCTGGCGGACCAGGCGGCGGATGGCGGGAATGGCCTGCTCGGGAGCGCCGCGGACCTTGATATAGAACGTCGCGCCGGTGTCGTCGTGTTCGAAGAGCGGGAAGAAGACCTGCTCGGAGTGATCACGGACCCCGCGATAGCTCATGTCGGCGACAACGCCGACGATGCTGCTATTGGGCTTGACGTCCGAGCTACCGCCCCGGGCGATGAGAACGCCGAGGGGATCGCGCCCGGCCAGATAACGCTTGACGAAGGCCTCATTGACAATGGCGCAACGGGGACCGATCTTGCCTACGGGAAGGATGTCGCTCTTGTCGAAATCGCGGCCGGTGAGGAGGCGAACGCCGAGGGTGGAGAAGAAACCGG
>DATHOJ010000019.1:0-85861 GCA_035485055.1 Bryobacteraceae bacterium
GCCGTGAACACTCCCGGCATCGCGATCTGTTCACTCAACGGAGGCATCTTGGTCCAGGCATTGAAAACGTGGGCCGCGTGGCGCTCGCGCAGCACTTCAAAGTAAGGTTCCACCAGGTACTCGCGATTCCGAACCTCGACCGCATAGCGAAACGTCACCGGCAACTGTTCGAAAAACGGAACAATCTCTGCGACAAATTCCTTCGCCGTCGCCCCGCGCGCGCCGAACTCGAAAATCAGGCACGCGATGCGCGAGCGATACGGCTCCAAAGGTTCCAGAAACAAGCTCCGGAACGCATCCGCGTTCAGATACTGCTCGTTCGTACGCCCAGCCCGAGGCCCATATCGTGGATGCCTGGGAAATACTTCGACCGTCACTTCCTCCGGTACTTTGAGCGCGAACTTTAGCTGCTGCGGGGCTCCGTCGAACAGTTTTTTCCAGAACTCCGGCGTCGGAAATTGATAGAAGGAAAAATCACCACAAACGATCGGAAATGTTTCGGCAAATTCCGCCAGGCACTCCGACTCGAACCGCTTCCGCGAAAATTTACCGCGCGAGAAATATCGCTCCCGCGTGTAAATCTGGTCGAGCCATCCATCGTATTTCCAGGAACTGGTGCCCAGGAAGATGTTGTGTTCGGCTAGCGCCTGCAATTTGCGGCCAAGCGTCAATTTATCGAACGAAGGCGGCGAATCGAAAAGCGAAAGGTTCACCAGGCATGAGCGGACCGGCTCGCCTCACGCGCCAATGGGTCCGCGCCCGCCTCGATGACCGAGCTCGGCAGCACTTTAATCATCACCGGCGCGGCGCCACTCGAAAACCGTGATTGGACGCTGGTATGATGACCGCGCGCGGTCAGATCCGCGAACACGGCCGGCAGAATCCGTTCATCCAACATCAGATCGCCGCGATTCCAGGCGTGATTATCGAAACTGGAAACCAGGTGGCGCGTCTGGAACCGGGCAGCCTCCACTGACTGCTGCGCGTTCAACCCGAATTCCACTGCGTTAAAAAACATCTGAATCAGCGCCTGATCCTGATTGTCGCCGCCTGGCGTCGACATCGCCATATAAGGATTCCCTTCGGCGGTAGTCACGATGGTCGGACTCAGCGTGACGCGCGGACGCTTACCTCCCGCCAGCTCATTCGGATTGCCCTGCACCAGCACGAACTGCTGGGCGCGTTGCGTCAGAGGGATTCCCGTATCGCCCGCAATCACGCTCGGCATCCACGCGCCGGACGGCGTCGCGGAAAACACGATGCCATCGTGATCGATTGCGTCGACACAGGTCGTGTCCTTCGCCATCAGCGCGTCGTCGATGCGGATGCTGGCCATCTCCGTCTCGGCCGGATGTTGTCCGACCTTTCCATTAATCTTGCCGGGCAGAAATTCCTGCGAAGCTTTCTCCGTGATCAGCTTGCGCCGCTCCGCGCCATAACTTTTCGATAGCAGAACGTCCGCCGGAATCTTCGAAAACTTGGGATCGCCGTAGTAGGTATCGCGATCCGCGTAAGCCAGCTTCAGCGCCTCCACGGTGCGGTGAATATACTCGGCGGAATTCAGCGGCGTAGCGTGCATGTCATAGCCCTCTAAAATGTTCAGAGTCTCGATCATGGCGGGCCCCTGGCTCCAGAAACCGGGCTTGTAAACGGTGTAGCCGTGGTACGTGGTCGAAACGGGCTCCTCCACGCTCAGCTTGAACGCGGCCATGTCTTCGTAGCGCAGCAGACCCTTGTTTTCCTTGCTGAATGCGTCAATTTTGCGTGCAATTTCGCCGCGATAAAAATAATCGCGAACCGCATCGATCGCCGCTTCCCGCTTGGCGCCCGCGGCCAAGGCTTTTTTCTCCGCCTCAGCCATCGCACGCAGAGTGCGGGCGGTATCGGGCTGCCGGAAAATTTCGCCGACATTCGGCGTGTGCCCTTCCGGCATGAAGTGCGCTTTCGAGGTGGGCCACGCGTCGAAAAACGGCCGGTTTCCCGCGATCGATTGCGCTCGCATTTGATCGATGGCGCATCCATCCGCCAGGTCGATGGCCGGGGCGATAATCTCAGCAAACGACTTCGTTCCAAACTCGCGCAGCGCCAGCAATCCCGCGTCCACCATCCCTGGAACCAGCGCAGGCATCAGCCCCGCAACGGGGATGATCCCCTTCAACCCGCCTGGGTCCATTTCCAGAATCTCGAACGGCATCAGGCGGCGAGTGCGAAACAATTCCGCTGATGCGAGCTTGGGCATGGTGCCGACACCCGCGATCGCAAACACCTTGCCCGCCTTGGTGCGGATCAGGATCGGCGCTTCGCCGCCCAAACCGAAGTGCGAAAGCTCGGTCACGGAGGCGGCAAACATCGCGGCAACTCCCGCATCTACCGCGTTGCCTCCTCTGTAATAGGTGCGCATCCCGGCCTCGGTGGCATACTCGCTGCCGGCGGCGACAGCGCCGTGGACCCCGCGAATCGCCTGCCGCACCGGCCTATCCAGCTCGCGGCGGGTCTGCCCGCAGCACCAGTTCGTCAGATTCACCGCGACAAAGAACGCCAGTATTTTTCGCATCGGATACTCAACCCAATTATAATGGTACTCACGTGAGTGAACTCGCTGAGCTTCTAGAACGGTTCCGCCGCGGCGCGGAGCTGCTGGCCGTAGTGACGACGGGAGCCGCAGGCCCCGAGCTTGATTTTTCCCCCTCCGAAGGAAAATGGGGCGTGCGCATGATCGTGTGCCACCTGGCGGACACCGAAGCGTGCAATGTGATGCGCTTCCGCCAAATGATCGCCGAGGATAATCCTACGATCATGGCCTTCGAACAGGACAAGTGGGCTGCGAATCTCGATTACAAAAAGCGAAAAATCTCGCAGCCCATCGAAACCTTCCGCCGCCTGCGCGGGGAAAATTACGAGCTGTTAAAAGAGCAGCCCGAGGAAATCTTCGCGCGCACCGGCACCCATTCGAAGCGAGGTCCGATGACGGTCCTGGATATGCTGCGCCTGCATACGGAGCACGTCGAAAAGCACGTGCAACAAATCCAAGCGGCGCGCGCGGCGTACAAAGAGCATCGGGCAAAGCTCGCGGCAGCAACTCCGGCGACGTAACTACAAAAAGAGTTCCACTCAGGATGGAGTATGAATGGGACCCGGCCAAGAATCGCAGTAATTTCGCGAAACACGGATTCGATTTCGAGGATGCGGAGATCGTATTTGAGGGACCCTGTTCTACCTTCGAAGATCACCGCTTTGATTATGGTGAAACCCGGCTGATCCCGATGGGATTCCTCGCAGGCCGGCTCGTGGTGATCACACATTCCGAGCGCGAAGAGTCGACACACATTATCTCGCGGCATGAACAAAACATCTATCAAGAGCGACTTGGCAAAAATTGACCGGATGACAGATGCCGAAATCGATTTTTCCGACTCCCCGGAGCTCGATGAAAACGTCTTCAAGAATGCAATACTCGGGAACTGGCCCCCCGCAAAAGCCCAATTGACGATCCGCCTCGACGCCGACGTGCTCGCGTGGCTCAAGTCCAACGGCCGTGGCTATCAGACGCGCATCAACCACATCCTGCGCGTCGCGATGGAATCGCAGCCGAAACCGCGCTCACGAAAGAAAACTACTTCTTCGCGTTCTTAAACACCGTCCCTTCCTTCATCACGAACATCACCTTCTCGGTCGCGTGAATATCGTCCACCGGATTCCCTGGCACCGCGACGATATCCGCCCACTTCCCCGCCTCGATCGAACCCGTCTTCTCGAATAGACCCAGCAACTGTGCGTCTACCGACGTACCGGCTTTCAGCGCATCGATCGGCTTCATACCCACTCGCACCATCTGCGCGAACTCCTCCGGATTGCGGCCGTGCGGGTAGACCCCCGCATCCGTGCCCAGCGCGATCCTGATCTGTTTGGCGATCGCCTTTGCCACCACCGAATCGAGCGACGCCATCGCCGCGCGAGCCTTGGCCGCGATCTGCGGCGGCACATATCCTTTCTCCAGCACTTCGCGCAGACCCTGCGCCGCCATCATCGTCGGAACATAATACGTCCCGCGCGCCTTCATCATGTCGAGCGCTTCGTCGTCCAGAAACGACCCATGCTCGATCGAATCGATCCCGGCCTTGATGGCCCTCTTCGCGCCCGATGCTCCATGGGCGTGCGCGGCCGTTTTGCGGCGCAGTGCATGGGCTTCGTCGACCAGCGCATCCAGTTCGGCCTGCGTCAACTGCGGCGTATCGACGTCATCGGTCAGAGACAATACACCTCCGGTCGCGCAGGTCTTGATCACGTCGGCGCCATACTTGATGTTGAAGCGAACGATCAGCCGCATCTGATCCGGACCGTTGGCAACTCCATCCTGAATGCCCGATTCACGGCCGAACAGACCGTGTTTGAAGCCCGCCGCGTTGTCGCAATGCCCGCCCGTCGCACCGATCGCATTAGTTGCCACCAGCATGCGCGGCCCCGGAACTTTTCCCGCGGCGATGGCGTTGCGCAGTCCGACGTCGATAAAATCGGCCCCTCCCACATCGCGCACCGTCGTGAATCCGGCCATCAGCGTCACGCGAGCATTCACGCTCGCATCCAGAGCCTGCTCCGCGACGGTCTTCGTCAGGCCATCCATCTGCTGTTTTCTGAAATCGAAATCGAACGGCAGAGTGAGATGCGTATGCGCGTCCATGAAGCCAGGCAGGATGGTCGCGTCGCCCAGGTCGATGACGTCGGACCCAGGGGGGATTTCCGCCTGCGCGCCTACGCCCCGGATCTTCTCGCCCAGAACAACCACCATCCCTGGAGAAACCACTCGGTCGCTGACGCCGTCGAACATTCGCGCCGCCTTGATCACAATCGGCCTTGATTGGGCGGACAAAAGCGCTCCCGCGACGCAAAACAAAATGATGCGCATAAGCGGCTATTGTAGTGTAGTGCGTCTTACTGTGGGGCAGGTTGCCGGAGATCGCGACCGCAAAATGCAAACTAATCTAAGCCGCTGATGAACGCTGATCGAAAACAAGAATGTCTGGCTTGGCGAATCAGCGTCTATCAGCGTTTATCAGCGGCCATTTGGTCTTTTTCTCAACGATCTAAATGACGATACGACAACGGCTATCGCTGGCGGCAATCCTTCTGCTGTTCATCGCCACCGCAATGCTCTTCGTAAGCCGCCCCGGGATCGAGGCCGATGAGGCTCTGGTGGCCAATCCGGCGCTCTATTCGTGGCATCACATACCGCTGATGTTGATGAGCTACCTGGGCGCCCTCAAAGCGTGGTTCTACCTCGGCCTCTTCAATATGGTGAGGCCAGGTGCGGTTTCGCTGCGCGTTCCGACCATCCTTTTTGGAGCCGCGGCGATCTGGCTTTTCTTCCTGCTGGTCGATCGAACGGCCGGACGGCGCGCGGCCTGGATCGGCGCTCTGCTGCTGGCCACCGATCCGATCTTCGTCATCCTCGAGGCCATTGACTACGGTCCCAACGCCCTTCATTTCGTCGTCAAGCTCGCGGCCATGCTGTTGTTAGTCCGCTTTCATCGCGAAGGACAAGCCTGGGCGCTCGCAGCGGCTTTTTTTCTGTTCGGGCTCGGGCTGTGGGACAAAACGATTTTCGCGTGGGCGCTGTTCGGTATCGCGATCGCGACGGTCATCGTTTTTCCACGCGAAGTTTGGCGTCATTTTACGATTCGCAATCTCGCCATCGCTGCGGTCTCGCTCGTGGTGGGCGCCCTGCCTCTGGTGATCTATAACATCGCCCGGCCGCTCGACACCTTCCGGAGCAACGTTCATTTGACGCGGGAGCCGCTGGCCCAAAAGGTCGTTTTGCTCGAACGCACACTAGATGGCTCCGTTCTTTTCGGGTTCTTCACATCTGCCGAGCCGTCGCAACATCCGGGCCAAGCGGCAACGCGCCTTCAACAAGCCTCCCAGGCCTTCGCCGATGGGGTGCGCCACCCGGCGACGAATCTCACCATCGTGGCATTGTGCGCGTCCTGTCTCGGATTGTTGGCGCGAAGCTCGCGTAAACCCGTACTGTTCGGACTCCTCGCCTTTCTGGGGACCTGGTTGCCGATGGTTCTGACGGCGGGCGCGGGCGCGGCTGCGCATCACGTCATTCTGCTTTGGCCGTTTCAATTTTTGGCGATTGCGGCGGCGCTCGCGGCCATTCCGATCAGATGGCTCGCGGTTGCGGCGACCGTCCTGTTATGCGCTTCGAACTTCGCGGTTACCAACGAATATTATAAGGAGATGATCCGCAACGGTCCCGCCATTCGCTGGACCGACGCCGTCTATCCCCTGGAACGGCGCCTGGAAACGTTGCGGTCGCCGGACATTTACATCGTCGATTGGGGAATCTTCGAGAGCGTCAATCTGCTCAGCGACAATAGCGCGCCACTTCGCGGGGTGGACTTCGGCAATCAGGAAGAACTGCGCAAGATCGTCTCCGATCCTCGCGCGGCGTTTGTCGCGCACACCTCTAAATACGCATATTTCCCGCAGCAGCGCGCGACCCTCGAAGACATCGCGCAGAACGCGGGCTACGAAGAAGTGCCGATTGAGATCATTTACGATCGTAACGGGAGGCCGACATTTGACGTTTTCCGATTCCGGAAAATTCCTTTGTAATATCTGCGGCGCGCTGTGCGAACAACCTCTGGAAGGCTTCGCGCGCGAAGGACGAGGGTGCGCCGTTTGCCACTCCTCCATGCGGGTGCGGGCGCTGATTGCGCTCTTATCGGAGGAACTGCTCGGCATTCCGATGAGCCTGGCGGAATTTCCGGTTTTGAAAGGAATCCGCGGGATCGGCATGAGCGATTCGCCGGAGCTCGCCGGGAAACTGGCGGAGAAGCTCGATTACACGAATACGTTTTATCACCAGGCTCCCCGGTTGGACATCACCACGCCGGAGCCCAGCGATTTTGGGCGCTACGATTTTATTCTGTCGAGCGAAGTGATGGAGCACGTGCCCCCTCCGGTGGAAATTGCGTTCGCAAATCTGTGCCTTCTGCTCAAGCCGGACGGCCTGCTGATCCTGACAACCCCTTATACGCTGGGCGGAAAGACCAGGGAGCATTTTCCGCAACTCCACGATTTTACCTTCGCGTCACTGAGCGATAGAACGGTTCTGGTGAATCGCCGCCGCGACGGATCGGTCGAAACTTTTGAGGACCTGGTATTTCACGGCGGTCCGGGATCGACCGTCGAAATGCGAGTGTTCACAGAACAGTCCCTGCGCGAAAATCTACTCCGCGCCGGATTTTCGAGCGTCCGTGTAGCCGCAGAAAATCTCCCCGAGTTTGGCATCCAGCACGCGGAAAACTGGTCCCTGCCAATCGTGGCACGCAAGGGTCATTTTCGTCCTCCTTCCGCGGAGCTGGCCAGAGAATGTCGCAGCGCCCATCGCCTCGCGGCGCATCTGGAGGACCAGATCGCGAAGCTTCAAGGCGACTATGAGCGTCACGTCGCTCACCACCAGGAATATCACCAGGAGGCGACCCGGCTTTTGGCCGACCGCTATGAATGGGGATTGAATCTCGACCGCGAGAAGGCCGAGCTTGAGAAGGAGCTGATCGTGCGAACCGAGTGGGCGCAAGGGCTGGACCGCGAAATCGCCAGCTTGCGGCAGCGCATTGAAGAATTGCAGAGCGAGCGAGCCCGAATCGATGCTCGTAAATGGACCCGGCTCGGCATTCGGCTGGGTGTTTTGGACGATTAAGAAAACGATCGCGACCGCGGGAAGCGATCTGCGATACAGTAAGTCCTCATGGACACATCCTTTATCGCGATCATTGCGGTGATCGTCGCGATCTATCTGCTCTCCAGCATCAAAATTCTGGCCGAGTATGAGCGCGGTGTCGTGTTCCGCCTGGGCCGCGTGCTGCCGCAGCCGAAGGGGCCCGGCGTGATCCTGGTCTTCCGTCCCATCGACCGTCTGGTGCGGCTCTCGCTGCGCGTCGAGGCGATGGAAGTTCCTCCGCAGGATGTGGTGACGCGCGATAACGTCACGCTTAAAGTCAACGCAGTGGTCTATTTTCGCATCGTCGATCCGATCAAAGCGGTGATTGAAATCGCAAATTATCTGTTCGCCACGTCACAGCTTTCGCAGACCACGCTGCGCAGCATCCTGGGCGAAGCGGAGCTGGATGAGGTGCTCAGCCAGCGCGAAAAGCTCAACGTTCGGTTGCAAGCCGTGCTCGACGAGCATACCGGACCGTGGGGCGTGAAAGTGTCGATGGTGGAAGTGAAGCAGGTGGATTTGCCGGAATCGATGATCCGCGCCATCGCGCGCCAAGCAGAGGCGGAACGCGAACGCCGGGCGAAAATCATCCATGCAGAGGGCGAGGCCGCGGCCGCGCAAAACCTTGAAAAGGCAGCCGCGATCATGGCCGCGCAGCCCGCCGCCATGCAGCTCCGTTACTTGCAGACCCTGGTTGAGATAGGATCGGAAAAGAATACGACAGTTGTGTTCCCACTGCCGATGGATATACTAACGAACGTAGGCCGAGTGCTCGAAAAACTTGCGAAGGAACCATAGGTGCCCAAGAACGAAGACGGAGAATTTGAATTAATCCTCGCCAACCGCCAGTTGTTGAGCGTGTTCTTTATCGTGGTGGTTCTGCTGGGAGTGTTTTTTACGATGGGCTACATCGTCGGGAGAAATTCCGGACCGGCGCCTGTAGACGTCGCCTCCGCCCGCAAGCCGGAGTCGAAGCCGATCGTGGTCGAATCGCCGGCGCCGCAGGATACCGCTGCGCCCACGCCTACGCCAGCCGCAGCCGCGCCGACTTCCACGCAGCCGCAGCGCGAAGCCGATGCGCCGAAGCCGGAGCCCAGGCGGGAGGAGCCGGTAGCGAAGAAGGAATCGCCCGCGAAGAAGGAGAAGGAAAAACCCGCGCCCGTCAGCGCTCCTCCGGCATCGGGCCAGACATATTTACAACTCGTCGCGACGGCCAAAGCCGAGGCGGACGTGATGGTGGACGTGCTCCACCAGAAGCAGTTCAAAGCCATCGCGGTGGAGATCCCGGAGAAGCCGGGGCTGTTCCGAGTTCTGGTAGGCCCCCTTGCCGACGGCACGCTGAACAAGGTGAAATCGGATTTGACCAGCTCCGGATTCCCCGGCGATAAGGCGATCAAGAAAGTTTATTGATGGAGTTGGTGCAACTCGAGCCCCGTTCCCCCAGGCTGCCCGAGTGGCTTCGGAAACCGCGCACGCATCCGGAATCGGTGCACGATCTCAAGGTGGAGCTGCGCAAGAAGCACTTGCATACGGTCTGCGAATCCGCGCGCTGCCCCAATATCCATGAGTGTTTCCATCGCGGCGCGGCCACGTTCATGATCCTCGGCAATTTGTGTACGCGCGGCTGCGGATTTTGTTCGGTGCCGAAAGCGAAGCATCCCGGAGCGCTGGATCCGGAAGAGCCGGAGAATGTCGCTCGCATGGCCGCGGAGATGAAGCTCCGCTATGTGGTGATCACCAGCGTGAATCGCGACGATCTTCCCGATGGCGGCTCGACTCATTTCGCCGCTACCGTTCGCGCGGTGCGCAACATGCTGCCGGAGGCGCGTGTGGAAGTGTTGACGCCCGATTTCTGCGGCAATCTCGACGCCGTTGCCCGGGTGCTCGACGCGGGGCCGCATGTGTTCAATCACAATATGGAAACGGTGCCGCGGCTCTACAAAACAGTTCGTCCGCAAGCGAACTACCGGCAGTCGCTGAACGTGCTGCGGTTCGCTAAACAATACCGTCCCGACGCGCTCACCAAATCGGGAGCGATGGCCGGATTGGGCGAGACCGCGAGTGAGGTCGAGCAGTTGTTGCGCGACTTGCGCGAGTCTTCAACCGACATCGCGACGCTGGGGCAATACCTGCAGCCGACGCGCCGCAATCTGCGAGTTGCTGAATACGTAACACCCGCGCAGTTCGACGCTTATCGCGATTACGGGCTCTCGATCGGCTTCAAAGCGGTGTTCAGCGGACCGCTGGTGCGCAGCTCGTACATGGCGGATTTAGTCAACCAAGAAGCCTCGCACGCGTGAACTACGGTCTTTCCATCTTCACCGGAATTCTCCTGATTTTTATTTTTCCGCGCTTCGATTTCACCTGGCTTGCTCCCATTGCGCTCGCGCCACTGCTGGTTGCATGCGCGCGCGAACGATCGTGGATACGCCGTTTCCTCGAAGGCTGGTCCGGCGGATTCGTGTTCTGGTTCGGCGTCTGTTACTGGATTCAATTCGTGCTGGAAGTCCACGGAGGCATGGGGGAGTGGGGCGGATGGGGCACGTTCGTCCTATTCGCGATCCTCAAGGGCCTGCACATGGCGGTCTTCGCCGCGCTGGCCGGATTCGTGATCGACCGCTGGTGGGCGATCCCGGCGATCGCGGCGCTCTGGACCGGCCTGGAACGAACGCACGGACCTTTCGGATTCGCGTGGCTCGACCTGGGAAACGCGGGCATCGATATGCCGGTGCTGATGCGCCTGGCGCCGATCACCGGCGTATACGGGCTCTCCTTCGCGTTCGCGATGATCGGATGCGCGGTCGCCCTGATCGCGATGCGACGGCCCCGGCGGGAGCTGGCCTGGCTGCTGATTCTCCCGTTGATTTATCTCTTGCCGTCGCGGGCTGTCGCGCCGGCTACGCGGCAGGCGTTGGTGGTGCAACCCAATGTCGACAGCGAAGTGCAATGGACGCGGCCGCTGCTCAACGACACCGAAATGCAGCTATCGCTGTTATCGCGCACTCATAACGTGGATCTGATCATCTGGCCGGAAATGCCGGTGCCTTTATATTTGAACGATCCTTCGTTTCTTCGTTACGCGGGCCAGGTGGCGGAGTCGGCGCACACTTATTTTCTATTCGGAGCGATTGGCTACACCAAAAAAGGCTCGCCGCTGAACGCCGCGGTGATGATCGACCCATCCGGCCACAAGATGGATGAGTACGACAAAATCAAGCTGGTCCCGTTCGGCGAATTTGTCCCCGAGGTGTTTTCCTGGGTGAATCGCGTCACAAAAGAGGCCGGCGATTTCGCCTCCGGCAGCCGCGTGGTGGTTTTCTCCAATGGCGTGGGGACGTTTATCTGCTACGAATCCGCCTTCCCGGACCTGGTCCGCCAATTTGCGCGCGACGGCGCGGAAGTTTTCGTGAATCTATCGAACGACGGCTATTTCGGCACCAGCGCCGCGCATGAACAGCATCTGGAGCTGGTGCGCATGCGGGCGGCGGAGAATGCGAGATGGATCGTGCGAGCGACCAACGACGGCATCACGGCGACGGTGGATCCGTCGGGGCGAGTAACGCAGCGCCTGCGGGCGTTCCGGCAACTTTCGGATGTGATGCGTTATGGGACGTCGAAGGATCAGACTCCGTACACACGGCATGGTGATTGGTTCGCGTGGGGATGTTTGGCAGTTGGTCTTATGTCTACTGCCGCGACAAAACTTGGCAGGGTTCGATGAACCTTGTTATGTATTATGAAAAAGAAGGTGACTAGCGTGGAGATGTTTTCTGTAGTCGCGCTGCTGGAGGATCTGCCAGAGGCGAGGCTGGCCCGAGGCCAAGTCGGCGTGATCGTCGGCGAGTGGGCACCTGGAGTTTATGAGGTCGAGTTCTGCGATAACGACGGTAAGACCTACGCGATGGTCGCGCTAAAGGCTGAACAATTAATGCCTCTGCGCCACCAGGCAGCGTGAAGGAACTCAGGTTCTAGCTGTGCCGGATGACGAGCACGTCGCCGTCTTTGACGATGTATTCTTTTCCTTCGAGCCTTAACAATCCCTTGTCGCGCAAACCGGGATAGCCGTTGTGCTCCACCAGCAGCTTCCAGTTCACTGTTTCGGCGCGGATGAATTTCTTCTCGAAGTCGCTGTGAATCGCGCCAGCGGCCTTTTGCGCGGTGCTGTTCATCGGGATGGTCCACGCGCGGACTTCGGTTTCACCCGCTGTCAGGAAGGACATCAGGCCTAAAAGCGAATACGTCGCGGAGATCAGGCGCTCCAAGGCGGATTCATGGAGGCCGTAGCTCTTCAGATATTCGGCGGCGTCTTCTTTGGGAAGCTCCGCCAGCTCGGCTTCGATTTTTCCGCAGATCGCCGTGACCGCGGTGCCCTTGCGTCCCGCGAACGGCCCGGTGCGATATTTCTCCTCGACCTCTGCCATGCGCGCGGCGTCTTCTTCGCCTAGATTGAGGACGCACAGCATTGGTTTTTGGGACAGGAACTGAAAGCCGCGGAGGCGTTTTTCATCTTCGTCGCTGAAATCGAGACCGCGCAAGGGGCGATTCGCTTCGAGCTCGATCTTGGTCCGTTGCAGCAGGTCGAGCTCTTTTTCGAACTCGACGTTTTTGCCTTTTTTCAGGTCTTTTTGGACGCGTTCGATGCGTTTTTCGACCACCACCAGATCGCTGAGGATCAGCTCCATTTCCACGTCTTCGAAGTCGCGGATGGGATCGACCGACCCGGCTTCATGCGGCACCGTATCCGATTCGAACACGCGCAGCACGTGAGCGAGCGCATCGACTACGCGCAGACTTCCTAGATATTTGGGGTCGCGCAGCGACTCTTTCGAGATCGCCGGGAAATCCAGATATTCCACGGTTGCGAAGGTGATTTTCGGCGGATCGAAAATTTTTGCGAGCGCGTCCAGACGGGCATCAGGTACTTTGGTCACGCCGACGCGCGCTTCGAGCGACCCTACGCGGGCCGCTTCGTGCACGCCGGTCAGGATCGTGAACAGACTTGTCTTGCCCACCATCGGCAGGCCAACGATTGCAGTTTGCATTTTTAGTTTTCGTTACAGGGGTACGTCCACCAGCGTCAAAATCTCGCCGAGGATCTTTTCCGCGACTTCGGCGGAGCGCTGCGCCATCGATGCGCGGGCGCTGACCGCCACGCGATGCGCGAACACCGGCACCACCATTCTTTTCACATCGTCCGGGGTTGCATACTCGCGGCCTTCCACAGCGGCCAGCGCTTGCGTGGCTCGGAACAACGCCTGCGCGCCGCGCGGGCTGACGCCCATGGCGAGCGAATCGTGGGAGCGGGTTTTTTCGACGATCGCGAGCATATAGTCGACCAGCGCTTCGTCCACCTGCACCTGATGCACAGCGTCCTGGAGGCGGGTCAGTTCCTCGCCCGAAATGACGGGGCGCCCGGCGTCGGTAGGAGTCCGGTTCTGGCGCATAATTTCGCGTTCAGCGGAGATATCCGGGTAGCCGATGCGGATGCGCATCAGGAAGCGGTCGAGCTGCGATTCGGGTAGAGGATAGGTTCCGTGATGCTCCACCGGGTTCTGCGTCGCGATCACCATGAAGGGCTGACGCAGCTCATAAGACCGGCCGTCGATGGTTACCTGCTGCTCATTCATGGCTTCGAGCAGCGCCGATTGCGTTTTGGGAGTGGCGCGATTAATTTCGTCGGCCAGCAGGAAATTGGTGAAGATCGGGCCCTGCTTGAACTCGAATTCCTCGGTGTGGGCGTTATAGATGGTGACGCCAAGCACGTCCGACGGCAGCATGTCGGAGGTGAACTGCAAGCGGTGGAAACTGGACCGGACGCTTCGCGCCAAGGCTTGCGCCAGCGTCGTTTTTCCCACGCCAGGCACGTCTTCGATCAATAAATGTCCGCGCGCCAGCAGGCAGGCTAGCGACAGACGCAGCACTTCCGACTTACCTACAATCGATTCGCCCAAAGCCGACTCGATTTCGGATATCTTGGAAAGCGAAACTGGCGGGCTGAAAGTTGGGTCCCGCTGGACCATCACTGTCATGATATCGAAATTACCGGTGCTATTCCTGTTGGTTACGATTTCGGGCTGGGCCGCCTCAGTGGAGGATGAGGTAAAGGCCGTTCTGAACAAGCAAGTGGCGGCGTGGAATCGGGGCGATACGGACGCGTTTCTCGAAGGCTATGCGTCCGACACCGTGTTCGTCGGCGAGAAAATGACGCGCGGCCTGGAGGATCTGAAGAAGCGCTATCAGGAACATTATCCGACTCGCGCGGCGATGGGCAAGCTGGGGTTTTACGACCTGGAGATTCATCCGATGGGGAAAGATTATGCCTACGTGATCGGGCGCTGGCAGTTGGAGAGGGATCAGGAAGGCGGCGGTAACGTCAGCGGCGTCTATAGTTTAGTGTTTCGACGGACAGCGGTCGGGTGGAAGATCGTGCTGGATCATACGAATTAATGGGCACCAATCGACCCGTTCGCAGGCTAGCCGCGCCATAGGAAGGTCTTATTTCCCGGCGCGCAAGGCGCCGCGGGTGGGATAGCGTTTCACGCGCGAGTATGAAAATACAAGACTGCAGACGAGGCGAAAGCCGGGACAGACCGCTCTGTCCGCGCGGCGATTGGAGCGGAAGTGCTTTCGCAAAGATGCTGGCACCTTGGGACACAGTAGTCAGTCCCGGTTTTCGCGCGTTGTCCTGGGGTCAGAACAATCTCGCGTGCGACTATTGGATGCTCATGTTGACTACGTCGAACGTGAAGCGTTCCGGGGGCAGCGCGCTGATTGGATTCGGCGTGAGGCCGGCCCAGGTTTGATACGCGGTGTTGCCGACCTGCGAGTTCAAGTAGAGCAGGAACTGGTCTGAGAAGCACTTCAGCGGCGGAGGCTGGCGGAAGGTCAGGCGCAGGCCTACGGCTTTTTCAATGCCGACGCCTTGCGTGTCTACCGATTTGTCTTCGAGCAGCGTCACGAAGCTGGAGCGGCCGGCGTGCGGCCACAGGTCGGCTTTGAGCAGGTTACGCAGATCGATGCGCGCGCCGAAGGTGGTCTCGCACTGGCGAATCCATTCGAGGATGCTATCGCCCCACTGCCAGTGCTGCACGAAACCCATGTACTGATCGATCAGATTGATGGCGAGGTCCATCTGCGCGGCTTCCTGACCGAACGGCAGCATGTCTTCCTGCTGGATCAGCTCATTGGCCATTTCCATGACGCGATCCAGCCTTCGGACGTGCGGCGCCATGCGGACCAGAAGCGGCGGCAGCTCGTGGGTTTTCGAGCCGGGCACTTCGACGAATTTCTTGTCGCCTAGGATTTCCATATCACCCTCACCTTCTTTTAAGATCGGCAATTGGGCGGAAATACTTAGTCCGTCACTTAGTTGGACGCTCGACCTGGGGCATCCGTTACGGTACGCGAAGTTACAGTTCGTTCAGAATATTACGCGTAGTTTAGCTGAATACTGGATCTGGTGTCCTTCAGCCTCCAACTGCCCGGCCTGCGCGGAGGGGCCGCCGGGGATGGTTTCGAACAGGCGGCCATCGTCGCGGACCACGCGCCAGTACGGCGTAACGCGCGCCTCGCCTGCCTTGCTGTCTTCCTCCGCCGCTTCGGCGATCACGCGCAACAGGATCCCTGCGACCATCGGACAAGTGACCTTGGCTCCGGCGGCGCGGGCAAGTTTCTCGCGAACCTCGCCAAGCGTCACCAGTTTTCCGCGCGGAACTTTGCGGATCATCGCGTCCAGGTCGAGCGGTCCGGGGATCAACATTTTTCCCTTGCCGAAGCGCTTCTGCATTCTTGGAGGAATGGCGACGACCCTGGCTTCCGGCGCGCTCTCCATTTTTTCGCGCGCGTTTTTTGGGCTCCTCATGTTTGTTATGATGCCACCGCATGAGTGAATATTCCATCGGAATCGATCTGGGAGGCACCAACCTGAGGGCGGCCGCGATCGATGCGCAGGGCAAGCAGCTCGATAAAATCGCCGGGTCGACCGAGCTGCAAGCGGGGCGGGACGTGGTGATCGACGACATGGTCCAATCCATCGAAACGCTGCGGGCGCGTTTGGGCGAACATAACCTTCGCGGCGTGGGCATCGGCCTGCCGGGATTTATTCTGATCGACAAGGGCGTGATCGTCGGGTCGAACAATATGCCGGAATTTGAAAATTATCCGGTGCGCGACGAGATCGAGAAGCGGCTGGGCGCGAAAGTCATTCTGGAGAACGACGCGAACGCGGCGGCACTGGGAGAAAAATGGATGGGCGCGGGGCGCGACGTCGCGGACCTGGTACTGCTGACGCTGGGCACGGGAATTGGGGGGGGAATTATCGTGGACGGGCGAGTGCTACACGGGAATCTCGGCATGGCGGGCGAGCTGGGGCATTTGACGGTGGTTCCGAACGGGAATCCTTGCGGCTGCGGGAATCGGGGCTGCCTGGAGAAACACGCGTCGGCCACGGCGATCGCCTCGATGGCGCGGCTGATTGGACTAGGGCACGATCTGTCGTCCGAAGATGTTTTCAAACTTGCGGTGGAGGGAAACGATCGGGCGAAGATGATCTTCCGGACGATGGGCGAAGCGCTGGGAGTCGCGCTGGCGAACCTGATCAATATTTTCAATTTTCCGCTGTATCTATTGAGCGGCGGACCGCTGCCGGCCTGGGATTATTTCGCGCCGGCGATGATGGAAGAGGTTGCGCGGAGGTCGTTTACGTATCGGCACTCGCCGACGCGGATTGAGCGGGCGACGCTCGGCAATGAGGCGGGTCTCTACGGGGCGGCATACCTGCCGTTCATTCACGTATGAGCTACTTTCTTGGATTGGACATCGGCACCGGCGGCAGCCGCGCCCTGCTGGTAGATGAACAGGGGCGCGTGCGCAGCGCGTTTACGGCTCCGCATGAAGAGATGCGCATGGAGCGTCCTTTATGGGCGGAGCAGCGTCCGGAAAACTGGTGGGATGCAGCGCAGGCCGCAGTCCAAGGCGTGCTGCGCGAGAGCGGCCTCAAGGGCGCCGATGTTAGCGCGGTGGGGCTTTCGGGGCAGATGCACGGGCTGACGCTGCTCGATGCGAATAATCGCGTGATCCGGCCGGCGCTGATCTGGTGCGATCAACGGAGCCAGCCGCAGGTGGACTGGATCAACAAAACCGCGGGCGCCGACTTCGTAGTTAAATCGACGGCGAATCCGATGCTGACGGGATTCACGCTGCCGAAATTGTTATGGGTCCGCGATCATGAGCCGGAGAATTATGCGCGAGTGAAGAAGGTCCTGCTGCCGAAGGATTACATTCGCTTCGAGCTGACCGGCGAGTTTGCGAGCGACGTCTCGGACGCGTCCGGAACCGGACTGTTCGACGTCGTGAATCGGCGCTGGGCGTTCGAACTCGCGGACCGTGTGGGGGTAGCGCGGGATTTATTGCCTCCGGTGGTCGAATCGAGCGTCGTCACCGGAAAGATTCATGCGCGCGCCGCGTCGGCTACGGGGCTCAAGGAAGGAACGCCGGTGGTGGGCGGGGGCGGCGATCAGGCGGCGAGCGCGGTGGGCAACGGAATCGTCGAGGCGGGGATTGTGTCCTGCACGATCGGGACCTCGGGCGTGGTGTTCGGACATTTAAAGGAGCCTGCGTACGATCCGCAAGGCCGGGTCCACACCTTCTGCCATGCGGTGGAAGGCGCGTGGCATACGATGGGCGTGACGCAGGGGGCGGGGCTCAGTTTGCAGTGGTTCCGCAATCAGTTCGCGCCCAACTCGGCTTACGACGATTTGACGTGGGAGGCCGCGGGCGCCGATGCCGAGGGGCTGTTCTGGCTTCCTTATTTGATGGGCGAGAGGACTCCGCACCTTGATCCGTTTGCGCGCGGTGGATGGATGGGCGTCACGGCGAAGCATACGCGCGCCGATCTGGTTCGTGCGCTGATCGAAGGCGTGAGCTTCAGTTTGAAAGATTGCCTGGACCTGGTGGCGGGATTGGGGGTCCAAATCGAATCCGTGCGCGTGTCCGGCGGTGGGGCGAAGAGCGCGTTCTGGAAGCAGATGCTGGCGGACATTTTCGACAAGCGGGTGGTGTCGTTAGAGACCCAAGAAGGATCGGCTTATGGAGCGGCGCTGCTCGCGATGCCGGGGCCGGTCACGAAGACGTGCAAACGGGTGATCCGCGAGGTGGAATCCGTCGAACCGCGCGCGGCTGAGGCGAAGCGGTACGCGGCGAAACACGCGATCTACAAGTCGCTCTATCCCGCGCTGCGTGATTTTTATCGAGCATGACTTTCGAGGACGTCCGTAAAATCGCGCTGAAATTTCCTCACGTGGAGGACGGGACGTCCTACGGGACGCGCGCGCTGAAGGTGAAAAAGAAGTTTTTCGTCCGTCTCAAGGAGGACGGTGATTCTCTGGTGATCGGGATGCCTTTCGAGCAGAGAGAGGCGCTGATGGCGGAGGATCCGGGAACGTACTACATAACGGATCACTATTTGAATTATGAATACGTGCTGGTGCGGCTGTCCAAGGTGTCCGAGGAGGCGCTCCGCGATTTGCTGAAGGGTGCTTATCGGGCGGCTTCCCAGACTTCACTGCGCAAGAAATAATGTTTTGGCCCCGCCTGAAAACGATCGAGCAGACGGAGGATCAGACCATCCTCCAAGAGCCGCCGGTCTATGTCGCCTGCGTTATCCCCCTTATAATTTCACTTCTGCCCGTCGCCATCTGGGCTGAGTCACCAGGTGTCCGCCGCGTGGGAGCACTTGCTTTCGTTATCGCATTCTGTGCATTTGCAATGTTTTTCGCGGTAGGCATGGCCAGCTTAGTGACCTCGACGTTTTACATCAGCCGGGCGAGAGGTACGCTGATGGTCAAGCGCAAGCTCCTGGGGTGGACTCGAGAGAACGAATATTCCGCGAACGATGTACTGACCGTCTATGAGGATCGGAGCATCAAAGGAAATCGACTGATGATGCGAATGCGATCGGGCCAAGTGAAGCCGCTCACTATCTACCAAGTGTATGCGCCGCTCGATGGTCAGGCCGGTATGTTGAACAGCCTGCTACATGAGGCGAGGCAATCACGCACTCAATCCACCGGCCTCAATCCACTCATCGACTAGACGGATTCGCTCGGAAAATACCTGATCACCTTCCCACGCGGGTACTACTTCACGCAGTTTCGCACGCACGGTTTCAATCGCCGGACTTGATTTGAGGGGAGCCAGGTAGTCCAGCGCGCGCGCAGACGCAAGCGCTTCCATCGCCAGCACTAGCCGCGTATTGGCGACGATGTCGCGGAATTTCAAGGCCGCGGTCATGCCCATGCTGACGAAATCTTCTTTGTTGCCGCTGGTCGTGATCGTTCCCGGGGACGCGGGTGTCGCGAGGACTCGATTTTCCGCGACCAGCGACGCCGCGGTTACCTGGACCATCATGAATCCCGATTCGAGTCCTGCGTGCGCCGCGAGAAACGGGGGTAGCTCTTCGTTCAACGCGGGATTCACCAGGCGATCGATGCGGCGCTCGGAAATTCCGGCGAGGGCGGTCATCGCGATCGCCAGGTAATCGAGCGCGAACGCGAGCGGCTGTCCGTGAAAATTCCCGCCCGAAATAATCTCCTCGCCGACGACTAGCGGATTGTCGGTCACCGAGTTCAGCTCGATCTCGAAAACCCGTCGCGCTTCGGCGAGAGTGTCGCGGACCGCGCCGTGCACCTGCGGCGCGCAGCGCAGCGAGTAAGCGTCCTGCACTTTGCGGCAACTGATGTGCGATTCGCGGATCTCGCTGCCTTCCAGCAATTTCTTGAGGTGCGCCGCGCAGGCTACCTGGCCGGGATGCGGACGAATCTGATGAATGCGGTCATCGAAGGCGCGCGGAGTTCCTTTCAATCCGTCGAGCGTCATCGCCGTTACCACGTCGGCGGCCTCGGCCAGCATTTCCGCCTGTTCGAGCTCGAGACACCCGACGCTAAGCATTGCCTGCGTGCCGTTCAAGAGCGAAATTCCTTCCTTCGAATCGAGCTCGATCGCGGCGATCCCGGCCTGGCGCAGCGCTTCGCCGCCCGGCATGCGCGTCCCTTGATACTCCGCCTCGCCTTCCCCCATCAGCACCAGCGCCATGTGCGCCAGAGGGGCCAGATCGCCGCTCGCGCCCACGCTGCCGCGCGAAGGGACTATCGGCGTCACGCCGGCGTTGAGAAGATCGCATAGCCGTTCCGCGACGACCGTGCGAATCCCCGAAAATCCTTTGGCGAGGACGTTGGCGCGGATCAGCATCATCGCGCGAACTTCGGTGGTGCGCAGCGGAACGCCGACGCCGGCGGCGTGCGAACGGACCACGTTGCGCTGAAGCGCGGCCAAGTCGTGGGTGGGAACCCGCACGTCGGCGAGCAGGCCGACGCCGGTATTCACCGCGTAGACCGGATCGTCGCCCGCGGCGAGTTTCTCCACTACAGCGCGGGATCGCCGCATCGCCTCGATCGCCTCCGGCGCAATTGTTGCCTTCTCATCACCGCGCGCCACCGCGCACACCTGCTCGATCGTCAGATCGTATCCATTTAACGAAACCATCTCCACTACTATATTGTTTTGGACCGCCTCCCTTATCGAGCCACGCAACAGGCCGCCGCTTATGAGCACATCGTGAAGCTGCCGGTGAGCGTGCTGCTCGATAACGTCCGCAGCGCTTATAACGTGGGCGCCTTCTTCCGCGCGGCGGACGGCGCGGGCATCGAGAAGCTGCATTTGTGCGGCATCACCGGACATCCGCCGGCCAACGCGATCACGAAAACGGCGCTGGGCGCGGAGGATACGGTCGCGTGGGATCACACCTGGGATGCGACCGCACTGGTCCAGGATTTGCGGGCGCGAGGCCACGAAATTGCGGCGATCGAGACCACGCCCCGAAGTATCGACATCTTCGATTGGACGCCGCGATTTCCGGTGTGCGTACTGTTCGGACATGAGGTCGACGGCCTGCGCCCGGAGCTGGCCAGCCTCGCGGATACGCATATTCGGATTCCGATGCTGGGCCTGAAGCATTCGTTAAACGTCGCGACGGCGGGAGGGATCGTGATGTATGAATTGCTGCGGAAATATCGTATTCTGGCAACGGGCGCGTAAGATGAATATTCAATTCACAACCCGAGTCTTCAAAGAGGGCCGCACATTCATCGCTCATGCGCTGGAACTGGACGTTTCCTCCTGTGGTGGTTCTGCCGACAAGGCGATCAAGAACCTCAAGGAGGCCGTCCGGCTGTTTCTTGAAGAATGTAAAAAGATGGGCACCCTGGATCGCGTCCTCCGAGAGGCCGGTTACACAAAAAGCGGCAACAAGCTGCAAAGCCCAAAGATCGTCAGCCTGGAGCAAGTATCGCTGCGGTGTTCGAAGCGGCAGGCTACATGTGCACGCGCATCGAGGGCGATCACCTGATCTTCACTAAACGTGGAGCAATCCCCAGATATGCCGAGGTGCCGGTGTTCATAATTAAGAACAACCTCCGCGTCGCTGACATTTCGCGGGAACAATATTTCGATCTGCTCAGACGGTGCTAACCGTGCGAATATAAGCTTTATGAGCAACCCCCGAGCCTCCGTATTGCTCGTCCTCGCCTCATTACCGGCCTTCGCGCAGAACCCTCACACCATGTTTCCGACCGTCCGCGGCACTCGCCAGATGATCGGCGCGGGCAACAGTATGGAGGTCGAGGCCGGCTATCGAATCCTTGAACAGGGCGGCAACGCGATCGATGCCGGTGTCGCGAGCGTGCTCGCCGCCGCGGTTACAGAGCAGGATCACTTTGGGCTCGGCGGTGAAATGCCTCTGCTGGTCAAGATGAACGGCAAGCCCGTGATGGTCGTCAGCGGGATTGGCGTCGCGCCGAAAAAGGCCACGGTCGAGTATTACGAGAAGCGCCCGGTCGAGCCCTGGGAGCAGGACGGTCTCCGCCGCCCTCCGATTCCCGGTCAGGGGATTCGCGCTGCGATTACGCCCGGAATGGTCGATGGCCTTTTGCTCGCTCTCGAAAACTTCGGCACCAAATCGTTCGCCGAAGTAGCCGCGCCCGCGATTGAAGACGCCGATACGTTTCCCGCCACCGAGATTTTCTCGAACACGCTTGGAATGTTCCAGCGCATTCTGGCGCTGTGGCCCGCGTCGCAGCAATTTTATTTCCCCAAAGGAACGCTGCCGAAGCCGGGCGAGATCGTGCACATGCCGAACCTCGCGGCGACTCTGCGCGAGATGGCCGCGGCCGAGAAAAAAGCTCATGGCAATCGCGTCGCGAAGCTGCGCGCCGTGCACGACATTTTTTACAAGGGCGACATCGCCAAGCGCATCGCGTCGTTTAATGAACAAAACGGAGGCTTGATCGCCTACGACGATCTGGCCAATTTCCACGCGGAGCTTGATCAAGCGCGCTCCACCAGCTATCGCGGATACGTGGTGAACAAGCCGGGATTTTTCACCCAGGGTCCGGTGATGATTGAGGCGCTGAATATCCTCGAAGGCTACGATCTGAAGGCGATGGGCCACAATACGCCGGAATATCTGCATATCGTGATTGAGGCCGTGAAGCTGGCGTTCGCCGATCGCGACCGCTACTATGGCGATCCGAAATTCAGCAAGATTCCGGAAGAGATCCTGCTCTCGAAAGAGTATGCGGCGCGGCGCAGGAAGCAGATCGATCCGGAGCACGCGTCTCTGGAATCGCGGCCCGGCGATCTCGGCGCATCTGCTCCGATGACTGGCGGCGGCGGAAACTCGAAGGATCGGGACACCACTTGCGTTGACGTGTTCGACAAATTCGGCAACGCTTTTTCAGCGACGCCGAGCGGTGCGTGGCTGCCGTCGGTCATCGCCGGCGATACCGGTATTCCGCTATCGATCCGGCTCTCGTCGTTCGTAATGACGCCGGGCCACGCTAATCAGCTCGCGCCGGGAAAACGTCCGCGCGTGACGCTCAGTCCGACGCTGGTCACGAAAGACGGTGATTTCTACATGGAGCTTTCAACCCCGGGCGGCGACAACCAGGACCAGGCGCTGTTACAGGTGCTGCTGAACATTATCGATTTCGGAATGACGCCGCAGGAAGCCGTGGAATCGCCGCGCTTTCAGACGGAGCATTTTTACGCGTCGTTCGATTTCCATGAGTTTGCGCCGGGCCGCGTGAGCCTGGAAGGCAGATTGTCGCGCGACACGATTCAGCGGATGATCGCGCTGGGGCATCGCGTTCAAGTGGGCGGTGAATGGAGCAACACCTCGGCTCCGGTGGTGATTCAGAGGAAAGACGGCGTCCTCAACGGCGCCGCCGATCCGCGCAGGGGAAGGTTTTTGTTCGGCAAATAAGAAGTGGGACGGCGTCATGCGCTGCCAAGGTGGTTCTGTTCTAAGATGTTGAGGCTAATCGCAGGGCATGGCCCCGCGCCACTTTGATCGTGATCGGTTTCGCCGGAGCTATAATGGTTGCGGAGACGTTGTAAGTGAATCTAGGAAAACACTTCCGGCTATTGGCTCACATCCAACTGATGCCGGCGCTCGAAAACGGCGAGGAAACCACGCTGGTGGGCGGACAGGCTGTTATGGAAGGCGTCATGATGCGCGCTCCGCACAGCTATTGCACCGCGGTGCGAAAGGCTAACGGGGAGATCGTCACCGAAGAGTATCCGCTTCATCGGATGTCCGAAAAGTATCCTGTTTTCAAGCTTCCCGTGTTTCGTGGATTGGGAATGCTGGCGCAGGCCATGACGCTCGGCGTCAAGGCTCTGAAGTTTTCGGCGAACGCGGCGCTCGATGACGGATCATCCGAAAAGCCTACTGAGATCACTTCGAAGATGATGGCCGCGAACCTGGCATTTTCCTTACTCGCATTCATCGCGCTCTACAAATTTGTCCCTCTGTTTCTGGCGACGCGCCTCGGCCATTCGGTGCCAGCGCTTTCCAGCCGTTTCGCGATCAACATGTCGGACGGCGTGATCCGCATGGTGATGTTCTTCACCTTCCTGTTCCTGCTTTCGCTGATGCCCGATATGCGGCGCGTTTTTCAGTACCACGGCGCGGAGCACAAGGTGGTGTTCAATTTCGAGTCCGGAAAGCCGGTCAATGTTGAGAACGCGCAGAAATTCGTGACCTTTCATCCGCGCTGCGGCACCAGTTTTTTGTTCGTGGTGCTGGGCATCGCGATGATCACCTACGCGCTGCTCCCGATCGACGGATTCTGGATGAAATTCTTCGCCCGAATCGCCCTTTTACCGGTGATCGCAGGCGTCAGCTATGAGGTGATCCGCTTCGCCGCGCGGCGTCAGGGGACTCTCATGTCGGTGTTGACGCTCCCCGGTTTGTGGCTGCAGCGGATCACGACTAAGCCGCCGGACGATTCGCAGGCCGCGGTCGCGATTCATGCGCTCGAAGGCGCGATGGCGCTCGAAGCCAAACAGGGCGGCGAATTGGTTATCGCGTAGTTAACGCAGGCGGAACCGCCTGCGCCACCTAAACGCTAGAAAGCGGTTGGGGCTGCCGTTGGCTGTGAACGCATCTAAACCGCTTTCCCTGCATCTATAATAAGAAAGCCGAATGCAATATCAGCAAAAACTCGACGAAATCGAACGCCGCTTCGACGCTTTGAACTCCCAGATGGCTGACGCCGAGGTCATCAACGACCCGGCGCTCTACCGCAAGGTGTCTAAATCGCACAACGACTTGGCCGATATCGTCGCCAAATATCGGGAGTGGAAGGACGCGACGCGTAATCTGGCCGAAGCGCGTCCGATGCTCACCGAATCCGACCCTGAACTTCGTACCATGGCCCAGGAAGAGGTCGCGAAACTGGAGCCGGAGGTCGCGAAAATCGAGGAGGAGCTGAAGGTTCTGCTGCTCCCGAAAGATCCCAACGACGAAAAGAACGTAGTCCTCGAAATTCACGCCGGCACCGGCGGGGACGAAGCGACATTGTTCGCGGCCGAGGTTTTTCGCATGTACGGCCGGTTCGCGGAAACGCGCGGCTGGAACGTCGAAGTAACTTCGTCAAGCGAATCGTCGGTCGGAGGGTTGAAGGAAGTCACGGCGCTGATCAGCGGCCACAAAGTTTACAGCCAGATGAAGTACGAGGCTGGCGTCCATCGCGTGCAGCGCGTTCCCGCGACCGAGCAGCAAGGCCGGGTGCACACCTCCGCGATCCGAGTCGTCGTGCTTCCCGAAGCCGACGAAGTCGAGATCAATATCGATCCCAAGGATCTACGCGTCGATACCTTCTGTTCCTCGGGCCCCGGCGGTCAGAGCGTCAACACCACCTATTCCGCGGTTCGAATTACGCACTTGCCGACCGGCGCCATCGTCTCCTGCCAGGACGAAAAATCGCAGATCAAGAATCGCGCCAAGGCGATGCGCGTGATGCGTTCGCGCCTGTACGAACTGGAAGTTCAGAAGCAGCAGGAAAAAATCGGCGCGGAGCGGAAGACCATGGTCGGCTCCGGCGACCGGTCGGAAAAAATCCGCACCTATAATTTCCCTCAGAACCGGCTGACCGACCACCGCATCGGACTGACGCTCCACCAACTCAATCTGGTGATGGAGGGCAAACTGGAACAGGTTGTCGACGCGTTGACCCGGCACTTCCAGGCGGAAAAGTTGAAGGGCGACGACGGCGACTCAGTCGCAGCGTAGGTGACCCTCCAGACCGCCCTTGTCCAGGGTCAAAAACTCCTTGAAGACGGCGGAATCTCGGCGCCCCGCCTCACCGCCGAGGTTCTTCTGGCCCACGCCATCGGATGCCGCCGGGCTTGGCTTTACGCCCATTCCGACGAGGAACTCAAAGAGCTTTGGTGGATCCACTACGGCCGCTATCTCCATCAGCGACTCGAGGGCATGCCGACGCAATACATCACCGGCACGCAGGAATTCTTCGGCCGCGATTTTCGGGTTACTCCGGACGTTCTCATTCCCCGGCCCGAAACCGAACACCTTATCGAAGCCGCTCTCAACCACGGCGCATCGGCCATTCTCGATATTGGCGCCGGCTCGGGCGCCATCGCGGTCACGCTGGCGCTCGAAACGAAGGCTCACGTGGCAGCCACGGACATCTCGTCGGCCGCGTTGAGAGTCGCCCAGGACAACTCCCGCCGCCTGCACGCTCCCGTCGACTTCGTTCGATGCGATCTAGGCTCCGCGCTGCGCGATCGCTCCTTCGACATGGTTGTGTCGAACCCTCCCTACGTCCCGGAAACAGACCGGCCCACGCTCCCGCGCGAGGTTCGCGATTATGAACCCGCGCTTGCGCTCTTTGCCGGCTCCGATGGGCTCTCCGTTTATTCGCGCCTGATTCCCGAAGCCGCGCGGCTTTTGAAGCCCGGCGGGCGGCTGATTCTCGAACTCGGGTATGGCGCATTGGAACCGGTCCGCCAGATGCTCCTGCCTCGTTGGCGCGATATCGAGGTGATCCCCGACCTCGCTCAAGTCCCCCGAGTCCTATCCGCTAAGCTGGATCTTGACCCAAATGTGGAATGAGAAGATAGTCCTCATCACAGGAGCTTCGGAGGGAATCGGCGCCAGTTGCGCCAAACTAATCGGCCAGCGCGGAGCCAGATTATCGCTGACGGCCCTGCTGGACGAAACGTTCCAGCGTGAGGAATCCGATTCCCGCCTCGTTACTCCCGGCGACCTCACCTCGGCAGCGATCCGCGCGGAAGTGGTCGAACGGACCATCGCCCGGTTCGGCCGCATCGACGTTCTGATTAACAACGCCGGCGTCGGCCAGTACGGATTCCCGACCGAGGTGGACACGGAAATCTCCAAGCGCATTTTCGACGTCAATGTTTTCTCGGCCCTGGCCCTCACCCAGCTCGTCGTGCCGCACATGCGTGCGAACAAATCCGGCACCATCGTCAACATAGGCTCGGTCGGCGGAAAGGTCTCGCTGCCCTGGGCGGTCATGTATTGCGCGACCAAGTGGGCGCTGCATTGCGTGGACGATTCCCTGCATCGGGAGCTCATGGGCACCGGGATTCGCGTCATGAAAGTTTGCCCCGGGATCGTGGACACCAAGTTTCGTGATCACGTGCTAGCGGGAACAGCCCCCGGCCGCGTCGAGGATATCCGGCGCGTCGTGAGCCCTGATCAGGTCGCAGAGGCTGTTATCAAAGGAATCGAGCGCGGGAAGCGGACCGTCTACGTTCCCAAGATCGGCTTCCTGTTCACCTCGCTCGATTTCTTTGCTCCACGCGTGATGGATTGGTATCTGCGCGGTAAGTTTTAATCCGACCGCATCGCCTGCATGACGTCCACGCTGGCCGCACGCGCCGCCGGCAGCACTGACGCAACCACGGCGGCCACCATCAATAGGACCGCTGAGCCAAGCGTCGGCAAGATGCCTGGCATCTGGAGATCCGGGAAGACACTCGCCATCAAACGCGCGATCGCAAATCCGCACAGCGCGCCCGCGACGATACCCACCCCCGCCATCCACGCGCCCTCCGCTATGATCCCGGTCAATAAATGGCGCGGCTGGGAGCCGATCGCTAAGCGAATGCCGAACTCGCGAGTCCTCGCGCTCACTGAGAACGCCAGCACGCCCGCCACGCCGACCACCGCAATCGCCATCGCGACGGCCGCGAATACGCCGAATACCAGCGCGTTCAATTTGTCCGGGGTCAGCACCTCCGCGCGGACGTCTTCGAGCGTCGCCGCCTTCTCCACGACCTGCTCCGGCGACATTTCGCGAATGATCCGCGTGAGCGGCTGAACCAGCGCGTACGGATCGCCGTGCGCATGAACGAACATCCGGTCCGCCCACATCTGCTGCGCGAACGGTTCATAGATGGTCGACGCCGCGCCCGGCACTACGTTTTCGTCGTCCACATCCTTCACGATGCCGATAATCCGGCGCGGCGTGGTTTCGATGTCGACGAACTTCATCACCGGATCTGTCCAACGGATGTAATGGTTCACCGCATCCTGACCGGGGAACAGGCGCTGCGCCACACTTTGGCTGATGACGACCACCTTCTCGCTTTCCTTGCGATCGTTATCGTTGAAATCGCGTCCGGCGAGCATCGGGATGCCCAGCGACGCGAAGAACCCGGGCGAAGCCGCCCGGAAACGCGCGCGAGGATCGTCCTCTCCGACCGCTTTGACATGGTTGTCCACCGCAAATTGGAAACCCAGGCCAAACTTGTTCGAATCCCTCCAGGGAACCTGAGTCCCAACGGCCACCCCATCGACCCCCGGCAGTTCTTTAATCCGCCGGATCGCTTCCCGATAGAAACTGAGGATCTGCTCTTCCTTTTTTCCGTAGGACATGATCGGCACGTTCACGGCAAGAACGTGGCGCGTATCATATCCGGTCTGCACCGTTTGCATCGACAAAAGCGTCTTCAGCAACATGCTCGCTCCGGCCAGCAGCACGAAACACGCGGCGACCTGGGTTACGACAAAAACCTGCTGGCGGCGATGCGACCCGCCTGTCACTCTTTGGCTTCCGAGGGAGTATCCATGCGCCGCTCCGGCCGATGGAAGGCGCGGCACGAACGCCAGCAGTACCGCCGCCAAAACCGCCAGGATTGCTCCAACCCACACCATGCTGGAATCGACCGTCAGATCCAGCGCGCGAGGCGAGAAACGGGAGGCATAGCGCGCCAGGATCGACACCAGCGGTCCCGCGCTCAACACTCCGAGGACCGCGCCCGCGCCGCAGAGCAGGAGACTTTCAGCCAGCAGAGTCCTGCGTAACGCAGCCGTGCCGGCCCCCAGCGCCGCGCGAATCGCCAGTTCACCCTCCCGCCGGATGGTCCTCGCCAAAATCAGGTTCGCCACATTCGAGCTTGCGATCACAAACACCAGCATCGACGCGGCCATCAACACCAGCAGTACGGTGCGCGCCCGCGAAGTGACCTGATCGCGCAGCAGGACGGCGGTGAGCCGCGAATCCCCTTTCGTCGAGTAGTCTTCCGGATGCTCCTTGACCATTCCTCCATAAACGGTGCTCAGCTCCGCGCGCGCCTGGTCGAGCGTCGCTCCGGGCGCGAGCCGGCCGAACAGTTCCGTCATGCGATGAACCCGTCCTGTTACCATCGTCGCCGACAGATGATGCGGACTCGTCACCAGATTCGCCATGATCTCGGTTTCCGATGGATAAGGAACGGAGGGCTCCAGCACACCGACGATCGTCGCGGAGCGCGCGCCCAATCTGATCGTTTTACCGAGGACGGTAGGATCGCTCTTCAGCACCGTGGTCCAGAAGCGATAGGTCAGCACCACGGCGCCCGCGGCCTTCGGGCCATCGTCCCTCATATCCAGCAGACGCCCCAGAACCGGATGCAGCCCCATCACTTCGAAATACGATCCGCCCACCACGCCGGCCAGGATCTCTCGCGGTTCGCCCAGTCCGATCATGGTGAATCCCATTCTCGAAAAATCGCCAAACTCGCTGATGGTTTTGACGCGTTCCTTCAGATCCTGGATTTCAGGGACGGAGAAAGCCGCATTCTCGACTCCGATACCCGGCGCGCTCTGGCGGATATAAATCAGCCGGTCTTCATCCCGGTTGACCAGAGGCCGCAGCAGCACACCCCGAACCAGCGTAAAAATTGCGGAGTTCGCGCCGATCCCCAGCGCCAGAGTGATCACCACGGTAGCCGCTAAGCCTTTGGACCGGCCCAGCGAGCGGATCGCGAACTTCAAGTCGTTCAGGAAGGTCATTATCGCCTCGCTCCCCCTATTTGATCATGCTAGCGGGGTCGATTTGACAATGCAATTCCGATTCCGCGGAATCGCTGCATCCCGGCGGCAATACAGCAAAAAACTGTCCGATTTCGATAAAGGCCGTCCGCTAATGACTCCCCTTAGGGTGGGGCAGGTTCCCGACCTGCCCCTATGTTTCGCGAAGCCCTAGAAGTACACCTTCAGCGCCAACTGAATCAATCGCGGCGATCCGAAGCTGGTGATCTGTCCGAACGTCGCGCTATTCACCGCGGCCGAGGGAGCGCTCCAGTTGGCGTGGTTCATGATGTTGAAGAAATCGCCGCGAACCTCCGTCCGGAAGTGCTCCTTGATCGGGAAGATGCGGCTGAACGCCATGTCCCACTGAATCGAACCCGGCGCTTTGAAGATATCGCGGCCGGCGTTCCCGAAGGTTCCCGGCGCTTCACAATTCGGATTATTGGCATAGGCTGCCAGTGCGCAACTGCCCGCGAAAGCCGCGGGATTGAACCACTCGTTTAACAGGTGGGGCTGCGAGCTCACTCCCGCCACGACGTTGGGACGATCGCTATTTTCGCCCGTCAGAGATACGTCTGTACCGTCGGTAATGGAGAATGGTTGGCCGCTATCAAGGCTGATCAGCGGCGCAATCTGCCAATCCTTCGTCACCCCGCGCAGGAATCCCGTGCCGAAACCAGCGCTGGTGGCGACCAGGGAAGTGTTGAAAATCTGGCGCCGGTCGAAATTACAATCGCCCCTCTCCGCGTCGCGGTTGTTCGGATTCTGGTAGTCGTTGCCCGCGAGTTCACTGCTGAAATCCCACGTGCTGATGCAGTGCGACCAGGTGTAGTTCGTCAACCAGGTATAGTGATGCGCGAAACGGTGTTCCACCTTCACCTGCAAAGCGTTATAGCTGGAAACGGCGCCCGCATCCGTTTGGTCGATGGCGCTGTAAAATGCGCCCTGGGCTGGATTGAGCAGCGTCAAAAGGCGGCGCTGCGGTTCGTTCGAGGTCGTCGCGGTGGGGCTCGGTTGCGGCACGTTGATGTCGTTCGAACCAAGAATGTGGTTCGTCTTGCTGCCGACGTAGGTCGCCGTCGCCAGCCAGTCCTTCGCGAACTGCCGCTGGTAGCTGAAGTTCCACTGCATGGTGTATTCCACCGGCACGTTCGGCGGAATGGTGACGTAAGTGCCCTGTGCCGGGAAGATTGCCGCGCCCGGGAAAGGATCGCCCGGAACGCCAGTGGGCGATACGTAGCCCAGATAAGGATTCGAGAACGGCCCGGCGTTGGTGCCCAGCGCGATGGAGGAAGCATACGGAGGATTGGTCGTCCAGCGTTCCGGATAGAACAACTCCGGATTGTCGTGGATCAGCGCGAACGCAGCGCGGATGGTCTGTTTTCCGCTGCCCGTCGGATCCCAAACCACGCCGAGGCGCGGCGAGAAGTCCGCCCAGTAGCTCTTCTCAAACCGGCATCCGTTGGCGTTCGCCGAATCCTTTCCGAACAGCAGTCCGGCGGGAGCGGCGGGATATTCAGTGCTGTGGTATCCGGCCAGGAACTCGGATAGTGAGAATTGGTTGCCGCGGCACTGCTTATCGACTGTCGGCTGGAAAGGCTCCCAGCGAACCCCGGCCGTGATCGTCAAATGCGAGGACGCGCGGAAGGAGTCCTGCGCATAACCGGCAAACACCGTCTGCCGCATGTAATCGGAGAGCGCATTTCCGTCCGTCAGCCCAGCCAGTTTTCCCAATTCCAGATCCGCCAGCGAATCGCCGGTGTTCACCGTGCTGCTGCCGGTGAAGGTCCACTGGCCGTTGGACTGCTGGTTGTTGAGCGAATTGAATTGGAGCTTGCGGTAGTCCACGCCGAAGCCGAACTGGTGCTTGCCCTTGGTCATCGAATAATCGTCGGAAAGCTGATAAGTATTGTCGTCGAAGTAGCCGGGAGCGCAGGTGCCGCACGCCACGTTGAAATAGTTGGTGACGGTGATCTGCATGTATGTATCCGGCATGTTATCGGCGAAATTCTGGATCCCCAGCGACTGCGGACCGAACAGGTTGGGCGCCGATCCGCGATTATCCGCGCGCCGGTTGAAGGTCGCATGGAAGGAGTTCACCTGCGTGGGACTCACCGTGTAGGTATCGCCAAAAGTAGCGCTGTTCGTTTCGTCCAGATTGCCGGGATTCGGTCCGGTGGTCAGCACGTTGGTCCCGTTGAAAAACCTCTGCGCCGTGTAGTTGTAGATGTAATAGCGGCCGTACATGGAGTGCCTGTCGTTAAGCACGTAATCCACCCTGCCGATCACCTGCCAGTCCGGATTGTTGGCCGGTTGTCCGTAGAGCTCGATGCCGCAGTTATCGGTCGAAACCGGAACATACTTACTCAGCAGCTTCGAGGCTGCCGGATCGAATCGCGAAACCGGAATAATATTTCCCGGGAACGGCAGCCCCGTCGTAGGATCCTTCAGGGTGATGGCCTTGGACTGGCATCCGCCAGCCGAAGTCGCGGCATCCTCTATGGAGAAGTTTCCGACCGCCGTCAAGGCCGTCGGCACGTGCGCCGTGTTGGTTGCCGGGTTGCTTCGCTGCGTGGTCTGCTGATATCCGCCGAAAAAGAACAGCTTATCGCGGATGATTTTGCCGCCCGCCGTCCCGCCGAATTGATTGCGTTTCAGCGAATCTCGCGCCGGCTGCGCCACGGAACCCGAAACCTCCACCAGTCCCTTGGTGCGCGCGTTCAGTTCATAGTTGCGCAGAAACTCGAACAAGTCTCCATGAAAGCCGTTCGTACCGGACTTGGTCACGACATTTACCGTGCCGCCCGGATGAAGACCGAACTGCGCCTGTACGGCATTGGTTTGCACGCTGAATTCCTGCACTGCATCGGGAAATGGAATCGGCAGATTAACGTTGCTGAAAGAGTCGTTGTTGTCACCGCCGTCGAGCAGGTAATTCACGCCGTTCGCTTGCCCTCCGCCCACCGAAAACGTGCCGGAGCCGTTCGATCCCTGAATATTTTTGCTGCCCGTCAAATCGCCGCCGGGCGTCGATGTGCCCCCGCCCACCAGGGTCAGCAACTGCGTCAAGTTGCGGCCGTTCAGCGGCAGATCCACGACTTTTTCCGTATCCATCACCTGCGCGATGCCGCTGTCCTTGGTTTCCACCATGGACGCATTCGCCGCGACCTCGACCGTCTCGGTGACCGCGCCGATCGTCATCGCGACATTAATCGCGATCGTCTGGCCCACCTGGAGGACGATTCCCGTCTGCCGGTAGTCTTTAAATCCGGGCGCCTTCACGTCGAGAATATAAGGCCCGGGCTGAAGATTTGGAATCGCGAAATGGCCCGAGACGTCGGTAACCGTGGTACGGGCCGCCTGCGTCTCCGCCTGGATCATGGTCACCTGAACGTTCACCATGAATTTGCCGGAAGTGTCAGTAACCGTTCCATCCACCTCGGCCACGGCGACGGCCTGGCTGTAAGCCACCGGCGCCCACATCAACAACCCCGCAAGCACCACCTTGCGTAGATCTACATAGATCATACTCACTCCTCTGAAGCAGACTTAGCTTTGCGCTTAGGGAAACAATACGATTCTTTTATGAAGGTGTCAAAACGAAACCACTGAAAGATGTTTTTAGCGTTACTAAACGATCCACTGTTACAATGGCGTGGTGCGAGCGTCGCTCTTCCTATTGATAACCGCCATGAGCTCCGCCGCCGATCTGACCATCGATCACGTCTCTGTATCCGGCAAGGACCTCAAGCAGATGCAGGCGCAGCTCGCCTCCGTCGGCATCGCCTCCGAATTCGGGGGACCACACAGCAACGGAGCTACGCAAATGGCGGTCTCGAGCTTTCCCGATGGTTCGTACCTGGAACTCATAGCACTACAAACCAACCCCGACCGGAAAGCCTTGGCCGCGCATTATTGGTCGAAGCAAATGCTCGGCAATGCCGGACCAACCGCGTGGGCGGTTCGCTCGCAAGATGTCGCGTCCGAAGTTGCTCGCCTGAAAACCGCCGGAATCACCGTAGCTCAGCCCACCCGCAGCGGCCGCAAACGGCCCGACGGCAAGCAGCTCGATTGGGAAACCGCCCGCGTCGGCGAGGAACCCAATGGCACCTTCTTTCCGTTCCTGATCCGCGATTTCACCCCTCGCGAAGCCCGCGCATTTCCCAGTGGCAAGCCCACCACCACCGAGTTCTCCGGAGTGAAGCGCGTCGTCATCGCGGTCCGCGATCTGAACGCATCCATCGTCCGTTTCCAAAAAGCCTACGCGTTGGCCGTGCCCTCGAAACAAGACGACGCAATTCTCAAAGCCCACTTGGCCATCTTCGCCGGCACGCCGATAATCCTGGCGGAGCCGCTCAACGCCCAGTCCTGGATCGCGCAAAGAATCGACCAATTCGGCGAAGGCCCCTGCGCCTTCGTGCTTGGCTCCCCCAAAATCCACGACGGAAAAATCTCCTGGCTCGACGCTAAAAAACTAGGCTGGCATCTAGGCACCACTTCGCCGTAGCGCACGCACTCGACTCGTGCGTGCCGCGTTGACACTCGTGTCTACGCCCCAGATTGTGGTCATTTAACGACTCACACATTCCCTTAAAGCGCAATTTAAGGTCATTTAAGCGCACTGCCGAAAGGCGAAGAGACGCGCAACCCTCCCGCCTCCTACAATTAAAGTTCAAATGTGGATCGTCAGAATCGCCCTCAACCGGCCCTACACATTCGTTGTACTCACCCTCCTGATCTTGCTGATCAGCCCGCTCGTAATTCAGCGAACCCCCGTCGATATTTTTCCTAACGTCAACATTCCAGTAGTCGTCGTGCTGTGGAATTACACCGGCCTCAGCGCCGAAGAGATGGAGGAACGCGTCTCCACCGTCTTCGAGCGCAACCTCACCACCACCGTCAACGACATGGAACACACCGAGTCTCAAACCTATAACGGCAAAAGCATTATCAAGATTTTTTTTCATCCGAACGTGAAAATTGAGATGGCTGTGGCCCAAATCGCCGCCCAGGGAGCCTCCGCGGTGCGCTTCATGCCGCCCGGCACTACGCCGCCTTTCATCCTTGTCTATAATGCGTCGAGCGTTCCCATCGTGCAGCTCGCTCTTTCTGGAAAAGGCCTGTCCGAGCAGCAGCTTTTCGACTTTGCTATCAACAGCATCCGCGTTTCACTCGCCACTGTGCAAGGCGCGTCGATTCCTTATCCCTACGGCGGAAAACAGCGCCAGATCATGATCGATATTCGGCCCGATCTGCTGCAATCGAAGGGGCTTTCGCCCGCCGATGTCGTAAACGCGGTCACGGTGCAGAACCTCATCCTGCCTTCGGGAACCTCGAAAATCGGGCCTTTTGAATATGACGTCGACCTCAATAGCAGCCCCACTCGCGTCGCGGAGATCAACAATCTTCCGATCAAAGCGGTAAACAACACAACCATATATATCCACGATGTCGCGAACGTTCGTGACGGCTTTTCGCCGCAAACCAATATCGTTCTTCGCGACGGCGCCCGCGGTTGTTTGATGACCATCATGAAAGTGGGCCAGACCTCGACGCTTGAAATCGTAAAACAGGTGCGCGAAGCCTTGCCTGCCATCGCGGCGACTCTTCCTAAAGAGTTGAAAATTGAACCGATTGCCGATCAATCCATTTTCGTTCGCGCAGCCGTCAGCGGAGTGGTTCGCGAAGCAATCATCGCCGCCTGTTTGACCGCGACTATGATTTTGCTGTTCCTGGGAAGCTGGCGCAGCACGATTATCATCGCCGTTTCGATTCCTCTCTCGATCCTGATTTCCATCTGCGTGATGAGCGCGCTCGGTGAAACCATCAACATCATGACGCTGGGCGGTTTAGCGCTCGCCGTCGGAATTCTGGTGGACGACGCGACGGTCGAAATCGAAAATATCCACCGCAACCTCGTCACGATTCCCGAGGTGGTTCCGGCGATTCTCGAGGGCGCTCGCCAGATCGCGGTTCCGGCGCTGGTTTCGACACTCTGTATCTGCATCGTCTTCCTGCCGATGTTTCTGCTCACCGGCGTGGCGCGCTATCTGTTCATTCCACTGGCGGAAGCGGTGGTATTCGCGATGCTCGCGTCGTATCTTCTCTCGCGAACTCTGGTCCCGACCATGGCGATGTATCTCTTCAAACCGCATGTTCACGAAGAGCACGCGCCCGCGGCTTGGAACATCTTTGCGCACCTGCAACTCGCCTTTGAACGGATGCTGGAACGAACCCGCAATTCTTTTCGAGGTCTTCTCGAAAGCTGCATCGCCCGCCGCGCTGTATTCATTCCTTTGTTTCTGATAGCGTGCGCGCTGACCTTTTTGCTGGTTCCTTGGCTGGGCCAGGATTTCTTCCCTTCGACCGATGCGGGCCGCTTCAATCTCCACATGCGTACCAAAACTGCGACGCGCATTGAGGAATCTGCGCGGACCAGCGCGGATGTAGAAGCCGCGATTCGCCGCATTGTTCCGGCCGACGAGATCGCCAGCCTCATCAATAACATCGGACTTCCATACAGCTCCATTAATATGTCCTACAGCACTTCGGCCCCGATCGGAACCATGGACACCGATATTTTGGTAACGCTCACCGAAGATCACCATCCCACTGACAATTACGTTAAAGAACTGCGCGATCGCCTGCCCCGCGAATTTCCCGGCGTGCTGTTTTATTTCACGCCGGCCGATATCGTGACGCAGATTTTAAATTTCGGACTGCCCGCGCCCATCGATATTCAGATCGCCAGCCAGGATTCCGAAGCGAGCAGGATCTTTGCAACCGACCTGTTAGCGAAACTAAAATCCGTTCCGGGCACCGCCGATCTGCGCGTGCATCAGCCTTTCGATCAGCCGAAAATTCATATCACTGTGGACCGCACCAAGGCGGTGGAGAGCGGATTCTCGCAGCTCGACGTCGCCAACAGCGCGCTGGTTTCGTTGAGTGGAAGTTCGCAGACGACACCCGAATTCTGGCTTGATCCGCGCAACGGAGTGAGCTACAGCGTGGTGACGCAAACACCGCAGTTCGCGGTCGCCTCGCTTAGTGATTTGAGGAACATACCGATTGCGGGATCGTCGCTGTCGGCCTCCGGCGCAGCCGCGAAGCCGGAGATTTTGGGCGATGTCGCGACCATGAGCCGAGGCTCCGGCCTGGCGGTAGTATCGCACTACAACATCCGGCGCGTGGTCGATATTTTCGGCGCGGTGCAGGATCGCGATCTAGGCGCAGTGGGCCGGGAGATCACCAAGATCGTGGATGCCAATCGCAAAAATCTGCCGCGCGGAATGACGGTTCTAGTGCGCGGGCAATACGAAACGATGCAAGGATCGTTCACCGGTTTGCTGGGAGGATTGGCGCTGGCGATCGTGTTGGTGTATGCGCTGATTGTGGTGAATTTTCAGAGCTGGCTGGATCCGTTCATCATTATTACTGCGTTGCCGGCTGCGCTCGCGGGCATCGTTCTGTTTCTGTTCGCGACGCGTACGACGATCAGCGTTCCGGCCTTGATGGGCTCCATCATGAGCGTGGGCGTGGCGACTTCCAACAGTATTCTGGTGGTAAGTTTCGCCCGGGAACGATTGGAAGCGGGCGAGCCACCGGATCTCGCCGCGCTCGACGCCGGGTTCGTACGGTTTCGTCCAGTGCTGATGACGGCGCTGGCCATGATTATCGGCATGGTTCCGATGGCGCTGGGCTTGGGCGAAGGAGGCGAGCAGAACGCTCCGCTGGGACGGGCGGTGATCGGTGGCCTGATCTTCGCGACGGCTGCTACCCTATTCTTTGTACCCACGGTCTTTAGCGTGATGCACCGGCAAAAATGATGCGCACACTCAAATTAATTCTATTCCTGGCGGTCACGCTGCTAATCGTGGGCCTAGTGGTTGCTTTCGGCATCCGCTCGCGGATTAGCGCGGCATCGGTGATTCGCGAGAAGACGCTGGAGCAGGCCGTTCTCTCCGTCGCGGTGATCCATCCGAAGCGCGGGGAATTGAAGGAAGAAATCAGCCTGCCGGGAAATATCATGGCCTTTGTCGATGCGCCGGTTTACGCGCGGACCAGCGGTTATTTGAAGAAGTGGTACACCGATATCGGCACTCGCGTGAAGACGGGAGAACTGCTTGCCGAAATCGATTCGCCGGAGGTAGACCAACAGTTGTCGCAAGCCAAGGCTCAGCTCGCGACCGCACAAGCCAACTTGAAGCTGGCCGAGATCACCATGAATCGCGACCTTGGAATGATGAAGGACGCGATCCCGAAGCAGGATGTGGACAACGCGGTGGGCGCGTACGAAGCGGACAAAGCGACCGTGGAATCGCAGGCCGCGAATGTGAGGCATCTGGAACAACTAGTGGCGTTCGAGAAAGTTTTCGCTCCGTTCGACGGGTTGATTACGGCTCGAAACACGGATATCGGACAACTGGTGAATGCGGGCAACGGAGGCGCAGCGCAGGAGCTTTTCCGCATTTCGGCGACCGACAAGCTGCGAATTTTTGTGAGCGTGCCGCAGACTTATTCGCAGGCCGCGGTTCCCGGGGTCTATGCGGATCTGACGTTGACGGAAGCACCGGGGCGGCATTATATGGGGAAGGTGGCGCGAAATACCGGCTCCATCGATCCCGCGACGCGCACGCTACTGACGGAGGTGGATATCGACAATGCGTCGGGTCAACTGATGCCGGGCGCGTATGCCGAGGTTCATCTGAAGCTTCCGGCGGCTACAGCCGCGCTGGTGGTTCCGGTGACGGCGCTGATTTTTCGAGCGGAGGGCTTGCAGGTCGCGGTGGTGCGCGGCGGCAACCGGGCCGAGATGGTTCATGTGACGCAAGGGCGTGATTTTGGGACGGAGGTCGAGATCACGAGCGGGATTACGGCGCAGGATTCGGTGATTATTAATACTCCCGATTCGTTGACGGCGGGGGCGACGGTCAGGGTGGAGCAGAAGTAGCTGGAATCACAGACTGAAGTCTGTGCCACCTGAGTCACGCTGAAGTACATGGCGGGCTTGAAGCGTCCCCGGCCTTACGGCACGGGGTCAGGGGACAAGGCACGCATTTTTCAGCTCTGAAGTCTGCGTTACCTCAGCGGGGCATCGCTCTAAGACCCCGGGCGTAGACACGAGTGTCAACGCGGCACGCACGAGTGCGTGCGCCACAAAGAGCAGAGTTATACGGGGTCTTGTTCTTGGGGTCGAAAAAGGGTATACCGGATCATGCTTTCCCGATTCCTGGTTGCTGCTCTTTTTATTGTTCCTTGCCTGGCGCAGGATGCTGCGCGGATGGAGCAGGTTGTTCAGCCGCACTTGGCCGATCACACTTTCATGGGCACCGTTCTGGTGGCGCGCGGGACCGAAGTTCTGTTCAGCAAAGGATTTGGCTTCGCCGATCTGGAACGGGATGTGCCCAATGCGCCGAACACGAAATTCCGGCTAGGGTCCGTTACCAAGCAGTTTACGGCCGCTTCGATTTTGCTGCTCGAGGAGCGGGGAAAGCTCCGCGTGAGCGATCCGGTGAAGAAATATATGCCGGATGCTCCCGCGGCTTGGGACAAGGTCACGATCATGCACCTGCTGACCCACACTTCGGGCATTCCGAACTTCACCAGCTTTCCGGATTATCCGAAGCTGGAGCCGTTCGCGACGACGCCGGAGCAGTTGGTCGCGCGGTTCAAGGACAAGCCTCTGGAGTTCGAACCGGGCGAGAAATGGAATTACAGCAACTCGGGATTTGTCCTGCTGACGTATCTTTTGGAGAAAATCAGCGGCCAGGCGTACGAGAAATTTGTTCGCGAGAATATTTTCACGCCACTGGGGATGAAGGATTCGGGGGTGGATTCCAACTCCGAGGTGATTCGTCATCGGGCCTCGGGATACGTGTTTAATAAGGATCATTTCGAGAACGCCGGATTTGTGCATATGAGCATTCCGCAAGGCGCGGGGGCTTTATATTCGACGACGGAGGATCTTCTGAAATGGGAGCAGGGGTTGTTCGGCGGGAAACTGCTGAAGGCCGCTTCGCTCGAAAAAATGACGACGCCGTTTAAGAATAATTATGCCTTCGGGGTAGGCGTGCAAACGGTGAATGGGCACAAAGAGATCTCGCACGGTGGAGGAATTGAGGGATTCAATACGTTCCTGGCTTACTATCCGGACGAGAAGCTGACCGTGGTGGTGCTGTCGAATATGAATAGCGGCGCTCCGGGGGAGATCGCGGGGAAACTCGCGGCTATCGCGCGCGGCGAGGCGATCAAGCTGCCCGGCGAGCGGAAGGAGATCACGCTTGGCGAGGATGTGCTGAAGCGTTACGCGGGCGCGTATCAAATGAACAATGGACCGGCGATGCTGGTGACGCTCGAAAATAATCGTTTGTCCGGGAAGCTCGGCAATCAGCAGCCTTTGCCGCTGTTTCCGGAGTCGCAGACCATGTTTTTCTTGAAAGAGGTGGACGCGCAGATCGAGTTTACGGCCGATGCTAGCCAGTTGACGCTTCATCAAAATGGGCGGGATATGGTCGCTAAAAGGCTCGACGACGCGGCCGCAAAAAAACTGATGGATGCGGCGGCGGCGTTTCAGAAACGATTTAAGGATCAGACTGCTGCGCCGGGAGGCGAGGCCATTGTCCGCAAAATGATCGAGGATATCCGAGCGGGGAAACCTAACTTCGATCTGATGAGTCCGGGGCTCGCGAATGTGACGCGGCAGCAGTTGCCGCAGCTTCAGGGGAGCATGGTCGCGCTGGGCGCGTTGCAATCGGTTGCGTTCAAGGGAGTGGGGCCGGGAGGGGCGGATATTTATTTGTGCAAGTTTGAGAATGGGTCGATTGAGTATCGGATCTGGCTGGGGGTGGATGGGAAGCTGGAGAGTGCGAATGTGCGGCCGATTTGAAGCCGCCTGAAAGGGCGCCTGCCGCCAAAATTGGCCGGCCTACCCCTTCATGAGAGAATCGCAAGGGTGAACAAGTTATTGGTTTTACTGCTCGCTGCATCGGGTTGGGCACAGACTGTCGATTCTGAATTCTATGCGGGGATGCGGTGGAGGATGCTCGGGCCTTTTCGTGGCGGGAAGAGCACGATGGTTGCGGGCGTGCCCGGGAATCCTGCCGTTTATTACATGGCGACCGCGGGGAGCGGGGTCTGGAAGACGGTTGATGGCGGACAGGTTTGGACTTGCGTCAGCGATTCGGTGCGGCTGACCAGTGTCGCGTCGGTTGCGGTTGCGCCGTCACATCCGGACACGGTTTACGTCGGCGCGGGAGGCAGCGGACCGGAGGCGGGACTGTACCGCTCCAACGATGGCGGCGAGCACTGGGACCTGGTGGGGTTTCAGGGGCACGCGGTGAGCTCGATCGTAGTCGATCCGCGCCATCCGGATATTGTGATCGCGGCGGCGGGCGATAAAGGCGTAGAGCGCTCGACCGACGGAGGCAAGAGCTGGAAGTCGACGCTGCCGGATGAGAAAGTGGGCGGGGTCTGGCTGGTGCTCGATCCCGATAATCCTAAAAATGTTTACGCGGGGACGCGGCCGATTTCCGCGGGCGGGCGAGGGGGTGGAGGCGGAGGACGCGGTACTGCGCCGGTACTGACGCCGGCTACAGACTCGCAGATTTATCGCTCCACCGACGAGGGCTCGACTTGGAAGAAGACCAGTCCGGACGGACTGCCGGGCGGGAATTTCGGAACCATTTCGCTGGCGGTCGCGCCAGGGACGAAGGGCAAGCGGGTTTACGATTACGTGGCGCAGGGGATTTTTCGATCCGACGACGCCGGCGGGCATTGGGTACGCGCGACCGAAGATCCACGGATGATCGGCGGAGGGCAGTTTCACGACATCACCGTGGATCCTCGCGACGCTAATATTCTGTTCGCGACGCAGACGTCGCTGTACCGGTCGACCGACGCGGGGAAGACCTGGGAATCGTATACAGGAGCGCCAAGCGGCGCGGATTTCAACTACGTCTGGATCGACCCGACGAACGATCAATACATGATCCTGGCGGTGGATCAGGGCACGATTATCAGCATGGACGCGGGCCGGACGTGGACTTCGTGGTTCAACCAGCCGACGGGGCAGATGTACAACGTGACTACGGATCACGGGTTTCCGTTTTTTATGTACTCCGCGCAGCAGGACAGCGGGACGATCGCGGCGCCGATTTTCGGGCGCGGCGGACAGATTACTTATCGCGACTGGTATACGACGAATGGTTTCGAGACGGCTAGGATCATTCCCGATCCGGCGGATTCGAATTACATGTATGCGACGGGATGGTATGGGTCCATTCTAAGGATCAATAAAATCACGGGGCAGACGCAGCACGTTTTTGAGAAGACGGCGAAGTATCGCGAGAGCGGGTCGCCTCCGATGGGATTTTCACCGCTCGATTCGGGGACGTTTTATCTGGCGACGCAGTATTTGCTCGCCACGCACGATAAGGGGATGCATTGGGAGACGCTGAGTCCGGATCTTACAGCGGGAGGGAGCGAGGGCGAGCCGGATGCTACGCGGCGCAGTGGAGGGCGTGCAGGCGGGCGGGCAATCAGCTCGCTGGCGTTTTCGCCGAAGGACGGGAAAACGATTTGGGCGGGCACGAATAACGGACTGATTCAGCTTTCGCGGGATGGAGGGACGAATTGGTCTAACGTCGCGCCGAAGGATCTGGGAACGGCGGCGCCGGTGTCGGCCATGGAGGCTTCGGCGAGCGATCCTGGACGGGCGTTCGCGCTGGTGGGTGCGCCATTCGGTGCGGCACGCGGGGCGGCGGCTGCGGCTCCTCCGAAGATTTACCGCACCGACGATTACGGCCAAAATTGGAAAATCGTCAATGCGGGGTTGCCGAACAGCGTGGGATGGGCGGTGCGCGAAGATCCTGAGAATCGCGATTTGGTTTTCGCGGCGCTCGACGCGGGGGTGTTCGTGTCGTTTAACGGAGGGGATCGGTGGCAGCCGCTCGAGTTGAATATGCCGGCGGCGTGGTGCCGCGATCTGGCGATCGAGCAGAATACGCTGGTCGTCGCGACGTATGGACGCGCGTTATGGGCGCTTGACGATATTAATCCGCTGCGCGAATTGGCGGCGAACGGTGCGAAGGTGCGATCGTCTGACGCGTATTTGTTCGCGCCCGCGCCGGCGATTCGCATGCAGTGGGACACGTACACCGACACGCCTTTGAACCCCGATGTTCCGTCGGCGGAAAATCCTCCGGATGGAGCAATCGTCGATTATTATTTGAAGTCGGCGGCGGCAGAGGTCAAGCTTGAGGTGTTCGATTCGGGCGGCAAGCTGGTGCGCGCGTATTCGAGCAGCGGTGCAGCGTCTTTAGGGTACAAGGTGAACGTCCCCGATTATTGGCTGGCGCCCTCGCCGGTGCTGCCGAAGGATGCGGGGCTGCATCGCTTCGTGTGGGATTTGCGGTATCCCGATCCGGAGCAGTTGCTCTACACGTACTACGGAATTCACGTCGATTATTTCGAGTACACGCTGGCGGATCATGCTATTCCGCACAATACTCCGTGGCATGAACCGCAGGGTCCAATGGTAGTGCCGGGGCAGTATGAGATCCGGCTGACGGTGGGCGGAGTTACCTATAAGCAGCCGATTACGGTGAAGCTCGACCCACGGCTGAATGTATCGGCGGCGGAGTTGCAGAGGCAATTGGAACTGGCGCAGAAGATCGCGGCGAGCATGGCTGCGACTTACGAGGGCTACAATCAGGCCGCGAAATTGCGGGCGGAACTCACTGCGCGGATCGCGTTACTGAAGGATAAATCGCCGGAAACTTTGGCCGCGGCGAAGGCGCTGGAGGCCAAGGTACAGGAATCCGCCGATGGCGCGGGTCCGCCTGCCGGGCTGGGGCCGATGAATCGCGACTTGACGCGACTGATGATTGCGGTCGATCAGGCCGATACCGCGCCGGCCAGCTCAGTCATCGAGGCTTTCGGGGTGATGTGTCAGGACAGCCGCGGGGCCATCGAGCGCTGGAGTGAGCTGCGAACGACGGAGGTTCCGCGGTTCAATGCCATGCTGGTGAAGGAATCCCTGGGTCCGCTTACCGTGACGGGGGATGCTCCGCGCGCACCGGAGTGCAGCAATTAATGGACATCAAGTTGCCTCTGAAACTTTTCAGTGAGCTATTGGCGTCTAAGTAGAATCATGACTCGGGCGAAATTGTGCCTTTTGTGCGTCACCTGTGTGAATTTATTCGCGCAGCCTGCCGGACGGGGCGTGATTTCCGGGACCGTGGTGGAAGCGGCCAGTGGCGACGCGGTGCGAAAAGCGGTCGTGACCGTTAGCTGGCACGGTACGCCTCGCTCGTGGGCGACGACGCGAACGGACGGCTCCGGACGCTTCAGCTTTGAGGAACTGCCCGCCGGCAAGTACGATTTACGGGCGACCAAGACAGGTCTCGGGACGGCGACGTATGGCGCCAACAGCATTCGCGAGCTGGGCGATGTAATTACGCTCGGCGAGGGCGAAACGCACGGGGATATCAAGCTGCGCTTCCTGCGGTCCGCCACGATTTCAGGAACGGTCGTCGATCCGGACGGCGACCCGGTTGCGGCGGTCAACGTGACCCTGCTCCGGGCCTCGCGCAACCTCGACGAGCGAAGGCTGACGAATTATCAAGGGGCGAATACCAACGATCGAGGTGAATATAAGTTTACGGGAATCGATGCAGGCGAATATTATCTTCGGTGCATTCCGAACATGCCGTTCATGGGCCCGATCACGCGTTCGCAGGTACCGGAGCAAGATCCCAGGACGATGATGGTTCCGCAATTTTTCGGTGGAGCGCGGGACTCCAAAGATGCGGCGCCGTTAGTGGTTCGCGGCGGCGACAGTTTGACAGGAATCGATTTCCACCTGACCTCGGCGCATCCGGCGATCATCACGGGCCGCGTTACAGGCGTACCGCAACTGGACCCGCCCGCCGATCCGGCACAGCCCGTTGTGAATGGCCGTCGCATTTTTCGCGGCAATGGGCAGATGGTTTCGGTCTCGCTGCGCCAGTACGACGATAACGATCTGTATTTTGGGAATAGTGGCGCCGGCGCGCAGGGTCCGGAGTACCGGTTTGAGATGCCTAACAACGTGCCGGGGCGTTATCGGATCGAGGCGAACATCCACACCAAGGACAAAGGCTACTACGCGTCACAAATTGTCGACGCGCACGAGGGGTCTAACGACATTGTGCTTTCGTTGCTTCCGGGCGTGGAGGTGAAAGGACACTTGAACGTGGAGGGGCCGGGCGCTCGTCCGGTCGAGAGCTTCACGGTGACGCTGGCCGCAGGATCGATGCGCGATGGAAATTATTCGGGGCGAGTCAAGAAGGACGGCAGCTTTTCGATTGAAGACGTTCCGCCGGGTCAGTGGTTCCTTAACGTCAATCCGAGTCCGATGCAGTTTTTCGAGAAATCCGTGCGGCTGGGGGACAAGGATATTGCCTATCAGCACTTTGAAATTCCTCCGAGACTGGACGCTCCGCTCAACATCACGATCAGCTCGAACGTGGCAACGGTGTCGGGCGAGGTCGATTCGGGGGGTGCGGATGATAAGCGCGCGGGAATTTTGCTGGAGCCGGTCGGAATCAGGCACGGGCTGACGCGGTTTTACTATGCGGCGACTGCGGATGATAGCGGAAAGTTTAAGCTGAACGCGGTCGCGCCGGGGAAATACAGAGTCTATGCGTTGGCAAAAATCGCGCCCGCGAGTTACCGGAATCCGGAATCCGGCGATCTTCTCGGTGCCGTGAAGGAACTCGCCGAAGAACTGGACGTGCCGGAGGGCGGGAAGGTCGAGGCGCATCCGAAGCTGATTCCGGAGGAGAAGGCCAAGGAGATTCTGAAGCCATGAGAACAGCGTGGCTCGTGCTTTTTGCTCTTATCGCTGCCGCGCAGACGGATCCGACCGGTAGTGTCAGCGGCGTGGTCACGGATGCGGTGACTCATATTCCCGTCAGGAAGGCCATGGTCACGATCAGCCCGGCTGGAAACTTCGCGAAGCCGGTGGCGCCCCAGTCCACAATGACCGACGCCAGCGGAGCCTTCACGATCAACGCCCTTCAGGCCGGGCAATACCGGCTGATGTTCCAGCACCCAAACTATCCCCAGGCCCGGTTCGGAGGCGTTTCAAAGTTCGTCGAGATCAAGGCCGGCGAGGCGGCTGCATCCCTCTCAGTGGAATTGATCCCCGGCGCCGCGGTAAGCGGCCACGTGAGCGATGAAGATGGCGATCCGTTGTCGAACTGCCCCGTCCAGATCCATCCCGCGAAGAATTCGGAGCAGGGTGTCGCCATGATGGGCGGCTCGGGTTCAAATCTGGAGGGCGAGTACCGGCTTTTTGGGATTCCGCCTGGCAAGTATATTCTGTCGGCACAATGCGGGCACGCGGTGTTTCAACCGCGTCCGTTTTCCGCCGGACCTGATCCGGCGCCGACGAAGGCATATTCAGTTCAATATTATCCGGCGGCCACCGAACCCAAAGGCGCGCAGCCGGTGGAGCTTACGGCGGGTAATGAAAAATCGGGAATCGATTTTCAGATGACTCCAACGGTGATTACCCAGGTTCGGGGCGCGTTCGCGCCCGGAGGAGCAGATTGGCGGAATGTCCAGATGATTGCGCAGCTCAGTCTGTTAGGTGAGCATCTGATGAACAGCGGAGTGGTTGGATCAGCCGTCGATCAGGCGAAAGGCACGTTCGAGTTCCGGCAAGTATTTCCAGGTTCGTACATGCTGGCGGTTTTTTCCCAGGGAGGCAACGAGGAAAACCGGATCGGCGCGTGGCAGCGCATCGACGTCGGTGACAAGCCGGTGGACCTGGTGCTCGAACTGAAGCGCGCCATCGATCTGAGCGGCAAACTGGAGATAGAAAGCAGCGGGAATACCACCAACAAAATTACGCCGTCGCAGATCAACATTCAATTGGTCCCGCGGTCTCAGATCGGCATGCCGGGTTCGGTAATACTGGCGAACGACGATGGGACCTTCACTTTAAAAGGCGTCCTGCCGGCGCCGTGGCGTCTGCAGGTGAATGGGCCGATGACCTTCATAAAGTCGGTGTGGCTGGGAAGCGTGGATGTGACCAATGCTCCTCTGGATCTCTCCGGTGGCGCGGTGGGGGCGTTGAAAATTGTGGTCAGCACGAACACAGCGACCATTCGCGGAACGGCTCCTCCAGGAGACTCAGTCTTTGCGATGCGCGTCGACGATGATTCAAATCACGGGGCGCGCGCAGGCACGGGGGTCGACCAGAACGGGCAATATTCGCTAGGGGGATTGGCTCCGGGGAAATACCGTCTGGTGGTGACAGAGCCCGGGGGCGGTCCGATGCCGGACGAAGGCGGCCAGGAGATCACGGTGCGGGAGGGGGAGACCGTGATGGCCGACCTGAAGGCCCCTTCGGGGCAGTAAGACCACAGACTAAAGTGTCAAGTGACACGACATCGCTGAAGTCTGTGCCACCTAAATGCCTGGCTTGGTGAGACCACTGGAACTTGCCGCTGGTTGGACAGGCTTCAGAGATTACTGAAAAAGACTTATTGGCCGCTGATAAACGCTGATAGCGGCGCGACGTCATCTTGTTTTCGATCTGCGGTCATCAGCGTTCATCAGCGGCTAAATTGGTTTTGCCTTTGGGTGGCACAGGCAGCCGGTGAAGGTTTTCTGCCGCCGCCACTAACCAAACCAAGGGGTAGACGTCCAACCACCAGTGTGGTAGCTTGTCTACTACCTCTATGGCCGACAAGATCGAACTTTTACAGGGAACGCTCGACATGCTGATCCTGCGCACTCTCCAGTGGGGACCGCAGCATGGACACGGAATCAGCGTCGCGATTCGCGCCACTTCGCAGGATGTCCTGCAAGTGGAGCATGGGTCTCTTTATCCCGCTCTGCACCGGCTGCGGGAACAGGGATGGATTGATGCGGAGTGGAAAATCACGCAAAACAAGCAGCGTGCGCGATACTACCGGCTCACTGCGAAGGGCAAGAAACGCCTGCTGGTCGAGGAGGCGCGTTGGAATCAGATGGTGGAGGCGATCGCGCGCTTCCTGAAACCGGCGCGCTAAGGAGGTTGCGATGTGGTTTTGGCGAAAATCCCGGGAAGAGCGAGAACTGGAGGAAGAGCTCCGGTTTCATCTGGAACAGGAGACGCAATTGAAACGCGATCGCGGACAGGATCCTGACGCGGCGAGACGCGACTTCGGCAACGTGACCCAGGCGCGCGAAAACACTCGCGCGGCGTGGGGATGGACGCGGCTCGAAGCCGCCGGGCGCGATGCCCGGTTCGCCCTGCGCCTGCTGCGCAAGTCGCCGGGATTTGCGATCACGGCAATCGGGGTCCTGGCGCTGGGCATCGGCGCGACCTCCGCGATTTTCAGCGTGGTGAACGGCGTGCTGCTGCGCCCTCTTCCCTTCCCTGAACCGGATCGTCTGGTGATGGTCTGGGAACGCCAGCCGTTCGGACGCTTCAACGTGATCCAAACCCAGAATTTTCTCGACTGGCGCGCGCGGAATCGATCATTCACGCAAATTGCTGCAATGTTCCAGATCTCCATGAATCTTTCGGGCGACGGTGAGCCGGTGCAGATTCCGGGGATGCGGATTACCGCTGGATTTTTCGAGATCCTCCGTGCGGCGCCGCTAATCGGCCGCACCATTGCGCCTCAGGACGACATGCCGGGTGCGCCCGCGGTGTGCGTCCTGAGCTACGGCTTGTGGCAGCGCCGTTTCGGCGGCCGGCTGGATGTGCTCGGGAAAAAGATCGACCTCGAAGGCTCTCCCGTGGAAGTGATCGGCGTGATGCCGGCTGGGTTTCGGTACCCGACCATGGGCGCCGATCTTTACACACCCATGCGCCTCAACCCGGCAGAAGCCGCGAGGGACGGACGCAACTATCAATCCGTCGCGCGGTTGAAGCCCGGAGTCTCGCTTGCTCAAGCACAGGCCGATATGGAAGCGGTCGCGGCGCAAACTGCGCGAGAGCGCCCCGATATGAACACCAATTGGAGCGCCCTGGTGGTGCCTCTGATGGAACAGACCGTGGGAAAATCGCGCGACATTCTGATCGTGTTGTTGGGAGCAGTGGCGTTCGTCCTGCTGATCGCGTGCGCCAACGTCTCGAACCTGCTGCTGATGCGCGCAGCCGGGAGACAAAGGGAGATGACCGTCCGGGTCGCGCTGGGCGCAAGCCGCTGGCGCCTGCTCCAGCAAACAGCGATCGAGAGCCTGCTGCTCGCGGTCACGGGAGGCTTGCTCGGCCTCCTGCTGGCCTACTGGTCGGTGCCTTCCATCATTCACATGCTTCCCGCTGGGTTTCCTCTGCCGCGCCGGGGCGAGATCGCCATCGATACTTCGGTGCTGTGCTTCTCTCTCGGTGTGTCGCTACTCTGCGGACTGATTTTCGGAATTTTTCCGGCGCTTCAGGTCGATCGCGCGAGGATTGCGGAGGTCCTCAAGCAGGGCGGACGCGGCGGCTCATCGGCTGGGCGCGGACTGCGCAACGCGCTGGTGATAGCGGAGGTCGCGGTCGCCGTGGTCCTCGTAGCCGGGGCGGGGCTGATGCTGCGCAGCTTCGTGCTGCTCAACGACGTTAATCCCGGATATCGCGCCGATCATGTTCTCGCGATGCGAATGACATTGATCTTCCACAAATACGCAGGGAGCCTCCCGCGACGCGCCGCGGTGGTCCAGGATACATTGGAGCGCGTTCGCGCTTTGCCCATGGTGAAATCGGCAAGCTCCATTCACGCGTTGCCCACTAAGGGGACATCGGGCACCGGGTATGAACGCGCGGATCATCCTCCGTTGCCTCCGGGCGCACAGACGGGAGGAGACGTCAGCGTAATTTCCAGCGATTATTTCCATACCATGGGCATCCCTATGCTTGCGGGACGCGAGTTCGATTCTCGCGATCACATGGGATCTCCGCAGGTGGCGATCGTCAATCGCGAGGCGGCGAAAATGCTGTTCGGCGACGAGAATGCCATGGGTAAGCGGCTGCGGCTCCAGTGGTACCTGGTGACCGAGCCGGAGATTATCGGCATTTCCGAGAATATCCGCCACGACGGATTAAATGTCGTTCCGCAGCCCACTGTGTTCGTTTGTAATCTGCAAGCGCCGAGCCTGTTCACCAACCTGGTGGTGCGAACCGAGGGCGACCCGATGGCCGCGGTCGGCGCCGTCAAAGAAGCGATGCGTCAAGTGGACCCCGAACAGGGCGTCGCGGAAATCGTCTCGATGGAGCAGCTATTATCCAACTCCATCGCACAGCCGCGGCTCCAGACGATCCTGCTGGGAGCGTTCGGCGCGCTCGGCCTGGTGCTCGCCTGCGTTGGAGTTTACGCGGTCATTTCTTATTCCGTCGCACAACGCGTGCGTGAGGTCGGTATTCGACTGGCTTTGGGCGCGAGTCCTAACGTGATCCGCGCGCTGGTGCTGCGCGAAGGAATGGTGTTGGCGGGTGTGGGCGTCGCGGTCGGAATCTTCGCGGCGCTCGCGCTCACCCGCTATCTCGCGACGTTGCTTTACACAGTGAAACCCACCGATCCAGGCGTTTTCGCGGCAGTCGCCACATTATTATTGGTGACCGCCGCCGCCGGCTGCTGGTTTCCTGCGCATCGCGCCACTACCGTCGATCCTGCCACCGTGTTGCGCGAAGAATAAGTACACGGGAACTAACTCGGGGAATCCCCCATTAAAAAAACGGGGCGATTTGCTGCTCAATTTTGCTCATATTTATAAAAATAAAACCTCCCGACTATTGCGTGCTCCGGGGAATAAAGTAATACTTCATTTCGTAAAGATTATGAAGGAACGAGATTCCACAACAAACGGCGACCAATTGGGCGCTCTCGTCCGGCGTTTACGCCAGCGCGACCCCGAGGCGATGGCCGATTTATACGATCTGTACGGTCGGCTTTTGTACGTATTAATCGTGCGGATCGTCCGCAATCCATCGGTTGCGGAGGATTTGGTGCAGGAATCGTTCCTGCGCGCCTGGAATCGTTCGGCCCAATTGAGCGAGGATTATCCCTCGGTCGGGCCATGGCTGGTCATGATTGCGCGGCACTGTGCGCTTGACTATCTGAAGTCCTCTCAAGCCCATCTTTCCGCCCAGGTTTCGATCGACGACGTGGAATTTCCGGCTGTTACCATCGACAATGAAATCCTCGCCTCCGATCGCGCCCGTATAATTGAAGGTGCTTTTCGGAATCTCTCCGAAAACCAGAAACGGGTCATCCAACTGGCGTTTTATGAGGGATTATCCCAGGCGGCGATCGCGGAGCGTCTGCATCAGCCTCTGGGTACCGTAAAAGGGTGGGCACGGTCTGCGCTATCGCGCCTGCGTGGGAAATTAGATCCGCATCTTGTTGATTTAACGGCGCGACGGTAGATCCGCTGGCGCTACACCTTCGGTCGTAATTCCCACCTCGTCCCGTAGCCACGGACTCCCAGCATCGACAACCGCGTCAGAATATTAGGGGGTTTTGTTACGCCGCTGCATAGCGCGGCGTAACTCTTTGTGGATCGAGGTCACTAACCTTTGGTCGTTGTTCCTACCATCAGTTTGCGTCCCGTCGGCGCGGGGCTCCCGCCAGCCGGTTCTTCCGTAACCGCCAGCGACTTGACGCCAGCCATCGGCACCTTGCTCGCGAATTGCAGCGAGGGCAGTTCTTTCGCTACACCGCTGAAGGTACCGGCACTGACGATCTCTGTACCCTTGTCGCGAATCAGCCAAAGCTGGTAGGTACGGCCGGCGGGCGCCTCCGGAAGGTTCGCGGGAAAGAATGCGACCCGCGAATCATCGGCAATTAGCGCCGTTCCCGACGCAATCTGATCCGTTCCCGCGGCGTGCAGCTGCACCACGCAGAGGCTGCGGGATTGCAGCAAGGAGACCATTTGGAGGTGTTGCACGATCCGTTTATTTTGAGAATCGATTAACGTGCGATAGCGTCCAATTTGCGATTCCAAGTCCTGAATTCTGGTGCTGTAAGTCTCTATTTCGCTCGAAAGCTCGGTGGCGCCGCTCTCTTTTTCCATCGTTGCGTCAAACGCCTTGCGGTAGCGGCGGTCGGCTTCCTGGCGATCATGGGTCGCGGAGGCCAGCAATGACGTAGTCTGGTAGAGTCTTTTTTCCAGATCGGCGGCCTTGGCGCGTTCGTCGTTCAGGGCCGCGGAGATCGCGACCTCCGTCTGCCGGGCTTTTTGAAGATCGCGAACGATATAGGGATCTTGTACCGAAACAATGCTTTCTTTGCCGGGAAAAACGGCCGGAGCATTCCGCGCGGCCACGACAAGATTTCGCAGCGCATTATTTTCCGATTCCAGCTTTTTCATCTGTTGGTCGGCGCGGGCCTGCGCTGCGGAAATATCCTTTTGGCCGTGAGACTTGGCGATGTTCCAGGACAACGTCGCTGCGCCCGCGGTGATCACCACTCCCGCAGCCATTCGCAGTCCCACGCGGACGAATGTCTGGACCGTCGTCCGGCCCTGGGTCGGACGCGGCGTGGACCGGCCGATGCCGATCACCCGGTCCCGGAGCATCGGCGTCGGCTCAGAGAAGGTCTGGAGCTGGGTTCGTTCCGTCAGCGCGGCAAATATGTACCAAAACTCCAATGCATCTTTGATTTCCTCGGCGCAGATCTCGCAATGGTCGCGAAGGTGCCCCCGGATCATGTCGTTTTCCGGACCTTCCAGGCTTCCGATCGCGAAGTAGGCGTATTCGTCAGCGGTGCAATGGTTGCGGTTGACCATAGTTGCTCTCTGTGACTCCTTACGAGCCGCCGGCAAATCTGGATCAACATCTTATGTAATACGGCGCCTTGTTTTGCCTTAGATGAAGTGCTTGTCCGTCCTGGGTACTGAGTCCTGGCCGAAAAATACCAGGACTAACAACCGCCAAGGGTCAAAAGTACGCGGGGTTGATCCAAATCGCCGCGACGTTCGTAACGTGATCCGAACTGCCAAACAGTTCCGAGAAAAATACTCGATAAATTCAATCAAAAGCCCGCTAAATAGGACGCGGGAGAGGTCTGTTCAAAGGGAGATATTATGAAAAAACTCACGCTATGTATTCTTACTCTGGGACTCGCATCGCACGCCTTTGGCAGCGCATGCGTTCAGGGTGGCTCGTTCAGTTCCTACCAGACAGCGGGTTCTTGCACCTTCACCGCCAACGGGAACTCCTACACACTTCAGGATCTGACCTTTCTCAGCGTTGCCGTTCTGACGCCTGGCGTCGGAGCCAACGATTTCAGCATTACGGAATCAGCCGGCACAGGCGGCCCGAAGGTCACCATCACTCCGGATAGCAACATCGCCATCAGCTCGATTCTCGCGGCCACGGAGACGTTTTTGTTCGGCTTCGACATCACCTCGAATAATTCCTCCATCGGATTTACCAACGTGGATCTCTCCGAACAGAGCAGCCTGTCGAGCCCCGTGCCGCTGGTCGGAGCAACAGGCCTGGTCGCGGAAGAGGATTGCTACGGCGGCGCGCTTCCTCTACCGGGCAACGTCAACATCGCCAGCCTTGGCAGCGGCGGTCTTGCCTGCCTGAACGGCGGAGTATCGGTCGGCGCCAGCATCGCGCTGGGCCAGGGAGGAGTCGGCGCGAACGCAAGCATCGGTATTCCCATCAACGGGCCGTTTACCAACAGCGTCGATGTACTCAAGGAACTGAATCTCACCGCCGTCGGACTCCTGATAACGCCGGGGACTGCCTCGGTTTCCAGCATCGGTCAGACGTTCACCACGAACACGGGGACGGCTGCGCCGGAGCCGGGATCGTTCCTCCTGGGCGGCTGCGGGCTGCTGGGCGTCGCTCTGATTCTTCGCTATCGGACGAAATCCAAGCTACAACCCTGCGTGGCCTCGAAATAGCGCCCCCAGAAAAAACAAAAAAGGGAGAAACCGGAGCTTGTATGCTCCGGTTTCTCCTTTTTGCTTTTCAGTCGCACCGCCGCGGTGTCGAAAAGACCCTACGTACATTTCCAGCAATAGCCGTGTTTTTCCTCAGGGATTCCCCCATCGTAGTAATATAAACCTACACATATTCTTACAACTCCATTTATCAAATTTCCTCGCTTTTCCTAAGCTACTCCCTCGATTATCACTCAGGGATTCCCGCTGATTTCCTATTCCCGTACCGTTACCTTCAACCGCGTAAGTTCATTTTTGTAAATGAATTGCAGCCATTTGATCCGGCCTTGCGGACGCGTTCGTATAGCTGAGCATCCAAGGAATATTCCGCTGGAAAGGACAGGAATAAGCATGCTTCGAAAGCTGGGACAAAACGAGAAAGGGAATGCGATTATGGAGTTCGCCCTCATCGCTCCGCTTCTGTTTCCGCTGATTCTCGTCATTTTTGATTTTGGGCTCTATGCGTACGGATTTATTTCCGTGCAAAATGCCGCGCGGGTTGCGGCTCTAAGGAATTCCGGAGGAATCGACAGCGCCAGCGATCAAGCGGGCGCGTGCTCGATGGCCATTGAGGAATTACGCGGGATGCCGAATATCGGCACGTCCTTTACCAGCAGTTGCGCGGGCGCCCCGGTCACCGTGACCGCCGCCTATCTTTGTCCCAGCCCCACCAGTTGCAGCGGATTTTCGGCTAGCATCGATAGCCACCCTGCGGCCACGGTTACCGTTACCTACAGCGTTCCCGATTTATTCCGGTTCCCCCTGGTGGCGCCGCCGTCGATCAGCCGTACTTCCCAGATGCGCATGCGGAGCCTCCAATGAAAAGCTCGCGCAATCCCCGGCGTGGCAGCGCAGTCGTCGAAATGGCGCTGGTGTTTCTGCCGCTTATGTTCGGCATCTTCCTCGTGTTCGAACTGGGCCGCGCGATGTGGACTTATCACACGCTGGCCGCGGCGGTAAAAAAAGGCGTTCGGGTGGCTATGGTTCACGGCGCGCGGTGCGCCGATGCATCGACGGCCTGCCCCGTCACAGTCGGGACCTTGGTAGACACAATTCAGCAAAACGGGGTCGGCCTGGATATGTCCGTGCTCCAGTTGACCTTCACCGCCGGCGGCCAGAGCCTGGATTGCGCCCCCGCGCAGGGCTGCTCCGCGAACGCGACGAACTGGCCGCCCGCGCCCTACAATCCGGTGGGCGCGACGATCACGATCATCGGCAAATACGGATTCAATACAGTTTTGAAATCGATGTGGCCCGGCCAGACTACCGGCACCTTCAACCTGGCCGCGAAATCTACCGAAACGATCCAGTTTTGAAAAGAGGTTATTCAATGGCGATTCGAAACAAACTGAACAGTGAACGCGGCCAGGCATTGATGCCTTTTGCGCTGGTCTTCGTAGCATTATTCGGGATGGTCGGACTGGTGCTCGATGTCGGCTGGAGCTACTATGTCGGCAAGAAAGCGCAAACCGCGGCCGACGCGGCGGCTCAGGCTGCTGTTTCCCAGGCGCTGTTCCAGAATGGCCCGGCCGCGGCGCCTGCCTGCAACGATCTTGGATGCCAGCCCGCAACGTCTTGTCCTGCCGCGAGCAACCTGCAGGCTGCCTGCGATTATGCCGAGGCCAACGGATTTACCGCCGGCGGCGATAACGGCCGCCAAGCCGTTCAGGTGGCTGCCGGAAGTGGCGGGACCGCTCCGGGGGTTCCCAATGTGCCGGTCGATTACTGGGTTCAAGTGACGATGACCAATAAGTTGCCGCAGTGGTTTTCCGGATTCTTCTTGTCGACCGGCTTCACTCCTTCTGCCGTCGCGACCGCAGCGCTGCGCCGCACCAATCTCAACGCGTCGTTGTATTTGCTCAACCGCGCCTCCGATTGCTTCGTATCGGCTCTGAATGTCGGCTTGGTGTGCGGAGAAGATTTTCTGTCCCTTGGCCTGAATACCGTGAACGCCGGCGGGGGCATTTACATGTCGTCTTCGAATCCTAGCGGACTCGGCTTGCCGGCCATCGCCGCGGGCACCGTGACCGGACTCGCGACCGTCACTGCTCCCTTTACTTATTTAATGGGCCAAGGCGGCATTCAGGATGTCGTGGGTGCGAATAACTGGAGCTCCGCGCCGATGAACGGATTTCCCGATGGCGACTATTTCTCCGACCCGTTCGCAGGCTTGCCACAGCCTCCGGCACCCACCGGCCTGCCGGACCATCCGGTACCTGGTGGCTTGATTGCGGGCAGTCTTTCGCCCAGCTCGCCCACCTTCCTGCCGCCGGGAAATTACTACGCGACGCTTCCGATCCTCGGCACACCCATCGGCACGCCCATCGTGATCACCGGTAACGTGACTTTCTCCGATGGAGCCGTAACGCCGTGTGGAGGCTTCTGCAAATATGTGTTCTATGGCGGCATCGTAACCGGCGCGCTGGCCACTACGACATTCGCACCCGGTGAATATGTTTTCGCCGGCGCACAACCGGTAGCCGGAGGCCCGGGCGTCGGACTCACGGCGGGAGCCAACGCCATTATGAAGGATCTGACGCCTCTCTCGAGCGGACAGATCGTTCCGAACACCGATGCCGGCGAGATCTTCATTTTCACCAGCAGTCAGTATCCGGGCTTGGTCCTGCCCTCGGCGCTTTCGCAAAGTGGACTCTCCTTTCCGCAGGTACAGGCCGGCCTGATGGCGGGCGTCGAGCCGCAGATCACTCTGCATGGACTGAATAAGAGCAGTTCGAATCTGCCTACGGCTCTAGCGCCTTACGCGCCCGTGCTCATCTGGCAGGATCGCGCCAACACCACCTTGAAATACACCTCGAACGGCCTGCTCGACGTGAGTTGCAACGGCATCTGCGCGAACATACTCTCGGTTCCCGGATCGCAGGAAATGGTGCTGATGGCCTCACAGAACGGAGGCAACGCCGGCACGAATCTCTACGGCACCATTTACGGACCGCGAGGCTCCTGGCTCACCATCCTTGGCGTGCTTCCCGGCGATACCGTCGCGGGTCCCTTGCAGATCATCTCCGGAGCCCTGCAAATGACCCTCAACGCATCCCTGAATGTTAATCCTTTGCCGAATCCCCCTTCGAGACTAGTCGCTGGTTTAATTCAATAGGCTAGCTGGGCAGGTCACTCCCCCCGACCTGCCCATTTTTTTCCCGCGGTAACCTCCTCGCGCATCAGCAGTAACCTTATGAGATGCGAACCCTCTTAGCCGACCTTCGCTACGGCCTGCGCCTGCTCCGCCAAGCCCCCGCCTTCACCGCCATCGCGATCTGCGCACTTGCCCTGGGAATCGGAGCCAACACCGCCATCTTCTCCACCCTCGATTCCGTGGTGCTGCGCGCGCTGCCGTATCACGACCCCGATCGCGTGATGATGGTGTTCGAAGACTGCAGTTCCATAGGCTTCCCCCACAACACTCCCGCGCCCGCCAACTACTTCGATTGGAAAGCGCAAAACCACGTCTTCGCCGACATGGCCGCCATCCGTTACCGCGGCATGAGCATCACAAGTATTACCCCAGGCGAAGGCACTCCGGAACAGCTTAAAGGGCAAGCCGTTACCGCCAACTTCTTCTCCGTTCTGGGCGTCACTCCGCTGCTCGGACGAACCTTTTCCGAACAGGAAGATCGCGACGGCGCGCAAGTCGTCGTCATCAGCTACGGCCTGTGGCAGCGCCGCTACTCCGGCGATCCCGCGCAAATCAACAAGCCCGTCATGATGAATGGAACGAAATACACCATCATCGGCATCATGCGTCGCGACTTCGTCTTTCGCGACCGGGAGCGGGATTTCTGGTATCCGATGCACTTCACTAACGCCGACCAGTCGCGCCGAGGCTCTCACTTCCTGAGCGTGGTCGCCCGTCTCAAGCCCGATGCGAATCTCGACCGTGCCCGCCAGGAAATGGCCTCCATTGCCAAGCGCCTGGAACAGCAGTACCCCGAAGACAATTACCGCGTCGGCTCGGTGGTCATTCCAATCAAAGAGGATCTCCTCGGTAACACGCGCGTCGCGCTCCTCGTGCTGATGGCCGCCTCCGGCTGCGTCCTGCTGATCGCCTGCGCCAACTTGGCGAGCCTTCTCTTAGCCCGGGCCGTGGCGCGAAAAAAGGAAATGGCGGTGCGCGCCGCATTAGGCGCAGGCCGAGGCCGATTAGTCCGCCAAATGGTCACCGAAGCGACCATGCTCGCGCTCGCCGGCGGAGCCCTCGGACTCCTCTTCGCCCAAGCCGGCATGACCATCCTCGCCCGCCTCGTTCCCTCCGGTCTTCCCGACACCGCGAAACCCGCCCTCGATCCGACCCTCCTACTCTTCACTTTAGGACTCTCTCTTCTCACCGGTCTGATCTTCAGCGTAATCCCCGCTATTCAAGCCGCCCGAGCTTCTGTAAACGACGCCCTAAAGCAAGGTGGTCGATCGGGAGCCGACACCCGCGGCCGCAATACGCGCGACGCTCTAGTGGTCGTCGAAGTCGCCGCCGCGCTCGTGCTCCTCACCGGAGCCGGCCTCATGATCCAGACCATGGCGAAGCTCCGCGCCATCGATCTCGGCTTCCGTTCGGATCGTTTATTGACCATGCGCACTCCGTTCGGGCCGAAGTACAAGGATTCGGTCAAAGCCATCGATTATATAAATCGAGTGCTCGCCCAAGTCCGCTCGCTTCCCGGCGTCGAAGGCGCGGCGTTTGAATCCACTCTTCCCTTCCAAAGCATTGGCAACACGGCTGGCTACCAAATCGAGGGACAAGCCAAGGATCGAAACTATTCCCCGGACGCGTTGTTTCGAGTAGGCTCGGCCGATTACCTCCCGACCATGGGAGTGAAACTGCTGGAAGGCCGGCTGTTCACCGCCTCCGATATCAGCGATACCGCCCCCGTGTTGATCATCAACGAAACCTTCGCCCACCACTATTGGCCCAAGGAAAGCCCAGTCGGGCACCGCATCTCGATCAATACTTCCAAGGTGCTTTGGCGGACCATCATCGGCGTCGTAGCCGACGTCCATGAGCGTGGCTACGAACTCGGCATGAAACCAGGGGTCTACACGCCCATCACATCGCTCGACACCGACTGGAGCCCCGACACCCTAATCGTCCGCACCCAAGGCGACCCCGCCGCGATCGCGCCCGCCATCCGCCGCGTCATCGCCTCCGTTGATCCCGAACAACCCATCTCCGACCTCCGCACCATGGACGAAATCGTGGACCTCAACGTCGCCGACCGCCAGCAGCAGATGACCCTGCTCGGAGCCTTCGCCGCACTCGCGCTCATCCTCGCCTCCATCGGTCTCTACGGAGTTCTCTCCTACGCCGTCACCCAGCGTAGCCGTGAAATCGGGCTCCGCATGGCCTTGGGCGCGTCCTCTTCCAGCGTGATCCGCATGATCGTCGGCCGAGGCCTGGCCCTCACCGGCATCGGACTCGCCATCGGCCTGATCGCCGCCTGGATCGCTACAAGAGCGATGAAAAATCTCCTCTACGGAATAGCCGCGACCGACCCGCTAACCTTCAGCGCCGTAGCCGCGCTGCTAACCTTCATAGCCCTAATCGCCTGCTGGGCCCCCGCCCGCCGAGCCTCCCGCGTGGACCCCATAGTAGTCCTGCGCGATGAATAACCAAAACGAAAATTGCCTTGAAAAATGCCTGGTCCCCTGGCTGACAGCCGGACGCTTCAAGCCACACGTGGTGGCACAGGCTTCAGCCTGTGAAATTCCAGCCCCTTCTCATCGCCCCCAAATCGAAAACGTAGCGTACGCACTCCTGCGTGCCGCCTTGACACTCGTGTCTACGCCCCGAGCGTTTCCGCAACCTCCGACTAAACCCTGTGATACCTTAAATCCCATGCCCAAGATGTTTCTCCGAGCTCTCCCTTGGCTAGCCCTGTCGTCCAGCCTCTTCGCGCAAACCAAACTCCCTCCCACCCCCGCCGAGTACGGGCAGTGGGAAACGCTCGTCGAAGCAGGCGGCGGAGGCAGAGGAGGCGGCGGAGCCAGCGGCTTATCGCCCGACGGCAAGTGGCTCGTCTATGGCATCAATCGCTCCAACGGCAATAACGATCTGCGCGCCACCAAAATCGCAGACGCCACCACGAAAACCATCGCCTTCGGAACACAGCCCGCGTTCTCCTCTGATTCACAATGGCTCGCCTACGGCATAGGCTACTCCGAATCGCAAGCCGACCGTCTGCGCAAGGACGAAAAGCCGGTGCAGAATAAGCTCGGCCTGATGAATCTCGCGACCGGGGAACAGACCGTGATCGATGCCATCCAGGGTTACTACTTCAGCCCCGATGGAAAGTATTTAGCGATGCGCCACTACCCGCCCGAGGCCGCGGCAGGTGGTGGCCGTGGCGCCGCAGCCGGTGGACGCGGTGGTGGCGGAGGCCGCGGCGGTCGAGGCGGTGGCGCGAATGGAGCTGACGACAATACTCCCGGCGCAACCCTGATCGTCCGCCAGCTCGCAACCGGCCGCGATACCTCCTTCGGCAACGTATCCGAGGTCGCCTGGCAGAACCGCAAGCACACCGGATCGCTGCTCGCCATGGCGATCTCGACTCCGGACAAGACCGGCAATGGAATTCAACTCTACGACGCCAAGACCGGCTCACTGCGCGTCCTAGATTCGGGAACGTCCACGTACAGTAATTTCTCCTGGCGAAAAGATTCCTCCGACCTCGCAGCATTGAAGTCTAAGACCGACGAAAAGAAGGACGGCCCAACCTACATCGTCCTCACCTGGAAAAATCTCGGCGATTCCGCGGAATCGGCGCACGCCTACGACCCTACCGCGGACCAGAAATTCCCCGCCGGATTACGCACCGTTTCCTACCGCCGGCCCTCCTGGTCCGAGGATCCCTCCACACTCTTCATCGGACTCGCCGAGTGGTATCCCAAACCGGCATCAGCCACACCAGCGACCGGCAGACGCGGAGGCCGCGGCGGCACTGCCAACGCCGACTCCACCGACGAAGCCGACGATCAGCCCACCGTCGATGTCTGGCACTGGAAAGACATCGAAGTGATGGCCTACCAGTCGAAAAACGCCAGCCAGGAAGGCCGCCGCAACATGCTCGCCGCCTTGCACATCGATTCCGGAAGCCTGACTCAATTAGGCCACGAAGTCACCGAGCAGGTGACCCCTCTGAAGCACCACAATCTGGCCTACGCCGCCGAGTGGAAAGATTACGCCCTGGAACGCAGCATCGGCCGTCCCTTCGCCGACATCTACCTCGTTGATACCAACACCGGCCAGCGCACCAAAATTCACGAAAAACTGAGCGAGGATCGCTACCTCGAAGAAAGCCCCGGCGGCCGCTACCTTGTCTATCTCGATCACGACCAATACAATGTTTTCGACGTCACCACCAAGGCCAACGTCAACATCACGAAAAACATCAAGACCTCGTTCGTAAATGTCGAATCCGATTCCACTGCGCCCGTGAAGCCTCCGTTCGGAGTAGCCGGCTGGACCAAGAACGACGCCGAAGTAATCCTCTACGACAAGTACGATCTCTGGAAAGTCTCGCCCGATGGCTCGAAGCCGGTTCGCCTCACGAGCGGCGCTGCCGACGAGACGCGCTATCGCTACGTGCGCCTCGATCCCGAAGAAGAATCGATCGATTTATCGAAGCCCGTTTATATGAGCCTGTTCGGGGTCTGGTCGAAGAAATCCGGCTACGCAGTCCTGCGTCCCGGCGCGTCCGCACCCGAAAAACTGGTCTGGGCCGACAAGAGTATTGAGCGCCTGGCCAAAGCCACCGATGCTCCCGTCTTCGAATATGTCTCCGAAACCTACGAAGAATCCCCCAATGTCTTCGTCGGCGGACCCGATCTCAAAGATGCTAAACGCGTCAGCGACACGAATGCCTTCCAATCCAAGTACGCGTGGGGCCACACCGAGCTAATCGAATATAAAGACACCCACGGGACCCGTCTTCAGGGCACTCTGTACTATCCCGCCGGATACGAGGCTGGTAAGAAGTACCCCATGATCGTCTACATGTACGAAAAGCTCTCGGACGGTCTGCATCGCTACAACGCTCCGTCGGAGCGCAGTTACTATAGCGCCAGCGCGATCACCACGCACGGATACTTTCTGCTGGAGCCCGATATCGTGTTCCAGCGCAGCGATCCCGGCCTCTCCGTAGCCGACTGCGTCACCACCGCCGTAAAGAAGGTCGCCGAAAAAGGCGTCATCGACGAAAAGAAGGTCGGAGTCGTCGGCCACTCCTGGGGAGGTTTCGACGCCGCATTCTTGGCCACCCACACCCACGTCTTCGCCGCCGCTGTAGCCGGAGCGCCGATCACCGATCTGGTCAGCAACTACGGCAATCATCACTGGAGCAATGGCATCGCCGAAACCGACCACATCGAAACCGGCCAGCAGCGCATGGGCGTCCCCTTATATGAGGATCTGAACGCATACATCCGCAACTCCGCGGTATTCGCCGTCTCTACCATGACCACGCCTCTCATGATCGAAGTAGGCGACGCCGACGGAACCGTTTTCTATCATCAGGGCGTAGAACTCTACAACATCGCCCGCCGCGCCAAGAAAAACGTAGTGCTGCTGGTGTATCAAGGCGAAGACCACGGCCTGCGCAAAAAAGCCGACCAGATCGACTACCAGCACCGCATCTTCGCCTGGTTCGGCCACTACCTAAAGGATGAGCCTGCCCCCACCTGGATCACAGAAGGCGAAAGCTACCTGGACCACCAGCGCGACCTGAAGAAAGTTAAAACCCAATAGCAGTGGGGCAGGTTCCCGACCTGCCCTCCGCACCGTAAGATAAGCCCCGCCGACTCTGCACGCCTAGCCAGCGGCACCAGATCTTCGCCTGGTTCGGCCTCGGCCACCACCTACAACATTACCTGAAGTAAGGTTAAAACCCAGTAGGGTGGGTCCCCGACCCGCCCACCAGTGGGACAGGTTCCCGACCTGTCCTCCGCTTCTAATTCCCCAGCACCGCAAGATAAGCCCCAGCCGGGCTCTGCTGCCCCCCAACCTGAATAACCAGCGGCAAATTCCCATTCGGCGTACCCGCAGGGATCAACAAATTCACTTGGTACAACCCCGGACTCCCCGGCGTCACGCCCGCATACAGTACATTCGCTGCCGGAATCGCAACCCCTCCCAGCGTCACCGTCACCACTCCCGCCGCCGGCGCCAGCGCGGTCGGAAACGCACCAGGAGCCACTGCCGGATTCGTCCCTCCGAACCCAGTCGCATACACCGTCACATATTCATTCGGATACGCCGGAGCAAAACCGCTGCCCGGAAACAAGTTGGCTGCCGCGATTCCAACGCCGGTGATCGCATCCGTAGCAGCCACCGGATTAATTCCGTTCGCATTCTGCACGAAATAGAAAAACTCAGGCGTAGCCGGTTGCGTAGCGATCATCACCGCGTTGCTGGTCAGCGCATTCGCCGTCCCGCATCCCGTAATCACCTGGACCGCAGCCGTGCCCCCCGACGTCAACACCGGAGCCTGAAAATTTACCTGCGTCGCCGAGGCGCCGAACACGGGCGCGTTCACTCCCCCAACCGTAACGCAAATCCCCTGGAAGTTCGTCGGAACATCTCCGTTGACCAGATCGCCCGTGCCCACCTTTTGATACGCGGCCGTTGCCCCGAAATTCGTTCCGAACACGCTGGCGATCCCGCCCGTCGAAAGCGCCTGCACCGCGGGGACGCTCAGTGCCGCGCCCTCCACTCCGCCGCTCGTAATGGTCGGCATCGGCGTAGTGACTATTGGTTGGGTCACCGTCAGATTGAACGTCACGCTCGAAAGTCCGCCTGCCGACGCCGTGATCTTCAGCGCGCCCGCCGTCGCCCCCAGAGTCAACTGAATCGACGCCGTTCCATCCCCGCCCGTGGTCGCCGACCCCGCGCTCAATGACGCCGTTCCTGTTGACACTGCGAAATTAACCGTCACGCCGCCCACCGGCATCCCCGATGCGTCCGCCACTTTCACCGCAATCGACACCGAAGTCCCCGGAGGACCGGTCTGTGCATCGCCCGAAGAGATCGTCATCGTGACCGGCACTTGCATCACCAGCTTGCGGATCCGGTCGTTGAAGTTGTCGGTAATATAGATAGCGCCACTCGCATCCACCGCCACGCGCGTCGGATCGATCGAGACCCCGATCGCGGTTCCAGTCTCGCTGTTAAACACGAGCTTGCCGTTGCCCGCGATCGTAGTGATCACGCCGGTGCTCGCACTCACGCGCCGCACCACGGAATTGCCGTTATCGGCGATATACAGATTCCCCGCCCCGTCCAGCGTCATACTCGTCGGCGATTTGAGCTGCGCGCTGGTCGCCGGTCCGCTATCGCCCGAATAGCCAGGCGTTCCGATCCCGGCTACCGTCGTAATCACCATCGACGCCAGATTTATTTTTCGGATGCGATGATTCGCCCGGTCCGCGACGAACAGATTCCCCGCCTTGTCCAGCGCCACATCGTACGGATCGAGCTGCGCGCTCTTCGCCGGAGCATTATCGCCGAGAAACATCGGATTCCCGTTTCCCGCAATGGTCGAAATATCGCCGTTCACATCCACCATGCGAACCCGTTCGTTGTTGTAGTCGGCAACGTAAACATTCCCAGTCGCGTCGACAGCTACGCCGGTCGGCCCATTGAGCATCGCCTGATTCGCCTGATTGCCATCCCCTCCGAAACCCGTGTTGCCGTTGCCGGCCTCCAGCATGATCGCGCTGCCGGCGGGAATCTTCATTACCCGATCGTTGTCGCTATCCGCGATAAAGAGATTACCCAGTAAGTCGTACGTAATTCCTGTCGGGAAATACAGTTCCCCGGGGTCCGATCCGCGCACGCCCGTTCCGGTGACATTCGCGATCACCCCAGTCGACGGGACCGCTCGAATCTGGCTGTCCGCCGTATCGGCGATCACAATTCCGCCTTTCCCATCGAGGATCAACCCGTCAGGCTGATTGAGAAATGCGGTAGTCGCCGGAATCCCGTCCAGAATCGAAGTCCCTGCCACCGTATTGACGTTCCCGGCCGAGATTTTCCGCACCCTGTAGTTGCCGACGTCGGCCAGCAGAATATCGTCGTTCGCGGCCGCCGTCACATATAACGGAACGGAGAACTTCGCATCGATCGCGAGTCCTCCGTCTCCCGAAAATCCTAGCGAATCGCTGCCCGCGAGAAAATGAATCGAGCCGTCGGAAGCAACCACGCGCCACAATTCGAACAGGCACAAAACCAGCACATTCCCGTTGGGCTCCACTGCGGTCGAAACCGGAATCGCGAGCAGCGCCTTAATCGCCGGCCCATTGTTTCCGTCGTAGCTAGGCTCGCCGTAACCGAACCCCCCGGTCCCTGCAAAATTCGTAATGACCCCGCCGTTGCCCTGCGCGATCTTTCGCACCCTGTTGTTGTAGTAATCGACGAAATAGACGTTGCCCTGCGCGTCCACGGAAATACCGGTCGGCCCATCGATCGCCGCCTGCACCGCCGGACCTCCATCGCCGCCATCTCCCGGATTCGCAATCCCCGCAATCGTGCTGATCGTCCCATTCGACGCCAACACTTTTCGAACCCGGCTATTCACGAAATCGGCGATATAAATATTCCCTGCGTTATCCACCGCAATATCGTCGACATCCAGGGGAATTTGCGTGGCAATGCCGTTATCGCCGCTGAATTTCACGCTCCCGTTGCCTGCTACCGTCGTAACCACGCCCGTCGCCAGCACCAGCATTCTGACCCGGTGATTCTGATAATCGGCGATATATAAATTGGCTCCCTTCGCGTCCAGCCGGATGCCCTCCGGCCCGTTGAACATAGCCTGGGTCGCTTGCCCTCCGTCGCCGCTGAAACCCGCCACGCCCGTTCCCGCAATCGTAGAAATGATTCCGCTGGTGTCCACGCGCCGCACCCGGTTATCCTGTTCGTCGGCGAAATAAATATTTCCCGCTGCATCCTCGGCAACCCCGTAGGGATATCGCAGCGGCACGGTCGTCGCGGGTGAGCCGTCGCGCAAACGCGACGATCCGGCGATCGTCGCGATGCTAAAACTTTGAGCCGAAACAATTGCGGAAAATAAAAGGCCAAGAGTAGTCTTCATAATCTGGAATGATCCAGATTAGACTACCACGATGGCTTAGCCAGCGTTAATCGACCTTAAATCATCGGAAACAACGCTGGCTGAAACCTTAATTGACCTTAAAATTGGAACTTTGCAGCAAGCTGGATCTGGCGTGAGCTTCCGAAATCCCCCGCCGGAGTCCGCGATCCGCCGGTAATCAGCCCCAGCGTCGTGGACCCGACAGTGGTCACCGGATTCGTAAAATTCGGGTGATTGAAAATATCGTAAGCATCCGCGCGAAGCTGGATATTCATCCGCTCCCGGACCTTAAAGTTCCGCACCAGAGCGACATCCAGATTCTGAAAGCCCGGTCCGATCACCACGTTGCGTCCCAGGTCTCCGAACGCATTGCCCTGATTGACCAGAACCTGGGGATTCTCGATATACCCGATAGAAGTCGCGCTGCCGTTGTAGGCCGGCGTAAAGCCGGTCATGATGTTGCCGATCACATCCGGACGCAGCGTTCCCGCGCCCGTAAATGCCGTATTGGTCGTGTGGAAATTCTGCGGATTCCCGCTTTGCAGCGTCTCGATCAGCGAAACCTGCCAGCCCCGCGAGAGTATATTGCGCTCGAACGGCAGCGCATAAATTCCACTCAGCACGAAACGATTGCGGGCGTCGAAGTCCGAAAGCCCGCGGTCGCCGCGGATATTGTTGCTGTCCTGAATCACCAGCCCCTCGACGTTGCGCGAATTGTCGTCAATCGATTTTGAACGCGCATAGTATCCGTCGAACTGAAGCCCGTGTCCGAACGTCTTTTTCAGATCCACCCAGCCGGCCTGATAGGAGGAATTGCCGTCGCTCTCGTAAACCAAAATGTTGGTGAGAGGCAGACCAGGATCGATGGGGCTGCTCGAAGAGAGCTTCGGGTAAGGGCGAAGGCCGTTGACGAACTGGTTGTAGTTGCGCTCCAGATTAAGGTCCGTCCCCTTGCTTCCTACATAGCTCGCCGTGAGCGCGTAACTGTGGCCAAGCTGCTGCTGGATCTGGAAGTTCCATTCCGAGACGTACGCGTCGTGATAGTTGTGGGCAATCGAAACCGGAGACACCGAGCCGGACGCCAGCCCGAAAGCATTTTCCAGCGTCACGAAAGAGCCCGATGGCGGCGTATAGGAAACCGGGAAAGCGTTCGGAGGATTGCCCGCCAGTCCGCTCACCAGGCCCAGCGTCGGCTGATCCGTCATGATCGCGTAGCCACTACGGAACACGGTTTTTCCGTTCTTAAACGGATCCCATACGATCCCGACGCGCGGCTCGAAGTTGAGAGCGCTCTGTTGATAGGCGCGGCTGGGCCCACCATTCTGGCCGACTTGGTTGAGCGAGTCTGTCGTGGGATTGAAAACCACGAACCGGTTCTCTGCTTCGGTCGGCGTGCCGTACCAGTCGTAACGCAGACCCAGCGTCACGGTGAACGTCGGCCGCAATTTCCAGGTATCGGTGACGAACGCGCCGATCGAATTTCCATAGGTGCGGTTCGACCGGTTCGAATCCGTCACGCTGAAGCTGTTGGCCTGGTCCGCGAGAAACGCCGTGATACTGGGGAAACTGAAGGTACCCGGCGTGTAGGAGAAGTTGTCGGTATTCTGCCGCCGATACTCTCCGCCGAATTTGACGACGTGGTTGCCGTGCACCCAGCTCAACGTGTCGGAAAACGTTTCGACGTCGTCGCCGCGCCCCTGCGGAAATCCGCTGATGCCGCCGAACTCAAACGCGCCCGTGACCGAAATTTGAGGAATTCCGATCGCCGCGGTAACGCCGCTGTCGATGTTGTAAGCCGGCGCCGCGCCCGTATTATCGGCCGCGAACACGATCAGGATCCGATTCGCGCCCGCGCGAAATTCATTCGTGAGCGTCGGACTCAAAGTCCAATCTTCGTTGAAAGTCAGAAGCTGGCGGCGGCCATTGCGCTGATCGCCTCCACCGGGGAAAGTGTTGCCGTCGGTCGTCGGAGGCTCATTGCGCTGATCTTGCTGAATCGCGTAATACACGTTGATCCGGTTGTTGGTGCCGATCAAATAACTGACGTTCGCCGTCCCCTGTTCAATGTTCACCGGCGCACTTGCTGAACCTGCGAATTGATTGCTTCCGGAATTGGGCAGTGGAATCAGAGGCAGCAAAGCCTGGACCGCTGCGTCGCTGGTCGCCAGCGCCTGGGACCTCTGCGCCGCCGTCAGCACGGTTCCCGACAGTGGCACCGACTGCCTCTGCCGCAGTTGTTCATAGCTCAGGTAAACGAATAGCTTGTCCTTCATGATGGCTCCGCCGCCATCTCCCCCAAACTGGTTGCGGATGAACTGAGCCTCTTTAAGGGTGGTGGGATTCGACCAATTCCGCGCATCGAAAAAATCGTTGCGGATATACTCGTACGCTTCCCCATGCCACACATTGACTCCGGAGCGCGTCGCGATATTCATCACCGACCCGGAATTCCGTCCATACTCCGCGCTGAAAGTCGAGTTGTCGATTTTAAACTCCTCGATGGTATTGATGGTCGGCTGAAAAGTAATCTGATTCTGATTCGGATCACTCAGATTGATGCCGTTGATCATCGGGTTGAAGCTGTCTTCCCGCGCGCCGGACGTGTTATAGGCGAACATGCCCTGCCCGCGCAGCGGCGCCGTTAGAAAACCATTCGCCGGCGGAGTCACCGTTCCCGGAGTCAACATCGCCAGGTCGATAAAATGGCGCCCGTTCAAAGGAATCTCCTGCACCGTATGCGAATCGACCACGCTCCCAAGCGTCGATGTGCTTGAGTCGATCAACGGCGCGGCTCCCGAGACTTCCACCGTCTCGCTGGTGGAGGAAACTTTTAGCGCAAAGTCCTGCCGCAGCGAACTGCCGACGGAAAGTTGCACTCCCGTGGCCGCCGTCGTCTGCATCCCCGGCGATTTCGCTTCCACACGGTACGTGCCCACTGGCAGCGAAGGAACCAGATAAATTCCAGAGACGTCGGTCTTGGTCACGTGCTCCTCGCCCGTGGCTTCGTTGCGGACGGTTACCGTCGCATTCGGGATCGTTGCGCCGGCCGCGTCGCTGATCGTACCGCCAATGCTTCCAGTTGATTGCGAATAAACAAACTCACTAAAGAGAAGGAAAGAAATAGCGAAAAACAACTGATACACTCTCCGAACTTTAATCACAGAACTACCCCCTTATAAAGTGATTGGACTGTCACACTTGCCTTAAAGTTTCGGGAAAAACTTCTCTGTATTTCAGGATGGGAAGTATGAAAAAGGGGATGCCGTGAAGGCATCCTAACCTCTAGATAATGAAAGCCACAATGCCAGCTATGCCGTTTGCTAATCCTCGTTTGCGGATTTGTCTCCGTACTTGATTATCTATTGTCATTAGTATGCTATTAGCGCACCTGTGACATTTGTTCGAGCATCTTTTGCGCCGCTTGACGCGTCTCTGTATTTCGGCTTTGCGCGGCTTTGCGAAGATACAGCAGAGCGTCGGTTTTCTTGCCGCTATTCGCCAGCGCCTTCCCCAGATCCAGGTTCGCCCGATCGAATTCGGGCTCGATCCGCACCGCTTCGCGATACTCCGCGATCGCACGCTCGGCCTGTCCCTCGGCATTCAGCAGATTGCCCAGGAACTCATGCGCCTCCGCGCTATTCGGATTCCCGCGCAGGATCGCCTCCACCTGCGCCTGCGCATCCGTAAGCCGTCCGGCGCGTTTCAAAGCCAGCGCGTAATTGTATCGAGCCCCCGCGTAATCTTCCTTATAACGAAGCGCGGCCTCGAAGTGATACTTTGCTTCCTCAAAACGCCCCGATTCGGAAAGAAGATTGGCGAAATTATTTCGGATCGGAGCGAAGTTAGGCTCGATGCGAACGCCCTCCCGCAAAACCTCTTCGGCGCGCGCCGCGTTTCCATTCTCAAGCTGAATGGCTCCTAAAAGGTTGTACGCTTCCACCCTGTCCGGATCGGCCCTCTGCGCCTTGTCGAACGCGGCGATGGCCTCCGCGATCTTGCCCTGCCCCAACTGCGTCAGCCCCAACTGAATCCAAGCCCCCGCATCGCCGGGCGCGATCTTCAATACTTGATTTAGAGTTGCCTCCGCGCTCGGATACAGCCGCAGAGCGGTAAGGCAAGTCGCCAGCCGAATCAGCGCCTGTTCCGAGTCCGGACGGCGGCGAGTCGCGGCCTCATACGCCTCCAGCGCAGCATCGTACTGACCCGCATTCGACGACGCATCGCCCAGTTGCAGATAATATTCCGCATTCGCGGGACGAAATTTTTCGATCGCCGCCGAGAGCCGGGCAATCCCTCGCGAACCCTGGGCGATTGCCAGGTATAGTTCATCCTCCGGTTTCGGCGGCTTCGCAGGATAGTAAAGAACCACGTTTCCGCGATACGCCGTCGCCTCCGTCTGCCTCTGCTCCGGCTTCTCGGCCAGCAGATCCGCCGGCTTTTTTCTCTGGATAAGATGATCGGTCATCACCGCGTGAACCACGTCGTCCGTCCGCCGCTTCGGCATATGGCAACCAACGCAATCGGCAGACGCGGTATGCCGCCCGTCCGCGATCTCCCGGTCGATCGTCTGCGCATGACACTGCCGGCAGGCCTTCGTGTACGCCTCTGGCCGCGAAACATTATGCGGATCGTGGCACGTCGTGCACTGCAACGCGCCGTTGCTTTTCAGAAAGCATTGCGATTTCCGCAGCCTGTAAACCGATCCGGTGATTTCGAACTTGTCGTTGTGTCCCGTTCCCGGCGCATGATCGAAGTGCAGCATGAAATCGCCCAGCGCCTCGCCTGGTTGATAGGAAAACGGCGCGCGCTCATAGCGCACAATGGACGCGGGCAAGCTTGAGCTGGTGGTCTCCAGGTGGCATTGCATGCACACCTCCATCTGCCGTTCCGTCGTCAGCCACGAAGGATTCACAATCGCCGCGCGAATATCTTCACTCCTCGCTCCGCTTTTTGCAAGAATCGCGTGCCGATCCCCATTTCCGTGGCAACGCTGGCAGCCTATCCCCTCGGGAATCTTCGAATAAACAGGCTCCTGACTCTCCGAGGGAGTTTCGGTTGGTATCAGGGGATACGCATTGTGGCAGAACATACACTCATAGGTGACGTTGCGCCGCAGCCCCTGATGATCCGGCCGATCATAGCCCGGATTCATCGCCCAATAGCCTCCCTTTTCCGCGTACCACGCGAGCGGCAAAAGGATCAGCGTGTTCTTCGCGGTGCGATGCAGGTACGAGCGCACATGATCGCCAGAGCCGAGGATATAATCGACCTCCGTCTCGCGTAGGTTCGTCTCCTTGCCGTCGAAGCCGGTCTGATACTGCTTCTGGAAATAGCGTCCATCGCGCTGGACCATTTCGTAGTGGATGTCCGAAGCCTGGTGATAATAGGAGCCCGCGATCTTGTTCTCCGCCTCGGGGCGATAAAACGAGCGCCCCATGCCGGTTTTCTGGAAGCTGCGCGCAATGCCCGGATGACAACTGGCGCATACGCTCGACTGAGCTCCGCAGGTAGCCACGGCACACAGAGCCGCCAGGGCGAGCCGAAACGCCATACAGATATACTAACGGAGCGTGAAGATCGCCCTGTCGCTTTTTCTAATCGCCGCCAGTGCCAGCGCCCAGCCGCCGCTCGACGCCCGCTCGAGCGATCCCGTCGCCATGGGCTGGATGACCGGCACGCCTCCGCCCGCCGATAAAACCATCCGCTTCGCCGACGGCAGTTCGGCGCGTTTCCCGCAAACCCGCTGGGCGTTCTCGAACATCCGCCAGTTGGTTCCCACGCGCGTGGTTGCTCGCGGTAATCAACCGGTCGCCGATTTTCCCAAGGCCGAACTCACCGGTATCGACGCTATCGTGTTTCAGCCGCTCGGTAGCGCGAAAACCATGACGTGGGCCGAATCGCTCGACGCGAATTATACCGACGGCATCCTGATTCTGCATCGGGGTCGGATCGTCTATGAACGTTATTTCGGCGTTCTCAAACCTGACATGCAGCACATCGCGTTCTCCGTAAGTAAATCTTTTGTCGCCACTATCGCCGCGTCGTTGATCGCGGAACGCGTTCTCGACGACCACGCGGTAGTAGCGAAATACGTCCCCGAGTTAAAAGCAAGCGGCTTCGGCGACGCAACCATCCGCCAGCTTCTCGATATGACCACCGGTCTGAAGTACTCGGAAGACTATGAAGACCAGCAGTCGCCCATCGTCGCTTTTAGTATCGCGAACGGCTTTCTGCCGCGCCCCGCGAACTATCAAGGTCCGGAAACATCGTATGCCTATCTCGCGACCCTTGCGAAAGAATATCCGCACGGTGAGCGCTTTTCCTATAAAACCGTGAACACCGACGCGCTGGCCTGGGTAATCTCGCGCGTCACCGGAAAATCGTTATCGGAGTTGCTGCGCGAACGCCTCTGGAGCAAACTCGGCGTCGAGCAGGACGCCTATTTCACAGTCGATTCCATTGGAACCGAGTTCGCCGGCGGAGGGCTCAATCTGACCCTGCGCGACCTGGCCCGCTTCGGCGAAATGATGCGGCTCAATGGCCAGTATCGCGGCCAACAAATCGTGCCCGCCTCCGTGATCGAAGACATCCGCCGAGGAGGCGATCGCGAATTGTTCGCCAAAGCCGGATACAAGACCCTCCCCGGCTGGAGCTATCGCAGTATGTGGTGGGTTTCCCATAACAGCGATGGAGCCTACTGTGCGCGCGGCGTCCACGGCCAGCTAATCTACATCGACCCCAAAGCCGAGATGGTGATCGTACGTTTCGCCTCGCACCCCATGAGCGCCAATGCTTATCTGGACCCAACCTCGCTGCCCGCCTATGAAGCCCTCGCCCGCCACTTGATGGGGACCCGCTAGCGCTCCTCATTTATTTGTGATAAATTTCCCGGAAAGGAGTCAGCCCATGTGGACCTGGCTTGTTGCTTTGTGGCACCGGATCCGCGGTGATAGAACCGCGCCCACCATTTACCACCGTTCAAACCTGCACGGCCGCCATCGCTAAAGGTGAAGTGGGGCAGGTTCCCGACCTGCCCTCCGAAAACTACCACCCAAACACATTCGCCTCCAGAAACTCATTCCGAAATTTCCCCCGCGGATCATACCGAGCCGCAAGCGCGCAAAAATCCCGAACTCTCTCATAACGCAACCCAGCCGCCATCGCGAATAATTTCCCCCAATGCGGACGCGGCTCGAAACGCCCCAGCTCTCTTTCAATCACCGGAAGCAACTCCCGCACCGCCGTCCAATCCGGCTTCCACGTGAAATGGATCGCCACACTATCCCGCCGGTAACAAGGACTCATCCATAAATCATCCGCCGCAATCGTACGGATCTCCGAGATCAACAGGTGCGGCGACACCAAATCGCGCAGCCTCTCGACCGCCAGAATCGCCTCCACCGCATGATGCCGCGCCACAAAATATTCCGTTTGCAGCTCCTTCCCCGCGCTCGGCGTAAATCCCATCCGGAAATGCGGCAGGCGGTCGTACCAAGGACCCTCCACCCCCATCTGCTCCGTGCAATTCTCTGCCGAAATTTCGCCGATCGGGTGCAGATTGCGCGCCGCCAGCCGCGCTCCGAAAAACTCCTGCGGCGCAGCGAACGGATCGCGACACTTGATCCACAGCTCATTTACCTTTCTATCCCGCCAATCCGTAAACAGACTCACGCTGTATCCGCTAGCTTGAATCTCGTCGAAATGATCCCTCATCTGATCGAACGGCAAATTTTCATACACGTATTGCCGCATCGGATACGCCGGCTCCACGTCGAGCGTAACTCGCGCAATCACACCCATCGCGCCAAGCCCGACGACAACTCCGTCAAAGTCCTCCGATCCGCGCGACAACTTCAAAACGTCCCCATCCGCCGTGACCATCTCGATCCCCGAGACCGCCGTCGCCAGATTCCCATTGCTCTCACCCGACCCGTGCGTAGCCGTGTTACATGCTCCCACCACCGAAATGTGCGGAAGCGACGCCAGGTTGTGCAGAGCGAATCCCTTCGCGTCGAGATAAGGCCCGAGCTGCCCGTAAGTGACACCCGCATCGACCGTCACCGTGCGAGCCTGCACATCGATCTCCATCCCAGTCGCGCTCAACGACAGGAAATTATGACGGCTATCCGCGATCGAGTTGAAACAATGCCGCGTGCCCAGCACCTTCACTTTGTCGTGCGATCTGACAGCAGCCCGAATCTCCTCGATCGATCCTGCCACCCGCACGCGATCCGTGCTGTACGCGACGTTCCCCGCCCAATTAAACATGCACGTGCGCTAAATAATGCTGCCGCAGCAGGTCCTTCCCGTAATCGTTTCCATTGGGCGTCCGCACCACACAGTGGATATGCTGACGATTCGGCAACTGATCCTTCGCGAACTTTCTTAAATTCGCCGGAGTCTGATGGTCGAACTCGATCAAAATCACCGGGCTGTGAATGCGATAGTAAAACACGCTATCCGGCTCCGATCCTCCGATCCACGCAAAGTGCGTCCGCTCATGGTGCCACATCACCTCATCCATCTTGACCCGCGTATGCCCCGCGTCCATATTGCCGACGTACAGTTCCACCAGCTCCAAAAGCTGACCCCTCTGCTTCGGCGTAAAATCCGCCACCCGGGCGCCCGCGTAATCCAGCACCACGTTGTCCTGCCACGCCTCCGTCAGATTGTAGTTCTTCGTCTTCACCGGATTCAGCACCGCTTTCTCGCGCTGCTTCTCATCCAACGCCAGCAGCATCTCCAGGCCCCGATTCTGCTCGTTCTGAAGAATCGTGATCCCCTTATACTTGCCGGACGTCGCCGTCACCGGCTCCGATCCTGTGAAATAAGGCGTCATCACCACCTGGTCCCCGCGCACGAAATAATTGATGATCGCGTGATGCCCGTCGAGCTGGTATCCCCAAGGCTCCGTCGCTGAAGGCTTGCCCATCACCGTGAAATAGTAAAAATACTCGCCCAGAAATTGATGATCGTCGGACAACTCCGCCAGCGTCTCATTCAATTTCATAATGTCCCGCGTCAGCTTCATGCCCCGCGCGCTCAGCGATGCCGATAGCAGCCCGAACGCCGCCGCGCGCTGCGTCTCCGTCATTTCTTTCAGGCTCACGCCCTGGCGCACATAGAAATGTTGATTCATCCACTTGCGCCATTCCGGATCGTCAATCGCGAACATCGTGCGATCTCTCTGCTCTTTGGTCAGGCTCGCCAGAAATTTTTCCGCCGCATGCCGCACCGGCTCCGTCGATACGCCGGTGGCTTGAAGATGGAACAGACCCGGCTCCACAGTGCCATCCGTCGTGATCCCTTTATACGGCTCCGCCAGCCCCTTTTTTTCATAGTCCGCCGACATCTGGCGAAACCGTTCCGCCATATCGGGCCCGCTCTGCGCCGAAATTTTCCCGGCCAGGAACGCTGCCGGAACAATCGTCGATAAGATCGTCCTGCGCGACGGATAGTTCTTAGGCGAGTGGGTATGCGTACACATAATGCCCGCATTATACGCCCAACGCGCGAAAACATGGGGACTGGCCACGGTGTCCCTGCGTCCCTCAGCGCCGCGCGGACACTGCGGTCTGTCCCCATGTTTTCGCCCCATCCACAGTTCCGGCGTCTATACTTCCCCACTTAAACCCCGAACCTCAAATCGAGTTGCGCAACACTTTTTCGCAACCCCGGGTTCATATGATTTGAGGATCGAAACCCAATCGAGGAACGTCCTGATATGAAGCACTACTCCCTGATCGCCGCCTTCGCTCTACTTAGCTCCGCCCAACCCATCGCCCCCGTAGTCACCGCCCGCGCCGCCGCCCGTTTCTTGGATCAAGCAACTTGGGGACCCACTGCGGCGTCCATCGCGCAGGTGCAGTCGATGGGCTTCACGGCGTGGCTCCAAGCGCAGTACGCCCTAAACACATCGGACCTGCCCGATCAGCCTATTCTGAACTCCGCCGGCACGTCCAACAACAATCTCGGACCCGTGCAAGCCGCCTTTTTTCAGAACGCCGTCGCCAATCAGGACCAACTCCGCCAGCGCATGGCCTTCATCCTCAGCCAGATCTGGGTAGTCTCCCAGCAATCCGGAGTCCCCCAGGCCTACGCCTATCCCCCTTACTGGCGCCTGTTTCGCGACAACGCGTTCGGCAATTATAAGGATGTCATTAAGGCCATCACGTTAAGCCCGGCCATGGGCAGATACCTCAATATGGCCAACAACAATAAAGCCAGCTCCGCGAAAGGTACCGTCCCCAACGAAAACTACGCCCGCGAGTTGATGCAACTGTTCACCCTAGGATTAAATCAATTAAACCCCGACGGCAGCCTCGCGCTCGATGCGAACCAAAACATCCAGACCACGTACACGCAGCCCATCGTCACCGCGATGTCTCTCGCCCTCACCGGTTGGACTTATCCCACCGCACCCGGTGCCACCGCCAAAAATAATAATCCCGCCTTTTACACCGGAACCATGTTCTCCGTCGACGCCGAGCACGATAAGACCGCGAAAACAATCTTCGGCAACGTGACCATCCCCTCCGGCCAAACCGCGGAGCAGGACCTCGACGCCGTGATCGCCGCCCTGATGGCGCAGCCCACCATGGCTCCCTTCATCAGCCAGCAACTGATCCAGCACCTGGTCACCAGCAACCCCAGCCCCGGCTACATCACCCGCATTTCGACCGTCTTCAGCAACGACGGTACGGGCGTCTCTGGAAACCTGCAAGCCGTCATCACCGCGATCCTCACCGATCCCGAAGCCCGCGCCGGCGATGACGACACGATATCCCTAAGCCCCACCTTCGGCAAAATGCGCGAGCCGATTCTCTTCATGACCGACGCTCTCCGCGGCCTCAATGCCACCGTCGGCGCCACCAGCACCATCTCCAACGACGCCTCGAATATGGGTGAGAATCTGTTCAACGCCGGCAGCGTCTTCAGCTACTTCTCGCCCCAATCCAAAACCGAGCACGGCCTCTTCGGACCCGAGTTCCAGATCTATTCCACCCAGACCGCGGCCGACCGCGTCAATTACGTCAATTCGATTCTCTACGGCACCGGGGCCACCGGATTCAAAATAAATCTCGCGCCTTTCGTATCGCAAGCCGGCGACCCCGCCACGCTGCTGAATTACATCGGCTCGATCTTCCTGCACAGCGGCATGTCGTCCGAACTTCAGTCCGCGGCCACCACCGCGATCGACGCCGCCACCACCCCCACGGCCAAGGTGCAGGCCGCGCTGTACGTGGTGCTCACCTCCAGCGAATATCAAATCATTCAGTAACAAGGAATCAGGAGTAAAAAAATGTTCTCACGTAGAGGATTTATACGCGTTGGAGCTGCCACCGTCGGCTCGCTCGCTCTTCGTCCATTCGGTTTGCTCCCCGCCCTGGCGCAAAGCGGACCGGATTATCGCGCCCTGGTGTGCGTCTTTCTGTTCGGCGGGAACGATTCGAACAACACCGTCATTCCCATGGACGACACCAATTTCAAGGCCTACACATCCATCCGCGGCAGTCTCGCCTTAAGCGGCGCCAACCTGACGCCCACGGTCACCAGCAACACCGGCGCACCCTTCGCCTTCCACGCCAAACTGGCCGAAGTCGCCAGCATGTTCTCCTCGAAGGAGCTCGCCGTCGTCGCGAACGTCGGCCCACTGGTGCAGCCCCTGACGCGCGCCCAGTATCAAAGCGCCCAGGCCACGCTCATTCCGTTGAACCTTTTCTCGCACTCCGATCAGCAGCTCGCCTGGCAGACCTCGATCGCGCAGGGTCACAGCCCCACCGGTTGGGCCGGCCGAGCCGCCGATTACATCGCAGCTAACAATATCAACACCTCCAGCTTCCCTCCCTTCTTCTCCGTCGCCGGCAACTCCATAGAAGGAATCGGCACGCAAACCCAGCCCGTCGCTCTCGCCCCCGGATCGAACATGAATCTCCAGGGACCAGCCACTGGCATCGCCGCCATCCACAGCCTGCTCAGCACCGAAAGCGGAGTCAACCTCGTTCAATCCGCGAACGACACCTTAAATCACAGCATCAGCGACGCCGCCGCGCTGGCATCCGCCTTAGGCAAATCGACCAAGCTGAACACCGTCTTCCCCACCACCAGCATCGGCCAGCAATTGCAGCAGGTCGCGCAGATTATTCAGGTGTCGTCCTATCTCGGCATGCGCCGCCAGATTTTCTTCTGCTCTCTCGGCGGCTTCGATACCCATGCCGGAGAGCTCGAAGCGCACAACACCTTGTACCCCCAACTGAGCCCCGCGCTCCTGGCGTTTTATAACGCCACGCAGGAGCTAGGTATGGCGCAGAACGTGACCACCTTCACTGAATCCGATTTCAGCCGCACCTTCCAACCCACCACCACGGACGGCAGCGACCACGCGTGGGGCAGCCACCACCTGGTCCTCGGAGGAGCCGTCCAGGGTGGCCAAATCTTCGGCCAGTTCCCGACCTTCGAGCTAGCCGGCCCCAACGACACCGACACCAGAGGCCGCTGGATCCCCACAACCTCAATCGATCAATACGGCGCAACCCTATGTAGCTGGTTCGGAATCCCGTCGTCCGCGCTACCCTCGGTGTTCCCCAACCTAGCCAACTTCCCAACCACAAACATCGGCTTCCTAGGCTAAGTAGGGCGGGTCCCCGACCCGCCCATTTTTCTCCGCGGGCTGTAGCGCACGCACTCATGCGTGCCGCGTCGACACTAGTGTCGCCGCCCGGCAATTCCACCGATGAAACCGAGCCGCGACCAAAGGGAGCGATCTCCTGACGCCTCACATCTTAGTAGTAATCAACACCCCACTCTGCGTCTGCACCCCTCCATAAAGCATCGTCACCGCATGATCCCCATCCGCCAGCCCTCCCGGCACCACGACATTAATTAAATACTCGCCCGGATACACCAGCCCCGCAAAAGTCACCACCGAAGGCTGCCCTCCGATCGTCACCACCGGAAACGAAGGCAAATTCCCAGACTGCGTCTCCGCCCCCGGCACCACCGTCGCCGACGTCGCCCCAAACCCGTTGGCATAAATAGAAATCGTCTCTCCAGGCTTCGCAGGCGTCGTCAAACCCGGATAAAGCGTAGTCGGTCCAATAAAGCTGTAATCGGCATGCTCCGCCGCCACATAAGGCCCTCCATTAAATACGAAAAGCGAAGGCGACACCGCCGCGGATTGCACCGGGAACGGAGCGCTCGCAACACCGCCCATCGTCACCGTCACCTGCACCGACCCGGTGATCGTCTCCGGAGGCGTAAGAATATTGATCTGCGTCGGGCTGATGTAGTACACGTAAGCGCTCTGCCCATTCACCTTCACGCCGACCCCATCGAGCGACGTCGGCAACTGACCGTTCACAAAATCCGCCGCGCCCCAAGTGCGAATATCCCCCGAAGGCGCTAAGCTCGTCCCCTTAATTTCCACCCAAGTATTAGCAGCGATCGTCGGCGTCTCACCCTCGGCGTTCGCCACCAGGGTAATCACCGGCGTACCCGCTGCTCCGGCTCCGCCGCTAGTGACTCCCGTGACCTTCCGAATCCGGTTATTCGAATAATCCGCGATATAAAGGTTCCCCGCTCCGTCGAGCGCGATTCCCTCCGGCGCAAACAAAGTCGCGCTGGTAGCCGGCCCTCCGTCGCCCAATCCTCCCGTGCCTCCGCCCGCAATCGTGCTGATCACTCCCGCCGTGTTGATCTTCCGCACCGAATTATTCAGCCAATCGGCGAAATAAACGTTGCCCGAACTATCCACCTGAATGCCCCACGGATCGGTGAGCGACGCGTTCGTCGCCTGCCCTCCATCTCCCGTGTTGCCCACCATCCCGTTCCCCGCAATCGTCCGGATAAACCCGTTCGTATCCACCTCGCGGACCCGGAAGTTCAAAGTGTCGGAGATATAAAGATTCCCCGCGCTATCCACCGCCACGCCATGCGGATGCGCCAGCATCGCGCTAGTCGCCGCGCTCCCATCGCCGCCAAATCCGTACATCCCGTTGCCGGCAACCGTGCTGATCACCCCTGTCGCGCTGCTAACCTTGCGGATGCGGTTGTTCAACTGGTCCGCTATATAAAGGTTGCCCGCGGCATCGACCGCCATGCCCACCGGATCGTTCAATGCCGCGCTCGTGGCCGCGACCCCGTCGCCCGAGTAACTCGCCGTGCTGTTCCCGGCGACGATAGTGAGAATCCCCTTCGTATCCACCTTGCGAACCAGGCTGTGGCTGTTGTCCGAAAAGTAAACGTTCCCCGCCTTGTCCGTCGTCACATCGGAAGGACTGACAAAAGCGCCGGTCGCCGGACCTCCATTGCCGAGCCCGGATAGAAGACACTGCGTAGCCGGATAGCATCCGGCAAATGTACTGAGCGTACCCGTCGAGTTCACCTCGCGCAACAGGTTATTCAGTTGTTCCGCAAAATAAATGTTCCCATCCGGGTCCACCGCCACCCCCGTAGGAGCCCCCAGCGCCGCACTGGTAGCTGACCCTCCATTCCCCGTATAGCCGCTAGTGCCATTCCCCGCAACCGTAGAAATGATCTGCGCGCTGCAAACCACCGAAAAAATAAGTGCGATTCGAAAAACCATCCAACCCTCCAAATTCATTATGTGGCGCGGCTTTAGCATGCAGCGCCGGCTTCAGCGGGCGCATCAATTCAAATAAGCCACCAACGCATTAAACAACAACTTAAAATTCTGATAACTCTGCCCCCGATACTGCGGCCTCATCCCAAACAAAATCAAATGCCCTGACCCCATCGGCACATCCACCAACGCCGCCTTCCCCACTAAAAATTTCTCCCCCAGCAACCACCCCGAAGCCAACACCCCCGAAGCTGGATACCGAGCCACCACACTCCCCTCCTCGATGTCCCAAGCCGGCGACTGCTCGCTCCACAAAGTAATCTTCTCCGGCATCCCATAAGCCAGCGGACTCTTCAAATCAAGCGACACATTCAGCAATGATCCAGGCGAATAAAAATCCTTACTAGCAGCGCCCTTCAACGAATTCTTCGCCTTCACGCCCAAAACGTCCGTCGCATAATCCGAAGCATGATTAAAGAAAATAATCGTCCCGCCGCCCGAAGCAAACTCCTTCAAAGCCGCCGCCCCCTTAGCCCCGATCCCTCCGCAAAATTCCGGAGGCATCGCCCCCGCCCGATACCCGTTAGCAATCTGCTGCGCAGCCTGATCCGGAATCACAATCGTGTCAAATTTCGCCTTCAGGCCGCCCGCCTGAATATCCGCATCATGCAGCGTCGTATAACTAAACCCAAAATCATCGAATAACCAGCGAGTCCACCCCTCATCCATACTCGCCTGATAACTCATGTACAGCCCGATCCGCGGACTCTTAACTTCCTTCCGCCCACTCGAAGCCGAAGCAAAAAAATCCCCCGTAGAAGCATCCCGATAAACCGACTTCGACGCTTTCCAGATCTTAGCGACCTCTTTCCACGAATAAACATCCGTCGCCGCCATGCCCCCGGAAACCGCATGATCCAACTCAAATGAATACGAAGTAGCCGGCTTCAACGCAGCCCGAAACGAATCCTTCACCGTCACCACGTCAACCCCGAACTGCATCGGCAAAGTCTGCGCCGTCACATCGTAAGGCCTCTTCGGAGGACCTCCCGGATACAACCGCAAATCCGGATAATCCTGCCGTTCCAGCAGCGTCTTCGCCCACCCCGAAAACGGCTGCTGCATGTGGATCACGTAACTCCCCGCCGCAAACTGCTTCCCATCCGCCGAAAACGCCTCCGACGCCCGCTCGATTTCCGTATCCCCAAACGCCAGCGTCTCAAGCATCTTTCGAGCCGCCCCCGGATCGCCCTGCGCCACCGGAATCACAAACGCATTCGGTGTCGCCCTCTCGACATTGTGTTTATTGATCTCGTAAAAATACCGCAGCATGTCCGCCCGCCGCACCGCCGCCTGATACAGCAGCGATTCGAACGCGATCGACTGATAATCGATAATGTCCCGCAGCCTCCAAGTCCCCTCCATCCATGGATTCAAATAATTCCAGCTTCGTTCCCGCGGATTGTACCCCAGCGCCTGATCCGTAATATCCGAAGGCTTGATCACCACCGGCGTAGCCAGCTTCACGCTAGCCGACTCCGTCAAAATTCGCACCCCTCCGTGATACGCCTGATACTGCCTCGCCGGCGACCAGAAATCGTACATCGCATTCATCGCGATCCCCGTCTTCCCCGCCGCCGCCAGATCCGTCGCCATCCCCGCCCCAATCGAATTGCACAAGCTCGCGAGTATCGGGTCGATATTCGGATCTACCGGATCCATCCACGGTGGAACAAAGATCCGAGCCGTATTCGCCCCCATCTGATGCACGTCGTATACGATCTCCGGATGCCATTTATTCTCGAGCGCAGCCGTGTTCCGTGTCTCCGGCTGCGTGAAAATATACCAGTCGCGATTATCGTCGTGACCTACATAGTGGTGATACAACTCCGGAGGCTGCGTCCCATCCCACGCCGTCCCCCGCGTCTTCCGATACCACTTCGTCACGATATCCACGCCATCCGGATTCTGCGAAGGCTCCAGCAGAATAATCACGTTGTCCAGAATCGCCTTGAACTTCGGATTCGAATCTTCCGTCGCCAGACGGTAAGCAAACTCCACCGCCGTATGCGTCGAAGCGACCTCCGTAGCATGAATTGAGCAGGTAATCATCACGATCACCTTCCCTTCGAGCTCCAGCTTCGCCGCCTCCGCCAAAGAAGTCTTCCTCGGATCGGACAACTTCATCTGAATGTCGCGATAATGTTCGAGATTTTTGATGTTCGCAGGCGACGAAATCACCGCCGCAATCTGCGCCCGCCCCTCCACCGTCTTCCCCAGCTCCAGAAACTTAATCCGGTCGCTCGATTTCGCCAGCGCCTCGAAATAAGAAACCACCTGAGCCCAATCCAGCAGCTCGTTATCGACCCCGATCTTATGCCCGAAATGGCTCTCCGGCGTAGGCACCGCCGCCCCAGCCGAATAAATCACCAGCAAAAAAGCAAGAACTCTATGCTTCATTCCGACCAATGTAACACCTGTACCCGACCAAACTCCCCTATCCCTCCACCACATACCGCTTCCACCGGCCGCGCAATCCCCCACCCCCGGCCTACAATGCCCTCGGATGCCACGCTCACCCGACTCCGGCCGCCTCGACCTTGCCGAAGTCTTCTATTCCGTCCAGGAGGAAATGCTCGCCCAACTGGCCGTCGGCGGATTCTTCGAACACCCCTCCGCCGCCGGCTCCGCCACCGAACGCCACTGGCTCGATCTGTTCGACCGCTACCTCCCCAAGCGCTACCGGGCCACTCCCGCCTTCGTCATCGATTCCGAAGGCCGCCGCTCCCGCCAGATCGACATTGCCATCTTCGATAATCTATATTCCCCGCTCCTCTTCCCGCACTCCTCCGGCCTCCACATCCCCGCCGAAAGCATCTACGCCGTCTTCGAAGTGAAGCCGACCTTCTCCCGCCAATGGATTCGCGACGCCGGCGAAAAAGCCGCATCGGTCAGAGCCCTCCGCCGCACCTCGGTCCGCGTCATGTCCGGCAACGAACTCCGTCCCCCGATCCGCCCCATGCCGATCCTGGCCGGACTCCTCGCCACCACCTCCGTCTGGTCCCCGGGCACATTTTCAAAAAATCTCCGCAGCGCCCTGACCGCAGTCCCCCGCGCCCACCGCCTCGATTTAGGCTGCGCATTAGAACACGGCTCCTTCGAGCAAACCGAAAACATCACGGTAAGCATCCAGGAAGAATCGCTAATATTTTTTATTCTGCGTCTATTGGAGCGGTTAAGAGCCCAAGGCACCGCCCCCGCCGCCGATTTAATGAAATACGGCAGGCACCTGGAATCCTTCAAGCTCTAAGGTGAAGAAAAACGTCGATCCCCGGCCGGGAGAATGCAATCAGCCAATGCTTCATGCGTCTCCAAAAGCGTCGTGACGCATGGGGTTGTCATCGAAGCCAGCCGGAAAAAAGCGACTCGCGATATTTGCCTCTAAAGGCCAGAAGCATTTTCCCACAGTGGGGCAGGTTCCCGACCTGCCCTCCGTTCTAAGCAAAAAGGGGACAGACGCATTTTTCTGAGAGCCTTTCATCCTCCACGCCACTATTTTGCATGCCTCGCCGAGCTAGATTCGTAGTGCCGGGACTTGCCCACCACATCACGCAGCGAGGAAACAACCGCCAGGACGTCTTCCTCTCCTCGGCTGACCGCGACCGTTACCTAGAGATCCTGGCCGCCCACCTGGACCACCGCCGCGTCAGCGTTCTCGCCTGGTGCCTGATGACCAACCACGTCCATTTGGTGGCAATTCCTCCTGCGAAGGAGTCTCTGAGCCTCGCACTCGGCCAGGCGCACTCCCAATATGCGCTCGAATGGAATCGCCAGAAGGGACAAGTAGGTCATCTCTGGCAGAACCGGTTCTTCTCCTGTAGCTTGGAAACGAGCCGCGTCTTAACGGCGATCCGCTATGTGGAACGCAATCCGGTGCGTGCGTGCATGGTGAAGGAGCCCTGGGACTGGCCGTGGTCCAGCACCGCCGCGCATATAGGTACCCGGACCGCCGATCCCCTCCTGGACCCCGAGTGGAGAAACTGGACGGTCGGCGCGCGGCTCGGCAATTGGGATTCGGACACATGGCGCGAAACGCTGGCCGAACAGGCCGGGCAAGAAGTGGAGGCAATTCGCCGGGCAACGCAAGCCGGGGAACCGTTCGGACAGGAAGCGTTTCTAGCAGAACTTGAGTCGGATAGCGGAAAAAGACTGCGCGTCTTGAAGCGAGGGAGACCCGCAACAGAGAGCCGCACCTCGGCCGGAAGGCAGGTTGCGCTGTTCAAATAAAGCGTGTTTGTCCCCTTTTTTCCCCTTTCCCTCGACCCTCTGTGTTCCTATTTTTCCAAAGGGGGGAAAAGGGGGGGAAAAGGGGACAGACGCATTTATGAGCCTGACCGCCACTTCACCTACATACTCACCACCCTCGCCCTCACCAACTGGAAAAGGGGAAAAGGGGACAGACGCATTTATGAGCCTGACCGCCACTTCACCTACAGACCCACCACCCTCGCCCTCACCAACTTATCCAACTTCGGAAACTCCCGGTCCAACCACCCATTCCCCTCTTCAAAAATCTTCTCCTGCTTCCCCGCCCTCATCCCGCCACCCGACGTCTCTCCATACCCCGAATAGAGCTTATCCACCACGTCCATCCCATCCACCACTACTCCGAAGGGCGCAAATCCAGCCTCGCCGTCGTTGCGAGCCGAGTTGTCCCCCAGATTGATGAACACTTCGGTAGACCGCGTATCCGGCCCCGTATTCGCAAACGCCACGAAACCTCGCGTATTGCTCTGTCGCAAAACATCGTCCGCGATCGTCCGATGCCGCCACTCCCGCGCAGTCTTCGGATCCCCGGCGATCCCAAACTGCGCCCATCGCCCGGCCACCACGCGAAAGAAGCGCGAATCGTCAAAATATTTCGTCCGCGCCAACTCCTCGAACCGCGCGGCGCCGAGCGGAGCCCAGTCGGGATGCACCTCGATCACAAAATCTCCCGCCGTGGTTTCGATCCTAACCCGAACAACTCCCGGCCCGGCAATAACAGCCGAAGTCAGCAAGAGCACAGCGATGGTCTTCATATAAAATGCAAAAAGCCCCAACCTTTCGGCTGAGGCTTTCTTGATTTAATTGGGCGACGTCCTACTCTCCCACACACTCGCGCGTGCAGTACCATCGGGGCTGAAGGGCTTAACTTCCGTGTTCGGGATGGGAACGGGTGGGACCCCTTCGCTAGGATCACCCAAAACTTGTTTGAAAGTACCCAGCAACCCCGCCAAGCCCCTAAATGCTGGCTATGGCTACTGGCTACTGGCTACTTCTTCGAATATTTGACGGGAACACCCACAAGGCTGCAAAACCGATAGCGTCGCCTGAAACCACCAGCGCCCTTCTGGCACTGGCTGCTGCTCCTGGCTACTCCTACTCTATGTTCACAGAAAATTTTATGGTCAAGCCGAACGGGCTATTAGTAACAGTCAGCTTAGCATGTTGCCACACTTACACATCTGTCCTATCGACGTGGTAGTCTACCACGGCCCTTATTAGCTTTCGCTTGGGAAATCTCATCTTGAGGAAGGTTTCGCGCTTATATGCATTCAGCGCTTATCCCGACCGAACTTCGCTACCCAGCTATGCCCCTGGTGGGACAACTGGATCACAAGAGGTTCGTTCAACCCGGTCCTCTCGTACTAGGGTCAACCCCTCTCAAATTTCCTGCGCCCACCACAGATAGGGACCGAACTGTCTCGCGACGTTCTGAACCCAGTTCACGTACCGCTTTAATAGGCGAACAGCCTAACCCTTGGGAGCTTCTACACCCCCAGGATGCGATGAACCGACATCGAGGTGCCAAACCGGAGCGTCGA
>DATHOJ010000020.1:0-29225 GCA_035485055.1 Bryobacteraceae bacterium
TGCTGATGCACACGATGTACTATTCGCACGAAATCCGAAAGGTCGACGAGTTTCGTACTGATCTTAGTTTGGTCAAGGACAAAGAGCTGGCGCTGGCATCGAGCCTGATCGAAGCGCTGGCCGGGGATTTTGAGCCGGAGAAATATAAGGATAACTACCGCGAGAACCTGCTTCAGATGATTGAAGCGAAGAAGCAGGGTGCTGAGGTCGTGGCAACTCCGGAACCGCAGCAGGCCAAGGTGGTCGACATTATGGAGGCGTTGAAGGCGAGTTTGGCGATGGTCAAAAAGCCGGCAGCGTCGGCCACAACGGCGGAGCCTGCTGCGGTGGAGGAAGTGCGGCCCGCGAAGAGGCGGGCTCGGGGATAATGGCGGGCGTCCATGAGCATCACGTGGCCGCGCAGCGGGATTCGTAGCAATGGCGGAATTGTTCGCCCAGGCGGACAAATTCGTCGAAGTCGAAGGGTTTCGTGAAATAACAGGTCGCGTTTACCTGTGCGTCCTTCATTTTTTCGCGAAGGAAGTACTCCGGCGAGGAACTGAGGACAATGACGGGGACCTTACTCAACCGGTCGCTGGTTCGAATTGTTCGCAGGACATATGTTCCGGAGCGTTTGGGCAGATTGAAATCCAGAATCACCAGATCCGGGAAGTCGGCGATATTGGATTCCAACATATCGATCGCCTGCTCGCCATCTCTGGCTACCGAAACGGTGGTGGGCCAATTATTAGTCTCCGAAAGGGCCAGACGGATGAGACGCAGGTCGCCGGGATTATCCTCCGCGATCAGCACGCGGATTGGTTGGAGTGGTGGTGACATTTCAAACTGAGGTTTGCATCGCCTTGTATGGATCTTGTGCGCCGATTTCCACGGCCGGGAGCGTGAAGAAGAATGTCGAGCCGCGGCCGGGCTCGGATTCCGCCCAGATTTTACCGCCGTACAGACGGACGATCCGTTCGCAGATTGCCAGGCCGATTCCGTTTCCCGAGAATTCGGGACTATGATTCAGACGTTTGAAGACGCCAAATATCTGGTCAACGAAGACAGGATCGAATCCAATGCCGTTGTCGGCCACGGAAAACTTCCAAGCCAATCCATCGGGATGCGCAGTGATACGTATGAGGGGGCGAGTTTCGGGCGAGCGATATTTGAGTGCGTTACCAATCAGATTCTGGAGCAGTTGCAGCAAATGAGTGGGCTGCACCTGAAGAATTGGCAGGTCTGAGGCTATGATTTCCGCGCCACTTTCGTCGATTAGCGTCTTCAAGTGCCCGGTGGCTTGATTGAGAATCTCGTTCGCGTCGGCGCGGCTGTCCGGCAGCGAGGCTTCGGGATCGGCGCGGGTGAAGGCCAGGAGATCGCGAATCATTTGCCCCATCCGTTTGGCTGCTTCGATACTCTCCTCAATTAACTGGAGGCCCTCCGCGTCGAGGGTGCCGCCGTAGGTCCGGTTGAGCAGACCGAGAACAGTGGCAATATTACGCGTCGGTTCCTGAAGATCGTGTGCGGCGGCGTAGGCGAACTGCTGAAGGTCATGGTTTGCGAGCCTCAGTTTATCTTCCGCTCGCTGGCGGGTGGTCACGTCGTGGAGGACTAAGAGAGCATGGCGGTCGGGCGCACCCTGAAGCTCTTCAGCGTAAAGCACGCCTGTTCCGATTTGTCCGTTTTTTCGTTGGAATCGAACGTCGACGCCGGTGACGGCGTGACCCGATCCCAGCCGATTCCGGACCTCGAATAAGACCTGCCCGTCCAGCAGAGGATTATGCTCGCTGAGCGTTTTTCCGGCGATCTCCGAACGCTCCGCGCCAATCAGTTTGGAGTAGCTATCGTTGACCTCGATAATTCGGTCGTCCTCAAGGCGAACGACCAGTTTACCCAACGGGCTGAGGCGAAAGGCCGTTTCAAAGCGCTGCTGACTGCGGGCGAGTCCCAGCTCCGCCGCGCGAGTGTCGGTGACGTCCTGATTGGCCTCGACCACGAAGGAGAGGCCTGGCTGGTGCACCAGAAGCATCCGGCTTTTTACCGTCAGCCGGCGCAGGTCCCTGGTCGACTGACTCAGCTCGCCTTCCCACACTCCATTTTTCTCAAGGTCGGGCAAGAGATTGTCCATACCACTTGGCGTGGTGGTCTTAAGAAGGTCGTGGCTGATGCGGCCTAGGGCCTCCTCTGCGGAGAATCCGTACAGTTTTTCGGCTGTGGAATTCCAAAGGGTGATCGGGCCGTTCCATTGCCATACAAAGAGTCCCCCGTAGGTCTGATCCAGCATCAGCATCCGGTCGAGCAGAAGGGAGTTATAGGCTTGTGCGCGCCGACGCTCCCTCAGGGTCGTTTCAGCGAGTAAGCTCACCAGCAGTCCGGCGGCGATCAGGACGAACCAGTCCAGTCGAGTCAGAAGGTCCGCTATGAGGAAGGAATCAAGCGGCTTGAGAAGAAAATAAGCTGATGCTCCGGCAGACAGGGCAGTACAGAAAATTCCGGGCCCTAGGCCGCCCCGATAGGCGGCTATCAGAACCGGCAGCAGCATGATCAGCAGAATGTGACCGTCACCATGGGGAATCGCCACGCGGGCGAGGATGGCCACGGCAGTGAGCAGTGGCGCGAGGGCGTAGCTCCCCCATAGCCAGCGCTGGTCCGACGGCGAACGTGGCGGTAGGCGTGTTGAGATCGAGTTCGGGGACACGCTTGCGGGGCTGATGATTATGAAGTTGCGGGCAGACTCACTTGATCTCCGAGGAAATGGGTAGGATTCCCCTCGGAGAATACTCAGGGGCGTTTCCAGAAATCGGGGTCGGCTTCTTTCCAGGCTTCGGACGGCATGCTCATGGTGGGGCTTACGGCGTAGAGGCGGGTTTCGGAGCTTACGATGATGTCGTTACCGGCGTCGTCGGGTTGCGGGGTGGTTTGGATTTCCTGCATGGTGTGCGCCGGGGTCATGACGAGGAACGTCACGTCCTTTGTTCCGGATGTTACCTGGTACACCCACTGGGGGCGGCCGGCGTGTTCCAGAATTGCTTTGACGCGAGTGCGGATATCTCTGAAGGCCGCTACATGACCGGGGCGAACTTGTACCACGGAAATCAAAAACAAGCGCGGCGCGATTTGAGTGGTGTAGGAACTCATTTCGGGGTGGAATCGGGCGACGAGATTGACGGAGGGAAAAACCAGGTCGGCCTTTTGTTCGGCAACGTCGTTGAGTCGCTGCGTGATCTCGGTGTTGGAGGCATAAGACTGGCGGACTTTTTCCATGGTGTCGACGGAATCGAAGCCATTGATCCACCAGGCTTCGTCGGGGCCGGTGAGGGAGGTTAGAGCGAGGTAGGGGTTGGGACAATTCGCCTGGGCGCAAAAGCGCGCGGCGGCTTCTTCGATCTGCACTACTTTCGCCATGCGGCCGGGTTTCACTTGCTCACGACAAATGAAAACGAGGGGGTCCTGTGCGGCTAAGGGAACAGACGCGATTAGGGTGAGGACAATTTGTCGAATTGTCACCTCCTCATATTACATTTCTCGAAACCGGGTAGCCTGAAGGGACTTTCGCCCCTCCAGGCCCGCCCGATCCTAGCGCTAGCCGGACTCCTTTGCCCGCCACGGCCAGGATTTTCCGGTTTTCCCGACAGTTAACATCAACCATCGGGATGGGATCCCAAAAATCCGTGTGATCGGTCTCACGGCAAACCCCACTGAAAGAGACGTAGGTTCTCCCCAATTCACATTGACGATTCCATCAGAGCCTCGAGGAAAGTGATGGGTCGCGTACCAGGCGTATATCGGGATACCCCTGGCTTCTTGATTGAAGGTTAATCGAAGTTTTTTTGAGAGTGAGGCGGTTGGAAGTGGGAACTATGTGAAAGGAAAGGCGGAAAAACCTTCTCACGCAAAGGCGCAGAGCTCGCAAAGGGTTCCATGAGGGCTGCTCGCACGCTTTGGCAGGCGAAACCGCCTGCCCCACCCAGCCCAAGCCATTTGAGATGGAGGCTATGCTTTAGCCGCGATTCATTCCGAGGCCATTCTCTATTCGGGTGAGGCGAATCGCGTCGCGGTCGCCACACGGTGCCCGCTTTGCCGCTGCCGTTTGGGAGCGGCTTAGCGGGCGTTGGCAATATGGGTTAGGTCCTGCGACAGGATTGCTTCGGCTTCGGCTTCTGTGAACTCCTGGGTTTTTACTGAGTGGTTCATTGAACAGAATTTGGGGCCGCACATGGAGCAGAAGGCGGCGTCTTTGAAGCCCTCCTCCGGTAATGTTTCGTCGTGGTAGGCTTGCGCAGTTTCGGGGTCGATGGAGAGTTCGAATTGCTTTTTCCAGTCGAAGGCGAAGCGGGCTCTGGATAGTTCGTCGTCGCGATCTCTTGCTCCGGGGCGATGTCTCGCGATATCGGCGGCGTGGGCGGCGATTTTGTAGGCGATCAGGCCTTGTTTGACATCCTCCTTATTCGGGAGGCCCAGGTGTTCTTTGGGGGTTACGTAGCAGAGCATGGATGCGCCGTGCCAGCCGATCATGGCGGCTCCGATGGCGCTGGTGATGTGGTCGTAGCCGGGGGCGAAGTCGGTAACCAGGGGGCCTAGGGTGTAGAAAGGCGCTTCCTGGCAGATGGCGTTTTCCTTTTCGACCTGCATTTTGATCTGGTCCATGGGGATGTGGCCGGGGCCTTCGATCATGGTCTGGACGTCGTATTTCCAGGCGATTTTGGTCAGTTCGCCTAGCGTTTCCAGTTCGGCGAACTGGGCTTTGTCGCTGGCGTCGGCTAAGGAGCCGGGGCGGAGGCCGTCGCCTAGAGAGAAGCTGACGTCGTGCTTCTGGAAGATTTTGCAGATGTCTTCGAAATGTTCGTAGAGGAGATTCTGGCGGTGGTTTTTTACCATCCACTCGGCTAGGATCGCGCCGCCTCGGCTGACGATTCCGGTGATGCGGCGGGTCGTCAGAGGAATGTATTGGACTAGTACTCCGGCGTGGATGGTCATGTAATCGACGCCTTGCTCGGCTTGTTCCTCGATGACTTCGAGCATGACGTTGATGTTCAGGTCCTCGACGCGGCGAACGCGTGATAGGGCTTCGTAGATGGGGACGGTGCCGATCGGTACAGGGCTCGCGTCGATGATGGCTTTACGAATTCTGGGGATGTCGCCGCCGGTGGAGAGGTCCATGACGGTATCGGCGCCGAATTTCACGGCGTAGTTGAGCTTTTCGACTTCGCCGTCGATGTTCGATGTCGTGGACGAGTTGCCGATGTTGGCGTTCACTTTGCATAGCGAGTTTACGCCGATGCACATCGGTTCCAGATTGGTGTGATGGATATTGGCGGGGATGATCATGCGGCCGCGGGCTACTTCATCGCGGACGAAATCGGGGGCGATGCGTTCGCGTGTGGCTACGTAGTCCATCTCCTCCGTCGTATGCCCTTGGCGGGCGTAGTGCATCTGAGTCCGGATGCGGTCGCTGGAGCGCCGCGCTACCCATTCTTTTCGCATACTGACTTGATTATACTCATCCGGCGGGGAAAGTCTGCTCTCACTCGTGGGGTGAAAATGGGGACAGACCCCTCTGTCCACGCGGCGGGGAGGGCGGGATTGCTTTCGCCGGTGGTGGCGCCTTGGGACAGAGATGTCAGCCCCCGTTTTCGCGATGGGCGGGAAATTACACGAACGCTGCTCTTGGGACAGAGCTCCCGTTTTCGCGCGTTTTACCTATCCTGTTTCGCATGCTGAATCGTTTATACTAGCCTCCAGCCTGTAAGCTGTTGAAGCGGTGCAGGCATCAGGTTCATAGAAAGTTTTGATTGGACCGGCGGTCGATTGAGGCTTACTCTCGACTGTATGATCGCCACTGAGATTATGGAACCGCAAAGCTCCGATGCCTCCGTACTGCACAGAGTGAGCCGGATCGTCAGCTCAGAACTGTCGTTGGACGAGATGCTCGGGGAAATCGTTGGATTGACTTCGCAAGTTTCGGGATGCGACGCATGCCTGGTATATCTGGTGGAGTCGGAGACGGGGGAATTCGTGCTGCGCGCCTCGCAGGTGCCGCATGCGCGTGATTTGGGACACTTACGGGTAAAGATCGGGGAGGGCGTGACGGGCTGGGTCGCTGAACATCAGTCCTGCGTCGCGCTGGCAACCAATGCGGCGGCCGATCCGCGATTCAAGATTTTTCCCGCACTGATCGAGGACACCTATGAGGCGTTCCTATCGGTGCCGCTGGTGAATAAAGGCAAGGCGATCGGCGTGATCAACGTTCATCACCGCGAGCGGCATTCGCACTCGGCGGATGAGGTCGCGACGATCTCGTTTATCGGGGAGCAGATGGGCTCGGCGATTGCGAAGAGCCTGCTCGAAGAAGAAAATGCGCGGCTCGCCGAAGAGACGGCGGAGATGAAGCGGCAGCTCGAGACTCGGAAGGCTGTGGAGCGGGCGAAGGGGATCCTGCAACGGCGGCAGAATCTTACGGAAGAAGAGGCGTATCTGCGGATGCGCAATGAGAGCCGGCGGCTGCGCCGTCCGATGAAGGATTTGGCGGAGGCGATTATTTTGGCTGAGGATCTGGGGCGGAAGGATTCTACGGGTCGCGAGCAGTAAGAGATTAGTCAACGAAAAACCAGCCGCCGGGGAGTTTCCTCGGCGGCTTTATTTTTTGGGATCGCTTGCTGCGGGCGCGGCTCGTTTCCGCTCACAGGCTGAAGCCTGTGGCACCTAGTGTGGGCTTGAGGCGTCCCCGGCCTTACGGCACGGCGTTATAATTTCTGCCGTCAGCCAGGGGACAGGGCAGCCATTTTTCAGCAGTCTCTGAGGCCTGTGCCACCATTTGAAGAGACCGCTCCCTGTGGTCGCGACTCGGATCTAGTTAACCAGGGCGTAGGAGGATTGGTTGGAGTTGGAGAAGGATTCTTCGGCTACGATCCAGCCGGCGAGGCGCTCTATGTATTCGGGGCGGTCGACCAGGCTGCACATCGGGAGGCCGGTGATGTCTTCGGCTTCTTCCGACGTTACTCCGCCTGGAATGCGGTCGAGAAGCAAGCCGCATTGGTCGGCCAGATCGATGGATTGGAGCCACTCTCTTTTTTCGCGAGCCATTTCGAGAGACGCGCGGTCAGAATGACTGACGACGAAGATGCATTCAGAGGCGCGCAGGGTTTCTAACGAGTGAGTCTCCTTGGCTTCGGAGATATCGGCGCAAACGACGCGGTATTTCTGCTGCGCGTATTCGAGTACACGGCGGAGCTGACGCGGATAGACCTCACGGGCGTCTAGTACTTCGAGGCCGTGAGAGTCGAACACGAACGCTCCCCACGTGTGGCCGTCGAGACGGCGCGGAGAGTCCGAGGGATTCCAAAGAGAGTACTCGCGTGCGGCGAAGCCGGCTAGTAACACGTTAAACCCAGGGACCTCCGACAAGGTTCGGCTCAACTGCTCCGCAACCGCGCCTGCCCTGGATCCTCCGCGCGCTGGCACGAAAGAATAGATCGGACCGACGGGTAGTTCCAGTCGATCGAATTCCGAACGGATCTTAAGTTCTCGCCGCATGCTTTCCTCTGCGCATAACTTAAGCACGCTGGTTTCCATGGCGCGAACGCTGGAAACTAAGGTGTTGTGGGCGTGGGTTCCGGCGCTTCGCGACAGAGTGTCTCAGAGACGCGCGACATTCTGTCTCAGGGCCCAGCGCTACTCCTATTGCTGACAGATGTTTACACGTGGCATATGACTTGCATCGCTGTTCCCCAAACAATGCTGCTCTATAAGAGTTGGCTGGCTATCAGTGTCGTACTGATTCTAGCCGGCACGGCCTGGATCGCTGCTGGGGAAGGCGCCAATCCGTACCTCGCTTATTCCGTACTGGCATTGCTTGCGTTTGGGTTGGATCTCGCCGACGGATCGACCATGGGATTTGTGTTCATTCTGGTGGCGCTGCCGCATCTGGGATGGCGAGAAACTCTTTTGCTGGCAGAATCGGCCACGTTTATTCACGCGGTGACGCATCCGGACCGCGTGGAACCGCGCTCCTTGTTGCGGTCGCTCTGCTCGACCGCGATCGCGATCGTGGCGACGCAGTTCGTGTTTCACGCTGCCGCGCTGGCGCCGATCGCGGAGCCGCTACGGCTGATGCTGGCTTCGGGCGTGTGCTTCGTCGCGCTGCATGTGCTGCGCTGGAGCCGGTCAAACCTGTGGTCCTTTCCGTACTATCCAGTGGCGGGCGCGATTGCGGCGCTGTTCCCGGTTTCGGTGGTACTCGCGCCACTGCTGTACCTGACGTGGTGGTCCTATCGTTTGTATGAGCGGCGGTTGGAAGCGCAACAGAAGCAGTGGAAGAAGGCGGCGTCTCTCAATCTGCGGACCATCGAAGCGCTGGCGCTGGCGATCGAGGCCAAGGATCAGCCGATGACCGGGCACTCGCGGCGCGTGCAGATTTATGCGACCGAGATGGCGAAGGAACTGGGACTGGATCCACATGAGGTGGAAGCGCTGCGCACGGCATCGCTGCTCTACGACATCGGCGAGCTGGCGGTGCCGGAGCACATAATTTTGAAGCCGGGTCCGCTGACACCGGAGGAGTTCGAGAAGGTCAAGATTCATCCGGCGGTGGCAGCGGAAATTCTGGAGCAGGTGAATTTTCCATATCCGGTGGCGCCGATCGTGCTGGCGCATCATGAAAAGTGGGACGGTACCGGATATCCGAAGGGATTGAAGGGGACCGAGATTCCGATTGGAGCACGCATCCTATCGGCGGTGGATGCCATCGACGCCTACGCGTCGCCGAGGCGGCACCGGGCAGCGATCCCTGTAAAGGAAGCGCTGGAGCGGGTGGCGGAGCAAAGCGGTACGGCTTATGACCCGCGAGTCATTAGTGTCCTGCGCAAGAAACAGAAGCACTGGGAAAAGCTGGTGGCGGCGGCTCCGGATCACGGTTTCATGGATTCGATCTTTTCGGCGCAGCGCGAAGCCAATGCGCTGTTCGACCTTACGCACAGGCTAGGCAGTTCGCTGGATCTTAAGGAGACGTTCGCGACGCTGACGCCGGCGCTGCAACAACTGGTGAACCTGGATTCCATCGTCGTATGGGTGGAACGGGACGGACGGCTGACGGCGGAATTTATCGGCGGATCTCACGTGGCGATGTTCTCGGCGCTGCGGATTCCGATGGGGCGCGGAATTTCGGGTTGGGTCGCGGCCAATCAGAAGTCGATCCTTAATGGGGAAGCGTCGTGCGAGCTGGCGCATTTAGGGACGGCATCGACCACGACAACGGTGCGCCATGCGCTTTCGGTGCCGCTTTCGGATGGAGGATTGCGCGGTGCAATGACGCTCTACCGCACTCACGATCCGCTGTTCACGACAGAGGACGCACGGATCGTTGCGACCATCGCTCCGAAGCTGGCAGGAGCGGTCGCGAATGGATTGCGGTTCCGGCGCGCGACCGATGAAGCGGTGACTGATGCGATGACGGGACTGCCGAACGTGGCTGCGCTGGCGATGCGATTGAGCGGGAACTCTTCGCCCGGCGCGGTGGTGGTCTGCGATCTGGACGGATTCAAGGACGTCAACGACCGCTTCGGACACCTGATGGGCAATCGCATGCTGGAGGCGCTGGCGGAGCGGTTCCGAAAATCATGCCGCAACGGAGATTTTGTCGCCCGGCTGGGGGGAGACGAGTTCGTGCTGCTGCTGGATGGAATCGGACCCGGGGAAATCGCGTCGCGCATATCGCAGTTCCGGGAGATGGTGCGCTCAACCGGGCGGTCTCTGTGCAAAGAGGAAGTTCTGGACGCCAGCTTCGGGGCGGCGTTTTTCCCGGCCGATGGCACGACGTCGGACGAGCTGCTGGCGGCTGCGGATCAACGGATGTATCAGTTCAAGGCGGAGCAGAAGGCTGGGGTGTTGCGGATGAATCAGCGGCGGGCGGGGGCTTAGTTCGCGCTCGGCGAACGGGCAGGTCGGGAACCTGCCCCCACTGGGCTTAGAGAGCCTTCGGGGATGGGCAGGTCGGGAACCTGCCCCACTGGACAGGTCGGGGACCTGTCCTACTGTTTGTATAATCACTTCATGCCGCAAATCGATAAGCATGCGCCGGGGACTTTTTGCTGGGTAGAACTGGCAACAACGGATCAAAGCGCCGCTAAACAATTCTACGGTTCGCTGTTCGGGTGGTCTGTGGTCGAGTATCCGATGGGGCCCGGCCAGTTCTACACGATGTTTCAACTGAACGGCCGGGACGCAGCGGCGGGTTATACCATGCAAGAGGCGGAGCGGTCGCAGGGCGTGCCTCCTCACTGGAACCTATACGTTGCGGTGGAGGATGCGGATGCCAGCGCGGCCCGAGCGGTGGAGCTGGGCGGAACACTGCCGGCGGGTGTTTTCGATGTTTTTACGAACGGCCGCATGGCGGTAGTGATCGATCCCACAGGGGCAGCGTTTTGCCTCTGGCAGCCCAAGCAGACGCAGGGCATGGGCGTGATCGGAGATAACAATTCCTACTGCTGGGCCGATCTGATCACGGGCGATCGCATGGCGGCGAAACAATTCTATGAGGGATTGTTTGGATGGAACATATTTCCTGGCGCCGGCAAGGACGATTCGACTTACCTGCATATCACCTCGGGTGAGAAGGGCATTGCAGGGATTCAGCCGGGATCGATGCGCCGGCCGGGCGTTCCGCCGCATTGGACTCCTTATTTCATGGTGGCCGATGCAGATGCCACGACCGCGAAGGCACAGGAACTGGGCGCGACGGTGTACGCGCCGCCGATGAACGTCGACAAATCGCTGCGCATTGCCGTGCTGGCCGATCCGCAGGGCGCGGTGTTCTCTCTGTTCGCCAACGTAAAATAACGGATGGAGTCCCATCCGGTTTATTGCGACGTCAGCCTGCCTGTGCCGATCGATCGGGCGTTCACGTACCTGCTCCCGGAGACGCTGCGACATCGGGTACGAGTAGGTTCGCGCGTGCTGGTCCCGTTCGGAACGCGAAGGATGGCGGGGATCGTGCTGCGCACGCGCGACGAGACTCCTGCATCGGAGCCGCGCGAAGTGCTGCGGCTCTTGGACGAAGAGCCGGCGCTCGATGAGGAGCTGTTGAAGCTCGGGTCCTGGATCGCGGGTTATTATTGCTCCCCGCTGGGCGAAGTGCTGAGGGCGATGACGCCGCTTGCGGGCGATCTGCGGAGGGGCAAGATCGTATCGCTGACGAAATCGGGACGCGATGCGGCGCGGCAGCTTCACTTAAACGACGAGAATCCGGCAGATCCGGCTACGGAAATCCTGCGCCTGCTCGACGTCCGCGCCGTGTCGGCTGCCTATCTGACCAAGAAAGTCCAGAAGGCAGCGGTGGTGCTGCGGTCGCTCGAAAAAAAGGGATTCGTCGAACTGGAGGATGTCGCGGCGGAGCGTGATCCTCTGCGGGCGTCCGCGGCGCGGCTGCGCGCCGAATTTGTGCGCAGGCCGGGGATCGAGAAGCTGGCCAAAGCCGAACGCGAGCTGCTTTCGTACCTCGAATTACATCCAGGCAGCCACAACGTCGCGGAACTGGACCGGTCGGTTGCGAAGGCGAGCGTGGCGGCTCGGGCGCTGGCGAAACGCGATCTGATTCAGTTGACGCTCGAAGGGGTTGCGGCGCCGCAGTTTCCATTTCGCGCGCCGCACGAACTTAATCCGCACCAGCAGGCGGCATTCGATCGGATCGCGGCGGCTCTGGAGGCGAAACAATTCCAGACGTTTCTGTTGCAGGGCGTAACCGGGTCCGGCAAAACGGAAGTTTATTTGAAGGCCATCGACGCGGCGCTGGCGTTGGACAGGGGCGCGCTGATGCTGGTTCCCGAAATCGGATTGACTCCGGCGGTGGCGGGACAGTTCCATCATCGATTCGAAGGTCGGGTTGCCATTCTACACTCCGGGATTCACGATTCCGAGCGGGCGCAGGAGTGGAGGCGCATCCGGTCGGGTGAGGCGAAGGTAGTGGTCGCGACGCGCTCCGGAGTTTTTGCGCCGGTACGGAATCTGGGGCTGATCATTGTCGATGAGGAGCACGATCAGAGCTATAAGCAGCAGGAAACGCCGCGGTATCACGGACGCGACGTGGCGATTGTGAGAGCGCGGGACCGGGACGCGGTGGTAGTGTTGGGATCGGCGACGCCGAGCCTGGAGAGCCGGTACAACGCGGATCGCGGAAAATACGAGCTGCTCCGCTTGCCGGAGCGCGTTGCGAGCCGGCCGATGCCCACGGTGAAGGTGATCGACACGCGGCAGGAGTTTCTCGAAACGCGCAAGCAGGCGACGTTTTCGAGAGCCTTGATCGACGCGGTCACGGAACGCCTCGAGAACGGCGAACAATCGATGCTGCTGCTCAACCGGCGCGGATTTTCGAGTTTCATGACGTGCCGCGCCTGCGGAGAACGGCTGGAATGCCCCAACTGTTCAGTGACCATGACGTTTCACCGGCGCGACCGGCGCATGCTTTGCCACTACTGCAATTTCTCATCGCGCGTGCCGGAGCGATGTCCCAAATGCGACAGCGATCACATTCAATTCCTCGGCCTGGGGTCGGAGCGGGTCGAGGATGAATTGCATGGAGCGTTCCCGAGGGCTCGGATTGCGCGCATCGATCGGGATACGACGGGGGGCAAGCGAGACTACGAAGCGATTCTAGCCAAGTTTCGAGCCGGAGAATTCGATATCTTAGTCGGCACACAGATGATCGCGAAGGGGCACGACATTCCGAATGTCACGCTGGTGGGCATCGTCAGCGCGGATACGGGGCTGGGGCTGCCGGATTTTCGCGCGGCGGAACGCACGTTTCAACTGCTGACGCAAGCCGCGGGACGCGCGGGACGCGGGACGACGCCTGGCATCGTGCTGATGCAGACCATCAATCCCGATCACTACGCGATCCGGTTCGCGGCGGAGCAGGATTACGAAAAGTTTTACGCGAAAGAACTGGAGTTCCGGCGGCTGATGCATTATCCTCCGTTCGGCGCGCTGGCGAACGTCATTGTTCGGGGGACCCGCGAAGAAGATACGCTGGCGCGCGCCGCGGCGCTGGGGCGTCTGCTGAATCCGGCGGGCGAGGGGGTGAAGATTCTAGGTCCGGCGGCGGCTTCACTGGCGCGGCTCAAGAACGAGTATCGTTATCAGATGCTCATTAAGACGTCGGGCCGGAAGCGGCTCAATGAAATTCTGGGGCAGGTGCGGCGGTTCGCGGCGGCGGAGAAGTGGAATCCGGCGTCGCTGATGATCGATGTGGATCCGATGACGATTTTGTAAACGTTGATGAGAGAGTTTCTTACGGTAGAGGAGAATCTGCGGTCCGCGATGCGCTTCTTCGGTGAAGCGACCGGGACGGGAGAAGTGCGGGCGTTGGACCGGACGGTGGCGATGTATTCCGGGCTGGAGTACGGGGTGTTCAATATTTCTCTCTTAACGCGTCCGGCGACGATGAATGACGGTGGGCTGGGCGCGGCCTTGAACGAAACGGCGCTGTATTTTAAGAAACGGACGAAGCGGTGGTCGTTCTGGCTATGCGAAGATTTGCTGGACCCGGCGACCCGGCGGAAGACACGGCAGATCTGCAACGATTTCGGGTTGAGACCGATTTCCTACCCGCCTGGCATGATGGCACCAAAGCTGCTGCCGCCCTCACGCCCGCTGCCGGAAATCGAATGCCGTCCGGTGGACGACGAGATGACACGCTGCGCGTTCGCTGAAATTACGTCAGTGTGTTTCGAGATTCCTCCTGGGATCGCGAACGCCGTGTATGCGCCGGCGAAGGCGTGGAACGGAGCGTACAAGGGATTCGTCGGCCTGGTTGACGGGAAACCCGTGGCCATTGTCGCGGTGGTGCAGGCTGCGGGGGCGTTGGGAATTTATTCACTGGGCACAATTCCCGTGCATCGGCGCCAAGGCTATGGAGAAGCGCTGTTGCGCGAGGCAGCGGAAGTATCGCGGCCGAAATCCAGTGCCGACCCGTTCATTCTGCAATCGACGGAGGCGGGCCACGCCTTATATCGGCGAATGGGTTTTCGGGACGTCACGAAATTTACAGTCTACCTGACACGTTAAAATGAAAGCGAGTATGTGGGCGTTGTTCGCGTTAATATTGGCGCAATCCGTCGATTATTCGGCGGAAGGGGCGAAGGCGCTGGACGCTCAGAAATACGATACGGCGCTGGATTTGTTCACCAAAGCCGTGGCCCAGGATCCGAAAGATTACGGCCCGCAATTTAACCTCGCGCTGACCTACAGCTTGATGGGAAAGTACGCCGACTCGATCGCGCACTACAAAACCGTTCTGGAGTTGAAGCCGGGTCTTTTCGAGGCCGAGCTGAACCTGGGCATTTCCGAACTGCGGGCGAAGGATGCGGCGAGCGCGGCGGTGCAACTCGAGGCGGCCGCGGAGCAGAAACCGGGGGAATTCCGGCCTGCTTTCTATTTGGGGGAAGCTCTGCTGGAAAACGGCGCATTGGCGGATGCTGAGATCGCGTATGCGAAGGCCGTTGCTCTGAAGTCCGACTCGGCGGAAGCGGAGTGGGGATTGGCGCAGACGCTAATGCGCGAGAAAAAGCTGGCGGATTCGGAGCCGCATTTCCGTAAGGCTGCGGCACTGAATCCGAAATACAAGAGCTATCTGCTGGACCTGGCGTCGATGTTCGAGGCGGATCATCAGCCGGAAAAGGCGATCGCGCTGTATCGCGAATTTCCCGACGATACCGCGGCCAAGGAGCATCTGGGGGCGCTGCTGGTGGCTTCGGGCGATCCGGCGGCGGCCATCGCCTTTCTCGAAGCGGCGGCGGCGAAATCGCCGACCGCGGGAAATCGAGTCGCGCTGGCGCAGGCGTATCTGATGACCAAACAGGACGATAAGGCGGTTGCTGTAACTGCGCAGTTAGTTGCCGCCGAGCCGCAGGCTTACGATGTGCGCATGTTCGCGGGGAAGCTGCTGCTGAACGTCCATAAGCTGGTTCCGGCGGCGGCGCAGTTTAGCGCCGCTACGCAGATCAAACCCGATTCGATCGAGGCTTGGAAGGAGCTGAGCGCTCTGTTGGTGATCAATCAGGACTATCAGGGAGGAATCGCCGCGCTCGACCGGCTGAGGGCCTTGGGGGTGGAAACCAGCGGCCAGTGGTTTTTCCGGGCGCTATCCTACGATCATCTGCACCAGATGAAAGAGGCGCTGGCCGCTTACAATAAGTTTTTAGAGACCAGCCAGGGAAAGAACCCGGATGAAGAGTTCAAGGCGCGGCAGCGGGCCCGGATTATTCAGCATGAGCTGGACAAGCGGTAGTTTATGTACGCTCTGATGGTTCTTTACTTCGCGTTCGATCTTGCGGCGATTAAGCTGGAGCCTAATCTGGAACGGCGGAGCGAAAGGGCGATCGATAATGCCACGGCCGCGATGGATTCGGCGCGGGATGCGTTAGGCGCGGCTGATCCCTCGAAATTCAAAGCGGCGCTTGATGAATTGCGCGATTCCGTGGATCTGGCGTATCAATCGCTGCTCGATTCCGGGAAGAGCGCGCGGCGGAGTCCGAAGTTTTTCAAGAAAGCGGAACTGAAAACCAGGGAACTGATGCGCCGCCTGGAAGGATTGGCGCAGGCGGCCGATTCCGACGACCGGCCGGTTATAGAAAGCGTGCGAGACCGGGTTTCCAAGGTGCATGACGATCTGATTCAAGACATCATGCAGAAGAAGTAAGGAGGAAATGTGAGAAACGTAATCTGCCTCATGGTATTCGCGTTGGGTGCTTCGGCGCAGGCGAACCGCGACTTCCTCACCTCCAACGAGACGGATCAGATCCGCGAGGTGCAGGAGCCGAATGAGCGCATGAAGCTGTACGCGCACTTCGCCCGCCAGAGACTGGACCAGGTCGAACGGCTGCTGGAGAAAGACAAAGCGGGACGCAGCGCGATGGTGCACGATCTGCTGGAACAGTACGCGAAAATCATCGACGCGATCGACGTGGTGGCGGACGACGCGATGCGGCGCAAAATTTCGGTGGAAACGGGTTCGGGAGTGGTGGCACTCTCCGAGCAGGATATGCTGGAGCACCTTAAGAAGATCGAGGAGTCGCAGCCGAAGGACATTTCGCGCTACGAATTTGTCCTGAAGGAAGCGATCGATGCGACGTCGGATAGTGTGGATCTATCGCAGGAGGATATGAAGGAGCGGGCCGCGCAGGTCGCTGCCAAGGAGCAGAAGCTGAAGGAAGAACGCGAGGCGGCGATGACTCCGGCGGAACTCGCTCAGCAGAAGAGCCAGGAAAATAAGGCGACGGTGGAGAAAAAGAAGGCTCCGAGTCTGCTGAAGCCGGGCGAGAAATTGTCAGACGTCAATAATCCTACGCCGACGACGAAGCAACCGAATCAATGATGCTCGGCGGTTGGCGCGGCCGCGGGCGGAGCCGTGGTTGGGGGCGCGATGATCGTGGGCAGATTTCGAGGCTGCGGATTTTCCCGCGTGTCGAAATCGAGCAGCGTGAACATCAGGAACAGGCCCAGGAAAATGAATCCGGCGGCCGCGATCAGGCCGTTCACCGGCTTGTCGTGCAATAGGTGCATGAAGAACAAGGCCACCAGGGTTGCCTTCACGGTGGCGATGGTGAGCGCGACGACGACGTTGGCCGCGCCCGATCCAAAGTGAATATACGACGCGCCCACCGTGGTGCCGGTGAGAATGAGAAGCGCGATCAGCGTTTTCAGGTACGTGGCCGCTTCTGCTTTTGGATTGAAGGAATGTTCGCTCATGAGATCAGGTAGTACAGCGGGAACAGGTAGATCCAGATCAGATCGACCAAGTGCCAATAGAGGCCGACCAGGTCGACCGGAGTGTAATAGGAGCTGTTAAACTCGCCTCGATTTCCGCGGACCGCGATCCAGGCGAGCAGGCCGATACCGACGATGATGTGAATGCCGTGAAGGCCGGTCATCATGAAGTAGAAGCTGAAGAAGGTCGCATAGCCGTTGGCGGCGTTGCCGTTAGCGTCTTTCACGGTCGGAATCTTATCGCCATGGTGCGTGTAATAATGACCTGGCAGCAATCCCTCTTCGAACTTGTGCGAGTATTCGAAATATTTAACGCCGAGGAAGATGCAGGCGCAAAGGATCGTGATGATTAAGAAAAACACCAGTTTCTTGCGCTGATTGGTTCTCGCCGCGAGGACGCCCATCACCATGGTCCAACTGGAGACCAGCAGCACGACGGTATTGAGCGCGCCGAGAGGGCGTTGGAGATGCTCGTGCGCTTCCTTGAATTGTTCCGGAAAACGCGCCTGCATCATGCCGAATCCGACGAAGAGGCCTCCGAACAGCAGGACTTCCGTTGCCAGGAACAGCCACATACCGATCTTGCTGGTATCGAACTGCTGCTCCATCGTGGTGAAGTGATGCTGATGGTTCGGATCGTCGTGGCCGTGGCCATCGTCACCGTGGCCGTGCGGGTCGTGTTGAAGATCGACGGTCGAAGTGCTCATGCGTGTTTTCTCACCTTCGGCCGGTAATCGTACGGCTCATGCTCGAGGACCGGCTGTTCTTCAAAATTGTGCTCGATCGGCGGCGAGGATGTCTGCCACTCCATGGTCGTCCCGCCCCAGGGATTGTCCGGCGCATCGTACGGTTTGCGCAACGAAGCGAGCAGGTAAGCCGCAGTGATGAACAGGCCCATGCCCAGCACCCACGACCCGAAGGTCGAGAACGCATGCAGGGGTTGATATTGATCGAGGTAGTTATAGTAGCGGCGCGGCATGCCTTTGCTGCCCAGGAAAAACTGGGTCAGGAAGGTCATGTTGAAGCCAATGAAAACCAGCGAGCAGCCGACGCGGCCCCATTTTTCGCTGTACATGCGTCCCGTCATTTTCGGCCACCAGTAATGGACGCCTCCGATAAAGGCGATCACTGTTCCGCCCATCATCACGTAATGGAAGTGCGCGACCACGAAGTAGGTATCGGTCAAATGAATGTCGGTCGATAAGGCGCCGAGGAAGATTCCGGTCAAGCCGCCGATCGCGAACAGCAGGATGAACGAAATCCCATAAAGCATCGGCGTTTCAAGCGAGATATTTCCTTTGTACATGGTCGCCAGCCAGTTGAACAACTTGACGCCGGAGGGGATCGCGACTAAGAACGTTAAGGCCGAGAAGACGACCGTTGCAAGCTCGGACTGGCCGGCCACGAACATGTGATGTCCCCAAACGAGGAAGCCGAGCAGAGCGAGCGCGACGCTCGAATAGGCGATGGCGCGATATCCGAAGATCGTTTTGCGCGAAAAGGTCGGGATAATTTCGCTGATGATCGCCATGCCCGGCAGAATCATAATGTAAACCGCGGGGTGCGAATAGAACCAGAAGAAGTGCTGGAACAGGACCGGGTCGCCGCCGATCTTCGGATCGAAAATGCCGATATTGAAGACTCGTTCGAGCGCGAGCAGCACCATGGTGATGCCGAGTACAGGGGTGGCCAGCACCTGGATAATGGCGGTCGCGTAGGTTCCCCAAACGAACAGGGGCATGTCGAAAAATCCCATGCCGGGGGCGCGCAGCTTGTGGACCGTCGCGATGAAGTTGAGGCCCGTGAAAATCGAGGAGAATCCGAGGATGAAGACAGCCATGGTCATCAGACCGACGCTGTTCTGCGTGGTGGTCGAGTACGGTGTGTAGAAGGTCCAGCCGGTATCCACCGCTCCGAAAATCATCGAAACCACTGCCAGGACCGCGCCGGTGCACCACAGGTAGAAACTGGCCAGGTTCAGCCTGGGAAAGGCGACGTCTTTGGCCCCCAGCATCAAGGGCAAGACGAAGTTCGCCAGCGATCCAGGGACGGACGGAATGATGAACAGGAACACCATGATCGCGCCATGGAGGGTGAAGACCCGGTTATAGGTATCGGCGTCGATCAACACTTTGCCGAACAATTTGTGACTCGGGGTGAGCAGCGTCAGGCGGACCAGCAGCGCGAACATTCCTCCGACGAAGAATGCCGAAGTGACCGCGACCAGGTACATGACTCCGATGCGCTTGTGGTCGACCGTGGTCATCCAGCTCCAGATGCCGGTGGTTGCGTTGAGGTAATTTTTGGCCGGACGGGGGCGATCCCCGATGTGCGGCTCGCTATGTGTGAGTGCTTGTGCCATATTCAGTCAACCTCTACTTCAACGTCTTGATGTACGCAATCAGCCCGCGAATGTCCTGCGGGTGCAGCAGGCCCTGGAAAGACGGCATGATTGCCTCGAACCCCTTGACGATTTTAGCGTTGGGCTGCATCATCGATTCCTGCAAATAGGCGTCGTCCACCAGGTACGACTTGCCGTCATTCATTTCCACCATGGTGCCGTAAATACCCTTCCACGTCGGGCCCTGTCCTTTCGAACCGTCGATGGAATGGCAGGTTGCACAGCCTTTTTGCTCGCGCTGCATCTCGCCCCACTTTTCGGGCGGATAATTCTTCCAGTCGTCGCCGCCGGTTTCGAGCCACTTCTTGAAATCCGGTTCACTGTCGACCACCAGTTTCGCCGTCATGTCGGAATGTCCTTTGCCGCAGTATTCGGCGCAAGTGACGTGATGCGGTCCCAACACCGTGGGCGTGAACCACACTTCGGTGTAGCGGCCAGGCACGATGTCATGCTTGACGCGCATGTCAGGCACGTAGAAATCGTGCAGCACGTCTTCGCTGGTCATGATAAACTTCACCGGCTTGTTAATCGGCACGTGAATTTCATTCGCCGTGCGCGAGCCGTCCGGATATTCGAAGGTCCAGATCCATTTCTTCGCGGTGATTTGGATCTCCATCGATTCGCCCGGCGCAACCGCGTACTTCATCCAGCCGTTTAAACCCCAGAAGAAAATTACGACGCAGAGCAGCAGGGGCAGCACGCTCCATACGATTTCGAGTGTCGTATTGTGGGTGATGTGCGGCGTGACGCGGCCGGGCTTATAGCGATACCGCCAGGCGAAATAGATCGCCGCGCCCGCAATCCCCAGGAACAGGACGCCGCTCAGCCAGAACAGAAACATGTACAGCGTATCCACTTCGCCCGCGAAAGCGGACCCTTGTGGAGGCAGCATGATCGAACGAAACCACTCCATTAGACAATTCCCTCTTTAAGTCTTCCCGGTTTTTTACGTTCTACCAGAACCATGCGCCACAGGAAGAAAGCAATGAGTAAGACCGTCAGCACACCACCGACCCGCATGAAATTGGTCGCGAACAGGACGTAACCGCCGGCTTGCGGGTCGTAGTGATAACAGAACAACAGAATCTTTTGCACCGCCATCGTAGTGCGATTTTCCGAAGCTTCGGCGAGCGAGAATCGCAGATCGCGCGGATGGAAGCTGGCGCCATAAAGATAACGGGCCACCTTTCCTTCGGGCGTCAAAACCATGATGCCCGCCGCGTGCGCGAACTGCTGCGTACGTTCATCCCACCGGTACTTGAACCCGATTAACTCCGCTAATTTCTTAGCATTGCCATCGCGGTCGCAAAGAAAATGCCAGCCCGGCGCCGGATGATCGAAGCTGCTGGTATAGATCGCTTTTTTCTTACGTGCTAAATCGAACGATTCGTTGGGATCGATACTGATCGTGACGACTTCATATTCTTTTCCCGGTGTCCACGGCAGAAGCTCCCGCATCGCGGCGGTCTGGCCGTTCAGGACCAGGGTGCAGAGGTTCGGGCACGAATAATAGATCAGGTCGAGGATAACGGGTTTGCCGGTGTGGAAAAATTCGCGCAGCGCGACGGGATAGCCGCTCTCCGCGGTGAAGGTCAGATCCAAATCGATCTGCCGGCCAAGATGTTCTTCGATCCCGACACCATCGAGCATCGCTGGGCGGACTCCGACCGGCAGCGCTCCAGGAACGCCATACCGGTCGATCCTGGGTTGAGCTGACAACGTCAGACAAACGGCGATCCCGAATTGTAGAACTTTCCTCATTACTTCTTTTCAGGCGTGGCAGCCGGGGGCGTTGCTGGAGTGGTTCCAGGCGCGCCCGCAGCCGGTGCAGCGGCCACTGCCGGTTCTTCCTTCTTGGGAACGTATTCTTTAGCGGGATAGAACGTCTTTCCCGCGGCCGCATCCTGGAGATTGAGCTCCATCGCGCGATCCACCGGGATCCGGACCTGCCCCGAAGGCTTGTCCATAAACATATAGTGCGTCAGGTTCCAGTCGTCGCGTCCTCGAACCTCTTTCAACTGTTCACTGGGGGGCGCCAACACTTTCTCATAGACCGCCTCCGACCAGATGTGATCAAAATACTGCTGGATGGCGAGAATGGTCATCACAAGCAGAATAAGACTGCCGATCGCGAACGTCGCAATCGCACCGGCGCTGGGTTCGTCGCGGTCAAAGCCTTCGCTGGGGTCGGCTGGAATAATTTCTTTTCCGTCTTCTACGCTCATCGTGTTCCTTTACGCATTCTCGAAACGCAGACTCTGTTCGAAGCGAAGATCGCCCACCGGGGCCAGCTTATTCTTGCGGAAGCGGCTCCAGAAAACCAGCCCACAGATGCTCACCGTGGCGGCCAACGTCGCAAAATCCAACCAGCTTATCTGCGGACCGTTCTTAAAATATGTCGGCATCACTACCCAGTACAGATCGATATACTCCACCACCAGCGACCAGATGGCCAGCCCAGCGATCATGGTGAGGCTGCGCTTTGCGGGCCGGCTCAGCATGGTGAAAAAAGGAATCAGGAAGCGGATAAAAGGCATCGCCAGGCTGATCCACAACCAGCCTCCCACCGAACGGTGCCGGTACCAGATGGTTTCCTCCGGCAGGTTGGCGTACCAGATCAACAGGTATTGCGAGAACGCCATGTACGTGTAAAACGCCGTGAGCGCGAACAGCCATTTCCCAAGGTCGTGATAGTGCTCCGGGGTGATGGAGTTCTTAAGGATACCCGCGCGCCGAAATCCCAGGCAGATCAGCGTTACCAGCGACATGAACGTCAGCGCGCCGCCGGCCAGAATATAGAGCCCGAAGATGGTCGAATACCAGTGGGGTTCGAGCGACATCAGCCAGTCGTAAGCGGCCAGTGTCCCAACCACCACAGCCAGAAACAGACCCGGAGCCGACCAGCGCGCGATCACGTTCATCTGCCGCGCGGACCGTTCTTTATCCTGCTTGGTGGATTGATAATAGATCGCGAAAATCCAAATGGACCAGAGCGCGAAATAAATATACGTGCGCAGGACGAAGAAATTCTCCGTCAGGTACGCGCCCTTGGTTCCGGCGAATGGATTCGCAGTGCGGTCCATCCACGGATAAATGTCCTTGAGGCCGAACGCGATGGGCAGAAAAAGAATCGCGCACGCCGGCAGGGTCATCATGAGGTTTTCCATGATCCTGCGCATGGTCACGCTCCACGCCGAACCGGTGAGGTATTGCACCATGACGAAGAAGAACGCTCCCAGACCCGCTGCCGCGACATAGGAGAACGCGATGAGGTAGGACTGATGGAATCGCACGGGATCGTTTATATATCCGGCAATGCAGGCGATCACCGAGATCAGAGCCGCGAGGGCCAGCGTATTGCGGCCTTTCGCCCAAGTGCTCGCGTCGAGTTGATAGCTATCGGTCATCCGCGCCCCAGTGGTTTCGGTACTCATTGCAACTCCGCCGCATGGTCCGCCGGAACGTCGGCTTTCGTCGCGTGCGCGGCGCGCTGAAGGGTCCGTACGTACGCGATAATCGCCCAGCGATCCTCCACCGCAACCTGGAAGCGATAAGCCGGCATCGAACGTCTTCCATTTGTGATCACGTTAAAAATGTCTCCATCGGCAAATTGCACCACGCGGTCTTCCGTCAGATTCGAAGGCTGCCAGGTCGGCACGTGGGCGGGCACGATTCCCTGCCCCGATCCGGTCTTGTCATGGCAAGGCTGGCAGTAGGTATTGAAGCGCATCTGCCCCTGATGGAGCAGCGCCGGAGTCAGCGGCACGGGGCTCTTGCCGACGTACATTTCGCCGTCCATACCTGTGAAAAATGCGGTTTGTTCCGTCATATGCCCGCGGGCGACGGTGCCCTCCGGAGGACGTCTGGCATCTCGCGCATCGGACAAAAACGGAAGCTCGTTTTCACCCTGCGGATGAAACTTCGGCTGCTGCTTCATGTCGTCCCACACCTGAATCGGTGGATCGCGCTGCACGCCGGAACATCCGGTCAGCAACAGCGCCGCCAGGACCACGGCCAGCAGCGGAAGGAAACAATACCCGCCGATCCACATTACGGAGTTATCGGTTTTTTTCATCCGACCACGACCTCCACCGTTCCGGCACCGACGCTCTTCATATGCTCGACTGTGGTTTGCGCGTCAAACTTCGGATCGTTCGCTTCGATCACCAGGATGAAGCGGTCATCGGTCGCGCGATGCGCCATCCGGTAGTTCAACGACGGATGATAGAGCCGCGGAAGACCGTTGAGGGCGAACATTCCGATGACGCTGGCAAACGCCGAGAACAGCACCGTCAGCTCAAACGTAATGGGGATGGAAAAGGAAAAATCAAAAAGAGGCTTGCCGCCGATCACCAGCGGATAATTGACCACGCCGCACCACCACTGGAGCAACAGCGCCGTGGCGGAGCCGCAGACCGCGATCGAAATCACGATCCACCCGAGTTTGGAGTACGGCACACCGATCGCCGCGTCGATGCCGTGCACCGGAAATGGCGACATGGCGTCGATGTTCGTGTAACCCATTTGGTGAATTTTTCGGCCGGCGCGCACCAAATCTTCCGGATCGGAGAATTCGCCCATAACCGCGTAAATTTTGTCCGCGCCGAAGCCTAGTTTGGTTTTAAGCTGCTCGATGTCGATGGGTGGCATTTAATGATGACCTACCGTTTCCTTGGCAAACGTATGCTTTTCCACCGCCAGCACGCCCTTCACCTCCGACATCGCGATCATGGGCAGGAAGCGCGCGAACAGCAGGAACAGGGTTAAGAACAAGCCGAACGTCCCGATAAACGTACAAATATCGATATAGGTCGGTTTAAAGTAGCCCCACGAACTCGGTAAAAAGTCGCGATGCAGGCTGGTCACGATGATCACGAAACGCTCGAACCACATACCGATGTTGGTGGTGATCGAAATCGCGAACATGATGGGGATGGACGTCCGGAATTTCTTAATCCAATAAAGCTGCGGAATGAAAACGTTGCACGTATACATGGTCCACGCCGCCCACGCATACGGTCCGAAGGCTCGATTGACGAAGGCGAAGCGTTCATAGACGTCGCCTGAATACCAGGCGATAAAGAACTCAGTGCAATACGCGTAGCCGACGATCGATCCGGTCACCAGGATGATCTTGTTCATGTTCTCCAGATGCTTCATGGTGATCAGATTTTCGAGGTTCAGCAGCCACCGGGCGATCAGTAGCAGCGTCATCACCATGGCGAAGCCGGAAAAAATCGCACCCGCGACGAAGTACGGCGGAAAGATCGTCGTGTGCCATCCCGGAACCACTGAGGTCGCGAAGTCGAAGCTAACGATGGAGTGAACGCTGAGCACCAGCGGCGTCGAGATGCCCGCCAGGATCAGATACGCGACTTCATAATGACGCCAGTGCCGGGCGGAGCCGCGCCATCCGAGGCTCAGGAATCCGAATATCCACTGCCGGACCTTTGACGTAGCCCGATCGCGGATTGTCGCCAGGTCAGGTACCAGACCGGTGAACCAGAAAAGCGCCGAAACCGTTCCATATGTCGAGACCGCGAACACGTCCCAAATGAGAGGGCTGCGGAAGTTCTGCCACATGTTGAGGTCGGTATTGGGGACCGGAAACAGCCAGTAGGCTCGCCACGGACGGCCGGTATGGAAAAGAGGGAAAATGCCGGCGCAGGCTACCGCGAACAGCGTCATCGCCTCCGCCGAACGATTGATCGACGTCCGCCACTTCTGGCGGAACAAAAACAGAATCGCAGAAATCAAAGTCCCGGCGTGGCCAATACCGATCCAGAACACGAAGTTGGTAATGTCCCACGCCCAACCGATCGGGCGATTATTGCCCCACACGCCGATACCGGTCGAGACCAGGTAGGTCAGCATACCGCCGAGCATCGTCAGAATGCTCAGAGTGATGCCGAGGGTGATCCAATACTTACGAGGCGTCTTATAAACATCGCCTTCGATGATCGTGCTGATCTGCTCGGTGAGATCGTGATAACTGTCCGACTGGACAAGCGGAGGATTGGTAGCCAGTAACTGCGGGTCCTGCACCACGGGATGCAGTTCCGCTACCTGGGGCAATACCGGTCCGTGGTCGCCTTTGCTCATGCGGAAAGCTCCGGGTTTGGATTTCGTAACTTTGCCAGATACGTCGTGCGCGGCTTGATATCGAGCTCGGCCAGCATTGCGTAGTTGCGCTCCTGCTTCTTCAGTTTCGAGACGCGTGATTCCGGATCGTTAATGTTCCCGAATACAATCGCGTCCGCCGGACAAGTCTGTTGGCAGGCGGTCACGATCTCTCCATCTTTGATCGGCCGCCGCCCTTCGATCTTTGCCTTGATTTTCGTTTCCTGAATCCGCTGCACGCAGTAGGTGCACTTTTCCATCACGCCGCGCATGCGGACCGTGACGTCGGGATTCTGCGCCATCGCGAACTCCGGCGAATCGTGCCGGTGGAAATTGAGGAAGTTGAAGTGCCGCACCTTGAAGGGACAGTTGTTGAGACAGTACCGCGTGCCGACGCAGCGGTTATACGCCATGTCGTTCAGCCCCTCCGGGCTATGCGTGGTCGCCGCCACCGGGCAAACATTCTCGCAAGGCGCGTTCTCGCACTGCATGCACGGGATAGGCTGTTCGACCAGTCGCGGATCTTCTTCCGGCCCCGTGTAATAGCGGTCCATGCGGATCCAGTGCATCTCACGGCCGCGCATGACCTGCTCTTTGCCGACTACCGGAATATTATTTTCGGCCTGGCAGGCCACGACGCAGGCGTTGCAGCCGGTACAAGACGTAAGATCGATCGCCATGCCCCACTGATTGCCTTTGTCGTAGACAATTTCGGGATACACCGAGTGCAGCGCCGGAACTTCCGACATTTCCTCGATGACTTTCGGTTGTTTTTTGTACTCTTCGATCGACGCCTCGCGATAAAGCGGCCGCTCATTCATGTGCTCGGCGTTGACATCGTGATCGCCAGGAACACCGTGTTCTTGTGTCGTCGCGTGTTTATGTTTGTTACCCGTAGAGGCGATTTGGAATCCGTCGCCGAACCAGTAAGCGTCGGAGGTACGGATCAGATTTGCGTTGAACCCGACATCTTTCCCCACCCGTCCGCATCGAACTCGTCCATAGCCAAGGGCGATCGAAACCGCATTATCGGTGTGCCCCGGTTGAATCATCACAGCGGCTTCGAGCTTGTAATTTCCGCGCGATATCGCGATCATGTCGCCGTCTTCCAGCTTCTGCTCGCGCGCCGTGGCCGGCGAAATCATCGCCGCGTTGCCCCACACCAGCTTGGTGATCGGGTCCGGAGCTTCCTGCATCCAGCCATTATTCGCGAAGCGCCCATCCCAAGCCGACGCGCTGGGATAGAACGAAACTTCGATTCCGGGGGCGGAAGCTTTTGCTTCGGTCCCGATTGCTCCCGCAAGCTTCTTCGTATCGACCGATATTTTCGCAGCCTCGGATGGCTTCGCTGAAGCGACGACGCCATCGTTCAGAGCCTTCCGCCACGCGGCTTCTTTATCTTTCGCCGGCCACTGGTCCTGCCAGTAATTCTTGACGATGTCGTAGGCTTTTTTGTCCTTCGCATCGATCAGCAGCGCGACAATCTCCGCTGCCGTTTTTCCACCGTAGAGAGGCGAGATAAGCGGCTGCTGAATCGCGACCACTCCGTCGACGGTCCGAGCATCGCTCCAGCTTTCGAGGAAATGCGCTTCCGGCACATGCCACTTCGCCGCGGCAGCCGTCTCATCGTCATCGAGTCCGAGATGAATCGAATTCGCGACCTTCGATAATGCGACGGCAAATTGCAAGTCAGCCGGAGCCGTGTACGCTGGATTGCCGCCCAGGATCACCAGCGTCTGCACTTGACCCGACGCGATCTCGTTCGTCAAAGCCTTCAAAGCATCGACGCCGGAATCGACTTTATCGCCCACTGGCTTCACATAGGAAACCGCGGCGCTACCCAGCGATTGATTGATTCCCGCAGCAATTGCATGAACGATCGCAGGCTGCCGCGCGCCCACGACCACCAGCGCTCCGGGTCCTGCAGCCTTCAAATCCTTGACCACAGCCGCGAGGAACTTCGCACGCTTGTCGCTCGCGCCCTGCATCACGTTCAAACCGGGCACCGCGCCCAGCGACGACGCCAGATCCATCGCGAACTGCTTCACTTCACCCGAACGCATCCGCAGACGATGATCCGCATTTGCGCCGGTCAATGAAAACTGGCTCTCGACCGCGTACAGCCGGTTGGCCTTATCAAAATCCTCTTCCGAAGAAAACTTGCGGCCCTTCGAAAACTGCTTGGTCGGAACCACCGTCGGCGAATCGAGCCCCAGGAAATCCGCATCCAGCGCCACGATCACTTTAGCCTTGTCTAACTGCGGCAAAAGCTCCACCGGCTGCCCGAACGCTGTGCTCAATCCCGCGCGCTCATTCTCCCGCGAAATCGGTTCGTACTCGATCCACTTCGCTTTCGGGAATTTCTTCAGCGCATCGCCGCGCAGCGACGAAAGAGACGGCGACGTCACCGACTCGCTCAAAAATCGCAGCCCGGACCCATCGCCCAGCGACAAGGATTTCACCGCAGCTTCGAACTTCGTCCAGTCCGATTCTTTTCCGCCTTCGAGCACGGTCGACGAACGATCCGGATCGTAGAGCCCGAGAATCGCCGCCTGCTGCATCGCCGTGGCCGCGCCCATACTTCCCGGATGGTCGGCGTTGCCTTCGATTTTCGTCGGCCGCCCGTCGTGCGCTTCCACCAGAAGCCCGCTCACGCCGCCCGACAGCGACATCACCGTCGTATAGAAATAAGGATGCCCGGGGATCATGTCCTCGACGCCCTTGGCGTACGGCAGGATGTGCTCCACCGGTCGCCGGCACGCCGTCATTCCAGCGAGTCCAAACGACGCCGCCATCAGCTTCAGCACTGTGCGGCGCGAATTACCGTCCAGCAATTCCGATGCGTTCGCCGGAAATTCCCGATGGACCCACGCGCTGAACTCTTTCGTTCCCGCGAGATGATCCAGTGACCGCCAGTACTTCGGCCCGCTCGTTTTGGTCGTAATATTGATCAGATTCGTCACCTATGGCACCCCGAGCAGTTGGTGGGAGGACTAATATGTTTCTCTGCGATAATCCGGCGCCCGATCTCAGCCGGGTCCTGCCCATTTTCCGGAACCCAGTCGAGCTTCGTCACCAACTCCGCCGGCCGAACGTTCGGCGCCGGATTCCGATGGCAGTCCAGGCAGAACGCCATATTGAGCGGCTTCTCCTGATGCACTTCGATCATCTGATCGATGCGGCCATGGCAGCTCACACAGCTCACACCCGCCGTCACGTGCGCCGAGTGATTGAAATAAACGAAGTCCGGCAGCCGATGAATCTGCACCCAGGGAATCGCCAAGCCCGTCGCGTAGCTCTGCCGCACCAATTCAAGCCGCGAACTCGTCGGCTTCACCCGCGTATGGCAGTTCATACACGTTTCGGTCGGAGGAACCGCGGCGTACGCAGCCTTATAAACCGTAAAGTGGCAATAATAGCAATCAAGCCCGAGTTGCCCCGCGTGCAGCTTGTGGCTATACGGAACCGGCTGGACCGGCTGGTACCCCGTGTCTATTACGGTTGGGTACGAAAGGTAGGTGTAGGCACAGATGCCGCCCAGAGCGCCCAACCCGAGCAGTGCGCCCGCAACCTTTAAAATGATGTCAGACGACTTGGGAAAGATAGCTGCCATCTCTGGTGTTAGTCTCCAGGGCCGTGATCTAGCCCTCCATAATTTCTATCACAACAGGAGCATCTCCGCAACCGGAGCAAAAATTCTTGTCAAACTATAAAACATCCAGCGCCGTAAGACTCTTCGGCAACCTGAAGGTCCGGCCCAAGTTGATGGTGCTCCACAACCTGTTCTTCTTAGTGCTTACGTGCGCCGTTTACTTCTCACTAATTCCGCTGTTTGAGAAACAGGTCAACGACGCCCAAGCTAGGGAATTGTCTATTCTGCAACAAAAACCAGCCTCAGAGCAAGACCTGAATCGAGCGGGCGAAACGCACGCCCTGGCGCTGGCTCGTGCGCGGCTCACTTTGTTCC
>DATHOJ010000021.1:0-3895 GCA_035485055.1 Bryobacteraceae bacterium
GCTCACCGGATAGCCCCAGTTTTGCCGGTAAGCCTCCGAAGCAATGAAGAAGAACGTCTTGTCGCGCTTGATGGGACCGCCCACTGCTCCGCCGAATTGATTCAGACGAAGCGGCTGTTGGGTCTCACCCTGGGAGGCCCATTGAGGCACTGGCGCATCAAAAGCGCTGTTGCGCAAGAACTCAAACAGGCGGCCGTGGAAGCGGTTTGTGCCTGAAGGCGAGGTGACATCCAGTTGCGGGCCGCCGGTTCCGCCATTCTCGGCGGATGCCAACAGCGAATCGACGCGGAACTCCTGGATCGCGTCCAGAGGTATGGCGAGCCGCACCCATGGGCGCTGCGTCTGATTTACGATATTAGTTGAGTCGACGCCGTCATAGGTCCAGTTGCTGTCGTCGAGGCCCCGTCCGGCAAACCGAATCGACCGCTGGTTGCTGCCACCGGTGTCAATAGCCCCGGGGACGAAGGCCGTCAGTGATGCCCAGTTGCGGCCGTTTAGCGGCAGTTCATCCGCCTGCTCTCTCTCGATGTAGCCCGTCACCGCACTGTTATTGCGGTCCATCAGCGCCGAACTGGCGGGCACCTCCAGGTGCTCGTCTTTGCCAGAAACATGCAGAGTCACATCGAGGGTTCGCGTGCGGCCGATGACCTCCTCGACATCCAAGAAGGTGAACGACTTGAACCCCTTATGCTCAAACTTGATGGTGTAGGTTCCGACCGGCAACTCCGGAATGTCGTACGCTCCGGTGGAAGAGGAAACAGTTTCGCGCTGCAGTCCCGTCGCGGTTTCCACCGCGGTGACCCGAGTCTGTGGGAGTAGGCGCCCGGATGGGTCAGTGACTGTGCCATTTAATCCCGCACGATCAACCTGCGCCGGCGACGAGCACACGAGACACAGGATGAAGCCGACAAGACAGGGAATCTGCCTCGTTTTCCGAGGAGGTAGCCGCAGGCGAAAGCCGGAAAAAAGAGGGGCTGAATTCATGCGAAGCAGGTCGCACGAGTACTTGCGTGGTTTCATGGCTGTCATTCCTCGCCGCGATGGGTAAACGCATTCCGTATCGCCGTTATAGCTGGCACTTGGGTGAGTGCGGAAATCGGTATAGCGGCACCCATTGAGCGATAGTCGCCTACGGTGAGTACTACAACCGTGGAACCTACGGGGTTTAGGTTAAAGCAAGTTAAACCGAATGTGAATTTCGGATGAAAAAAGATTCACAATCTGAATTTGGTATAGAACCCGTGTCATATTCTCTGTGACAGTTTGGCGCCATGTCCCAGTCTCCAAACCCAGCCGCGTCGCAACAGTTGACGCTTCTGCTTGCGTTGGCCACTAAGTTTCTCAGCGCCGGGCGCCCAGCGGATGCGATCGTGCCGTTGCGTGATGCGGTGCTACTGCAGCCGTCCAACCCCATCCTCCAGCACGATCTCGGCCTCGCCTGCCTCGAGGTCGGCCGCGTACCCGATGCCGTCGCGGCATTGCAGCAGGCCGTCGCGGGCGACCCGCGCTACGCCGATGCACATTTCCGCCTGGGAATTGCTTTGGAGAAGCTGGGCGACATCGACGGGGCTCTCTCCGCATACGACCGCGCCACGAAACTCCTTCCATCCTTGGCCGAGGCATGGTTCCGCTCCGGTGCCCTGGCCTACATACTGGGCGATCGCGAGCAGGCGATCGGCTGTTTCCGCCGCGCGGCGATGACCGGAGATAGGAACAGCTTCGGCCGCCTTGGCAAGGCACGGGCGCTGCTGATTGAGGAGCGCAATCAGGAAGCCAAACAGGCACTGCGAGAGACGCTGGTGGCCGATCCGAAGAACGCCATGGCGCATGACTTGTTGGGCAATCTGCTCTCTGACTTCGGCCGTTTCGACGAGGCCCGTGCATGCTTCGAACGCGCGATTGCGCTCACGCCACCGCTGGCAGGAAGCTACTACGAACTGGTTCGGTGCCGCCCCGTCACAAGCGATGACGACGGTCTAGTTCAAGGGATGCAAGCCGCCCTAGCCACGCCGGGACTGGAAGCCGGGCAACGCCTGCGGCTCCACCTCGCGATTGGCAAGGCGGCGGAGGATCTTGGCGACTACGGCTTGGCGATGCAGCATTTCGACGCTGCAGACGCCGTGCGCCGTGGCTCTGGGTCGTTCGACTCGGCCACGTTCTCCATCGAAATCGACCAACTCATCGCCCGGTGCACACCCGAGTGGATCGGGCAGGCGCGCGAACTAGGCAGCTCGGATGTGACACCGGTACTGATCCTCGGCATGCCGCGGTCCGGCACAACTCTCGTCGAGCAGATCGTCTCCGCGCATCCCGAGGTCGGGGGCGGTGGCGAACTGCATTTCTGGAACCAGCGCGGGGCGGAGTGGCACCGCTCCGTCGCGGACGGGAACGAGATGCCGTTCGTTTCCACGGAGAATCTGGCCAAGGAGTTCCTGGCGAAGGCGGTGGCAGACTATCTCGGCTTGCTGCGCACGATCGCGCCGACGGCGGCGCGAGTGACCGACAAGATGCCGTTCAACTTCCTCTGGGCGGGGCTGATCCACGTGGCATTCCCGCGGGCGATCATCATCCATTGCCGTCGCGCTGCAATCGACACGGCGCTGTCGATCCACCAAACTCATTTCCGTCCGGGCCTGGCGTTTCCGACCGGAGGCACCGAACTGGTCGCGTATTTCCGCGATTACCAGCGGCTCATCGACCATTGGCGGAGCGTGTTGCCGGCGGATCGCTTCATCGAGGTCGATTACGAGGACCTGACCCGCACGCCCGAACCAGTCATCCGGCGGATCATTGCAGCCTGCGGCCTCGCGTGGCACGACGCGTGCCTGCACCCCGAATCGAATCCACGGGCAGTGAACACCCCCAGCAAATGGCAGGCCCGGCAGCCTATCTATCGCACCTCCATTGCACGCTGGCGACGCTACGAACCCTGGCTGGGGCCCTTGCGCGCGCTCGTCGATGTTAAGCAGAGTCATGACGGGTCCGAACTGGACGCGAATAGCGCCTGATAGTGATCGGCGGAGCGAGGTAGGAAAGTCGCGGGGTCAGGCACACGGCCTCTTTTTCTGACATCAGGTAGGATGCTGCTTTGACCCGGGGCAGGTTCTGAAATTCTCGGATGTAGTCTCTATCGCAACCTTCTCTCCGCCAGCTTCCGGGTTGAGTTCGGCATGAGCTTCGGAGGTTCGGCGCATGGGATCTTGGAATGTAAGAAGAATATTGCCAATATTGGTCGCCATCCTTGCCTCTTTGTACGGCGCTTACCGCCTATACGACATCTGGAATTTCTCCAGAAATGCCCACGAGACTCAAGGTCTGATCGTGGCCCGCACGAACTCCCGTTTCACGATCCAATACACGGTGGAGGGTCAGGTTTATCAGATCGAAGAAGAGCTCCCCGGTATGAAAGGACCAGTCATTGAGACTCGGATGCGTCTTCTGCCGGAAACCTACGTAACCGTTCTCTACGATGCGGCATCACCCTCCAATGCGCGCTGGAAGAACATAGACAACTGGGTATTCCCCGGGGCGCTGTGTGTCATCGGTGTTGCGTTCGGTCTCGCTGAGTACCGTGCAAGTCTGGGGCCGCGGCGGCACTGAGAATCGCATGACACGGCTGAAGGATTCGATATTCATAGTCTCCTGACAGGAAGACAACGTCGACGAAACAGACTCTGCTTAACCTGGAGCTGCGCGCGCTGTAACAAAATTTTCACCTGATCGTCATAAAGCCGTCACAGTCGTATTTCACCCCGATGTCGCACGGCCGACCATCGCGGACCGCGGCTTGTCAGTGGTCCGCCAGGCGCAAAACCAGCGACCACCCACATCCAGCAACTCTCTGCGTCGCTTTCCAGACCAAGGTTACAAGAATGTAATCTCAGCGTCATGCTGG
>DATHOJ010000022.1:0-2737 GCA_035485055.1 Bryobacteraceae bacterium
CTGACGGGACCCGCCGAGGATCCCGCCAGTGTGCTTGAAGATGCCTTCCACTCGGCCCACGCTGCCATTCAAGAATATGCTCGCACTCACCCTGAGTTGGCCGGAATGGGAACCACATGTACGGCCGCAATTCTCCAGGACCATCGCGTTACATACGGCCAGGTCGGTGATTCCCGTCTGTATTTGCTCCGCGAAGGTTCGATCGTTCAATTGACGCGAGATCAAAGCTATGTCCAGCAAATGATAGACAGCAAGTTGATAACGCCGGAGCAGGCAAAGACTCATCCATCGCGAAACATTCTCACCTCCGCACTTGGTTCGGACTCGCCCGTCGAAGTAGATTTCGCTCAAGCCCCGATACCCTTGCAACCGGGCGATCTTTTATTGCTGTGCACCGACGGTCTTCATGGCACAGTGAGCGACGAAGAAATGCTGGCCGCCGCCTCTGAAAACCCTCCTCGAGAAGCGTGCCGCAAGTTGGTCGAACTAGCGAAAGCTCGCGGAGGGCTTGATAACATCACGATTCAAATCGTGCGCATCGAAGGAACGCCTGCCAAGTCCATCAGGGACACGGCCGTCGTTGGGAGTTAATTAACGCCTCATGATTGGAACCGAGATTGGCAGTTACAAGATTCTAGAAAAACTCGGGCAGGGCGGGATGGGTGTCGTTTACAAAGCGGTCGACACCGGTCTCGACCGCATGGTCGCGATGAAGGTCCTGAACCCCGATCTTTCGAAGAATCCCGATCTCGTTGAACGGTTCCGCGCGGAAGCGCGCGCGCAGGCGAATCTCAACCACACCAACCTCGCGACTCTCTACGCATTTATGGTTCATCAGGGCACCGCAATCATGGTGATGGAGTTTGTCGAAGGCGAGACATTCGCGCAAATGATTCGCCGCCGTGGGCCAATCCCCGAGCCGGAAGCTGTGCCCCTTTTCAGACAAGCCCTTCTTGGCATCGGCTACGCGCATCGCTCCGGAATTATTCACCGCGACATTAAGCCCAGCAACTTGATGCTCAATAAGAATGGCCTGGTTAAAGTGATGGATTTCGGCATCGCAAAAGTGCTCGGAGTTCGCGGTATGACTCGAACAGGCGCCCAGCTCGGCACGCTTGCCTACATGTCGCCCGAGCAGATCCAAAATCGAAATGTAGACATTCGTTCGGACATCTACGAACTCGGTATCACCCTCTACGAGATGTTGTCCGGCCACTTGCCGTTTGAAAGCGACAGCGAGTTTCAGATTATGCAGGACCACGTCTATTCGGCTCCTCCTCCTCCTTCGAAATATTATCCGTACATCGGCAAAGGCATCGAGAAAGTAATCCTGAAATCGCTCGAGAAAAATTCCGACATGCGATTTCAAACGGTCGAGCAATTCGGAGCTGCGCTCGAGCATCCCGATGCTTTGGTCTTCACGCCGTCGGTTTCGGCTTCGGACGCGGTCACAGCATCGGGCACTGGGACGCCGATGCATCCTCATCTCTCGGTATCTGCCGTGCCGCCGCCAATCACACCGCCGGGAACCCCTTACACTCCGCCGCCCACTCCACATTCGCCAGCGACTCCGGCAACTCCATCCGCCGCATCGATGCCAGAACCGTTCGTCGCTCCAACGCGACTTGCTTCACAAACGATCACGCCTGTCGGATCACAGACCGCCGGGCCAACGACCGGCCCGGCGACCGGGTCGACGACTTTACAACCGCCGACGGGCAGCGAGTCGCGGACGATTGTGCCTCCGCAGACAGTCGTGCCCGTGTCACCTCCAGTCGCCGCTGGTGGGATACAGAAGAAGTGGATCATCCTGGGCGTTTGTGCCGTCGTCCTATTGATCGCGGGCGTAGGCGCATATCAAGTGATGGCGCCCGTTCCCCACGGCGGTGGCTCCGCCGCTGTAACCCCGCTTCAACCCGTATCCGTGGGCCCAAGTTCATCTCCGTCATCGGCCACCGAAGCACCGGGGGATACACAGCCTCCGATGTCCGGCTCGGAACTGCCAACGACGCCGACTCCCGCTCCAAAGCCTGCTCATGCGCCCAAACAGCCGGTTTCACATCCAAAGCCGCCCGAAGCGCAGCCCGATCAAGGTCAGCAGATGTATCAAAAGGCGCAAGACGCGATCAGCAAAGGACGATACTTCGAGCCAACAAACGACTGCGCGCTCTACTGGGCAATCCAGGCTCGCAAGGCTGGGAACGCGAACGGTCAAGCGCTAGAGAATCAGATCGCTCAGGTCTACAAAGCCAGAGTCACTCAGTATTACAACGGGGGAAATTATGCGGCAGCACTCGCGCTAGTCAACGCGATGCTGAAATTCTACCCAGACAATCCTTTCCTGCTCAAGGAACAGAAAAGATTCCAAGCCGCACTCGCCGCATCGAATTCAACAAAACAATAGCGGTCGATTCGTTTCGACGCCTCCAAAAAGCCGTGCAGACCGCAAATTTTTAACACATCGCCTAACACCTAGCCGTTTGAAGTTTGAACGATTGCTTAGGTCCCCTGATATACCCACTCCAGAAATAATGCGGGGGTCATGAAACCGTTCCCCCATTCCGCGTCCGTGCGAGCGCTGGGTTTAGCGGCAATCACCTCCGCCAAAGTTCGCCCCTGCTTTTTGAGTGCCGCCACTTTTTCGCGGTTTTCCACCATCACGTCACGGAAAAGTATCAGGTCCGCTTTCTTGCACACCGCTCCGTGTCCCGGAATCACGATCATAGAGTCCGTCACC
>DATHOJ010000023.1:0-49812 GCA_035485055.1 Bryobacteraceae bacterium
ATCTACCGCGAAGGCGTGAAGAGCGTCGCAGCCGGTGCGAACCCGATGGCCCTGAAACGCGGCATTGAGCAGGCTGTCGCGCTGGTTGTCGAAGAAGTGAAGAAGCACTCGAAGAGCATCTCGGGCGACATGATCGCGCAGGTTGGGACGATTTCGGCCAACGGCGATCCTACCATCGGCAACACCATCGCCGAGGCGATGAAGAAGGTCGGCAAGGACGGCGTCATCACGGTCGAAGAGTCGAAGACCATGTCGACTGAGCTCGCGACCGTCGAAGGCATGCAGTTCGACCGCGGCTATCTCTCGCCCTACTTCATCAGCGATCCGGAGCGCATGGAGTGCGTGCTCGAAGATCCGTACATTCTGATCCACGAGAAAAAGATCAGCAACATGAAGGACCTGCTGCCGGTACTGGAGCAGATCGCGCGTTCGGGCAAGCCGCTGCTGGTGATCGCCGAGGAAGTGGAAGGCGAAGCGCTCGCCACTCTCGTCGTGAACAAGCTGCGCGGCACGTTGAACGCTTGCGCGGTGAAGGCTCCTGGCTTCGGCGATCGCCGCAAGGCGATGCTCGAGGACATCGGCATCCTCACCGGCGGCCAGGCGATCTTCGAAGAAACCGGCATCAAACTCGAAGGCGTCCAGTTGAAGGACCTCGGCCGGGCGAAGCGCGTCACGGTCGACAAAGACAACACCACGATCATCGACGGCGCAGGCACGGCCAAGACGATCGAGGGCCGCATCAAGCAGCTGCGCGCACAGATCGAGGAGACCACCTCGGACTACGATCGCGAGAAGTTGCAGGAGCGGTTGGCGAAGCTCGCGGGCGGCGTAGCGATCATCAAGGTCGGCGCGGCAACCGAGACTGAGATGAAGGAAAAGAAGGCTCGCGTCGAGGATGCTCTGCATGCCACGCGCGCGGCTGTCGAAGAAGGCATCGTTCCGGGCGGCGGCGTGGCGTTACTGCGCGCGGCATCGGCTCTGGACGGGCTGAAGGTCGAAGGCGACGAGAAGATCGGATACGACATCATCCGCCGCGCCTGCGAAGAGCCGGTTCGCCAGATTTCGGGCAACGCGGGCTTCGAAGGCGCCATCGTGATCGAGAAGATCCGGGCCAACAAAGACGTTAACTTCGGGTTCAACGCCGCGAGCGCGGTGTATGAGGACCTGGTGAAGTCCGGCGTCATCGATCCGACCAAAGTAACGCGGTCGGCCCTCCAGAACGCTTCTTCAATCAGCGCACTGATGCTGACGACGGAAGCGATGATCTGCGAGATCCCGGAGAAGAAGTCAGCTCCAATGCCGGGTGGCGGCGAGCACGGTCCGGGAATGGACTACTAGCCACTCGCGTGGCGGCCATGGCGCCTTAGGGCGCAGTGGCTCTAGTTTGCAAAAGAGAAGGCCGTCCGAGAAATCGGGCGGCCTTTTTGCTTTGAGGATTGCTATAGGATTTGATTATGGTGCAGGGATTGATGCGGCTCATTGCGGTCGAACTGCTGACTGCTGTCGGAGTTTACGCCCAGTCCAAAGCCGCAAATACGGATGCCAGCAACGTCCCGCGATTTGAGGACTATCCAATTGTGGAGACCTTTAATGGACCGCCCGCAAAGCCGATTCTTACGACTAGCGAACAGCAACGATATCGTACCCGGATCCTAAATGGCATTGCGAAGGGTACGGACGCCTGGAGCGGAAGCTGGAGAAATCCGATCAAGAGTCCGGGACCGAATTTCGCGGGCCATTATTTCGTTATTCGCTGGGGCTGCGGGTCGAACTGCCTGATGATGGCGATTGTCGATGCACAGAATGGAAGCGTACACGCGCCTCCACTGAGCGGAGCGGGGTCACATTTGTACGTCCCAATGGACATGATGGGCGATGGCGAGATCGACTTTCGTCCCAATAGTAGCTTGATGGTTCTGCGCAACGCCTGTGCGAGCGGAAGGAGTGAGTGCGGCGTCTACTACTTCAACTGGAGCAACAACCACTTTATTCTGCTGAAACGCGTCCTCGTTGACCTTACGAAGGTCGAGGCCGCCAAGTAATCGATCCCGCTTCATCCGACCGTCAGTTCGGCTACCCTGCGGACACTCGGAATCTCACCGCTCGTCAGATCTTTGTAAAGACCGCGAAGATTCTCCTCAAGCTCGGCGAGCGACTCTCCCTGAGTCATGTAATCCGGAAACTCCTCGAAGTAGCCGAGCCACATGTCGCCGTCTTGCCAATGAACGTAACGGGCCGTCCTCATACGTCCATCCTACAGCTCTCGCTGCTGCACGAGCCGAGCAATATCGCGGCTGCCACGCGCGATCATGACGATCTCGACCGATGCTCCTGAGGTCCGGTAGAGAATCAGAAAGTCTCTTATCAACCAGAAGAGTACGGCACGGGATTCCACCAAATCTTCACGTTGGTGCCCGATCCCAGGATTCTTCGCAATCTTTCGGAAGGCCGCAACGAACTCCGCTGCCATCTTACGAGAAATGCGATACCCAGCCTCCTCAAAGTAATAGCCAAGAATCCCGGCCAGATCCTCTTGTGCGGGGACAGAGAGGATGTAGCCGCTCATCCAACTTTGCGCTTCGCCTCTCTGGCATCAAGCTCGTCAAGCATCGCCTTCATAAAGACTTCTCCGTCAACCCCTTCGCCGCGATCCAACGATGCGAGTCCTTCATCCACACGCGCGCGAAATTCCTTCAGATCAGCCTCCCGCTGTTCGAGTAAGTGCAAAGCTTCCTCCACTACCTCGCTGGGGGAGCTGTAGCGGCCGCTCTCAACTTTCGCCTGGACCAATTTTTCCAGCTCCGGGGTCAACGAAACATTCACGGCGCCCACCTCACCTTTATGATATCCGTTCGTCACGTTGGGGAGCCCTCGCCCTTTCGCGTTCTTCATCGACTCTCTTTCACCTCCTTTCTCATTGCTTGAACGTCCCCAAGATCTTGCGCTCTGCCAGAAGCCCGATTGGCAGCCCTCAAATCGCCGCGAGAAACGAAATCCTTTCACCCCACTCCACGCTTCGATCACTCCTTCAACCCGCCACTCCCACGGCAACGCTGGCGTATTTGCGAAGGGTCTTATCCACGCGTTCCGGTTTTACCGCAGAGTAGACATGGAGATCGAGTCCTAACTTTCTCACGCCCCGCAACCACCAATCTTTGAAGCACTTCCCACTCCCACTCATTCCCATCGTTTCTTTCCCGCTGCTATTACCAATACGAAGGAAACCGTATGTCAACAGCACATCTCAGAACCAACCGCACCGAAATCAATCGAGCCAACTCGCAACACTCCACCGGCCCCAAAACCGACGCCGGCAAACAGCGATCCTCCCTGAACGCCCTCCGCCACGGACTCACCGGCCAAACGGTCGTCATGCCGGCCGAAGACCTCCAGGCCTATCAGCTCCATCTAAATTCTTTCGCCGACGAATACCATCCCCAAGGCGCAACCGAAGCCAATCTGGTCCAAGCCCTGGCCGACGCCTCCTGGCGCCTCAATCGCGTCGCCGCGATGGAAACCAATCTCCTCACCCTCGGCATAGCCAGCGGAATCAGCCCCATCACCAACGCCCCCACCCAGGTCCGGGACGCCTTCTCCATCGTCGCCGCGCTCGAAAGCCAGTCCAAAGCGTTGGCCAACCTCAGCATGCACAGCCAGCGCCTCTCCCGCCAATTTGAACGGACCGTCATCCAGCTCCGCGCGCTCCAGGAAACCCGCCACTCCCAAGAGCGCAAGGAGCTGGACAGCCTCCTCGACATCATGCAAATGTGTGAGTCCGAAGGAAAAACCTACGATCCCTCGGCGGATGGCTTCGTTTTTTCAGAACAGCAAGTCAACGACCGTACCCGCACCCGCAACCGCCAACGCAGAGCCGGAGAAGCCTACAAATATCGCTTGGAATCGGAGGCCGCCGCGTAGACGGCGACTTGCCAGTTCAAAACCCCTCGCCATGAGCCGGCGAATAAGTCGCGTCGCGCGCCACGATTCCGTTCCCGCGCAGGCGTTAAACTGAAGAGACCGTGCCTCGCGGTCGCTCCGCTCGCACTGCCTAATTTATGAAAACTTCCAGGACATCTGCCACGTTAGCTCGTGTCGTTTCTGAACCGCTAGCCCGCAACACGCACCTTCTCGCCTGGGTTGAGAAGATGGCGCATCTTACGAAGCCGGACTCTATTCATTGGGTCGACGGCTCGCAGGAAGAGTACGACGAGTTGTGCTCTCAAATGGTCGAGAGCGGCACCTTTATCAAGCTGAATGAGAAGCTGTGGCCGGGGTGCTTTTATGCCCGCTCCGATGCCAACGATGTTGCCCGCGTCGAGGATCGCACGTTCATCTGTTCGCTCTCCAAGGAAACGGCCGGGCCCACCAACAACTGGGTGGATCCGTACGAGATGCGCAAGAAACTCAGGGAGCTTTTTAAAGGCTGCATGCAGGGCCGCACCATGTATGTGCTGCCGTTCAGCATGGGGCCGGTGGGCTCGCCGATGTCGCAGATTGGCGTGCAATTGACCGATTCGCCGTATGTCGTCGTCAACATGAGGATCATGGCGCGCATCGGCATGCCTGTGTTCCAGGAGATCGATAAAGACGTAAAACGCGTCGTGCCGTGCATGCATTCTGTGGGCGCTCCGCTCGCTCCAGGACAGAAAGATGTTCCGTGGCCCTGCAATAAGGAAAAATACATCGTCCATTTTCCGGAAACGCGCCAGATCTGGTCGTACGGCTCCGGCTACGGCGGGAATGCTCTGCTCGGGAAAAAATGTTTCGCCCTGCGCATCGCCTCGAACATCGCTCGCGACGAAGGCTGGATGGCGGAGCACATGCTCATCGTCGGCGTGGAGGATCCGCGGGGCGAGAAAACCTACGTCGCCGCGGCCTTCCCCAGCGCCTGCGGTAAAACCAACATGGCCATGCTGATCCCGCCCAAGGGTTTTGAGGGCTGGAAGGTCTGGACCGTCGGCGACGATATTGCGTGGATCAAGCCGGATGCGCAGGGGCGTTTGCATGCCATCAATCCTGAAGCAGGCTTCTTCGGAGTCGCCCCAGGGACATCGAAAAAGACCAATCCAAACGCGATGGCGGCGCTCTCGAAGAACTCGATTTTCACGAACGTCGCGCTAACCCCCGAAGGCGGAGTCTGGTGGGAAGGCATGACCGATGAGCCTCCTGCTGAATGCACGGATTGGCAGGGCAATAAGTGGACGCCGGCGATCGCCAAGGAAACCGGCGTGAAAGCCGCGCATCCCAACGCCCGCTTCACCGCGCCCGCGTCGCAATGCCCCACCATCGATCCCGATTGGGAGAATCCCAACGGCGTCCCGATCAGCGCTCTGATTTTCGGAGGACGCCGCGCGACCACCATGCCTCTGGTGTATCAGGCGTTCAATTGGACCTCTGGCGTGTACATCGGCGCCACCATGGGTTCCGAAATGACCGCCGCCGCCGCGGGAACCGTCGGCAAGGTGCGCCGCGATCCTATGGCGATGCTGCCCTTCTGCGGGTATCACATGGGCGATTATTTCCGCCACTGGATTACGATGCAAAGGTCGCTGAGCAACACGCCGCGTATCTATCACGTTAACTGGTTCCGCAAAGATGCGGACGGCAAGTTCATGTGGCCGGGCTTCCGCGAAAACATGCGAGTGCTCAAGTGGATCGTCGACCGCGCGCATGGGCGGGGGATGGCGCAGGAGACTCCGATCGGCTGGATGCCGGAGTATGAAGATCTCGACTGGGACGGCCTCGATTATCCGAAAGAAAAGTTCGACCAGATGCAAGCGTTCGATCGGGCCGCGTGGCGCAGCGAAGTGATCGGCCACGAGGAACTGTTCATCGAGTTGCACGACCATCTGCCGCCGGAGATGGTGTATGAACGGGAACTGCTGATTTGCAGGCTGTAGTTACTTGTCCTTCTTGGACATCCACTCGACGATTTTGTTCGGCGGGAACGCAAACAGAATAATCGCGACCATCACGATAAAAAACACTGCCAGCAGTGCAACTAACGCCATTTCTGTAGCCTAGCAGCTTTGCAAAGTTCTTACCGCGGCTTTATGACTTCTTTACGGTTGCGGGCATAACTTAGAGGATGTATGAAGGATATTTTCTACATCGCGGTGGGGGTCGCTTTCTTCGCCGTCTGCTGGTACGTCACCAGAGCCTGCGAGAAGCTGTAATTTTATGGATTACCTGTTAGCCGGAATCGCGGCGTTTTTCCTGTTTCTGTACCTGGTGTACGCGCTCCTCAAGCCGGAGCGTTTCTAAAAAAATCCCATGACAGCCAATGGAGTTCTGCAAATCGCGGTGTTTTTTGTCCTGATTCTCGCCCTCGCGAAGCCGATGGGTGCGTTCATGACGAAGGTTTTCGCAGGAGAGCGGACATTTCTACATCCTGTGCTCCGGCCGGTAGAGAAACTCTGCTACACGCTGTGCGGCGTCAAAGAAAACACCGACCAGCGGTGGACCCAATACGCCGGGAGTTTGCTGGCGTTCAGCGTCTTCAGTTTTCTGATCCTTTATGTATTGCAGCGGCTGCAAGGCGTGCTGCCGTTTAATCCGATGGGGTTCAGTACCGCTCACGCGCCCACCGGGGCGACGCCGATGACGCCGGACCTGGCCTTCAACACGGCCGTCAGTTTCACCACCAATACCAACTGGCAGAATTATTCGGGCGAATCCGCGCTCAGCTACCTGGTGCAGATGGCGGGTCTGACGATGCACAATTTCACGTCGGCTGCGGTGGGAATGGCGGTCGCTGTGGCGTTGATTCGAGGCTTCGCGCGGCAGCAGGTGAATGCGATCGGTAACTTCTGGGCCGACATTGTTCGTGCGACCGTCTATGTGCTGCTACCTATCTGTCTTGTCGTTGCAGTGTTCTTTTGTTCGCAGGGAATGATTCAGAATCTGCATCCTTACACGACGGCGACCGGTATTGAGGGAACCGCGCAGACCATCGCGCAGGGTCCGGTGGCATCGCAGGAAGCGATCAAGATGCTGGGCACGAACGGCGGAGGATTTTTCGGCGCGAACTCCGCGCATCCTTTTGAAAATCCCACGCCGCTCACGAATTTCGTGCAGGTGCTGCTGATTTTCCTCATTCCGGCGGGGTTGACCTACACTTTCGGGCAGATGACCGGGGATACCCGACAAGGCTGGGCTCTGTTCGCAGCGATGAGTCTGATGTTCCTCGCGGGTGTTTTCGTCCTCTATGGAGCGGAGGCGAATGGTAATCCTTTGCTCGCGAAGATGGGGATTGCGCAGGCCAATATGGAGGGCAAGGAAGTTCGCTTCGGCATCGCCGCCAGCAGCCTGTTCGCTACGGTGACCACGGACGCGAGCTGCGGCGCGATCAATGCTCAGCACGACAGCCTTACGCCGATCGGCGGGCTGGTTCCGCTCTTTAATATGCAGGTCGGCGAAGTGATTTTCGGAGGCGTAGGCGCAGGGCTTTACGGAATGCTGCTGTTCGCGATCCTCGCGGTGTTCATTGCGGGTTTGATGGTGGGGCGCACCCCGGAATATCTGGGTAAGAAGATCGAAGGCAAGGAAGTGAAGATGGCGATGGTCGCTCTCATCGCTACATCGAGCGTGATTCTTTTGTTTAGCGGGGTCGCCACTTACGGCGCGGGATTGAGCGCGCTTGGCAACAGCGGGCCGCACGGATTCGCTGAAATGCTTTACGCCTTCTCGAGCTCGGCCGCCAATAACGGCAGCGCCTTCGGAGGACTGAGCGCCAATACCCCTTGGTACAACATGACTCTCGCCCTCACGATGCTGGTGGGACGGTTCATGATTATCATTCCGATGCTGGCGGCGGCGGGCAGTCTGGCCGCGAAGAAACGGGTGCCTGTTACCAGCGGTACTCTGCCGACGCACGGCGCTCTGTTCGTCGGATTATTGATCGGCACTGTCGTGATCGTCGGAGCGCTGACGTTTTTCCCCGCGCTTTCTCTGAGTCCGATCGTCGAGCATTTGCTGATGGTCGCGGGGAGGACATTCTAATGGACGACATGACAGAACTGCTTCCGAAGAAGCTGGCGCACGCGCGGCCTTTATTCGATCCGCAGATTATCGGGCGGGCGACGAAGGAATCCTTCGTCAAGTTGAACCCGGTTGCGCTGGCTAAGAACCCGGTAATTTTCGTCGTCGAAGTGGGCGCGGCGATTACGACGATTCTGCTGGCTCGGGACATATTCACCGGAGTATCAGGCATCGGATTCACTCTCCAGATCGCGGTTTGGCTGTGGTTCACCGTGTTGTTCGCCAACTTCGCGGAGGCGATGGCGGAGGCGCGCGGCAAAGCGCAGGCCGACTCGCTGCGCAAAACAAAAACCGACGCCCTTGCCAAACGTTCCACGGCGAGCGGCAAGATCGAGGAAGTGGCAGCGTCCGCGCTTCGCTCCGGAGACGTGGTGGTGTGCGACGCGGGCGACGTGATTCCGGGTGATGGCGATGTGATCGACGGCATCGCGACCGTGGATGAATCGGTGATTACCGGCGAAAGCGCGCCGGTCATTCGCGAATCCGGCGGCGACCGCAGCGCGGTTACCGGCGGTACCAAAGTGCTATCGGATCAGATCAAGATCCGCATCACTTCGAATCCAGGCGAAACGTTTTTGGACCGTATGATCGCGCTGGTCGAGGGGGCGGAGCGGCAGAAAACGCCCAACGAGATTGCGCTCAACATTCTCATCGCGGGTCTTACGCTGATCTTCCTGCTGGCGGTGGTGACGCTTCAGCCGTTTGCGAAATACGCGGTCTCGGCGTCCGGCACCGGCTCGATTCCAACCGTGGCGGTGCTGGTCTCGTTGCTGGTTTGCCTCATCCCGACGACGATCGGCGGATTGCTCTCCGCTATCGGCATCGCGGGCATGGACCGGGTGATGCAGCACAACGTACTCGCCATGAGCGGCAAGGCGGTGGAAGCTTCGGGCGACGTCAATACGCTGCTGCTCGATAAAACAGGCACCATCACCATTGGGAATCGCCAGGCCGTCGAGTTCGTGCCTGTGGACGGCGTTACCGAAGCCGACCTTGCCGATGCCGCGCAGTTATCGAGCCTCGCGGACGAGACTCCGGAGGGACGATCGGTGGTGGTGCTGGCGAAGACGAAGTACGGTTTGAGAGGCCGCGAAGTGGCGAGCCACGAGGCGACATTTATTCCGTTCTCCGCGTACACACGCATGAGCGGAGTCGACCTGGATGGCCGCTCCCTGCGCAAGGGCGCCAGCGAATCGGTTGCGAACTTTGTTCGCGAGCAGGGCGGCACGGTGCCGGCGGACCTGACTGAAACGGCCGCCCGCATTTCGCGGCAGGGAGGAACTCCTCTGGCCGTCGCCGACGGGCGCCGCGCACTGGGCGTCATTCATTTGAAAGACGTCGTGAAGGGCGGCATGAAGGAGCGTCTGGCGCAGTTGCGGACGATGGGCATTCGCAGCGTGATGATCACCGGCGACAATCCGCTGACAGCGGCGGCGATTGCCGCGGAAGCAGGGGTCGACGATTTTCTCGCCCAGGCGTCGCCGGCCGACAAGCTGAACTACATCAAGAAGGAGCAGACCGACGGCCGCCTGGTCGCGATGACCGGCGATGGCACCAATGATGCTCCCGCGCTGGCGCAGGCCGACGTCGGGCTCGCGATGAACACCGGCACGATGGCGGCGAAAGAGGCCGGCAATATGGTCGACCTGGATTCGAATCCGACCAAACTCATCGAAGTGGTCGCGATCGGCAAGCAGTTGCTGATCACGCGCGGCGCGTTGACCACTTTTTCGATCGCCAACGACGTCGCCAAGTATTTCGCCATCCTTCCGGCGATGTTCATGGGCATTTACAAACCGCTGGAGCGCCTTAACATCATGGGCCTGCACACCAAGGAGAGCGCGATTCTTTCGGCTGTGATTTTCAACGCGCTGATCATTGTCGCGCTGGTGCCCCTGGCGCTGCGCGGAGTCCGCTACCGTCCGGTGAGCGCGGCCGCGCTGCTGCGCCGCAATTTGCTGATCTACGGCGTGGGCGGCGTGATTGCGCCTTTCCCCGGAATCTGGATTATCGATCAAATCGTGCACGCGCTCAGGCTGGCATAGGAGATTTTATGTGGCGTCAACTTCTTCCCGGATTTCGTATGACCCTGGTGCTGACTGTGCTCACGGGCTTGGTTTATCCCGGCATCGTTACCGGTTTGTGCCAGATGCTATTCCCGAGACAGGCCAACGGGAGCCTGGAATATAAGGATGGAAAAGTGATCGGCTCCACGCTGATCGGGCAGAATTTCACTAAGCCCGAGTATTTTCAGCCGCGGCCATCGGCGGCGGGCAACGGGTACGATGGCGCGGCATCGGGCGGCTCGAATCTTGGTCCTACTAGCCAGAAACTGATGGATCGCGTGAAGACCTCGGTCGATAAGTTTCACAAAGAGAATCCTAACTTTACCGACACGATTCCGGCCGATCTGCTGACAATGAGCGGCAGCGGGCTTGATCCGCATCTGAGTCCGGAATCCACTTATGCGCAGGCAGAGCGCGTCGCGAGAGCTCGGGGTGCGAGCGTGCAGGACGTTCGCGCCCTGATCGCGCAGTTCACGGAAGGCCGCGACCTGGGTTTCCTGGGCGAGCCGCGGGTGAATGTACTGCGCATTAATGAGGCTTTGGACGAGAAGTTCCCGCGTAAATAATCAGGCGGTATCAACGCAGCGCATGGCGCCGCACCACAAGCGCGGCTTAGGGCGATATCCACAAAGAGAGGTCGGCGGAGGTTTTTTGAGAGGCCTCTGCGTGGATGATTATGGCTAGGCCCTCATCGAGAGACGCTTCGTCGATCTCGGTGAAATCGTAGGTGGCCAGCATACGGTAATCTCCGGGCGGGAGGCCTTCGAAGTGATACTTGCCTTCGGTGTCGGCAATCACCATGCGGTATCCCTTTAAAGAGCGGCGTCCAGCTTCGCTCGTGGGCCAGAGGAACACGGGGGCTCCCGGGACGCCTTTGCCTTCTTTGGTGACGCTGCCGGTGATCTGGGCTGCTTTATCGGCGACCGTGATTCTGATCCGCGAGTTGTTGCGCGCCTCAATAAAGATGTCGAACCACTCCACCGATTTTTCGGGTTGCCCTTCGCGCCGCACGTCTCCGCGGCTGGTCGAGATGGATTCGATGTACTTATCCTCGCCCGCTTGCGCGCTCATTTCCCAGTGCCCGGCGAGCAGAGTGGCGTGGGGGGTGGGGATTTGCTGCTCCGTTCCCGCGTCGTAGAGATCCTGGCGGCGGCCGGTAACGGTGACGGCAAAATTCACGGGGCTGGCGGAACCGGCGCGCCTGATATCGAAGTCGACCGTCGGCGGAGGCTGGAGTTTCACCGACGCATTGGACGTGGCTTTATCGACGAACAATTCGGTATATCCCGATTCCTTGTCTTTCAGATTCTCGGCGGTGATCTCGTAGACGGCGGGGGAGAGGCTGGGAAACGAGTAGATTCCCCCGCAAGGAACCTGCGTTACGCGGTGAACCGTTTCCGAGGTCAGAGTTACCTTGACGATGCCGTCGAAGCATTGGGCCTCGCCTGAGAGCTGGAACAAATTGCCGAATTCCGCATGCACATCGGCGTCGGGAGTATCTTCATCGAGCCGTACGTCGTGCGCACGGGCTTCCCGGACTTCGCGCGATTGAGGCCCGAAGGTCGGCAGGATACCGGACCCGTCGTCGAGAGTGTGCGCGGTGGCGCGGACCCAGTACTTACCGGAGTCGAGTCCATGAATGCGATACACGCCGCGATCGTCCGAAATTCCCTGGCCGGCGACGCGCAGAGGCAGACGGGAGCGGTAAGCGACTACCGGAACACCTTCAATTCCAACCCCGTTCTCATCAAGGACGCGGCCCGTGAGTGCGCCTTTGCGGTGCATGCGGAGCTGGGCGAAAAGATCGGAGTCCTTGGTGACGAAGATCGGAGTGCCCTGCCCGTTCGGACGGCGCTGGCCGTAGGCTCCGGGAAAATAGCCTTCGCGCGTGGCGACCAGGAAATAGTATCCGTCGGGCACGCTGAAGAATACGAATTGTCCGGCGCCGGCGGTGCGCAATTGTATTTGCTTGAGGTCGACATTGTCGGCCCGGGGGACGGGAATCAAGCGGACTACGGTGCGGGAGAGAGCGTAGCCGGAGGCGAATTCCTGGACGGTCCCCTGGACGACTCCGGCATGGGCGGAAGCCGCGAGGAGGAAAAGGGCGGCGGCGTTTTTGAAACACAGACTGAAGAATTCATTGGCCGCTGATAAACGCTGATGAACGCTGATTAGCTGCGCGGAGCCTTCCTCCTTTCGATCGGCATTCACCAGCGATCTAACTGGCCGCGGCGACAAATTCGGCGCTGTCATACGGCTAGTTTTTTCCACCAGATCACCAGGCCGGTGATGACCATCGCGACCAGGAGCAGGCTGGATAGAGACACGATGATGTGCGTCGGCATTCCTAGCACGTCGCCGGTGTGAATCGAGCGGTTGAAGCGGACAAGTCGGTAGCCGGCCGACTCGGTCAGGTAATTTCGCACATAGAGCACCTTGCCGCTGAACTGATCGATGGTGACGCTGCTATGGACGGTCTCCGAGGTCTCCTCCGGAACGCGCATCATTACGGTGTAGGCGCCCTGGGGACGCAGCGGACGTACCAGCAGCGCGACGGTGGCGTTGGGCATGGCTCGGCGCGCGATTTCGAGGGCTTCATCCGACATGATCGGCGTTGCTCCGGGCACCGGCACCGATGCCCAACTTTGCGGCCGGGGAGGAGGCGAGGAGCGCGTGACCAAATAATAGGTCTGTTCCAAGAAACCGAATCCGATCATGATTCCGGTAAGCGAGGCGATGAGGAGAAACAAAGCCGCATAGATCCCGATGGCCTGGTGCGCATCGAAAAAAACCTTGAACCAGGATGCTTTCCAGTTGATCGCGGTGCTCTTGCGGCGCCACCACAGGGTCACGCCGGTTGGAACCAGCAGGCAGAGAATCAATCCAGCGATGCTGACTACGACTTTGCCGGCGGCAGCGAGCCGCGGTGTGGAGCGAGGATCGGGCAGCAGGCGCAGGTGAATCTGATGGATGTAGCCCAGCGCGATGTCGCTGTTGCTGAGCCCCACAGTGCTGCCGAGGACGGTGCCGTCGTAGGGATTCACGTAAACCGTGGTTCCGTCAGAGAGCTGCATGGCCTGGGCCAGATTCGCGGCCCGGAAAAACTGCGCGATCACCACGCGGCGCCTTGGAAACTGGTTCTGGACGATGGAAATCAGATCGTTTTCCGGAAGCGGCCGCGCGCCTGGAGTTACATACCAGAGATCCGGGTGCAGCCAATGATTGATGTCTCCTTCAAACGCCATGATGCTGCCGGTGAGGCCGAGAATTGCCAGGAAAATTGCGGCGACGAGCCCCAAATACAGATGGATCTTGAGAATGAGCGCACGCTGGGGCATCGTCTTTTGACGATAGACGATTGGAATGCTCGAAGTGTGCAGCCGGATTCGCGAGGGAGATCGCTGCCGGTGGAAGTACGCTCCAAATGAGCGGGTGGGGTGGCGAGGTGGGATCGTTAGAAGTTTTCGGGCAGTATGTTGGATGCGAGCGGGCTCCCTCGTTCCGGTCCATTACGTGACTAAAGTAATGGGTGTTTCGCCTCGCGATCACAGGTTCAATCCCCTATTCCATTGAATTTGGACGAGATAGATTCCACATTTATCGCGTGATCGTCTCTTACAGCCGGAATCTGGACCGATGTGATTATCAGAACTGGCAATGACGCGGCTTCTCAATCTCACCGGGCGCACCTTTCTTCTGATCGCCGCCGCGGTTGGTCCGGCGCTCGGGATCGCGAAGCTCACCGGAGTCTTGTCGACGACGCTTCTGCCGGCGCTTGCGGGCGGGCTGGCTCTTTCCGTCGTCATGACCTGGGCGGTTTGCAGCTTGCAAGTGTCATCCTGGCGTCCACTGACGGACGCGGTGCTCGAGAGTGAACGCACGGGGCGGTTTACGCCAAATTTTCCGATGAACTCCTCTCTTCCGGAGGTGAACCGGCAGGCGGCGGCGTTAAACGCGGCTGCGCACTCCGTTCTGAGTTCGCAAGCGGATCTCGATTTGGCCTATCTGCAATTCGTGGAGGTGATGGCGCAGGCGCTGGATGCGCGCGATCCTTACACGGCAGGACACAGCTTGCGGGTGGCCGAATATTCGCACGCTCTGGCCCTGGCGATGGGGCTTTCCGAGGGGGACGCGGAGACGATTCGCATCGCCGCGCAGCTTCACGATATCGGCAAAATCGGGATTCCCGACTCAGTGCTGCAAAAGCCCGGGCCGCTGAGCGCGGAAGAGTACGGGCTGATCAAGCTACACCCGCAGATCGGCCGCAAAATTCTGGAGAAGGTGCAGCGGTTCGACCGGCTGCTGTCGGTGGTGGAGCTGCACCACGAAAATCACAACGGTTCTGGATATCCCTACGGCTTAGCGGGTCACGCGGTGCCGATCGAGGCTCGGATCGTTCACGTCGCGGATTCGTTCGACGCGATGGTTACCAGCAGATCTTACCGTCCGGCGCTTTCTCTGCGCGCGGCGATTCATGAGATCGAGAGAAACTCCGGGACTCAGTTCGATCCGGTGGCGGCGAAGGCGTTCCTGAAGCTGATTGCGGAGGGCAGGATCGAGATTGGCGGGTTGAAAATTTCAGCGCAAAGAGAGATGAATGCCGGCGTGCGGGAGCGGATGGCGGGTTAAAGCGAAGAAATTAGCGCCGCCGATGAACACCGATTAAGAAAAATCAGTCTTGCATATAGCGGCGCAGATCTTCCGGGCGGAAGCAATGAGCTAGCGCTGTATCCCGGGTGATCCGGCCGGCGCGCACCATTTCCGATAGGGACTGCTCCATAGTCATCATGCCCTCGGTTCGACCGGTGGAGATGGCGCTGTAGATCTGATGATCCTCGCCTTTGCGGATCAGGCTGCGCACTCCGCTGGTGGCCATTAAAATCTCGACGGCGGGATAGCGGCCCACGCCGATTCCCGGCACCAGTTGCTGCGCCACGATCGCGAGGAGAGCCAGGGAGAGCTGCTGCCGGATTTGCGGCTGATTGCCGGCGGGGAAGGTATCGAGAATACGGGACACGGCCTGCGAAGTGTCGTTGGTGTGGAGGGTGGAGAGCACCAAGTGTCCGGTTTCCGCGGCGGTGAGCGCGGTCGCCACGGTTTCCGGGTCGCGCATTTCGCCGACTAAAATCACATCGGGGTTCTGGCGCAGAATGCTGCGCAGGGAACTGGCGAAATCCGGGGTATCGTGGCCCACTTCGATCTGCTCGATAATCGAGGAGCGGTTGATGTGCACATACTCGACGGGGTCTTCAATGGTAACGACGTGATCGCGGCGATTGGTGTTGATCAGCTCCAGGAGCGCGGCGAGAGTCGAGCTTTTTCCGCAGCCGGTTTGTCCGGTGATCAGCACCAGCCCTTGCCGCGCCTCGGCGAACTTGCGCAGGATCGGAGGCAGGTGGAGGGACTCGAGCGTAGGAATTTTTTCGGGCAGCAGACGGATGCTGCCGGCGATGGTTCCACGCTGGTGGTGGACGTTGGCACGAAAGCGGCCGATGCCTTCGCGGCTGAAGCAGAGATCGACCGACTTGGAGCGCTGTAGTTCCTGATGCTGCTCGCCTGTCAAAAGTGGCAGAAGGAGTTTGCGAATTTCCTCGGCATCGAGAGGCTGGCCGGAGGGAGAAAGCGATCCGCCGATCCGCAGACAAACCGGCGCACCGGCGATCAATAACAGGTCCGAAGCAGTGCGCCGCACGGCTTGGGCGAGCAGTTGGTCCAGGGATGCAAGGCTTTCCGCGTTGTATTGCTGATTTTGTTGAGAGGAGGGCGCGGCGCGGTTCAGCTCCGCGACTATCTGCGCAAGTTCGTCCTCATAGGGCGGCACTACTAAAATATGACGCAAAAAAGGCCGGTGTGTTTAGAGACTGATAAAAAGACTTATTTAGCCGCTGATAAACGCTGATGCGGAACGGCTAAAATCGTTTTTACCTGGTCCCGACGAAGATGCTCTTGGGGATCATGCCGTGGACGCCTTTGGTTCCGTCGACGAGTTGCGTGATATCGAAATCGACTGCGATGCTCGCCAGTTGATAGGCGTCCTCGCGGGTCATCTTTTTTTCGTTCACTAAGAAGTCAAGGGTTTCATGGACGCAGATTTTCGCGGCTTCGGTGAGATCGGTATCGATGCCCATGGTGATGTAGTGCGTTGGCGTCTCCGCGCGAGGCCATTTGAGGTGCATGTCTTTGTGCACAATGAACTGGAACACGCCGGTGAGCGAAGTCTCCATTGCGGTGATGTCGACTTCTCCATTGCCCATGCCGGCGTGTCCGTCGCCGACTTCGAATAGCGCGCCGGGGGCGTGGACGGGGATAAACAGGGTGGTGCCGGCCACCAGTTCCTTGTTATCCATGTTGCCTGCGTGAATACCGGGAGGGGCGCTACTGATTTTTCCGGCGGCCTCCGGCGGAGCGATGCCCATGCTGCCGAAAAATGGACGAAGAGGCACGTCGATGCCGGGGGCGAAATGGCCGACTTTCTTGTCCTTGTCGAAATAAATGATGCGGGACTGGCTTTTCTCGAACTCGCCTTTCAGAAAGCCGCTGTTGGGTCCGAAGTTATTGAAAGCATAACCAGATCGTAGCCGGATTTCCTTGATGCGCACTTCCAGAACGTCGCCCGGCATGGCCCCTTCGATAGCGATTGGGCCGGTAAGGGGATGGCCGCCGGGGCCTTTCTTTTCCTTGGGGACTTCGGCGTAAAGGCGTCGAATGTCGGCTTCGACCTGATCGGGCGGCAGGCCGGCACGCTCCAGCATGGTGGGATTTCCGACGGAGACGCATTCCACCGTCACGGTATCGCCGCTTGCCACTGTCAGAACCGGTTTGGCCGCGGACCAGTAGTAGCCCCAGGCCACCGTTTCCGGAGTGATTTTTAAAAGATGATCCGCAGCGGCGAGATTTCCCGCGATAACAAGAGTGAGGGTCAGGAGACGAGTCATTTCCGTCTATCTTGACACATGAAAACCATTTGCGGATTGCGCATATAAAGAGTAGAGTTATTTCAATGCGGAGGCATCATGGCTTTTTGCCCTAACTGCGGTACCGATTCACCCGGGAAGTTCTGCGCCAAGTGCGGGTCACCGATGCCCGAGCCTGCTGCGGGCGGAGGAGGGTATGCGCCGCCGCCTCCCGCGGTTGCCGTGACACAATCGGCCGGCATGGAAGAAAACCTGGCCTCGGCGTTGTGCTATCTGGCCGGCTGGCTGACGGGGGTAATTTTTCTGGTGCTGGCGCCTTACAACCAGAACAAAACGATCCGTTTTCACGCCTTCCAGTCGATTTTTCTGAACGTTGCGATGATTCCCATCTGGATTGTGTTCAGCATTCTGAGCGTCATGATGCACTACATTCCAGTGCTGGGGGCAATTGTGATGCTGCTGCTCTGGTTCGTGTTCGGATTCGGCTTCTTCGCTCTGTGGTTGTTCCTGATGTACAAGGCCTATAACAAAGAAAAATTTGTGCTTCCGATTATTGGGCCGTTGGCCGAGAAACAAGCTGGAGCCTAACGGGGTCGCGGCACGTCTTATAACTTAGTGCGACTTACCACGCTATTGTTGTGCCTGGGCGTATACGCGCCTGCCCAGGTCCCCCACATCGACGTCATCGATTTCTACGGCCTGCATAAAACGCCTGAGGTGAAAGTCCGGGAAGCAGTGGGCGTGAAGGAAGGCGATCAGCTTCCCCCTTCGAAAGGCGACGTCGAGGAGCGTCTTGACGGGATTACCGGCGTGGCTGAATCCCATCTCGAAGCGGTTTACGACGCGAAGAAAATGATTCTCTACGTCGGCCTGGAGGAGCGCGGCGCGCCGCATTTCGACATCCGGGAGGCTCCGGAGGGGGACATGAAGCTGCCGGAGACCATGACGAAGGAGTATCGGAATTTCGTGGAGGCCGCGGCGGCTGCGTCGCGCAACCACATTGTCGCCGAGGATCTCACGCAAGGGCACGCGCGTTCAGCCGACCCGGAAACCCGCAAAATTCAAGACCGGTTTCCGCTGTTCGCCACGGAACATCTGGCGGAACTGCGGGACGTGCTCAGAAACTCCGCCGACGAAGACCAGAGGGCGATTGCGGCCTATATCATCGGCTACGCGCCGAATAAGCGCGAGGTGATCAACGATCTGCAGTATGCGTTGAAAGACGCCGATGCCGGGGTCCGGGCGAACGCCACGCGCAGCCTGATCGCGATTGAAGGGCTGGCTAAACACGATCCGAACGCCGGGATCAAAATTTCTCCCACGTGGTTTATCGAGATGCTGAACTCGCTCTCCTGGTCGGACCGCAATCGCGCGGTGATGGCGCTGCTGGTGCTTACCGATCAGCCGGACCCATCGGTTCTGGATCAGATCCGGGATCGAGCTCTGCCGTCGCTGATCGATATGGCGCGATGGAAAACTCTGGCGCACGCGCTGCCGCCTTATCTGCTGCTGGGCCGGGTTGCGGGATTAGCGGAAAACGACGTGCAAGCGGCGTGGAGCAGGGGAGACCGGGAGTGGGTCATCTCGCAGGCAAACGCTGGAGCAGGGAAAAAGAAAACCAAATAAACCGCTCAGGATCTGCGGTACACCAGGGACTTCCGCGCATAAAAACGTTTTAAACAAGCCTCGCAGCGAAATGCGGCGAGAGCGGAAATTCCCAGAAATTTGTCGAGGATGGTGGGCCAGGAGGGGCGCACGCGATCGGATTTGCAGGAGGGGCATTGGTCGACGCGCTGGCGCGATCGTGCAATTACGATCGCCGATAACCACGTTATCAGCGTGGGCGTCGCCACAGCTATAGCAAGCATGTAGCGAATTCGCATCTGGAACCTCCTTAGGCTATGATCGGCCGGATATCACCTCAGGTTTAGCCGTGCGTTGATTGGACTTCCAACGCTTTTATCACGTTACAACTTTTTTTGCTCTTTTAGAAGTGAAATCGATACCTCAATTCGGCATAGATCTGCCGGGGAAGGATGAAGTGCGTCCCCCCGAAGGTGTTGCTGGTGTCCAGAAGATACCGGGTGTTGGCGATGTTCACGGCGTTCGCGGAAATGGTCCATTTTTCCCCGAAATTCTTGCCGATGGAGAGGTCAAACGTAGAATGCGGAGGCAGGTGCGAGGGTCCATCTCCATTCAGGAAGCCCGACCCGAACTGGTATGCCGGCGTGGCCCACATCCGGCCGGGTAAGGTTAAGGAAAGAACGGATGTTACGGTGTTGCGCTGATCGTGGTCGAGCAGGAAATTGCCGGTGGGGGCGTCTTCGAGCAGCCCTCCCGTGATCGGCCCGATCCCTTGCCCGATCTGGTTCGAGTAGGCGACTCGCCACTGGGCTATATGGAAAAGCCGCGGCGAGCGTAGGGTGACCTCGGTGCCGCTGATGATGGCGCCGAGGTCGGTCAACGGAATAAAAATTCCGGAATCGCCGATCACATCGTGATCCAGGAAGTTGCGCGCACTGGTGTGAAAAGTATCGACATCGACGGTCCAGCCGCTTATGGGAATGCTCAATCCGATGTCGTGTTGAATATCGCGCTCGCCCTGCAAGGGAATAAAACCGAAACCTTGCGACACCGCGAAATCGAGCGCGGGGCCCGCGAGGCTATCGAGCGGAGGAGGTTGGTAATAATACGCGTAGTAGCCATGCAGGACCCAGTTTATGCGCGGGATTCGGATCGACGCGCCGAGGCGAGGATCCGCCGCATTCTCATTGATCAGCCCGGCATAGTGCGTCAGGCGGATGCCGAGGTCGAAGGTCAGCCAGGAGGTGGCTTTGTATTGATCTTCCAAGAACAACGAAGTGGAATTGGCCCAATGTTTTTCGACTTGACTCAGAACCCCGCCGCCAGGATTTGCTGCGAGGCCGAAAAACGTGTTGTCATGCTGGCCCCATGCTTCGATCCCGGCGCGCACATTGTGCTTCTTCTTCTGCGCCTGCACCACGGACCGGCCTCCGAAGTAATTCGAACGGGAATTATCGTTCAGGACGAAAGGCATGTCGTTCGGTCCGCCCACGAAATGAGCGCTGTTGTAGTGGTAGTAAGGAGCGATGGTCAGAGTGACGCCGTCCTCGAAGCTGTGCGTCCAGTGAAAACCGGCGAGGTAATCCTGCTCCAAATCGAGGTCCCTGGTCGGGTCGTTTTCCAGGTTGGGGATTTGATAGTGATCTTCGCGAACGGAAGCGATCCAGCGAAATTGATCCTTCGCGCTCGGATTATAGAGAAGCGAAAGAAATCCTCCCACGCCGCTCGATTGATCGTGAATCACTTGCGAAATCGGCGGCGCGAGCCCCAGTTCGGAGCGGCTCCCGTCGATGCTGGCGTAGTAGGCGAAGCGCTGCGTATGGCTGCCGATATTGATCTGATCGTCAGTGGCATAGTGGTTCCCTGCGGTCGCGATCAGATTAATTTCGTTGTTCCGCTCAAAGCCGGAAGGCGTCACCACGTTGAAGAATCCGTAGGTTCGGTCGCCATATTCGCTCGAAAATCCTCCGCGTTCGACCTCCAGCTCTTCTACGTTCTTGGGATTGATCAACGGCGCGACGTTCGCCGCGATGTTCGTGTTGACCACGGGAATCCCGTCGAAAAACCAGTTCACTTGATGTCCTCCGCGCATGTGGAGCATGTCGTGAACCATCACCGCTCCGGGCGTGAAATCGGTGATCATCGCGAGGCTGTTGGTTTGATCCGCGCCGGCCGTCTGCTCGATTTCTTTCGGCGAAACCATGGTCTGCACGGTCGATGCCTGGGAATTCAATTTGCTTGTGGCGCCGGAGACGTCGACGCTGGTGCTGATGCCCGCGAGTTCGAGCTCCAGATGCAGAACGGGGGTCTTCCCGGCCGTGACATTGACTTGCTTCTCGATTGGCTGAAAACCCTGCGCGGCGACCGCGACAGTGTAGACTCCTTCGGGAATATTGGTGACCTGAAATTCGCCGTTCGCATCCGAAGTCAAGGTCTGCGGAAGGGGACCGCGAAGGACGATCTGCGCTCCCGGTAATGGGCGATGTTGCGGATCGTGCACGATCCCGCGTAGAGTGCCTGTATCGGCAGCTATTCCTGATGCAATGAACAGACAAAAGACAACAAACCGCATATGGATCTCCTGTTTCGCACTACGAATCTTTTGAAACTGTGGGGAATTTAGGAGAGAAGGGCTGGCGGGCCGCGCTTCTGGCGGGTGCGGCTGAACGAAACACGATACTGGGCTTCCATCCGGGCTTCGACGGACGGGTAAGTTACCAGAGAAGCGCAAATCGACAGCGAATTGTTAGCGAACGCGACGTTCCCACGAAATGGGACGCCGCTAGCTGCCGGATAATTCGCGCACCTGGCCTGAACCGGAGCAAGCGCGGGAGCTTCCTGCGTTGCCGTCTCTGAGCCCATGGAGCAGTGATGCTTGCCCTCACGCCGGCAGCAGGAAGGAAGGCTGGGAGCTGCATCCGCGCGCAGAATCGGAACGATCAGCGGAAAGCTGAACAAGGCGAGCAACAACGATGCAAGCGCGCGGCGCATCCAGACCTTACCCTATCAGACCTCAATTCGATCGGTTTGTCGAGCCCCTCATGAACTATGATGAACAAAATGGGAGTGAAGCCAAGGCTGTCTCTGCTCTTCGTCGCGTTCGTGACTCTGTTGCCGCTGGCGGTGCACGCGCAAGTGGTAACCGCTGCAATTTCTGGAAAAGTCGAAGATCCGTCGGGCGGAGGCGTGAGCGGCGCGACGGTCACCGTCAAGAGTCTTGAAACCGGAGCTACCAGGGTGGCGACCACCGACGACGCAGGCAACTTCAAGGTTCTTTCGCTACCGCTGGGACCCCAGGAATTGAAGGCCGAGAAGACCGGATTCAGGACGCAAATCCGCACCGGTATCAAACTGGAAGTCGGCCAGGAAGCGGTGGTGAATCTCAAACTCCAGGTCGGCGATGTCGTCCAGGAAGTGACCGTTTCCGAAGCGATTCCGGTGGTTAATACCACCACCTCATCGGTCTCGGGTCTGGTCGGGGAAAGCGCCGTAAAGGATCTGCCGCTCAATGGACGTAGCTTCGACAATCTGATCACACTGAACCCCGGGACGATCAACTACAGCTCGGAGAAAAGCCTCAATACCAGCACCAGCAACGGGAACACGTTCTCGGTCGCGGGACGTAGGCCGTCCGATAATCTTTTCCTGTTGAACGGCATCGAATATACCGGAGCCAGCCAACTTGCGGTAACTCCCGGCGGCGTCAGCGGCGAACTGCTGGGCATCGACGCCATTCGCGAGTTCAATGTTCTGACGGACACGTATCCCGCCGAATACGGCAAGCGTTCCGGCGCGCAGGTGATGGTGGTGACCCAGTCGGGAACCAATGTGCTGCATGGTTCTCTCTTCGAGTTCCTGCGTAATAGCGCGATGGACGCGCGAAACTTTTTCGATCAAGGCTCCGCTCCTCCGTTCCGCCGGAACCAGTTCGGAGGCGCGCTGGGCGGCCCTCTCAAGAAGAATCGACTCTTCCTGTTCGGGAATTATGAAGGCTTCCGCCAGGCTTTGGCCGTCAGCAATGTGAGCGTCGTGCCGGATTCCGAGGCGCGCCAGGGGTCGCTGCCTAACGCCGCGGGTGTATACGCTCCGGTGGCCAGTCTCAATCCGAAGATCTTGCCGTACATGTCGTTCTGGCCTCAATCGAACGGCGCGGAGCTGCTCGCGAACGGCATCCCCAGCGGAACCGCGCTCGGCTACTACAACCCTAAAGAAAATATCCGCGAGGATTTCGGCACGCTTCGTACCGATTATCTGCTTCGCGAGCGTGATTCTCTTTCCGCCGCCTACACCATCGACGATGGCAACAGCCTGATCCCTCTCGCCGACCCACTGTTCGGTTCCACCACCACTCTGCGCATGCAGGTGGCGAGCATCGAAGAGACGCACGTGTTCTCTCCGCAAATGCTCAACACTCTCCGGTTCGGATTCTCGCGAGCCGCGTTCAGTCTGGATTCGACGCTGCTGAGTTCGTTTTCGCCGAGCCTTTCGTTTGTCACGGGCGAAGGTCCCGGAGGCATCGTGGTCGGTGGAGGCGTGACCACTACCGGCCTTGCGACCATCACTTCGGCTGGTCCAAACAATGCTGCCGGTGTTTGGAATCGCAGAAATCTTTTTACAGTGACCGACAGTTTCCAGATCACGAAAGGGCGTCATCAACTCAATTTCGGAATCTGGCTCCAGAGGATGCAGGACAACGAGGACACCGCCTCCCGCCAGCTCGGCGTCGCGACGTTCACCAGTTTGACGACGCTTCTTCAGGGAACTGTCAGCACGTTCCAGGTGGTCCCCGACGCGAACGAGCTCGGCTGGCGCAGTCTTTTCGGAGCCTGGTATGCGGAGGATGCGATCAAGCTGCGGCGCAACCTGACGCTTCAGGTCGGCATCCGTCATGAGTTCACCACCGGATACAACGAAGAGTCCGGACGCGCCGCCAATTACATCACGGACGCGAACGGCGTTCTTCAAACCAACCCTCGCGTCGCCAATTCCGCATTTACGCAGAACAACGCGAAGCTGCTGTTCGCGCCCAGAATCGGACTCGCATGGGATCCATTTGGAAAGGGCAAAACCGCGGTCCGCGCCGGCTTCGGCACGTATTATTCGATCATCGACGCGCTGAGCTTTCAGTTGAATTCGGTTCCGCCTTATAACGGCTCCGTTTCCTATTCCAACGTGTCCTTATTTTCGACTCTGCCGGTCACGCCCGGTGTCGCGCCCGCGCCTCAATGCAGCCCCACGGTTCCCGCGCCTTGCACGACGTTCGCGCCGGTCGGCGTGCAGCCCAACGCGAAAACGCCGGCCGTGGAGGAATGGAATTTCACCATTGAACAACAGCTCGATCGAAACACCGCGCTGCGAGTTTCTTACGTCGGTTCGCACGGATATCACGGTTTGCTGAGCGTCGATCCCAACAGCATCCCTCCGCAAATCTGCGGTTCGGCCGCAGGCTGCATTGCCGGTGGCACGCCGGGGACGACCAAGAGTACCGTCGCGGAAGGCGCGCAGTACATTCCTGTCGGCACGCGACCTAATCCGTATCTTGGCGCTGGATTTTTCTGGTACACGGAAGGAAACAGCAGCTACAACGCGCTGCAAACCGATGTTACGCGCCGCCTCAATCACGGCGTCGAGGTTCGCGCCAACTACACCTGGTCGAAAAATCTGGACATGAACTCCGGACCCACGGGCGCGCAGGCGCAGAATCAGGCGCAGATGATTCTCAATCGCAACGACCTGCCGCTGGATTGGGGCCCATCTGCGTTGAACGTGACCAGCCAGGCCAGTATTTCCGCACGCTACCTGCTGCCGTTCAAAAGAGGTGGCCGATGGCTCAGCGGCTGGCAGGTGAACGGAATCGCGACGCTCCTTACCGGATTTCCGTTCACGCCCCTGATCGGCTCCAACCGGTCCGGCGACGGCGACACCAGAAATCCTGACCGGCCTTCTCTGAATCCCGCCTTCTCCGGCCCCATCTTGTTGGATAGTCCCAATCAGTGGTTCAATCCGAACGCATTCATTCTGCCTCCGGCCGGAACTTACGGAAGCCTGGGTAGAGGAACGTTCGTCGGCCCCGGCCTGGCCGATCTCGATGCGTCCTTATTCAAGACGACCGCGATCTCCGAAAAAATGAGCCTGCAATTCCGCGCGGAGTTTTTCAACGTGCTGAACCACGCGAATTTCAATTCCCCCAACACGACCGTTTTTTCCAGTGGCGCCGTTAGCGCCTCCGCCGGATTGATCACGGCAACATCGACGACGTCGCGCCAAATCCAGTTGGGACTAAAACTAATTTTCTAGGTTGCACAGTCTTCAAGAGACTGCTGGAAAATTCATTCGCAGGGCATGGCCCCGCGCCACGTAATACGTACCTTGTCTCTTCAGCCTATGAAATGCCTTTGAGCTACAATTGGCGCCAATGAGTTTAGTGATCGATGTCCACACGCACATGTTCGCCAACGAATGGCTGGCGCTCCTGAAAGAGCACGGCGGGCCGACGTATTCTGTTGCGCCCATGGGCCCTCTGCCGCAAGTCATCTTCTCTGAAGGCGCGGCCTTCATGATCCCTCTTCCGGAAATGTTCGACTACGAGTTGCGCATCAAAAACATGGACCGCGCCCGCGTCGATCTCGCCGTCGTCTCCCTCACCTGTCCGAACGTGTATTGGGGCGACGCCGAGATCAGCCTCAAGGCCGCCCGCATCGTCAACGACGATATGGCCGCCGCGCAGCGCCTCTATCCGGACCGTATCCGCTGGTTTACGTCTTTGCCCTGGCAGTATCCCGAACTCGCTCTCGCCGAACTGAAACGCTCGCTCGCAGCCGGCGCCGTCGGGGTGATGGTGCTTGCGAACATCGCCGGGCGCTCCCTCACCGATCCCCTGTTCGCCCCGATCTGGGAAGCCATCGACGCCGCGGCTTTGCCCGTGCTGGTCCATCCCACCGCGCCTCCAGGCTCTCGCGAAATGGACATGGCCGCCACGAATACGATTCCTCCCATCGGCTTCATGTTCGATACCACCCTCGCCATCGGCCGATGCATCTACGACGGGTTCTTCGACCGTTATACGCACCTGAAAATCATTGCGGCGCACGGCGGCGGAGCCCTTCCGTATCTCGCCGGCCGCCTGGACATCTGTTACGACTACATCCCGCAATGCTCGGCGAACATCAGCGAGCCGCCCACCAACTATCTCCGCCGGATCTACGTCGATTCGGTCGTCTATCGTCTCGACGCCCTGCAAATGGCCGTCAGCGTCTGCGGACCCGACAACGTGCTTTACGGCTCCGACTATCCGCACAAAATCGGCGATATGATCGGCTGCCTCGCGCGCGTCGATTCGCTCCCCGGCGATGTCCGCCACCTGGTCCGCGGGCAGAACGCGATGCGCATTTTCAAACTCGGATGATCGAGGATCACGCAGTCCGAAAAGTTTCCCGACGCCTGCTCTGGTTTCTGCTGATCCTCTACGCGTTCTCGTATCTCGACCGCATCAACATCGGATTTGTCGCGCTCCCTATGAATCACGATCTGCGGCTCACCTCCACGCAGTTCGGCGCGGCGAACACCATCTTTTATCTGGGCTACATCCTCTGCGAAATTCCCAGCAATCTGATGCTGGCGCGTTTCGGCGCTCGCGTCTGGCTCTCCCGGATCATGATCACCTGGGGCATCGCCTCGGCCGCCACGATGTTTGCGACCGACGCGCACAGCCTCTACGCGATCCGCTTCGTGGTCGGACTCACGGAAGGTGGATTCCTCCCCGGCGTGCTGCTTTATCTTACGCTGTGGTTCCCGAAAGCCCATCGCGCCAAAGCAAACGCGCTTTTCATGATCGCCCAGCCCCTCACCATCGCGACCGGAGCCCTTCTTTCCGATGTCATTCTCAATTGGAACAACCCTCTGGGAATCGAGCATTGGCGCATTCTGTTCCTTGCCGAGGGCCTTCCGTCCACTATTCTCGGAATCATTGCGTACTTCTATCTAATCGATAATCCGCAGGATGCAAAATGGCTGACTGCGGACGAAAAAGACGCGCTCGCCCGCAGCCTGGACCCTCCGGTTCACCGGCAGCCCACGCCTTGGCGCGAAATCCTGAGCCGCAAAGTGATTCTTCTGTCCATCGCCTATTTCGGCCTGATCATGACGCTGAACACCATCGTGACCTGGACCCCCACCATCGTGAGGGAATTTTTCAAGGTCCACGCCTTTGACCACCTGGGCCTGCTGACTGCTCTTCCGGCAATCGCCGCCGCCGTATCGATGCCCCTCTGGAGCGCCCACTCCGACCAGACTCGCGATAGAAAGTGGCACATCGCAGCGCCATTGCTGCTCGCCGCCCTCGGCTGGATCTTCGTGGCCACATTCAAACTGCCTGACCTTCGCATGCTCGGCTTGATCTTCTGCTCCACCGGCGGATTCACGGCGATGACCGTTCTCTGGACCGTTCCTCAAGCTCTGCTCTCGCCCGCGGCGCGCCCCGCCGGCATTGCGTTTATCAGCTCCTGCGGAATCCTCGCCAGCATGGCGACCCCTCTGCTCATCGGATTCCTTCGCGATTTTACCCATAGCTTCGTCGCCGGGCTCTTCTTCCTGGCTTTCGTCCTGATCGGAGCCTCCGCACTGGTTCTCGCCGCCGTTCGGAAAGAACCCCTAGCGGCGTAGCCGTTAGCTGTGCGAAGGAAGAGTCGGCAGAGTCTTTCACGCAAAGCCGCAAAGCTCGCCAAGGTTTTCCTTGTGTTTTTTGCGTCCTCCGCGTCTTTGCATGAATAGCCGTTTGACTTATTGCTCCTGAAAAACCCCTACCGATCTTCCCCTCAAGCGCGAAGATCCAGCTCCGCTTTAACCACGCTGTCCCCCGCAAATTCCAGATGGAACCCCAGCAGCTTGCAGATCTCCATCATCTGCCGGTTCTCACCTAGAATGTCGGCCGTCACCCGGACCAGATCGTCGGCGCGCGCAATCTCGATCAGTCGTTTCAACAACTCCGTTCCCAAACCATGCCCCTGAAATTTATCGCTGATCAGCACCGCGAACTCGGCCTCCCTGGCGCTTTCCTCCCTTACCAGCCGCCCCACCGCGACGATCTCCGCTTCCTTGGTCACCGGGTCGACATGCTGCGCTACCAGCACCATCTCGCGCTCATAATCTATGAAGCAGATCCGCGCAAGCCTCTCGTGCGCAATGCGCGCGTCGAACGGCAGCATGTGGAAATAACGCAGGTACACGCTGCGCTCCGATAATGTCGCATGAAAACGCGCCATCATCGCCTCGTCTTCAGGTCGAATCGGGCGGATAAGGACTTCAGTCGAGCCCTCTAACATCCATGGTTTCACCAGATGCTGCGGATACGGTCGGATGCGTCACCTTCCTGGACCAAAAAGAAACACTCTGGCTGGAATTTTATCTCTTAATGGTGCCTTAATCGTTCGCTCTGTAGGCTGGTTTCAGAACCGCGCCCTGAGGAATGGTGCGTTTGAACTTATCAAGAATTCTCCTGATTGAAGACGACCCCGGCGTCGCAGTTACCATCTCCAGTCTTCTCGGTCGCGAAGGTTATACCGTAGAAACCGAGCCAGATGGAGAGGTCGGCCTCGCGCGAGCGTTGGACCGCGCCTGGGCGCTGGTGATCGTGAACGCGATCCTTCCGCGTAAAACCGGATTCCACATCTGCTGCGATCTTCGCCAGGCGGGCGTCGACACGGCGATTCTGATGTTGACCGCTCGCTCGCTGGTCATGGATCGCGTAACCGGCCTGAAACTCGGAGCCGACGATTGCCTGGCGATTCCGTTCGATCCCAGCGAGCTGCTCGCGCGCGTCGAAGCTCTCCTCCGCCGCGTGGAAAAAGAAAATCGCATCCTCGTCCGGACCTTTCAATTCGATGACGTGGAAATGGATTTCGAGCGCGCGAAAGTTCGCAAGGCCGGACAACCCGTCAACCTGGCCTCAAAGGAATTGCAACTGCTCTGTTACCTGGTGCAGAATCGCGACCGCGTCCTGCCCCGCGAAGAAATCCTCCAGAAAGTCTGGCAGTACAACAGCCACGTGTCTTCCCGGACCCTGGACGTCCATATCTCCTGGCTGCGGCAGAAGCTGGATAATCCCGAAAACCCCCAACACATCCAAACGATCCGGGGCAAAGGCTATCGCTTCACCGCGTGACTGGCGCCACGCGAACCCGGTTCGCTATCCGGATCAATTGCAAAAACCGGATCATGAGCCAGCTCATATCCAGCTCATACCAAGCAAGCCCATGGCGGGCCGAAGTTGGATGAGCATGATGGTTGTTATGCCACCCCTCGCCGAAACTCAGTAGCGCGACGAACCAGTTATTCCGCGAATCGTCCCGCGTCTGAAACCGCCGGCTGCCCCAGAAGTGCGTCAGCGAGTTCACCATCCAGGTCGCGTGCAGATTGGCGGTGATCCGAAAACAGACTCCCCACAGAAAAAACGGCAGCCCTCCGAAAATCAACAGCAGCCCCGCTAGAACCAGCAGCGGCACTGCGTTATTCTTCGAGATCCACACGATAAACGGATCCTTCAGCAGATCCGGCGAATACCGCCGGCACTCCTCCGGACTGCACTTGGTAGCATTCCCCACCAGCATCCAAACAACATGTGCCCACCACCTCCCATCCCGCGGCGTGTGAGGATCGCCGGGGTGATCGGAGAACTGGTGGTGGATGCGATGGGTGGTCACCCAATACAAAGGGCCCCCTTCGAGCGCCAAGGTTCCGCACACGGCGAGAAAATACTCGACGGCCTTCGGGACCTGGTAGGAGCGGTGGGTCAAGAGGCGATGGTAACCCATTCCGATTCCTAGGCTTAGAGCAACCCAATAGAGCAGGATCGCGGTCAGTGCGGCAGGCCAACTGAAATAGAACAGAGCGGCGACGGCCCCGACGTGCACAATCGTAAACGGGACCACCGCAATCCAGTTTATGGCCATACGTCGATTTTAAGCTCATTTAGGGCTCGCCTGAGCCCCTTAGCGTGCGAATTATGGTTATTTAAGCGTCCGTAAGCGTGCTAGAATCAGTGAAACGTCGTCAACGAGGGTAATCTGCGGGTGTATGCGCCGCTGGCTTTTATTGCTCATTTTGCCGTTCGCACGAGCGCAGGACACAGTCCTGCCGGATACCGCCGCACAGACCGCCTCTTCGCTTTCTGAGCCTTCTGTTTCTGAGAAGTGGGACTTTTTTTTCAGCGAAACGGCGTCCCCATTCACGCTGGCCGCGGCGGGATTCAATGCGACGGTTTCGCAGATGACGCGTTCAGCGCCGCTCTATGGACGCCATCCCTGGAAAGACGGAGCTTTCCCAAAGCGCGCGGGAGCTTCGCTGGGAGATATCGTGAGCCAGAACTTCTTTGGCGACTTCCTGTTAGCCTCTGTTTTTCATGAGGATACGCGATATGTCCGCCAAGGGCCGGGGAAGAAAACCTGGGCGCGCGTCCGTTATGCAATCACCCGGTCAGTCATCACGCGCACCGATTCCGGCAACACAACTTTCAATTTTGCGAATGTGCTGGGCAGCGCGATGAGCGCGGGACTGTCGAATGCTTATTATCCGGATGTGAGCAGAACGACGTCGGTTTCGCTCACCAATCTGGGCACCAGCGTTGCCGGATCGGGGCTCGCCAACCTGATGCCGGAGCTGGGGCCGGATGTCGCTAACTGGATAAAAAAGAAACTACACATTCGTCGCTAACCGCCGAGCACTTTATCCGCAGTTTCCACACCGAAGACAGGCAACGTGGGATCGGTGAGCAATCCGATCTGTTTGAGCACTGAGGCTTGATCCCAATAAATATGCTCATGCGCGAGTTTTCCGTCGCGAAATTTCACGATCACCACTAGAGGGATTCTGACGGGCCGGTTGGTGGGCGCCACGCCGGGGAGCATCCAGGGCATTTCTTCGGTGTGCGTGAAGGAAAAAATCATTTCGTCAACTAGCTGGTTGTCGCCGACGGTGCGCGACACCGGGACCAGAGCGGTATCGGGCGGCATTCTGGGAATAAAATCCTGGGAGTAGAAAGCACGCAGAGCTTCCTTACCGTGGCCGCCGGTCATAACCGGGACGTGATTGACGTAGGCGTCGTCAACCATGGTGGCGAGCGTCGCTTCGGTGTCGCGGGTTACGAATTCGTGGTCAGTGTGCTGCTGCCAGAGGGCGGGAAGATCGGACATGGCTCGATTCTATACTGTCTATAGATGAAGAAGCTTCTGCTGCTGCTGTTTGTTTCCGTGGCGTTCGCTCAAGAGAAACCGGAGCGCCATGAATTCGCGATTGCGGACTTTCGGACCGAGGGCGGCGCGACGCTTCCGCAGGCGCGGATTGTTTATGGAACGTACGGACATCTGAATGCGGCGAAAGATAATGCGGTGCTGCTTCCCTCGCACTACATGGCGAATTTGCGCGGCTATGAATGGTTGATGGGGCCGGGAAAAGCGCTCGATACTTCGCAGTTGTTTCTGATTACGACGGAGTTGTTCGGCAACGGGAGTTCGTCCTCGCCCAGCAATACGCCGGAGCCATTTCATGGGCCTCGCTTCCCGGTGATGACGATTCGCGACAATGTCCAGGCGGTGCATAAACTGCTTACGGAAGAACTGAAAATTACTCACCTGCGCGCGATTATCGGATTCTCCATGGGCGCTCAGCAGGCGTTTCAGTGGGCGGTGAGCTATCCGACACTTGCCGATAGGATCGTGGCGACTTCGGGCACCGCGAAGACTTATCCGCATGGGATCGTACGCCTGGAGGGCCAGATCGCGGCGCTGACCGCCGATCCGGCATTCGAGAACGGCGATTATAAGGCTCCGCCGAAAACGGGGCTCGCTGCATTCGGGATGGTGTGGGCTGGGTGGCTTTACTCGCAGGAATGGTGGAGAAAAGAGTTATGGAAGGCGTCTTCGCCGCCGGGCACTACCTTCGAGCAAGTGATGAATCGGTTTCGGACCCGTTTCAGCGCCGACGCGAACGATTATATTTTGCAGGCACACACGTGGGAGAAGCACGATGTCGGCGCGACGCCGGGATTCAGTGGAGATGTGGAAAAGGCGTTGCGGTCGATCAAGGTTCCGTTCCTGTATATGCCGTCGGAGACGGACTTGTATTTCCCGATCAACGATGCGCGCTATGAGCAGGCCTTTATTCCGGGCGTGACGTTCCTGCCGATCCCTTCGCTTTGGGGGCACACGGCGGGCGCGGCAAGCAATCCAGCGGATGGAAAATTCCTGAACGAAAACATCGCCAGGTTCCTGTTAACAAAATGAAAAACTTTCGCGTTGACGAACGAGAGAAGGTCGATCTCAAGAAGTGGCCGACTCTGGTAAGCCCTCTTTTCAAATCAAAGAAGGATTACCGCAAGCTGCTGAGCGGTCACATTGAGGAGTTAAGCTCCCAACAGAACCTGCTCTATGCGGCTGACAGTTACGCACTGCTGGTGATTTTCCAGGCGATGGATGCGGCGGGGAAAGACAGCGCGATCAAGCATGTGATGTCCGGCATTAACCCGCAAGGGTGCGAAGTCGCGAGCTTCAAACATCCTAGCGAAGAGGAACTGGATCACGACTTCCTCTGGCGCACGACGCGCCGCCTGCCGTCGCGGGGGCGGATCGGCATTTTCAACCGCTCCTATTACGAGGAAGTGCTGATCGTGCGTGTGCATCCGGAGATTCTTCGCGCCGAGAAGCTTCCGCACGTTGACCTTGAGGATAAGAGTATTTGGAAGGATCGATACCGGTCGATCGTCGACCTGGAGAGGCATCTTACTTCGAATGGAACTGCCATTGTGAAGTTCTTTCTGCACCTGTCGAAAGAGGAGCAGCGAAAACGCTTCCTGGCGCGGGTGGAGGAACCGAAGAAAAATTGGAAGTTCAGTCTCGACGATCTGCATGAGAGGAAGTACTGGAGTCAATACATGCAGGCCTATGAGGAGTGCCTGAGCGCGACCAGCAGTGATGGGGCTCCCTGGTATATTGTTCCGGCGGACGATAAGTTAAATGCGCATTTGATCGTTTCTCAGATTTTGGTAGACACGTTCAAAGGGCTCGACTTGGCTTACCCGAAGCCGGACGCTAAGAGGCTACGGGAGTTGAAGGTGATTCGCAGGCAGCTTTCTAAGTAGGCCGAAGAAGGTGTCCGCACGGGACACAACACAGACTAAAGTCTGTGCCACCTAGTGTCGGCTTGGCCCCTGGCGTCGGCCAGGGGACAAGGCTGGCTCTCTAAAGTCTGTGCCACCCAAGGCGCAAGAGTCCCCGCCCTGACGGGAGGGGTTATAACTCCGGGCGAGCCTGGGGATGTCTGTACCACTGGAAACAGAGAAAAGGACAGGTCGGGGACCTGTCCTACTTGACAAGTGTTTGAGTGACGAGTATATTTAACTAGTCGGTTATTTAGCCTAATGGTTTATTACGATGGATCAACTCTCTGCCACTCTTTCGGCGCTTGCCGACCCTACCCGGCGGGCGATCCTGGCTCGTCTTAGCTTGGGGGAGGCTTCGGTGAGCGAGCTTGCCGCGCCTTTTGACATGAGTATGCCGGGAATTTCCAAGCATTTGAAGGTTCTGGAGCGTGCTGGTTTGATTACACGCGGGCGGGAGGCCCAATGGAGGCCGTGCCGGCTGGAGGCTGGTCCGTTGAAAGATGTGGCCCATTGGGTGGAACATTACCGCCGGTTTTGGGAAGAGAGCTTCGACCGGCTCGATGAGTATCTCAGGGAGTTAAAAACCAAAAAGAAAAGGAAACCTCAATGAGCGTTGAACGCGAAGTTGCTATCACACGAGTATTCGATGCGCCACGAGAGGCGGTTTTCAACGCCTGGACGGATCAGGAGCATTTGAAGCATTGGTGGGGTCCGACGGGCTTCACGAATCCGGTCTGCGAATTCGATCCGAGGCCGGGCGGAGCGATTCGGATTCATATGCGAGCTCCGGACGGCGTGGTGTATCCAATGACTGGCGTGGTTCTCGAGATTGTCGAACCGGAAAGACTGGTTTTTACCAGCGTGGCGTTGGATAAGGATGGCAAGGCTCTATTCGAGAATTTGAACACGGTTACCTTTGGCGAACAGGACGGTAAGACTAAGCTTACTTTGCATTCCAAGGTGCAGACGGCTACGGAGCAGGCGGCTCCTTATTTGAAGGGCATGGACGAGGGATGGAAGCTTACTTTGGATCGATTGGGGGAGTTTGTGATCGCGTAGGCGGGCAGGCCGGGAACCTGCCCCACTTATTCCAGACGGTAGTTGGGAGCTTCCTTGGTGATGATTACATCGTGCACGTGGCTTTCGCGCAGGCCGGCGGAGGTCACGCGCACGAAGCGGGCGCGCTCGCGTAACTCTTCGATGGATCCACAACCGCAGTAGCCCATGCCGGCTCTTAGGCCGCCGACCAACTGATAGACGAGGTCCGCTAGCATCCCTTTGTAGGGAACGCGGCCTTCGATTCCTTCGGGGACCAGTTTACCGTTCGAATCCTGCGCGTAACGGTCGCTGGAGCCCTGGGTCATCGCGCCCATCGATCCCATGCCTCGATAGCTTTTGAAGGTGCGTCCCTGATAAAGAATCGTTTCACCGGGGCTTTCCTCGGTGCCTGCCAGCAGGCTTCCGATCATGACGGCATCGGCTCCCGCGGCGATCGCTTTAGTCACGTCGCCTGAATACTTGATGCCTCCATCGGCGATCACGGGGACGCCTGTGCCTTTCGCCGCTTTCGCGCATTCGGCGATCGCAGTGATTTGCGGAACACCCGCACCGCTGACTACGCGCGTGGTGCAAATGGAGCCAGGGCCGATGCCGACCTTAATGCCGTCCACGCCGAGGGCGATCAAATCGCGGGCGCCCTCGAATGTCGCGACATTGCCGGCGAGCAGGTCGACTTCGGGGAACGCTTTCTTGATAGCGGAGATCGCTTCCATCACGCGCGAGCTATGCCCGTGCGCCGAATCGACGGCCAGAACATCTACCTTTTTCTTCACCAGCTCTCTGGCGCGTTCGAGATAATCGCCCGACGATCCTAGCGCTGCGCCTACGCGGAGCCGGCCCTGCGGATCTTTGGCGGCGTTCGGATATTTCAGTTTTTTCTGAATGTCTTTGACCGTGATCAAACCCTTGAGCATGTACTGATCATCAACGACCAGAAGTTTTTCGACGCGATGCCGGTGGAGGATGGCCTCAGCTTCCTCGAGCGTGGTGCCGACCGCGACTGTGATGAGATTCTCCTTGGTCATCACGTTCTGAATGGGCAGATCGTAGCGGGTCTCAAAGCGCAGATCGCGATTGGTGAGAATGCCGACCAGTTTCCCGTTCTTGGTCACAGGGACGCCGGAGATGCGATAGCGCTTCATGACTTCGAGGGCGTCAGAGATTTTTTGCTCGGGATCGACGGTGACGGGGTCGACGATCATCCCGCTTTCAGACCGCTTCACGCGATCGACTTCCTCAGCCTGCTTGTCGATGGGCATGTTGCGATGGATCAACCCGACGCCGCCCTGTTGGGCGAGCGCGATGGCGAGGTGCGACTCGGTTACGGTGTCCATGGCCGCGCTGAGAACGGGGATGTTCAGCGCGATGTTTCGCGTCCCCAGGGTGCGCGTGTCGGTTTGTGCGGGAACGACGTCGCTGTGTGCGGGCAGCAGCAGAACGTCGTCAAAAGTAAGGCCTTCCGGGATCGTTTCGAGGATCATGCGGTGTACTTCTTATTCTACCGCACGGTAGTTTTTTGACCTAAAATCCTAGCGTGGGTCCGCATGCTCACGCATGGCGGTTCGGTACCGAAGAGTCAGCGTCCTTCGTCGTCGATGGAGATTTTCAGCGCCCGCAGAAACTTCTGATCCTGCGATGTGAGCTTGATTTTGCCGACCTTGCGGCGGTTCGTGGTGGTGGTCTCAGGCGGCGCTTCGATTTCGACGGCTTCTCCGTCCTCGGATTCCTCGCCTTCCTCGCGCTTGTTGAACCCGATGGTCGCTTCGAGTACCAGGAAGACGTCGTAGCCGGCGCGCTTGATTTCTCCAATCGCGGCGGCGATGCGGTCGGAATCGGAGAGCGATTCGTTGATCGCGTTCCCCAGTTCCTGCATAAGCTCCTTTAGTCGATCTTCCAAAAGCTTTCCTCGATTCTTGCTGGTCCGGGGCACTCGCCCGAAACCTCCTTCAGCATATCATCGCCTCTATTAACTTGATGCTGCCGCCAGCCTCCAAGTTTCGGCTCTAAACCAATATCGGCCCTTTGGCCGCCGAATGTTAGGATGAGTATATCAGCGATGGCGGCGCAAAAAAGCAAGGCGGGGCTGGTGAACCGGTTTCTGGGGCACGTGTTGCCGGGCATCGTGCGGCCGATGCATGCGCTCTGGAATGAGGTGATCGGCTTCGTTTTCATCGTTCTGGCGATCTGGGCCGCTCCTTCGGCCTGGCGCAATATCCGCCAGGTGAATGGCAATTCCGAGAGCTTTTTCAAGGCAGCGATCTCAGTGGCGTTTGCTCTTCTGATGGTTTATTTCGGGATTAGTTCGTTCCTGAAGGCTCGAAAGATTTCCCGGTCATGATTGGAAAACCAAGCGAAGTGCCGGGGGCATTTCCGTACACGCGGGGCATTTATCCCGATATGTACCGGGGCCGCCTGTGGACCATGCGGCAATACGCGGGGTTCGGGAGCGCCGAGGAAAGCAATCGGCGGTATCGCTATTTGCTCTCGCAGGGGACGGCTGGATTGTCGGTGGCGTTCGATTTGCCGACGCAGATGGGGCTCGACTCGGACGATCCGATGGCGGTGGGCGAGGTCGGGCGGGTGGGCGTCGCGATCTGCTCGCTGGCCGATATGGAACGGCTGTTTGAGGGCATCGAGCTGGAGCGGATCACCACGTCGATGACGATAAACTCGACGGCGGCGATTTTGTTGTCGCTCTATGTGCTGGTCGCGCGAAGGCAGGGCGCCAAAGTGCGGAAGCTTTCCGGGACCATTCAGAACGATATTTTGAAAGAGTACATCGCGCGCGGTACCTATATCTATCCGCCGAGGCCGGCGATGCGCATCATTACCGATCTGTTCGCGTGGGCGGGGGCGGAGCTGCCGGAATGGAACACGATTTCGATCAGCGGATATCATATTCGCGAAGCGGGGTCGACGGCGATTCAGGAGGTCGCGTTCACGCTGGCGAATGCGATTGCGTATATCGAGGCGGCGGTGAAGGCGGGGCTCGATATCGACGCGTTTGCGCCGCGGCTTTCGTTTTTCTTCAACGCACACAACAATTTCCTGGAAGAGATTGCGAAGTATCGCGCCGCTCGGAGGTTGTACGCGCACATTATGAAGGAGCGGTTTGGCGCGAAGGATCCCAAATCGATGATGCTGCGGTTCCATACGCAAACCGCGGGATCGTCGCTGACGGCGCAGCAGCCGGATGTCAACGTGGTTCGGACCGCGTTGCAAGCCATGGCCGCAGTGCTGGGAGGCACGCAATCGCTGCACACCAATTCGCGGGATGAGGCGCTGGGGCTGCCGACCGAAGAATCCGCCAGCCTGGCTTTGCGGACGCAGCAGATTATCGCGCATGAAACGGGAATCACCAATGTCGCCGATCCGTTTGGGGGCAGCGTCGTCATTGAAAGAATGACGGATGAGATCGAGCAGGGCGCCCGGGATTACATTGAGCGAATCGACGCGATGGGCGGGACGCTGGCCGCGATCGAGAGCGGCTTCCAGCAGAATGAGATTCAGGCGGCGGCTTACGAGTATCAGCGCGCGGTCGAAACCGGCGAGACCATCGTGGTCGGCGTGAACCGGTTCCGGCAGGAAGACGAGGTGTCTCCGCAGACGTTTCGTATGGATCCCGAGATTGAGAAGACGCAAATTGCTCGACTGCGGGAACTGCGCGCGACGCGTCCGCCGCCGGTGGAGGAGAAGCTCGACGCGTTGGAGCTTGCCGCGCGAGGGTCGGAAAATTTGATGCCTCGAATCTTGGAGGCTTGCGAAGCTTATGCGACCGTCGGAGAGATTTCGAATCGGCTGCGGCAGGTTTTCGGCGAGTATCGCGAAGCTTAATCGACCACCGACACGAGATTTGAATCGATAATACCCTGGTCGGAGGTCAGCAGGCGGAGGCCGTGGACGCGCGCAGTGGCTACGATCGTGCGGTCCGCGGAGTCGCGGAGCATAGTCAACGCGCCCGCATCCAGCGCGATCGGAATCGTGATTGGAAGGACTGTGAACGTCGGGTTTGTTTCCAGTTCGGCGAAGATCCGATCAGCTGGTCCTTGAATTTTGCGGGAATGCTGCGCCAGCATCGCAATCTCGATCAAGGTAAATGCGCTGATCGCAAGCGTATCTCGATGTCGTTCCGCTTCGCTAATTATCCGAGCTTGGTCCGAAGAAAGCCTCTTCGGAGATGACAGCCAACGTACGAGAACGTGGGTATCCAGAAGGAATCTCGGCGTCACCTATATTTCTCAGGGTTAAGGACTCGATCCGGGTTGGTTACCACGTCCCACAGATCGGAGGTGTCGGCGTTCACAATATCGCCGACAATTTTCACTTTGCCGGCCAAAATGCCCTCCGAGGACCTAAACGGCCTTTGCTTCGCGCGCACTACTGTCGCCACCGGACGGCCCCTCTTGGTGACCGTTACGGTTCCGCCCTCCTCGGCGACTTGGTCCAGTAGAGCAAGGCATTTTGCCTTGAACTCCGTTGCGCTGACGATCCGGTGCTTCATGTCTCGTCCTATCAAACTGGTCATCTGACCACTTCACTTCGGAAGATAATATCCATCCCGAGCCTTAACGCGCGCTTGCGGATATTTTTTCTTCGCGTCCTCGCTTAGCTCAACCTTAATGTTGCGATGCTCTCCTGGTTTGCCCTTCGGCAACTCGTATACCAGCATGTAGCGGAGCCTCAGGCGGCTGATCATGTTTTCGAAATCCGGACCCGGATCGTGAGCTTTGATGAGATCGCCGCCGGTTTCTTCTACCACGGACGTCATGTTCTCCATGTTCATAAACGCCGCGCCTGGGCTGATTACCGAACGGACGCCAAGCGCTGCGGTTTCTCCCGCCGAGCGCAGCTCCAATCCGCATAACAGCGCGTCTGCTTCCCACAAGGCGCGCACCACCGTGTTCCGATGACCCGACGGCTGACCGTGATTGTCGGTCATGATCAGCACCGCGCGCCTCCGCTCCGTTCGCTTCTCTCTCATGAAGTAGTCTGCCGCATCGCTCACTGCGCGCAGGATGTGTGTGCCGCCTTCCGCCTTTCCCAAAACCTGATGGTTGATCGTATCCTCCACCGCTTGCATGTCATTGGTGAAACGCTGGACGATCGTGCTGTCGGTGCTGAAAACCATCACTGCGACGCGATCTCCCGGGCTCAATTGCGCCAGAGCAACGTGGGCGGAGCGGGCGAGCTTCTCGAGTTTCGGATCCATGCTGCCGCTAATATCGAACAGCAGAATCAGGTCGAGAGGCGTCTCTTCCTGCGTCAGATAGAGAATTGTTTGCTGCTGTTTATTGTCGAAAACTTTAAAGTCTTCTTTGTGGAATCCGGTCAGCAGACGCATCCCGTCGGTGACTTCGGCGTCTACGTGGACCAGAGAAACTCCGGTCTTGAAGACTCCATGTTCTTGCGCGATCGCGAGACCAGCGAGCGCAGCCAGCCCCAGGGACCAGGTAATTACCTGACATCTTGTGCGCAAAAAGCCGGACCTTGGGGTCCGGCGCGGACGAGGGCGTCGGCCCCACCACCGAGCGTCTTCGATTTTGTGCCACGCCATTCGTGAACCGCTAGAGAGGTTGGATCTCTTCCCGCACCGGATCGAAATGGATCTGGCGCTTCTGTAAGTACGCGATATTCCCCAAGTGCGACGCCTGTGCGGAACGGTGCCCGATATACACGTCGCCATTCGGACGCTTCCTGGTTCGCATGCAATCGAGAAAATTTTCCACGTGATCGATGGTCAGTTCACGCTCAGCCTTAGAGGTTTCCGTCTTAGGATTTCTACCGGCGGGCGTGAAGGTGAACTGGTTGCGATCGATATAAAGCCTTCCTTCCGTCCCGCACATCTCGATCGCTGCTCCGGTGATTCCTGGCGCGAGCGTCGCTTCAAATGTCGCCGTCCATTCTTTCGGATACTGCAACAGTACGTTGATCGTATCTGGTGCCGTGCGGCCGTCTTTATAGTTGTAAATCCCGCCCACTGCGGAGGCGACAATCGGATCGTCCTGCTTCATGAACATGTGCACCGCGTCGATCCAGTGGGTGAACAGATCGGTCACTTGCCCTCCACCGAAATCCAGATACGCGCGGAAGTTGTAATACTGCTGCGGATCATACTCGCGCCATTTCACAGGCCCTAAAAACTGCGCCCAATCCAAGTTCGAAGGCTGCGTCTGCAACGCTGCGGGAGCCTTTCGCAGATGATACCCGTTGCCGTGCCACCAGGTCCGCGCCATAGTGATTTTCCCCAGTTTGCCTGGCTGAATATACTCATCGCGGGCCTTCCTATAGTGCGGCCCCGACCGCTGCTGCATCCCCACCTGAAATACCCGGTCGTGAATCCGGGCTTCCTTCACGATCGCCGGTCCTTCTTCGATTTTCAGCGTAAGCGGCTTCTCGCAATACACGTCTTTACCAGCGCGCACGGCGTTGATCGCGCATCCCGCGTGCCAATGATCAGGCGTGGCGATCAGCACCGCGTCCAGCTCCTTCATCTCCAGAAGTTTTCGATGATCGTTGAAACCTTTCGCACCGGGCGCCTTGGTCAAAGCCTCATCGAGCCGGGTTCCATAGACGTCGCAAATCGCTTTCACATCGACGGTCGAGTTCTTTTGGAACACGCTCATCACGAAGCTGCCGCGGTCTCCCGCGCCGATCAAACCGAGGTTAATGCGGTCGTTCGCGCCCAGGATTTTTTGATAGGAGGCAGCGGAAAACACGGCTGCGGTGCGAAACAGGTCGCGTCGGTTCAGCATAATGGAATAAGCATATCGTAATGAGAAAACAAGTACACATTATTGGAGGAGGCCTAGCCGGATGCGAGGCGGCCTGGCAGGTCGCGCGCGCCGGCGGTAAAGCGATCCTTTATGAAATGCGCCCCGCGAAGCAAACGCCGGCCCACAAAACCGGATCGCTGGCCGAACTGGTATGCAGCAATTCGCTGAAGAGCGAACAGGAGAACAGCGCTCCCAGATTGTTAAAAGATGAGCTGCGCCGCCTCGGATCGCTCCTCATCGACATCGCCGACCGCCATCGCGTCCCCGCAGGACACGCGCTGACGGTCGACCGCGAGGTTTTCGGCGCCGAAGTAACACGCGCCATCGAAAATGAGCCAGGCATCGAACTGCGTCACGAAGAAATCACGACACTTGACGACGGCCGCACTTGGATCATTGCCAGCGGACCGCTCACATCAGATGCGCTAGCTTCGGAAATAGCAAGAATCACCGGCTACGAAAGATTATTTTTCTACGACAGCATCAGCCCTATTGTCGACTCGGAATCGATCGATACCACAATTGCCTTCCGCGCCTCACGCTACGGAAAATCTCTGGACGGCACCGACGACTATCTAAACTGTCCTTTCGACCGCGACGAGTACGAGACATTTCTTGATGCGCTCCTCGCCGCCTCCAGCGTTCCTGCCCACATTGAAGAGGACAATGCCAAATACTTCGAATCCTGCCTGCCCATCGAAGAAATCGCCCGGCGCGGACGCGACACTCTTCGCTTCGGCCCTATGAAGCCGATGGGCCTGACCGACCCTCGCACCGGCCGCCGCCCCTGGGCTGTGGTGCAGCTCCGTCAGGAAAACGCGCGCGCTGGAAGCTGGAACCTGGTCGGTTTTCAGAACCACATGCGCTTCGGCGACCAGGCTCGCGTGCTGCGCCTGATCCCCGGCCTTCAGAATGCCGAGTTCCTCCGCTACGGACAGGTGCATCGCAACACTTATATCAATGCGCCCGCGCTGCTCGACGCGACCCTGCGTCTCCGCACGCATCCGAACATTTTCTTCGCGGGGCAGATCTCCGGCGTGGAAGGATACGTAGAATCCATCGCGACGGGCCTGATCGCTGGCCTCGCCTCCACTGCCGAAGCCCCGCGTGCATTTCCAAGAGAAACTGCGCTGGGCTCCCTGTGCGCCTACGTATCCGGGGCTGACCCGAAAAATTATCAGCCGGCGAATATCACGTTCGACCTTCTGCCCAAGCTCGAACATCCGCCGAAGGACCGAAAAGTCCGCCAAGCGGAAGTCTGCCGCCGCGCCCGCGCCGCGCTTGAGGAGCACCTGAAAGATTCGAGGCCATACACTAGTTGTCAGCAGGGTGGCACAAGCTTTAGCTTGCAGCATCGGCTTGAGCCGATATCCGGAACGGCGGCTGAAGCCGACGCGGCAGACTAAAGTCCACGCCACCGCGATAGCGTAGCGTGATATGTCTGACCTCCAGCAAGCAATCGACCGTTACCTCGACAGCCTTCGCCAAGCCAACGCGTCGCCGCACACACTGCGCAACTACGCCGCCGACCTCGCTCAATTCGCCGAATATTTTTCGCCTCCCGGCGCCGGCCCTCCCAGGCCCTCCGAAATCGATTCGTTGCAGCTCCGCGAATGGTTGGGTAGCCTCTATCAGCGCGGCCTCGATCCTATCTCCACTCGCAGAAAGCTAGCCTGCGTGCGGTCGTTATTTAAATTTCTTCTTCGCGAAGGCACCATTGCGTCCAACGCTGCCAAGCTGGTCCGTACGCCGAAAAGCCCCAGGCGCATTCCCTCCGTCCCCAGCGCGGAGCAGACGAATACCCTGGTCGAAGGCGTCGCCGCCGACACTCTGGACCGCCCGCATCCGGAGCGCGACCTGCTGCTGTTCGAGCTTCTCTACGGCTGCGGCCTCCGCATCAGCGAACTGGTCGGCCTCAACCTCACCGATTTCGATATGGCCGAACGCTGGATCCTGGTCCGCGGCAAAGGGCGCAAGGAACGTCAGACTCCCTACGGCACTAAAGCCGCCGCCGCGCTCGAAAAATATCTGGCCGTCCGCAACTCCGCCGAAGCAGCCCTCTTCATAAACCATCAGGGCGCGCGCCTCACCGACCGTGGCGCCCGGGGGATCGTGAAACTCTACGCCCGCCTGCTCTCCGGCGATTCTTCGCTGCACCCGCATACCCTCCGCCACGCGTATGCGACCCACCTGTTGGCCGACGGCGCCGACCTCCGCGCCATCCAGGAGCTTCTCGGCCACGCTCGCCTTTCGACGACCCAGAAATACACGCAAGTCTCGCTTACCGACCTGATGGCGGTCTACGATCGCGCCCATCCGAAGGCGCGAAAAGAGGGTCAACGTATTCCAAAATCCAGCGTCTAAGGGATATGTTGAAAGCACTCTGGATTCTTCTCGCCGCACACGCCCTGGCGCAGCCGCCTGCATTCGAAGCCGCGGCCATCAAGCCGAGTAAGGAGGCCGTCCGAGGCATCACTTGGGACACCGGGCCTGGAAGAATCGACGTGCGTGGCACATTGAAAGGCCTCATCTGGGTCGCCTATCAAGTGAAGGATTATCAGGTCGCAGGCGGCCCGAAATGGCTGGACGAAGACCGCTTCGAGATCAATGCGAAAGCCGAGGGCGCTGCCAACGACCCACAACTGCTGGCGATGTTGCAGACCCTCCTGGCGGACCGCTTCCAACTCGTCATTCATCACGAACAAAAAGTCGCGCCCGCCTATGCCCTGGTCCTCGCGAAATCCGGATTGAAGATCAAGCCAGTCGAAGGGGCCACCGGCTCGAGTTCCCGAAGTAGTCGAGGCGTAATTACAGCGAAAGGACTGACGATGGCGAAGCTTGCAGACAGGCTCTCGCGAAACCTGGGAGCCCCCGTCGCTGACCTCACCGAAACACCCGGTGCATTCGATTTCAAACTCGAATGGTCCATCGAGGGCGACAAGGACGATGTTCAATCCTCGCTCTTCGCCGCCCTCCAGTCGCAGCTCGGACTCAAACTGGAAGCGCGCAAACTCCCTATCGACATGATCGTAGTCGACAAAGCCGAGAAGCCGTCCGAAAACTAGATGCTCTTTTCCGATCTCGCCCTCTCAAGACGCCTGGAACGCGCCGAAGGTCACGCCTGCCGGCAGTTCGCGGAGGCCCGACGGAAATTATTCCCCGATAGCGGCTCCTGCTGGATGGAATGCGCGGGCGCACAAGTGGTCTTCGACGGCATCGACTCTCCCGTCACGCAAACGTTCGGACTCGGTCTCTTTGAGGAGCTGACCGCTTCTTCTCTCGACACCATCGAGCGCTTCTTCCTCGACCGCGGCGCGCACGTCGATCATGAAGTAAGTCCTCTCGCCGGAGTCGCAGCGATCAGCCAGCTCTGTGCCCGCGGCTACCGGCCGATCGAGATCAGTAGCGTCATGGTTCGTTCCGTCGAAACGCCTGCGCCGCAATCTCCCGCCAACATACGAGTCCGCGTGCCGGGCCCCGACGAAGCGCAGCTTTGGGCCCGTGTCAGTGCGCGCGGTTGGGCCCACGAACGGCCGGAGTTGATGGACTTCATGCAACACTTCGGCGCGATTGCGTTCGCGCGCGAACATGGCCCTTGTTTTCTAGCCGAGCTCGAGGGCCAACCCGCAGCCGCGGGCGCGCTTTGGATTCACGATGGAGTCGCCCTGTTCTCCGGCGCCTCCACGGTTCCCGAGATGCGCCACCGCGGACTGCAGTCGGCTCTGCTCGAAGAGCGTATGCGCTACGCCTCAGACCATGGCTGCGACTTGGCCATGATGGTGGCCGAAGCGGGCGGGGAATCGCAGCGCAATGCGGAGCGCAAGGGATTCCGCATCGCGTACACGCGCACTAAATGGCGCTTGTTTTCTTGATAAAATCCGACGCGATGGCGCTCTATTTAGTGGGCTATCTCCTGCCCGTCCTCATGGCCGCCTCGGCGTTGCCGATGGTGCTGGGCAAGGTCCCTCCGAACCCTATCTATGGTTTCAGAACGCCCAAAACGCTCTCTTCGCCGGAAGTCTGGTATGTGGCGAACCGCATCGCGGGATGGTTCATGATCGCCGGGGCTGCGCTCGCGCTGTGCCACAACTTCGCGCTTTGGTCGACGCACGCGGATTGGGCGTGGGACCGGCTCATCGTGTATATGGCCGTTGCCGATTTGATCGCGGTGATGTTAGCCTCCGCCGCGTCCCTGATCTACTTGCGCAAGCTATAACGTCAAATCGTACGCATAAAAATCGGTCTGCCGCTTCCAGCCCGTTCGCTCATAAAGCGCCTGCGCCGTCAGGTTCGTAATCTCCGTCGAGAGCGTCAAACGCACCGCTCCTACGCTCCGCCCGAAACGCGCCGCTGCCTCCAGTAATAAGGTCCCGACCTGTCCCCTCCGCGCCGCGGGACTCACGAACAAGTCATTAAGGATATAGATCCGCGCCGCCGACACCGACGAAAAACTGGGGAATAACTGCGTGAACCCCAACGCCGCGCCGTCCTTCGTCGCCACAAAAATGATGGACTCATTATGTTGAAACCGCTCCAGCAGGAATCGCCGCGCGAGTGCGGGATCGCTCGGCTGACGATAGAACTGACGGTAGGCGTCATATAAAGGAACGAGAAGTTCCAGATCGAAGATCGTAGCCTGGCGGACAGCAAGCTCACCCATGGTGCGATGTTACCGCGCCTTCCGATATTGGCACCAGATGGTTTTCTCCTGGCTCTTGGCTCCTGGGTACCGGCTACTTCTTAGGTAGACTGGAAGACTTATGAATCTGGGATTGACGAATAAAGTGGCGATGGTGGCGGGCGCCAGCCGGGGGTTGGGCTACGCCGTTGCGCGCGCGTTGGCGGAGGAAGGCGCGCAGGTTTCGATTGCTTCCCGCAATGCTGACGCAGTTGCCGCCGCGGGACGAAAGATCGAAGAAGAGACCGGCGCTCGAGTGCTCGCCGTCGGGACCGATGTTTCGTCGGCGCAGGCCATCGACCACTGGCATGAGAAGACGATCGAACGCTTCGGTGGAATCGACTTGTTGTTTACCAACTCCGGCGGCCCGCCTCCCGGAGCGACCCTCTCCTTCGACGACGCGGCCTGGCAGAAGGCGTTCGAACTGCTGCTGATGAGCGCGGTTCGAATGGTTCGACTCGTCGTGCCCTCCATGGCGGCGCGCGGAGGGGGTAGCATCGTGCTGCCGACCTCGAGCTCCGTGAAAGAGCCGATCGCCAACCTGGCCCTCTCGAATATTTTGCGCGCGTCCGTCGCGTCCCTGTCGAAAACGCTCGCGAACGAGCTGGTGGGGCAGAAAATTCGTGTCAATCACCTGATTCCCGGGCGCATCAGCACGGATCGTTTGCGGGAGCTCGACGAAGCGAACAGTAAGCGGGCGGGCATCAGCATCGAAGAGCAACAAAAGAAAATGCTCCAGACCATACCGATGGCGCGCTACGGGGATCCGAAGGAGTTCGCGAATGCCGCGGTATTTTTACTATCGGACGCAGCATCGTACATCACCGGGGCAACGCTGCAAGCCGACGGCGGCGCGATGAGGAGTGTCTTATAAATGAATCGAAGAACGTTTATGGCAGTCGCGGCCGCGGGGCTGGCCGGCGCACAAGAAGTTCCCGAGGCAATCAGGAAGCTGCGTCCCATGCTCGACGGCGTCCAGCCGATCACCGATGAAGAACGCCGTGCGCGCATCGCCAAGGCGCAGCGGTTGATGCATGAAAACAAGATTGACGCTATTGTGCTCGAACCTGGGTCGAGCACATTCTACTTCATCGGCGCCTACCGGAATCCGGCTGAGCGCCTGTTTTTTACTTTGGTGATTCCGGCCAATGGCGCTGTGAAAGGCGTCATGGTGAAGTCGGGTGACGTGATGATCCCCAAGGACGTCGACGTGCGGTGGGCGGGCGGTGAAGACGACGCGTTCAAAAAGATTGCCCAGGCATTGAAGGAATCCGGCGCGAGCCGCGTAGGCGTCGAAGAGCGTGTCCGATTCGCGGTCTACGACGGTATCCGCAAAGAGGCTCCGTCGCTCGATTTCGTGAGTGCCGATCCGGTGACCGCCGGCTGCCGTATGATCAAGTCGCCCGCGGAGATCGCGCTGCTCCAGCGCGCCAACGACATTACCATTGAAGCCTATCGCGCCGCCTTCACCACTCTTCACGAAGGCATGACCAACGGCGAATTGGCCAACAATATTTCCGCCGCGTTCAAAGCGCTGGGCACCAGCGGAGGCGCGATGGCGATCTTCGGCAAGTACACCGCGTTTCCTCACGGCAGCATCGCTCCGCAGAAATTGCGCGAAGGCGATCTCGTGCTGATCGACGATGGAGTCAGCGTCCAGGGCTATCAGAGCGACATCACGCGCACCGTGATTTTCGGCAAGCCGACCGATCGGCAGAAATACGTCTGGGACCTGGAGCGCAAAGCGCAGGATGCGGCGCTCAAAGCGGCGAACGTCGGCGCGACCTGCGAATCCGTGGATGCGGCTGCCCGCGACGTCATCACCAAAGGCGGCTTTGGACCCGGTTATAAAACGCCCGGCTTGCCGCATCGTACCGGCCACGGCATCGGGCTCGACGGTCATGAGTGGACCAATTTCGTGAAGGGGAACAAAACCAAAATTCAGCCCGGCATGTGCTTCAGCGACGAACCGACCATCGCCATTTACGGGGAATTCGGCGTCCGCCTGGAAGATTGCCTGTACATCACGGAGAGCGGCGCAAAAATGTTCACCAAACAAAGCCCCGCAATCGATCAACCCTTCGGATAAATCCCATGCAGACACCAGAAGAATTTCAAGCGCGCATCGTAAAAGCGCAGCAGGCGATGAAGGAGTTCGGACTCGGCGCCATCGTGCTGGAGCCCGGACCCGCAATGACCTATCTTACCGGCGTCCGCTGGGGCAAAAGCGAGCGCTCCTTCATCGTCGTGATCCCCGCGAAAGGTGAGCCAGCCTGGGTCCTACCCGGCTTCGAAGAAATGCGCGCCCGGGAGCTGATCCACACGGGCAGCGACATTCGCGTGTGGCAGGAAGACGAGAGCCCGTTCGAGCGCGTCGCGCAAATCTTGAAAGATCGCGGCGTCGCCACCGGCCGCGTCGGGATGGACGATGCCGCGCGATTTTTTGTTTTCGACGGCGTGCGCAAGCAGACGCCGAAACTCGATTATGTCAGCGCGACACAAACCCTGAAATCTGCCGGCGTCGACCTGACGGCTCCGGCGGGCCGCGGGCGCAAGCAGTGAGTGTAGAATTAGTTGGTCTATCGAATTAAAGGAGTGGCCATGTCGTCGAGACGCCAGTTTCTTCGCAATGCGGCTGGAATTTCATTCGCCTCGCTGATCCCCCGCGGCCTCCCCGCCGCCGATTCGAAAACCGAGCGTGTCACCGTCCACCTGGGCGATGCCATCGGCGTCGTGCGTCCGGAGCTCCATGGACAATTCGCCGAACATCTCGGCTCCTGCGTCTACGGAGGCCTCTGGGTCGGAAAAAATTCGCCGATCCCCAATGTCGATGGCTATCGCAAAGCGGCCGTCGATTATTTGAAGGACCTCGGTGTTCCCGTTCTGCGCTGGCCCGGGGGCTGCTTCGCCGACGATTATCATTGGCGCGACGGCATCGGCTCTAAACGTCCGAAGCGCGTAAACATGCACTGGGGCGAATACGTCGAGGACAACAGCTTCGGCGTTCATGAATTCATCGGCCTCTGCAAAAAAATCGGCGCCGAGCCTTATCTCGCCGGCAACGTCGGCAGCGGCACGCCCGCGGAGCTTCGCGATTGGGTCGAGTATTGCAACTATCCTAAGGGCAGCACTCTCTCCGATGAGCGCGCCGCCAACGGATCGCCGGAGCCGTTCAACGTCCGCTACTGGGGCGTCGGCAACGAAAACTGGGGCTGCGGCGGACGCATGGTGCCGGAACATTACGCCGACCAGTTCCGTCAATTCTCCGGCTATATGCGCAATTGGGGCGGGACGAAATTATTCCTCATCGCCTGCGGACCGAACGGCAACGACGTCAATTGGTCCCGAAAATTCCTGACCCAGAACACCGGCGGACGCATCCCCGACGGTTTCGCGATGCACTTCTACGAAAATTCCCGCCTCACCCCGACGCAATTCACCCCCGAGGCGATGGATACGCAAATGTCCACGTTCCAGCGCGTCGAAAATGCGATCGTCCAGGAACGCGCCATCCTCGACGGCTTCGAGCCCAACCCGACGCGCACCATGAACCTGATGCTCGATGAGTGGGGTGTGTGGGACCGCATGATACCCGACGAGGAGAAAAATTACGGCCGCCTCTGGCAGCAGATCACCATGCGCGGAGCTGTCGCCGCCGGCCTCGGCCTCAATATGTTCAACCGCCAGGCCGACAAACTGTACATGTGCAACATCGCGCAGATCGTCAATGTGCTGCACTCGATGCTGCTCACCGACGGCCCCACCGGGAAAAACTGCGTGCGCACGACGACCTATTACGCCTTCATGATGTTCAAGCCGCATCGCCTGAAAACTGCCGTGCGCACGGAAAAAGAAAGTACCGAGGCACTCGATCTTTCCGTCTCCGCCTCGCACAGTGGTAACGAGACTGTCGTTAGTTTCGTCAATCCACGAACCTCCACCGACGTCCACGCGGATTGTTCCTTCACCGGTGCGACGCCCTCCAGTGCAAGCGCGCAGATCCTTCACCACGCCGACATGAACGCGTACAACAGCTTCGACGATCCGGATAAAATCACGGTGAAGCCGCACTCCGTCGCTGTCGAAAGCGGCCGCATGCGCCTCGATGTCCCCGCAATGTCGATCGTCACGGTCACGCTAAAAGCATGAGCCTGAAAGCTCTGAAGAAGGCCGTCTGGGAAGCCAATCAAGGCATCTTTCGAGCGGGCCTCGTGACCATGCACAGCGGCAATGCGAGCGGTATCGACCGCGCTCGCGGTCTCGTCGTCATCAAGCCCAGCGGTATGGATTACGACAAAATGCGCCCCTCCGACATGGTCGTCACGGACCTCGATGGCAAGCCAGTCGACAGTAAATGGAAGCCCTCCGTCGACCTCCCGCATCATCTTTACCTCTACAAAAATCGCCCCGACATCGGGGGCGTCATTCACACTCACTCGAACTACGCGACCAGTTTCGCTCTGCTCGGCCGTAGCATCCCCGCGTACCTCACCGCGATCGCCGACGAGTTCGGCGGAGAAATTCCTTGCGTCCCGTACATCGACAATCA
>DATHOJ010000024.1:0-5384 GCA_035485055.1 Bryobacteraceae bacterium
TCATTGTGTCGACGTGCTTCAGGCGTTTGTAGACCGCCGAAAGGGCGGTGAGACAGGCGTCAGGTCGGTGCAGTCCATTCGCGGGTCTGAGACGTGGAAGTGGGTAGAACGTACTCCGTGGGCCGGCAACCTGCTTGAAGCCGTGCGGAAGAATTTTGACTGAAGCAAGGACATTTCCAGCAAGGACGGAACCCGAACGTCTGCATCGTCAAGTACAACGACGGGACGAATGCCGCGGTCATTTCGGGCGCGGGTGTGGGCTGGACCTACGCCGGTGAGATCGAAGGACAGAAAGACCCGACGATCGTCTCGATGCTTGGCTGGCCTGGCCCTATCTCGCAGTACCACGCTGCGAACGGACAGGAGCACTGGATTACCGAGATGATGCTGACCGGAAAGGAGCCGTTCAATGCGGAGCGGCTACTTCTCTCCACTGGGATTGTGAACCACTACATGGACTCAAACTGGGAGAACGGCCGTTACTCCGCCGTCGGACGGCGCATCGAGACGCCATACATGAACATGAAATATCGCTCGACACACGGGCCGCTCTTCGAAACGGAGCCGCGTTCGCCGAAAACTCCTTTCATACGGGGCTTTGAATCATAGGTTGCGCGGAAGCCCCAACTGCTTTTGATTCCGGTTGTTACGGTAGGTTGCGGGCGTTTGCCCCCAATTGGTTTTTTGGAAATTTGATAAATCCGTACCGATAGAAGTCCTGGTGTCCGCCCTGCGGGCGAATCGTCGGCACTCCGGACAGAAGTCTGTTACCGGCAATTGGCAGCAGCATTCTCGGTGTTGTGCCTGATCCGTCATCGCCGTTCCCAAAGCTGAGATCGACCGCCGCGAATAGGAATAGAAGTGCTACCCTCATCCGCGGGCTCTTTGGGACCAAATCGTGGGACATGGAAACATTCGGATTGGTAGCCATCGTGCTGGTCTTATCGGCGTTGACCGCGAGTTTCATTCCGGCCCGTCGTGCGGCCTCGGTAAATCCCTTGGACACTTTGCGTTCGTAATAGCATGCACGGGCAATTGATCGAAATGAATAATCCGCATTAGGCTCAACAAATCGCCTCGGTCGAGGGGTTCCGGGCGGATCACGCGCCCGCAGAGAAAGATAAGATTTTTTGGGTGTCACGAGCCAGAATGTCCGGTCGTGGGAAGTCTGAGAACTGATAAATGGGTTTTCGGCAAAGCTGTTTGCCGAACGGGGTCGTTGTGCAACATTCATGAAGCCCTCGTCTTGCCGAAACTGTCCGTTAATTCGCGGACGGTTTCTCCAGGTGATCGACGACGAGTAGTTCGACCGGACCCTTTCCTGATTCCAATTTCAGGCCGATTTGCTCCTGGACGGCGGCGAACAGCGACGGAGCGGCGGACTCAGCCGGCGACGCGATTTCGGTGGAGGCCGGAGTGTATTCCAGATTGATGTCAAATCTTCCCGTAAGCCCGGTTTTGTCGATCACACGCCGTTCCAGAATCGATGCAAAATAAAAGGTCAAACCTGGGAATGTAGCTATCGCCATGTCCGGCTCATCTATCTTTACTCCTAAAATGTCCAACGTCCGGCTCGTCCCATTTGTTCTGCTCCTGTTGGTGCCGCAGCGGTCGGGGCGACTCTCACCGGGCGCCGGAGGTGCCGGCTTATAAGCCGGATCGATGACAGCACAAGTCGCCGGCTTCAGTTTTGGTCCATTCGTCGCCACCGTAAGAAAATAGACCGGGCCATCTTTTGTTTCCCGATGGACTTTCAAATGAAATCGGTCTTCTAGTATTGTCCGAACCAGGTTCAGCGCAGCCGCTCCGGTGAGCTGGCCCTCTACTTTCGCCTCGATGTCGTAGTGGTCGGAATCGATCCACCCAGGACCATCTGAGATCGCATAGGCCTGTACCTTATAGGCATACAGCAGAAGCGTTCGGACGGAACTGTTTCGGATAGTGAATCTTCCAGGATTCATGCTCATGCCTCTTCCGACCCCGCTCGTGTTGAGTTTGACCGTTGCCACTTCGATCCTGGGATGTTCCTCTGGCGATTGTGCGTTGAGGATCGCAGGGGCCAACCCTGCCAGGGCGAGTAGTATGCGCTTCGTCACGATTTCGAGACGCCCACGCTATAGTGGAATGTTACCGGTGTTCGAAACGGGTGCATCTCGATGTTCGTCGTCGGATGTAACGAGTCGTCCGATCCTTCCCATTATCGGCCGCGAGACTCCCCACAAACCCGGCGGGCCGAGCACTGATAGAGGTCTGCCAGCGCAGGAAAGTGGGGCTATTCCCAACGCAACGCGACCAGTGGATCGACCAGGCTCGCGCGACGCGCCGGAATGTAGCAAGCTAGAAGCGCGACAGAAAGCATCAGGGCAGCGACTCCTGCGTAGATCAGCGGATCGGACGGACTGACGCCGAATAGCAAGCCTAGCAGGAGGTGCCGAAGTGCGAAGGCACCCGTAATTCCTATCGATAATCCCAAAGCACTCAATTTGAGTTCGTATCCGATGATCATCGCGAGGACTTCCCTGGACCTCGCGCCAAGTGCGACTCGAATGCCGATTTCCCTGGTCCTCTGCGGGAATTCCCCGGGGTATCTCCATGCGCGTGGCGAACACATCCGCCTCTCCTTCAAACTCCTCCGAGAATTCAGGATAAGGAATGGTCATCCCAGAGTGTGTCTGGGTTGATGATGGTGGGATCAACGTTGACTCCGAGTATGTCGGAGTTCGTATTCTTGACCCGGACGAACACCGCAGGCGATTTCCTGACTGCGCTAGAGCTTCGGACGCGGCGTCAGCCGACCGGGGCGTCTGGACTCTCTTGAGACGAGGCGAAGGATGGTTTAACTTGGACTGGCAAAGGAAATCACGATGGACGAACAGACGCTGGCGGCGTATGACGCCGATCCGCAAAAATATTGCCGGGACTGGCTGGATCAAAAGCCGCCGGAGGAAATTCACACTTCGGTCCGCCGGTATTTCCTGGCCGGCAGCGTGACCGCTGATATCGGTTGCGGTTGCGGGCGCGAAGTAGACTGGCTTAACCGGCAGGGGTGGCCGTGCACGGGATACGAGCCATCGGCAGGGCTGCGGGCGGAAGCCCGGCGGCTCTACCCTGGCTATGAGTTCTTGGCCGAATCGTTGCCTCTGCTGGCTGGCATTCCCGATTGGAGCTTCGACAACGTGCTGTGCGAGACGGTGCTGATGCACGTGCCCGGCAGCGATCAGCCCGCCGCGCTCGACGCCTTGTTGCGCATCCTGCGGCCGGGCGGCATATTGCGAATGAGCTGGCGCGGCGGCAAGGACCGGCGCGATCCCGCCGGCAGGCTCTACGAACTGGTCGACATCACTGCCCTGAAGGAGCGCCTGACGGCTGGCGGCGCGGACCTCCTGGACGAGGGCAAAGTGCTCGGCTCATCCGGCGCCAAGATCCATCACATCGTCGCGCGCAGGGCTTAATGCTGGAATATTTTATCCAGGTCCTGCAACTCCCTGCGGAATGACTCCGCAAGCCCCGCGGGTCGGACGCCCGTGCGCGCGGCCAGGAACACAGCCCGCTTCGGAGCAACATCTTTGCAACCACGAATAAGGCGCTTAGCGCGAGCGCGCGAAGCGTGGCGAACTGAACCCGCAGACGGAAGGCGTACCCTGGATGGAGATGGGGAAACTCACACACCGTAGATTGACGAGTACTTCGAGATTCACCGCCGTACCGGACCCGGATTCTCCTCGCGGATACCCGATCCGTCTCGAAAAGAGTAGGTTTCGGATCGAATGCTGACTGAGGATGCGTAGAGGATCCGCCGCCGGTCTGGTTATACCCTAATCGATTTGCGGGAGCAATACGGCGAAACCTTCGGCATCGCTCTCCACGTCTGCACCCCCGGAAGGATTGCAAGATCCAGGATAACAAGTTTCATATCGCCGGACCATCCAATGGCGGAGTCGCCGCATTCCACGTCGCGGCAGCGAACCCCGAATACTTCTTGTCGGTGACCGCGTTTCCTGGATTTATGTGGGAGGCCAGCCCGGCCAAACTTCAGGCTATTTCGAAGATGTGCGTCTTCATGTACGTTGGTGAGCAAGTCGGCAGACTTTTGGGTGATCGCCTCCACGCTTCACGGCTCAGTTCTCTGATGGCCTTTCCACACTATCGATAACGAGGACCTGTAGCGGACCCTTCGTCGATTCCAGTTTTAGCCCAAGCTGCTCGCGCAAAGCTTCCAGAAAAGTAGGCGCTTCCGATTCAGTGCGGACCTCCTTGTCGGGCGGAGGAGGGCCGGTTAACTCTCGCGCATATTCGATCACGAAATCAAACTTCCCGATCAGGCCGGTCCTGTCCACCACGATGCGACCCGCCTGCCCGGAAATACTTGATGCAAGCAAATCCATGGTCGTATTACGAGATCCCAACCTGCCCACACCGCTGGGCTTGAACATCATCGCGTACACGTCGCAAACAGGCGGGAATGCGTCCCCACCTTTCGCCGTCGACCCGCTCAATAGTTCCGCCGTTGGTGAATCACACGGTGGGCCTTCGGCGTGCGGAATGAGCTTTGGCCCAGTCTTGCCAGGTTTAACAAGAGTAAGCGCGAATTCCGGAACTTCTTGGCTCTCAAAGTGAAACGCCAACTTGAAGCGTTCAGCCAGCAACGACTGCATCATCAGGCGCATCTGGTCTTTGGTTGGATTGCCTTCCGCCCGTGCGTCAATGCTGAAATGATCGTTCGCTATCGACTTCGGCAAAATGGGTTCGTATCGACTCCATCTGCTGGGAGTTAGAAGTTAGCTTATAGGCGAATAGGATGTAAACCATCAGCGGAAAATCGGCTTTGAAACGGCCTCTCGGCGGTTCTTTCGTCCGCATGTTGGTGAACGCATCTCCGGAGTCGAGGGGAAAGTTCGGTGGAGTAAACGTCGCCTTGCTCAGCTTGACTGAGGCAACCTCGAATGCCATTTTGCCTCCCGCAGCAATCTGCCACGCGCGCGCGGCTTGCGGTTGCGCCGTCTGGCGCTCCTGGCCATTCGCTGGAACGGAAATCACGATCCATCCAGCAGCAACGAGTAATGTACGTGTGCAGGCAGACATATCCAGTGGCTAACCTCCTAGCCTTCTGTTGATTCTCTCATTGCCACGGGGCCGACTTCACCGCCCTCCGCGACCAGCCAATCGTTCGAGGTTGATCGCTGGCATCACAATGCTCTATGCCACGACAGCCCGACTTTTCGTCCGAGTCTACATAGGACCGGATTGAACTAAGCCGCTGCGCGGCGGTTGTGTGCAGGTCATAGAGTGGTCGTGGAGGAAGTCCATGACCCCATTGCGCCGGCGGATGCAGGAGGAACTGCAGCGCCGTAACTACTCTGACATCACCGCCGTTTGTTATCTTC
>DATHOJ010000025.1:0-31278 GCA_035485055.1 Bryobacteraceae bacterium
ATTTGCCCCGCGCTTTCCAAAAACGCGTCCTTGCGCCGCTGCGCCGAATGCAGATGCAACGGCCCCCCGATGTACGCGATCCTTCGATGCCCCAGCTTCGTCAGATGCTCCAGCGCCTCCACAATCCCATGCTCGTAATCCAGCACGATATTGCTGATCGAAGAATCCACGCGCCCCAAATCCAGATACACCGCGGCGATCTTATGCGCAGCCAGCATGTTCACAATCGCCGGATCGATCTGCGACGTCAACACCGCCACGCCCGGCACCTGCAATCCCATCACGCGCTTCACCGAATTGAGCGTCCGCTGCGCGTCGTAATTGGTATTCAGCACCAGCGCGTCCATGCTATTGAGCAGCGCCTGTTCCTGAAACGCCGCCGTGACCTCAGGAAAGAACGGATTGCGAATATCGGAAATAATCAGTCCCAGCAAACTGCTGCGTCCCCGAGCCAGATCGCGCCCCGCCTGATTCTGCGAATACCCCAGTTGCTGAATCGCATCGAGCACCCTCTGCCGGGTCTCCGGCCGCGAACTGCGTGTCCCGTTCAACACGTGCGAAACCGTAGCCGTCGAGACGCCGGCCTTGGCCGCGACATCCCGGATACTTACGTTAAGTTTCAAGAAGCCAGTGTAAACAATATTCCCCCGGTGGATCTCTCCTTGACAATCTAGGAGAACCGCATTATCCTTTCCCTAGATCTTCTAGGAGACCGAAGTGGCCAAGCCCCTCGACCTGTTGCAAGGCACCCTCGACATGCTGATCCTCAAAGCGGTCTCTCTAGGCCCTCTCCACGGATACGGCATTCTTCTTCGCATCCAGCAGATCTCCAAGGATCGCCTCGAAATCCAGCAAGGCTCTCTCTACCCCGCCCTCTATCGCCTCGAACGCCATGGCTGGATCGAGAGCGTGTGGGGCGAGTCTGATAATAATCGCAAGGCGAAATACTACAACCTCACGCCCAAGGGCAAACGTCAACTCCAGCTCGAAGCCCAAAACTGGAATCGCATGACGGACGTCATCGGAGCCATTCTCAGCACAGAGGACCTATGAACTTCCTCCGCGCTCTTCTCCAACGCCGCCGCACGGAATCGGAAATGGATGCCGAACTCCGCTTCCACATCGAAGCCTTCGCCGGCGATCTAATCAAACAAGGTATCCCGGAAGAAGAAGCGCATCGCCGGGCCCGCCTGGAGTTCGGAGCCATCGAATCTCATAAAGAAGACTGCCGCGAATCGCTCGGCCTCCGCCTGTTCGACGAACTCCGCTGCGACACCCGTTACGCCCTGCGCATGATGCGCCAAAATCCCGGTTTCACAGCCGTTGCAGTGATCTCACTCGCCCTCGGCATTGGCGCCAATACCGCGATCTTCACCTTCGCCAAAGAAGTCCTGCTCACCACGATGGCTGTTCCTCATTCCGATCGTCTGCGCGTGTTGACGTGGGCGCCCGGCCCGAAATCAAATTTCACTGGCCATTCGTGGGGAGACTTCGGACCAGTACTCGCCGCGCCATTCCCTTATCTTCTTTACCTCGACATGCGCCGGCAAAACGACGTTCTGGACGATCTGGTGGCCTTCAAAGATCTTTATCAAATGACTGCGACCGTCGACGGTCAAGCCGAATCAGTCGACGGCATCCTCGTCTCCGGAAATTTCTATCCGAGCATCGCACCACAATTAATCGCCGGCCGCGCCATCACGCCCGCGGACGACTTCCTCTCTGCAACCCCCGTGACCGTAATTAGCGACGAATACTGGGCCCATCGTTTCGGCCGGTCCGCCGGCGCTCTGGGCAAGACCGTCAATTTGAACCGCGTCCCCGTCACGATTGTTGGAGTCAACGCGCCGGAGTTCAAAGGACCCAAAGCGGGAGGCACTCCCCAGTTCTTTTTGCCGGTCAGTCTGCAACAACAAATCCTGGCCGACCCCAGAGGCTCCATGCTGGCAAGGAACGATTTCTGCTGGCTGATGATGATGGGCCGCCTGAAACCCGGCGTAACGGATCAGCAAGCGAACTCCAGCCTGGACCGGACCTTCCGCAACGCGATCCACACCACCATCCCCGAGCTGAAGGACGCCGACATCCCGCGCTTCTCACTCATCGCAGGCAGCCGCGGTCTGGATCGCCGTACGCGCGTGTTTTCGAAACCCATCTATCTGCTGCTTGCCCTCGCCGGCCTGGTTTTATTGATCGCCTGCGCCAATCTCGCGAACCTGCTGCTTGCCCGATCCTCCACCCGCCAGCGCGAAATGAGCCTTCGTCTCGCCATGGGCGCCAGCCGTTCCCGTGTGATGCGGCAAGTCCTCACCGAGGCCATGATGCTCGCGATCTTCGGCGGTGCGGCAGGCTTGCTGCTCGGCTACTGGGGAAAAAATCTTATCCCCAGCCTCTTCGACGATTCCTGGCATCCCAGCGGATTAGATTCTCAAATGGACTGGCGCGTCTTCGCCTTTGCCTTCGTCGCCACTCTGATCACCGGGCTGCTGTTCGGCGTAGCGCCCGCATGGCGCTGCACTCGAGCCGATGTGAATTCCGGCCTTCAGGAAACCGGCCGCATGACCGCCACGCGCCCCAAGGCGTTCCTCGGCAAGGCGCTCGTCGTGTTTCAGGTATCGCTCTCTCTGCTTCTCCTGATCGGCGCCGGCCTTTTCCTGCGCACTCTGATCAATCTGCGCAGCACCGCCATCGGCTTCAACCCCGAACACATTCTTCTCTTCGATCTCCACCCTTCCCGCGCGGCCTATCCCGCGTCGCAGCGCGCCCCGCTCTACCGGCAAATCGAGCTAAAGATGGCCGCGCTTCCCGGCGTCGAATCCGCCACGCTCTCCTCCGAAACATTGATCGCCAACGGTCATGGGCGCGATTGTTTCAGTCCCACAGACAATCTGGCGCTCCTGGTGGACGGCGGCAGCCCATGGGACATCAGCGTCGGGCCGGGTTTCTTCGCAACCATGGGCATTCCCATCGTGAACGGCCGGAGCTTCACGTCTCGTGACAACCAACACGCTCCGAAAGTCGCCATCCTGAATCAGCGGCTCGCGAAAGAATTCTTTCCCAATACCAATCCGATTGGCCGAACAATAATCTCGTGCGACGCCGGCTCGACGCCAGTAGAGATCGTCGGCGTCAGCGCCGATGCAAAATACGATAACCTCCGTAACCCCGTCCCGCCCACGCTGTACCTTCCCTACCTCCAAGACAGCGACGCCGGCGGCATGACCTTCGAACTGAAAACCTCTGCCAGCAATGCGAGCATCATCACGGAAATCCGTGAAGCCGTCCGCTCTATCGACAAAGATCTGCCGATCCTCGAAGTCCGCACCCAAACCCAGCAAATCGAAGCGACACTCACCAACGAGCGCGTTTTCGCGACGCTAACCACCGGCTTCGGCGTCCTCGCCTTGATTCTAGCTAGCATAGGAATCTACGGCATCATGGCTTACACCGTCTCCCGCCGCACCAACGAAATCGGCATCCGCATGGCCCTGGGCGCCCGTTCCACCGCCGTCCTCGCCATGGTCCTGCGCGAGACCCTTCTGCTAGCTCTAATCGGAATCGCAGCCGGCCTGGCCGCCTCCGCAGCCTTAACCCGCCTCGCCGCGAGCCTGCTCTATAACCTGAAACCAACCGACCCCCTCACGTTTTTCGCCGCCGCCCTGCTCCTCACGATCGTCGCCCTAGCCTCCGGCTTCACCCCCGCCCGCCGAGCCGCCAGCGTCGACCCGATGCAAGCCCTCCGCCACGAATGACCATCCAGATCTTCGGAGTAAGAAACTCGCAGCCCACCCGCGCCGCCGAACGTTTCTTCAAAGAACGCAAAACCCCGGTCCAGTTCGTCGACCTCCAAAAGAAACCCATGTCCCCCGGTGAGATCAAACGCTTCATCGACCGTTTCACCCTAAATGCTCTGGTCGACCGCGAAAACCTCTCCATAAAATATCTAAGACTCTCCGACTCCGACTTGTTAGCCAAGATCGAGCGCGACCCCAAACTCCTCCACCTGCCCCTAGTCCGCGCAGATAAAATCCTAAGCATCGGCCACGACGAGCAAGCCTGGAAATCCATGCTCTCTTAAGTGGGGCAGGTTCCCGACCTGCCCTCCGGGATTATCATAAAAACCATGGAACCCACCCGCCGAAAATTCCTGACATCTTCCGCAGCCCTCGCAACCACGTCTCTAGCTTCGGCCGCCGTCCCAAGAGAGCCCGGAGTCAAATTAAAACTAGCCCTAAACGCCTACTCCTTCGACAAGCCTCTAATGGCCCACACCATGACGCTGGACGACGTCATCCACTTCTGCGCCCAGCAACGCGTCGACGCCTTGGACGCCACCGGCTACTATTTCCCCGGCTACCCCGCCGCCCCCACCGACGAATATGTTTATAACCTGAAAAAGACCGCCTTCCTCAACGGAGTCCAACTCAGCGGAACCGGCGTCCGCAACGATTTCGCTGTCGCCGACCCCTCCGCCCGCAAGCGCGATATTCAGATGGTGAAGGATTGGATCGGAGTCGCCAGCAAACTAGGAGCCCCCGTAATCCGCGTCTTCAGCGGCCGCGCCCGTCCCGAAGGCTACACCTTCGATCAAGCCCTCGAATGGATGATCCCCGCGTTCCAGGAATGCGCCGAGCACGGCAAACAACACGGCGTGATTCTAGGCCTCCAGCAGCACAACGATTTCTTAAAGACAGCCGACGAAACCATCCGCGTCATCACCGCCGTCAACTCCCCCTGGTTCGGAGACATTCTGGACGTAGGCAGCCTTCGCACCAACGATCCCTATCAGGAAATCGAAAAGCTGGTCCCCTACGCCGTGTCCTGGCAGTTAAAAGAAAAGGTAGGCTACGGCACCAAAGAAGAAAACACCGACCTGCGCCGCATCAAATCGATCATCGACAAAATCGGCTATCGCGGCGTCCTCCCCTTCGAGGCCCTGGGCCAAGGCGACCCCAGAGAAAGAATCGTAGCCTTCCTAAACCAAATCCGCACCGTCTTCGCCTTGTAGGCCTAAGTGGGGCAGGTTCCCGACCTGCCCTCCGGAATTATGATCGATTAAGCATTCCCATTAGCAGCTAACCGCAAACTTATCGTCATTTAAGACGCCGTAAGTAAACTTCCCGACCCCCAAACCGGTCTACACGTGCGGATGGAAAGAGCTCTTTCATCCGAGGTGATGTCGGATTTTGATTCGCTGGTCGAGCAGTACCGGCCAAGAATCTTCCGCTTTATTCTGGCATCGCTTCGGAACCGGGAATCCGCTGAAAACTTGACGCAGGAGTGTTTCGTCAAGGCATTCAAAGCCCGCGAGCAGTTTCGCGGCGCAGCCAGTATCCCTACCTGGCTGTTGCAGATAGCGGCAAATCTCGTGCGCGATCACGAGTCGAGCGGGCGCCTGAAATTCTGGCGCCGCGCCTTGAAAGTGGACTTGACCGATGTAATGGACGTGATTCCGGACCGGCAACTATCTCCGGAATCAATGCTTTCGGTGAAACAGGACGTGGAAGTAATCTGGCGCGCGGCGGCGAAACTGCCCGAAAGGCAGCGAACGGTCCTCCTGCTCAGGTTCGTCGAAGACCTGAATCTTTTGGAAATTGCGGAAGTGACAGGTTTAAAGCTCGGAACGGTGAAAACCCACCTGTTTCGGGCCATCGAATCGGTGCGCGCCGCGCTTGAGGGAATGAGATGAGTCAGCACCTGTCGTCGCAGCAAATCTCGCAATACCTGGTCGGCGACCTGACGCCGGAGCAGGAAGTCCACGCCCATGAATGTCCGCAATGCGGAGCACGGTTAGCCCACTTGGAATCATCGCTTTCGCACTTTCGCAGCTCGGTTCGAAATTTGAAGGAGACCAAACCCATGACCCGAATGTATTCCGGAAACGAAACCATGGCAGGCTTCACGTCCCTGCTGATTCACGCGGGCGTAGTCGCAATGATTCTATTACTTGGCACATTAAAGCCCGTCCAAAGCATGATCAAACAATCGGTAACTCTGATCGCCCCTAGCCTGAAACCATACGAGGCAGCTAAACACGGCGGAGGAGGCGGGGGAGCTAGATCACCGATCGAAGCCAGCAAAGGCAAGCTGCCAAAATCCGCCCCGAGAGTGTTCACCCCTGCCCGAGTCGATCCCACCGATTCGAAGCTGCCGATGGTGCCAACGATCATTGGCGAGGTTCCGAACATCAATGCCCAGAACTACGGCGATCCGCTCGGGAAGATGGGACCTCCCTCAAACGGAACAGGTTTCGGCGGAGGGATCGGCTCTGGGAACGGTAACGGCGTGGGGTCGGGAATCGGGGTCGGGAACGGCGGTCATTTCGGCGGCGGAGCTTACGCCATCGGCGCCGGCGTCTCTGCTCCCTCGATCATTCATAAAGTAGAACCGGAATACTCCGAAGAAGCGAGAAAAGCGAAGTGGCAAGGCACGGTTACCCTTTCGGTAATCGTCGATCAAACCGGCCATCCCCGAGACATCAAAGTCGCGCAAGCACTGGGGTTAGGTCTCGATCAGAAAGCGATTGAAGCGGTAGAAAAATGGCTCTTCAAACCCGGTCTGAAAGACGGAAAACCGGTTGCCGTTTACGCCACGATCCAAGTGACCTTCCATCTGCTCTGAATTTAATACTGGCTGCTGGCTACTTATTAAGCCAGCAGCTCCTTCACTACATTCCCCGAAACATCCGTCAATCTGAAGTTCCGGCCCTGAAATTTATAGGTGAGTTTCGTGTGATCGAAACCTAATAGATGCAGGACGGTAGCGTGCAAATCATGAACGTGCACCTTATCCTTCACCACATTGAACCCCAGCTCATCCGACGCGCCAAGAACCAGCCCCGGTTTGATCCCTCCGCCAGCCATCCACATGGTGAACGCATTCGGATGATGGTCGCGCCCGTCGTCTCCGCCTTGCACCATCGGGGTGCGCCCGAATTCCCCACCCCAAATCACTAGCGTATCGTCGAGCATTCCTCTTTGTTTCAGATCCTTGATCAATGCAGTGGAAGCCTGATCCGTCTCCTTGCAATTGATCTTGATGTCCTTAGTTAAGTTCCCGTGCTGATCCCAAGCCTCGTGATAAATCTGAACGAATCGCACTCCTCGCTCGACCATCCTTCGGGCGAGCAAAGCGTCGTTTGCAAAGGAAGATTTGCCCGGCTCCGCGCCATACATATCAAGGATATGCTGAGGTTCCTTCGATAGATCCATTAACTCCGGAGCGCTCGATTGCATCCGGTACGCCATCTCGAACGAATTGATGCGGGTGGCAATTTCCGGATCGCCGACTACATCGAGCCTCATTTTATTCAGCTTCTCGATCGAGTCCAGCGAATCGCGCTGAAGCTGCGCGTCAACTCCCTTTGGGTTTGAGAGATACAGCACCGGATCGCCACTGCCGCGGAACTGGACGCCCTGATAAACCGTCGGCAAAAAGCCGCTGCCCCAGCACGAATTCCCTCCGCTGGGACCTTTTTTACCGGAGCTGAAAACGATAAAAGCCGGTAGATCGTGCGATTCACTTCCGAGTCCATAAGTTGCCCACGACCCCATGCTCGGCCGCCCGAATTGCATGGTGCCGGTGTTCATCAAAAGCTGGCCCGGCGCATGGTTAAATGCGTCCGTTGTCATGGACTTGACGATCGCAATGTCATCCACAATGGTCGAAAGATGCGGCAGCAGCTCCGACAACTCGGCGCCGTTACTACCGACCTTTGAAAACTTGAATTTAGGACCGAGCAGGGTAGAATTCGGATTGATAAACGCAGCCCGATAACCCTTCAGCAAATCAGAGGGGGGAAGTGTGCCGTTGAACTTGGCCAACTGCGGCTTGTAATCGAACATTTCCAGATGGCTGGGAGCGCCGGCCATGAACAGGAAAATGACGCGTTTCGCTTTCGCCGGGAATTGCGGCTTTTTGGGCGCCAGCGGATCTTCCGCCGCGGCGAGCAAATTCGCCAGCGCCATCGAGCCCAGGCCGACGCCGCATTGCTGGAAGAACCAGCGCCGGGTTCTTTCAATCTTTGGTAATGGTTTCATCGAGATTGAGCAACACTCTGGAAAGAGCCGTCCAGGCTCCCAGTTGAACGGGCGTCGCGCCCTCTGGAAGCTTTGGAGGCTCGCCGGTTAGCGACCATGTATCGAGCCAACCGTCGCGCAGGCGGATGGATTGTTTTTCCAGGAAGCCCAGCAATTCATGAGCTTCGGCATCGGTCGGTTTGCGGGCAACGCAACGGCGAAATGCGTAGTTGAGACGGTCGGCGTCGGTGGTGCCGCCTTCCCGCAAAGTCTTCAATGCGAGCGCCCGCGCGCCCTCGATGGAAATAGGTTCGTTCAGAGTCGTAAGTGCCTGCAAAGGCGTATTGGAACGGGAGCGCCGGACGCACGATGAATCCCCGTTCGGTGCGTCGAAGGTCTGCAACATCGGATAGGGGACGGACCGGTATCGGAAGGTATAAAGCGCCCTGCGATAACGATTTTCGCCCTTGTCTTCGTACCAGTTTTTCGGCCCGTAACTGACCGGAGGCTGGAACAGAAAATCGGGCGCCGGCGGATAGACGCTGGGTCCGCCAACTTTATCGTTCAACAGACCACTGGCTTCGAGTTCGATATCGCGGACGATCTCGGCATCGACGCGAAAACGAGGGCCACGGGCGAGCAGCACGTTGTAAGGATCGCGCGCATAGGCTTCAGGGGTTACATTCGATGACTGGCGATAAGTGGCTGACGTCACGATGACACGCTGGAGTTTCTTGAGGCTCCAACCATTTTCCATCAGCTCCACCGAGAGCCAGTCAAGCAGTTCAGGATGCGAAGGCGGTTCGCACTGCGTACCGAAATTTTCTGCCGTGGCAACGATTCCCGTTCCGAAATACGCCTGCCAGATGCGATTTACGATAGAGCGGGCGGTGGTAGGAGTTTTGGGATCGACGAGCCATTTCGCGAAATCGAGGCGAGTGGATACCGGACGCGGATTTAGAAAATCGGGTACACCGGGAGTGACTACGGCAGCGGGCTTTAGAAAATCGCCGCGCGTCAGAAGATGCGTTTCGCGGGGATCGGCGCGATTCTGTAAAACCAATTGCGCTGCGCCTTCCGGATATTGTGCCCATAGCGCTTCGATTTTCGCGTTTTCGACTTTCCATTCGGGAACCGTGGTACGCCAGTAGCTGAAGACGGTCTGCACTTGCTCCGGCGTGCGGCGGTCGTGGGGGATCGCGAGGATGGTCCGGACGCCGGCGGGCACTGGGTCGGCGGTCGCTCCCGGGGTGTTGGTGATGGAGAGACGCAGACGGCCCAGGTTGTTGTTCTGGTTATCGTCGCTGTTCCAGCCTCCGTGATTTTGCTTGACGTGAATCACCAGCGTGGTGGCAGAAATCGGCTTTTCGGCGAGAAAAACGGCATTACGCGGCTGATTGCGGCGGCCGGGGCCGGCGTCGATGCCCCAGGCGGTTTCATCTTTGCCATCGATGGCGAAATCGATGGGACCGGTGACCCGGTGGCGCGTGGTCTTGTCGTAGAAGATCGGCTCCAGATCTTTTTCGGGTTGGTTATAGTCGGCGGTCGCTTTGGCGAATTTTACTTTGGAGCCGTCGGCTTCGACTTCGAATTCGGTTAGCGCGCAGGTGCCTTGAATCGACCGGCCGGGACCGTTCATAGGAAGGTTCGGGTCGGTCATCAGTTCCAGGCGAAACGCAGTGATGTTGGGAAGATTCGTTTTCGCGGTGAACTTGACGGAGATCTTCGTGGGCGCGTAGCCGGTGGCCAGGAAGGAACCGTCTTTCTGCAAATAGTAGCGCTGGCCACCGTCGGAAAGGGTGTCGATTTCCGGAGTGATCACGGTCCATTGCGGCTGATTGGCGCTCACTTCCGTTTCCCACTTCGCCATCTTCTCTTCCCAGCCCTGGTTGTGGTGCTGAAGGGTTCCTTCTATTTCGCGGATCTGGCGGAAAATATCCGCGCGCTTCATCTCTTCGGAAGGCGTGTAGACGGCAATGTTCGCTTCGTTGGTGCTGTTGAGGAAGGCGAGCATGCGGTAATAATCTTCCTGCTTGATGGGATCGTATTTGTGGTTATGGCATTGCGCGCACTGGATGGTGACTCCGAGAATTCCCTTCCCGATGGCCTCCATGCGATCGAACATGGCTTCCATGCGGAACTGTTCGGGATCGATGCCGCCTTCCTCATTGACCATGGAGTTGCGAAGGAAGCCGGTCGCCACGATCTGGTCCTGGGCGGGATGCGGGAGCAGGTCGCCGGCGATCTGATCGACGATGAACTGGTTGTAAGGCTCGTCGCGGTTCAGGGCGTTGATGACCCAGTCGCGATAGAACCAGACGGAGCGCTGCTTATCTTTTTCGAAGCCGTCGGAATCGGCGTAGCGGGCGGCATCGAGCCACATGCGGGCCCACTTTTCTCCGTAGTGAGGCGAGGCCAGAAGGCGGTCGACCTGTTTTTCGTAGGCTTTGGGACTTTTATCGTTTAAGAACGCATCGACTTCCGCTGGGGTGGGAGGAAGGCCGATCAGGTCCAGGCTGAGGCGGCGGAGGAGGGTGATTTTATCAGCTTCGCTTGAGGGCTGGAGCTGTTCTTTATCGAGTTTCGCGAGGATGAAATTGTCTACGGGGTTGCGCGGCCAAGACTGATTCTCGACTTTGGGTAGCGCGGCGCGGACTGGCGGGATGAAGGCCCAGTGCTTGGCTGACGTTTGGGTGGCGGCTTCGGGCCATTCGGCGCCTTTGTCGATCCAGGATTTAATGATCGCGATTTGCGCGGGGTCGAGAGGCTTTCCGCCCATCGGCATGCGGGCCTGATCGCCGATTCCGGCGATGCGCTGGTAGAGGAGGCTGTTCGCGGAATCGCCGGGGATGATTACTTTTTCCGGCTTCTGGTCGAGGCGCAGCGCTGCGGATTGGAGTTTGGGTCCGTGGCAGGGGTAGCAGGATTTTTCGAAAATCGGGCGGACTTCGGGGGGCTGCGCTTCTATTGTGGAGATCAGCGCGAGGAAGAAGACAGCGTAACTGGGCTTCGCGGCCAGCATGCTATTTGGAGAATATCATTACCCAGGCTTCAGCATTTGAGGAAATCGCTCGCTGTTGTCGAGCATAAGGAGCCGCGAACACTGGAAGAAGCTGCAATATTAGCCGCCGATGAACGCTGATGAACGCCGATCGAAAATATTATTTCTTGGTTTGGGCGCCTCGGCCGGCGGTGGATGGGGGGACGATTCCGCTGGTGCGCAGGTAGCCCACGATGTTGCCGTAGATTTCGTTGTTATGGATTACGATGTGCAGGAAGGCGTTGGTCATTTGGGGCGAGGCGAGGATTTTTGCCTCGTCCGCGGTTTCCACCGCAGAGGCGCAGTAGGCGAAGGAATCTTTTAGGGCTTTGGTCACTTCGTCTTTGGTTTTCAGAGCGGCAACGGTGGGGGCGGTTTCGGATTTCAGAATCGCGCAATCGGCGTAATTTCGTTGGGCGGAGTGGACCAGCCATTCTCCGAAGGTCATCTGGCCGTCGGTGAGGCGGTAGTTGTATTTTTCGGCGGGCATGGCGTCGGCGCTCGATTCGAGGTTGCGGCGCACGGAGGCGAAATAGCGCTGGGTGGTGGTGGTCAGGTTCTGGGCGTGGATCGCTCCCATGGCAAGGGCGAGAACAAGTACGATTTTCATAACTCATATTAAGGTACACTCTCTCTGGTAATGGCAAGCTTGCAGGCCCGCGTGACGACCTGGATTTTGAAGCGCAGGCTCAAGCCCAAGCTGGCTCGGGCGACGGAGCCTTTGGAAGTCCGCAGGCTGATGCGGCCGCCGCCGATGGAACTGCCGAGCGGCGTTCTGATTACTCAGAAACAAATAGGAGGCGTGCCCGGCGAATGGGTGGAGGCGGGAGTGCCTCCGGGCGATACGCTGCTTTATCTGCATGGCGGCGGTTATGTGGCGTGCTCGGCGGAAATGCACCGGCCGATTACGGTGGCCTTCGCGCAGCACGGGTTTCGCGTATTCGCGCCCGATTATCGCCTGGCGCCGGAGCATCTGTTCCCAGCCGCAGTGGAGGATGCGGTGGCGGTTTATCGGTCGTTGCTCCAGAGCGGGATCCCAGCCGGGAGAATCGCGGTGGGCGGAGATTCGGCGGGCGGAGGATTCGCGCTGGCGATGTTGATGTCATCGCGCGAGACGCGCCTTCCTCTGCCCGCTGCGGTGGTGTTGTTTTCTCCGTGGACCGATTTGGCAGCGACCGGCGCGTCGCTGGTGACCAACGACCGGCGGTGCGCGATGTTTCGTGGAGCTAATATCGGACCGGGGGCGCGTTTCTATTTGGGTTCGGCCGATCCACGGAATCCACTGGCGTCGCCGCTTTATGGGGATCTATCGGGCCTTCCTCCGATGTTGATTCACGCGGCTGAAGATGAAGTTCTGCTGGACGATTCGAAGCGGCTGGCGGAGCGGGCTCGCGCGGCGGGGGTTAGAGTGGTGCTGAAGATCTGGCCGGTGGTTCCGCATGATTGGCAACTGGTACCGTCGATGCCGGAGGCCAGAAAGTCGTTGCGGGAAGCTTCGAATTTCCTGCATGCGGAGATGGACGGATGATCGATTTTGAAAAAGGTGGATCTGTGATTGGCAGGCGGAACCGCCTGCCCCACCACGACAAGGCAAGTAGTGACAGAGCGGTGGGACAGGCGGTTTCGCCTGTCGAAGAACTTTTCACACAGACTCGTCCGCCGCAGGCCGGGGGGCTTGCCCGACAGTGAATCTGGTCGACACATTAATTGTGGGCGCGGGGTTTTCCGGGCTGTGCATGGCGATGAAGCTGCGCGAGGCCGGAATGGATTCGTTCCTGGTGATCGAAAAGAGCGCAGGCATCGGTGGAACCTGGTGGGAAAATCGATACCCCGGCTGCGCGTGCGACATCCCTTCGCACCTGTACTCGTTTTCGTTCGACTTGAATCCGAAATGGAGCCGGATGTTCGCGGGGTGGAGGGAGATCCAGGAGTATCTGGAGCAGTCCGTCGACCGGCATGGGATTCGCGACCGGATTCGCTTGCAGACCAAGCTGAGCGAGGCGACTTGGGACGAAGACGCGGGGTTGTGGCACGTGGTGTTAGGCGATGGGAGCGCGATTGACGCTCGCGTGATCGTATCGGGGATGGGGGCGCTGCACGTGCCGCATTATCCGGAAATCGACGGCATCGAGCGATTCGAGGGGCCGGCGTTTCACTCGGCGACATGGGATTCGTCGGTGGACCTCACGGGGAAGAAGATCGCGGTGATCGGGACGGGCGCGAGTTCGATTCAGTTTGTGCCGCAAATCGCGCCGGCGGCGGCGAAGCTCACTTTGTTTCAGAGAACGGCTCCGTGGATCGTGCCGAAGCTCGACCATGCGATTGAAGACCGGTGGCGGAAGCGCTTTGAGCACGTGCCCGGTTTGATGCGCGCGTATCGCACGCTGCTGTTCTGGATGCTGGAGATTCGCGTCATGGGGTTTCTCAAGAAAGGCTGGCTGCGGGCGCAGGGCGCGAAGCAGGCGCGGCAGCATCTGGAGGCCCAGGTCGCCGATCCGAAGCTGCGCGCGAAGTTGACTCCGACCTATGAGTTCGGGTGCAAGCGGGTGTTGATCTCGAACGATTTCTATCCGGCGCTCCAGCGGCCGAACGTGGAACTGGTCACTGAGCCGATCAAAGAAGTGCGCGCACATTCGATCGTGACCGGTGACCGAATCGAACGGCCGGTGGATGTTTTGATTTACGGGACCGGGTTTCGGGTTACGGATATGCTGCTGGGCCTTCGCATCATTGGACGCGGGGGAATCGAAATTCACGATGCGTGGAAAGAACGGGTAAGCGCGTATCTGGGGATCACGGTGGCGGGATTCCCGAATTTTTTTCTCCTGCTGGGGCCGAATACGGGGTTGGGGCATAATTCGGTGGTGTTGATGATCGAGGCGCAGGTCCGCTATGTGATGAGTTGTCTCGAAATGATGCGGTCGCGGGGGCAGAAAGTGATGGAGGTGCGCGCGGCTAGTCAGCAGGAATTCGTCGAGCGAATCCGGGAGAAGCTGGCGACGTCGGTGTGGCAGGCGGGTGGATGCCGGAGTTGGTATCAGGATCAGAGGACGGGGGAGAGTCCGGTGGTGTGGCCGGGATCGGTGGTCGATTACCGGCGGCGGACAAGGTCGGCGGCGGCGGGGGATTATCAGTTTGGAAAGGTGCAAAAAGGATGAAGGATTTTAAGGGCAAGGTCGCAGTGGTGACGGGCGCGGCGAGCGGGATCGGGCGCGGGATCGCGCAGCGATGCGTCGCCGAGGGGATGCGCGTGGTGCTCGCCGATATCGAGAAAGATGCGCTGGAGGAGGCCGCGGCGGCGATGCCCGGAACCATGCCTTATCGCGTGGACGTGAGTTACGCGCCGGGGATGGACGCGATGGCGGACGCGGTGTATAAAGAGTTCGGCGCGGTGCATCTGCTGTTCAACAACGCGGGCGTGGCACCCGATGGGAAAATGTCGTGGGCGCAGACGCTGGAGACGTGGAAATGGGTGATCGACGTGAATCTTTACGGAGTGATTCACGGGCTCCGCAGCTTCGTTCCGCGCATGTTAGCCGGGGGCGAAGAGGGCTACGTGGTGAACACGGCGTCGGTCGCGGGGCTGCATAGCGGGCCGATGATCTCGCCGTACTATGCGACCAAACACGCGGTGGTAGGGCTTTCCGAATGTCTCTATTTGGAATTGAAGATGGCCAATGCGCGGATCGGAGCAGCGGTGCTGTGCCCGGCATTCGTGAAAACGAGGATCGCGGAGAGCTGGCGAAACCGGCCGGGAGGGTCGGCTGCAACGGCGGCGGGCTCCGATGAATTTGGGGCGATGGTGCGGGGGCTGGTGGAGCAAGGAGTGTCGCCCGAGTCGATTGCCGATAAAGTTTTTGAGGCGATTCGAGAAGAACGGCTTTGGATTTTGACGCATCCGGAGTTCGACGCGGCGATACGCGATCGCGCCGAAGGGATGCTCGAAGGGCGCAATCCCCTGCTACGCGCTACTTAAGCTCCGTCATGATGCCTGGCAGGCTCCATTGCGCCTGCATCGATTTCGGTCCCCAGCCGAACTCGGCTTCCATCACTTTGCCCACTTCTTCCTGACTTTTCCCCCCGCGGATCAGGCCTTGGGCGCGATTGCGGAGCTTCTCCACGTTATTCCGATAGGCGAGCAATGCCGCTTTATTGGTGACGGGTCCGTGGCCGGGAATTACCGTTTCGAAGTCGAGCTTCAGGGCTCCGTCAAGCGTTTTGGTCCATTCGATCACGCTGCCGCCGCCGGTGTAGTCGATCAGAGGAGTGTTGCCGGCCATCAGGTCGCCGGTATGAAGCGTCCGCAGCGCGGGGAAGTAGATCACGGCATCGCCGTTGGTGTGGCCGCGGCCGAAATATTTCGCGCGGACTTCCTTACCGCCTAGAAATACGTCGGTTTCGTCGGTAAAGGTCACGCTCGCGGGGACCATATTCTCGGGCGCGTTCGGCTGCTTATGGTTCACGATGTTGGCGCGGGCATTGGCGGTCGAGATGATCTGCACCGTTGGCGCGAACTTGACGTTGCCTCCGCTGTGGTCGCCGTGATGATGGGTGCTAAGGATATATTTGATCGGCTGCGCGGTGACGCTTTTGACTTTCGCGACGATCTGTTCGTAATCCGGTTCGTACTTATCGTCCACCAGCATGACGCCTTCGTTGGTGACGTACACCGCGACGTTGCCGCCGTCGCCTTCGATCTCAAAGAGGTCGTCCTTGACTTTATTTATTTTCAACTCCGCCGGTGCAGCGGGAGTCTGCGTATACGCTACCCAGGTTCCGGCGAGGAAGAGAATTCCGCCGCAAAGGCGTACGATTTTTGTCCGGGTCATTCCCGAAACTATATCAGTTTTGACGTTCGTAAACGGATATGTTGGTAGTTGCCTGGCCGCTGGAGCTGGTACCTTTCGCCGTGATCGTCCTGGTTTTCCCGTCTTTCGAATAAACGACGTGCGACGTCTGCACAACCTTGCCGGATTTCGTGATCGTCGAATCGTAGGTGTTCGCATTCACACGCTTGATCGCGATCGTATCGCCGCCGCCCGGTCCCGACCCGGTAATGGGAAACTCTTTTCCGTCGAGCGAGGTGGCAGTGTATTGATACGACGTCTCCTTCCCGTCGGCGGTCGTTATTTTCGTGACGTTCTTGACTCCATTGCCCGCAGCCTCGATGGTGGAGGTTTGGCTCTGGGGCGCCGGGCCGGGAGTGTATTTGGATTTCGCCAGATTCATTTTCCAGGTGCCCAGCATTGGATTATTCTGGGGATTCTGGGCTAAGACTCCGGCCGCGGTCACGACGGCTATCACGGCGCAAGTGAGCACTCGCTTCATGGTTCTCTCCCAATCAAGATTTGCGGATCCCCAGGAGTCTATCCCAGATCGTCCAGGAAGGCAATAGTCGCTCTAAAATAAAGTCGTGTGGCGTTCTCTTGCGTTCGTGCTGCAACTGCTATCCGTCGATCGGACCGCGGACGTCTCGCCGCCGAAGGTGCTGCATCGGGTGGAGGCACGCTATACGCGCGAGGCGCGGGCGAACGGGATTCAGGGCACGGTGCTGATCGAAGTCGCGGTGGATGAGACGGGAACGCCTCAGGATGTTGCGGTGCTGAGCCCCATCGGGTTCGGGCTCGACGGGCGAGCGATGGACGCGGTCCGGCAGTGGCGCTTCCGGCCGGCCTATAAGGAAGGACGTCCGGTGCGGAGCGTGACCACCGTTGAAGTGAAGTTCCGCATTTTCCATCGCCGCTTCGATCCAGCGGCCGAGGAGAAGCGAATCTCCTTCAACCTTGCCGTGGATGCGATTCAGCGAGAGAGGCGCGCGAAGGAGCATCCGGACGCGGAGACTGTGGATGCGATTCGCAAGCTGGCGCAGCAGAAGTATGCTCCGGCGATGTACTTGTACGCGAAACTGCTGGAGGCGGGCGACGGAGTGGCGCAGGATCGGGACGCGGCGCTGCATCTGATCGCCGAAGCGGCGGAAAAGGGCTATCCGTCGGCGATGTTCGATATCGGCCGGATGATGCTGGAAGGCCGCAGGGTGCAAAAGAATCCGGAAAAGGGACTGGAGTTGATGCGCAATGCAGCGGTGCAAGGGAACCGGCGGGCGCAATTTTTTTTGGGCGTCGCCTATTTGAGCGGCTACGGGGTTCCGCAGGATATGGAACGGGCGCATCAGAATTTTCGTTTGTGCGCGGCGGAGGGCGAGACTCCGTGCCAGGTCCAGTTAGCGAAGCTGTTGTTGCAGAATCAGACGCGGGAGGAGCGCGATTTTTTGCAGGCGATCGCGTGGCTGGAACTGGCGGCGGCGGATCGCAACGAAGAGGCCCGGCTGATCCTAGACCAGGAGCACGCGGCCCTAACGGAACGGCAGGCGTCGTGGGTGAACAAGCTGAAGGCGCAGTTAGTGCAGAGGCAGTAATTTTTGACGCCTCCTTGTTTCCGATCGGCGCTCATCGGCGGCCAAATTGGTCTTGCGCTTTGTCTCCGCCAATTTCAATTCCAATGCATCTTTTCCCGCGATTCGATCTTTGCATCGTCCAGCTCGATTCCATATCCCGGGGCATCCGTCAATTCGAAGTGCGCGCGCTGCGGCGACGGCGCGTGTTTTTCGAAGTGATAATACGATCGCATTTTGAGAATTAAATATTCGGCTAAAGGACAAACCGCCGGAGACTGGCTGGCGATCAGGTGCAGCGCCGCGTGCAGGCTGTGGCCGTGAGGGATCACCGGCACGTCGAACACCGATGCGAGAGTGCAGATCTTCAGTAGCTCCGAAGTGCCTCCGCACCATTCCGGATCGCACTGCACCACGCTGAGCGCGCCGGCTTTCAAGTAGTCGTACACCTCCCAGCGCCCCTGAATGTGCTCGCCCGACGCGATCGGGATCGACGTACCCTTGCGCAACTGGGCGAAGCTGTCGATCTTTTCCGCCTGCGTCGCCTCCTCGATCCAGCGGGGACGGTAGCGCTCCACTTGCTTGGCCCATGCGAGCGTGTAGCTCAGGTCCCAGCCGCTGTAGACGTCGAACATCAGCTCGACATCTTCGCCCACGGCTTCGCGCAGCACGCGGACTAGATCGACATTTTTTCGCATGCCCTCCGGTCCGTCGCCGGGGCCGTAGGCGAGAAACCATTTTTGATAGCGGTAGCCTTCGCTCTTGATTTGCGCGGCGCGCGCCTGCGCTTTATCGAGCTCGACGGAATAGCCCAGGCAACTCGCATAAGCCTCCACGGATTTGCGCGTGGGTCCGCCCAGCAATCGATAAACCGGAGTTTTGAAATAGCGTCCGCGCAGATCCCACAGGGCGTTATCGACGGCGCTGATGGCCATCAGAAAATGTCCGCGGCGGGCATGGCGGTTGGAGCGGTACATCTGGTCCCACAGCTTTTCCTGCGCCAATCCGTCTTTGCCGACCAGAAACGGCCGCAATTGTTCGTCTACTACGATGGCGACCTCTTTATCGATTGGGCCGTAGAGACCTTCGAGTCCGCCGTCCGTGAGGATCTTCAAATAAAGAGCCGTAGTAGCAGACTTGTCCGTAACAGGATTCGGAGAGTCGCGATACGGCTTCTGGCGCAGATCTTCGTAGATATCGTTCGGGTTGACCTGGTATTGCTGATCGACTCCGCGGACGGAATCGCGATGGCCTCGGAGCTCCCAAATTTCAACTCCCGAGATTTTCAACGGCGCAGTCTCGGCGAGCGCGGTAGCGAGGGGAAGCGTCGCGAGAAAACCTCGTCTGGTAAGTTTGTGCATAGATCTCTAGTCCTCTTCAAGCACAGACTAAAGTCTATGCCACCCAAAAAGGCAAAATAGTTTTAGCCGCTGATGAACGCAGATCGGAGCCAAGAAGGTCTCTGTCGCCTAATCAGCGTCCATCAGCGTTTATCGGCGGCCAATGAGTAATTTTCAGCAATCTCTAAAGTCTATGCCACCCGTCCGAATACTATAATCGCTTTTTAAGCTGCGAATGACTTCAATTAGCGTGCTGATTCGCGGGGATGGGGTGGCGGCGCGCTGCTGCGGTCATTTGCTGGCGCGGGCGGGGTATCGGGTTTCGGTCGAGCGGACCGCGCGGCGTCCGGTTCCGCTCCTCATGTTGAGCGAGGCGGCGCAGCGTTTGATTCGCGACGTTTTTGAGCGCGACGATTTGTTTCGAGACTTGCCGGTCATTCGGAAGCGGGTCGTAGCGTGGGGTTCCGATCCTGTGGAGCTGGACCATTCGGCCGTGGTGGTCTCCGAAGAAGGTTTGCTCGACCGGTTGGGGATGGATTCGCGCGAAGGCGAGGCTCGGTGGACCATCTGCGCGGCTGCGCCTCTACCCGAAAACGCGGTCGAGCATCGGTTTGGATCGCGGATGGCTTCGGCGACGAGGGTGGAGATGAAAACGGCCGGCGCTTGTTTTGTGGAGGCGGTTCCGGATGGGTGGTTGTTCTTAAATTCGGGATGGCTGATTGGCGTCGGCGGTTCGCTAGAGGAGCTGCTGGAGAAGAGCCGGCTGGTTCGCGAGCAGATCACTGGCTGGAGCGTCGAGATTTCTCAATTCCCTGCCTCGCCGCGGATGGTTACGCCGCTGGGAGCGGACGCGTGGATTTCCTGCGGCTCGGCCGCGATGGGGTTCGATCCGCTATGCGGCGATGGGACGGCTCATGCGGTGCGGGAGGCCATATTAGCGTCGGCGGTGATTCGGGCGGCGGACGGTGGCGAGCCGGTTGCGGAGCTGATGGCGCATTATGAGGCTCGGCTGACGGCGGGGTTTGAGAGACATCTTTTGGAGTGCAGGCGGTTTTATTGTTCGGGGGGTGAAGGAGAGTGGTGGAGCGGTGAGGCGGAGTGGTGCGTTCGCGGAATTGAGTGGTGCCGCGGGAGGTCCGGGGCGTTTCTTTATCGGTTGGAGGGATTGGAGTTGAAGAGAATTTCTGATTAAACGGGCGGCTGTTGCACCCGAAACGAAAACTTCCTGTGCCCCAAAAAATTGTAAATCGTATTAAACCCCATCATCAGCGCCGCCGCTACATAGGGAGCCTTCCCGTCAATCGCCGTCGCATGCCGGATCGCATAAACGACGCACGGCAGAAGCACCGTCCCGATCGCGATATTACTCCCATAAACCGCCACGCACCGTAGCCACTCCCGCCAATAATTCCCTTGGGTCTTGAACACGAACCACTTATATCCCAGGAATGCAACGGTAATGCTCACCAGGCTCGACAGAATTGATCCCGGAATATATCCATACTGAGGCCAGCGCCGGCTCAGCAGGTAGGTAAAGAGAACGAATGTTCCGTATCCAAATCCGGTGTTCCAAATCCCCACCAGCAGGTAGCGAAAAAACTGCCCTGGCGGAATGTGGGAGAGTAATTTCCGGATCACTTCTTCCGCGCCCAAATCCGAAGGCAAGTAGCCTCGCCTGTCAACGCTTGCGCCCCGAATTGCGCTGGATGCAGGAGCGCCCCGGCGATACTGCACTGAGTTGTGCGAAGCCTGCTCATCGTAGTAAAACCAACTCGTTTTCGAGCCCCATCCTTCCGATCGCCGCAACAATATCGTCCTGATGAATCGTAGTGGCAATCAATAAGGATGCCGTCGCGTCAACGGCTTGCGGAGCAACCACCGGTTTTCCCATCCAAACTTCCCCGTGATGAATCGGATTGCTGTCGATAAACGAAACGATATCGGCCTCCGCCAGGCTGGTTTTCTTGAGCAGCTTGCTGGTCAACTGTCCCGTCCCCCACACCACGACACGCGGGTTTTTCGCAATTGCTTGCGCGATGGTATCGTCCATTTTCTGAAGCATCGCTTGCGATTTCTCGATGTACGACCGGATCTGGCCGACCAGCTCATCATCTTTCCCCGGCTCCGCTTCCGGTTTCCCCACCCCGTAGAATCCATAGAGCGCCGGATACGGCACACCCTTCGCGGACTCGATGGTTTTTATGCTTTCGAGGAACGGAACCAGCCCCACTGTCGACATCAGCCGGCGGAGGCTGCGGTGCGAGAAATGGTTGATGTGCTCGGTGTTGAAATCCTGAAACGGCGCAATCAGATAGTCCGAATACCGGCCCGCGTCCGGCACCTCGATGTAGACCATCCCGCCCGGCCGCAGCAGCCGCGCGAAATTGCGCGCTGCTCCGCGCAGATCTTCCAGATGTTCCAGCACATGCGATAGCGTGATGACGTCGAATAGTCCCAGATCGGGTAGCGCATAAAGAGACGCGGCGACGGCGTTGATTTGGTGAACTTCCCGCGTCGCCGCGGCGCACGTTTCCGACGGATCCACACCCGTCAAATCTAAGAATCCCTTGGATTTAAAAGCCGCGAGCAAGCCTCCGTTCGCACAGCCAAGGTCAAGAATACGCGGGTTCCCGCCGTCGATCTGTTGGGCAATCGCGTCCGCTACGGTGCGCAATCGTGCTGCGTCCCATTCGTTTAGACCGGAGCCGGTGGAGTTCTTCGAGTCTTCGTATTTGGAACGCTTCGCGTAAAACTGATCGTACGCGGCCTGCTCGACTACGGTATCGGCAAAAACGAAGCCGCAGTCTGAACAGGCCACCACGTCGTAACCGGAGGCAAGTGGATGCCCTTCAGGAAGATAGAACTCCTGACTGTGCAGAACTTCCCGTTCCGTTCCTCCGCAGACGGCGCAGTTTCTAACCATTCCGAAGGAATGATCGGCACTATTGAAGTTCTTGAACAGTCTCGAACAAAAACCAGGTGCGCCGCTCGGTTTGGTCTACCCATACTTCGATCAGGCTGGCGGTGGCGATATCGTTGTGTTTTTCGCAGATTTCGTGCGCCGACCGGAAATATTCCGTAAGTTTCTTGTTATCGGCGAGCAGTTCTTCGAGCATGTCCTTGGGCGTCACGAATTCGCGGCTGTTGTCTTTTAAACGCTGATACTTAGCGATCTCGCCGATGGAGTGGATGGTGGTTCCTCCGATTTTGCGGGCACGCTCCGCAATGTCATCCGTCATGGCGAAGATTTGGTCGCTCTGTTCGTCCAAAAGCAGGTGGTAATCGCGGAAATGGCGTCCGCTCATGTGCCAGTGGAAGTTCTTGGTCTTCACATAAAGCCCGAAAACGTCTGAAAGCAATAGGCGTAGCTGCTCGCAGATTTCTTCGACGCCTTGCTGCTCCAGGTCGGTGGGTGTTTCGAGTGCGTTTAGCCGTTGAGCCGTCTTAGTCATGCTCCATAGATGACCTTAAACGCTCATGTGTTGCGCTCTGCGGCGTCTTAAACGACCATAATTTGAGGTTAAACGCGCTGAATGCGCCGTAGTGTGTACAATTCCGGATTTACGGTTTTTTCCTTCAATTTTTTCCAATTGTCCTGGACGTGAAGCAGGCGGCCGGTGATGTGGTTCGATTGCTCGGAGGCCAGAAAAACCGCGAGCTCGACCTGCTGTTCCGGCGCGACCCCCCCGGTGAGTCTGATTTGCTGTGCGTCTTCGATTTCCCGCCATCCGGCCCGCTCCCCGGCGGCCAGGATCTGGTCCGTCATGTGGGTGTAACTTCCCCCGGGCGACATGCAGTTAATTTGCACGTTGTGTTCGCTCACTTCTTCGGCCACGCTTTCGACAAAACGGGCCAGCGCGGTTTTGGTGGCGGCGTAGAGGGAAAAATTTGGGCGCCCCTCCTTGGCGCCGCCTCCGGTCAGCACGATGATTTTTCCGCTGCGGCGTTCGATCATTTGCGGGAGCACGGCGCGGCAGCAGTTCATCACGCCGACGAGATTGGTATCGATGGTTTCCTGCCACGCTTTGGGCTGCGTTTCGACGAACGGCCCGATGGCGCCTTGCACGGCCGCGGCGCAGACCAGCACGTCGATACCGCCTAGGTCGATACGCATCTGGTGCATCACGGCGTTCATGCGCTCATAGTCGCGGACGTCGGCCAGAATTTTCGTGGCGGAGCCTCCGGCGTGGCCGATTTCCAGGTGGCATAAATCGATTTCGGCTTTGCTGCGCGCCAGCAAACCGACCCTGGCTCCGCGGGAGGCGAAGCCGATGGCGAGGCGTTTTCCGATTCCGCGTCCCGCGCCGGTTACCAGCACGGATGCTGCATTCAGAGCTGAGGGCACCTCTTCAACGTTACTGCATTGCGAGGTGAGGCGCGACCAATCCGGCGTCCACGCGGATCTCGACCGATTCGCCGTTATCGAGAGGATATCGTCCGGCGATCCATGGCAGAATTTGTTCGGTGCGGGACTGCGCGATTTCCTTATTGCCCTGGAACATCACCATGAATTCGTACTCGGTCCAACGACAGACCAGATCTTTATGGCGGAACTGTGAGCCCAGGCGCGCGGCGACTTCCTTAGAAACTTCATCGCGCACGTCGCCCGAAAGTTCGAAGACCACCAGCACCGGCTCTTCGCCCTGGGCACGTCGCTGCTCGATCTGGCGCTCCATTTCGCGACGATTCATGAGGCCAGTGAGACGGTCCGTCACTTCGGCGTCGGCGAGGCGCTTGGTTGTTGCGGCGAGCTCTTCGTGCATGCGCAAGACCATCGACTTGGTGTCGTTGCTCATGCTCTCGACGCAGCCTAAAAGCTGCGCGGACTGGAGCGCGACTACTTCGGAAAGATGGTCGGGATCGGAAGGATAAGGCGTGGTTTCCATTTGCGCCGCGAACTGGCGCAATCGAGCGGCGTAAAACTCCTGGCGTTGGGCGAGCGATTTTACGATGGTTTCGAGTCCGTCGATGGTGGCGCGCAGCTCGGCGCCGTGCTGCGCGATGTAATAGGACGATTTTTTGGCGTATTCGGCCAGCTCTTTTCCGACCACGCCGTTGGTCTCGATCATGGCTTCGGGATTTACGTCAAAGGCGAGGCGTGAGCGGAGACGGCTGAGGCGATGATGAAACGGACCGCCCACTTCGGGACATGCTGCGCCGACGCAATCGGCGATGGCGAGCAATGTCGAGAGGTAGCTGGTCACCGCGGTGTGGAGGGCGCTCAACTGCTCGGTTTCTGTCATCTGGGAGATCTGCTATCTCTTTTATCGGCTGTGGTGGGATGGGTGAGAATCGGGGGAACACCTTAGGGTTGGCAAAAGACACGTCGACACGAATGTCGACGCAGCACGCCTGGAGGCGCGCGCTACAAAGGCCGGGCCGGACCAGCAGGTTAGGTGTAATAGGGGTTTTCTGGCGGTGGACGTTTCTCCCCTCTGGTCGATGAGGGGAGTGTGAGACTTCGTACTATTTCATTCCTTTTTGCTTCGTTGATTGCGGTGGGGCAAATTGCGACTTTGACGCCTACGCCTGCGGCTTTATCCTTTGTCTGGGTGGAGGGAACGGCGCTTCCGGCCGCGCAGACGGTGAATGTCAAGTCGGGGAGCAGCGCGGTCGCCTATACGACGGCCCTTGCGCCTCTGGGGACGCAGTGGGTTACGCTCACACCTTCCTCGGGAAATCTGCCGGGTACGATCAGCGTGCTGGTGAATCCCAGCGCATTGCCGCTAGGCGTTAATACGGTGGATATTCAATTCTCGGCGACCGGTTTTGCGACGATCACGATCCCGGTGACGGTAACGGTGGAACAGCCGCAGCCCACGCTGGTGCTCAGTGCGTCCTCCCTGAACTTCGTTACGCCGCCGGCGATTCCGGCTGCGCAAACGCTGACCTTGACTACCACCGGCGGACCGGTTACGTTCAGCGCCGCGGTGGCGAGCGCTCCTTGGCTGACGGTGGCGCCGGCCAATGGAGTGGTGCTGCCCGGCCTGCCGATTACGCTGACTGTTTCGGTGAATAATACCGGCATCAATCCTGGCGCGACAGCCTATTCGGGGAAAATCACGATCCTCGCTTCGAACGTGCCGGCATCGAATGCGACGCAGACGGTTATGGTGTCGATGCTGGTGAATGCGTTGGCTCCGACGGTGACAAATTTATACCCATCAGCGGCGCTGATCGGCTCGGGGCCGCTGACGGTGACGGTGACGGGCACGGGATTTTATAAGGGCGGAACTACGGCGACGGCCGGCGCTACGCCTTTGGCGACCCCGATGTATGTGAATCCGACCACGATGTTGATCGTGCTGCCATCGAGCATGCTGGCAGCGGCGGGGCCGATCAACATTTCGGCGGTGAATCCGGCGCCCGGGGGCGTTTCCGCGCCTTCCGTGTTTACAGTGTCGGCTACGCCGGTGGTGCAGGCGCTGGTCAATGCTGCGAGCTATGCGTCGGGGCCGGTTTCGCCGGGAGAATTCGTTACTCTGTTCGGAACCGCGATCGGTCCGGCGGCGCCTGCGGGAATGTCGGTGGTGGCCGGCTATGCGACGACGAGCCTGGGCGGCGTTTCGGTGACCATCGACGGACAGGCCGCGGCGATGATTTACGTGAGCGCGAACCAGTTGACGGTGCTGGTGCCGTATACCGTGACGATCGGCGCGGGGAAAGTTGTGTCGGTGACCAACGGCGGGGTGGTCGAAGCATATGCTCCGGGTGTGACTACAACGGCGACAGCTCCGGGGCTGTTCTTGGATAGCGGCGTGGTGGGGCAGTGCGCGGCGTTGAGAGTTAGCGCGGCGACGGGCGCGTATTCCGTGAACTCCTCGACCAACGCGGCGCTGGTGGGCGACACCATCGTGTTTTATTTGACCGGCGAAGGCATTTACGATACGGCGGTGGCCGCGACGACGGGATATATCGTTCCTGTCACCCTGAATCCGCTAGTGCAGTTAAACCCTCTGCCGACCGTGACGATCGGAGGCGTGGCGGCTGCGGTGTCGTACGCGGGCGTGGTGCCGGGAGGGCTGCTGGGATTGTTGCAGATCAACGCGATGGTGCCGGCAGGGTCTACTACGGGGGCTGCGGTGCCGGTGTCGATTACGATTGGGGCGGGGACTACGCAGGCGGGGGCTACGATCTCGGTGAAGTGAAGCGGACACGCCAGCTGAAGCCGGCGCTCGAAGCTGAAGCTCGCGCCACCCGCTTAGGAGCAAGAGTCGGGGAGATCGCTTCCTGCGGTCGCGGTTCGGAATCGGCGATGCGTAAAATCACTTGCCGACCGTGAGTTGCGATTGATGGGTGGTCCACCACGATTTCCAGAAGTTCACGTAGGCGGATGCATCGCCGGATTGGTAGACGGTTCCGCCCAGGGGACAGTAACGCTGGGTTTCCGCATCCAGGTACGGAACTGGCTGGCGGGTTTGCAGCCAGGACATTGACGGAACCGATTGGGCAGTCACCGGCGGTGCATTGCGGACGAAGAGGCAGAAGCCGGAGAGGGCTCGGGATTGGATTTCGGTGTCGTTTGAATCCAGGAGAGCGGCGAGGGCTGGGAGCGTTTCCTTGGTGTGGATGGCACGAAGGGCATAGGCGGCGTTCTCTCGAACTGCGGGCTCCGCGAATTCCTGGAACGCGAGCAAACCCAAGGATCGAGCGCCTGAGGGATCTTCGTTCGAGTAGCTCATCAAGCTCTGAGCAACCAAAGACGACGCCGCACTGAGGTGCGTCCAGTCTTCCGCTACCAGTTTCATGCCAACTGGATCGTTCGCGGCGATCATTCCGGCGATTCCAAGCTCCCGCAGATAAGATGATTCGTCGTGGGCGAGTTGACGATAGATGGGAAGAGTTGTTGCCTCGCTGAGGGTTCCGAAATTCCGGGCCGCCGCGCTGAATTCGCTGAGCGGGCCTTGTTTCGCGAACCATCGGAGGGCGGATACCAGCTCATTGGCAACCGATTCCTCAGAAGTCTTCCTCGCCCGCTGGCGCTTCCTTGGCTAAGTGGACATACGCCATATGCGGTTCCCCGAGGGATTCATGAACAGGAATTACCGCATAAGGGCCGGCTGCGGGGCTTAGAAACCAAATCCCGAAGGAGGGGGGAATCGCGGCGGACTTGGGACCGGGGTCGGAGAAAAGCCTGCTGCCTTCCAGATGCGCGGCGACCAGAGTTCCCGGAATCAGATCTCCTTTGAGGACTCGGTCGATGTGCAGAATGAAGTCGGAAGAAGCCTGATTGCCGCGGTAAGAAACTGTGCCGTGGGTAAGCGTCGCCACTACGATTACGCCGGAAGATTCGACTCGCTGCGCCAGGTTTGGAAACGGGATCAGTGTCGCGGTTAGAGGGATTGCCAGAGCGAACAGGGCGGGGGTCGGGCGCATGCGTTTATTAGACGCCGGAATTCATACAATAGTTTTGTGAAGGCTTTCCTTATCGCAACGGTTGGGATTTTCCTGGCGTTCGCGCAGAGCGACACTCGGGCTCCGGAGGGACAGAGGGCGGTTTTGACGGCTACTGGAAAAGGCGTGCAGATTTATGCGTGCCAGAATGCTCAGTGGGTGTTTCAGGCGCCAGAGGCCAGGCTGTTCGATGCGGGTGGGAAGGAAATCGGGACGCATGGGGCGGGGCCGGTTTGGACGCTGCGCGATGGACGGACTGTGAAGGGTACGGTGGTTGCCAAGAGCGATGCGCCGGATAAGGGAGATATTCCATGGCTGCTGTTAAAGGGCAATGGGAGTTTTGAATATATCCGGAGGTCGGAGACGCATGGGGGTGTGGCGCCGGCGGGTGGATGTGAGGCGGGGCGGGCTTTACGGGTAGACTATTCGGCGGTTTATACTTTTTATTCTTCGGGGCGCTGATGGGCGCGAGAGATCCCCAGGCTCACGCCAGGGTTGCGGAGACGATTCATCGGTAAGCGATTGATCTTTGGGTCAGACGGGCGGGCGTTTGAAGGCTAGGATTTTTACGGTGAAGAGTTGTACGGGCTCGTTTTTTTGGTTTAAGGTTGCCATTCTTAGCCGGACGATGCCTTGGTTAGGTTTCGAACGTGACGGGATGAGCTCGACGATTTCGCTTTCTACGTGCAGGATGTCGCCGGGACGCGTGGGGCGGGGCCATTCTATTTCGCCGCCTAAGCCGATGGCTCCTGCGGCGAAGGGCAAGCCTCCGTCGATGTTCAGGCGCATGGTGGCGGCGGCGGTGTGCCATCCGCTGGCTGCCAGTCCTTGAAACACGCTGGCTTTCGCGGCGGCTTCGTCGAGGTGGAAGGGCTGCGGGTCGAATTCAGCGGCAAACTTTTTGATGCGCTCCTCCGTCATCTCATAGGTGCCGGAGGTGAACTTCTGGCCGACTTGCATGTCGTCTAAATAGAGCGGTTCCTGACTCATTTACTATGGGTAGCATGATTCCCCGTTTGATGCCTTTTCTGTTTGCAGCTCTTCTGCTGGGGCAGGATAAGGCGGCTCGGTTGACGTTTGAAGTGGCGTCGGTGAAGCCTTCTAAGCCCGGTGGGCGCGGCGGCGCGATGAAAGTGCTGCCGGGAGGCCAGGAATACGTGGCGCAGAACTTTCCTTTAAGGTTGATGATCGCCCGGATGCACTGGGTTCCCGCGCGGCAGGTTACCGGCGGACCGGATTGGGTGGATAGCGAGTTATGGGACATCCAGGCCAAAGCGGATCGGCCCGGCTATACGCGGGAGCAAATGCTCGAGATGCTTGGGAACCTGCTGGAGGACGAATTCAAGCTGAAGATGCGCAAGGAAGCCAAGGAAGGTCCGGTGTACGCGCTGACGGTGGATAAATCGGGGTTGAAAATGAAGGTCAATCAGAGCCCTGAGGATTTCGAAATTCCCATCCTGGGAGGGCCGGGCGGCGTTACGGTTGGAAAGCGAGTTGCGATGGATCGTCTCTGTTTTCAGCTGGGCGTCTTCTTGCAGAACGAACAGAGGCCGGTGATCGATAAGACTGGGCTGACTGGGTATTACGATTTCACTTTGTCTTTTCTGCCGGAGCTGCCGCCGGGGTTCGACAAGGAGAAACTGCCTGCGGAGATGCAGTCGCGGCCTTCTCTTTTTGAGGCGGTGAGGAGTCAACTGGGGTTGAGGCTGGAGGCGACGAAAGGGCCGGTGGAGTATTACGTGATTGAGCATATTGAGAAGCCGGAGGGGAATTAAGGAGCGTCGACATGATGCACATGATTCTATTCGCGGTGTTGGTGGGGCTTGTGGACGGCCAGGACAAGCCGGCTCGATTGACGTTTGAGGTAGCTTCGATTAAGCCTGCGCAGCCGGGCGCGCGCGGAGGCGGAATCAAGCCGATGGCTGCGGGACAGGGGTATATCGCGTCGAACGTCCCTGTGCGGCTGATGATCAGTTTGATGTACCGGATTCCCATGTCGAGAGTCACGGGTGGGCCGGGGTGGATCGATAACGACTTGTGGGAGGTGAACGCGAAGGCGGATCGCACGTACAGCGTCGACGATCTGCACGTCATGTTTCAGAATCTGCTGGCCGATGAGTTCAAGCTGAAATTCCACAAGGAGAGCAAAGAAGGCGGAGTGTATGTGCTGACGGTCGACAAGTCGGGACTGAAGATGAAGGTCAACGACACTCCTCAGGATTTTGAGATCCCGATTGGCGGCGGCCAGGGAGGGATCACGGTCGGGAAAAGGGTTCCGATGGAATACCTCTGCTATTGGCTGGGTTTGAATCCGCTGCGGAATGAGGGGCGGCCGGTGATCGACAAGACGGGGCTCACCGGGAACTACGATTTCACACTGAAGTTTTTGCCGGAGCTGCCACCAGGATTCGATAAGGCGAATATACCGCAGGAGTTTCTGGATCGGCCGTCGATTTTCGATGCGTTGCGGGATCAGCTTGGGCTGAAACTGGAGGCGCAGAAGGGGCCGGTGGAGTATTACATCATTGATTCGGTGGAGAAGCCGGCGGGGAATTGAGGTCGGACGGAGGGCGGGTCGGGAACCTGCCCCACTTCACACCTAGAAGCCGTAGAGGCGGGCGGGGTTTTCTGTCAGGATCTTGCGGCGCGACTGCGGATCGGGGCACCAGATCTGGAATTGGTTGAACAGGCGGCCGTCGTCGATTGCCAGGGGCTTGGAGACTTTGGTCGACGGAGTGGTATCGGGATGCGGCCAGTCGGTTCCCCAGAGGACTCGGTCGGCATTGGCGACGATGAAGCCTTTGGCGAAAGGAGCCACGTCGAGATAGTCGGGGGCTTGGGTCGAGGCTCGGTAGGCGCCGGAGAGTTTCACATAGGCGTTCCCCGCGCGGAGGAGGTCGATCAGATCGGCGAAGCCGGGCTGGTCCTGTCCTTTGGAGGCTTGAATCCCGCCGAAATGGTCGAACACGATGGGGATGGGCGAGGCGTAGACCAGATCTTTAATGGCGGCGATGGTCGCTACGCTCGTGTAGATCTGCACGTGCCAGTCGAGAGTTTTGATCCGATCGATCGCAGCGGTGAGGCGCTGGCGGGCTGTGGGCACGTCGGTTTGTCCACCGGTGGCGAGATTGAGGCGGATGCCTTTTATGCCGCCGGCAGCTAATTTGTCGAGGTCGGATTTTTCGTCGATGACGGCTACGCCTCTGGCGGTGGCGCCTCTCGTGCTGACACCGTAAAGCGTGGCGGAGTTATCGGTGCCGTAGACGCTGGGTGTGACGATGACGACTCGCTTGACTTGAAGGGCGCGGTGGAGCGCGGCCATTTCTTTCGGGAGCGCGGGTTGTGGGGTGTAGACGCGGGTGGTCGCAAAGGGAAATTGTTGAGGATCGCCGATGATGTGGGTGTGGCAGTCGCAGGCGTGGTTGGGGACGGCGAAGGTTACGGGGGTCAGCTTTGGTTTGGCTTGCAGCGGGCGAATGAGGGCTGCGGCGGCTAGTAGGGATTGGCGGCGGGTTAGCATGTTTGAGCTACAAAAAAAGACACGTCGGCACGCCTGGAGGCGCGCGCCACAAAGACAACGCGAACACATGGATTTAGTGGAGGTATTGGTTTAGCCATTTTACGGTTCTTTCCATCAAGTCGCGTTTGTGATCGGCGTTGCGGAACATGTGGCCTTCGCCGGGATAGACTACCAGTTCAGTTGGGGTGCCTTGCGCTTTTAGGGCGTGCCAGAACTCGTAGGATTGCGGGGCGGGACATTCGCCGTCGCGTTCGCCGACTACCACCAGCGTCGGGGTTTTTACATTTTTGATAAACGTGATCGGACTGCTTTTCGCGTAGACCGCGGGATCGTCATAGACGGATTTTCCGAAATAGGGAATCATCCACTGGTCGATGGAGTTTTGTCCATAGTAGCTTTGGTAATTCGCAATGCCCGCGCCGGCGACGGCTGCGCGGAAGCGATTGGTTTGGGTAACGGTCCACATGGTCATGTAGCCTCCGTAGCTCCAGCCGGCGACGCCGAGGCGGTGTTCGTCGACGGGAACGGTTTTGAGAACCGCGTCGACGCCGGTCATGATGTCACGGAGGTCGCCG
>DATHOJ010000026.1:0-101351 GCA_035485055.1 Bryobacteraceae bacterium
GTAAACCATTTTCGGCTTGTCCTGTTCAGCCAGCAGTTTGAGGCCGACTGCCAGAAAACCGGTGGCGATAATGCCTTGGCGGTTAACTTCACGGCCGTCACCGGGTGTGAGTAGATCGCCCGCCAGTTGCTCTGTCAGGAATTGATCGTAGGGCAGGTCGCGATTGAACGCGTCGATCACGTAATCGCGATAGCGCCACGCGTAGGGATAACGATGGTCCTCGTCGGCGCCGGTCGAATCGGCATAACGCGCGACGTCCAGCCAGTGGCGTCCCCATTTTTCACCGTAGCGAGGCGAGGCGAGCAGGCGGTCAACCACGGCCGCAAACGCGTTGGGAGATTCGTCGGCGAGGAAGGCCTCGATCTCCGGCTCGGTGGGCGGGAGGCCGGTCAAATCGAACGTGGCGCGGCGGATCAGCGCAAGTTTTGACGCCGGTTTGGCGGGCTTCAGTTGCTTTTCATCGAGCTTGGCGAGAATAAAGGCGTCGATCGGCGACGGCGCGTTTATTACCGGATCTTTGATCGCCCTGAAGGACCAGAAATTCCGCTGGCCCGGGGTGTAGACCTTCTTCTTGGGCGCGTCGGGCGCCTGGGCGCAGACGAGCGCAGCGGAAATAAGTGCTAGCAGGGTTTTCATGCGCTTTCCACATGATACACTGAAGGTTCCCTTTTATGATTTCAGCAACACAACTGCGTCCGGGCATGGTGATCAAGTGGAACAAGGATTTGTTCTCGATCTTCAAGATGGAGCATCGCACCCCCGGCAACCTGCGCGGCTTCGTGCAGGTCAAGATGCGCAACTTCAAATCGGGCACGATGGTGGAGCACCGCTTCAGCTCGGAAGACAAGGTGGAGCGCGCCTCGCTCGAAGAGCACGAAATGGAGTATCTGTACGACGACGGCGAGTTCTTCTATTTCATGAACACCGAAACGTTTGAGCAGATGCACCTGACCAAGGAGCTGCTGGGCGACGCCACCTATTTCCTGATTCCTTCCATCAAACTGGCCGTCGAATTTTACGAAGGCAAGCCAATCGGCGTGGAGCTGCCTCCAGCAGTCATCATGACGGTGGTCGAGACCGAACCAGGAATCAAAGGCGCCACAGTGTCCAACGTAACGAAGCCGGCGAAGCTAGAAACTGGCCTGGTAGTGCAGGTGCCCCCGTTCATCAACGAAGGCGAAAAAATCCGCGTATCGACAGCGGAGCAGACTTATTTAGAGCGCGCCTAAACCGATTCGGAGCCGCGACCGCAGGAAGCGATCTGCCCGGGCCGTCTGTTAATCCTACGCGCCTTCAGGAAGCTCACCGAAATCGACCCCACGAGCCCCAGGATGCAAAGAACGATCGTCCCCGGCTCTGGTGCCGCGGAGCTGAACGTGACCGGTGTCACCCCGTCGCTCTCGAAAAGAGAGAAAGTTATTGCGGCTTCCGCATCGGCGTCGCCCGGTCCCTCAATGGAAAATCCCTCGCCTTCGGCTGCGGCGGATAGATTAATTTGAAAGGGAACGCCCAGCTCGAATGTATATGTACCGAAAATCCCGCCAGGAAAGAACGCGCTGTACGGACCGACTTGCGCTTCCGCGCTCGCTAGCCCAAAGAGGTCGTCGCCGGTTGGGTTGAGCACTATCTCTATTAGGCCCTCGCGGGGCGGGCCGCTTGAGATCGCGGTAATCGTCGAATTAACGGAAGCCGAAGCCATTGTGAAAGTCGATGCCGAGTCGCCTGGGTCCGCTAATACCCGAACTCCTGCGCTCTCTGAAAACGAAGTCGTTGGGCCAAAGCTCGTTGGGAGATTAGGGGGAACCCCGCCCTCCCATCCGGCAAAGGCCGAGGGCGGCGTGAAGCCACCGACTCCGACCACATCGCAGGGAGCCGATCCCGTCACGCTGGTCGCACCGGTCGCAGAACAGGAGAAGGAGGTGGTAATGGCATCAGCGAAGGCGCAGCCTGATGCGAGCAGTAGAATTAGCGCTCTCATATTGCCTCAACTCTACTACCTCTTCCCAACCCGCACTCCAGATGGATCGCCTTAACCGCGCTCTCCAACCCCTCCCTGCGCACCACAATCGCAATCGTCAGCTCGCTCGACCCCTGCGCGATCGCGATGATATTGACGTTTTTCTTCGAAATCGCCGTGAAAATCCGTCCGGCGAGTCCCGGCGTGCCCTTCATCCCCTCCCCGACCACCGCGATCAGCCCAACGTCCTTTTCCACCTCGAACGGCTTCAGATACCCGTGCGCCAGTTCGAGCGACAGGCTCTCTTCCAGGTGATCCATGACGCTGCCTAACTCGCTCTGCCGGACCAAGAAACAAAACGTCTGCCGGTAGCTGGAACTGGTAATCGCCAGAATCTCGACGTTCGCCCGATCCAGCGCCTCCAGGGCCCGCGCCATCACTTTGGTTCCGCTCAACACGGCATTCGCAGGCTCGATCGATACCAGCACGACGTCGGACATCGAGGTCACCGCGTGAGGACCGCGCCCCGCGCCGGCCATCGCGAGACTTGGAACGATTTTCGTCCCCGGCTTATCCAGCGCAAAACTGTTCTTGCTCCACACCGGAATCTCGCGCTCCACCAGAGGCGCCAGCGTGCGCGGATGCAGCACCTTCGCGCCGTTATATGCCAGTTCCGCGGCTTCGTTGTAGGTCACTTCATCCAGCACCCGAGCCTCCGGAATCAGCCTCGGATCGCCGGTCATGATGCCGTCGACGTCGGTCCAGATCCACAACTCGCTGGCATCAAGCGCCGCCGCGATAATCGACGCCGAGAAATCCGACCCGCCGCGACCGAGCGTTGTCGGTCGGCCGTCCAGCGTCGAGCCGTTAAACCCCGTGACCACCGGCAGAATCTTTTCATCTAACAGTTTTCGGATGGTCTTCGCTGCCCTCAGCCGCGTGTGATCCATCAGCGGCGTCGCATTGCCGAACACCGCGTCGGTGGCGATCACGTCGGCCGCGTTCACCGCGCAGGCAGGAATCCCCTGTGATTCCAGATATTCCGCGAGCAGAAACGCAGTCAGCCGCTCGCCGATCGCTATCGCCTCATCGATCGATCGCGGAGGCCGCTCGCCCAGCATCATCATGCCTTTCGCGATGCGCGAAAATTCCGAAATCAGCGAGTGCACCCCCGCCAGCGCAACTTCCTGCCGCGCCGCCGGCAATAATTCCCGGCACACTTCAAAATGCCGCGTATAAAGCTGCTTCACATTCTCGTCAAGATCGGCCTGGTCCCCAGCCTCCGCCTTGCGCAGCGAATCGAGCAGCAGGTCGGTGACCTTCGACATCGCCGACACCACCGAAACCACCGGCCGTTTCGCATTCTGCTCCGCCGAGATCTCCGCCGCCACGCGAATCCGCGCAGCCGACCCCATGCTGGTCCCACCGAATTTCATCACCAACAAATCAGACATATTCTTGTGTTTTTTGCGGAGCAATCAAACGTCGGGGACTGACTACCTTTTTCGCCCCACACGCCGCGCCGGATACCAAAGATCCTTCTCGGCGAAAAAGGCTGTCTGTCCCCTGCTTTTCACAGATCAGCGTCGCAGCACTCCTTCAATGGCCCTTCCCATTCGACGTCCTCGCCCGAACCACCTTCAAAATCGCCTCCTCAACCTCCTCGGGCGTCAGATCCGTCGAATCGATATACTCCGCGTCCGGCGCCTGCGTCAGCGGAGCTTCCGTTCGCGTCCGGTCCCGAAGATCGCGCTCCGCCATCTCCTGGGCAATCTCGCTAACCGCACCGCCCGTCTCCTGCGCCCTTCTTCCCGCCCGAGTCTCGGGATGCGCATCGAGGTAAATCTTCACCTCGGCATCCGGAAACACCACCGTGCCGATATCGCGGCCTTCCATGACCACGGAATGCGAACTCCCAATGCGCCTCTGCTCATCGCGCAACGCTTTTCGAACCCCCGGCGCGATCGACACCTTCGAGGCCCCCTTCGTAACTTCAGGATCGCGAATCGCCGCGGTAACATCCTCGCCGTTCAACAGAACTTTGGCGTCGCCTTCGAATTCGATCCGGGCCTCCCGCGCCAGTTGTTCCAGCTTATGCAGATCGTCAAGATCGACCTTGGCGCGAATGGCCCATAAAGCAACGGCGCGAAACATGGCTCCGCTGTCGATATAAGTGAACCCCAGCTTCCGCGCCAAGGACCGCGCAATGGTGCTCTTCCCCGCGCCCGCCGGCCCGTCAATCGCAACAATCAGCGGCTTCTTCATTCGCGTGAAAACCAATGGCGGGCATCTAATGGGGACAGACCACTCTGTCCCGAGCCAAGAATCTGCGACAGAGGGGTCTGTCCCCATTGGATTCTCCAGTCCCGACAGAGCCGCACTTATTTCCCCCAATCATTGCGGTAAACCTTCCCATCCTTCATAACGAACTTCACGCGCGTCAACGCCGCCGCATCCATCAGCGGATCCCCGTCCACCGCGATCACATCCGCGAAATAGTTCGGTTCAATCGACCCGGCTTTTCCTTCCAGCCCGACCAGAACAGCCGCCTCCGTGGTCGCGGCCCGGATCGATTCCAGCGGCTTCATGCCCCACTCCGCCATGGTCACGAACTGCTTCGCGTTGTCGCCATGCGGATAAACGCCTCCGTCTGTTCCGAACGCCATCCGCGCGCCGGCCACATACGCGTGTCTAAAATTCGTGCGTTGCAATTTGCCGAGCGCCTTCTCTTTTTCGACCGATTCCGGCAGCATCCCGGATTTCAGCCCCTCGGCCAGAATGTAATCGTCGTTATAGATATCGAACACCAGAAACGTGCCGTGCTGCTTCGCCAGCGCGATCCCTTCATCGTCGATCAGACTTGCATGTTCGATCGAATCGATCCCCGCGCGGATCGAGTCTTTAATCGATTGCGTCCCGTGCGCATGGGCGGCCACTTTGCGCCCCAGTTTATGCGCTTCCTCGGCAATCGCGGTCAATTCTTCCAGCGTCAGTTGCGGCGCGCCCGGCGTATCGCCTTTCGAAAGCACCCCTCCCGAAGCACAAACCTTGATCAGGTCCGCGCCGTACTTAATCGTCTCGCGCACCTTGGTGCGAACCGCCCAGGGCCCATCGGCCACGCCTTCATCGCGAAATTTAAACTCCGGAGCCAGCAGATTGTTATCGCAATGTCCGCCCGTAATTCCGATCGCCGGACCCGAAACGAACAGCCGAGGCCCTTCGATTTCACCTGCATTGATCCCATCGCGCAAGGCCACATCGGAATATCCGGACGCACCGACGTTCCGCACCGTAGTAAACCCCGCCCGCAGCGTCAGCCGGGCATTCTTCACGCCCGTAATCGTCTGCCGGGGCACCGAAATTCCGAGACTTTCATACCCCAGTTGGGTAGGCTCGGTGGTCAGGTGATCGTGAACATCCATCAAACCCGGCATGCAGGTCCCTTGTGAAAGATCGATGACGGTAGCCCCGCTCGGCGGCGTGACGTTGATTCCGGTAATGACGCCGTTATCAACCACGATCACGGCGTTCTTAATCAACTCGCCCTTGCGCACATCGAGCATCGAGCCGCACCGGATCACGGTCGCCGCAGGTAGGATCGAGGCACAGAAAAACAGTAAGACAGAAGTCCGCAATCACTCAGTATCGCAGCTTCCGAGAACGCTAAACCGGTGTAGCGTGTGTCGACGTCCAGCCGATCCTGGAGCCGCAGGCATGGCAGAACGCCGCCTTCTGATTGAGCACGGACTCGCACCGCCCGCATCTCCAGCCTTGCGCCGCGCCCCGATGTTCAGGCATCAGGGCCACCACCAAAGCGAACACCCAGCCAATCCCCGTCCACCCCAGGAAGAAATTAAGCGCGAAGATCGCGGCAGCGTCACGCTTCCTCATGCCGATCAGCGACGGCAGGAAGTAGAGAAAGCAAAGGAAGCAGAGGAACAAAAACCCTTCCATCGCCTAAGATTTTATCACAGCGCCGGCACGTCGACCCACGCGCGCTTCTTCCAGCTTTCGATCCCCTTCTCCGCCAGTTGCACGCCCTTCGCCGCTTCGAGCAGCCCCCAGCGAAACGGCTCGTCTTTCACCACGTGGCGCAAAAACAGTTCCCACTGGATCTTGAACGCATTGTCGAACGTCTGCTGTTCGGGGACCTTCTGCCAGCCCTCGAAATGATTGATCGTGCTGGGGATATCGGGATTCCACACCGGCCTGGGCGTCGATCCGTACGGTTGAATCCAGCAATCCCGCAGGCCCGCGACCGCGCTGCCTTTCGATCCATCTACTTGAATCGTCAACAGATCGTCGCGCCGCACCCGCACGCACCAGGAGGAATTGAAGTGCGCGATCACGCCGCCCTCGAGCTGAAATGTCGCGTAGGCCGAATCGTCGGCAGTGCAGTCATACGGTTTTCCCGATTCATCCCAACGAGTTGGCACATGCGTCGCGCCCAGGCAGGAGACCGCTTTGACTTCGCCGAACAAATTATCGAGCACGTAGCGCCAGTGGCACAGCATGTCGATAATGATGCCTCCGCCGTCCTCTTTCCGGTAGTTCCAGGAAGGCCTTTGCGCCGGTAAAGTATCGCCTTCGAACACCCAATATCCGAACTCGCCGCGCACCGAAAGGATCTTGCCGAAGAATCCTAACTCGCGCAGAGTCTTCAACTTGAGCATTCCAGGGAGCCACAATTTATCCTGCACCACGCCGTGCTTGACGCCCGATTTCGACGCCAGTTGATAGAGCTCGTACGCGACATCGAACGTATCGGCGATTGGTTTTTCACAATAAATATGCTTGCCCGCAGCGACGGCTTTGCGGACGGCTTCGGCTCGGCGATCGGTGGTCTGGGCGTCGAAGTAAATCGAATATTCGGGGTCGGAAAGCGCCGCATCAAGGTCCGTAGACCACCTTAAATGACCATAATCACGCGAAATCGCTTCCAATTTAGCCTTATTTCGACCTAAAAGAAGCGGTTTTGGCATGATAATCTCGTCGTCGGAGATCTTCACGCCGCCTTGTTGAATAATCGCGTGGATCGACCGGGCGAGGTGCTGATTCAGGCCCATGCGTCCAGTGACGCCGTTCATGATAATGCCGACTGTATGGGTCATGTTTTTTGCGGCTGCGCGCCATCGGGCAATGGAGGCGCTTCGACGCCCGCTCGCGGCAGAGTGCCGTCCAACTCCTGACGCCAATGCGCGACGTCGCCCGCCGGGCCGTAGCAATAAATCATCCGCAGAGGTGTTTCGCCGATATTCGTTAATTGATGAAAAACGCCGGTAGGGATATAGACGGCCTGGCCGGAAGTGACCGTGGTCCGCTCCTCGCCAAGGCACATTTCGCCGGTTCCTTCGACGATGAAATAAATTTCTTCCTGTTCCTGATTGTGCCAGGGAACCTGTCCGCCTTTGGGCTCCAGAGTGACGTTGCCCATCGAAAAATGAGTGGCCTGAATGGGGCTCGCGCCTCCAACCAGATTCTGCGTGCGCCTCCGTGCAGGATAAGTGCGGCCGGCGATTTGCGAGAGGTCGGCGATGATCATCGGAAACAGTCAGCCTAGCACGACCGTTAAGCGGCTTCCGGCCCTGTCCTCAGTGTCAGCCGGGGTTCAGCGCCCCGGCGATCCGGCGCAGCATTGGCAATGAGCCTTCATAGTCGGCTTGCTCCATCCGGCAGATGACGCTTGCAGGGTCCGGGAGCTCAATGAAAATCATGCGAAGCCGCGACCGCCGTGGTCGGCATCACGCAGGGGCGGACGTCGGTAGCTTTGATCGATGCCACTCCCCGCTGGTTCTGCAAAATACCATCCACGATCAAATAGGAGCTATTGAGCACCGGCACGCGCAATCGTTCGAACACATCAGGCTTCAGAATCACGTTGGCGATTCCGGTTTCGTCTTCGAGGCTCAGAAATACGAAGCCCTTCGCTGTCCCGGGCTGCTGACGGCAGATGACAGCTCCAGCTACGCGGATAAACCGGCCGTCGGGCATGTTCTTTACCTGCGCGGCGGGGATGACGTGCATGGTATTCAAACGCTCGCGGTGAAAGCGCATGGGATGAGAACCGATGGACAGGCCGGAGTTCGCGAAGTCCGCTTGCAGACGCTCGATCGGATTCATTGCTGCGAGCGGAGAAGGAGTTTCGACGATTCCCGCGTCTTTGAGTAATTCGCCCACCGGACGCAACGCGAGCGCCGATTGCCACAGCGCGTCGCGGCGATGACGCTGGCCTCCGACTTGATTGAGCGCGCCCAAGTCGGCGAGCGCGGTCATCTCGTCTTTGGAAATTTCAGGGACACGGTCGCGCAGATCGTCGATGTCTTTGAAGGGCCGCCTGGCGACAATGGCAAGCGCCGTGTTTTCGCTGAACCCTTTTACATAATTGAAGCCCAGCCGCACAACCAGATCTTTTTTAATGTTCGGACGCGGCTCGGAATCGGCAATGCGGCATTTCCAGTCGGATTGCGTCACATCAACAGGCAGGAAATGCAGACCGTGCCGTTGCGCATCTTTCACCAGCGTCTGAGCACTGTAAAAACCCATCGGCTGATTGTTCAGAAGGGCCGCAGTAAACGCCGCGAGATAATGGCACTTCAGATAGGCGCTGGCATAAGCGATCAAAGCAAAACTCGCGGCGTGCGATTCGGGGAAGCCGTAGAGCGCAAATGCCGTGATGGCTTGCACAATCGTGTTCTGTACTTCGCCGGTAATTCCTTTCTTCTCCATGCCCGATCGCAGCCGTGCTTCGATATCGATCATCCTTTCTTCCGATCGTTTGAAGCCCATTGCACGGCGCAGCTCTTCCGCTTCGCCGCCGGTAAAATCCGCGACGATCATCGCCATCCTCAAGAGCTGCTCCTGAAACAGAGGAACGCCCAGTGTACGGTGAAGCACCGGCTCCAGCGAAGAATGCAAACAAACCGGATCTTCCTCGCCTTCCCTGCGCCGCAGATAAGGATGCATCATTTTCCCGACAATGGGACCCGGTCTAATAATGGCCACTTGCACCACGATGTCGTAAAAGTTCGCGGGCTTCAAGCGCGGCAAAGAGGACATCTGCGCGCGGCTCTCCACTTGAAAAAGGCCGACGGTATCGGCCTTTTGCAACACGTCATAAACCTCCTTATCGTCGGGAGGAAGCTTGGCCAGATCCACTTCTTCGTGATAATGATCCCGGATCAAAGTAATCGAATCCTTGAGCGCGGCCATCATTCCCAAGCCCAGCAGATCGATCTTGATCAACCCCAGATCGGCGCAATCCTCTTTGTCCCATTGCACGATGACGCGTCCGGGCATAGTCGCCGGCTCGATGGGAACGATGGAATTGAGCTGACCCTGGCAAATCACCATGCCTCCGGAATGCTGCCCCAGATGCCTTGGCAAGCTCAGAATCTCGCGCGACAACGCGTGCAGCTTCCCGACCAGAGGATTGTTAAGGTCGAAACCCGCGGCCCTGAACTGCTTATCCTGCGTATAGACTCCGGGGTTTTCCACTTCCCACGCGCCTCGCGACGAAAGTTTCGAGATCCGTTCCAGCGATTCCAGGTCGAACCCCAACGCCTTCCCCACATCGCGCACCGCGGAGCGGCTGCGATACGTGATGACGTTCGCAGTCATCGCCGCGCCCAGCTTCCCGTAGCGCTCATAGACATATTGAATGGCCTCTTCGCGATCGTCGCCGCTGGGAAGATCGATGTCGATATCGGGCCATTCGCCGCGCTCTTCGGAGAGAAATCGCTCGAACAGCAGTTCCATTTTGACGGGATCGATGGCGGTGATTCCCAGCGAATAGCAGACCGCGCTGTTCGCGGCAGAGCCTCGGCCCTGCACTAGAATGCCTTGATTACGGCAGAAGTCGACGATGTCCCAGACGATTAAAAAATACCCGGACAGTTTGAGCTTTTCGATGAGAGCCAGTTCGCGTTCGATCTGCCGGTATGCTTTTTCGTGATGCGCGCCGTAGCGGCCCAGCGCGCCTTTGAGCGTTTGCGCGCGTAAATAAGAATCCATCGTCTCGCCCGAAGGGACGGGATAGCGAGGAAACTCGTAACCAAGGTCGGCGAGCGTAAATCGAAGGCGGCTCGACAATTCCAGCGCTCTGTCGATCGCCTCGGGAGTATCTTTGAACAGGCGGCGCATGGCCGCGGGGGATTTGAGATAACGCTCGGCGTTGTGCTCGAGCAGACGGCCCGCTTCCATGACGTTCGTCTTATGCCGCGTGCAGGTCAGCACGTCCATCAGAGGACGTTTTTGAGGATTCGTAAAGCGCACGCCATTGGTAGCGATCACAGGAATTTTCCATTGCAGAGCCAGTTCGCGGACGCGCTCATTGGCAGCCTCCTCACTGCGGATCAAGTGGCGCTGCACCTCCGCATAGACGTTGCCTGGGCCGTAAATGTCGATCAGTTTTTCGAAAGGCTGGGAGCCGTCGGCGAGAGCGATCAGCCCGGATGCGTATTGGCGAAACTCGGCTTCGGATGCCGCTGCCTTCCCTTTTTCGGAGCGCAGTTTCATCGAAGAAATTAAACGGCACAGGTTCTGATAGCCGGTGCGATTCTCCACCAGCAGGGTATAGCGCCCTCCGGCAGCGGCGGTGATTTCCGCGCCCATATGAGGCTGAATTCCCAGCTTTTTCGCCGCCATATAAAAGCGCGGCGCACCGCTCACATTGTCGGTATCCACCAGAGCTATCGCGGGGATTTTAAGCTGCGCGCATTGATGGACCAGATCCTCCGGCAAGGAGGCTCCTTCAAGAAAGCTGAAAGCGGAGCGGGCGTGGAGTTCCGCATACATGCCAGAACAAGTTTCGCCATTTGTTCGCCAAATGTCAAGACGGAAATTACCTGGCTTCGGGCCTGCCGGATTCCGTCCGCACCTTGATGCGAGGTTGCCGGGAAGGCTTAATGATGATCTCCACTTCATTGCCCAGCCGAGAGGCAAATTGCATCATCTTTTCCAAGGAAAACAGAGAGAGCCGGCCGCTATTCAGCGCCGAGACCCGAGATTGATCGACACCAAGAATGCTCCCCGCTTCGGTTTGCGTTAGTCCACGTTCCGCGATCAGTTTATTGATGTGCCTGGCAATTTCCGCCTTCGCCAGAGCCTGTTCCGGATTGGCAATCCCAACATCCGCGAAGACATTCCCAGAGCTTGGCTCACATTCGATTTTTCGCTTCATAATGTTCTTCGGCGTCCTTCAGACGCTTTTCTATCAACTTCAATTCCGCCCTCGGAGTTTCCGCCCCCTCTTGGACTTCTTCTGGAAGCAATGGAGCACATAAACCGCATTCTTAAACCCGGTGGTATACACCGCTCGAAAGGTGTTGCCATCATAATCGGAAACGATCTCAATCGCGTTATAACCCCGCATCCGTTTCGCAGACGAACTCCATTCGCCAACCTCCGCCAGGAACAGGGCGTAGCCTATTTCGGAACGCACTTCTTCAGGGAATTCGCCAAGTCTCCTTCTCGAATCGCCCAACCAAAATAAATACTTCCTCATTTTATGTCAATTTTGACATACTGTCAAGGCTATCTCTTCATGGTGACCCGCACCCCTGTCGGGCGGATATCGATGCGGTCGATCCCATAGCCGATCTCAAATCTCTCGTTAATCTTCGCCGACGGATAGAGCGGCAGGAAGAACGTCTTGATCAGAAAATCGAGCACTGTGCCGGATGCTGCGGCGCCGGAGATTTCGACGCGAGTGAGATCCACTTGAGCATACCCGCCGGCGGATTGCAGGTGAATCATAATGGTCACCGGCCGCTCGCCCTCGATGAGCCGGGTCATGATCCAGCCGGTGGCCTTGCCCTCCGCGTGGCGCATTTTCAAAAAATCCATCAGCGCGTAGGCGGTGCCGGTATCGTTGCCAAGCGTCACTCTTTGATTGCGGATCCCCTGCGGCACAATTTCCGGGACCTTATAACGCGCCCAGGAATTGATCTCCTGCAAAGAGAAAGTAATGACGGAGCCGCGCTTAGCCTTGCTATTTTCAAGCATATCCAGCTTGGCTTCGGCGCTTTGAAAATATTGATCCCCAGCGAAGAGCGCCGGAGTGAACAACAGGATCAGAGCGGGCAGCCGGCGCATGCACCTCTAAGATACCAGCCAGGCCACTGATAAAAACGCTGACAAACGCAGATTTGTCGCCCAAGGATGCTTTGCTTAATCAGCGTTCATCCGCGTTTATCAGCGGCGAAATTGTCTTGCCTTAAGCTAGTGCTTATAGCTCGCGTTGATCCACTCGTCGACATCTTTGTGCAGTTTGTCGTTGGCCTTTTTATCGATGTACATCATGTGGCCGCCTTCGTAATAGGTAAAGCTCACGTTTTTGCGCACCGATGGTTCCAGGCCCATGTGATTGACGGTCTGCTCGATGCCATTGAACGGCGTCGCATGATCGTAGTAGCCGCAGATCACCAGCAGTTTCATGTGCGTCTGCTGCGTCATCGCGGAGCGGAGCGCTTCGGCGGGACCTCCGGCCGGGCCTTGATCCCACGGCTGCACGCGAGCCGTCACGGTATAGTACATATCGCTCATCCATTTCAAATCGCGGCGAACGTAATCCTGGAACGTGGCGACGTAGGCGCCCTCGTAGGAAGCCTCGCTCGAATCGTATTCGTTACGCTCTCCGGCGGCATCGTAATCGTAGCCCGTGAAGCGCGCGTCCAGCCTGCCGACGGTTTCGCGTTTATCGCGCAGCAATTCTTTGAACCAGCGCTGCGGGCTGACGCGAAGATTCGTTTCCTCGATATATTTCGGAGACAGGCCGGTGAAGCGATTCAGCTCCTTCACGATCTGTGCTTTCTCGGCGGCGGAGAGCTGGTCGCCCTTTTCGAGCGCCGCCGCATATGGACCGTGCGCGAAATCGCGAGCCTTCTGGGCCACTTGTTCAATCGTCAATTTCTGCAGATCGGGAGCCAGCAGCTTATGGAACCAGCCGGAGCACACGATGGTCGGCAGCCAAAACTTGGTGCGATCGTCGGCGCCCCAGTTCCCGAATCCGACCGAGGATAATAGCGCGACGCCGTTCAAATACATCTGGTGGCGCTGTTGCAGCACGTTCGATAACTGCGCAGAACGGGTGGTGCCGTAACTTTCGCCGATCAGAAATTTCGGCGACAGCCAGCGCTCATTGCGCGTCACGTATTGATAAATAAAATCGGAGAACCAGGTGGCATCTTGCACGACACCGTAAAACTGCGCGGGACTTTCGCCGGGAACCGGGCGGCTGTAGCCGGTCGAAACCGCGTCGATGAACACCATGTCCGTCGCATCGAGGAACGAATCCTGGTTGTCCTCAATCTCATAAGGAGCGGGGCCCAGGCCGTGGCCATCGGGCGAAAGAACCACGTGTTTCGGGCCCAGCCCCATGTGGGTGAACGACGACGCCGAGCCGGGTCCGCCGTTATAGACGAACGAGAGAGGCCGCTTGTTAACGTCGGGCACGTCTTCCTTGGTGTAGGCGACGTAAAAGAAGGAAGCTTTGGGATTCCCGGCATCGTCCTTGATGACATAGTTGCCCGCCGTGGCTGTGTAGCTGATCGGCTGGCCGCCCACCGTGGATTTGTGATGCGTGACGACTGATTTTTCTTCAGGCGGAGGCAATCGGGGCGTCTGCTGTCCGGTGGCTGGCGCTGGCGTGGCTGCGGCCGGAGCATTCTGCTGGGCGTTCTGTCCACCCCGTCCACCTCCGCGTCCCTGCGCAACGCCGACGACGGCAACGGCTAAAAAGGCAGCACAGAGCGCCCAAAATCGAATACTGTTCATCCCGAAATCGTCTCCTTTGAAATGGATGTTGAATTATACACTCAACAGCATAGGGAGACGACCAAATGACCGGCGGCGTTACGGCTGCGTCTTCAATTCCGCCCGCGCCTGCCCCTGTTTTTCCACATCCGCGAGAAGTTTCGCCACTTTATCGCGGTCCGTGACAGCGTCCGACTTCAGGTACGTGCGAAGATTCTCCGCCGCGCCTTTGAAATCCTGTTTCTTGGCGAGAATCACGCCCAGAATGTAATACACTTTCGGATTTTGAGTGGAGCTCAACTGGACAGCCTCGCGGGCGCTTTTCTCGGCGGCATCCAGCCTCATGAGCTGCGAATTTGCCACGGCGTTGTAGTACAAAGACTCAGGAAAATCGTACGGATTCAGGTGCATCACCTGGTTACTGATCCGGGCGACGTCTTCCCACTTCTTCTCGGCGAACGCCAGCATGAACAACTGGGCATACGGATTGACGAACTTCGAATCGGCGGCAATCGATTTCGCGTACGCCTCGCGAGCCTCCGGAATTTTTTGACGCTTTTCATACACCAGGCCGAGCTCGAACCAGGCGGAGGCGTAGCGCGGATAGAGATCCGTCGCTTTGATGAAGTCGGCCTGCGCCTCGTCGATCTTCGATTTTTTCTCGGCCTGCACGCCGCTTTCGAAAGCCTTGCGCGCCTCTTTGGGCGCCAGAGACGAGGTCGCGCTGGTGGTCAGGCCGTCGTAACTCGCCAGGCTGTGTAACTTGATAGTCCCGACGTTGGGATCGTCCAGATTGCGGCGTCCCGCCAGGTTAATCAAATCGGAGCGATAGCCGGGCATGTTGGCGCGCAAATCGCATGCGAAGGGAGCCGATGTCGTTCTACCCTGCGCCTGCGACTGGCTTCCGGAAGTCCCGCTCAAATCGCCGCGGCGTCCAACGCCGGTGTCGACCGATGCATCCGGCATCATATCCTGGGTCTGGCCGACCTGGAAACTGAAGTCCCCTCGGGAATCGGTGTAGGCTTGCGGACGGGCCGCGCCATTGCAGACGCGTTCAATAATCACGCCGGCGGGTGGCGGAGTGCCGTCGGGCATCACTACTGTACCGAAGAAAAATTCACCCGGCCGCGGAAGCGTCGTGGTGGAACCGGGATTGGAGCCGGTAGTCGACGAAGGAATGTTTCCGGTGGAGGACGTTCCAGTGGTACCCGTGGTTCCGGTGCCCGTCGTCGATCCCGTGGACGTGCCGGTAGTGGTCCCGCCCTTTTGCGCGGGCAATAGAATCGCGGCAAGCGTAGCGCTCACCAGGATCATGGAAATCCGCGAACTTCGCATGATTTGACCTCCCCGTTTCTGCCTCGATTATACTCCTCCTGTTGACAGCCCGCGGCCCGGCAAACGACAGTAGGAATAATGAAGATCTGGTTCCCTTTGGTGGCAGCAGTTTTGTTAAGTGCGTGCTCGGACGCGCCGGTGGCGAAGGCTCCTGTGAAACCGCCCGAGCCGGAAACGGGGCGCCAGGGCTTTTATAAGACCTACCCGCAGGCGCATACCTGGGCAACCGACGCCCAGCCGATCCGCGTCCGCAGCATTGAGATGAAGGATCTGCAGGCCGATGGCGGGAAGGCGGCCGCTTGGGAAGTCACCTACGCGTCGGAATCGAAAAGCCGGTCGAAAATCTACACCTGGTCGGCCCTGGAGGCGGAAGGGCTTCATCAAGGCGTATTTGCGAGCCAGGAAGAAGCATGGCGCCCCGGCGGCCCGGATAAGCCATTCCCGATCCAGGCTTTGAAAATCGACACGCCGGAAGCCTTGCAGACAGCCATCACGCATAGCGTGACGTATTTTAAAAACGTCGGAACCAAGCCCCATCCAAAGTTCGTCCTTGAGTACACCGCGCGATACCCGAATCCGTCGTGGAGGGTTTACTGGGGCGAATCCGTCTCGACCGCGGAATGGAGCGTATTCATCGATGCGGCGACCGGCGATTACCAGGGGCGGTGACGCAAATAACGCCCGGTGGCACAGGCTTCAGCCTGTGGTTCAACCGCCCATTGCAGACGCCAAGCTTCGGAAAAACCGGCGATCCCATAGATCGTCAGTTTTAATCGGGCTAAGCAATCCCGCGTAGAGTTGGAGCTTCTCTACATCCACATGAGCCCGTGTCTAAGGGGTTTCCCTAACGTTTTGTAATCGTCAGGCGATATTACATAAGTCTTACAAATCATGGAGCGAATCCCTGTTAGCTTAGGACTGCAAGGTCTTTTACTCAATGAGCGAATACGTAATCGAACTGCCGAACGGCAACAAAATGAACTGGCCGACCAGCTTGGTCCTGGTGTTGTTTCACCTCGGGGCCATCGCCGCATTGTTTATGTTTAGCTGGCGTAATCTATTGATTTCAATGGCTTTATATTGGATAACGGTGGGCTGGGGAATCAGCCTCGGGTATCATCGCCTGCACACGCATCGTTCCTACAAGTGCCCTCTTTGGATGGAGTATTTTTTCGCGGTTTGCGGAGCCCTGACGCTCGAAGGCGGCCCGATTTTCTGGGTCGCGACGCACCGGATTCACCATCAGAAATCGGATCAGGCGGGCGATCCGCACTCCCCTCACGATGGAGCATGGTGGGCCCACATCGGCTGGATTCTGTGGGGCGAAACGAACCACAACAACACCAAGCTGATGTCCAAATACGCGCCCGATCTGGCGAAGCACAAGTTCTATATCTGGCTCAACAACTGGCATTGGGTTCCCATGGTCGCCCTCGGCGTGATTTTGCTCGCCGTCGGCGGATGGCCTCTGATGTTCTGGGGAATTTTCCTGCGCGTCGTAGTCGGCCTCCACGCCACGTGGCTGGTGAACTCCGCGACGCACATGTGGGGCAACCGGCGGTTCGCAACCAAGGACGATTCACGGAATAGCTGGTGGGTCGCGCTGTTGACCTTCGGCGAAGGCTGGCACAATAATCACCACGCCCACCCGACGTCGGCGCGTCATGGCTTGGCTTGGTATGAGTTCGATATTTCCTGGATCACTCTAACCTTCCTGAAAGCGATCGGCGTCGCGAAACAGGTTCGAGTAGCGAAGATCGACGCGGTGGTCGCGGAGCGCGAAGCGGCTTAAGCCTTTCGCGTCGGATGGTTCACCAGTTGGTGGCTCCCGGCCAGTAATCCCGCGATTTCCTTCCAGTCCACCGGAGCGGCGCGTACCTTCAGCGACACCCACCCGTGTTTTCCGGAATAGGGAGTCATGTAGAACCGAGGGTCCTCTAGAAACGCGCCCTGCACATCCAGACCGACCTTCACGCAAATCGATAATTCTCCGCGATACTCTTCCAACACGGCGTAGATTCCTTTCTTGGTCGCGAACGTCGGGTGTCCGTGGCTGAGCTTCTCTTCTGTTCCGTCGAGCGCCATACAGGTCTTTCGCATGCGCGCCAGGACCTGCTGTTCGAGCGCTTTCATTGATGTATCCTCTCAGTTAGGGAGTAGGATATGCGCTGGAGTTCGCTAATTGCAATCGCCGCCCTTCCTCTGATTGCCAAAGGGCAATCGCTTCGGTTCGTCGATCAATCGCCGATGGCGTTCGGCGCCCAGCCTCACTACACCAGGATGGTCGTGTGGAAGGGTGACACTCTCTCTTTCGTGCCGGAGCACGGCGCAGCGCCGAACATACGCTGGATGAACCGCCGCGGAGAGGAAGAGACTCCCGTTGCGTTCGCGCTGCCCGGCTCGGCCGACATTTGGCTGGAGGACGCAGCGCGCGGCTCGGACGGGATTACGGCCGTGGTGGGATCGGCATCCTATGCAGGCGGGCAAGAAGGCGGATTTCTGAGCGTTATCTCTGCCGGCCGCCAGTCGACGATTCAGCTTCAGCCCTATCGTCCTTACCGCGTGGTCTTCGCGTCCAACGGCTCGATCTGGACGCTGGGGTCCGACGACACGAACGACAAAGGCGCGCTGATCCGGCAATTCGACCGCAACGGAAAGCTGATCTCGTCGCACCTTCCAGGGAGCACCGTTTCGAAGCTGCCGGACTTTAGCGTTGGCGATATCCCGGCGTCGCTGTTCGCCACGGCGCAAGGACGGGTTGGCTGGTATGCGCCGCAGGCGCGCCGCTACTTTGAGTTATCGTCCGACGGCGCCCTGACCCAATATGAGGGAGTGCCGAATCATCAAGCGGGTGCATTGGCGTTGACCGACGCGGGCGCCACAATCGTTTCGAGCGGCTCCATTGATGGCCATTGGGAACTGTGGTCGCTGGATCGGGAGAAAAGGGTTTGGAGCAAGCTCGACCTGTCGGAGTACGGGCCAAGCGGCTACTCGCCACTCCTCTATGGGGCCAGCGGGAACACCATCGCGGTCACGGTGAAGGTAGGCGATATCTCGTTCTTCGAAGTTCAATAACGCTTCGGGTCCCCGACCCGCCCTCCGTATAGTGGGGCAGGTTCCCGACCTGCCCTCCGCGGCACCGGCCACGTTTTCGAGTGTCGACTCCTGCTCTCTTCACCCTCGCCAGCTACCCCAAACTCCTCCCTTTTCAACCCCTTCCCACTTCCACGCGAACACCCTCAACTCCCTCCGCTGCTATACCAAAGCAGAAGGAATAAACATGTCCACTCCGAATCGTGTCGAAATCAACCGAGCCAATTCGCTCCACTCCACCGGCCCCAAAACCGCCGAGGGCAAGCAGCGCTCTTCTCTGAACGCCCTCCGCCACGGCCTCACCGGCCAAATCGTCGTCATGCCCTCCGAGGATCTGCAAGCGTATCAGTCCCATCTGGAATCGTTCACCGGCGAATACCATCCGAAGGGCGCAACCGAAGCGAATCTGGTGCAAGCTCTCGCCGATTGCTCCTGGCGCCTGAACCGCGTAGCGGCTCTCGAAACCAATCTCCTGACCCTGGGCATCGCCGCGGGGAGCCCCTTCTCCGAAGCCCCGCAACAAATTCAGGATGCCCTGTCCATCGTTGCCGCGCTAGAGAGCCAGTCCAAAGCCCTCTCGAACCTCAGCCTCCACAGCCAGCGCCTGTCCCGCCAGTTCGAAAGGACCGTCGCGCAGCTCCGCGACCTTCAGAAAACCCGCCGCGCTCAGGAAAAGCTCGATCTGAACCACCTTCTCGACATCATCGAAATGCACGAATCCAAAGGAGAAGCCTATGACCCATCGGCCGATGGCTTCGTTTTTTCAGAACCGCAAATCGCCGCAGCCGCGCAAACCCGCACCCGCGAAAATCTGGCCGCCGAAGCCTACGATTACCGCTGCGAATCCGCCGACTAGCAAAAACCAGGGTCATACTATAGACATGGTGCTCGCCGGGCGGCGCAAGACGATCGCGTTTTTTATCGGCCTTGGCGCGGGGCTGATCCTCGTCACGCTGCTGCTCTATATCGGTTGGGTTCTCCTCAACTGGAAACACGGGATTTTGCTGTTCCTGGGCATCGTGCTACTCGCGATGATTATCGCCGGCGTGGTGTTGAACACCATTTTCCTGGTGCGGGAAATCCGGCGGAATGAGCAGCACGATGCGTTCATCAACGCCATGACGCATGAGCTCAAAACCCCCGTGGCTTCGATCCGTCTCTATCTGGAAACTTTGCAATCGCGCGCTGTCGACGAGGAAAAGAAGAAAGAGTTTTACCGCATCATGCTCGACGATAGCGACCGTCTGCTGCAAACCATAGAGCAGGTGCTGCGCACGGGCCGCATGGGCGGGTCCCACAAACTGAATATTACGCGCATCGATCTGAGCCAGGTGATTGAAGAAGCATTGGTGCGCGCGCGGGCGCTCTACCGGCTGTCAAGTGAAGCGCTCACCTATCGCGCCGATGGGCCGACGACAATTATGGGCGATGCCGACGAGGTGCGCGCCGCGGTCTCGAACCTCATCGACAACGCCGTGAAGTTTTCGGGAAACAACGTGCAAGTCCGCGTGGAGACCGAAAGAATCGGGACCGGATTCGTGGCAGTCCGTGTGAGAGATGAAGGCCCGGGGATTCCGAAAACGGAGTTGAAGCAGATCTTCAAGCGGTTCCACCGCGTGCCGGGATCGCTCGCAACCCGAGTGAAAGGCACCGGCCTGGGATTGTATATTGTCCGCTCCGTGGCGAAGCGCCATGGAGGAAGGGCATGGGCGGAAAGTGAAGGACCGGGGAAAGGCAGCACGTTCGTGCTCCAGCTACCGGTCGCCAAGTGATCAACGTTAAATGAGCAATATCTTGGTGGTAGAAGATGAGGCGCACCTCGCCGAAGGCCTGCGCTTCAACCTGGAAGCCGAGGGCTACCAGGTCAAGGTGGTCGATACAGGCGAAGCGGCTCTCGAACTGTTCGAGGGCAAGAAGCCCGATTACGACGTGGTCGTGCTCGATGTCATGCTTCCGGGCAAGGATGGGTTCGAGGTAATCTCCGAACTGCGTCATGCGGGGCAGTTCGTGCCGACTCTGATGCTGACCGCGCGGGGGCATCCCGAAGACGTGCTGAAAGGCTTCACCGCGGGGGCCGACGACTATCTGGCCAAACCCTTCGATCTGTCGATTCTGATCGCGCGCATCCGCGGATTGCTGCGGCGGAGAGAATGGCTGGTAGGAGCTTTGGGAAATGCCGCGACCCCGGCTGCCGCGCCTCCGCCGCGCGACGCCTTCACCTTCGGCGACAAAACCATCGACTTCGCAGCGCTCGAGCTGCGCGTGCGGGGCGAAGTGTTTCCGCTAACGCTGATGGAAGTGAACGTCCTCAAGTACCTGATCGAACATGAAGGAAAGCCGGTGTCGCGCAAGAAGATGCTCGACGAAGTATGGGGCTTGCATGAGGACACTGATACGCGCGCGATCGACAATTTCATCGTGCGGCTGCGGCGCTATATCGAAGACGACCCCACGCATCCCCGGCACTTATTGACAGTGCGCGGCGTGGGCTATCGGTTCATCGCGGAGCCGGCGGCTAAGACTTAGGATACCCCGGCGATGCCTTCACTTCGCGAATCTGCATAATATGCCGCTGCATGTGCGTCGAAATCATGATGAACCACTGGTAGACGTCATGATATCCATACAGGTGTCCGCGCAAATCTTCGTCGGTGGTGCGGGCGTATTCCAGCATTTCCGCCCGCAGCTTGTGGACCTTTTGCATCCCCGTATTGAGGTCCGGCAGCGAGCTTTTGGGCTCTTCGTCGTGACTCGTTTTCTGCTTATTCGTCCGGTCGATTCCATACCAGAGGACATACAAATCGCCGGCGTCCCGGTGCTTCGACTTTCCCGGAGGTCCTTTCATGGAACCTTTCAGATCGTCCCAATATCCGGGCTCGGAAAGCGTCAGATGCTCTACCACGTCGAGAATCGTCCACTTGCCGGGCGCAGGGCGAAATTTCAGTTGCGCCTCAGAAAGGCCGGAAACTTCGGATGTCAGCCAGTTCTCCGTCATCTCCAGATGGGCGACCAGACGCTGGCGATCCTCCGGGGTCATCGAAGCCGCGCGCGCCGATATCGCGCATATAGAAATCGCGAGAAGAATCCTCATGTCGCTTATGGACGTGCATGCCGCGCGATGGTTTGGGATAATCTCGGCGTGTCCGATACCACTGTTCGCGCGGCGGTCGTGCAGGCCGCTCCTGTCGTTTTCGATCTTCCTGGAACCCTCGAGAAAGTCCGCGCACTGACCGCGGACGCGGCGTCGAAGGGCGCACAACTCGTCGTTTTTCCCGAAGCCTTCGTTTCCGGTTATCCGAAAGGGCTCGACTTCGGGGCGCGTGTGGGGTCGCGAACCCTGGAAGGACGTCGTATGTTCCGCCGGTACTTCGAGAGCGCCGTCGAGCTTCCCGGCGCCGCAGCTACTGAACTCGGGTCCATCGCGCGGGACCACGCGATCTTTCTCGTGATCGGAGTGATCGAACGCGATGGAGGCACGCTCTACTGCACCGTCCTCTTTTTCGCACCGTCCGGCGACCTGCTGGGCAAGCATCGCAAGCTGATGCCGACTGCAATGGAGAGGCTGATCTGGGGCATGGGCGACGGCTCCACCATGCCGGTGTTCGATACGCCTTTAGGACGCCTGGGGGCTGTGATCTGCTGGGAAAATTACATGCCTCTGCTACGGATGGCGATGTACGGCAAGGGCATCGAATTGTATTGCGCGCCCACCGTCGACGATCGGGACACCTGGGCGCGGTCGATGCAGCACATCGCTTTCGAGGGCCGATGCTTCGTGCTATCCGCGGTGCAATATCTGGAACGGAAGGATTGTCCGGCAGACTACCCAGACACAGCTCCGGTGCTGATCCGCGGAGGAAGCGTGATTGTCAATCCGCAAGGCGTGGTGCTTGCCGGCCCGCACTATGGCGGGGAAACGATCCTGATTGCGGAGCTCGACCGGAACGAAATTGTCGAGGGCAAATTCGACCTCGACGTCGTCGGGCATTATGCGCGTCCGGACGTGTTCCGGCTGACGGTGAATGAGGGGAATTAAACCACCAGATCAAGACCGGCCGCCGCGGCGAACGCCCGGAAATCACGATCGCGTGTCAGAAGCGGAATCCCGCTGTCGATGCAGCTTTGCGCAATCAAAGCATCCCCAAGGCGGGCCTTACGGCGCCGCGCCAGGACCTTCGCGCGCAGCTCGCCCGCGCGCTGCCAATAGCCCGGCTCGATGGGCATAAGAGGTAGCTCTGCAAGAGTCGTCGAAACTTCGGAAGGAAGCTTCGGATCGCTGAGCACTTCCGTGAGCACAACGGGCACCATGAGCACCTGACGGTCCTGGAGCGCACGGTCGAGAAGATCCGCGTCCGCGCCGGCACTGCCTTGGAGGAATGCGATCCAGGTGCTGGTGTCGACAGCGATCAACGGTCGGCCTTCAGATCGGCTGCGGTGCGCGAGAAACGAACTTTCCCGCGGAGCTGGCGCAATTGCGCGTAAGCCTGCGACGCCGCGACAAGCTGGAGGCCGATGCGCACCGTTTGCGTGATCCCGCTGCCCGTTGCATGCTGCGCTTTTTGGAGCAACTCAGGCGGTATTTCGATGGTGATCTTGCGGGCTGCTCCCATTACCCCTTCAAGATACCATATCGTATACCAGCATTGAGTATGGGCCCTATGGAGTTGGTGCGTAATAGCCAGTGCGCCAATGCGCGGTTAGTTTTCCGAGGCCTTTCGGCGGCAGCAGTTGGACGCGAATCGTGTGATACTTTCCGTCCCTCGACCGGTCCTGAGGCGAATACGAAATGAGGTAGCGATTTCTTTCTCCAGGCCCAGAACCGGGCGCCCCAGTTTATCGGTGACCGTCAGGGGCACTAATACGAGGCTGGTTTCGATCCGCAGCTTTGGGTTATTGGCAGGCTCTGCGCGAGGGCGCGGCTCGATCGAGACCTGTTGTCCATACAACGAGAGCGCGATCCAGCAGCCGATGAACCGCCGCATGGGGCCTCCTAATTTTCGGAAGGTTTCTCCACGTGGTCGATGACCAGGACGTCCACTGGAATCTTCGCGGATTTCAGTTGCAGCCCGAGTTGTTCCTGAATGGCCGTGAAAAGCTCAGGTGGCGCGTCGGGAGCATCGTTTTTGGCTGTTCCGCCGCGGCCGCCGAACTGCGTTTCGTCGGGCGTCCATTTCATTTGGAGGTCGAACCGCCCTTTCAACTCCGTTTGATCCACCACCGGGCGGTCCAGGACGACGCTCTGTAGAAAGCCGGTGATGTCCGACATTTGGGCGTTACTGGCAAACATGTGCCCGATTGCAGTCATCCCGACGCCGGGAAGGCCTTTCGGATCTCCCGCGCTCGGAATGAGTTTCGATCCATTCTTTGCCACGACCAGCGTAAACACTGTCAGCTCCTTTTTGTCGTGATGGAAGGTGAGCTTAAAACGATCCGTGAGAAGCGCCTGAAGCATGCCTTCCAACTGCTTCCGGTTGGGACTGCCTTCTGCCTCCGGCTCCGCGGTGATATCGAAGAACTCCGATTCCAGCCAGGAAGGTCCGCCGGTCACTTGTCGAATGTGAACGCCGTAAGCGAACGAGATGAGATCGTTCAGAGACATGTTAATGGTGATGAACTGGCGCGGCCCTCTCATCGTGATGGCCTTGCCCTGCGTGCCAGGCTTAGTCGGTTTGATGGTGGCTACCTCGAACGCCAGATGAGCGTCGGCTGCCATCGGCTTCAATTGTGGCGGCGGCTTTGGAATCTCCCAGGCCGCATCGGCGGTCACATGCTTCACGTTGAGCGGCAGCGGCTTGCCTCCCTGGATCCAGTTTCCGGCAATCACCGATCCATCCGGATCGAGTTTTCCCTCATACGCCGCGGCCGCGGCGGGGATTGATATTTTGACGGCGGGTCCCTGGATGGTAATGGTAGTGGCGATGGCTTGCGGGGTCTGATCGATGCTGTACATCTGAGCCTTCAGGCCGCCATCATCGCCCTTCGAGATCTTGAAGACGATGCGCAATTCCTTGTTGGCCACTTCCAGCGTCCCCTGCCAGGTTCCGGTGATGTCAATCGCCGGCTGGGCGAACGCCGCGGTGATCGACAACGCGGCGACAGCAATCATCTTTAGAAAATTCATGGTCGTAAACCATTGTAAAACCCGAAGACTCGCTTGACACTGGCACGGGTCGATGGCCTACAATTCAACCGTGATCGCACAGTCCGGATTTGAATCCGCGCGGTTAGCGATTTCAGGAGAAGAAAAACAGATGTCCTTACGGATCAACGACGAAGCTCCGAATTTCAAAGCTCAGACTACACAGGGCGAGATTGACTTCCACGAATGGATCGGCGATGGGTGGGCGATCCTGTTTTCGCATCCCAAGGATTTTACCCCGGTTTGTACCACTGAGCTAGGCTATATGGCCAAGCTTGAGCCCGACTTCGCGGCACGCAACACCAAGGTCATCGGCCTCAGCGTGGATCCGGTGAGCAGTCACGGCAAGTGGGCTGCCGATATCGAAGAAACGCAGGGCCACAAGGTGAACTATCCGATGATCGGCGACCCGAGCCTGAGCATCGCCAAGCTGTACAACATGCTGCCGGCCGACGCGGGCGAAACTTCCGAGGGCCGCACCGCCGCTAACAATGCCACGGTGCGCACTGTCTTCATCATCGGTCCGGATAAGAAAATCAAACTGATGCTCGCCTATCCTATGACCACGGGACGCAATTTCGATGAGATCCTTCGGGTTCTGGATTCGATGCAGCTTACCGCCAAACACAAAGTCGCTACGCCGGTGAACTGGAAGAAGGGCGAGGACGTCATCATTGTTCCTGCTGTGTCCGATGACGAAGCGAAGCAGAAGTATCCGGAGGGGTGGAAGACGCTGAAGCCTTACCTGCGGGTGGTGGCCGAGCCTAAGTAATTTTCCCAGTCGCGCGAAGCTCGCCAAGTTTTTTTGCGAGACCAATCTCGGAATCCCCGCCCTGACGGGGCGGGGTTATAGCCGCTGGCGCAAGAGTCTGCGTGAAAAGTCCTTCGACAGGCGAAACCGCCTGTCCCACCGTTCTGCAACTGCCTGCTTGGTTGTGGTGGAGCAGGCGGTTCCGCCTGCTAATTCACAGATCCCAGCGACTTTTTACTCAGGCTCGCTCGTGGTAACGAAGTGGGAGAACCCTGCACCGCTACGGGTTGTCCGAAGTTACTATGGATTATGGGTCTTAGGATCGTCCGCTCCGTGGTGGTGCTGTCTTTTTTCGGCGGGCTCGCCGGCGCTCAGAAAATGCCTGGATTCGATGTTGGCGCGGTTGATCATAACATTAGTCCGTGCGTCAATTTTTATCAATACGCCTGCGGAGGCTGGCTGGCGGCGAATCCTGTTCCCGGGGACCAGTCGCGTTGGGGACGCTTCGACGCATTGCAGGAGCGCAATCGCACCATGCTGCAAAGCATTCTGGAAGCGGCCTCGGCGAACAAACCCACGCGCAGTCCGATCGAACAGAAAATCGGCGATTACTACGCGTCCTGCATGGATACCAGGGCCATCGATCAGAAGGGGCTCACCCCGATTCAGCCCGACCTCGACCGCATCAACGGGATGGATAACAAAGCGGCGATCACCGGCGTCGTGACCAGCCTTTACCGCATTGGCTCCAACCCCTTTTTCCGGTTCTCTTCGGAACCCGACGCGAAAGACTCCACTGAGATGATTGCCGGACTGGACCAGGGCGGCATCGGCCTGCCGGATCGCGATTATTATTTCCGCACCGACGAAAAATCGGTCGAAATCCGCAAGCAATATGTGGCTCATCTCCTGAAATTATTCGAGCTGCTGGGAAATTCGACCGACGTGGCGGCCAAGCGCGCGGAAGCGGTGATGAAAATTGAAACGGACCTCGCCAAAGCGTCACTCGACTCCGTCGCGCGACGCGATCCATCCGCTGTTTATCATCGGCTGACGGTGAAAGAACTGATCTCGCTTTCGCCGGGCTTTGACTGGGAGAGCTTCTTTACAGGCGTCGGCGTGCCGGGAATTCAGAGCCTGGATGTATCCGTTCCACCGTTCATCCGCGCGATGGAAGCGGTTATTGTCCAGACCAGCCTGGACGATATCAAGTCGTATCTGACGGCGACGCTGATGACCGACCGCTCCCTGATCCTGCCGACGAAGTTCCAAGAAGAGACCTTCGATTTTTACGGCCACATTTTATCCGGCGCCAAGGAAATGCGCGCGCGCTGGAAGCGCTGCACGGATTCGACGGACAATTCTTTGCCCGACGCGCTGGGAAAACAATTCGTCGAAAAAACGCTGGGCGAAGAGGGATTGCGGCGCATGCATGAGATGGTGGCGGCCATCGAAAAAGCACTGGGCGAGGATATTCAATCGCTGGATTGGATGACGCCGAAGACCAAAGAACAGGCGATGCTGAAGCTGCATTCGATTCTAAATAAGGTAGGCTCCAAGGATCATTGGCTGGACTATGCGGGCGTGAAGATCGTGCGCGGCGACGCTTATGGAAACCTGGCGCGCACGGATGAGTTCGAGGTGAGGCGGCAGCTCGCGAAAATCGGCAAGCCGCTGGATCGCGCGGATTGGCAGATGAGCCAGCCGACGGTGAACGCCTATTACGACCCGCAGGAGAACGACATCAATTTTCCCGCCGGAATTTTGCAGCCTCCTTTTTACGACAACAAAATGGACGATGCGGTTAATTTTGGAGGCATCGGCGCCGTGATCGGGCATGAACTGACGCACGGCTTCGACGATCAGGGACGGCAGTTCGATGCGAAAGGCAACCTGCGGGATTGGTGGACGCCTGAAGACGCCAAGGCGTTCGAGCAGCGCGCGGATTGTCTGGTCAAAGAATATTCGAACTTCGTGGGGCCGGGGGATGCGCGGCTTAACGGGAAGCTGGAGTTGGGCGAAAACACCGCCGACAACGGAGGTCTGCGGGTTGCGTACATGGCTTTGATGGAGACGCTCGACGGCAAGCAGCCTCCGAAGCGGGACGGCCTGACGGCGGAGCAGCGTTTTTTCCTGGGCTGGGGGCAGGTGTGGTGCGAAAACATCACCGAGGAGAGCGCGCGCTTGCAGGCGCAGACGAATGCCCATGCGCTGAGCGAGTTTCGCGTGAACGGCGTGGTTTCAAATATGCCGGAATTTCAGAAGGCGTTTGCGTGCAAAGTCGGCCAGCCGATGGTGCGGTATCCAGCGTGCCGGGTTTGGTAGCTCGCGATCGTCCCGGTGCTGACCGCTCCTGCTAGTCGCGGCTCCGTTTAAGGGAGGGGATATTTGGCTAGGTCTGTTCGGATTTCCGAGGTCGGGCTGCGCGGCATTGTCGGCTCGGGATTATCGGCGGAGCACGTTCTCGATTTCGCCTCCGCTTTCGGAACCTTTCTCGGTCCGGGTGCGGTGATCGTGGGCCGTGATCCTCGCGCATCGAGTGTGATGCTGCGCGAAGGGGTCATCGCCGGTCTGCTGGCCTGCGGACGCGAGGTCATCGATCTGGGCCTGGTTTCGACACCGGTTCTGCAACACGCCATCAGCCGCCACTCGGCTGCCGGAGGAATTTCGATCGGGGCCAGCCATAACGCCGCCGAGTGGAACGCTCTGAAATTTCTGGGTGCGCGCGGGAGCTATCTTTCGACGGTGGAAGCGGACGAACTGCTCGATCTGTATCATTTGCGCCGCTTCTCGTTCGTGGATTGGAAGAGCATCGGCAAGTTGCGGATCGAAGAGGGCGCGCTCGACCTTTATCTCGACGATCTGGCCGCTGCCTTCGATTTCCGGGCGATCGCGGGTTATAAAATTCTGGTGGATTGCGCGAACGGCACATCGTCGAAAATCCTTCGCCGCCTGAACGATCGCCATGGCTTCCGCTTCATCTTGATTAACGAGCGCATGGGCGTATTCGCGCATGAGCCTAACACCTCCGCTGCGACCGTCGCTCTGCAACTGGCGCCGTTAATCGAGCCTTCGGGCGCCGACGCGGGCTTTCTGTTCGACGTGGATTCCGACCGGGTCGCGATGGCGACGGAACAGGGCGAGGCCGTATCCGAAGAGATGATGCTTCCTCTTCTTGCCGATTATTTACTGCCGCGGGCGCCGGGAAAACTGGTGATCACCAACCTATCGACCACCGCGCTCGTGGAGGAAATCGCGCAGCGGCACGCGGGCACTGTGATCCGCGTCCCCGTGGGTCGCCAAGCAGCGACTGACGCGCTGGCGATGTATCCTCCGGAGGAGATCGCGATCGCGGGCGAGGGGACCGGCGCGGTGATGATGCCGCGGTTCCGTTTCGTTTACGACGGAATCGCTTCGATGCTCGCGGTGTTGTCGATGATGCACGAGCGCGGGGCCCGATTGTCGGAGATCCTCGCCGGGTATCCTCGTTATTCGATCTTAAAAGGTCAAATCCCGCTCCTTCCGCAGCGGATTCCGGCCTTATTCGACCATCTTGAGCGCCGTTATGCGGATGGACGCGCCAATTCGACCGATGGTCTGCGCGTCGACTGGCCGACGAAATGGTTTCACGTTCGCGTAAGCCAAACGGAGCCGATTGTTCGAGTGATCTGCGAGCATCGCGGCGTGCCTCCGCGTATGCTGTTTCAGGAATTGATGGACCAGGTGCGTCAATATGCCGCGTGAACACCTGCTGAAAATCGGCGTCTCCGGCATCCGCGGTGTGGTGGGGCCGTTTCTTACTCCGCAGTTGGCGCGGGCGTTTGCGCAGGCGTTCGGAACTTACGTCGGGGGCGGACGGGTGGTGGTGGGACGCGATACTCGCGCTACCGGGCCGATGCTGCAACACGCGGTGCAGTGCGGACTGCTGGCTGCTGGATGCGAGGTGATCGACGTCGGCGTGCTGCCTACGCCGACGATTCAGCTTTATACCGGGGCCATCGGCGCGCGCGGGGGCCTCGCGATTACCGCGTCGCACAATCCTCCTGAATACAATGCGCTGAAACTGTTCAACGCTTCGGGATTGTTCTTCAATCATTACGAACGCGGCGAGCTGCTGGACATTTATCATCAGAGCGCGTTTCGCGAAGCCTCGAACGCCGAGATCTGCGGAGTGGTTCGCGAAACCGGCGCGCCGATTCGGAAACATTTCGAGCGGGTGCTGGCGCAGGTGGATGTCGAACGGATTCGCGCGCGTAAATTTAGGGTTGCACTCGATGCGGTGAATGGCGCGGGGGCCGTGATGACGCCTCAGTTCCTTCGCGATGAGCTGAGTTGCGAGCTGCACGCGATTTCCATCGATCCCGAAAAGCCCTTTCCTCGCGTCGCCGAGCCCAGGCCGGATACGCTGATCGAACTTTCCAAGCTGGTTATCGATAAAAAATGCGACATCGGATTCGGGCAGGACCCGGATGGCGACAGGCTCGCCGTGACGGACGAAACGGGACGCGTGCTGGATAACGACGACGTACTGGCGATCGCGGTGGATGCGGTGCTGGCGCGCAAAGTTGGTCCGGTGGTGGTGAACCTGACGACGTCGATGGTGATCGACGAGGTCGCCAAGCGGTATGGGGCGACGGTTTATCGCACGCCGGTGGGCGAGGCGAATGTAGTGGAGGGGATGCTTAACTGCGGGGCGGTGATCGGAGGAGAGGGCGGGAATGGGGGCGTGATTTTTCCCGCGGTCCAGCATTGCCGGGATAGCTATGCGGGGATGGCCTTGTGGCTCGACCGGCTGGCGGCGAAGGACGAGACGGTTTCGCAACTGGCTGCGGCGCTGCCTCGGTTTTACCGGCGGTCCGCGACCGTGACGCTGGAACACGGCCGGATCGGGACGTTAATGCAGGGGCTTGCAGCGGAATGGCCGGGGGCTCAACTCGACCGGCGCGATGGGTTAAAGCTGTTGCTGCCCGATGGTTGGATCCACGCGCGGGCGTCGAACACCGAGCCGATTCTGCGATTGTCTGTGGAAGCGAAGACGGAAGCGCTAGCGGATCAATTGTTCACTCGGGCGAAGGAACTGCTTTGTCTTTCTGTTCCGACTCCGGCAAAATGAAGGTGGTTTCGCCCGGCCTTTGCAGCTTCAACTGCTTGCGGATCTCCATTTCCTGTTCACTGCGGCTTTCCTGAAGGCGGCGGATTCGCTCCTTACGGCGGTCATTTTCCAGCTTGATGTTGGCGTTGCGCTCCTCCAACTCGCGAATTTCGCGGCGCTTTTCGATCAGCGTCTGGAGGCCTTGCGGGCCGCTCAGAAACATCCAACCATAGGCGCAGGCGAGGATCAGAACCAGTACGAATCCGGCGCGTCGTTTGGAGCCTTGAAACAGGGCCTGAAGAAATGGTCCCAAGTACTGTTTATAACCTTTATTTAGAAAAATAGCCAGCACGCGTGTTATTCTTCGGACGATCGGCCGATCCACATATAGCGGGTATGCAGGAACAACAGGAACCAGCGAAGCCAGTCGGGTCATGTCCGAAATGCGGTTCCCATGACATCCGCAGGTCGGAAGGCGATTCCTTTTACGCGATCATTCAGAGGTCGTTTGGCCGCTGGCCGTTCCGGTGCCGCAGTTGCCGCGCGCGATTCTACCGCAGGGCGCCCGCTCCCAAAGAACTGGTGGAATAGGCGAGGTATAGCAGCGTTCCGGCGGCGATGGCGCAGCCGTGGGGCAGGCGTAAGCCTTGGCTGCTTGAAACATCCAACTCCTGTTCCGCGCGGTAGGGCGCGCGCAGATGGGCCAGCTCGGTCAACAGGATCCCGACGTTGCGGAAAGTTCTCGCGAATCGCCCTTTGACGGCGATCATGATTAGCGCGATCAGGCCGCCAACGATCGCTGTGATCAGGAAAATCGCGAGCCAGTCTTTTGGACCGGCGAACGAGCCGACGGCCGCCATCAACTTGACGTCTCCTCCGCCGACGGCGCGCAGGGCGAACAGGGGAACGTAAATCAGTAGTGCCAGCGCGGCTCCCAGAGTTGCGTCGCGGGCGCCTTCCCAGTGGAACAAGGTGATTTGGCAGGCGAATCCGGAGAGGAGTCCGGCTGCGGATAGCCAGTTGGGGATGCGGCGCGTGCGCAGATCGAACAGCGCGGCGGTGATTACCAGCGCGGCGAGGAGAAGTTGCTGGGGCATCGTGAGAACTAGTGGATTGTCCCCCCTACTTTATAAGGTCGGCTGGCACCAAAATTGGCCGCCCACTTTCGTGTCTGTCCGCATGCTTACGCATGGCGGTTCAGCGTCGGCACTAGCCTACTTCGCCTAGCAATTCTTTTAGGCGGGCGTGTCCGGACCTGCTTACGGGTAGTTGCGTTCCATCCGTCAGGACTGCTACGCGGCTGTCTTTGGTATAGGGCTCGATTCTTGCGATCCGCTCCAGGTTTACGATGTAGGAGCGGTGGATGCGGACGAATTTTTTGGGATCTAGCTGCGTCTCGACGCTCGAAATGGTTTGCTGTTTCAGGTAGTTTTTCTTTTCGCTGCGCAGCGCGACGTAATCGTCCTGCGCCTCCACGTAATCCAGCTTATCGAGTGGGATGATGTGTACTTTCGCGCCGTCCTTCACGACGATCCGCTCCAGTTTCTGTTCTGGAGCGCGTGCCGCCGCTGACAACTCCGTGGCCGAGACTCGAGGCTTCACGGGAGCCGGTTCGCCTAACCGCTGCCGCGCTCTCTCCAGCGCTTTTTTGAAGCGATCCGGGCTGAACGGCTTCAGCAGATAATCCACTGCGTGCGCATCGAATGCCCGCATCGCGTATTGATCGTAGGCGGTGACGTAAATCACGGCGACCGACGGATCGATCAGCTCCAACACCTCAAATCCGTCGAGTTTGGGCATCTGCACGTCGAGGAACACCAAGTCGGGCTTGCGCTCCGAGATGGCCTTGACCGCTTCGAATCCGTTGGCGCATTCGGCGATTACTTCCACGCCCGCCTGAACCAGATACTCGCGCAGGAGGTATCGCGCCAGCTCTTCATCATCGACAATGACCGCGCGCATGACGCCTGAGCGGGTTTTCTCTCCGGAGCCCGCGCGCTCCAGGCCGCGCAGATCGATTAGCAGCTCTTTCGCCGATTGATAGCGGCGATCGCGATCTTTCTCCAGGCACTTGCGGACGATCCGTTCGAATTCTTCGGGCAATTCGTAATTGAGCCGGCCGAGCGCATCCGGAGGCGATTGCAAAATCCTGGCCAATGTTTCCTGCGCCGACGCGCCGGTGAAGGGCAGCTTGCCGCTCGCCATCCGGTAGAGAACCACGCCGAGGCTAAACAGATCGGTCCGATGATCGATGTCGCGGCCCAGCGCCTGTTCCGGGCTCATGTAGGAAACGGTGCCCAGCACGACTCCGCCGCTGGTCAGGAATTGCGTGGCCAATTGGCTGGAGGCTGGAATCTCGGTTCCCGCCACCGGCAGAATCTTGGCGAGCCCGAAGTCCAGCACCTTTACGTGACCTCTGGGGTCGATCATCAGATTCGCGGGCTTGATATCGCGATGCGCGATGCCGCGCGCGTGGGCCGCATCGAGCGCGTCGGCCACCTGGCTGGCGATGGAGATAATTTCCGCCATGGGCAGAGGCTCGCCCGATAAACGGGTTTCGAGCGTCGCGCCTTCGATATATTCCATGGCCAGAAAATGACGCCCGTCGGCTTCGCCGATCTCGTAAATATGCGCGGCGTTGGGATGGCTCAGCGCAGATGCCGCCCGCGCTTCCTGTACGAAACGAGCCAGCTTCTCCTTATCCTGCGCGACCTCCGGCAGCAGCACCTTGAGCGCGACTTTGCGATGCAGCCGCGTGTCTTCCGCCAGAAACACTTCTCCCATTCCGCCCGCGCCCAGCAGCGACAAGATCCGATAATGCGCCAGTGTCTCCATCTATTTATCCGCCCGATTATACGGGACCACCATCTCCGCGCGAAACTGATTATTCTCCACGTGCGCCGTCAGCCGGGCCTTATCTCCAAAGCGCGTCGTCAGGCGGCTGCGAACGTTGCGCAACCCCAGCCCATGCCGGCGCGGCGAAGGCGAATCGGGATCGAAATCGTTCTCCACACTCACTTCCATGGACCCATTCACGACATGCCCCTCCACACGGATCAATCCACCCTCCACCATGGTAGCGATCCCATGCTTCACCGCGTTTTCGATCAGAGGCTGTAGCACCAGAGGCGGCACCAGGCAATCCGAGCAAGCTTCGTCAACGTCGATCTCGACTCGCAAGCGCGAGCCGAAACGCACCTGCTCGACGTCGAGATAAGTTCGCGAAAGCGCCAGTTCCTCGCGCCACGAAATGGTTTCCCGTTCCCCCAGGCCGAGCGTGTTCCGCAAAAAGTCCGACAGGCGGATGCACATTTCGCGCGCTTTGGCCGGATCGACCGTAGTTAACGCGGTGATCGAATTGAGACTGTTAAACAGGAAATGGGGATTGATCTGCGCCTTCAGCGCCCGCAGTTCCGCGTCGCGCGCCAGCAATTCCGCGTCGCGGGATTCCTGCTGCGCCAGATACATATAGTGAAGCGCCACGGACACCGCATAGAGCAGAAGCCCCACGGCAATCAAATACGGAACTTCGATCTGAAAGCGCGAGTTGGCGTGCATTCCCTGCCGCGCGATGAAATTGGCCAGCTTCACGCAGATTCCCGAAGCAAGTAATGCCGCCACCAGATGCTGCACGATGAGGCTGATTGGATTCGTCGTACGCAAGGGAAGATGCGGGCACATGTACCACGGTGTCAAGCAAAAGAAAGCGTATAACGCACACAGAGGAATGGCCAGCCCGGCGGACTCGCGAACTGACAATATGCCCGGCATCCGCAAGAAACTGGTCATCAGTCCGCCGATCAGGACCCACACCACGAGGTACGCTTCGACGCGCTTTTTTTTTGCAAAGATGGGGTGCATCAATTTTTGATGGCCACGCCGCCAAATACGGCAAACCCGTTCACGATGAGACGCGGCTGCTTGCCGTCCGGCGCAATGCGGGAATCCATCGTCTCATCTTCATAGCCGCCGAAGATACCCGCCCCGCGGACGATGACGTTCCACGTTTCCGGCACGCGCACTTCGACGCCGCCGAAGATCGCATTGATCTCGATCACGACCTCTTCGCGGGTGGTCGCCGCCTGGCGCAGGTCGATCTCCACCCCTCCGAACATCGCGAACGCTTCGCCGCCTTGAAAATCCTGCGAATTAACGCGCCGCCGCGTCCCTCCGAAAACGGCCCACTCGCTGATGTGGTTTACCGAACCCGTTGGTATTCTTCCGTGAATATCCGAAATAATCCGATCTTTGAGGTCTTCCCCGAACTTTTTAGCGTGCGCCGCGCTGGCCCCCGGATCGAAGCCTCCGTAAGACTGGCGATCGATCGACCTGGCCAGCATTCCTACGCCGATGAGAATCAGTATCGCCGGCCATAGGAGCCGCCAGTCGCCATGGATCACCCCGAAGTTGCTCAGCAAGAAAAGGACGCCGATGGCGATCACCACGCCGCCCCAGACTCGCCCACCCATCCCCATCGAACGCGCCGCCTGCGCAATCCCGACCACGATTAGAATCACCGGCCAGAATCGCTCCAGGTCGTCGAAAAAAGGGATGCCGAGGTTTTGTAGCAGCAGGATTACGCCGATGCCCGCCAGGATGACGCCGCCCACCAGGCCTCCATGGCCGTGGTGGCGATGCCGCCTCCAGCGCTCCCGAACGTAAGGGTCCATTTCGAAATTCCTTCCCAATGCGATCGTAACAGGCTGAGGCCACTGGAATTGTGAAGATTCGGCGAACGGCACCGCCGGATCGGTGAGTGGCAGGGGAAGGCCTGCCATCCTGGGTTATTGCCGCTGTTTCCGCGCCAGCCTCCGATTCAGATGGAAGAGGCCGAGGCGCTGAAGGAGGGAGCGACACTGAAGGCGGTCTGCGCCTGGTCGGAGTTGGAGCCCGACGAAGCCGTGCAGCTTATCGAGTTGCCGGAGGGCGTCGCCGACGTGCCGTTGCAGGATGCCGTCAGCGTGGCTGCGGTGATGGCGGCGGGGAGACCGAACAATAAGGCTAAGAAAGCTCGGGGCAACGGGTCAATTTGATCATTCCGGGTCGCGGGTTATCAATGGGGTAGGGGACCGTCCGGAAACCCGAATCTGACCGCTCCCGGTGGTCGCGGCTCTGTAAGAGCGTATGGCGAATTCAACAGAGCCACGACTATCGGGAGTGTCCATGGGCCGATGGCCGCTGTCGGGTAGGGCGGCCAATTTTGGCGGCGGCCGCCTTTCGTGGCGGCTTGGCGCGCTAGAAAGCGAGTCCGCAAGCTAGGCGGACAGCTTCACTCATAGCGGAGCGCTTCAATCGGATCGATCCTTGCCGCCTTCATCGCCGGGTAGATTCCGAACACTACGCCTACTGCGACGGAAACCGAAAAGGCGATGATCACCGATGCTGGCGTGACGATCGTTTTCCACTCCGCTGTATGCGCGATCAGCCAGGAGAGACTTAGTCCGAACCCTATGCCCGCGGTTCCTCCGCCCACCGAGATGAGAATGCTTTCCGAGAGAAACTGGCGTACGATGTCTCCGCGGCGCGCCCCGGTCGCCCGGCGGATGCCGATTTCGCGTGTCCGCTCCATCACTGTCGCCAGCACGATGTTCATAATGCCGATCCCGCCGACCAGCAGTGATATCGCCGCGATGGCCACCATCACATAGGTGAAAATGGTCTGCGTCTTCTGCTGCTGGGCAAGAAGCGCGGCCGGAATCGTGACCGTGAAATCCTCCACGTTGCGATGGGTCGAGTTTAGAATCGCCGTCACCACCTCGGCCGCCTTCACGCTGTCGGCGCCGGGTTTCAGACGCAGATCGATGCCGTCGATATCGTCTTTCATGTACGAGCTGAGATCCCAAAAGCGATATTGAAACGTGTTGAGAGGGATGTAGATGAGCTGATTCCGGTCGTCGCCTTGCCCGCTTGCGCCCTTGCCCTCGGATATCTGCGGCGCCAGCACTCCGACCACTTGCAGCCAGGTGTCGTTGACTTTGATGTACTTGCCCGTCGCGCCTGGACCGTAGCCCAGCATCGACGATTTCACCCGGTCGCCCAGCACGCATACCGGCGTGCTATCCAGGTTTTCGCCCTCCGAAAAGAATCGGCCTTCCGCTACGCGCAGGTTATGGATTACCGCGTAGGACGGGCGCACTCCATACATATTCGGGGTTCCTTGTGGAGGCTTCGGCAGCACGCGGGAAGGATGGAGCGTACGGCGCGGCGACAACAATTCGAGCGATTCGATATTCGCTTCGAGAATCCGGACATCGCGATCGGTAAGCCCCGGCGATGCGCGGCGGCGCACCTGCATTTCCTCCGGGCTCGCCGAGGGAATCGATTCTACCAGCACATTGCGGACGCCGAGGCGTTCGATAAAGCTTAACGATTCTTCACGGGCCCCTGCGCCGATCGCGAGCATGCCGATCACGGAGCCAACTCCGAATACGATGCCGAGCGCGGTCAGCACGGTGCGAGTTTTCTGCGCGCGCAGGTTATCGAAGGCTAGGGGGATATCGGAGAGGTAGCGGAAGGCGTTCATTTAGCTCCACACCTCACAGGCTGAAGCCTGTGCCACCCTGCCATACTCACCTGGGGTAGCACAGACTTTAGTGACAGGACATACCTGACACTTTTTTCTACCACCTGCGAAGGTGGCAAGAAGCAGAGCGTGGCTTCGCGAGCGTCTAAGCCATGTGCTGAGGCGTTTGGAGGCGAATTCAAGAGCGCGCCGGCACTTGGCGCGGCTTGTGTGCTCTTTAATTCGATTTCGAACGCCCTACAATTGGGACTCTTCGCGAAGCCACCTGCACTCAGTGACTTTATACTGCAAAGTGTTAGGGATGTCATGTCAATGAACACTTTAGTCTGGGTTTCAAATTGTTCATTTCGTAATCGCCTGTGCCGCTGAACCGCCCTTTTTCTCTTTTTCCTGCTCCTTCTTTTGATCCGGCCGCGCGAGGGCCACCAGCGTCCCTTCTTTCGCGCCCGTGATCACCACCTGGCTCTCGCTGCGCCGCACTAGTTTCACGTCCACCGTGGCGAATCCTCCTTCCGGCGTCCGCGCGTAGACGTAGGTTCGTCCATCGCTTTCAAACAACGCCTGCGCCGGAATCCACAGCGAGTTTTTCATCGTCTCCGCAGTGATGACGATGTTCGCCGTCATACCTGGACGAAGCTCCGGCGTCGGGTCGTCGATCGAAATTTTGCATTCGAATCGCCTCTCCCACATCGGACCGGTGGTGCCTCCGAGGTCGGAAATCTTGCCGTGATAGGGATGTTCCGGCAGAGCCACCGCGGTGATCAGCACCGGCTGGTGCAGAGCCAGATGGCCCCGGTCGGCCTCCGCGATGCGCGCGGTCGCTTCCCAATTCTTCATGTCCGGAAGCTGTGCCACCGCCATGCCGGCGCGTACTTTATCGCCCACCTGGAGCATCGGCAACACCATGCCTTGGTAGAACCCGTTGCCATTGGTGTTCGATTGAATGTTCACGTAGCCGTCGCGCGGCGCGCGCAACGTCATCATCTCGATATTCTTTTTCGCCGTCTCGATCTGGACCTTGGCCTTTCCGGCGACCGCCTCCTGAATCGCGACCCCGGCCTGCGAAGTGGCTTTGCGATTCGCCAGATCCCGCGATAATTGATCGAGCGTTGCCCGCGCTCCCTCCACTGCCAGATCGTTCTGTTTGGCCTGGATTGCGCTCACCACCGGGTTTTTGCGCGCTTCGAGCTCGGCTTGCTTGAGATCGGAACGGGCCTTAATCAGCAGGAAATTATCTTCCTCCTGCTTGGCCTGCATCTGGGCTTGCGCCTGGATCACCTTCTGCTCCGCCTCCGCCAGGTCCGCTTCGGCTTCTTTTAACGCGTAGGCCTGATCGGTGGTGTCGAACTGGATCACGGTATCTCCGGATTTCACTAACTCCCCGGGCGAGCGCAGAAAAGTGATCGACATATCGGCCCCGCCGGCCATGGGAGCGGCCAGCATGATCGAATTGCCGCCCTGAAATTCGCCGCGTGCGTAAACGGCAAACGTCACGTCGCCCCGTTTCACCGCGGTGGCCGGAACCGTGGCCTCGGCCGTCGTGTTGGTGACGCGATACAGCTTGACGCTTCCCCAAGCCGCCAGAGCGAGCGAAGCCGCGGCAATCCCCGGACCGATGATCTTCTTGATCTTCATTGCTTCTTCTGGTTACTGGTTCCTACTGCATCGGGCTCCACTAACGATACCTTGGTGCCCTCGGTGATGCCATTAATCGCCACTTCGTCCGGATTGCGAGCCAGAATCTCTACCTCATGGGGCATCCACGCGTTCTTCTCCGCGACGTATACTGCGGGGCGTCCCTGCCGGGTGAATACGGCGCTGGCCGGCACGCTGATCGCGTCTGGAATCCTCTCCACAATGAAATCGACACGCGCGTTCATCGCCGGACGCAGTCTTCTATCGGGCTCGTTGAAACTCGCCATCGCGCGGAAATTGCGCGTCGGCGGCCAGTCGAATTCCTGCTCCACTAACGGCGAAATCGAGGCTACTTTTCCGGGAAACGGTTTTTCCGGAAAAGGGTCCACCAGAATCCGCGCATCCTGCCCCGCAGCGATGCGTCCCCGGTCGGTCTCTTCGAGCTTGGCCTTCATTTGCAGGGTCGTCACATCCGGAATTTCTCCGACCACGCTGCCCGGCCAAACGCTATCGCCTACTTTGAACGGCTTCGCGTTGATCCAGCCCTGCGAAAAGTTATTGACATACACGATCACGCCTGCGGAGGGCGCGTGCATCTCCATATGCGCCAGGCGATCGGTGGTGACGTCGATCTCTTCCTGCGCTTTGTCGCGCAGACGGGTGGCCGATCCCACCTTCTGGGCGTCCGATGTTTTATGCAGGTCGATGGTCGCGATCTGCGCCTTCAGATTCTCTTCCGCCAGCCCCAGGTCGATTCTGCTCTCTTCGCCCTGCAGCTTGCTGACCAGTTCTTGCTTCGACGCTTCGAGCTTCGCTTTTTCGAGGGCGACCCGCGCTGAGGCCAGGTCCAGTTGATCCTGTTCGGAGGTGATGCGCGCTTGCGCAACCGTCTGCTGCACCGTCGCCTGCGCCTGCTTCAACGTCGCCTGCTTTTCGAGCAATTGCTGCCTGGCCAGGCTCGAATCGAAGCGAATCACCACGTCGCCTTCCTTCACTTCGCTGTTCGGAGGAGCCTGCCAGGCGATCTGCAATCCCGCGATATGCATGGGCGCCACTAACTGGACGCTGTGCGTCGAGACCAATTCTCCGCGGCAGCGCACGATCACTTGAAATTCGCCCCGGCGAGCCGAGGCCACCGGCAAATCCGCCTTCGCCTGTACTTGCCGCGCCTTCCACAGCCAAACTCCTGCGCCACCGAGGCCGGCCAGGATTACCAACCAGACCAGAGCCTTCTTCATTTACCGGCCTCAATTTCGACCGCCGCCGACAAATCCGGCAACAAGCGCGGATCGCGCTGGTCTATGCGGAAGAGTGCGGAGAAATATTTGATGGGACTATCGAGGCCGGCCGATGCGACGGGACTCGCCGACTCGAAATGAGCATCGAAGACCACGCCCGGATAGGCGTCGAGTCGAATCTTAGCGCGGGCGCCGCTCCGCGTGAGCACAGCGCCATCCGGCTCATTGATCAGCGTGACCACCAGCATGTCGGTAGGATCGAAGAGCTTGATCATCGGCTGTCCGGAAAAAGCCTGATCGCCTTCCTGAAACGGCCCCATCGACCCGTTGCGCCAGACGTTTTCAAGCGAGGCCATGCCGGAGAGGGGCGCGCGCACAGTCAGCTTATCGGTGTTGCTTTTGGTACGCTCCAGCACCATTTCCTGGCGATTGCGTTGCAGTTCCAGGATGCGGATTCCCGCCGCTTCATCGAGGTCGTGAAAATGGCCGGACTTGCCGAGGCTCTCCACTTTGGCGCGGGCGCTTTCGACGATCGCTTCATTTTTCAAACGGTCGATTTCGCTGAGCACTTCCCCTTTGCGCAGCTCGATCTCGGCTTTGGCCAGCGCCGCCTCCGCTGCTTTCAAATCAGCCGTGCGCCTGGCTCCATCGGCGCGGTACTGCGCTTTGAGCTGCTCCAATTGATGCCCCAGATCGTCCATTTTGGCCCTGGCGTCGCGGGCGTCGTCGTATTGTTGCGTGCGGTCGAACTCGGCGACAATATCGCCTTCGTGAACCAGCGTTCCGTTGGGAATGATACTCGTGACTGTCAGCCTGACATTGTTGCCGCGGATGGTGGGAACCAGGATGTTCGAGACGTGGACAGCACGGATGGTTCCCGTCGAGCGGATATGGAGATCCTCCGACAGCAGCAGACACAAAAGTGCCACAGGCATCATTTTATTATCAATTTAGACGCCGCTAAGGGTGAAAATGTTGTGTTAAACAATCACTTATGGTCATTTAAGACGCCAGTCTTTCCCGAGCGGCATTGAATTCGCACCCGATCAGCGTAATTACCGACCAGACATACATCCAAACCAACAGCGCCAATCCCGCCCCGACGCTGCCGTAAAGGACGTTGTAATTGGATATGTGCCTTACATACCAACTAAATACCAGGGTTGAGACCAGCCAGAGCACAGTAGCCAGAACGGCTCCTGGAAAAACATTGGCAAAAGTCTGTTTCCGGTTGGGTCCCAGGTAATATAACAAAGCCGTGACCAGGACGAACGATCCGAAGGCGAGACCCAGGCGCAGGAGTCTGCTGGAGAATTCAACCCATCCGCGCAGATCCACGTCTGGCGCTACCACTCCTAAACGGTGCATCAAAAAGCTTTCCGCCCGGGTGCCGAAGACAATCAGCGCCGACGCACCGACCACGGGGATAGTGGAAACCAGTACCAGAAAAACCGCCATGGCGCGCTCCCGAAGGAACGACCGGCCCGTGGGAATCCGGTAGATGGAACGGAACCCTTCGAGCAGACTCATGACCGCTCCCGAGGCGGCCCACAACGCCAGGAGGACGGCCGAGATCAGCAGGTATCTGGGCCGCTCGCCGTGAACGACGAATAGAGTCAATACAACGTCTTCGGTGCCCGGCGGGACCACCTCATACAAGAAATTTGCGATGTTGCGCGCGACATTGGTGGCATTGGCTTGGACGAGGATCGCGGCGAGAGTGGTCAGCACCGGAAAAAAGGACAACAGCGACGAATAAGCGGCGCCTTTGGCGATGCTGAGGGTATTGCCCTGGAAGGTGGAAATCAAGGCGGCGCGGAGCACTCCCAGGAATTGCGAAACTTTGCCGGCTTCGACGAGATAAAGCCTGGGGGCTTTGATAATCACTTTACTTGAGTATGATGGAATCGTGACTTCGCGGCTATGTATCGCTTTGTTGTGTCTGGCCGCGGTGGTTTTTCTATGGGTAGCCATTCTACCTCTGTGCTTCGTGTTTGCGCTGGCGGCTGTTTTTGCCTGTTTCACGGACGCGGAGCGGGAGCCACTACTTCCTGAATTTTCCCGATTGCTGCCTGCGCGTGCTCCGCCCGCCATTTCGTAGTTCCTCACAATTCTTTTTTCTTTTACAAGGAGAGGGCTATGAAAGCAGGGTCGCGTCTGCGGACAGGTATGTTGGCTGTCGCATTGATGTTCGGCGCTATGGCGGGTGTGGTTATGACTCCGGAGGAGATTGAGGAAGCGATGAGTCTGGAGAACAGGCCGAAAATCGAGGTGGTGTTGGAGGAGGAGGAGAAGGAGTGAAGTCCATCTCGGCATCTCCAGACCGTCGGCACGAATGCCGACGCGGCACGCCTGGAGGCGCGCGCCACTCCCCGCAAAAAAATTCAGGAGAAAGGGTTATTGATCTCGTAGCAAACCAAATTGACTCCGTCGCTTTCGAACTCCGCGTCGAATTTCATGCCGAGTTTTCTCATGATCGCTATGGAGGCCGTGTTCTCTGGCCTTGCGATTGAGATTAAGCGCTCCAGGCCTACGCGATCGAAGGCGTCTTGAAGTGCCGCGCGGGCGGCTTCCGTTGCCAGGCCTTGGCCCCAATGGCTGCGGGCCAGCCACCAGCCGATTTCCGGGGCCGGCGCATCGCGCCACTGGCCGGGGCCGCAGAAACCGATCAGGTCGCCGGTCGAGGCTTCGAGCAGCTTCCAGCGGCAATAGCCTCGGTCGGCATAGAGGCCGATCTGACGGTTTACGAAGTTCTGGATTTGCTCGTCAGTCCACGGAATACCGCCGGTGATGTAGCGCATGACTTCGACGTGGGTCGCGATGGGGCGAAAGGCCTCCCAATCGGAGGGCTTCCAAGATTCCAGGATCAGGCGATCGGTTCTCACCGTTTTCGGGCGCGAATGGTCACTGCAATTTCATCGTTGCGGATGTTGGCGAAGCGCAGCATCGGGCGGCCTTCGCGGTCGAGCGAAATGACGGCGGGAACATTCACGCTAGTCAGCATCCAGCCGGCGGGGAGGGTTACGAAGTTGAGGGGCCGGCCGAGAGTTCGGGTCCAGACCAGTTCGTTGCCTTTCATCGCGTAGCCGACTGGATCGGTATAGGTTTCTTCGACGCGGATGCGGACGGACTGCCCTTCTTCCACGGCGTGTGGGAGGTCGCCCTGGACGACGAGCGATTCGAGATCCGCCGGGACGCGGTCCCAGTTGGGATTTACTTCCTTGGCTTTTACGACGTGCGTGAAGAGAGGCTCCCCGGTATCGAGGTTGAACATTTTCGAGTCCGGTGAGACGTCGCTGCCTTTTCTCACAAAGCTGTAGACGGCCTTCTGGCCGACCTTCGCGACTGTAAAATCATGGGAGATTTTGAATTGGTGCGTTTCCGGGGCGAGCAGCCAATAACGGATTTCGCGATCTTGTTCGGCTCGATGGAATTGGAAAGCCAGGACTAAAAGAAGAAGTTTCATGGGAGCCTCCGAGCCGTTATTTTCACGGGTAGCTGGTCGTCACGGTCGTTCAGAAAACTGAGGCGGACGCGGCCGTCGGGGTCGGTGGAAACGATGGCGGGGGACGCGGAAGCGGTCAATTCGTATCCGGCGGGGAGAATCACCACGTTGCGTTTGATTCCGAGCGGACGCTCCCAGACGATGGCACCGTCTTTTTCGTAATAGGACGCGGCGTCGGTGTAGGTTTTGTAGATGCGGATACGCGTTTCAGATCCCTTCGCGACGGGCTTGAGCAGGTGAACGCGGAGGAACTGGTCGTCATCGGCGGCGTTGCGGCCTCCGCTGCCGTCGGCTTTGGCGGTTTTACCGTCAATGATGTCGAACTTCAAAGTCTGGCCGGTGGCTCGATCGACGACGCGCTCTTTATCGGCGACCGATCCGTGGCGGATGGGATTGAGATAGTACGGCGCGCCTTCGCGGGTGGCGGAGACATCGTAAATAATTGCAAATTTGTGGGTTTCGGGCGCGAGGAGATCGTAGACGGTGAGTTCGTCGGCGGCGAAGACGGGAAGGGTCAGTAGCAGCAAAGTAAACGGTCTCATGGGTTTTTTTGTCCGTTTCCTATCATACGGCTGTTATTCTAGGAACATGAGATTTACTTTTTTCCTGCTCCTCGCAACGCTAGCGTGGGGGCAGCAGCCACCGCCCGCGACGACGGCTCCTCTCACCCCGAAGCCACTTGTACCGCCTCCGATGCCGGTGCCCTCGATGGTGCCTCCGGAAGCAGTGATTCTAACGGTGGGCGACGACAAGATTACGAAGGCGCAGTTCGACATGATTTTGTCGACCGTTCCGGCGCAGGGGCAGGCGCAGGCGCAGACACCGAAAGGACGGCGCGATATCGCGGATAAACTTGCCGAGATCCTGCTGCTGGCTCAGGAAGCCAAAGCGGCGAAGCTGGATCAGACACCGAAGATCCAGACGCAGCTCATGCTTTCCGCAGATCAACTGCTGGCGAATGCGATGTTTCAAGATTTTCGCGAGAACGGGAAACCGGACGACGCCATGCTGCACGCTTACTATGACACGCACAAATCAGAGTGGGAGGAAGTGAAGGCGCGGCATATCCTGATCCGGTTCCAGGGCTCGAAGATGCCTCTGGCCGATGGCAAGAAGGATCTGACGGAAGCGGAAGCGCTGGCGAAGATCACGGAATTGCGGGCGAAGATTGTGGCGGGAGCGGATTTTGCGGCGGTCGCCAAAGAGAGCTCGGACGACACGGGTTCGGGCGCGAATGGCGGCGACTTGGGCTCTTTTGGACGCGGGCAGATGGTGCCGGAGTTCGATAAAGAGGCGTTCTTATTGCCGGTGGGCGAGCTGAGCCAGCCGGTGAAATCGCCGTTCGGGTATCACCTGATCAAAGTGGAATCGCACCAGTCGAAGCCGTTTGAGGAAGTGAAGGCGCAGATCGCCAAGCGGATGCCGGACGAGATCGCGAAGAAGTCGCTGGCGGATTTGAAGGCGAAGAGGCCGGCGATTTATAACGATCAGTATTTTAAGTAAGAACCGCGTGGAAAGGGCGGCTGCCGCCAAAATTGGCCGCCCCACAAAAAACAGGCTACATTCTTTGGCTTTGTTGCGACGGCGGCGACATTGCTGGAGTTTTTTTGGAATCTCTCTAGCTGTGTGCTGGGCTAAGGTACGATAAGCTCCAATGCCTGAAGAGCCGCACCTGCGCCGGGAGCTCGGCCTCCGCGACCTCACATTATTTCTAATTGCGTTGATGGTCGGCCCGCGCTGGATTTCCGTCGCGGCTCATGGAGGGCCTGGGACGATCATTCTATGGCTGCTCGCCGCCCTTCTTTTTGCGGTGCCTCTGGCCATCGCCGTCGCTACTCTCTCCGCAAAATATCCTGGGGCCGGGGGACTCTACCTTTGGGCCCGCAACGATTTTGGACCCTGGCCTGGATTTCTCAACTTCTGGGTCTATTGGCTGGGGATTGCGTTCCTGATTCCGGGTGCCGCGCTGTTCGCTTTAGGCATCGGCGTCTACGCCCTGGGTCCTTCTTATGCGTATCTGGCCGAGAACCCTTACTACATGATTGGAGGGTCACTGGCGCTTCTCTGGATTGCTCTCGGAACGAATCTGATCGGCCTCAACATTGGCAAGTGGACCGAAAACCTGGGTGGTGCGATGCCGTGGGCTCTCGGCATCCTTTTAGTTGCGGCGGGGACTACCATCGGACTCCGCCACGGCTCCGCTACTCCGATCAATCTTAAGGCGGTGTGGCCCGTGTGGAATTGGGACACTATGAACTCATGGGCGGCGATCGCTTTCGGCATGTCCGGCATGGAAGCGGCCGGGATGATGGCCGCCGAGATTCGCGACCCCGTGCGCACCATCCCTCGAGCCGCAACGATCGCTTCCACATTCGTGGCCATGTTTTACATCGCCGCGACGCTCTCCCTGCTGGTGATGATGGCCCCCGCGAACATCAGCGAGATGAATGGACTCGCGCAGGTCGGCGCCACAGCAGGCGCCGAGATAGGCGTTCCCTGGCTGGGCTCCTTGGTTGTTCTCTTCGTTGTCGTGAACATAATCGGCGCTTTCGGAGGGTTGGGGACCTCGGTTTCACGGATGCCCTTTGCCGCGGGTGTCGATCATCTGCTGCCGGCGGCGTTCGGAAAGATCCATCCGCGGTGGCATACGCCACATGTAGCGATCCTCTCGCTGGGCATTGTCGCGACGGTGCTGCTGATTGCGTGCCAAGCCGGCGACACGGTCCGCACCGCGTATCGAACCATCGTCGATCTGACCGTCATTGTCGGATTTCTACCCTACCTATACGTCTTCGCCAGCGCATGGAAAGCCAAAAAATGGATCAGCGCTCTGGCTGGTTCCGCCATGACGCTGTTGGCGATCGCTTGCTCCATCATTCCGCCGCCGGAAGTGAAAAAGTTCTGGCTCTTCGAAGGCAAACTCGCGCTGGGAACGGCCGCGGCCATCTTCTCCGGCTGGCTCCTTTATCGTAGAAACAAACGCCGATGATGACCTATCCCGATTCGGTGCGGTTCCTTTACGCACTGGGCAACGAAATCAAAACCGCGAAGCTGGGCCTCGAGCGAATCCGCGCGGTCCTCAATGCGCTGGGCGACCCACAAAACGATTTTCGCTCCATCCACGTTGCCGGCACGAACGGCAAAGGCTCTACCTGCGCGATGATCGACGCAGGACTCCGCACGGCGGGTGTGCGCACCGGCCTCTTCACGTCACCTCACTTAATCGAGCCCACCGAGCGCATCGTCATCGAAGGGATGGCGGTAACTTTCCGCCAATTCGAACGCGCTTTCAACGAAGTTCACAGAGTCGCGGGGGAGATCAAACTCGATTACCATCCGACTTATTTCGAAACGGTCACCGCCATGGGTTTCTGGCTGTTTCGTGAGATGGGTGTAGAAACCGCCGTGGTCGAGACGGGCTTGGGAGGACGGCTGGATGCCACTAACGTACTCGAACCCGCGCTTACTGTGATCACGCCCATTGATTTCGATCACGAAGCTTACTTAGGCGGCACTATCGAAGCCATCGCGACCGAAAAGGCCGGCATCCTCAAACCCGGTGTTCCCGCGATTTTCGCGCGCCAGCGGCCAGAAGCGCAGTCCGTCCTCGATCAGCGTGCGGGTGAACTGGGAATTCCCGTGAAATACACCCGCGACTTCGCGGTTCGCGATTTGCACGTAACTGCGCGAGGCTCCGAATTCTCGGGACTCAAATGTCCCCTCGCGGGCGAGCATCAGATCGAGAATGCGATCGCAGCGGCGCTGGCGCTGGAATCGCTCGGCGTTTCTCCTAAGGGAATCGAGAATGCAGTCTGGCCCGGCCGGCTGGAGCAAATTTCGCCGAACCCCGATATCATCCTTGACGGCGCTCATAATCCGGCCGGGGCGCGGGCGCTCGCGCGGTATCTCGAACGTTTTTATGCGGGCCGAAAAATATGGATGATTTATGGCGCCATGCGGGACAAGGCCGTGGAGGAAATCGCGGGGATTCTTTTTCCGCTTGCTTCGGAGCTGATACTGACCGCGCCCGACAACGCTCGCGCGTTGCGGCCGGAAGCACTCTATGAAATTGCGGGTCGAGGACAGATAGCGCCCACCATCTCGGCAGCACTGGATCGAGTCCGCGCAGGAGCTTCGGAAGACGACGTCGTTATCATTACGGGTTCCCTGTTCCTGGTCGGCGAGGCGCGGGCGCTTTCGTACAATAAACACTCATGGCCCTTTTCTGGAGCCTGGTCTTCGTAGACCCGCTCATTATCTTGTCTACACTCTTTTTCGGCGTGATCAGCCTGGTGGCGTCGCCTTTCGACCGCTCGGGCGAGTTCATGATGAAGACCGCCCGAAGGTGGGCGCGATTGCTGCTCGCGATTGCCGGCGTCCGGGTGAAAGTGGAAGGATTGGAAAAGCTGACTCCCGGAGCAAGTTATGTTTTCGCCTCGAATCATTTGAGTTACATGGACACGCCCGTGATTCTCACGCATATCCGTGCGGATTTTCGATTCATGGCCAAGTCTGGGCTGTTTAAAATTCCACTGCTCGGCACGCATCTCGGTCAGGCGGGCCACATCCCAGTGCCGCGCGGGGATCCTCGCGCAGCCGTTAAAACAATGACGCTGGCTGCCGACAGCATCCGTTCGCGGAATATCTCCATTCTGATTTTTCCCGAAGGCGGCCGTTCCAACGACGGCGAGCTGCATCCGTTCAAGGACGGGGCGGCTTATATTGCGATCAAAGCGGGCGTGCCTGTGGTTCCCCTGGCGATCTCCGGGACGCGGGAAATACTAGCGATGCATTCTGCCACATTTCATCGGGGCTCAGTGACGGTGCGGGTCGGCGACCCGATTTCTACCGATGGATTGACTCTCCACGACCGCAAAACCGTGACCGAAACTGCTCGGGAATGCGTGGTGGCCATGTTGCACCAGTAAAGTGGTGGACCTCGGCCATTTATAAACCTTCATCTAGCTTGTTTTCAATCGGTTACATATTGGCATGTGGTTTGCATTCTTCCCTGGCGTAAGGAGGAAAAGAAAATGAAATCGAAACTGTTAGCGATGTTACTGATGGCGGGCAGCACGATGTTTGCTGGTGTCCGTTTTGGAGTTGGGATTGGAATCGGCGTCCCCGCACCGGTGGTGGTGGCTCCGGTAATTCCGCCTTGCCCTGGTCCGGGCTATGTCTGGAGCGGCGGGGTTTGGGTAGCGCCTGCTTATCGCGGCTATTGGGGTGGTCCCCGATACTATGCACACCCGGTTTACCGCGGCGGGTATGCGCGTGGATATCGCCGGTAAGTTGAGTTGTCTTGTGGGGCAGTGATGGGCTGCCCCACGAGACGCTGAGGGGATTCGGAAGCGCTCGGGGCGAAGACACGAGTGTCTAGCCGCGCGCACGAGTGCGCGCGCCACAAAGAGAGCCGATTTATTGTTCCAGGTAGGTGTAGCCGTTTAGGCCTTCTTCGTAGAACCTAAGTAGGGAGCCGGATTCTTCGTAGCCGATTCGACCTTCGCGAACGGCGGTTTCTACGTCGGTGCGGAACTGCTCCAGCAGCGCGGGGGTTTTGAACTGCACGTAATCGAGCACTTCGCGGACGGTATCGCCCCGAATTACTGCTTCGAGGACCACTGAGCCGTTGCCGTCAAGGCGGACGTGCACGGCGTTGGTATCGCCGAACAGGTTGTGCAGGTCCCCCAAAATTTCTTGATAGGCGCCTACTAGAAACGTTCCCAGATAATATGGGTCGCCGTTGAAGGTGTGCAGCGGCAGGGTTTTTTTGACGTCGCGGCGATCAATGAATTGGTCTACTTTACCGTCGGAATCGCAGGAAATATCGCCTAGAATGCCGTGGCGGAAAGGCTCCTCATCCAGGCGATGGATCGGCATGATGGGGAAAAGCTGCTTCACGGCCCAACTGTCGGGCATGCTTTGGAAGAGCGAGAAATTGCAGAAATAGGTATCGGACAGTAAGCCGTCGAGCCCTTCCAATTCCTCGGGGAAATAGTCCAGTTGCTTGCCTAGCTTTTGGATGTTGCGGCAAATCTGCCAGTAAATACTCTCCGCCATGCTGCGCTGCTGCAAAGGAAGATAGCCGAGGCTGAACAGATTCAGCGCCGAATCGAGAGCTTGCTGCGCGTCGTGAAAACTCTCCAGCAGGTTTTTATTCGACAGGCTTTTCAGCGTTTCCTGCAAGTCGATTAAAGGCTGCTCGACATCGTCCGGAATCTCCGGCAGCGCGTCGGTATCGCCGAATCCGGTGACGCCCAGAACGTTGAACACCAGAACGCTGTGATAGGCCGCGACCGCGCGTCCACTCTCGGAAATGATGACGGGATGCGCGACTTCCGCTTCGTCGCAGACGTTTTGAATATGATGGACGACGTCGTTGGCGTACTCTTGCAGGGTGTAATTGACGCTCGACTCGAAGTCGGTTTGCGAACCGTCGTAATCGATGCCGAGGCCTCCGCCGACATCCATATAGTTGAGGCCGGCGCCGGATCGCTTCAGTTCGACGTAAACGCGCGCGGCTTCGATGACCGCGGCCTTGATCTGCCGGATGTTGGTGATCTGGCTGCCGAGGTGGAAATGCAGAAGTTGGAGGCAATCCTCCATGCCTAGGGCTTTTAGCTGTTCCAAAGCCCGCAAGCCTTCGGTCACGGTCAGTCCGAACTTGGAGCGGTATCCTCCGGAGGATTTCCAGCGTCCGGAGCCTCGGCTCGCGAGCTTGATGCGCAAGCCTATCACCGGACGGACGCCAGCGGTCGCTGAATGTTTCAGGATGAGGTCCAGTTCGGTGTACTTCTCGACGACGGGAATAATCTGGCGGCCGATCTTCTTCGACAACATCGCCATTTCGATGTATTCGTCGTCTTTGAAGCCGTTGCAGATGATCGGGGTTTCGTTATCCGCGATGGCGAGAACGGCGAGCAGCTCAGGCTTGGAGCCGGCTTCGAGACCGAAGCGGTAGGGACGGCCGTATTTGAAAATCTCCTCGACGACCTGGCGCTGCTGGTTGACTTTGATGGGATAGACACAGCAATAGGAGCCTTTATAGCCCTGTTCGGTGATGGATGTTTGGAACGCCTGGTGCATTTCGCCGAGGCGGTGTTGCAAAATCTCGCCAAAGCGGATCAGGAGGGGGAGCGAGATGCCGCGGAGCTGGAGATTATCGACTAGTTCCTTGAGATCGAGGCCACGTGCAGGCTCCTTGTCGGGATGCACCCAAAGATGGCCGTTCTGGCCGACGGAAAAATAGCCTTTTCCCCAACGGGAAACGTCGTAGAGTTCGCCAGCTTCGGCGATGCTCCAGCGATCTGCTGGTTCTCGCAGGGGAGGGGCGTCGGGGGATTTTACGGTAGCCATTCAGTTTCAGTGTCCTTTGTTTGAAGGCGCAGGGCAAGTAAAAAATGCGTGACATCAAATTGAAAAGAGGGCAGGCCGGGAACCTGCCCCACTGCATGTTATATTGGGAGCGTTAACCTCGATCGGGCGGCTAGCTCAGCTGGGAGAGCGCTGCGTTCGCAATGCAGAGGTCGGGGGTTCGATCCCCCCGCCGTCCACCAAAACCTTTCGTTCATGCCTGACCAGAAGACGCTAGACAAAATGCGGCAGGATTGGGATGAGCGCGCACGTGAGAATGCGCGCTATTACGTCGCCACTGGTCAGACGGAATGGACCGATGAGGAATTTTTCGAGTCGGGCGAGAGGGCTGTCGAGGGGCAACTGCTGAACGATATGGGCAATGTATGCCAGGGGAAAGATCCCAAGGCGATGCGGGTGCTCGAGATCGGATGCGGGGCGGGACGCTTGACCAGAGCGCTGGCTAAGCTGTTTGGGGAAGTCCACGCGGTGGACGTGAGCGGGGAGATGGTCGCGCGCGCCAAGGCTGCACTGGCTGATTATCCCAACGCGCATATATACCAGAACAACGGCTGCGATCTAACGGTAGTTCCGGAGCTGGAGTTCGATTTCGCGTACTCGGCGATTGTGTTCCAGCACATCCCGAGCCGCGAGGTGATCGAGAGCTATGTCCGCGAAGTGAATCGACTGTTGAAGGCGGGGGCTTTGTTCAAGTTCCAGGTGCAGGGCTGCACGGAGATTGAAAGGTCGCCGGATGACACATGGCTGGGTGTGCCGTTTTCCGATGCGCAGGCGGTGGAGATGGCTTGGAAGAGCAACTTCGAGCCTCGATACAGGCATGGGGCGGGGGATCAGTATTTTTGGTTGTGGTTTTTTAAGAAGGCTGAGAACTGACCGCTCCCAGTTGTATGGATGGGGCGAAAAATGGGGACAGCCCGCTTTGTCCACGCGGCGCAGAAGTGGTGAACCGCGTTCGCGAGGTAATGGCCGCCTTGGGACAGAGTAGGCAGTCCCCACTTTTCGCGATCTAAAAGCCCCACAGTGCAACGACTAGAATGTGAAATGTGACTCCTGCCGTTTATCCGGGGACTCGGCAAGACGCGATTGAGCGTCTGAAGACTGAGACTTTCGATGTTCTTATATTTGGCGGGGGGATTAATGGCGCGGGTACGGCTCGCGACCTCGCTTTGCGGGGGAAGGCTGCGAACGGGAAGTTCACGGTCGCGCTGGTGGAGCAGAATCATTTTTCTTCGGGGACCAGCGGGAAAAATTCGCACCTGATTCATGGCGGGCTGCGGTATCTGAAACAGTTTGATTTCCGGCTAGTGCGGGAGGCGCTGCATGAGCGAGCGGTGCTGTTGAGGATCGCTCCGCACCTGGTGGATCCGCAGCCGTTCCTGCTGCCGCTTTCCGGATTCGCGCAATCGCTTTATTACGACCTCGGTCTGACGATTTACGATCTTTTCGACTGGAGCGGGGCGCTGCCGCGCCATCGGCGTATTTCGGTCAAAGAGCTGCGCAGCCTGGAGCCGGGATTGGGTCTTCCAGGTTTGACGGGGGCGATGGAGTTTTACGACGGGCAGGTTCGTTCCGCGCGGCTGGTGCTCGAAAATATTTTCGAGGCCATCAGGAATGGCGCCGCTTGTACGAACTATGTTCAGGCGGTGAGCCATGCGCGCGATGATCAGGGCCTATGGCGGGTCCAACTTAGGGATTCTCTCTCGGGAGAGGCGTTCGAGACGAGCGCGAGGGCGTTAATCGATTCTACCGGTCCTTGGGCTCAGGATCCCGCGCCGCGGCTGGTGCGCGGGTCGCACCTGGTGATGCCGCGGCTCAACGCCAGCAACCGCGCGATTGCTCACTTCGAGGACGACGGGCGGATTATTTTTTTAATTCCGTGGGGTGAGCGAGGGGAGCGGACGCTGATCGGCACGACCGACGTGGATCATGAGGGCACCGCCGACGATGTTCATATTTCAAAAAAAGAAATGCGTTATCTGAGGGCGATCGCGGCGCGGATTTTTCCTGTTAGCGCGAAGATAGAGCCGGTGGCGACGTTCAGTTCGCTACGGCCGCTGCTGGTGTCTCATGGTTCGGCGACGAAAGCAACGCGCGAACATCATATTTATCGCGATGCGCGGGGGATCATTCGTATTACGGGCGGTAAATATACGACGTACCGCGCGATGGCGGAGGAGGCGGCGGATCTGGTGACGGCGGAGCTCAATCCGGGGCTTCGCCATGTTCATTTGACCGGGATCAGGGCGCTGAATGGGAACACTCCGGACGCAGTTGAAGCGTTGTTGAAGGATACTAGGGCTCTGACGGCGAAATATGGCGTCGCGGAGCCGCAAATAATTATGCTGATCCACCAATATGGCGTGCTGACGCCCGCCGTACTGGAATATGTCGAAGGCGCGAATCTGCCCGGCCGCGAAGACGTGGACGCCGCGCGCCTGGTTTTCGCCGCACGGCATGAGATGGCGATTCAACCGCGCGATTTTCTGGAAGTATCGACGTCGCTTGGCCTGGAAGGATATGACACGCCGCTTCCGTCAGCTTCGATATAATAACCGCTTTCCTCACAGGATTGTGGAGGTTCGATGGCTGACAAAATGACGCGCTGCCCGGAAGGGCACTTCTACGATCCGACGAAACACGCTAGTTGTCCGTGGTGCGCACTGCCGGCCGATGTCGAGGGAGGGGAGCGAACGAGGCCGGTGCAGGCCAGTCCTCCTCCGCTGCCGGCCCCGGGTGTCGTGGCAGGACCACCGCCACCACCGCCATTGCCGCAACACATTCCTGCTCAGCCTCCGCCACCGCCCCCTCCACCACCTCCTCCGGCGGTTCCTAAGCCGGGGGCGACGCGACGAGCCGGCGCCGAAGCTTCGGGTGCGAAGAACGATCCGGTGGTTGGCTGGCTGGTGTGCCTGGCCGGTCCCGATCGGGGGCGCGATTTCCGGCTGCATGCGGAAAAGAATTTTATCGGGCGTTCCCCGCTAATGGACGTGTGCGTGGCGGGCGATGAATCGGTTTCGAGGGATCGGCACGCGCTGGTGATTTTCGATCCCAAAAAACAGGTGTTCTGGGGAGTGCCGGGCGATGCCTCGGGGCTGGTGTATTTGAACGGGGATATCGTGCACTCCCCGACGCCAATGCAAGTCGACGATGTATTGGAGGTCGGTCACACGAAGCTCGTATTGATACCATTCTGCGGCGCGAAGTATAGCTGGTCGCGGGAATTCGCCGCGACGGGCGAAATCGAGATTGTGCCTCCGGTGTCTGACTAATCGCATGCATTTTCTGCCTGGAAACGCGCAACACATCGGAGCCCGCAGCTCGCAACAGGATTCGTTCGGCTTCGGCGATCCGGACGACGAAGAGTTCCTGGCGCATGGTGGATTCGTGGCAGTGATCTGCGACGGCATGGGCGGGATGGAACACGGCGACGCGGCCAGCCGGATGGCGGTGCGCTCCTTTCTCGAAGCCTACCGGCGCAAAACTCCCGCGGAAAGCATTCCCGACGCGCTGGAACGAAGCGCGCGCGAGGCTAATGAGCGTGTCGTCGAGATGGCGCACGATCTGGGCGCGGCCGAGAGCGTCGGGACCACGCTGGTGGCCGCGGTGCTGATCGACGCTGACATGAACAAGTCGATGTACTTCATTTCGGTGGGCGACAGCGGTCTGTTTCACGTGAGCGACGGGCAGATCCAGACGGTGAATCGTCCGCACATTTTCGGGAACCTGCTGGACAACGCGGTGGCGCGCGGCTCCATGACCAAGGAGCAGGCGATGCTGCATCCGGAGAGGGAATCGCTGACCAGTTTTATCGGAGTCGACGTACTCGAAGAGATCGACCGCAATGTGGATCCCTGGCCGATCAGCGACGGAGATTCGATTCTGCTGGCGAGCGACGGCTTGTTCAAGACGCTGTCGGGCGAGGAGATCTTGGGATCGTTGAATGGCTCCCCGCAGGCTTGGCCGGATGCGCTGGTGGCTCGGACCTTGGCGAAAAAGTACGAATTTCAGGACAACGTGACGGTTCTGTCGGTCACGGTGCAGGATCAGCCGTCCACTTTGAAGCTGCCTCCTCCTGCGGTCGCTGTGGAGAAATCGGGCACGCGCGAGGGGACATTGCAACCTCGTCCGGGGAAAAAACGCTCGCGAAAACTGGTCGCGGCGGTGCTGATCGTCATTGCCGGCATCGCGGGGGGCGGGGGCAGGTGGTGGTATAAGAAGCATCATCCGGCGGCGATCACGGAGAAGAAATGAGGAGCGATCCCCCGGGGAAAACACAGACTAAAGTCTGTGCCACCTTTCCTGATTGGCGGCACATGTGGTGTGTGCTCCTGATTGCGGCGTCCTGGTCTGCGTTCGGACAGTCGGCTTCGGACAAGATGCTGCAATCCAGCGTGGTTGTTTTTGGCACGATCGAGGAGAACGGGAAGGTTAAGCCGGTGAGCCGCGGCGGCGGATTTATGCTCGATAACCGCCACGTGGTAACCAATCTGACCGCCTGCTGCGGCAAAACGGATAAGGGCGAACAAACTGAGCCGGTGGTGGTTGCGGGAGAGAAGGATGCGAGCACCGCGAAGGTGATCTGGAAGAACGAAGACACGGAAATGGCGATTCTTGAACTGAAAGATGCGTTCGAGCGGCCCGCGTTGACGATCGCTCCGTTCAAGCTGGTGGAGAAAGACCAGACTGTTTACACGGCGCAATTTCCTGATCCTGGCGAATCGGGCACGACTCCAAAAATCGGCGAGGGCAAGCTGCTGGGGCTGGTGAAGATCGAAAATTCGAGCGCGCAGGCTTATAAGACCAGCGCGTCGATGAACAAGGCCAATTCAGGCGGCGCCCTGTTCGACGCGTGCGGCAATGTGATCGGCGTCAACATGATGGTGAAGGACGGGGCGCAGTTCGCTTATGTGGTGGATCCACTGCTGGAGGGTCTTAAAACGGCTGGAGTCGCGGCGAAGCTGGCTTCGGAACACTGTGGCACCGCGGCTGCGGCGCCAAGTACGGGCGGAAACGATAAGAAAGAAGCCGAGGCTCCTAAGACGCAGTGGTGGGGGCCGCAGGGCGCGGAATGGATTCCGGTGTTGTTGCTGCTGGCCGCGATTGTGATGGCGTTCCGTCCTTCGAAGAAGAAAACAGCACAGGCAGTGGTGAGGAATCGCACATTGCCGGAGCCGGCGAAATATGCGCCGCTAACTCCCCCTCTTGCGCCCACTGCGTCGGGTGTATCGGGAGGGCGGCCGGCGTTGCGCGGGGTCGCGGGGCAGTACGAGGGAAAATCGTTCTCGCTCGACGCGGGGCCGAGTGTCCTGGGGCGCGACCAGCGCGCGGCTAACCTGGTGTTCGCGCCCGAAAACGACAGTATTTCGAAACGCCATTGCATGGTGAACTGGGATGCCGCGCGGAGGACGTTCGTGATTCAGGATCTGGGATCGACCAATGGGACATTTCTATCGACGGGCGAGAGGCTGGCGCCCGGACAATCGCGCGACCTGCCGGAGGGAGGGCGGTTCTTCATCGGCGACCTGCGCAATCAATTTGAAGTGAGAATGGAGTAACGCCCCTAATGTGGATGCGATTGTTCCGCCCATTTCAACTTGGAGGGACGAAGATCTTGTTCGAAACCGCGACACTATCGGCACCGGGCGGCAGGGCGGAGAATCAGGACGCGCTGGCGCACCGCGTTGCAAACGACGCGGGTTGCTGGGCGCTCGCGGACGGACTCGGAGGGCATCGCGGAGGGGAGATTGCTTCGCGGCTGGCGGTGGATGCCGCGATCGCTTCGTTCGAAGAGAATCCTTCGATCACGGAAGAAGCGCTGAATGCGCACATTGGCCGCGCCAATCGCGCGGTGCTGGAACGGCAGAGCTCCGAGGTGGAGCTGACGCATATGCGAACCACCATGGTGATGTTGATCGCGTCACGCGAAACGGCGATGTGGGCTCACGCGGGCGATTCGCGGCTATACCGGTTCCGAGAGGGAAAGATTCAGGAACAGACGCTCGACGATAGCGTTCCGCAAAGGCTGGCGGATGCGGGCGAAATATCCGCAGACCAGATCCGGTTTCATGAGGATCGGTCGAGATTGTTGAACAGTCTGGGGGCGCGCGAGCAGCTCGTGGCATCGAATCGCGCCATGGCGGGCGCACCGGAGCCGGACGATGCGTTTCTGCTGGCGAGCGACGGGTTTTGGGAGTATGTAACGGAGCCGGAGATGGAAAAGGACTTCAAGGCGTCGTCGAGTTCGGAATCCTGGATGGAGAAGATGGAGGCGCGCGTCAAAGAACGCGCCTCGGCCGATCACGACAATTATTCGGCGATCGCGGTGTGGATTTTGAAAAAGAAGGGGCGGGCTTGATAGAATGCGGCCTCGTATTGATAGTGAGAACAGGACAGACGCTGTGTGAGTTGTTGGAAATTTGAAGGAAGGTTGTTATGAATACTCAGACTTTATGTGTCGGATGCATGGAGAACGATTCGGGGCTGCCGGAATGCCCTACCTGCGGGCGCCCGTTCGATCTGCCTCCGCGCAGCCCTCTGCAACTCAAGCCGCGCACGATGCTCCATGAGCAGTATCTCATCGGGCGGGCGCTGGGAGACGGAGGGTTCGGCATCACGTATCTCTCCTGGGATCTGGGCCTGGAATCCCGCCTGGCGATCAAGGAGTACATGCCCAATGGAGTGGCTGGCCGCAGCGGTGGAGAATCCAGAGTGATTCCCTACACTGAGCAGACCAAGCAGGAGTTTGAGTGGGGCCTCGACCGCTTCTTAGAAGAGGCGAGAGTACTGAAAAAATTCAGCAATCATCCGGGAATCGTGTCTGTGGACACTGTGTTTAAGGACAACGGCACGGCCTATCTGGTCATGGAGTTCCTGGATGGCGTAACGTTCGAGGAATTTCTGGCGCGGCGAGGCGGGAAGATTACGTTCGAGACCGCGATGCGGGTGGTGCTGCCTTCGATGGACGCGTTGGCCGCGGTGCACGCTGAAGGAATTCTGCATCGCGACATCAGCCCGGACAATATTTATCTGACTCGCGCGGGCAAGGTGAAGCTGATCGATTTCGGCGCAGCGCGCAACGCTCTGGGCCAGAAGAGCCGCAATTTATCGATCATCTTGAAGGAAGGCTACGCGCCAGAGGAGCAGTATCGCGCGTCCGGAATTCAAGGTCCGTGGACCGACGTATATGCGATGGCGGCGACTCTCTATCACGCCATCACAGGCCGGATTCCACAGCCCGCGCTCGATCGGCAAGCGCAGGATAAGCTGTTGTGGCCGAGCCAGTTGCAGGTTCAAATCGAACCCCGCGTCGAGGCTGCGCTCATGAAGGCGCTATCGATCAAGGCGGGCGACCGCTTTCAATCGATGGAGGATTTCAAGGCCGCGCTCACCGGCGGTGCGACATCCTTCGCTCCTGCCGCGATGCCGGTGGCGACGCCGGCGGTTCCGATGCAAGCCGCAGCGTACGCGCCTCCGCCGCCACCGCCTCCGGCTCCTCCTTCGCAGGCACAAGTCCCGCCTTCGTACCAGCCACCGGTCCCTTTAGCAACACCGACCCAGGCCGTGCCGCCATCGCAGGCTGTTCCGCCGCCGCCGTCTTCGTCGTCGACGAAATGGCTGTGGCTGATGATCCCGATTGCGGCGATCCTCATTGGCGGGGCAGTTCTGCTCACTATCTTTCTTCCCAAGCTGTGGCATAAGGAAAGCGTGATCGTGGCTGCGCCTGCGCCGACCGTCGATACCACGCCGATCCCTGCTAATCCGGACAGCACCACGACACCGCCAGCCAATCCTGACAACGCTACGCCTCCGGCGAATCCGGACGATGCCAAGCCGGCGGATACCGCGGCGAAAGATACTGGAACGGCGACTGCGACCGATTCCGGCACTGCAACGGCAACCGATTCGGGCGCTGCTGCGGCGGATGCTCCGCCGGCTGACCCTGGGCCCGCTTACGATACGCTGACCGGCCAAGGAGTTTCCTACATCGCGGCTGGAGACACGGACAATGCCGTGAACGTGTACCTGCAGGCGATCAAGCTGGTCCCCAAGAATCCGAAAGCTTACGCGGCGCTGGGCGAGTTGTATCTCTATACGATCGGGAATCTGCCGGAAGCTGCGAAGTATTACCGGGCAGCGGTGGCACGCGGTGGGGCGGCGACGTTCCACGTCCATCACGACCGCGGCGGCGGCAACTTCACGGTCGCCTCCGACGGACGATTACTGGTCTCGAATTCCAGCGTGGCATTTGTCTCAGCGGGCGGCGCGGATTCGTTCCGAGTGTCGAAGGGCGAAGTGAAGGAAGCGAAGCCGAATAAGGTAGTGGGGCTTTTCGCTCACGGCCAGGTAAGTTTGATGGCCTTCCACGTCCGTCTGGCGAGTGGGAAGAATTATAACTTCGCGCCGGGGAGCAATTTTACCTTGGCTGAGAGGGATTTGATCCTGACGCTGATTGGAAGGGGATGAGAAGAAGTAGCCAGTAGCAGTAGCCAGTTTCGGACTGGCTGCTGGCGAAGGGGTTTCAGTTATTTATCGGTTCTGGGATCACTTCGTTTTACTTGTGCCCGGCGCCGGCCTTCCTCCAGATTGTCGGCGGCTTTGTCTTTTGCCGCATCACTCACCTTGATGTTATTCACCACCGACTTTGCTCCGGCCGTCTTGGCCATTCGGGTGGCCGAACCTTTGTGCTGGACAACGTCGGTTTTTCCTTCCCAGTAGGCGATTCCGCCTTGGACGCGCACGGTGAATCCGTCCTTGCCGATCTTCGACTTCGCCAGCTTCGCTCGGATCACCGCCTCGATCTGCTTGTCGTCCTGGGCGCTGGTGCCGGCCGGCGCGGGAGCTTTCTTCGCGGGCGCCGTCGTCGTTTTTCCTTGACCGATTAACACGGTTGATGCAATACAGAGAATCGCTAGGGCTCTTAGCACTTCTTTATAGTCGGGGCGTGGCGGGAATAATCTCTTAGTTTTTATCCGAAACCATCGTGAGGCGTTGACCCTCTATAGCTGCGCAGGGAACGGCAATAATCGAAAGGAGATTCTTAATGCCATACGTTTCTGTTGGAAAGGAAAACTCGAGCGATATCAGTCTTTACTATGAGGACCATGGCTCGGGGCAGCCTGTCGTCCTGGTCCACGGATATCCCCTTAGCGGTGCTTCCTGGGAAAAGCAGGTCCCAGTTCTTCTTGCTGCCGGTCATCGCGTCATCACTTACGATCGGCGTGGGTTCGGCAGGTCCAGCCAGCCATCGACGGGCTATAACTACGACACGTTCGCCGAGGACCTGCACAGGCTTGTAACAAAGCTCGAGTTACGAGATTTCGCGCTGGCCGGTTTCTCAATGGGTGGCGGCGAGGTGGCACGCTACATCGGAAAGTTCGGATCGAAAAGTTTGAACAGAGCCGTAATTCTCTCCGGGGTGCCACCCTTCCTGCTCAAGACGCCGGACAATCCAGAGGGCGTAGACGCCGGTGTTTTCGAAGGGATCGAGAAGGCGGTGACGGCGGATCGTTATGCGTTCTTCACGGAGTTTTTTAAAAACTTCTACAATACGGACCTTTTGCTAGGCAAGCGAGTGAGCGCCCAGGCGGTGCAATCGAGCTGGAATGTGGCAGCCGCGTGCTCCCCGATTGCCGCGCTCGCCTGCGTGCCGACATGGCATGAGGATTTCCGAAAAGATCTGGCAAGGATCGACGTACCGACTCTCGTGGTTCACGGCGACGCAGATCGGATTCTGCCGATCAGCGCGTCAGGACTTCGGACCGCCAAACTCATCAAGGGAGCCGAACTGCTGGTCATTAAAGATGGGCCGCACTGCATCACCTGGACTCACGCGGATCAGGTGAACCCGAAGCTGGTGAGCTTCCTGGGAGAAGGAAAATCCGAGCGAGCGGCGTCGGCGCGGCGGCACTAAACGCCGAAGCTTACATAGGGGGCTCGATCCACGACCACCAGTCGGGATGCTGGCCACTCCAATTGCACATGGGAACCGGCGTCAGCCAATCCATTCCGGGGTCGCCTCCAATCGGCGCTCCGGGAGGTGCGGTTTCAGGAGGAATCATTTTCGTGATCTCGGCCGGACGATCGAGGAACCGTTTGATGTCAGCCTTCAACATGCGGGACTGCGCTTGTTCGGATTCGTCAGTCGCAAGGATGTTCTGCTGGCGTTCGGCGAGGTTCGACAGCTTGAACGACGCGATCGCGCGGACTTGGCTGTTGGGGGCGGCGGACGCCAGCCAGATCAGTCGATCGACCAGCACGCGCTCTTCCGCACGGCGCACCTCGGCTTCGTAGGGCGATGCCACCGGGGCGTTGAAGACCGCTTTGGTCAGCCGATCGATCACTTCTGCGAGGCCGGGCAACGAAGGATTCACCGCGTGCTGCGCGACCATGCGCGCGGAGCGCGCGAACTCCAGCACGAATCCGATGGTGGTATCGGAGGCGACTACCGCCGGGGTGAGCGGATCGAACCCATCGCCGGTGGTACGCGGGAACAACTCGCGGTGGCGGCCGAATCCCGGTGGACGTGGTGGAATTAAATCGAGAATGTGTTTGGGCACGGTAAGCTCAGACGGCTTGAGGGTGTTGGCCAAGGCGTCCAGAGCTTTGCGCTGATCGACGGCCGGCTCCCAGGTCGTGGGCACGCGCTTGTCGCCGCGCATCGCATAGATATAATCGATACCCGCCACCATCGATGCGGCCGATTCGACCGAGTAGCGATGATACATATAGATCGGAACCAAGGGCTCTTCGATGGTCGCCATGGGAGCGCCGTTGCGAATGGTATGCTCGCCAAGCCGGTCGAGTGCCGCGCGGCGGATCTTCATGATGCGATTCAGCTCATCGGCCTGATTGACGCCGTTCGACCATTGGTCGACTTTCGGATGAGCTTCGGTATCCTGATTGGTCATGTAAATAAGATCCTGCTTCCAGGCGTCGTCGAGGATTTTGCTCAGCGCCGCTTGCTCGTCGCCTTTCGGCAACTGGCGATAACCATAATTAATCGCCACTTTGTCCCAATCGCCGATGCGAGCCTCGTAGGCGTGTGACAAGTCGATGGTGCCGTCGGCTTTCAGCGTTTCTTGAGGGTGGGGATAATCCATCACTGAAATCCAGCCCTTGGTGCTGTCGTAATAGTTGTGGCCTAGTCCCAGCGTATGCCCGACTTCATGCGCGGCAAGCTGGCGGATGCGGGCGAGCGCGGTTTGATACAGAATCTCCGGGCGTTCATTGCCGATCATGTAGGGTGACAGGAGGCCTTCGAAGATGAGGTAATCCTGGCGGTCGCGCAGGGACCCCAGCGTGACCGTTCCTTTGAGAATTTCGCCCGTGCGAGGATCGGCCACCGATCCTCCGGTGCTCCAGCCGCGCGTCGAGCGATGGACCCAGTTGATCATGTTGTAGCGGATATCCATGGGGTCCGCATCCGGCGGCAGCACTGCGACCTTGAATCCATTTTTGAAACCGGCCGCTTCAAACGCCTGGTTCCACCAGCTTGCGCCCTCGACCAGAGCCTTCTTCACATCCTCCGGCGCGCCCGAATCGACCCAATATTCGATGGGTTTCACCGGCTCGCCCATTTCGGCATTTGGATCTTTCTTCACGATGCGATGACGCCGGATGTACCGCTTTTGCATAGGCTCGCCGATTGGCACGCTGTAATCGACGTAGGTCAGACCACCGTAACCCGCGCGTGGATCGTCTTCGCGCGGCGTATAGTTTCCGTCCGGCAGCTCGACCAGCGAGTAGTGTTCGCGCAAGGTGACGGATTCGGGTGAAGGAGTGACGCTCGCGACCGAGCCTGAGAATAAACCACCGCCGCGTCCGCCGCCACCACCTGCACCGGCAACGGCGCCGATTGCGGGAGGTCCACTGGCGGGTCCGCCGCCACCGCCGCGGCCTCCACCAGCAGCTTCGTTTGAAAACGTCAGAGTCACTTCGACCTCGGTATTTTTCGGGAAAGCTTTTGTTCGGTCCATATACACGGCGCTTCGTGTACGGTCCACTCGATAGGTTCCAGGACGAAGGGCATTGCCGGCTCCCTGGCCATCGCGCACGAAGAACTCGGTGGCGTCCACCAGGACGTGCCCGTTGCTTTCAGCGGCGACCGTGAATCCGTACAAAATGGATTTTGCGAAGGAGTCCTCGACGGATTTTCGTTCCGCCGGATTGGTGCTTGACGAGCGGAAAGATTCCTGCGGCTGGACGAGAAAAACTTTGGGCCCGACGCGCTGGAAGTGGACGAGCCGCCCCGCGCCTTCCTGTCCCCTGTCGAGCCCGATGTCATTCGAACCAAGGCCGGCGGCCAGACCTCCGGCGAGAAGAAACTCGTCGTTGAAACGGGATATTTCGAGGAACAAGCTGCCTGTGCGTTCGTCCCAATAGAGAGGAAAATAGCCGTCCAGCTTTTGCATGCCCGTCACGCGTTCCTCGATGGGAGGGATACGGCCTCCGGCTTGCGCCGCGCCGCCGCCGCGGCCCTGGGCGTGGAGCGCGCTCAAGAAGAATGCCGATAATAGGAGTGTTCGTAGCATTTCAAAAAATCCTTAAGGGTCTATTGTACAGGTTGGATTTAGCGGGCGATTGCGCCGACCGTCGCCTTCGTGACACGCAGGTAATCGGACGGCGCCAGGAGGATTTGGAGCCCTCGCATTCCCGCCGAAACGGAAATTACGTCGAATAGCTCGGCGGTCTCATCTACGTAGACAGGATAGTCGTGCTTGCCTGCGAGCGCTGTGACTCCTCCGCGAATATAACCGGTGAGCGTCTGCACTTCCTTGAGCGGAACCATTTCCACGCGGCGGTCGCCAGTCAGTCGAGCCATCGCCTTCTCATCGACCACTGTGTTTCCGGGAACCACTGCGAAACAGACGCCGTTGCGATGGCCGCGCATGACTAGCGTCTTGAACACCTGCTCCAGAGGAAGATTCACTTTGGCCGCGACCGTCTCCGCTGAGAGATCTTCAGGGTCGACCTCGTATTCGCGCAACTCGTAAGGGATCTTGGCGGCGTCGAGCAGCCTGACGGCATTGGTTTTCATTTCGTTTCTAGGAACAAACCGAAATCCGCAAGCGCTGGACATGCAGCAGCTTGAGTGATCCGAAGGCGCACCCGATTCGTCGCGATGTCGCCGTCGGTCCGAATCAGTCGGCAGGCTCCGATGCTCGTCGCGTGAGCGAATGTGTCCCATCGGCCGCCAGCCCAGCAATCCATCTCAAAAGCATCTACGCGCTGTCCGAGTTGGATATTTTCGCGCAGCCTCACGACATTGAACGTCCTCTCCCGCGGCAACTGGAACTCGACTTCGGCGGTTCTTACTGAATCGCTTGTCGCCCAATAGGTAGAGCGGTCCCCGTCGAGAAGATTTTCGGGATTGAATCCAGGCCGGGCATCCGATGCCTTCACCTTCGCTTTTATGGCAAGATTTTCCTGGAACGTGCCACGCACCAACGCCCCGAAATCGCGCAGTGACGCGACGTCGTTTTCGTGGAGCAGCCCGCGCCGGTCCGGCGGAACGTTCAGGAGGAGGCTGCCCCCTCGCCCGACGGAGCGATAGTACAGTTCCATCAGCTGGCGCGGCGTTTTGACCTTATCGTTTTGCTTCTCATGCCAGAACCAGCCTGGACGGATGGAAACATCGCACTCCGGGGGCATCCAGTGCGACCCGTTGCGCGTGCCTGTTTGTCCATCTCTATCGCGAGTCCAACCGGGCGCGGGAACGCCTCCGTCAGCGCCGACCGGATCGTAAGTTTCCCAGCAGGTATCGTTGGCGAATCCTTTTTCATTCCCGACCCATCGCAGGTCCGGACCCACGTCGCTGAAAATCACAGCGTCCGGCTGGAGCGAGCGCACCAGGTCCCAAGTCTTCGGCCAGTCGTAATAAGTACGTTTATCGATGACCCGTTTCTCCCTCGCGCCTCCGTAGTAGCCGTCGCCTCCATTTGCACCGTCATGCCAGACTTCGTGAATCGGCCCATATTGCGTCAGAAGCTCCCGCAACTGGTCGCGATAAATGCCAATGTACGCGGGTGTGCCGTAGAGCGCGTTATTGCGATCCCACGGCGACAGATAAACTCCGAATTTCAATCTCTGGCGGCGCGCGGCCTCACTCAGATCCTTCACGATGTCGCCGCGGCGGACGTGATGTTCGGTCGTTTTGGTCGGCCACAGACAAAATCCATCGTGATGCTTGCAAGTCAGGATCACCTGCCGCATCCCTCCGGCCTTCAGCGCCGAAATAATCGCATCCGCATCGAATTGGGACGGAGCGAACACCGAAGGATCTTCGTCGCCGTAACCCCATTCTTTGTCGGTGAACGTGTTGACTGTGAAATGCAGAAACGCGTATGTTTCCAATTCGTGCCATGCGAGCTGACGGCTGGAAGGGAGCGCGCCATAAGGAGAGGGAGCAGCGGAGGCAGCGAACAGCGCGGGCGTGGCGATCAGAAATCGGCGGCGGGAGAGTCCCATGGTCTTTAGTTTCTCTTAACTTCATAATATAAAGTAATTGACATTGCAAATAACTTCCCTGATGATAAGTCATGGTCAAGCGCCTCGTCGCTGTCGCATTTATCTTTTGCTGCACCTCCGCCGCTTGGATGATCCTTGGCGGCACGATCCTGTCCCGCACCGGTTCCACAACGGAGCGCCTCCGCGACCACGTTCAATCGATTTGGGGCGCGCCGCATGTTCAGACGTCTCCGTTCGCCGAGTACCATCTTCCGGTCGAGTTTGTGGAAACCGTTACCGAGAGCGGAGTTCGGAAAACGGTGGTGAAAACCCGCCTGGACCCCTATGAGATTCGACCCGATTCCGGCGACGTCGCCATAGACCTGCAACTCGAGAATCGGCGTAAAGGATTGCTATGGTACGCGACCTATAGGGTCGCGTTTCGCGGCGAATATGTGTTCACCAATCCGAAGGAAAACAGACAGACGCTACGGCTAACTCTGCCGCTCCCCGCTGAGCAGGCAGTGTACGACGATCTGCAATTCGTTGTGAACGGCCGGCCTGCCACGGCCACAACGGAAAAGGAAACCGCGTACGTGTCTTTCGACGCCGCACCTCGCGAGAGCGTCCGTTTGCAGGTCGCCTACCGGTCGCAAGGGCTCGATTCCTGGAGGTACACGTTCGGGCGGGCCATAACGACGGTCGAGAACTTCCATCTGCGCATGACGACCAACTTCAAGGACATCGATTTTCCGGACAACACTCTTGCTCCCACGTCGAAACGCGAAACCCCGGGCGGTTGGCAGCTCGATTGGGAGTACAAGAATCTTCTATCGGGCTACGCGATCGCTATGACGCTACCCGAAAAACTTCAGCCCGGACCGCTGGCGAGCGAAATTAGCTTTTTCGCCCCCGTTTCGTTGTTTTTTTTCTTTTTCCTGATTTTCATCGTGACCACCCTGCGGAACATCGACCTGCATCCGATGAATTACTTCTTCCTGGCCGCGGCCTTTTTCGCGTTCCATCTGCTACTGGCCTATCTGGCGGACCACTTGGATATCCACGTGTCGTTCGCGATTGCCGCCGCCGTTTCGGTAATGCTGGTAGTCAGCTATTTGCGGCTGGTCGTCGGCACACAATTTGCCGTTCGGGAAGCTGCTTTGGGTCAGATTATTTATCTGGTGATGTTTTCATATGCCTTTTTCTTCAAGGGACTCACCGGGCTGGCGATTACGATCGGCGCGATTTTGACCCTGTTCGTGGTAATGCAGATCACCGGGCGCATCCGATGGTCGGAAAGATTTGCTGTGGCTCCCGTGCGATCCCCTTCCTGACGGAAACCACTCCCTACGGCCGGAGCTTGTGGTCGAGGCGCGGACTATCCTAAACCCGAGGGATCAGCACAAAGCGCTCGATCGCGATCTTGGCGCTGCGGAAGATCCGCGTTCTCCTGCGGGGAAAGCGAATCATCAACTCATCGAACTGGCTGATCGAGGCCCGCGCGGGAACGGGAAAGGTGAGCGTCTCTCTCATCGGTGAATCCGCATCCTCCGGCGCCGACGTTACCGGAGCGCTACCCAAGGAGACTGATCCTTCCTGCCCTTCCCTGGTGTCCATTAATACCAACTCCACTGAAACCGTTCCCGGATAGCGGTCGGCGTTTTGAATCTCGATGCGAATTTCACGGCAGCATGCGAGGTTGATCAGTTTGCCCAGGTTCTGATGCGCTTCCATCATCAGAGGCCGCAAATCCGGCGCGAAGAACGTCATCTGGGAGGGAGTGCCATGCGTGCGATACGAATTTGGCGGAGGTTGTGTGTCCGGAAGCTTGAAGAACCAGTAGGCTCCATAGAAGGGTATCGACACCGGGTTTTTATGCCTGGCGTCGAACACATCGCGCGGCATAGAGGGCAGAGGCGGCACCAGGGTAACGTGCTCTTCATGCTCCGGCAGCAGAATGATTCCGGTATGATCGCCGCTGTTATCGACCGAGGTCGAGCTCGCCCCAGCATCGGCTGCGCTTTGCGAGGACGCCTTCGGAGCTGGCAATCCGAATTTGTCGCCTCCGCCAAAAGGAAGCTGAAGAATGATGAGGCGAAGCAGGCCGCTTACCAGAATGATGGTCGCGAGCGCGTCGCGCATCCGCCGCCTGGTCCGTCTTTGCACACCCCCGCCCGCCGCTTTGACGCTGTGAATGATCACCAGGCCGGCGACAATCCACAGCAGCGCGGCGGCCATTTGATAGTTACAATAGCCGGCGATCGCCGCCGTTTGAATGCAAAACGCCGCGATCAGAGCACTGGCGAATCCCTTCATGCGCACGGCCTCAAAATAAAGATTCCGCTGCGCCGTCGAAAGTTCCCGACGCGGTAAGCTAATAGTGTGAAATCAGCGGTAATCGTGGCGATTCTGGCGTTCGGAGGGCTTTATGTGGGTGATTATGCGGTAGCCAGGAGCAAGCCTCAGGGGTCCGTCCAAATCCAACCCTTCTACGCGATCCACCAGAAGAGCGGAAAAACCGAATTCGACTATAGCGTGCCTCCGGAAACGCAGTCCTGTGTTGCGTCCCTGTTTCCGCATTTGGGCAGCAATCCTTGTTGGTATGTCACCAAACACAGGACGCGAAAAATCGAAATCTGACAGCTATTTCAGAGACTGCTTATCCCGGAACACCATCACCGGCCGCTCCGCCTGCACATTGACGACTAACTTCCCGTCGCGTAGTGCCACCGTCGCAGGTTCCGTTTTATCGGCCCAGAGCTGGCGTGCGATCACGACGTTCGCGTCCCATCCCTCCGGCAAAGGCGCCGCGAGCTCCTTGGCGGTTCGGGAATAAAACGCGACGCGGTCTTGTCCGATGGGACAGAACGTATCTCCGTCCTTCGCCACCTCGGCGCCATTGACTGTTACCGAATATTCGTCGCGCTTCCAATCCAAATCGATCTTCGAATTTCCTTCCAGGCCGATCACCGTGCGATCGCCGTCGCGCAGGAACGATTCGATATTGCGGTAGTGAACCTGATACCAGGGCACCAGCTTCTCGTAATAGAAACTCGAGAACTCACGCTCCCAGTCCTCTTGCGGCAGCCATGGAAATTCGTGCCCGTTGTAGAAAAGGCTGTAAAGCTCAGGCTGTTTCTTCCAGTCCTGCCCGCGCATACCCCAGATCGCCGACTTGCGATAAATCGCCGCTGCCAGCGGAATCGCTTCACCTCCGAACGGAGATTCCTCACCCGCCGGGCCGTTGTCGCTTACGCTGATCTTGCCGAGCGTCGCGTAGCGCAGCTCCTCCGACACGATGTCGAGCCCGCGTTTCTTAAACTCGTCAAGCACCTTGTAGCGCGCTTCCAGATTCTTGACTCCGCTCGCCGGGTGGTCCCGATCCCAATCGTTGCGAATGGTGTAATATGACAACACATCGACCAGATAGGTGTCGTGGATCTTGTAACGCTCGGCTGTGTACTTGATCCGATCCGGCCCGGGTCCATCCATATATTTCGCGAGCCCGATGATGTACGAATTCTCGCCCGTCCAGTCGCGGCTCTGCCATAACTCGCCGTCGGGTCTACGCGCGACAATATTCCGATCCCAGGCCGGGCTGCTTTGATACGCATCGTCGTAATTGTCCGAAAAACTGACCGTCGCGTTGCTCGCTACAGCATCTTTTTGGAGCTTCACGAACCCTTCGAAGCCGCCGAGCCGCTGGTTAACCTCCGCGACCGCCGGATACCCCGTGTCCTTCCCGCGATACTGCCAGCCCCACAAATAGACGTCCTGGGGCGCGCCTCCTGTCAGAGACGCGACTCGCTGAACGATCTTCTCCGATTCCGCAAAGGTCGCCCGCGGCTGCGGAAACTTTGGCTCGTCGCAGCGGATCATGTACATCAGCTTGTCGTCGTAATAATGCGTAGGGATCTGCGGCATGCGCTCGCGCACCGACTTCGCGCCGTCCAGCCAATCCACCACGCCGTTGTGATCGAAATCGGCCAGGAAATCGAGCCGGCAAAGCGGCCTTCCCCCGACGATCAGATTCGGAGTCGAGCTATTGCCTGAAATACGAGGCGTATTCGGACCCGTGTTCATGTCGTAGGACCGCCCGCCGTTCACGCGCCAGGTCTTCACGGTTCCGAGCGTCGCCTGATGATTTTCAACCGCGAGCTCCATCGCGTCCATATAGGAAAGAACTTCCTCCACGCATAGCATGCGGTTCGTCCCGACCATTGCTACCGGAAGGGTCGCGGCAACGCCTCCCCAAAATCGGTTGGGAGTCAGATGCCCGGATTTGGCTTTGCTCAGCATCGACACGCTGCCTCCGCCGTCGCCATGAGCCAGCCACGCGCCTCCGTCGTCTTCGCGAACCGATGCCAGGGCCGGAAGTCCGACGTCAATCAACTCGAACCCCTGCTCCTCGAACACGGCTTCGAGCGAAACCAAGACTTCGGCGCCGTCGAGATCGTAGCGCAGCAGGAAGGATGCCATCGGCACGCCCTTTTCCCGCACTGTGAATTGAAAATCGGCGCGGGTTTTGTTGGAACGAATCACTTCGGGACGAACCGCGTAGTCCGTATAAGTTCGCGGATTCGCGCGGAAAATGGTGACCCCAACTTCGCCGCTGGCAGCGCCGTGAATGGTCGCCTTGTTGGAACTCAAACGATATTCCGCCGGCAGCCCCTTCAGCGGATCGAAGGTCACTTCGAGCTGTGAGGATTTCAAGACTACAATCTGCGCGGGCTTGGCCGCGAAGGCGACCGCCGCGAGGAACGCGGGCAGTAACATCCTCATCGCTTTGATTCTACCTCGAAGGACCAGCGAATCCCTTAGTCGACCTTAACAACCCAAGTTTTCCTGGACGCCGCTAGGTGCCTCGTCGTATGGATGCTAAAAGATGGAATATGCCACGATGCGAAAGCTTCGGGAAAATCTTGAAAAGTACCGTTTTTGTAATAGCACTGAACGTGGCTTGCTTCACAGCCACAGCTTCAGCATCGACGATTTTGGTGGGCAACTTCGGCGCGGGCTCGATTGAAGCCTACTCGACAACGCGACAACATTCTGGAGTACAACGGCACCACGGGCGCGTTCATCCAGACTCTCGCGACGCTGCCGAGCGCTGGAACTCCCGATGACATCGAGTTCGGCTCGAATGGAAACGCTTACGTAGCGTCCAGCAACGGATTTTACATTCTGAACGGAACGACGGGTGCTGTCTTATCCGCGATCATTACCGGAACGGGAGACTATGGCGGCGCTTTTCTCCCGTCCAACGGAGATTTTCTCCTCTCCGACCTCAGCGACGGCGAAGTCTTTGAATACACCCTCGGAGGGACCCTGGTCGGCACGTACGCCACTGGACTGGGCCAAAACGTGGGACGGGCGGTCGGGGCAGATTCCCGAATCTATGCCGTAAATCAACTCGGCACCGTCGAGGTCGCTCCCCTCGGTGGCGGCGCCGGCTCGACTTTTGCCTCCGGTTTTTCTGAACCGGAATATCTGGCCCTGTTAGGAAGCACTCTTTATCTCACGGACTTTGGTACCAACACGGTATACCTCATTAATAGCTCCGGAAGCGTCACAGGTTCATTCTCGACGTCCTTCAACCTGTATGGAATCGCAATTGACGGCGGCGCAACTCCTGAGCCCGCAGCGATCTCGCTGCTCGGTCTTGGGTTGGCTCGCTGATTCTGCTGGGGCGGCGCGTTCACCGGGCTGGCCGTTAGCTACTCTCATCGGCGCCCGGCAAGTTACAATCATGCGATATGCGACGCATGATGACTTGCTTGGTTCTTTTCTCTTTCGCCACCCTCGAAATCGGCGCGAAGCCGCCGGTGCGGGCAAAGCATGCGATGGTCGCGGCGCAGGAAGGCCTCGCGACTGACGTCGGCGTCGCCATTTTGAAGAGTGGAGGCAACGCCATCGACGCCGCGGTCGCGGTGGGATTTGCGCTCGCCGTCACACATCCGTTCGCGGGAAATATCGGCGGCGGCGGATTCATGACCATCCGGCTGGCGGACGGACGCACCACGTTCATCGACTTTAGAGAGCGCGCCCCTGGCAAGGCCTCGCGCGACATGTATCTGGATGCGTCGGGGAAGCCCACACGCGACAGCATCGAAGGTTGGCGCTCCTCTGGAGTGCCCGGCAGCGTGCGTGGATTCGAACTCGCGCTCTCGAAATACGGCCATAAGAAATGGGGCGATGTGATGGCGCCCGCCATCGAACTCGCGTCCAAAGGATTTCCCGTCAGCTATTCGCTCGCCGAGTCGCTTAAGGGCTCGCGCAGCCTCGGGCGCTCGCCAGAATCGAAGCGCATCTATCAAAAAGATGGCGCGTTTTATGATGTCGATGAGACGATCAAGCTCCCCGACCTCGCGGCGACTCTAACACGCATTTCGAAAAACGGCGCGAAAGAATTCTACGAAGGCGAGACCGCACAGAAATTCGCGGCTGAAATGGCGAAGAACGGCGGTCTGATCACGCTGGCGGATTTAAAGGATTATCAAGCCGTCGAGCGCAAGCCGCTCCTCGGGAAATACAAAAACTACGAGATCATCACGGCGCCTCCGCCCAGTTCCGGCGGGATCGGAATGCTCCAAATTCTCGGGATGCTGGAAGGCTCGGGCTATGAGAAAACCGGATTCGGCTCCGCCGCGAGCATCAGCTATGTCGCCGAAGCGATGCAGCGTTTCTACGCGGATCGCAGCGAATATTTTGGCGACCCCGATTTCTTTAAAGTGCCAATCATCGGGCTGCTCGATCCGGCATATATCAAGAAACGCGCAGCCACGATCAACCGCGATCGCGCGACCCCCAGCGATGACGTGAAGCCCGGCAAGCCCGCGGGAAGCGAAGGCACGGAGACGACACATTACTCTGTGGTCGATGCCGAAGGCAATGCCGTCGCGGTGACTTACACATTAAACGGAGGCTATGGGAATGGCATCACCGTCCCGGGACTCGGCTTTCTGCTCAACAACGAAATGGATGATTTCGCGGCCAAAGCGGGCGCCGCGAACATGTTCGGCCTGGTGCAGGGCGAAGGAAATACCATTCGTCCCGGCAAGCGGCCTCTGTCGGCGATGACGCCATCGATTATTTTGCGCGACGGAAAATTGTTCATGACGGTCGGAGCGCCCGGTGGCTCGCGCATCATCACGGCCGTGACCGAAGTTTTTCTGAACGTCGCCGATTTTGGAATGAACGCGCAGGATGCGGTGGACGCGCCGCGGTTCCATCATCAATGGCAGCCGGATATTCTGTATCTCGAAAAAGGTTTTTCGCCGGATACAGTCGACTTACTGAAGCAGCGCGGCTTTAAGGTGGATTACGCTCCCGGAGTGGTGGTCGCGCGCGTGGAAGCAATCGTGATCGATGGCGGCTGGCTGCAAGGCGGATCGGACGGGCGAGCGGTGGGAAAAGCGGCGGGTTACTAAAAATACAGACTAAAGTCTGTGCCACCCATGCAATCATAAAGAACCGGATGCTTCACGCACTTTCTACCCATCTTTTTGTCGGGCATCGCCTCACGACCGTCTGGCTCGACCGGATCTGGGACGCGGGTATTCCGCTGGTCGAAATTTTTTGCGCCAAGCAGCATCTCGATTATCAGGATCACGCACAGATCAGAGAGCTGGGACACTGGTTTCGCGATTCGCCGTTGAAGCTCCATTCGCTGCACTCGCCCATGTATAACGATGATGTGTGGGGCCGCTCTGGTCCGCACGCCGTCCTCAACATTACTGAGCCGGTGAAGTCGAAGCGCCTGCAAGTGGTGGACGAAATTAAGCGCGCGCTCGACATCGCCGAAATAGTTCCGTTTCGCTATTTGATTCAGCACATCGGCGTAGCGGGTGAAGAATACGACGATCGCAAAGTGGACGCGGCATTTTCCGCGCTGGAAGAAATCTGCGTGTTCGCCGGGCAGCGTGGCGTCGAGGTCCTGATCGAAAACACGCCCAACATGCTATCGAGCGCTGAGCGTCTGCTGATGTTCTTCGAACAGACGCACCTGAACCTGAACATCTGCCTGGACACCGGCCACGCCAATATGCGTGAGGGCGTGGATACTGCGTACCGTTTGTTGAAGGGCCGCATCCGCTCGACCCACATTCATGACAATAATGGGAAAGACGATTCGCACCTGTTTCCGCTGCTCGCGGAAGGCGGCACCATCGACTGGCAGCGCACCATGGACAAGCTCCGCTCCGTTGACGACCAGTATCCTTTATTGCTGGAGTTGAAGGAAGTGCCGGAGATGGAGCATCCCTTCGATCACGTGAAGCAGGTGTTTGAACGTCTCGAAAATTTGAGAACTACGAATGAGTCCTGAAACTTCAATACCGCGCGTCTCCGTCGCCAGCGCGGGCCGGCACGCCGGTGAAACAGTGGAGATCGCGGGCTGGCTGTACAACCTGCGCCGCAGCGGGAAAATATGCTTTCCCCAATTGCGCGATGGAACCGGCATCATCCAGTGCGTCGCGGTGAAAAGCGCGCTGCCCGAGGAACTTTTCGAATCTCTTAAAAACCTGACCCAGGAATCGTCGCTGATCATTCGGGGGAAGGTTCGCGAAGAGTCGCGCGCTCCCGGCGGATATGAGCTCGATGTGGAAGGCGCGGACATCCTCCAGCGCGTTTCCGAAGAGACGCCCTACCCGATCACGCCGAAGGATCACGGCATCGATTTTCTGATGGATCACCGCCATTTGTGGCTGCGCAGCCGCCGCCAGCACGCAGCGATTGGCGTCCGCCACGAAGTGATCAAGGGCATTCGCGACTATTTCGATTCGCATGGCTTCGTGTTGGTCGACACGCCGATCTTCACGCCCGCTGCATGCGAAGGCACCTCGACGTTGTTCGAAGTTGACTATTTCGAAGACGAAAAAGTCTATCTCACCCAGTCTGGCCAGCTTTATAACGAAGCGACCAGCGCGGCCTTCGGCAAAACCTATTGCTTCGGGCCGACATTTCGCGCCGAAAAATCCAAGACGCGACGCCATCTGACCGAGTTCTGGATGGTCGAGCCAGAAATGTCCTACGCAACCCTCGAAGATGTGAAGCGCGTCGGCGAGGAACTGGTAACCTTCGTGGTCGGCCGCGTATTGGAAAATCGCCGCGAGGAATTGAAAGCGCTGGAACGCGACGTAACCAAGCTCGAAGCCATCAAGGCTCCGTTCCATCGCATGAGCTACGACGAAGCGGTGGTCAAGCTCCAGTCCAAGGGCAGCGAGATCGTGTGGGGCGGCGATTTCGGTAACACCGATGAAACGCTGCTGACCGAGGATCTGGATCGACCCGTCATGATCGATCGCTATCCCACCGCCGTGAAGGCGTTTTATTTCCAGCCCGCAGACGATCGTCCCGAAGTCGCTCTCGGCGTCGATTTCATTGCCCCCGAAGGGTACGGCGAAATTATCGGCGGCGGTCAGCGCATCCATTCTCTCGATCTCCTGAAGCAGCGCCTCAAAGAACACAATCTTCCAGAAGAGGCGTTTAACTGGTATCTCGATCTGCGCCGCTACGGAAGCGTTCCCCACGCCGGATTCGGCATGGGAGTCGAACGCTTCGTCGCCTGGATGTGCGGCCTGGAGCACATCCGCGAAACTATCGCGTTTCCTCGCATGCTGTATCGCACCAGACCGTAACTCCAAAAAGGCGGACAATAAGAGCGTATGCGGCTGCTGTATTCCGCTCTCTTTCTCGCCGGTTCCGGCTGGGCGCAGACGAATGCGGATGCGGTCGCGGATCGCATGCTGGCGCGAATCGACAGCGCCAAGTGGGGCGCGTCTTACGTCGCGAGCAAATCCGGCAGTTGTCAGCCTCGGCCTCCATCTCAGCAGCCCTTCGGCGCGAATGACCTGTGGAGCGAAAACTGCAACTGGCACGTCGATGGACTTATCGAGGAATCCTTTTTCTTCGCGTTCGATGAATCCGGCCCGCTGTTACTCAGAATGGAGACCCGTCCTGAACCGCCGGCGAACGTCGATGTCGCGTTCGCGTTGAGAGAGAAATTAACAAAACGGTTCGGTGCGCCGACGCGCGAGGCGAATCTGATCGAGGTTGGCCTTCCCTTCGCCGGCGACCATTGGGGCTCCGGCAAACTACACTATTACCTTTTCCAAAATCCCATCGGAATGCATGAGGGCGTGAAAGGCCCTGTGCAGTTGGTTGTGATTGGTTCCCGGCTGTTCCAGGAGATTCAAAGGAACGCTTTCGTTCAGCAGGCCGACGTTCTCTTTTTTCCGGAATCGCCGGCACGTCCCTATCTTCACCGGTTACTGGGCGATGATTACATGCGCTTGCTGGACGCTAACCCTAGAACGCCGGGCGAGAAGCAGAGCCTCGCTTCGGAAGACTCCCGCGAAGCTCTCTCACTCCTGGATATTGCGAGTCGCGCCCTTCTTGATGAGCGAGCAATGTTGCTGCTGGCCGTCAACGGGTTAGTCGCGAAGTTGAGCACGTTGCTTACAGAATTCGATGCGACTGGAGAACATGAAGCCGCGGCCGCCGCGCCGTTGCGCGCGCAATTGGCGAAGTTCGGAGTGAAATTGGGCGAAGTGGCGCACGATGGAGGGCTCGCCTACCATCAGGATCTGCTGTGGCGCGTTTGGCGCGAGTTTCCCGATACGCAAGCCGGACAGCTTGCCTTCTTAGAGCTTCAGCAACACGGCTGGTATAACGGCCCTGAGATAGGATGTCCTGCGAACCCCGATCATTTCCGCGACGTGATTGAACACGGCGAGGCATTCCTCGCGCAGCATCCGGCCACGCAGTTTCGAAAGGAAGTACTTTTCACGCTAGCCGTCGCGAACGAAAGCTGGTGGTCTGTTGCGCAGGCTCCAAAGGACGACGGTTGGGTCAGTGCAGTTTCTTATCCCCGGAAGGAGCTGAACAAGCCGCAGGCCGCAGCGGCCAGAGAGCGCGCCATCGCCTACTACGAGGAGATCCTGAAGCTCGCGCCGGATAGCCCCGAAGCCGCGTCAGCCGAGCGCCGATTGCCGAGATTGAAACTGCGCCTCGACACTGGCCAGCGGCGATTCTTCTGCTCCTACGACTAAGCGTCCGCCGTCCGCAAGACGCGATAATAGAAGCGTAACCCCCGAATGAGGCAATCCCACATCGCCATTATTGGCGCCCCCATGGACCTCGGCGCCGGACGCCGCGGCGTCGATATGGGTCCCTCGGCACTGCGCCTTGCGAATCTGAACGAGAAGCTCTCTTCCCTGGGGTACATAGTCGAGGACCTCGGCAACGTGCTGGTCGATCAGCCGGAAACTTCGCCGGTCGGCCCGGAAAGCGCCCGCTATCTCCCCCAGATCGCCCACACTTGCACGCGTCTGATGGAGATGGTGGAGCATGCCGCCGATCAATCCAAAGTGCCGCTGGTGTTGGGCGGCGATCACTCCATCGCTATCGGATCCATAGCCGGTATGGCGAATCATTATCGAAAGTCGGGCGGCAAACTCGGCCTCATTTGGATCGACGCGCATGCCGACATGAATACTCCTCAAACCAGCCCCAGTGGCAATATTCACGGCATGCCTCTAGCCTGTTCGATCGGCATAGGCCCGCGTGAACTAACCCAATTGGGAGGGTACGCGCCGAAAATCGATCCATCGAACGTCGCCATCGTCGGATTGCGCAGCGTCGATGAAGCAGAACGCCGGCAGGTTCACGCCACCGGCGTTCACGCCTATACCATGCGCGATCTCGATGAGCGCGGTTTGCGTAGCGTCATCCTCGAAGCGATCGACCGCGCCTGTCAGGGTGCCGTGGGCTTCCATCTTTCCTTGGATATGGATTCGGTGGACCCCCGCGAAGCCCCCGGTGTCGGCACCCCCGTCCGCGGAGGGATGACGTATCGGGAAGCCCACTTGGCCATGGAAATCATCGGCGACAGCGGACGTATGACTTCTATGGAGATCGTGGAGGTCAATCCGGTAATGGATGAAGTGAACCGAACGGCGCTGTTAGGCGTCGAACTAGTCATGTCGGCAATGGGACAACGAATATTGTGAGCAAATTGCGAATAGCGGTTCTCTATGGCGGCAGGAGCGGCGAACATGAGGTCTCTCTCAACTCCGCCGAATCCATCATCAGCGCGATGGACGCGTCGAAATACGAGGTCCAGCGCATTCTCATTTCTAAGGAAGGCGGCTGGCAGCCGCGTGCTATTTCGCCCGAGCCCGGTGGCAATCCGGACATCGACGTGGTTTTTCCTGTCCTACATGGAACCTTCGGCGAAGACGGCACTGTGCAAGGACTGCTGGAATTGGCGGATCTGCCTTACGTCGGAGCCGGAGTGCTCGCTTCCTCCGTTTCGATGGACAAAGAGATCATGAAGCGGCTGTGCGCTGCCGGCGGCTTGCCGATCTCGGAATATTTTGTGATCAGGAGCCATCACCCCGGCATTCATCAGCATTTCCCCTTCCCCATTTTCGTGAAACCCGCGAATCTTGGATCTTCGGTGGGAATCACCAAGGTCAAGTCGCACGCTGAACTGGAATCCGCCATCAAGCTCGCCGCGGAGTTCGACCGTAAAGTCATCGTCGAGCGCGGCATTGTCGGACGCGAATTCGAATGCTCCGTGCTGGGCAACGACGCCCCAAGAGCGTCCGTTCCCTGCGAGATTCTCCCCTCGCGCGATTTTTACGATTACGAAGACAAGTATCTCCTCAACCAGGCGCAAACCGTGGTCCCCGCCGATCTGACGCCGGAACAGACGCACGAGATTCAAAGGCTTGCCATCGCCTGCTATCAGTGCGTCGAATGCGAAGGCATGGCCCGCGTCGATTTCTTGCTAGAAGCCGCCACAGGAAAATTCTTCATCAACGAGATCAACACCATCCCCGGATTTACATCCATCAGCATGTATCCGAAAATGTGGGAAGCAAGCGGACTCCCCTATCCGGCCCTGATCGACCGCCTGATCGAGCTCGCCCTGGAGCGCCACGAATCACGAAAGGCGACGCGCTACAGCCGCTGACCTCATGCCATTTTTTGCGCTACTCCTCTTTCTAGCCGCCCCACCGCAGGACGACCCCGCGGAACAGCTAGCGCGCGACTTGAAAAAGCTGATCGACGTATTCAGCATCGCGGACCGGGAAGCAGCCGATCCCGTGGTTCCCGATCAAGCCTTCTATCAGGGCGCGATCCCCGGTATGCTGAAAACCCTCGACCCTCACTCGATTTTCTTCGATCCCGGCCAGTTCGAACAGCTCAAGCAAATGCAGAAGAGCGAAAGCAAGGGCTTCGGAAGCATCGTCAGCGTTCTGCCCGGACGCGTCATCGTTCTGCAAGCCATGGAAGGAACGCCGTCCGCCAAGTCCGGACTCCAGGCCGGTGACGAAATCCTCGCAATCAATGGATATGAGCTCGCGCGCCTGGAATTCGACCAACTGGTGCAGCTTCTCACCGCCGCGCGCCAGCAGGAAGCACAGCTCTATGTCCGCCGTCCCGGGACCGCTCACATCATGCGCTTCACTCTAAAACCCGAGCTCGTCGATTCCCCCAGCGTCGACCGCGCCTTCCTGCTGGAGCCGCAAATCGGCTACGTGCGCGTCGCAAGCTTCGAGGAAGCAACCGGTAAGCTGACCCGCGAAAAGATCGAATCGCTCGGCGGCGACAATCTCAAAGGCCTCGTGCTCGACTTAAGAAATAACCCCGGCGGTTCCGTGGAGGCCGCGCTCGAAATCGCCTCCCTATTCTTAACTCCCGACCAGCTCGTTTTCAGCGTGAAAGGCAGAAGCACGAAGACCGAAGAGGTTCGCGTCCCAAAACTCGCGCGCCCCTACAAATTCCCCCTCGCCGTTCTGATCAATGGAAAAAGCGCCAGCGCTTCGGAGATCCTTTCGGGCGCCTTGCAGGACCACGATCGCGCCGCGATTCTAGGCGAGCCCAGTTATGGAAAAGGCCTGGTTCAACGCGTCTACACGCTGTCGAGCAACACCGGCCTCGCCCTGACCACCGCGTTTTACTACACTCCCAGCGGCCGCTCGATCCAAAAGCCCCTCGCCTTCGGACAGCTCGATTCCACCGCGATCGCTCCCGCAGGATCGTTCCATACCGACTCCGGCCGCGACGTCCGTGGAGGCGGAGGCATCCAACCCGACGAGACAGCCGAGCCCCCGGAGCTTAGCCGTCTGCAAATCGTCCTCGATGCCAGTGGCTCCTTCACCACCTTCGCCAGCGAATATATCGCAGCCCACGAAATCCCGCCCGATTTCAACGTATCGCCGGAACTCTTGGACGAATTCCGCGCCTTCCTCGCCGGCCGCCAGATCCAACCGGGCGTCAGCGAGTTTTTGAAAGATCGCGCGTGGATGCAGAGCCGCCTGAAGCAGGAAATCGTCAGCTTGAAATTCGGAGTTGCCAAGGGCGACGAAATTGAGATGCGCCGCGACGCCGTCGTTCAGGCCGCAATCAGGAAACTACGCTGACCCTCTTCCGCGACTGAAAATAGTGGATCACCATCGGCAGCACGCTGACCACCGCAATCGCGATCACCACTTTTTCGAAATTATGCCGCACCACCGGCACGCCTCCCAGGTAATAACCCGCCAGCGTCGCCGATAGCACCCAGCCCAGCCCCCCGAAAATATTGAACGACAGGAATCGCGAATATTTCATCTTCCCGACCCCCGCCATAAACGGCGCGAACGTCCGCACGATCGGCACAAATTTGGCGTAAATCAGCGTCTTCCCGCCGTGCTTTTCGTAAAAAGCCTGCGTGCGCCGCACATACTCCTGTTTGAAGAACGTCGAATCCGGCCGCGAGAAAATCCTCGGACCCGTCCGATATCCCAGAAAGTATCCGCTCTGGTCCCCCAGAATCGACACCACCGTCAGCAGCGCGCAGATCTTCACGATGTCCAGATCGCCCGCTCCGCACACCACGCCCACCGTGAACAGCAGCGAATCGCCCGGAAGGAACAGGCCGACCAGAAGCCCCGTCTCCGCGAACACGACGCCCGCCAGCATCGCATAGCCCAGCCAGCCCGTCAGGACCTGCGTCAGCAGATGGATTAATCGATCCGGATCCGTCAGGCTCCGCCAGACATCGAGCAGCGCGTGAAGCATTACGAACGCTTCAACGCCGCCGCCAGCTTCAACACCAGATCTTTATTGACCTTCAATTTCCCTTCGGTCGTAAGCTTTTCCGTAACGCTGTCCATGAACAGATTCCAGCGCTCGCCCGCCCTCTGCTGCCGGATTGAAGACCGGATGCTCTCCTTCTCCGACGCAAACGCCGCCATATCGGGCTCCGTCCTCCCCGTGATCTTGTAGACGATGTCCCGGTTCATAATGTCCGTCGGTCCCAACACGTCGCCGATCTTGTGCGTGAACGCGTCCTTCACGTACGCGGCCTGCCCCAGCCCTTCCACTGAATCGCTCCGCCCGAATTCCGCGGGCTTATTCACGTCGAGCTTGTACTCCTTCGCCACTTTCTCGATATCCTCGCCCGCCCGCAGCTTCGCCGCTGCTTCCGCAGCCTTGTCCTTGGCCACCTTGATCGCCCTCTCGCTAATCAACCGGTCACGAACCTTGCCTTCCACTTCCTCGAACGTCGCAGGCCGCGGAGTCTCTTTGCCCGTCAGCACCGCCACCACCAGCCGATTCGCCGGCAGCGTCAACACCGGCGACACGTCGTTCGGTTTCATCTGCGCCAGCGCACTGTCGATCTCCGGTACCGATCCCAGCGTAGGCACCGGCGATCCCGGAGCCGCGTTCGTCACCGTCGCAAAATCCACGCCGAATTTCTTCGCGACCTCCGCCGCCGATCCCGGAGCCTTCGCCAGCGCATCGTGGACCCCATCCGCCGTCTTCTGCATCTGTTCGGCCAGCCGCTGCTTCTTCAACTCCGCCGCCAGTTCGCCCTTCACTTCATCGAACGGCTTAGTCCGCGCCACTTCCCTCTCATTGACCTTCACTATGTGATATCCGAACTCGGTGGTCACGATGCCGCTCAGCTCGCCCGGCTTCAGCGCGAACGCCGCTTTATCGAACTCCGGCACCATCGTCCCGCGCACGAACCAGCCCAAATCCCCGCCCTTCGGAGCGTTCGAGCTGTCCTCGGAATTCTTCTTCGCCAGCTCCGAAAAATCGGCCCCCGCCTTCAACTGCTTCAGCAGATCCTCGGCCTTCGCCAGCGCCGCCTTCTTTTCCGCATCGGACTTGCCCTGCGTCTTAATCAGGATATGTTGCGCCTTCACCCGGTCCGGCATCCGGAAGTTATCCATCGATGCGTTGTAAGCCGCCTTTAGCTCCGCATCCGGAACCACCATCGATTGTTCCAGCTTGGCCTGATCCACAATCACCACCTGGAACGACCGCTTCTCCGGCGTAAAATACTCCGCGTGATGCGCTTCGAACAGCGCGTGCACTTCCTGTTCGGTCGGCTTCACGTCGCTCTGAAACTTGGCGGACGCAAACGCCAGGTATTGAATGGTGGCCCGCTCTTTCTGCTTTTTGTATTCGTCCAGCACTTCCTGGTCCGGCACCAGAATGCTGGCATAAACCATGTTCTTGACCTTGACCAGCAGCAGGGTGCGCCGCATGTCGTCCACACCGTCCTGCAAAGTCATTCCCTGCGCCGCGAGCCTCTGTTCGTACTCGTCTTTTGAGATCAGCACGCCGTCTTTGAAATACTGCGGATTCACAGACTGCAAGCCAACCAGCACTTCGTCGTCCGACACCTTCAAACCCAGCCGCGAAAACTCGTAAGCGATCGCGCGCTGCTGTACCATCTCATCGACGATCTGCGGCACATAAACATCGACCATTTCCGGAGGCAGATTGCCCCTCTGAATAATCGACTGCATCGCAGTGACCACTTCCTGCGCCGTCAGCTTGGTGTTGCCGATATCGGCCAGAACCCCGTCGTTCTCCGAGGCCTTGGTGGTGGTGCCGCCGAAGCCGGGAATCAGATAGGTGACCATCGATAGGGCGACCACAGAGAGCAGCCCGATCAACATATAGCGGACAGCCTTCTGGCGGCTGCGGAATAGATCAAACATAAAAGGTGAAAACTCCTGATTGTGTCCTCACGTCAATTGAGGACGGAAGCGTCTTAATCTACAAGTATACCAGTATTCCGGAACCCGCCCGCTCGTCGGTAGTGTCCTAAAAGTGCCCATATCCTAGAACCAGGAGCAATGGGATACTTGCAATTACGATTGCAACGACACCTGGCGGCGTTATGGGCTCCTTTGGCTTTATCCAACCGGAGATATCGCGCGTGAACAGTGGCAAATCGCTAGCTTAACAGTTCTGCAATATCCCACACGCGATCCGTGATGCCTGCCTGCATTACGGGCGTTACGCGGATCGTGCGGTGAATCCGGCAAAAGTTGTAGTAAGCGAAGTGCAAAGAGAGCGCGGCCCAGTGGTTCTCCCACCTCTTGGAAAAGCCATTCGTCAAGCGCGTCAGTCTGCGCATCTTCATCCCCATGGGGAGATTCACGCTCCACGATGCCTCTGGTGGCGGAGACGCTGTTACACTCAGTCTGAAGTCATGAAGCCCGCCGCTAGCGTTAAGGCGCTTAACCTTAAAGTCGAGTTCTCTCGTGAGGACGACGGCCGCTGGATCGCCGACATCCCGGTTCTGCCCGGAGTGACCGTCTATGGCAGCACGCGGAAACAAGCCTTGGTGTCCGCCGAAGCCGTCGCATTTCGAGTAATCGCCGACAGAGTGAAGCACGGCGAAGCGCTGCCCGCAAGAACACGTGACCGCGTGAACCCTTGAACCGTACCGGTCGCGTCAAAGCGCCGTTGTGAGGTAACTCCGCGAGCTGACCGCTCCCGGTGGTCGCGGCTCCATTACTGCTCTCTCGCAAATCCGAGGCTTTCAGAGCCGCGACCTTCGGGAGCGGTCAGCTCCGACCTTGTCGAAATCCTGGTCCGTGTGGCGCGAGCTTCAGCTTGCAGCGGTGGCTTCAGCCGCCGCCCCTTTACACTTTTTACGTTAGTTTTACCGTAAACCAGACGTCCCTCAACATCCACAAGGCATGCTTGCAATGAGACATTCCCAATCCTATGCGAATCAACCATTCCATCTTCTTAATAGCGCTCAGCGCCGCCGCCTACGCCGCCACTCCAGCCACGCCGAGCCCTGCCAATAGTTACTTGATCCACAATCTGGTTTCCGATTTACCGGACACCGCCGACTTGCAGGATCCCAATCTGGTGAACCCCTGGGGCCTCGCCACCACCTCGTCCAGTCCCTTCTGGATCGGTAATAACGGCTCCGGAACTTCCACCCTTTACGGCACCACTGGAACCCCCGTCGCGCTGGTCGTCACCATCCCCACCACCTCGGGACCCACCGGAGGAGCCGTCAGCGGCGTCATCGCCAACACCACCACAGCCTTCTCCATCGCGGACGGAAAACCCGCCAGCTTCATCTTCTGCACGGAAGACGGCACGGTCTCCGGCTGGAACGGAACCGTCTCGCCAGCGGGCGTAGCCACCATCTCGATCGATAACACCAAAACCAACTCCGTCTTCAAAGGCTGCGTCATCGGAGGCACCGCCGCCGCGCCCATGCTCTACGTGACCGATTTCCATAATGCCGTCGTCGATATGTTCGACGCCAACTTCAAGCCGATCGCATCTGCCACCGCCTTCCTCGATCCTTCGATTCCCCCAGGCTACGCCCCCTTCGGCATCGCGAACTTCGGAGGCAAGATCTACGTCACCTACGCCAAGCAGGATTCCGCCAAGCATGACGATGTGGCAGGCGCAGGCAATGGCTACGTTGACGTGTTCGACGCCTCTGGCAACCTGGTCACGCAACTCATTTCCAAGGGCGCTCTCAATTCGCCCTGGGGGATGCAGATCGCCCCCGCGACCTTCGGTCAATTCAGCGGCGCTCTTCTCGTCGCGAACTTCGGCGACGGCACCATCAACGCCTTCGACCCCGCGAAAGGAACTCCTCTCGGCACTCTGAACGATTCAACCGGTCACACCCTCTCCATCCCCGGCCTGTGGGGATTGTTGTTCGGCAACGGCGGCAAAGGCGGCGATACGTCAACCCTCTATTTCACCGCCGGCACCCCCGGTCCCTACGGCGAAGCCCCGGAGTCGCACGGCCTTTTCGGCAGCATCCAGGCTCCCCCTTCGTTCACTCCCGCGGGCGTGGTGAATGGCGCAAGCTTCCAGCCGCCTCTCGCCCCCAATACCTGGGCCACCGTGATGGGTGGAGGCTTAGCGGCCAGTTCGCGGAGCTGGGCAGCGACGGATCTCGTGGGCGGAAACCTGCCGACCTCGATCGACAATGTCAGCGTCACGGTGAACGGAACCCCTGCGGAAATCAGTTTTGTGGGTCCCTCGCAAGTCGATTTTCTGATTCCCCCCACCGCCGCGGTCGGCCCGGCGCAAATTCAGGTGATCAGTAATGAGCAGATCAGCGCCCCCGCGACCGTCAACCTGACGCTAACCGCGCCGGCCTTCTTCTGGCTTACGGGCAACAAATATATTGTGTCGACACACAGCAACGGTACCGTCACCGGCCCCACAGGATTGATTCCCGGTGAGACAAGCCCCGTGACGCCAGGCGAGACCATCGCCCTCTACGGGACCGGATTCACCGTCAACACGCCAGTCGCGTTGCCCATCGTCACCATAGGCGGCCTCACCGCCACCGTAACCTTCGTCGGCCAGATCGACGCCGGAATCATTCAAATCAACGTAGTCGTTCCGTCCACTCTGGCCTCCGGCGATCAGGCAGTGGTAGCCACCATGAGCGGCCAGCAATCTCAACCCAACGCGTTTATATCCGTCCAGTAAACTTACCGAGCCGCGACCGCAGGAAGCGATCTCCGGTTAGGTGGCACAGACTTTAGTCTGTGTTCCCAAGGCAGGCAACGATCACCGCTTCCTCTTCCGGAAACACCGTCCGCAAATCGAGCACCACCCGATCATCCTGAATGCGGGCCACGATGGAATTGGCCCGCAACTTCCTCTCAATTTCCACCGCGTCACCCGAAACCGCCAGCAGCCACGTCGGCAGCGATTGATCCGGCGTCGATCCTCCGCCAGCCACACTCCGCCCTTCGATAATCTCGATCGAAGGAACCAGCTCCCGCAATTTTTCCGCCCGCGCCCGGATTTCATCCGTGCTCATGCGCAGCATTCTTAAGGCTGGAATCTCGTCGTATTTTGCAAAAATAAGACGCTTTAAGGTCTCAGCGAGGCTCTTAACGATCAATTTATCGACTCGTAAGGCGCGAAATAGCGGATTTTTACGCACCCTGGCGACCAGATCGGCGTCCCCGGTCAGGATTCCCGCCTGTTGGCCGCCGAGCAGTTTATCGCCGCTAAATGAAACCAGATTCACGCCCGCGTCCAGGCTCTCGCGTACCAGCGGCTCGCGCATCCCGAAATCGACGATACATCCGCTCCCTAAGTCCTCATAAAGAGGGATGTTACGCTCCCGTGCGAGCGCTCCCAGCTCATCCAGGCGAGGTTTCGCCGTGAACCCCTCGATATGGAAATTGCTGGGATGAACGCGCATGATCACCCGGGTTCGATCGTTAACTGCGGCCCGGTAATCATCGAGATGCGTACGATTCGTAGTGCCGACCTCGCACAGCTTCGCACCCGAAGCCTTCATAATGTCCGGGATACGGAAACCGTCGCCAATTTCGATCAGCTCGCCCCGGCTGACGATGGCCTCGCCTCCGCAAGCCAGTTCATTGAGAGCAAGCAGAACCGCAGCGGCGTTATTATTCACCACGATACCGGGTTTACCGGTAAGCCTTTCGATCAAAGGCGAGGTGTGCGAATCGCGTTTCCCTCGACGACCCTCCGCTAAGTCGTACTCCAGATTAGAATAACCATCGGCCCCAGGAGCCCGGCCCAGGTTAGTGTGCAGAACCACGCCAGTCGCATTGATAACTCGCTTCAGCGAAGGCTGGCGCAGCGTTTCGATATTGCGGCGAACCTGTTCCTCGATGCCGCTTACAACCGATAAATCCTTGCGGGCATTGGCGATAACACGCCGCGTTTCCTCGACGATCAGCTTCCGCGGAGCGTCAACATCTTTCAGCCGCTCGACAATTTCATCAACGGAGGGTAGATCGCGAAGGGTCAAGAGCCATTATTACTCTTCGCGGAGGGCCACCATAGGATCAACACCAGCCGCGCGGCGGGCTGGGATGTAGCTGGCGGCGAGTGCGACCACTGCGAGCGCGGAGATTGCGAACGCTAACGTCGTGGGATCGTAGGGTTTAAGGCCGAACAGCATCGACGCTGCGGTTCTGGCAGCGGCCATCGCTAATGCCGTCCCAACAACCAAGCCGATCACCAGTAGTAAGATTGCTTCGCGCAAAATCAATTTGACGATGCCTGAGCCATCGGCGCCAAGGGCCATGCGGATGCCGATTTCATTGGTTCTTCTGGCCACCATGTAGGAAATGACTCCGTACAATCCGATGACCGCGAGCAGGGCGGCGAGCGCGCCGAAGAAGCCGGAAAGCGTGGCCATCAGGCGCTCACGCAGAAGGCCGTCGAGAATCTGGGTTTTGAACGGATGAAAATCCACATCGATGCTGGGGCTGACTTCAGCGATGCTGCGCTTGATGGCGGCAACCAGAGCGGCTAGTGGCATATCGGCGCGGACTACGACGTTCGCATACTGATTGGGACGATCCTCCTGGCTTTCGGGGAAAAAAGCGATGGGCTTGAAGTCTTCTCGCAGCTCATAATACTTGGTGTTCTTGACCACTCCGACGACTTCGAACACCGGTGGAACCTGCCCCTTGTCGCCTTCAAAGTTGAATCGCTTGCCGACCGGGTTTGCTCCATCGAAATACTTCTTCACGAACGCTTCATTGACGACGGCCACTTGGACGCCGCCCAGCACATCATGGCTATCGAAATCGCGGCCCGCAACCAGAGGCGTATTGAGCGTCGCAAAATAACCGGGCATAACCCTGGTGAGCGATGATCCACCTTTTTTCTTGCCGTCGATGAAGATCATCTGGTTCCAGCCGCTTCCGCTGAGGGGAACAATGCGGGCATGGGCAGCCGAGACTACTCCGGGAATAGCGCGGATCTTTTCCACCAACTGGCGGCGGTATTCAACGCGGCGGTCTTTGGGAATATTCAGGGACTCGAAGCCGAGGTTCGCGACCAGGATTCCGTCCTGGCGGAAACCCGCGTTGACGCTCATCAGGTTGCGAAGGCTGCCTACAAACAGCAGCGCTCCGACCAGCAAAACGAGTGAGAGCGCAACTTGGGTCACGACCAGAATACGGCGCAACCCGAAACGCTCGCGATTGGCGGTCAATCCGCGTCCGCTGGCCCGCATGGCCGAAGCCGGCGAAGATTTCGTTGCGCGCAGGGCCGGAGCGAGGCCAAACAAGATGCAGGTGAGAACGGCGAGCGCGGCGGTGAATCCGAGGACGCGATAATCGGGCGCCAATTCGAGAAACATCGTGTCGGATTGGGTGCTGATCATGGCGACGAGGACTCCGCTCAGCAGGCGGGCGAGCAGAATGCCGCAGATTGCGCCGGCGCATGCCAGCAGGAGACTTTCGGATAGAAGCTGGCGGATGAGGCGGGCGCGCGAAGCTCCGAGGGCGAGGCGGACGGCGATTTCTTTTTCCCGCGCGGAAGCCCGGGCGAGCATGAGATTCGCCAGGTTGGCGCAGGCGATCAGCAGGACCAGGCCGGCGATGGCGAGGAGCATCCACAGCGGATTCGAATAATCGGAGCGCAACTCGGAGAAGCCGTTTTCAGCCGGAAACGCTTTGAGTTTGTAAGCAAGATAGAACTTCACGTCGTCAGCTTGGAATCTCTGAGGCAGAGTGGCTTCAAAGATCCCCGGCGAGATCGCTTCTAGTTGCGCAGTGGCTCGTTCGAGCGTCCATCCCGGTTTCAAACGGCCCATCATGGCGAGCCACCAGCCGTCGCGGAGATCCTGGCGCGCATATTCGCCGCGGAGGATAGGGTCGACGCAAAGCGGGATGGCGGCGTCGAAGGTCCGGCCGACTTCCACGCCGAAAAATTCGGGCGGGGTGATGCCGACGATTTGGAAAGAGTGTCCGCCGAGGTTTAGCGTTTTCTGAAGAGCCGTGGGCGACGCTCCATATTCACGTCGCCAGAAGGAATCGCTGATAATGGCTGCGCCCGCGCATCCGCGGCGGTCGTCGGAGGCGTTCAACAGGCGCCCTGCTTGCGGTTTTACTCCAAGGACGTCGAAGAAATCGCCGCTGACCCACAGGATATTGGCCATGCGGATTTCGCCGCCGCGGGCCAAATTCATTGCTTCGGGAGTCCAGGCGAAGATTCCGGAGAAGCCCTGCTGGAGCGCGCGAATCTGTTCCCACTGCGGGTTCGTGGCGTACGAGTAGCGGCTCTGGAAGCTGCCGCTGGCGTTCTCGAAATTGCCGATCTTGACGATCGCCAACTGCTCGGGATGCTGGACGGGAAGGGTGCGGAGGCGGACGGCGTCGAGAAGTTGGAAGATCGCGGTGTTGGCTCCGATGCCGAGGGCGAGAGAAAGAATCGCGACCAGGGCGAAGCCGGGATTGAGAAGCAGGAGGCGGAGGCCGTGACGGACGTCCTGGAGCAGGTTCTCAAGCATAGACTGTGAGACGCGGAGTCGGGCTGCCGGTTAGCAATCTTCTCTTGAGAAGGCGATCAGGGGATCGTGCGCGGACCACGGTGTCCGCCCCACGGAGCGCGAATATCATTGAGTAATGTGGATGTCTTGGATTTAGCCCAACTCCGGCCGACGCGACGGGGCGATGCTGAGTGCCCGGTGGATGAAGACAGCCACTGGGCGCCTTTCGCGACTGCGCCCCTGGAATTCCGTGGCGCGTGCTTCCCTGGGTGCGGAGAGATCGTTGTCGGCGCTGATAAGCCGGCTCAAATCACCCGAAGCGCAGGGGCCGGAAACTCGATCAGCCAATCCTTGTTCTCCCGCACTCGTTCAAATTCCGCGCGGCCCATATCGGCAACGATTCCGCCTTCAAACTCCAGCCGCATCCCGTACGGTTTTTCTACGGCGCGCTTTAGCTCCGCGGCAATTTGGTTTGCGCCCGGGCGCCCCAGCCGCGCCGATACTACTAGCTGCTCCGGACGCACGCACAAGGTCACGCGATCGCCTTTGAACCGTCCGGGGAAATAAGGACCGTCCAACTCGACGTCGCCCATCTGCACCTTGCTGGTGTTGCGCCCCGGATCGAGCGCGCGAATCTCGCAGGGGATCAGATTGAATGCGCCCAGCAGGCGCGCCACTTCGACGTTCGCCGGCTGATCGAGAATTTTCCGCGGCGAACCGGTCTGCACGATCCTGCCGTCGCGCAAGATCAGCATCTCCTCGCCGAGCTCGAAGCACTCATCCAGATCGTGCGTCACGAGAAGCACCGGAGTCTTGAAATCCGCGCGCACCTGCCGCAGCACTTCGTAAAAATCGGCCTTCAGCGGCGCGTCCAAACCCTGCCCCGGCTCGTCGAGCAACAGCAATTTCGGAGCGACGATCAGCGCACGCGCGATGGAGCAGCGCTGCCGCTGCCCTCCTGAAACTTCGTGCGGACGGCGTCCTGCGGCCTCCGTGAGCCGGAATGTCTCCAGCATTTCGTTCACGCGCCGATGCCGCTCCAGGCGGGGCCTTCGCTCCGCGGCGAACATCAGGTTCTGCCGCAGCGTCATATGCGGAAACAGGGCGTAATTCTGAAACACATACCCGCAGTTGCGCGCCTGCGGGGGAAGGTGAACGCCGGTGGCGGCATCGAACAGCAGATCGTCGTCGAGCAGGATGCGGCCTTCGTCCGGACGCGTGAAGCCGGCGATCGAATCGAGCACTTGCGTTTTGCCGGACCCGCTTGGTCCAAACAACACCGTGACGCCTGCCGCGGCTTTGAATTCCAGATCGAGCGAAAATCCGGACGAATCGGGACGCTGCGGAAATGTTTTTCGTAAGCGCGCCTGCAACATGTTTTTAGCGGGGGTTCAGACGATTCGCGACAGTCAGGATCAGCAGCGCGACCGCGGAGACGACCAGCACCAGCGTGCGCGCGACCGCTCCATTGCCCGCTTCCACCGCGTCGTAAATCGCGACCGCCAGCGTCTGCGTGCGGCCCGGAATATTGCCCGCCACCATCAGCGTGATTCCGAAATCGCCCAGCGATTGCGCGAAGGCCAGCGCACCCGCCGCGAAAATCGAGCGATGCGCCAGCGGCAGGCTGACCCGCCAGAAGAGCCGCCATTCCGATGCGCCCAACGTGCGCGCCGCGCGTTCATAACTGCGGTCAACGCTCTCGAAAGCCGCGCGCGACGACTTCACCAGCAGAGGCATCGAATGCAAGATCGCCGCGACCACGGCCGCTTTCCAGGTGAATACCAGGGGCGATCCGAAAACGATTTCCCAAATTTTTCCCAGCGGGCTGGCGCGTCCGATCAAGACCAGCAAATACCAGCCGAGCACCGTGGGAGGCAGCACCAGAGGCAGCGCGACCATCGCATCAAGCACTTCTTTGCCGCGGAATTCGCGATTCGCAAGGATGTAGGCGAGCCACAACCCGAGTGCCAGAGCCACTGCGGTCGACACCACGGCTACGCGCAGGCTGAGCCACAGCGGAAACCAATCGATGGGCATGGATTGCTAATTATAGCGGGTCGTCATGTTAGGAGACCGACAGGCGAAACCGCCTGTCCTACCTGGGATTGGTGGCGCAGGCGGTTCTGCCTGCCTTACAGTGGTTCGAATTTCGCGGTGAAGTGGCGCAAGTACGGAGGCTCATGCGTCATGCGCATTCCCCGCAGCGATTCCTTGCGTGCGTTCACTTCGAGGATCGCTTCCACCAGATAATCGATGTGGCTTTGCGTGTACACGCGGCGCGGGATCGCCAGGCGCAGCAGTTCGTGGCGCGCATGCTCCCCGAACATCACGGAGCCGATCTCGACACTGCGCACGCCCGCGTGGCGATACAGTTCCACCGCGAGCGATTGACCGGGAAACTGGTGCTTCGGAATATGCGGCAGCATGCGACCCGCATCGATATAGATGGCGTGGCCGCCGGGAGGTTCGACGATGGGGACGCCCTGGTCGGCGATTTTTCGGCCTAAATAACGAGTGGACGCGATGCGATATTCCAGATAATCGCGGTCAAGCACCTCTTCGAGGCCCACCGCAATCGCTTCGAGATCGCGGCCTGCAAGCCCGCCGTAGGTGGGAAAGCCTTCGGTCAAAATGAGCAGGTCGCGCTCCTTCGAGGCTACTTCATCGTCGTTGGTGCACAGGATGCCGCCGATGTTCGCGAACGCGTCCTTTTTCGCGGAGAAGGTGCAGCCGTCGGCATACGAAAACATTGCTTGCGCAACTTGTTTCGGGCTCAACCGCTCGAAACCCGGCTCCTGCTGCTGAATGAACCAGGCATTTTCGGCGAAGCGGCAGGCATCGAGATAAAACGGAATCTTGTGTTTCGCCGCGACGGTGTGTACCGCGCGGATGTTCGCCATCGAAACCGGTTGTCCTCCGCCGGAGTTGTTGGTGACGGTCAACATGATCAGGGGGATTTTCCCCGCGCCCTCGACCTCAATCAGGCGTTCGAGCGCGCCGACGTCCATGTTGCCCTTGAACGGAACGCGAGCCTGCGTGTCGGCTGCCTCGGGCAAAGGCAAATCGACGGCGCGCGCGCCGGTGAACTCGATGTTTGCGCGCGTCGTGTCGAAGTGAGTGTTGCTGGGGACCACGTGTCCTGGCCGGCACATCACGGTGAACAGAATGCGCTCCGCGGCGCGGCCCTGGTGGGTGGGAATCATGTGGGTGAAACCCATCAGATCGTCGACGACCTTCTTCAGTCGAAAAAAACTTTCGCTGCCCGCGTACGATTCGTCGCCGCGCATCATCGCGGCCCATTGAGCCGTGGACATGGCGCTGGTGCCCGAATCGGTCAGCAGATCGATCAGAATATCCACCGCGCGGAGCTCGAAAAGATTGTAGCCGGCCTTCTGAAGAAGCTTCTCTCGCTGCTCCGGAGTGGTGTGGCGCAACGGCTCGACACTGCGGATGCGGAAAGGCTCGATGATAGTTTTCATCCACCCCTATCCTGGCACAACACACGCACTGCAAACGCTGTAGCGATGAGAGGATCGTCTTCTTTTACGAGATTATTACGATTCGCGAAACTCCCATCGTCGCGCTGCGGTGGAAGAATCACGGAAAGGTCCGGCATGGCGCGGGTGATCGCGGCGGCGTAATAGAATCGCAGTCCATCGCTCCAACCCATGCGCGCGGGTTCGATATCGAATCCAGGCGCGCGCTCCTCGAGGTGATTTTGTTTCAACCACGCCTGCGCCCGCGCGATGCGAGTGTCGCTCTCCGGCACGCCTGCCGCGCGCATCGCGAGCAAACCGTCGCAGGTCGTCGTTCCATAGCTGCGATACTTGCCGCTCACGTCGCCGGCTTTGTTGGTGTCGAGATTGACGGTGGAGAAAAAGAATCCGCCATCGGGATTCTGGCAGCGCTTCACGTAGACGAGCGCCTTCTGCATGACCGGATCGGCCGGCGGGATTCCCGCCGCTGCGAGTCCTTCTAGAACATAACGGGTCATCGCCAGATCGACGTGCCCGGCTTCCGGTGGACGCCGGCGCTCACCGCCCATCCCCCATGCGCCGTACGCAGGATCGCTCGGCGCCCACCCATTCACCTCCGTGAACTGCTGCGCGCGCAGACACGCGATCCATGGGGAAGCATCGCGCTTCAATCGAGCCGCGACCCGCACCGCAAGCCCCGTCGCGTAGTTCGGATAATCCGGCCCCGCGGAATCGGATAGCCCGAGCGAGCCGTCGCTATTCGTATTGCGTTTCAGAAAATCGAATCCGCGATCGACGGCCGACGCCTGACGGGGGCCCGAAACCAACTGGTTGAGCACGAGGGGAGAACTAGCCGACAGAAGCGCATCCAGAACAAACGGCGTCAGCGATTGACCCGAACGCAGCAGCCCGTAGGTCTTGCTGTGCCACCCTCCGTCGTCCGATTGCTGCGACCAGAGCCATCGCACCGCCCGCGCCAGCGCCGAACTATCGCGACGCCCGCAAGCCGCAGCCGCGAGCGTCGCCAGCAGGAATCCCCGTCGTTGCACTTTATTTGATCGTTAGATTGAGAATAGCCGCACTGGTCACCGCGACGCGGCCCGTGATGCAATGCGACCCGGCCCAGGTTCCATCCTGATTCTGGAGCTTCAGAATCCGAGCCGTGATATCGGTGCGCCATTTATTCCACTCCTCGCCGCCCGCGCGACGCAATCCATCGCTCACGTTGAGGTACGAAAAGAATTCTTCGCCGCCAATCGACCCATAACCGTTCACGAACTTCTCGTCTCTCAATTGCGCACGAATCGCGTTGATCTGCGGCGCGTTCGCCACCCGATCGTTCGCCGTGCGGCTCAGTTGTTCCAGCGCCTGCGCGCTTTGATACAACGCGACGCCAGCCGATGCGGTGGTGCCTGTGGGCGCGGCCTGCTTGGTGTAGCTCGCCGCCTTATCCATCGCCGCCGCGTCCACTTTCACACCTTTTTGCTGCGCCTCATAAAGACTGCGCGACGCCATCGACGTCCCCAGAATCGGAGCCCATCCGCCGCCGACGTTCCAGCTCCCGTCTCGCTGCTGATTCCCTTCGATTTTCGCGATGCACTTCTCAAGCGCCTTGCGAACGCGCGCATTCTCAGCCGTGGTTGGCATGGTCCCGTCCGCCTCCGACAGCAGCATCGACGTCAAGAAAGTATCGATGTACGGCCCCAGTTTGCGCTGAATCTGCGTCCCGTTGTGAGCGGTGATCTTCAATCCGTCAGCCGGACTGTTTTCAACCTCGCGCAGAATGTACGCAAGCGCCTTCTCGACATTCGGTTGATACTGTTTGCCCGCCCTTCGCAGTGCGAGCGCAGCGACGGCGGTATTCGCGACATCGTTTCCGTTGGTTTCCAGGTGCTCATTCTGCCGGACATAGGACGTCTCGCCGCCGTCCTGCCCCCAACCCCCGTCGTGCCCTTGAACCGAGGCAATCCACTGCGCGCCCTTCGCCACCGCGATGTCGACCGGTTGATTATTATTACTAGCCGAATTTGCAGCGAGCGCAAGTACCAGCGCACCCGCCGCCACCATGCTGACAGTCTTAATCTGCATTACAGATCTCCTTTCAGACACGGTATGCCGTGCGGAAGGAGATCCTTTCAGAACTTTTTAGCCGGCTTTATCCGCCAGCACCCGCACGTGATTATCCCGGATTTCGACGTACCCGCCCGATACCGTGATCTCGCGAGTCTGCCCGCCCGCAGTCACTTTCAGCGCGCCCTCGCCCAGTTCGCCGAGCAGTGCCGCGTGACCCGCAAGAACGCCCAAATAGCCGTCCTTGCCCGGAATTTCCGCAAACTCCGCCTGCTGATCCAGCACCAGCTTCTCCGGCGTAACCACTTCGATCTGAAACGTGTCGGCCATGGTCAACTTTCTCTGCCGTCTCCAGGGCCGATATTCTGGCTGCTGGCTACTGGCTGCTGGCTACTTCTTTTTCTTCATGTCTTCATTCGCCTGCAGCACGTCGTCGATGGACCCCTGCATGTAAAACGCCTGCTCCGGAATCTCGTCGTGTTTCCCCTCGACGACCTCTTTGAAGCTACGCACCGTATCCGCGACCTTGACGTATTTCCCCTCGCGGCCCGTAAACGCCTCCGCCACCTTAAACGGCTGCGAAAGGAATTTCTGAATCTTGCGTGCACGCGCGACCGTAGCCTTGTCGTCATCCGACAATTCGTCGACGCCCAGAATCGCGATAATATCCTGCAAATCTTTATAGCGTTGCAGAATCAGTTTGACGGCCTGCGCCACATCGTAATGCTCCTGCCCGATAATCAGCGGATCGAGAATGCGCGACGTCGACGCTAAAGGATCCACCGCCGGGTAAATCCCCATTTCCGAAATCGAGCGCGACAGATTCGTCGTCGCATCCAAGTGCGCGAACGTCGTCGCCGGAGCCGGATCGGTGTAATCGTCGGCCGGCACGTAAATCGCCTGTACCGACGTAATCGACCCGCTCTTGGTCGAAGTAATGCGCTCCTGCAAATCGCCCATTTCGCTCGCCAGGTTCGGTTGATAACCCACCGCGCTCGGCATGCGCCCCAGCAGCGCGCTTACTTCCGACCCAGCCTGCGTGAAACGGAAAATGTTGTCGATAAACAGCAGCACGTCCTGATGTTCTTCATCGCGGAAATACTCGGCCACCGTCAACGCCGTCAACGCCACGCGCAGACGAGCCCCGGGAGGCTCCGTCATCTGCCCGTAAATCAGAGCGCACTTCGATTTCGTAAAATCGTGCGGATCGATCACGTGCGATTCCTGAAACTCCAGCCACAGATCGTTTCCTTCGCGCGTTCGTTCCCCCACGCCCGCGAACACCGAAACGCCGCCGTGTTTGGTCGCCAGATTCGAAATCAGTTCCTGAATGATGACCGTCTTGCCCACGCCCGCGCCGCCGAACAGCCCGATCTTTCCGCCCTGCAAATACGGTTCCAGCAGGTCCACTACCTTGATCCCGGTCTCGAACATCTTCAATTCGGTGGACTGTTCTTCGAACGCCGGCGCCGGCCTGTGGATCGGCCAATGCAGCTTGGTGTTCACCGGACCCATGTTGTCCACCGGCTCGCCGATCACGTTCAGCACGCGCCCCAGCGTCTCGCGCCCCACCGGCACCGTCACCGGCCGGTCGAGATTCTCGACATGCATCCCGCGCACCAGGCCATCGGTAGGTTGCAGAGCGATCGTGCGCACGCGGCTCTCTCCGATGTGCTGCGCCACTTCGCAGACGATGTCAATCGGCGCGGGAACGTCGAAACCTTTACTGGTAATGCGCAGCGCCGTTCGAATCACCGGAATCTCCCCTTCAGGAAATTCCACGTCCACGGCCGGCCCGGCCACCTGGATTACTTTGCCATCAGCACTCATAAAAGATCCCTCTCATTACTCCAACGCCGCCGCCCCGCTAACGACCTCAATAATTTCGTTCGTGATCGTCGCCTGCCGCACCCGGTTCATATACAGCGTCAGTTTGTCGATCACTTCATCCGCGTTCCGGGTCGCCGCATCCATCGCCGTCATGCGAGCCGCCAGGTACGCCGCCGCCGATTCCAGCAGCGCTCCGTAAATCTGCACTTTCAGATACCGCGGCAGCAGGCTCCCCAGAATCTCCTCCGGCTTCTGCTCGTAAATGTAATCCACGGGCGCCGCCGATTTCGGCACTTCAATCGGCAGCAGCCGCTTCTGCGCAATCGTCGGGGACATCACGCTCTTAAACTCGTTCACGAACAAATACACCGCATCGACTTCGGCTTTCGAAAACCGCTCGACGATCGCATCGACGATTTTCTCCGCGGTCTCAAATTTCACCACGCGAAACACGTCCAGATGTTCGCCCGCGATGTGCGAATAGCGCCTTTTGAAATAGTCGCGCCCCTTGCGTCCGATCAGTTCGAAACTCAAATCGTCCGCCGTCCGCTCCTTGGCGAACCGGTCCGCCATCTTGATCAGATTCGCGTTGAATCCGCCCGCCAGGCCGCCATCGGCCGTCACCACCACCAGCAGGATTTTCTTTTCCGGACGCACCACTAATAAAGGATGCGTCTCGCCTTCGCCCGCCCCGGCCGCCGCCTCCGCCACATTGGCCAGGATCTGTTGCAGCATCTTCGCGTACGGACGCGCCGCAATCGCCTTCTCCTGCGCCTTACGCAGCTTCGCCGCCGAAACCATCTTCATGGCCTTGGTGATCTGCTGCGTATTCTTAACCGAGCGGACCCGCCGCCGGATGTCAATCAGGCTCGGCATCTACTGCGATTCCTTGTCCTCAAAGTTTTCATTCTGGGTACTGGCTGCTGGCTACTTTTTGTGTTTTTTCACAAACTGCTGTTTGAATTCGGCCAGGATCTTATTAAGCTCGGCCTTGATCTCATCGGTCAGCGTCTTCTTCTCCCGGATCGAAGGCAGCATCCCGGGATGCGCGTTGTCCATGAAGTGATACATTTCCTGTTCGAACGCCTTGATTTGATCCAGCGGCAGATCGTCCAGCATGCCCTGCGTGCCTGCGTAAATAATCAGGACCTGCTTCTCCACCGGCACTGGCGAATACTGCCCCTGCTTCAGGATTTCCACCATGCGGCTGCCGCGCGTCAACTGGTCGGCCGACGATTTGTCGAGCTCAGACCCGAACTGCGCGAACGCCGCCAGCGCTCGATATTGCGCCAGGTCCAAGCGCAGCGAACCGGCTACCTGCCGCATCGCCTTGATCTGCGCGCTGGATCCTACACGGCTCACCGAAATACCCACGTTGATCGCTGGACGCACGTTCGAATTGAACAGGTCCGATTCCAAATAAATCTGCCCGTCGGTGATCGAAATAACGTTGGTCGGAATGTACGCCGAGACGTCGCCCGCCTGCGTCTCGATAAACGGCAGGGCCGTCAACGACCCTCCGCCCTTCTCAGCCGACAACTTCGCCGCGCGCTCCAATAAACGACTGTGGAGATAGAACACATCTCCCGGAAAAGCTTCCCGACCCGGAGGACGCCTTAGCAGCAGCGAAATTTCGCGATACGCCGCCGCATGTTTCGATAAATCGTCGTACACGCACAGCGCATGCCGGCTGCTGTCCCGGAAATATTCGCCGATCGCGCAGCCCGCATAAGGGGCCAGATACTGCATCGGAGCCGGATCGGACGCCGTCGCCGCCACCACGATCGAATACTCCATCGCGCCGTGCGTTTCAAGCGTTTTCACCACCTGCGCAACGGTCGACCGTTTCTGCCCGATCGCGACGTAAATGCAAATCACGTCGCCGCCCTTTTGATTGATGATCGCGTCCAGAGCAACCGTGGTCTTGCCCGTCTGCCGGTCGCCGATGATCAGCTCGCGCTGTCCTCGCCCGATGGGAATCATCGCGTCGATCGCCTTGATTCCAGTTTGCAGAGGCTCTTTCACCGGCTGCCGGTCAACCACACCCGGCGCGATTCGTTCGATGGCGGCGAATGCCTTCGATTCGATCGGACCCTTGCCGTCAATCGGATTTCCCAGCGCGTCTACTACGCGGCCCACGATGGCTTCGCCCACCGGAACCGACATAATGCGGCCCGTGCGCTTCACCTCTTCGCCTTCTTTGATGTTGGTGTAATCGCCCAGCATCACCGCGCCCACGGAATCTTCTTCCAGGTTCAACGCGATGCCCGAAACACCGCCCGCGAACTGAATCAGTTCGCCCGCCATGACGTTTTCCAGTCCGTAAATACGCGCGATGCCGTCGCCCACGGAAATCACGGAGCCGGTCTCTGAAACGTTGACTACTTTCTCGTAATTATCGATCTCCTCGCGCAACACGCGCGAGATTTCATCCGCCCGGATCTGAGCCATAGAATCCTTTTGCGAGCCCTTAACTTAAAAGAGTTGCTCGCAGCCTTTCCAATTGTCCCCGTACGCTGCCGTCGTAAACCTTCGATCCCACGCGCGCAACAACCCCCGCGACCAGCGCCGGATCGGTTTTAAAATTGGGTTTCGCCTTTTTCCCCGCCACCCGCGTCAACTGCGCTTCGAGCGAGGCTTTTTGCGAATCGTTGAGAGGCAGGGCGCTCGATACATCGGCGCGCACAAACCCCAGATATTCGTCGAGCAGGACCTCGAACGCTTCCACCATGGAGGGAATCTCATGCACCCTCCGGTGATCGATCACCACGTAAAGAAAATTGCGCAGCTTGACGTGAACGTTCAGCGGCTCCGTCAACTTCGCCATCACCGCCCGCTTCCGCCCCGGAGAAACCGCGGGCGAAAGGAGCGCATTCCGCAAATCCTCCGACGACGAAACCATCGCCGCCACCTGCCGCAACTGCTCCATCGCCTGTTGCGGATTGATGTTCGACCCCGGCTCCGTGACCACATCCACCAGCGCCTTCGCGTATCGAGTTGAAATGGCCGAAAGCATCTAATTACTCGTTCCCCAAGCGAATCGCACTACGCGAAAACCGGGACTGACCACTTTGTCCCAAGGCGCCACAATTCCTTCGCGAAGACGTTGCGCCATTCAGCGCCGCGTGAACCAAGGGGTCTGTCCCGTTTTTCGCCCCAGCCGCAATCTTCGTGCGCGTGGCCACTAGTTCTTCGACCCCTGCTGCTGGAGATCCTTGGTGAAATCCTCTACCAAGCCAGCCTCCGTCGCCGCATCGAGCCTCGTGCGAATCCTCTGCTCCGCCAGATCCAGCGCCAGCTTCGCCGCATACTCGCGCAACTCCCGGCTAGCCAGATTGCCTTTCGATTCGATCTCCTGCTCGGCCTGCTTCTGGAGCTTCGCGATCTGCTGAGCGGTCTCCTGACGGATACGCGCGGCTTCCTGCTCCATTTCGGCCTTCGATTGCGCTCGAAACTTCTCGATGTCCGCGCTTAGCGACCGCAACCGCGCATCCATTTCCGCCGCCCTCTTCTCGGCATCCAGTTTCTGCTGTTGCGCTTCGGTAATGTCTTTTTGAATGGTAGCCGTGCGACTTTTGAAAAACGTCGGCAGATGCTTGCCCAGCAGATAACCGGCGCCGGCGGCGAGGATGATGAAATTCGCCCACCTCCACACCAGCATTTCGTCTTTGGTGACAGGTTCCTCTACTTTTTCTTGGGCGTAAATCGAAGTAGCGCCGAACAGCAGCATCATCGCGAGCAAAATGCGCTTCACGATATCCTCCGCGCCAGAACCCTGGTAGCGATGCTGTCCGCCAGCGCCGCGCTGGTCTCCACCAGATTTTGCTTCGCCACCGCAACTTCCTCGGCAATCTTTTTATCCGCCGCCGACATCAGTTCGCCGGCGCGGGCATGCCCGGCGGCGATCTGTTTAGCCTGATCGTCGAGCCACGCTTTCCGCGTTTCTTCCTGCTGGCGATAAACCTCGGCGCGCGCCTCGCGAAACTTCGCTTCGTAATCCTTGGCCTTGACCTCCGCCAACGCCAGACTCTCGTCCGCGGCCTTGCGGGCCCCCGCCGTCAACGCTTCGCGCTGCCGCAGAACTTTTTCAAGCGGCTTAAAAAGCATCGCTTTCAAATAGAAATGTAAGATGATCAGCAGGAGTGCGCTGGGGATGGCACTTAGCAGAATCCCACTCAGGGCTTGGAGTGTCTGTTCCATCAAAAAATTGTGCAGGGATCGAACGTCGAGACGAACCGCTCCGAATCCGTCAAGTTAGCACAATGGCCTATCCGTGGTCAATATTACGGTCGTTTAAGACGTCATCAAGCGGCTTTTCATACTCACTTATGGTCAATTAAGGCAGCCCAAGAAATCAGGCCGATGCAGCCTTGGCGGCAATCAGCCCGATCTTCTGCCGCACCGCCGTATCGATCTTCGCCCGGACGTCGGTATGTTCCTTGAGAAACGTGCGAGCCGTTTCCCGCCCCTGCCCCAGCCGTTCGCCCTTGAAACTGTACCAGGCGCCGCTTTTCTCGACGATCCCTTCCGTGGCTCCGAGGTCCAGCAAATCGCCTTCCCTAGAAATTCCATGCCCATAGAGAATATCGACTTCAGCCTCTCTAAACGGCGCGGCGACCTTATTTTTCACCACTTTAACCTTCGTCCGATTACCCACGACAACCTCGCCGTCTTTGATCGCCCCCATCCGCCGGACTTCGACACGAACTGAAGAATAGAACTTCAGTGCTCGGCCGCCGGTAGTAGTTTCGGGGTTCCCAAAAACGACCCCGATTTTCTCGCGTATCTGATTGATAAAGATGACACAAGTGTTGGTCCGCGCAATCGACCCGGTGAGTTTCCGGAGCGCTTGGGACATCAGGCGCGCATGCAGGCCCATGAAGCTATCTCCCATCTCTCCTTCGAGTTCCGCCTTGGGAACCAGCGCCGCTACCGAATCGATCACTAGAACATCGATGGCCGCCGAGGAGACCAAGGCGTTCGTAATCTCCAGCGCCTGTTCGCCGCAATCTGGTTGAGAAACCAGGAGATCGTCGACATTGACGCCCAGATTTCGCGCGTAGGCCGGATCGAGCGCGTGCTCGGCATCGATGAACGCCGCCGATCCGCCTGCCGCTTGCCCTTCAGCGATAACTTGTAGAGCCAGCGTGGTTTTCCCCGAGGATTCCGGTCCGAAAATCTCAACGACGCGGCCTCTCGGAAATCCTCCCACGCCGAGCGCAGCATCGACCGAGATCGATCCGCTCGAAATCACCTGTACCGGCAATACGTTACGCGACCCAAGCTGGAGCACCGCGCCTTTTCCGAACTGCTTATCCATCTGAAGAATCGTCTGCATGATCGTGCGGGTGCGCTCGGGAGTGGCCATGCGTAATATGTGTGGAAAGGCGTGAGAAAATCTCAAGGAATACGCAGTTTGATAGGCGAGCGGGGATCCGGAGGTGGGGCGATTGTGCCTTTTAACTCAATGTTTTCGCCCTCCGGAGCATTTCCTTCGATGGCGATGGTTTTATCATTTACGGTGAGCGAGTTTCCCTTCACGGTGCCGCGCAATGTGACGTTGGTGTCGCCCGGAGT
>DATHOJ010000027.1:0-117479 GCA_035485055.1 Bryobacteraceae bacterium
CACCGCTTCCCGCTCGCATCGGCCACCGAGACTTCGCACTCTTGACCCTCGGTCATTGGTCGTTCGCCGGATCGTTCCCCAACTCCATCAGCTCAGCGCACGCCACAAACCCGTCGTCCCGCGTCCGCTGAATCATCGCGGCCACCACGCCGCGCGCGATCTTCTCCGATGGTCCCTTCATCTCCGGATGCCGCAGCGCCAACTGAAGACTAGCCACAAGGCCGACGGCCGCCGACAGACTGATTAGCAGCGGCAGCTCGTAACCGCCGCGCTTCGCGAGCTCGTATTCCCGCTTGCAGGCCTCCATCAGCGCGACGGCTTCCATCACACCACCGGCTTACCCAACTCGTTAAAAGCCCGATTCAGCAGCGTGGCGCGCACCACACTCTCCTTTTGCTCTCGCGCAATAGCAGCCGCCAGGTTGTCCCTCACGGAGAGTATCAGCTCATCGCTCGGTCCTTCCCGATCAGCCAGCATGGGACTCGCACAGGTGCCAGCTCGCAACCGCTGCCATCACAAGTCTTTCGTCTTCGAAGTTCACTACCGGCCATATCTGTCGTTCCGCCACCATCGTTCACCACCGATCCTTCTGCTTTTCGAACAAATCCTCCCGCGCGGGATTCGACACCTCGGCATAGATCATCGTGTTCTGGATGTTCCGATGCCCGAGCTGGTCCTGGACCAGCGTGATGTCCCGCGTGTCGCTGAGCAGGTGCGTCCCCCGCGAATGCTTGAACGCGTGCGCATGGCACTTCTCTGCCGGCAACCCCGCCGCGGCGCCGTACTGTTTCACCAGGCGATCCAACTGCCGCCGCGATATCGGCCGATGATTCCGCGATCGAAAAATCGCGCCCGGCGCGCGCCCGCGCTCCCGGATCCACGCGCGCAGGAATTGGCCCTCTTGCCGATGCAATCGAAATTCACCAGCTTTCGAATGCTTCAGCCGGCGCACGAACAGCCGCCCCTCACGCTCGTGATAGTCTTCCATCCGCAGCATGCCGACCTCGGAAGCCCGCAGCGCTTTCAGGTACATGACCCGAAACATCGCTTTGTCCCGATTTCCCTTTAAAACCGCGAAAAAACGCCTGATTTCGTCCGCCGAGAAGTAATCCCGCTTGAACGGCTCAGAATAACTATTTCGGGCCGCTCGCTTCGTTTTCGGCTGTTTTTTCGGCCTTTTTTTGAACATCCGGGTTTCCAGCCCTCACTGTAATGGGCCGCTCGCGACCCAGTATACTACTGCGCCCCGCGCCGAAAACCCGACCGCACCGCGTACCGCATCGTCGAAGCGAGCTCTTCCGCGAATATCGGAAACTCCCTGGTCAACTCCGGCCGTTGCGGATTCAATCGCGAATCGTCCCGCAGTCGCTGCACCGTCGCCCGATGCCGGCACTTCCGGCAACTCCCGCACAGACACATGCCCTTGCGAAGCTTGGCGTGCGCCGCAGCGTGTTGCCTGGCCAGCGGATCAATTCGGCCGAGCGCTTCCACTCAGCCCCCTAGCGCACTCTTCGCAGATGCCATATTCGAACACGTCGTCCGCGCTCGCTCCCAGGCGATCCACGATCAGGTGCTTCCCGCACGCCGGCTCATCGCACAGCGCGCACAACCGGTCCGCCGGCTCTCCGCAGGTCTTGCAGAACATCGTGGTCACACCAGGCGAACCAACAGCGAAGGCAGCAGCAGCAGCTCCTCCGAGTCTTCTTCTGCTGCTGCTTTGTGTTTTTACACTACTGGAGTATATAGAAACTTCCACTGCGCCCGCGCGCGCGGTCCTTATTAAGGCGCCCAAACCGGTTTGGTTTTCCCGGCAAAACCGGTTTGGCAAAACCGGTTTGCAAACCGGTTTGGAGGAAGCGGTCCGCCTGGCGCCAAGCGGACCCCCCGACCTAGTTAACCGGTGGCCACACAACGACTGGTTCGCCCATGGTTGTATCCTCGCTTTCTGATCCCGCAGGACCCCTAAAAGTGAGCGCCGCTTCACCGCAACACCGCCGCCAATATCACCACTCCGATCGCCAGGCCGATCGCCAGCCCGATCGCCACCTCGCGCCCATACGTCCGCGTCCGGACATCCCGCGGATCCGCCCCGAACAGCACCAGCAGAAACGCCCGCCGGTCCTCCGCGTCCCGATCCTCCCAGTGCTGACTCATTTCGGTTTCCTCCGGAACATCACCATCACCACGTCCCATAAGCCCTTCCCCAGCTCCGCCGCGATTCTGAACAACCTCAAAATCAGCACTGGCCCCCTCTCATCTGCGCCAGAAAAATCGCCGCCGTCAGCACGTCGGCCGAGCTGAACGTCAGCTCCCTTCCTATCGAGTGCGCGTACTTCTCCGTATCAGCCACCGCGGAAACCGCTGCCTTCAGATACGCCCGCATCGAGTTGTCCGCCGAAGCCACTACCTGGCGCGATCGCACGTCGGCCGAGCTCTCTTCCGGCTTCGCCGGAAACTCGAGTGGCGCAGGCCTCCGCACCACTGGCACAGCCTCCGCCACGGCTTCTTTGCTGCCCACCGCCCACTGCGCGTCTTTGCCCTTCCCGACTTTGCAGATCGTGAACGACTGCCCCTTTGGCACGCCCAGCGCATCCACCCGCGCCGCCACCGCCAGGTCCAGATACATCCGGCGCCCGTCGGTCAGCGTGTACATCATCTGCGGCAGGTTCGTCTTCGTCGACGTCACCTGAAACCCGCCGGCATACTTCAAAGCCACGTCCACCGGCACGTTCGGCTCAAATCTCAAAGTTGAACTGGATTCCATATCTGCCTTCCCTTACCCTCTATGCGTCCGCACGCATAAGAGGCGATCCTAGTAGATCATGCGTCCGCACGCATAACAACTAGGAAATTCCCGACCGGCATAGTCATGCGTCCGCACGCTACACTCTTAGGAGTTCATGGCGAAAAAGAAGGCCGCGAAGAAAAATCGAACCGCCCAGGCCCTCGCCGCCATGCGTTGGTCATCAGCGACGCAGGACGACAAAACGGACGCCGCCCGCAACCGCGCCCTAGGTCGCTGGGCCCGTTGGCGGAAGACCAACAAGAAGCCCCCGAAGCCTGGCGACGAGAAATTCACCGGATGACGCCGCGCAATGAAACGCCGCCTTGCCATGTCTGCGACGACTCCGGCTGGGTTTGCGAAAACCACCCCGACAGACCTTGGAACGGCAATAGCTCGCGCGCCGACGCATGCGGATGCGGAGCGGGCGCGCCGTGTCCTGCTTGCAACCCCTCTGATCGAGACCATAAGCCGCGACTCTAATAGCGCATCGCAAAAGCTGAGAAGTTTTCCCTGCCCGCCGCACTAATTCGGCATGAAACTGAAGCGCTGCCGCACGCTTACAGGCTGGGCCGGAGTAATCATCGGACGCCCGATCGCTCATGCCGCTGGCTGGTGCACTACGATTCTCATCGGCACCTGCTGGATCTGGACCGCCGTGATCGTATACGCATCGAATGGGGTGTGGCAGGCCCTCGCATCCGCCGGCTCGCCAATCGTGGCCCAGTGCGAAGTCATCTGGGCGCTGCATCGCGACTACGGCGTCTGGATCACGAACTATTCCCTTGCTCTCGCGGGAATCCCCGTCGTGTACCTGATCTCCGTGGCCGGAGCCCTGCTTGCCCTTCGCGGCGAAAACGCGGAACTGTTAGCCGCCTACCAAGACGAATTTGAAGAAAAATGGCGCGAGCAGGAAATGGAACAGCGCAAATCAGCCTCTGCCTAACCCCGTGATCGACGCCCTGATCCTCATCTTCTACTACGCCGTCGCCCTGGCCTTCATGTACTGGGTTCGCCGCGGCCGCAAACTCTGACGCACCGCCGGCACACCAGGCAGCACGTCGGATTTCTCAGCCAGCACCAGCACAGCCACGAATCGAGCGCTTCCCCGCGCACCGCCCGCCGCAAGTAATACACCGCCGCGCGCCGCGTCGCCCGAATGTCCGGCCACCGCCCCAGAATCGAGATCCCGATCGTCCCGCGATCCACCATCCAGCACAGGACATCGGCCGCCTTCCCGACGCTCAACCCCGCCAGCTTCGCGATCCTCGCCGCCGTCTGCGGCTCATAGGTCAACACCGCCTTGCAAAGCTCCGGCTCCCCGAACTTCCACCGCGTCGCTCGCACTTCAGTTCACCGCCCTCCGGATCTCTTCGAGCACCCAGCCCTTCATCACGTCCCGCTCGGTCAGAATCGCATTCTTGATCTGCAAAATCGCGATATACATCCCAACCGCCGCGGCCGTGCTTACGACTGAAAGCACCAGCGTCCCCACCCTCAGATACGATTCCGTCATTGCCCCGCCTTCTTCCGGTGTTTCACTTCGTGCGCCTGCCCCGTCCGGATCTGATCCATGAGCGAGTTCTCCGGCTTCGTCGATTCCTTCTTCTCCCCGACGTGCTGCGGAGGCGTCCCGATCATCGACAGCGCCCGCTCAGACCACGAGTACTTCTCCGCTTCGTCCCCGAGCATCGTGTGTTGCAGACTCTTCGCTGCGATTGGAATAGGCGACACGTCCGACACCAACTGCCCCGCACTGCGCACCGTGTTCGCCACCGGGCTCAATCCCGCCGGCGCGATCTCCCGCCCGAAGTCGTTTCGGCCCGTGAACTGATGCACCGCGGCCTTCGTGAACGGAGCCGCCTTGCTGCCGGCAAAGGTCGCCGCACCTTGGATCAGCCCGTGCTCTTCCATCAACTGGGCCGCGTGCACCAGGTCGCCGGCGGCGCCGCGAAAGGCCATGTTGATATACACGTCCTTCCCGTCTTTGTCCTTGCCCCCATAGACCAGGAACGGCTTCTTGCTGTATTGGTGCGACCACAGCAGGCTCATCATCTGCGTCGCGATCAGGCCCCCCACAATCGACTTCACCCAGAAGGCCCTCGACAGCCGCGCCTGCACCGATTCCTTCGTCGTGGCGCCCGCCAGCTTGTCGCGCAACGGCAGCTCCTTCGCAGCCAGCTTCGCGTCCCCCGCATATTTCGCCAGCGCCACATTCGACCCCGACCAGTCCGGAGCCAGCAGCAGCATCCGCGCTGTTTCAACCGCGGCTTTCCCGATGCCCATGTTTTCCCAGTGCAGCCCGCCGAAAACTCCGTTCAGGTAGCTCGCAATTCCCTGCCGCGCCAAACTCCTCTGCTCTGGCGTCCCGTGGGGATTCTGCTGATCCCACGCCATCGAGTGCAGCATATAGCCGCCGATCTTATATCGCCGCTGGATGTTGTCGAATGTGAATTTCGTGATGGCGCGCGCCGCCTCCAGCACGTGCTTCGATCCGGGAATGAACGCCCGCACAATCTCCCCGCGCGTCGGAATCGACCCCGGCTTCAAGTTCCGGTAGGCGTCCATCGTCCGCCCCGTGATCGAGGTGTTCAGCCCGTGAATCGCGCCATCCCGCTCCCACTTCAGCGACTCCGGGGACTCCAGCGGCCGCTGCAACGATTTGTACATCGCCCCCGGCCCCATGCCCGCCAGGCCGACGATATTCTCCGTCAGCAGGTGGAATCCCGACAGTCCGAGAATCGCCTCTTTCAGGCCGCGCTGCGCGCCGCGGATCGCGTTGAACGCCGTCCCTGAGACTTCCGGGTCCGTCACCGGCTTCAGCGCCTTCTGAATGAATGGAGGCACGTACAGCCTCTGCATCCCGCCACCGCCGATACGCGTGAATTCGTCGCTATGCCCCGCCAGCGGAACCCAATCTTTGGGCGCGGTTTGTTCGGTTCCCCAGTGCCCCATGCCGTTAGCGGCCAGGTGTTTTTCGAACAGATGCGTGGCCCGGGCCCGCGCGAAGTTCGCACCGTGAATCGCGAACGCGTCCGCCGGGTCCATCGTCTTCGGAACCTTGCCGTCCATCACGGCGTGCAGCATCGTCGGATACTCATCGAACCGTTTCGCCGCGAACTGAAAATGCTTGCCGATGTTCCCCGTCAGGTTGATGCGGTCCTGCGGCGCCGCCGGCGCGACCTCTTCGCCAGTCCCTCCCAGCACACCAGGCTCGTGATAAATGTGCGGCAAGTATTCATCGGACTTCCACCGCGACCCCAGAAAACCGCCGGCCTGCCCTTCTTGCAGCGTTTTCTCGGCGATGTTTGTGTACACCCGATTCGCCTTCTCCATCTTCGGCGTCGGGTTCAAAGCCAACTTCATCGCCGGCCGCAATTGCTCAATGCGTTTCAGCGCCGCCGGCGGAGCCATCGCGAGCGACGGATGCGTTCCGTCGTAAATCTGTTGGAGCTCGCCTGGCCGATGCTCGAACTCGCGCATGATGCCGACCGCTTCCCGCGTCTTCACGTCCGGAGTAAATAGTTTTTCGCTCCGGTCGATCGCCTGGTTGACGCGAGTCTGCCACCAGTCGCGCTCTCCCGTGTACCATTGACGATTGGCTTCCCCCGACTGCCTCTCCGCCGGCGTCCCGGCAGTGGCTTTCATCGCCGCCTGCGCCGCCTGTCGTTTCGCGAGCAGAGCCTTCCCCTCGTCGATCGAGTCCCGGAAAAACGGTTCAAACGCCCCGAGCCCGGATCCGAGAGTGGTGCCCGTGTCGACTGGCTTCGAAGGGGTGATCTCGCCCTTCTCTTCCGGAGCAATCGGTCCACGCCCCAGCACTTCGCGCGGTTTCGAACCTGATGCCGGCCCCACAATACCCTCCGCTTCCATCCGATCGAGAATGCGCGTTGCTGCGCCGTATCCGACGCGAAGGTGTCGCTGCAACGTGGAGGTTGAGGCCTTCCCCGCTTCTCTCACGATGCGGACCGCCTCGCTGTACTCGGGGTCTTGGCTGGCTGCTGGCTGCTGGCTACGCGCCGTTTGCGTCCATTCCGGACTGGCTACTTCTTCGGGTAACCCAGCCCGCCCGTCTTCCCTGGCTGCTGGCTGCTGGCTGGTGACTTCTGTGGCGGAGCCACCGAGTTCCCCTCCGCCAGTTGCACCTGCCCCGCCCCCGCCATTTCCTTTAGGTCGCTGAGGAGCTTCTTGGCCCGTGCCGGCGAGGCGGTTTGCTTGCCCGAGGAGCTCATGCCTGATTGTGGCGTACGCTTGCTGCTTGGCGGCATCAGATTTTTCCCCCTTTGCGATCGACGACGCAGCGACGTCGAGGGCGTCGTTCACCGGCCCCGTCGTGGTCGACAGCTTATCGTACAACGCCCGCGCCTGGTTGGTCCGCTCCGCGATCGCCGCATTATCCCCGGCCTTGATCACGTTCCCGGCCGTCCCCAGCTTCGCCGCCGCGCCCTCGTTGCCGACCGCCTGAAACAGTTTGCTCTCTTTCCCCAGCTGGCTGCGCACGAAATCCGAAACCTCGGCCTTCTCCGGCAACACGCTCCGCGTCATCTCCTGCGACCCGAACAGCGAATCCTGCGTCTCTGTCGTCTTCGGCGCCGCATTGGTCAGCCGGATCATCTCGCCGATCTGGTCGTTGGTGAGTCGCTTCCCGCTCTGCTCCCGTTTGTCGAGCATGTCCGCCAGCGCCCCCTGGTCCTCGTGACTGTCGAGCCCCGCCCCGATCACCGCGGCCCGCTCCACTGGCAAATCTCCCGACACCACCTTGTTGAACAATTCCGGGTTCAGCTTCGCCAGCGCCAGCCCCTGCTGAGCCTTCTGTCCCTTCAGCGACACGCCCTCTTTTTGCAGTGCGTCCTCGTCGAGCCCGCTATCCCGAAACACCTTCGCCGCGTCGACCGCATCCCCGCGCCCCTCCGCGATGTTAATCAGCGCACCCTTCGTCCGAGCCTCGGGCGCATCATCCGCCGCCAGGTACCGCGCCGTCACCTCCGGAGCCCCCGTCCGGTCCGCCAGCGCCAGCCGGTTGTGGCCGTTGACGACGTACGTCTGCCCGTCGGCCGGATCTTTCCACACACTCAGCAGCCCCGACTTCTCTGGATCGAACTTCGTTACCGAGCGCAGTTCCTCGCCAGCTCCGCCCTGTCCCACGTTCGCCTTGAACTGAAACCGCCCCGGATCCACCTTGATCGACTTCGTCGGCAACTGCACCACGCTGCCAGGTTCACCAGGAGCGGGTTCCGAACTTGCAGCATTCGGCTGCAACTTCTCCGCCGCGTATCGATCGAAAATGTCCCCTTGGCCGGAGCTGCCCCCGGTTTCGGTCGCGGTTTTCTGTGCCTCTGCGTACTTGTCGAAAATGTCCGGACCCTCGCGCGTGAAACTCGCCTCCACCGGCTCCTTCCCCGCCCCGAGCCCTCCATTTTCCGGAGGCGTCTGCTCCGGAGGGATAACCTCCCCCTCCAGCGGCTTGCCGAACCTGGCCCCAGGCTGAAACGGTTCCATGGCCCGCTTCCCGGCCGTCACCAAGTCCTTCACCGTCCAGCCGGCCGCCGCGAAACCCGCTAGGTCGCCCGCGAGTCGCGCGTATTCCTCTGGCACTCCCTCCGACTTCAGCGCCGCCTGCGTCCCCCTCTGCCCCAGCAGGCCTGTGACCACCGCCCTCGCCGCCGCAATAGGAGCCTTAACTACGCCGGTCGCCATTGCCGGCGTAGCCGCCTCCATACCCCCTTCGAACATCTGAGCTGCGCCGCCGGCTCTTCCCGGCCAATCCGGAGCATTCGCAATCTGCCGAGCCCCCTGGACCACCTGTGCGCCTCCGCGAAACGAGGGTCCGAAGTCCTGTGGGTCTGGGTGCTGTTCCGCTTGGGCTTCGAACTTCGCCTCCTGCTCCGGAGTCCATCCCTCCGGCTGGAAATTCGGAGCAGCCCTCCCGAGCTGCCAGGGAAGCGTCGGCTGCATCGGAGGCATCAGCCGATTCACCAGCGCACTCGCCGTTTGCCGGGCATTCTCCGTCGCCGTCGCGACAGCGTCCGACGCTGTCGGCAGTAATGTCGAGAGTTCCGGTTTTCCCTGCTGCTCCGCGTACTGGTCGAAGATGTCCCCCTTCGGCGGAGGAGCCGTTTGCTGGGCCGCGTACTGGTCGAAAATATCGGGCATTAGAACACGAAGCCATCGGCCGCGGCGGCCTTCCGGGCCGCGACTTTATCTCCGCCCGCCTTCTTCATGTACTCCCCGACCTTCGACATATCGGTGAGCTGCTTCGGACCAGCAGCACCCGCCGCAGCAGGAGCCGCCGCGCCTGCCCGCCCGGGCGATGCGGCAGTTCCGCCCTGCTCCCCACCATCGAGACTGGCCCGATACCGGTCGGCCCAATCGTTATGCCCCACATCCGCGCCGTACAGGTCGCTGCGACCCTGCTCGTACTGCTTCTGGATTTGCACCTGCCGGTCGGCGTGGTCGATTTCCGCCTGCTTCAGCGCCCCCTGAAGATCAAAATTCTTGTCCGCCGCCCTCGACTTCAACACCGCCGCACGATCCTTGCCTCTCTGCACTTCAGACTTGGCCAGCTCCGCCGCTTTCGTGTCGTCGTTTATCTGCAGCTGACGCCCCGTCGGAGGCTTCGCCGGCTTCTCACCCGATCCGCCACCCTCACCTCTTGCCGCCCGCGACGCCTCCGCCGCCACCGTGCCCCGGCTCTTGTACTCGTCCATCGGCATCCGCGTCCCCGCCGGCAACCCCATCAGTTTCGAATCCGTCGGCGACAGCGTCACCATCGACGGCGGTGGATCCGGCTTCCACTGTTTTTCCGGCGGCGCCACAATATTGTGCAGATCCGCCAAGGCCTTTACATGCTCGGGGAGAATCTTCTGGCCGCGCGGAATCTGCAAGGTGTCCGCCACGGCGTCCGGAACCATGATCCCCTCCCGGTTCAATTGAGCCCCATGCTTGGCCGCGTCGTCATCGAAGCCCTGTTGCAACTGCCGGGCGTGCTCTTCTTTCCATTCCGGAGTCCCCGCCTTGGGCGGCGCCAGATACTGCTGACCCCCGACCGTCATCGTCTGTCGCGGTGTCGCCGCTGCGGGAACCGGAGCCGTCGCCATCAGCGATCCGGTCAACCCCGGCACACCGGCCGCCGCAGGGGCCCCTCCGGCCGCGTTATCCGGATCGCCCGTCTCGTCCCCCAACCCCACCGCCGGCGCGGGCTGGACGGCTGCTGGCGGTGCGGCTCCGGCCTGACTGCTCCCCACGGGAGTCCATCCATTCTTCAGGATCGTGTCCGCCTGGGTCAGGTCCTGCGCCTGCTGCGCTCTCCGGTTCGCATCGGCCGCGTAGTCCGCATGCCGTCCCGCCACCGCCTCATCCGCCTGGTTGTGCCGGGTCGTCTCCGCCAGCTGCTGCTGCTGTTGCTCCTGTTGCGCCGCGGCCTGCTGCAAATGAGGAACTTGACTCAGTGCCTGAAAGTACGGCTCCAGAAAACTCAGATCGACCGCCATTTTAGAGTCCCCCTCCGCCCGCCGCGTTCAGCGACGATTGCAGCGATGCCAGTGTCGCCCCCAGCCCTCCGGCCGCCGCCGATCCCGGGCCCACGCTCACCGTCGTCTTCCCCGGCGACGCGAACCCGAACCCCTCCGCCTGGTTCTCGAACTGGCTTTCGACCGTGTTCTCTTCGTTGCCGACCGCCCCCGCCTTCGACACCGCGAGCTGCTGCAACCCCGTCCCCACCGCGCCCGACTTCCCAAACCCCCGAGCAGCCAGTGAGCTCGTCAGGTTGTCCCCCGCGCCCGCGTAAGCGTTATTAATCGTGTTGACGCCCGCCGTGTACTGCGGCGTCTCATTCGGATTGGTCAGCCCCTCCTCGATGTCCGACCCGTATTCGTTCTGAACGTTCGTCTGCTCCGGCGTGTATGTCGGACTCGACACGCTCGTCCCCGTTCTCGCTCCCGGCGTGTTTCCCAGATACCCCGCCAGGCCTGCCAGCCCCGTCATGGACACGATAGAAATCCTCCTTGGTCAGCCCCACGGCGACCATCGCCACCGGCTTCCCGCCTCTAACTGTCTGAGAGCGGAAGTGCCCCTCCACCAGAAACCCCAGCTTCCGGAACATCCCGCGCGCCGCGTGATTGTCCTCGAAAACACTGGTTAAAATCTTCGTCGTCGGCCCCGCAAAAATCAGCTCCAGGACCTGGCGCATCGCCGGCATCGGCGCGCGCCCCCACATGCTGCGCTTGAAATACAAATGCACCGCGCCCGCCATCGGCGACCCTTTGTCGAACGTGATCACCCCGCCCAGCTCGCCGCCCATCCACACGCCCCAGGTCCTCTGCCGATGCACGTTCTCCTCGACGAACGCCATCCACTCGTCCATCGTGCGCGGCCCGAAGTCGTCGATCAGCTTCTCCCGCAGCCCGCCAATCCAAGCCCAAACCTCCGGCCAAGCCCACTCCGGAAACGGCTCGCGCACATTGATGCCAACCGCCGCAGGCGCCCTTTCCCCGTCCGTATACTGGCTACTGGCTACTGGCTCCTGGCTACTCAGAGAATCTCCGGCAGGAGATTCTCGCGAAGATCCCACCCGAACAGGCACACGTGATCCACCGCGAACGGCGTCAAAAAAGGAATCAGCGCTCCCTGCGCGAGCTGCTGCTCGTACAGGAAGGGGCACCCTCCGTTGTCGACCGGAAACAGGTAACGAATCGATTGAAGTGGCCATCCCATTAAACCCGGAAACTCGATCGCCTTCAGCGCCAGGTCTAAGCTCCGTGTGCCGCTTCCAAAATCGAGCGCCTCAATTTTGAAGCGATCGAGATTCGATCCCGCTTTCCCCTTCCACTGGACCGGCAGATTCACGGCGAAATTCAGCCGCCCGCCCAGGTCCTCCCTTCCTATCGGCATGGGATAATTTACGTCGTATGGCCAAAGCAGTTCAGCCTGCGCCGTCGGGTAAAGCGCCTTCACCGCGGCCGCCAGCGAGCTCACGTGTGCGAACAGCAGACCAGCTAGAAAGGCCGCGTCCGTCCCACTGTGAACTGCTGAAGGATCGTCGTTCGGCGTAAGAAAGATGCCGAGCGCCCGCCCCAGCGACGCCACCGCAGACGCCGACGTCGCACTGTCGTAGTACGCCATCCCGCCCTGCAAATTCGTTGCGCTATAGTTCGTGAAGTACCACCACAGATGCTCGCCGAACTGGACCTCCGGAGTTAACCCGGCCGCCGCTTGCAGTCCCGCCATTGTCTGAAAGCAGGCCACCTGATACGCCAGGAACTCCGGAGCGCTCGGCACGCACTGCGTCGAATTCAACACCCCGAATCCCGTCGCCGTTTCCACCGCCGTGCCGTCTCTGTATCGCGCCGCCCACACCGCCGCCGGCGGATTATCCGGCGGATTCACCAGCTCCATCGAGAAGCTGCTCGTGATGCTCAATCCCCGCGAAGCCACCTGCGCAAATAAGTCGGCGTGCCACATCCGCGCCGCGTAATTCACCGGCGGACTCTGCGTCGGGTCGATCACCCAGCTCGGCAGCACTCCCGACGACAGCGAGCCCGTCACCGCGGCCGTCCCCGTCGACGTTGAAGTCAATTCCGTCGATGCGCTAAAAGTGAAATTGTAGGCTGGCGCGGGCGAGCGAGCGGTGATCGTCAGGGTGCTATTCCCGCCTCCGTCCTCGCCCACGGCCGCCCACACTCCGCTGAACGTTTCGTTGATGAAGTACGCCAGGTGCGCCGCGATAATTACGTTTGTGTCGCCCGCGAAAACCGTCTTCCCCACGTTGTTGTTCGGCGCCGCGGTTCCAATGAAAAGGAGGACCTGGTCCCCCGCCACGAACGTCCCGCCGAAGGTGACCGTCACCGATCCGAACACCGCCCCCGCCGCCGTCCGCTGGTTCCACCAGAACACTCCCACGTATTCGTTCAGTGGCCCCGTGAACCCCAGTTGATCGAAGATGTTCATCAGACGTGCCGGTGCCAACTGAAACCCGTGATTGGTGTCGTAGTCGATCGCTGGCGAAGTCGTGGGGACGGCTTCCGGTGGATCCGGCACGTCCGAGAGCACCGCCGCCTCCAGAAAATCAAAATAAAAATTTGAGCCCGCAGCACTCGGGTTCGATCCAGTCAGCGTGATCGTGACGGTATGCTTCCCCGCCGCGATCGCGCTCCCTGCTAGCCGCCTGGTCGCGATGGAGCTGGTCACATTCAAATAGCAGTCGACCGTCACCGCGGCCCCGCCGTCGATCGAGAGCGACGCCTTCCCGCACCCCGGGCCCAGCAGCGTCCCCAGGTACAGGTTGTGCTCCAGCAGGCAAATATATTGGACCGTCACCGAGTCGCCCACATGCGCCGTCGTCTTCGCGAACCCCTGCGACCAGAACCCCACCGCGGAGCTAACCACGCTCCAGCCCGAGCCCGCGAACGTGCAGTAATCGTCCGACTCCTCGATCCGCACCGAGTTCGCCCCCGCGACTTGCAGCAGCCGCGTCCCCTCCGGATCGCTAACCGCCCAGTTCGAAAACACCGCGTCCCACTCCGCACTCGAGTAAGCCGCCCCGTTCGCCAGCTCCGGAGCAAACGTCAGCCACATCTGCCGCACCTGGTCGATCCCCAGCGCCGTGAAATCGAGCGTCACCCTCCACGTCGCCGCGCTCGACCCGCCGGCGAGAGTCAGCACGCTGACATCAGTCGTCAGATTCGAATTCTTGGGCACCGCGTACAGCGTGACCATGTTCCCGTCTTCGCCGCCCCGGCCCGCCAGATAGGGGGTGCTTGTCTGCACCCCCAGGTCATCCGCGACCGACAGTGTCGTCGCACCCGTCGCGGTCACCGTCGATACCGTGGATCCGATCAGGATCGAATCCCCCACCGCCATCCCCGCAAAGTTTTGCCCGCTCGACAGAGCAACCGTTTGCCCGTTGGTCGAAACCTCGCCATACCGCGCATAGGTGATCGTGAGCGCGGCTCCGAACGTGGTCGCCCACAGCGCGGCAATCCCGCCGATCTCCGTCCAGTTCGTAGCATTGATCAGCGCCGCGATCGCCGTGGCCACCTCCGCGGCCGTCTCCCCGCCCACAGCGATAAATTCGAAAGCGATATTCTGGTACCAAACAACCAGTGAATCGAACGCAGCCGCGCCCGGCGTCTCGACGTTCAACGTTCCGGACGCGGCTGCAAAAGAGCCCCCCGCCAACCGCGCGTGATCGAATAGCGTCACCTGCGCGGAGCTTCCGTCCGCGAGCGCCACATCCAGAAACGGCCAGTCAATCGTCGGAAACTTCTGCGAGTCCAGCGGCTGAAGTTTCGTATACGATACGTCGAACGACAGCACCAGCCCGGCCAGCGAAAAATCCGGCAGATATTTAAAACTCGGGTGTTCGAAAAAGCAGTCCGCGTCCCACAGGATCAGCACCGCAAAATCCGCCGCATCCCGAAACACGCCGCTGACCGTGAACCCCTCCGGAGTCGCCGAGTGCATCGCCGCCGCCGCCCCAAACGCGTCGAACCCCTGCAAATAAATGCTGCGATCCGGTTGCAGTTTGTAGATAGCTTCCGGCACCTAAAACGCCTGGCAAGAATCGATCCCGCAGGCCTCCAGCGCCACCCGCATCTTGTCGCGCGCTCTCTTGCAAATCTGCGACACCCGGAACTCATTGACGCCGAGCACCGCGCCGATCTCCTTGTGCGTCATCTCGCGCCAGTAATACAGCTCCATCACCTTCTGGTACCGAGCCGAAAGACACCCCAGCGCCCTCTGCATCGCTCCGCGCAGCTCCTCGCGCCCGCAGACCTCGTCCGCAGGCATGTCGCCCGAGACCGGAGTATGGAACTCCATCCCGTCCTCGGTTTTCACCACGTGCACCAACTGCACCGCACATGCTGGCACCGGCTCGCCCTCAGCTTCCGCCCGGCGAATTGCTCGCCGAGTATCCCGGGAAGCCCAGTCCAGCTTTCGCAAGGCGTCGATGATCGAGCCGCGGATTCGATAGCTGGCGTAGGAACTGAAATGTACGCCCCGTGATGGATCGAACTTCGTGACCGCGTCCATCAGCCCCATGATGCCTTCGTGGACCAAGTCATCCATTTCCACCGGGCACTGAAACCCGCGCGCGATTTTCTCCACCAGCCACAGGTGCTCCAGCACCAGGCGATCGCGCGCCGCGCTCATCTAGGTGCCCCGGTAAACCACCCGCAGCACATCCCCGATCCCCGGCCCCGACCACCCCGTAAACGTCACCACATTCGCCGCCACCGTGTAATCCACGCCCACCGACAAACACAGCCCGTTCCAGAAAATGTCCAGCTCCGGCGCAGTGTTCGGAGCCTGCCCCAGCGTGTACGTCGGAGTCACCGCGGCCACCTGCGTAATCTCCACGATCCGCAGCGGCAAGGTAGCCGCCGCCGGCGGAATCACGCTCAGCACCCCGTTCACCACCTGGAGCGTCGCCGGGTCGATCGCCACAAGTTGCACGTGCCCGGTCGGCAGCATCACGAACACCCGCGACCCCGTCGCCAAGGGCGTCTGCGCGAAGCTCAGCCCCGCCATCGCGAGCATTAACAGCATCTTCATTCTGACTCCTGACTCCTGGCTTCTTCTTTGTCGCGGGTTTGTTTCATGTCGGCTCCAACCGGCCTGTCGCGGGATCTCCCCGCACACCATGCCCCGCTCGATGCGCGAAAGGGCCGCCCAAAGGAAGACAGCCCTCTCGCCCTCCCCACGCCCGCTCCCGAAAGCGCAGAAAGACCGATCTTTCAGCCCGCCGATGCCGGCCTCGACGCTTGGGAGAGTCTCAGCCGGCCCCGACAGGAGATGCAAACGCACCCTCTCATCGGCACCAGCCGCCCACGGTTCGCTACTCTGGAACTGCCATGGATCTCGACCGCCGCAAATTCCTCGCCACGCTCCTCGCGCCGCTAGCCGCGAAAGCTAGTGGGGCGGCGCCATACTCTGCCATGCACGTCGGGATCGACCCCGCAGCCCCGGGCGGAGAATTCTCGGGGATCAGCCTGTTCGCGACCAACGCGCCTCGGAACTGGGATAACCGTCACGTCCACGACCACCTCACCCTCGAAAGCCTCACGGCGGCTCTGAAGGAATTCGCGCGCCAGCGGGACGCCGTCTTCTGCGTGCCTAGCTCACGCCTTGGAGAATTACCGATAAACCGCTCCCTGGAAACGTAGTCCCCACCGAAATCAGGTTCAACGTCACCAGCGCATTCGCCGCGATCGCGCCCGCCCCCGGAATGCTCACCTGCGTCTGCCCCGCCGGAATTGTCAGAGTCGCGTAGGAAACGCCGGCCACCATGAGCTGCGCGCTCACCGCGGCCCCGATCGCCGCCACCTTCAGCAGCGCCACCAACCCCGAAGGAGTCACCGCATTCGCGAACGTCACCAGCGGCGCCGCATTCGATTGCATCCCCAGCGTCCCCGGAACGCTAAACACCACCTGCCCCGCCGAGCTCGTCGTCGATGTGGATCCAGTCGCCGCCGCAGTCTTCGAAGTGACCCCCAGCAGTTGCTCGATCTGCCGCATCCGGTCATTCAAAGGAGGCAGCAGCGCCGCGACCGTAGAAACCGGCGGTAGCGAAAGATCCGTAGATGCGGAAGTGCTAGGCGTGGCTTTTCTCCTGGCTGCTGGCTGCTGGCTACTGGCTACTCTGCTCGACCGGCAGGTCGAGCAGCTTCCATTCTTCGCTCGTCGGATCGATCCCCAAAAACTTCACCCAGTTCCACTGCGCATCCGTCGGCGCCACCGGGAACGGAGCCCACTCCCACTCCGGAGCCGTCGGCGGCACCGGCAGCTCCGCCCACTTGAACTCCGCCGCGGTCGGCTCGATCGGCAACTTCACCGTCTGCGGCAGCGACTCCGAGTCCTCCACCGGAAACGCATGCCACTCCCACTGCGCCGAAGGCTCATTCACCGGCCTGGTCCACACCCTCGCGCCATACAGCCGCCCGCTCGACGCTCCGCCGATCTGAATGTTCACCAGCCGCCCGCGCGTGTTCGCCGGTAGCATCAGCTCCAGCGTCCGCCGAAGCCCAGAGGTGTTGATGGAAGCCGCGTAAGCGGCGCCCATTGTTCCAAGCTGATTCGTCGAGAGCGTCACCAGCAGCGGCCCGTCGCTTTGAATGTCGATCTCCAGCCGTTTGAAAAGTTTGATCCGCTCCGTCCCGAAATCCTGGTCCAGTGCCCGGTACGCATCCGGCACGCCGGCCGCCAGGTACCGCCCGATCACCCGGAAGCTTACGTCCCCTTGGAACAACCGGAAACCAGCCATCGACGACACCACGACCTGCACTAGTCGACCCTGCGTGTCGGCAGCCGGAGCCCCCGGCATTTCGAGCGTGATCCACCGCCTCCCGAACCCCACCGTGCTCACCGTCTGCGTCCATCGCAAAGTCATTGACTCGCCCGGCAGATCGGTGTAGATTTGGACCGTCACCCCCGCATCCGTATCCATCTCGAGTCGAACCTGGTCGATCACCTTATCCCGCGTGACCCCCAGGTCGATCGGGGTGGAACCCCACACCGCCCCGCCCTGCGCTTCGTACGCCTCCACCAGCGTCCCGACCTCGCGATAATTCACCCGGGCCCCGAACACCTTGAACGCATTCGCGCTCGAAATAGTCGCCCGCATCAGCCGCCCGTATCCGTAGCTCGGCTGTGCCAGCGGCATCAGCACTTTCCTCCGCCCCTGCGCACTCGTCGACACCGTCAGCGTGGCCGTCACCGTCGCCTGGTTGCCGAACAGGTCCAGGTAGAGTGTGATGGTCACAGGCCCGTATGTCCACAGCTCGAACTCCAACTCTCGGAACTGTTTTGCTTTCGGACTTCCTAGATCCAACTGTGTTGAATCCCATAGCGCCCCGCCCGCCGCCTCGTCCGCCGTTACATACGCCCCAAACGCCCGCACCTTCAGCCGAGCCCCATAAAGCTTGAACGAATTCGCGCCGCTGATCGTCAGCTCCCACAGCCGCCCCTCCGGGAACAGCGGTAGCGGAAGCATGATCTTTTGCCGCCCCGTCGTCGTGATCGATTGCAGGAATTGCCGCGACATGGCCAGCGTCGGCAGGTCGCTCAGCAACTGCACGATGGCCCCCGTCGTATCGATGTCCACCTCGATTTCCCGCGCCTCTTTCACGTTCGGCGTTCCCAGGTCCATCGCCCGCGAATCCCAGATCGCCCCGGCCGCCGCCTCGTACGCTTCGACGTAAACTCCCACCGGCAAAATCTCGAGCCCCAGGTTGTACAGCTTGAATTGCGACGTCCCCGATAATTGCAGGCGCCAGATCCGCCCCTCGATCGCGCCCGTCGCCGAGAACACCGTCGGCAGCAGCACCTTCACCGTGCGCCACCCGACATTGTTCGTGTTGATCACCGCCGTGAATCGCGGCAGCACCTGGTTGCCCGGCAGGTCCGACATCAGTACGACCGTCACCGGTCCGATCGTGTCGATCTGTAGCTCCAGCTCTCGCGCCTGCTTGATCGGATTCGCGTACAGCGAAATCCCCAGGCTCCGCGGAATGTGGGTCAGTCCGCTCTCGAACGTGTGCTCCTGGGAGTCCCACACAAACCCCGCCGCGGCCTCGTACGCCTCCACCAGCACGCCGATCACGCGCGCCAGCACCTTCGCCCCGTACAACCGGAACGGCCCCGCCGCGGCTTGCAGCAGCAATTGAAAGAGCCTTCCCTCGACCACGCTCAAAAACGGCAACTGAAAATTGCGCTGACCCGCGCTCACCGGAATCGCGTATCGCTCGTTCACCGCCAGCGCGTTCCCCGGCAAATCGCTCGACCAGCTCGCCGTCACCGGACCGCCGGACGTATCGATTTCGATTTGCAGTTCCTTGGTCTGCACCAGCTTCCCGCCGCCCAGATACGCCGGAATCGTCGACACCACCAGCGCCGCCCGCGGCTCGACGTAGTAGTACACGTACACCGAATGCAGGAAAAGCTCGTTCTCCGCGTCGCACGAAATCTTGAGCGAGAAATTCGTGCACCGCCGCCCGGGCAGGTCCGGATCCTCCGGCATCGCGATCTGAAATTTCCCGCGCCCCACCATCGTCAGACTCGAGCTCAGCGTCTCCCCGGCCCTCTGCCCGTTGTCGTAGTGCATGAACACCGTCAGCTCGTCGGAGCCGCCCACGATGTTCATCTGCGCGTCGATCACCACTTCCAGCAGCACCTTGGTGTTGTCCGGCTCATTGCAATCGAGGAACGGCGATTGATACACGTGCGTGATCACCGTCGACCCCGAAAAGTCCATGGTGAAGTCGCCCTGCTGCAATCCCAGGATCACGTTCCCGATGCAGCCCCACATGTCCGGCCCCGCATAGTAGAACTCGTTGAAGCCGTTGTTCGTGCCCGTGGCTTCCGTCCCCAGGTAGAAGCTCGAAGGCGTCACCCGGTGCGAGAACCATTTGTCCGTCACCGTGTTCAGCAGCATCGTCACGCTGTTGCCGCCGTTCGGGAAAAACGCGTTCTGCTCCTGATAGCTCACCATCAGTTGCCCGTTGCCGAATCCCAGCGCCGCGGTCGAATTCCCGTACGGGTAGATCGGAGCGCACGTCGTCTCATCCGTGTCCACGCCCTGCAAAATGAAGAGGCCCTGAAACAGCGGCCGCACATTCTGCCCCACGTCCGCGATCGACGTAAGATCGAACTTCAGCAACTGCCCCGACGTCCCCAGGAAATAATCGGAGTCGCCCGCATTCGCCACCGCCCGCTGGCCCCGCAGTCCCACCGTCGCATGCGCCTGCTGCAAAGTCCCCGTGTCCGGATCGCCGAACAGGATCCACACCGTCCGCTCTTTGTAGATCACCGCGGACCGCGGATGCACCGTCACCCACACGATCTCCTCGCCGTCGTCGCCGACGTCCACCCACTGCGCCGTGTTGTTATCGTCATCGAGCGATCCCGGCCAGTACCCCGGCTGATCCGGCTTCGTCCACCACATCCGGTTGGGATGCTCCGCACTCGAGAACGCGAGCAGCCGCGAAAAGTACGGGCCCACCAGCCCCGACGCCGCCGGCGGAGGATCGAAGTCGAGCTGCATGATGATCCCCTCGGTGGTCGCATCCGCATCGCTCTCATCGAAGGACAAAGGAAACGGATCCGCCTCTCCGGTCGGAAACGCGCCCGGTTGCGTCGCCACCTGGTAGATCGAGCCCAGCGTCCCTCCGATCGCGTACAGGTTGATCCCCACCACCGTCGGATCGGTGCTGTAGGTCACGTTCATGTTGATGAAGTCGCCGCCCGTGTCCGGCGTCGTGATCGGAGCGCTCGGAGGACTGGGCGCGCTCTCGTTCCCGTTGTTGTCGTAATACGTGTAGTAAAACGTGTACGTCCCGCTCGGCGAGAACGTGCTCGGCACGAAACCATTCAGCGTCGGAGCCTGCGTCGGCGCCGCGATCTGCCATTCCGAAAATGTGGTCCCGTCGTCCTTTCCGTTCGCGCCCCGGTTCAGGCACCACATGTACCCGGCCATCGGGACCATGCCGATCTTGTTCCCGTCGAACCCCGTCGCGATCGCCGTCCCCGGCGCCGTCGCCCGAAACAGCGAAGTGTCCGCCCCGAAATAAAACAAACTCCCGCGCTGCGCGATCGAATGCACCCGCGCGCTAGCCGTGAGCTGCGCCACCACGTTCGATCCCCCGCGCGATCGCAGCGACCCCGACTGATCGGCTCTCCAGTTCTGCATCTGGATGCCGTCCTCCGCCGCCACCTTGTCCCCCGGCGTCAACAGCGAAAGCGACCCACCCAACAGCCGCAGCGATTTCTTCTCGTAGCTCATTGCGTGGCTTTTCTCCTGGCTACTGGCTGCTGGCTACGCGCTGTTCGCGTCCGTTCCGGACTGGCTACTTCTCTCTTCACTGCCCTGGCCCCCAGTACGCGCAAGCCACTTCTTCCATCAGTGCCATCATCTGATCGCAGTGCTCCGCCACCTCCGGCATCGCCCGGTCCGATTCTTTCCGCCGCGCCTCACCGACCATCGCGTACGCCAGGTAATCGCCCATCGGACTCGGCACGTCCACCGTGGACCCCGTCGTGATCTCCACCGGAGGGAACTGGTGAAAGATCCACGTCAGCGATTGCCCGCCCAGCACCGGGACTTGGTAGAGAGTGATGAAGCCCGTCCCATCCGCATCCATGCTGAACCGCCCCACACCGCCCACTGTCGTCGCCCAGTTGCCGTCCAGCGCCTCCAGTTCCGCCACCGTAGTCGCCCGCAGCGGCAGAGGAGGCAGCGAGTTCAGCGTCACGTGGATCGTGTCGATGTGCCCCGCCGGCGTTGGATACTGCGACGTCCCCGACACCGTCGTCGTCGATGTGTCGCGCTCGACGAAAACCCCGCACCGGTGCGATAGCCGCTTCACCGCCTCATCGGCCCACTGATACAGCTCCGTGTTCGAAGCCCAGTCCAGGTCAGCCAGCGAAGTCGCCCCCAGCGCCGGCAGAATATCGGCGATCACCGCGTCCGCCGAAACCCCGGCGACGATAGCCCCTTCCGACGTCAATAGAACGGCCAGCAGCACAGGGTTACCTGACCGCCTTCCAGGCGTCCTCGACCCGCCCCCACTGCTTCAAATCGACAATGCCCGAATGCAGCTCCTCCGCGTATTTGTTGTACTCGCCCGCAAACCGATTCATGGAGTCGACATCCCCCGGCCCGCGCCGCGGCTCTCCACCGAAGCAGACCGTAGCGAGCAGCAGAAGTAGGACGGGTCCCCGGCCCGTCCCGCGTTTACGCGTCATAGCCCCAAACAGTGATGTCCCCGGCGACGGAAGCCCCCGTGGTGTACGCCAGACTGTTGCCCGTGGCGCTCAGCGGAATCGGGCGCGCCGGGCAGACCACCACCGACAGAAACGCCGGCGGACTCCCGGAGGCATAGAGCGTCGTCGTGGGTGTGTTCGTGTTGTCGAAGAGCGTGAAGGTCGTGCCGGACGCCGAAAAATAAATCGTGTAGCCCTCGATATACGAGGTCTTCCCACCGGCCGCTGTATGCACCACCGCCGCCGTTTGACTCGGCGAAATCACCAGGTGATTCTTCCAAGTCGTCTGCGTCGCCCCGCCCGTATTCCCCGACGGAGCATTCTGCGTTTGCAGCGGATTCACCTGGCTGAATGCCGTCCCACCGCCTCCGACAATAGCCACCGTCTGCACGCCCGCCGCCGCCACGATCACCGCGGACCCGTTGATCTCCGTCTGATTGAAGCTCCACGGAGCCCCGCCCTGATTCGCGGTCACCGTCCCCGAAACCGGCTGAATCCCGCCCGTCACCTGGACATACAGCGGATCGCCCACCAGCCCCAGCTCATTGCCGGCGCTGTCCCGCAAATTGACGTGCTGCCCGCGGTACGCCGTCATCCGCACCAAAGCAGCTTTGCCCGATCCGACCGCCGTCAGCCCATCGTTGAAGACGCCCTCGATCGGCGTCCCCGGAGTCGTTCCCGCCGTGAAGTTCGTGGTGTCCGCTTGCGAAACCCCTCCGCCCACCTGCCCCAGCACGTTCACATTCAGCGCGTACGATCCGCTGAAATTCGTAAAGCTGTTCGCGTGCGTCCCGTCGCTCAATTGCACGTACCACGCGTTTCCGATCGCCGCCGGCGTCCCCTGATTCACAGTCACCGTTCCGCCGACCGTTGCCGTCCCGGTGATGCTCACCGCACCGGTCACCGTCACCGGATTCGTAATTGTGGCCACCGTGCCGATGTTCCAGCCGCCGCTCTGCGTCACCGCGACCGACCCCGAAACCGTCACCGCCGGCGTCCCGCTGATCGTCACCGCCGGACTGCCCGTAAGCGTGACCGACCCCGAGGTCACCGTCACCGCCGGCGTCCCCGTGATGCTCACCACGCCCGTCACCGTCACTGCCGGCGTCCCGCTGATCGTCACCGCGCCCGCCACCGTCACCGTCCCCTGCACCTGCGAAACGTTCACCAGCAGCCCGTTCACGTCGCCCTGAATCAGCGTCCGCGCGCCCGCCGCGCTATAGGCGAGCTTCACCACTTCCATGTGCGACCCGTCGCCCGAGCACTGATCCGTAGTCAGCAGCGTCCCCGAACCCTGCGTTACTGAAATGTTGTCAGCCATTTTTGCTCCCCTTCATCGACGGCAGATCTGGCCGCACTCCCAAAAACTTCGATCGGTCCAGCCGCCTCAGCTCGAACGGCAAATTGTCATAGCGCGCCGCGATGTTCCGCTGCCGCACGTACTCCGCCTCCCGGTCCGCCTCTGCGAAAAACCGCTTCAGATACGGCAGGGACTTCTGGAATTCCTGCCCGCCCTCTTTCAGCCGCAGCCACGGAATCGCGAAATCGGGCAGCGCCGGATGGTAGTCTTCCGGAATCACCGGCACGTCCGTCGGATTCACCAGCGCCGGCGGAGCCTGCGCGTACGTGATCACCAGCGCCATCCCCGATTGCTGCGGATAGCACACGAAAAAATCGAAGCCCAGCGCCGCGTACCGCTTTGTCGGCGCCACGTTCGCCTGCCATTGCGAGTCCAGCGCATCCAGATCCGCCAGCCGCGCCGGCCTCACTCTCACGCCCGCCAGCGTCGAAACCCGCAGCGGCAGCAGCCAGTCTTCGTAGCTGGTCCGCATGTTGTAGAACGTGGACCCGTCCTCGTCGAACGTGACCGTCGTCTCCAGGCACAGCGTCAGCAATACAAACATCCGCTGCGCCCGATTCAGCGCCGAGAGCACTTCCGGGTACGGATAATAAACCGGCGTGGTCACCGCCGGATCCTCATGCAGCCGCTGCTGGCAGCGGTCCACCATATCCAGAGCCGTCATCGCTCGCGCTCTTCCGGCCTTTGCCTTCTCCTGGCTACTGGCTGCTGGCTACGCGCTGTTTGCGTCCGTTCCGGACTGGCTACTTCTTCCGTCATCGAAGAACTCGTTTCGTCCGATACGCCGACCACTGCTTCGCCATCACCGGCTCTGAGTTCCCCCGCCGCGCCGCGTCCACATTCAACATCACGGCGATCGCCTTCTCGAACTTCGCCTCCATCGCCTCCGCCCCGGTGTAGTCCTTCAGCTTGTGTTTGATGTCCGCCCTGCACCCGCACAGCAGCACGTTGTCCGAAATCCAAGGCAGCGGCGCCGCACCCGTGGTTTGTCCGTCGAACCCCGCCGTCGCCTTCTGGTACCGCAGCGGATAGCCCCGCGAGCTCATCGGCGGAGGCGACAGCTTCAGCGTGTGATACACCGGCGGAGTGTTCTCGTTCGTGTCGGCCGCCATCGCGAACGCAATCGGAATTCCCGGGCTCTCGCGCGGCCACATCGAGTCGATAATCTTTTGCGTGGTCCAATCCGCCAGCGGCTCGCCCGTCACCGGACACACCACCGTCAGCAGAGTCTTGGCCGGCGCCGGCAGCACATATTCGTCCTCGTAAATCCAGAACGTCGCCGTCGCATTCGTATCGTCCTCATAATTGCGATCGAGCGTCGCCGTCGTCGCCGTCACGAAGGTGAAGGTGTACACCGCATTGTCGGTCGTGACCCGGAAGCTCATCCCGTTCATGGCCGACGTGAAGATCGTGCCCGTCCCCACGATCGCGTTGGACCCCTGCGTCACGCTCACCGTGCCGGTGTTATAAGCCGCCGTCGTCTGAATGCTGGTCTCGACCTCCAGCCCCTTCCACGGCCACCGGTCGAGCACGTCGCCATAGCGCGTGTTCAAATACCCGTCCAGCAAATCGGGCGAGAGTTCGCCCGCGTCCTGTTGCAGAAGTAATCGAAGCTGTCCCCAGGTCGACATTCAATTTCCCACGCAGATGAACGAAATAGTGTCCGTGCCTGCGCCCCCGATCGGTCCGAAAACCAGGCTCGTTCCGGAGGAGCTGGCGATCTCGTACTGCACCCCGCTGCCGCTCGTGACATCCGTCGCCGTGCAAAACGGAGCTCCGGAGGCGAACACCGCGGAACCTGAAAGCGCGATCGTCGCCGTATAGCTGGTTGCCGCCTGCGTTCCCGTCACCACGTGCGCTCCGCTGACCGCGCTTCCCCCAGGCGAATACACCGGCAGCGCCGTGATCGCCGTGCAATTCGCTGTCCCGGCCGCCGTGATGCCCGTCGCCACCTGGCCGCCCGAACACTGCGCCGGAGTCGAGGCCAGCGCCGTCGCCAGCGCCGCGGTGCCCCCTGTTGCTAGCTTCGCGTTCAGCGCCGACTGCAAATCCGTCTGACTCGACAGCGTCCCCGTGATCGCGCCCCACACCCCTCCGGCCGACCCGGTCCCTTGCACCCCGAACGGATAATAGGCGGTCATCTGCTGCGCCGTCGCCAGCAGCTCTGAGTAGCTCGATACGAAGGTGATCGTCTGTCCGCTGAGCGTGTAGTCCAGGTTCGGCGTCATCAGCAGCCCGTTGAGATACAGCTCCAGGCTCCCCGGCGCCGGCAGATGCGCCAGCGTGTACACCAGCGTGCTCGTCTGCCCCGGCGTCTCGTTCCCCGAAAAGCTGGAGCCTGGCGAATTCAGCTCCAGCGTGAACTGCGCCTGTGTCGCCCCGCTGACCGCCGCCAGGTTGATCCCGATGATGTCCCCGGCGTTGACGATCAGGGTCGTGAAATCGGAAACCGTGGTGCTGTGAACTTCGGTCCCGCTCGAGATCGACACCCCGCTGGTGCTGATCGAATTGCCGGACGTCGGATTACTGGTTCCCGATGCCGTCTTCCAGACCTTGAAAGTCGCTGTGCCCTGGTCGACGTCGATGTCCCAGCCGGTGATGGTTCCCGCGAACGCGCAGACGATGTACAGCGTAGCCGGCGCAACCAGCGGAGCCCCGCTCTGATAGAACGTAGCCTGCACCGTGGTGCCACTGGAGCCGCCCGATCCACCGCTCCCGCCCGTCCCGCATGGAGCACTGGTCCCGTTCACCAGCACGCAATTCGTGGGCGCTCCCTGTACGGTGCCGATCCGCCCCAGCCCGTCGACAATCGCCGTCCGGTTGGTTGCGAACGTACTCCCCGCCGAAAGAAAAGCCGTTCCCGGCGGAGTAGTCGATCCCGGCACCAGCGCCTGCGATCGCGCAACCGCCGCGCAAATTAGAAGGAGAAGTAGGGCGGGTCCCCGACCCGTCCATCGTGCTTGAGTCGAGTGCCGCACACTACGTCAGCACCTCCGCGCTTAGCGAATACGTGTAGCTCGAGGTGTCCCCCACCGCGATCGACACGTCCCACTGCACCGGAGCCGGCCGGTTCTGGCACTCCTCGATGTTCCCCTGCTTCGCCGTCGACAGCAGCCCCAGGCCCATCTCGTACACATAGCAGCCCGTCGCCACAATCGCAGTGCCGCCCGTCGACAGATTCACCGCCGTGCCCGAAATCAGGTCGTACCCGCGAATGATCGGTTGCAGCCCGCCCGTCCCCGATGCCACCGTGATGTTCAAATACAACCGGATCGCCCGCGCCGCATAGTGCTGCTGCTTGGCCGAAGCCACCGTAGCGGTCCGAGCCGCGCTCTCGAGTAATGCGATCTGTACGCTGCAATCCGTCATCGGGTTAGCTCTTCACCACCACGCCATTCGCATTGATCGCCACCGCCGAGCCCAGCACCATCGAGCAGTAAATGGTCTGCACTCCGGAAGCAGTGTTCAGCGCCCACACCGTCACCGTGCAATTGCCGTAAGCCCCGACCGCGGAGCAATTCGCGATAGGAGTCGTGTTCGTGTTGTTGATGTTCGTCTCGATCTCAAACACCGCCGCTAAGGCCGACGGAGTGAACATCAGGTTATAGAGCGTTTGCGTACCCGTGCCGGTAATGCCGATCTGAGAGCAGGGGATGATCCAGACGCCTTGCGTGGACGGGGTCGGAGTTGCCCCATTCGCGAGCGTCTCTTCGGTGTTTCCGCCGCCATAGGCGTAAGGCACCACCGGCAGCGTCGAGCAGTTATCGGAGGTCGGTCCGGTCGGAGCCGTGGTGTTCGCAGTGACCAGTCCGATTTCGAGAGCAGCCAGCGCGAGAAAGACGGGCTCTCCAGTATTGGCCACCAGGGCCAACGCTGCCTGCATCACCGTATTCGTGATCAACGTCGCCGCCGTCCCCTGCGCCGCGTTGGTCGTGAACCCGGTCTTGCCCAGCGTAGCCAGTTGAATGTCCGCGACTCCCGCCAACTGCGCGCCCATTCGATTCGCCAGGTCCGCCACCAGCGTCGGATTCGAGATCGTCAAATCTACCGGCAGGGTTTCCGAGTACGTGTTCCGCGTGGTCGGCGAAACCGTCACGGCCGTCGATCCGAACGTGTACTTGTAGCTCGCCGCCAGGCTCGAATAACCCAGCCCCGATACCGGAGGCACCTGGGGCATCAGGCAAATGCGGCTCAGAAACGCGCTGTTCTTCATCAGCGCCTCGGCCGCCAGCGGAGCCAGCATCGTGCACAACTGCTGCACCATCCCGTTCGACGGCGTCGCCGCCGACACTCCCGGAGGCTTCGAATACTGCACCAGCGGCGCCTGCGGAGCCACCAGCACGCCCTGCCCGTCGAACAGCTTGCTATAGCCGCCGTCCGGGTTCAACATCGTCAGCGGGCCGCTGATCGTCTCGCCGCTGTCCGGCTGCTTAAAATTAGACATGTGCTTTTCCCCCCTCTCCTGACTTCTTCCTGACTCCTGTCTCCTGGGAGCTAGGAACTGGGGACGCCGTAAATTCCGTAGAACCCGTTAAAGCCCACCGCGAACCGCATCCAGCCCATCGTCTCGATCGAGCGCGACCGGAACTCGATGTGATGCTCGGTGTTGAACGCCTCGCGATTGATGAACCGCAGCTCCGTGTTGGCCACGTCGCCTTCGATCATCCACGCCGCCGGATCCGTCAGATAGTCGTACACGAACAACTGATCGAAGCTCGGCATCCCCACGTTCTGCTTGAACGCGTTGATAGCCCGGTTCGCCGTGTCGCTGCGTTCCACGCCCTTCAGCAGCTCCGCGCCCTGGTACGCCAACTGCGGCGGCACGATCAGCTTCTTCGGAGGGATGCGGACCTTCTTCCCCGCGTGGTCGACCGTCAGCCGCATGTCCGATAGCGCCAGGCGAATCGACGTCACCGAAGGCTGCGCAGCCACAGCGGCGCGATTGGTCTGCGTTCCGCCGCTCTTCACCAGCGGATGCGCCGTGCTGAATAGCGTCACGCCGTCCGGACCATTGGTCCCCGTGAACCCGGTGTTGATGACGTTCGCGGCGACGTACTCGCGAGTCTCATGCGCACTCTTTCCGAGCTCGACCGCCATCTTCCGCACGACGCCCCACTTGTCGTCGTCCATGGCGATCCGCGAGACCTTGTAGCCCAGCGAATACTGCGCCGGCTGATAGGTCTGGTTGTAGCCAGGGACGGCCACGTCGAAGAAGCCGTCGGTCGCTTCAGGCGTCACCGCGAACTGCCCGAACCCGCTCAGCTCCGTCGTCTGCTCGATGGACCGCGTCGACGACTCCACCCGGAAAATCTCCGGATACTCATCCGGAAACTGCGCGTAGCGCGCCATGATCACTTCTTTGATCGCCGGCAGCATCGTCTTCAGGTATAGATCCGGTGTACTCTGCCGAATGAAAATCGCCATAAAACTCCCCCTCTTTCGGGGCCCGGTCTTTCTGCCGAGCCCTCCTCGTTTCCTTCAACAACTGGCCGTTGAAGTCCTGGCCAGTCCGCGCCTTAAACTCCGGCGACCTGGTTCTCCAACTGGTGCCGATTGATCTTCACTTCGACAATCGCGTACGCGGCTTCCACGTTCGGAGCCTGCGCCAGCATCCCGTTGATCTTCAAATCCAGCGTGTTCGTGGTCGCGTTGCCCGTGTCCTCGACGTACATCGCCGAGTGCAGCGCACCCGCAGCCGCCGCCGAATTGGCCACATTCGCGTTCCGGCCGCCCTGCACCGCAACCGTGAAAGCGGTCGGGACGTCGTTTCCGAACATCGCCACAAACAGCGCCATCGGATCGTCCATCACCAGGAAATACTGCAACAGCGACGGCTTCCCGCCGTTCAGCACCGCTCCCAAAATCGGAGTCGTTCCCGGAGTCGCCTGGCTGTACGATTCGATGTTCCGCATCGCCGGCGCCGGATAACCGGTGTCCGACACCGAAGAGCTGGCCACCTGCGTCACCAGGTCGTTCTGAAAAATGGTGTGCGAGTCCGACGCCGGCTGCGCGTACTGTTTCACCCGCCCCGGCGATCCCGTCAGCCCCGCCGCCAACGGCCGAAACCCGAACGCCGACGTATTGATATTCACTGCTGCCATTTAAAAATCCCCCCGCCAGTCTTGCGCTGGCTTAATATCTCTGTCCCAAATCCACGCCGCCCGAGGTCGTCAGCACCATCCCGAGCTTCCCGGCTTCGCTCTTCAGCCGCTCCACGCCGTCCCCGAACCGTTGCTCGGACGCCGTCACCAGCTCCTGCGATTCCTTTCGCGCTTTCTCCTTGCGCGCATCCGCGATCCGCGTCGGAATCATGCCCATCCAGTCGAGGCCCACCGTGTACGGATTGCCGTTCCTGTCCAGGCACCGCTCGTAGTTCTCGGTACCGCTCTCCGCCGCGATCACCGGTGTGAAAAACTTGAACGACATCCCATTCGCCGCCGCCCCGTATTCCGCCTTGAAGCGGTTCACGCAGTCCAGCATCGGATTCGACGCCTGCGTGTACTCGCTCTCGTCCAGCGACCATTTCTGATCGATCTGCTTATCGAGATCGTCCGCGTTCATTTCCAAATCGGGAAGCCCAGCCCGTTCCGCGCGCGTCTCTTCTTCGCGTCGGGCCGTTTCCGCCTTCGACAGCCGCGAAGGCAGCACGCCCATCGGGTCCGAATTGCTCTTCGGTTTACTCACGGTAGTTGATCCCCTTTTCCGCTTGGTCCCGCCACTGTTTCTCCGTGATGCCCATGCCTTCGCACACCCGCGCGATCAGCGCTTTGTCCTCGGCCGTCTCCGTGGGACGCCGTTCGGAAGCGGCCGCTCTCCGTCCGCCGGATCCGCCGGCCGCGGCGCCGCGTGCGATCCGCTCCGCCTCGGTCTCTTCCTCGCCGGCATCTTCCGCAGCCTTGGCTTCGGCCGCGCGCTGCGCCTTGGGCTTCATCTTGCCTTCGTCCACCAGGTGCAGGTACGCGCGCTCCGCAGCGATCTCCGTCGCGTTCACTCCCGTGATGCCCTGCGTCTTCAGCGCCGCCACGTTCTTCGTGGTGAGCTTGAAGAATTCCGACTCTTTGTCTTTCAGCTCCGGAAACCGTTCCACCGCCGTGCCTTCGCGCGAAATGCGATCCACTTCGCCCGCGATCAGGTTCTGCACATCGGACCGGCTGACGACGTCGCCGCTCTTTTTCAGAACGTCGATCAGCCCGGCCTTGCCCTTGGTGCCGATCACGTCGAGCAGATCGACCTCGTCCGCCGCTTCCGCCGGCTTGGCAGCCTCCGGCTTCGCGGTAGCCTTCCCGTGCCAGAACTGAATCGCGGTGTCTTTCTCACCAATCGACGTCTTCGCGTCGGCTAGCTCTTTGGCGGTTTTCGCGCTTGCGGCTTTGGTGTCGGCGAGTTCTTTCTGCAAAGCAGCAACATCAATCCCGCCGCCAGCAGCAGCACCAGCTCCGCCGCCTTCACCACCACCACCCGCTTCTTCCCGCAGAGACGCAAATCGATCGAGGAAATTTTTCATAAGTTTTGCTGGAATCCAAACGGAGTGCCCTTGTACAAATCCCGTCGGGAGCGGACGTAAACGTCACAGCACCGCCGGCAAAGCACCTGATAGATCCCGTCGCGAGGAACGACGTACAACCTAACATCGGCATCGGCCGCCGCGCGTTCCAATACCGAAAACGACAGCCCGCACTCCTGGCACCCCGGCGGAATCTTCCCGGCCAGCAGATCCAGCGCGTGCATGTGCCACTCCAGGCACCGCGCGCACATCCCCATCGGCAGCATCTCCTCCGGAGGCCTCTGCTTCGAGCAATACCGGCACCGCGGCCAAAAGCGTAGGATCGCCGGCGACACCTACTCCAGTTCCGGCCAGTGCCACGTACGCGGCTGCATTTCGGCGCCGTATGCGATGGCCCCAAGGTTGAGCGCCGCCGACCATTCCCCGCGATACGTCCTGTGTGGCAACACGTGTAGATCCGCCGACTGCGTTCCCGGGCCCAGCGGAATACGCGTCACGATCGCCGCCAGGTGCACACCATCGTCCGTAACGTAATGCACGCTCCGCGCGATCGACGGCCTCTGTACCGGCGCCTCGCCGCTGGACTCGGACAACGTTTTTTCTTTCGGCATGCTCTACCCCTTTCTCTTCTTTCCGCCACTGGCTACTGGCTGCTGGCTACGCGCTGTTTGCGTCCGTTCCGGACTGGCCGCTGGCTCCGCCGGCCTCAAATTGAACGCCCGCGCCAGCGCCAGCGCCACCTCGTCGTGAAACATCTCCGCCCCCGTGGTCGTGTGAATCAAAATCGTCCGATGGCTTTCGAGCGCGCTCGTGTCGATCTTCAGGACGTGATCCAGCGGAATCGACTTCCCCTGCGCCGTGATCAGCACCGGCCACGGATTCTTCGTCTGCTGTTCAACCTGCTGCATCGGTTTTTCTCCCCCTGATTTCCCGCTCGATCGCGTCCGGCAATTCCAGCACGAACTTCAGCGCCGCCGCTTCCCCCTGCGCCACGCGAATCTCTTCGAAGCCGTTCGCCTGATCCAGGCATCTGCGCTGCGCAACCGCGAGCCGCTCGCGCACCCGATGCTCGTACATGATCCAAACGTCCGTCTCCCGAATCCGTTGGAGCCGGTCGATGTCCAGCCGGTCGGCCCTCATTCTGACTCCTGACTCCTGACTGCTGGCTTCTTCTTCACTTCGCCGTGCCCGTCATCCGCGTCGGCGCCGCCACCATCGTCAGCGTCACCGGAATGATGGTCACGACAATCGGTTCCCCGGTGATGTCCGACGCCACCACGCCCGTCAGCGAGATCACCAGCGGCCCTGCCGCCGTAGGAGCCACCGTCAGCGGAATCGTCATCAGCACGCCCGACGCAAATGGATTGTCGTTCGGCGTCGCATCCACCGCCCCGGTATCGATGCAGATCACCGGCCCGCACTGGACCGCCGCCGGCACCGCCGTCGAAGCCGCGCCCAGCGTCGGCGTCCCCGCCGTCACGCCAGTCCCCGAAACCACCCACTGCAAGCCGCCCATGTCGGCCGTAGGAAACAAATCCGCGAACGTGAGCGTCAGCGTAACCGCGCCGCCGCTCTGGAACATCGAAGACGACGAGAGCGAAAGCGTCACACTCTGCCCCGCCGCGGCCACCGCCATCAGCATCAGCAACGCCAGCTTGACCAGTGGGGACGGGTCCCCGACCCGTCCTGCCGCGCAATGCCGGCACAAGCTCACCTTCCCCGCGATCCGCCGCCCACACAAGCAAACCTTATACGCAGGATTCTTTGACACCGCACCCATGCGATCTTCGAGCGCCCCCCTGATGTAGTGCTTCACTGCCCCAAACTCCCGCCCGGCGGCTCCGCCATCGGCAACGGCGGAGGCATCCCGCCAGACGCAGGCAACACCGGAGTGCCGCCTCCAGGCGCGCCTCCTGGCTGCAAGCCCTTGGCCTGCTGCGAAGCAGCAATGCGCTGCCCGATCTGCTCCACCACCGCCTGCACCACCTTTTTCTGCTGGAGCTGATCCATCTGCTGGATGTAGTGCGCCCCCAGCTTCTTGTACGTGTCGGTGTGCTGCTGGCCCTCTTTCTCCAGGCTCTGTAAATCCTTCATGTGCCGCAGCAGATGCAGCTCGTCGTTATCCATCGGGTTCACGTGCACGTCGTCGCCGTGCAGCAGCATCGAAAACTCTTCTTTCGGATTGATGGGCAGGTCGTCGTTCGGAGGCTCTGGCACCAGTTGCTCGAACTCCGGATCTCCCAGCGCCTCATGCGCGTCCCGCGTCACATGCCACAGCGCTGAAGGATTGCCCATGATCAGCGGATTCTGTAAATCCAACTGATACCGCGCCAGCACCTTCTCCTTGTCCGCCTCGCGCGAATACACGTTCGTCGCAAACGTCAGCGAAAAATCGTAGCGCCCGTCGCGGTCCTGCTTCTCCAGCATGGAGCCGCCGTCGTTCACCGGAAACAGCCCGCCGGCGTCGTCTTCCGTCACCCGGAAAAACGTCTGCTTCGGCGAAAACATGTACTCCAGGATCCAAAAGTGATTCAGCATCGCCGACATGTCGTCGCGCAGCGCGAGCGTCACCAGCGCCTGGCGCACCGACGATTCCGCCGCGATCATCTGCGCCTGGCCCAGCGTCCGCGGCTGATTCGGCCGATCGTTTTGCCGGCCCAGCGTGTTATCGGTCAACGCTCCCAGCCGCTCTCCGTACGCCAGCAGCGCCTGTTCCCGCTTCTCGAAGAATTCCAGGTTCGACGCGAGCTGGATCACCCGCACCCGGTCCGGATTCGCGCACCGGATCAGCATGTTCGGCGAGATCTCCACCTGCTCTTTGTCCAGGTCCGGACTCTCGCCCGGCGGCGCCACGATCAGCGGGCCCGCCGCCTTCTCGCCCGCCGACGTCCCCAGGTTGTAGTTCTGCCGCAGCTCGTCTTCGATGTCGATCAGCATCTTCGGCAGGCCCGCGCACCAGTACGACCCGTCGTTGATGAACGCCCCCTCCACAAACGGCCGCCGGTACGACATCTCCGGATACAGCTTCGCCAGATCCTGGCACCCCACCGGCAAGCTCAGATCGACGACGTAGCGGACCACCAGGTCGCTCTGCATCTTCTCGCGCTTCGTCAGATCGTTCTCGTCGCCGTCGTCTTCCGGATCGAGCAGCATTCTCCACTTGCCGTACCACTCGAGCACCAGCAGCGAAGGCATCGCCGACAGCGGAGCCTCCATCGGCACCGCCTGCGCCTGATCCGCTTCGAGCTTCGTCTCGTCCCCTTGCGGCTCGCGTTGCCGGCGCGTCGGGTTCACGATCTGGTCCCAATGCTCGTCGACCACGTCTTTGATGTAAATCTGCTTCTCGACGCCAGCCAGGAAATCGTCGGGCGTCGCCCGGTATTTGCGGATCACGAAGCTGAAGCCGTGGATCGTCTCCACTTCCTCCGCCGGCACGATCAGATCGTCGGGCCACAGCGGAATGAAATCCGGCCCCTCGTAATCGACGACCTCTTTCTTCCCGACTTTGTAAGTCCGCCGCAGCCAGGGACAGTAGGCGAACGCCCGCCCGTACTTCACGCGCCGCCCCACAAATTCCAGCAGCCTCTTGGTGATCTTCATCGACTTGAACACGCGCCAGGTCATGTACAGCCCGACCTTCTTCACGCGCTTGTAGTCGCTCGCCCCCACCGGCTCCGCCACGATCTCCGCATCGTCGCCGAACAGCGCGTCCGCGTCTTTCGAAGTCTGCCCCAGCACGTTCCAGCGAATGTACGGCACCGGCAGATTGGACTCGCTCTCCTGCCCGGCCTGCGGAACGTCCGGCGTCCCCTGCCACCGCCGCTCATACTCCGCCCACCGCACCATGCGATGGTTGTGGTCCGCCAGCGCATTACGATAATCGGTGAGGACCCGCGTCCCCAACCGGTCCAGCTCCGTCGCGCTCAGATCGAGCTGCGGAGGTTCGGCCTTTGATCGTCGTGCCATTTAGATGAATTGGAAAATCGCCATCAGCGCCGCCCCGCAAACGAACCCCGCGATCGCAACCAAGAGAGCCGGCTGATGCGCCGCCCACGAGATGAATTTCATCCGACCTTTTCCCCTCCCAGCGGCTTAATGTGCTGGTGAAAATACGACCCCACCGAAGGCGCGTGAATGAACTCCTGGTGCTGCGCCGCCGTCGCCGGATACTCGTGAACGGCCCCCGAGTGAAACTCCACCTGCAATGTGTTCGTCTTCGGATCGTGCCCGACGCTCTTGATGTTCGAGCTCCGCACCGGCTTCCGTTGAATGTTCACGACAGCCCCATCTTTATCCGCATCTCGAACCGCTCCCCGATGTCCCAAACCGCCATGAAGTAGCTGCGCGCGCAGCGCACGTGACACACCGGATACCCAGCAGCGCGAAACCGCCAATTCATGAGCCGACCTGTGTCAGCGACCGCAACCCCACCCGCTCCGCATTCGCGCACAGCTTGTACTTCTTCCCCGCCGCCTTCTTCAGCACGCCCACCGGCACCGTAGCGAGCTTCATGAACTTCGCCATCCCCAGCACCGCCAGCGCCTTGTCTACGAACACCGTGGTCTTCAGCGCCCGGGCACTGATCGCGTAAGCCGCCTTGTCCCCCTGCGCCACAAACGAAGCCGAGGCCCCCGCCTTGTCGTACCAGCCGAGAATCTTCGCGCGCAGCGCCGCGGCCTTCTGTTGGGCCTCCATGATCTGCTTGCCGCACTGAGCTTGAGCTACCGCGATTCCCGCCTCTAGCCGCGCCAGCTCGTCGACCATCGCGCGATCGCCGGCTGTCTTTGGACCTGGAGTTTTCTTCATCCCCCGGCCCTCATCACCCACGTCGCCGCATCTTCAACGGGAGGCCTCAACGGCCCGCGCTTCTTCTGGCTGCTGGCTACAGGCTGCTGGCTGCTTCCGTGAATCTTCGAAGGTCCGTGGAAATACTCGTCCAACGGATAGAGCGCGTACGGCTCCAGCTCGCGAAACACCCGCCCCAGCTTTTGCTGGATCCGGTACACCGCGTGAAAGAACGTCCCGCGATCGATCCTCAGTTGCCGTGCGCACAGCTTCCAGTCCGCGCCCAGCAGAAAGTGATACCGGAACAGCCGGCCCTCGAACTCGCTCAGCACCCGCTTCGACACCAGCGTGAAATCTGCGATGTACTCTTCGTCTTTGCGCCCGACCAGAGGCCGCCGGCAATGCCCGCTGTGGAGCGAAACCCTGCTCAAGTAGCGTTCCTGCCCCACCAATCCGACGAACCTCGCGTAACAAATTCTGAAGATCCCCCGCAGCACGCAATTGCAGGGCTCAACTCTTTTCCGTCCCATCCGCAGCCCGCTGCCGTGGCAATGCGCGCAATCGTTCAAGGCCAGCACCAGCGTGTCGGACCTGGTCCACTCCATCACGAAGCCTTGGGAACGACAGCGCCGGCGATCGCGTGCGTGATCCCCGCGATGTCCGAGACAATCGTCTGATTCAACGCCATCGCCTGCGTCACGAACGTCTGCCCGGCCGGCGTCGAACAGAAATTGAAGAAAGCCGTCGCCGTGTCGGCTAGTGCGGTAACTGGATCCATTTTCAGAACCGAAGTAGCCTTCCCCTTCGGTTGCCCTCCTGTCGGCTTTTCCCGTAGGTCTGTATGCCTTGCGTCGCCGCGGGCCCGGCCTGCTTCACTCCCGCGAGCCTCATGTCTATCGGCGGATGCTGCAACCCCAGCGCCACACCCACCGCGGCGAACACTTCGTCGTCGTGACAATTGTCCTGATGCTCCGCGCGGCCGCTGCTCTTCACCACGAACGTGTACAGCTCCGAAAGCGTGTTCGGATCGTGAACGATGAACCCCATCTCGCGCAGATACCGGTCCAGCAGCGAAATGTTCTGCGTCCGCGTCACCAGGTTGCTTTTCCATCCCAGGTATTGCAGTTGCGCGCTCGCCGACGTCGAGTACCGCTCATCCGCCTGTGGCTGCCGGTGAAAGATCAGCACCGGAGCCACGCCATAGCGCAGCAGCCCCTCGATGTACGCGATCCCCGGCCCGTTCGCCTCCGGCACCACGAACGCCCAGTTGTACCAGCGCAGCACCGCCGCGCTGTATTCCGCGAACAGATCCGGCTCAAACCGCCCCCGCAGCTTCGCGACTTGCTCGCCCGTGTCCTTGTCCGCGATGATCAGCACACTGAAGTCGGGATCGGCGCCGCCAATCGTCCCATCGCCTACGTCGATGCCCTCGGCCACATCCGCGCCACCGACGTAGACGCGATTCGGCGCCGGCCGCTTATAGACCACCAGCGGACCCTTCTCCTGCGGTTCGAACACCAGCGCCCGCCGCGGACCTCCGTCCTCCGCCAGCATCCCGCGCGACGCGTCGTTGATCACCGGCATCTTCGCGAGCTGCTTGTGCTGAAACCTCGGCCGCCCCGAATACAGGAACGCCTCTTCCGCCGTCGACGGATACTCCTGATGGAACGAGTCCACCGATCCCTCGCACTTGTTCTGAATCGCCCACCGCCGCCAGGCGAGCTGCTCCAGCGAAAGGCTATGCCTCCTCGCGAGATCACCCTCCTCGTGCGTCAGGGTGTTCTGGAAGGAGGCGCGGTCCTGAGCGCAAGCGAAGGCCCGCATATACATGGGATGTTCGAACCACGCGAAGAAAACGAACTGCCACTCGTTGCCCGACGTGCCGTCCATCGCCGCCAGGCAGTCCTGGTGAAACGGATTCCCCACCCCGTTCGCCGTCGACTCCTTGATGATCATCGTGTCGACGTCGTCCGGCACCGAATTGATCAGCCCGCGCCCCAGCTCGCGAGCATTGCGGTAATACGCGTATTCGGATAGATGCAGGTAGCGGATGCCGAACGCGCGGCCGGCGTCCAGATTGCGAGCCGTCTCGATCCCGATCGTCGACCCGTTCTCGAACTCGATCTCTCCCGCGACTCCCGGCTTCCGATGCCGCCCCGGAAGCTCCACCACGCCCCCGAACGGTTGGTAGAACTTGACGAAGTTGCGGTGGTAGTTCCAGATTTCTTTCGCCGCTTTTTTGAGGTGCGCCACCACCAGGCCGCTTTGCCCGCCCGTGAACGCGATCTCGTGAAAGAACTCCGCCGCCACTCCCGCGCTGACGTTGACCCGCCGTGGCTTCAGGTAAACGATGCGCACCGGCTGGTGCAACTCGCGCTGCCTCTGAATCGCCCACCGCAGCTTAGCCTGCCCCGGCCGCGGATCGAACGGCACCAGCCGCCCCTGCTCATTAACAATCCGCAGCGACTCCCGGCAGAAGGTCGGATGATCGTGAAACCGATCGAGCAGGCGTTGCGCTTCGTTCATTCTGGCTGCTGGCTACGCGCTGTTTGCGTCCGTTCCGGACTGGCTACTCGCGGCGTTCACGCCGCCTTGATCCCGCGCAGCCGGAAGTACTCCTGCATCTTCCCCAGCGCCTTGCGGTGAATGTTCGTCATGGTCTGCTTGCAGAGCCCGATGTCCCGCCCGATCGCCACCAGCTCCTCGCCGGCGTAGTAGCGTTTGACCACCAGCCGCTCGCGCTCGCTGAGACATGTCATCGCTTCGGCCGACCGCGCCTTCAGCCGCGTTTCCTCGAGCATCGCCTCCGGAGCCTGCCTCTCATCCGGCATTTCGATGAACTCGACCCGCAGCTCCAGATGGGACATCTCCGTCCAGTTGCGCCGCCGCACCAGGTCCCACATGGCCCCGCGAACCCTCAGCCGCGCATACTGTGCTAGCGTCGTGGTCCGGTTGGCGTCGAAGAACTGCGCCGCTTCCACCAGCGCGACATAGCCGGCGTCCGCCAGTTCCTGCTTCTCGATCCGCGCCGGCATCAGCCGCGCGATCGACGATGCGTTTTTCTCCACCATCGGCATCGCGGCCACGATCAGAAGCTCCAGCGCCTTGCGCGCCAGCTCCACCGCCGCCACGCAGTCCTCCGTGGCTCTCTTGCGTCTGGTCCTGGAAAGATAAACGGCTAGCGAACGATGTGCATGTGTCAATTCACCCGATCTGCCGAAGCGAGTTTTTTCAGATCCTCAAGCGTGAGGGTCTGCCTCGCCGCGGGTTCGGGCCGAACCGCCTGCCGCCCCGCCGTCAAGAGCTGTGTTAAACACTTTACGCCAGTCAGCCGCGCGTAATGATCCGGACCGAGCGACACCGCGATGCCCTCTTCATCCACGCCCCACCGCTCCGCCTCGAACGATCCCTCCACCACCCCCAGGCCCTTTTTGAAGAGCGTGCGAATGACGTCCCGCTCCGCCTCCACCAGCGAAGTGATCAGGAGCTGCACCTCCGGAGAATTGGCCTCCTTCGAAGCCGTAGCGCGCGAAACGCGCTCTTCCTTGGCGATCCGGGTTACTGACTTCCCCGCCACCAGCGAAGCAGCCACGCGCGCGCTTCTGGCGGTTTTGGCTACCTTCGCGCTGCTCTTTTTCTTCGCCGCCATCAGCGCATCTCTATCGGCACGGACACCCGTCGCGTAGCATTTTTCAGATAGGAAAAACCCCAGAGCCGAGGTTCGACATTAGACGTAGCCCTGAAGCGGATTTGACGTAGTATGTCGTTAGAGAGGTAAAAAGTACATGGCTTCACCGACCCCGCAAGAGTGGATTCTGAAGGCTGATGCCGCTGAACAGTTGGGCATCAGCATCCGGCAAGTCGAGCGCTACGCCTCCGCTGGCCGCATCCGCATGAAGCTGGTCCGCTTCTCCGGCGACCGCTCGGACCGCAACGTCTATTCGACCGAAGACATCCGCAAAGTGCTGGGAGAACGCGAAGCCGGCACCATGCACCTGGTCGAGCGAGCCCACGTCCCGGCGCTGACCCCGGACAATCCGTTCTTCACCACCCTCGCTGCGGTGCTCAAACAAAACGCTCCGCCGCCCCGTATGGAAAAAGCGTGGCTGACCCTGGAGGAGGCGGTAGCCCACTCCGGTTTGCCGGCGTCAGAAATCGCGCGCCTCATCCGCGAGGACGAGGTTCACGCCATCGGCCGAGGCGTGGCCACCTGGCGCATCCAGCGCGAGTCTTTAGACGAGTGGGGACGCATGGTGCACCTGGTCCCGAAATCCGTCCGTAGGAGCCGCTAACCGCCTGCCCTGGCCGTCTTCGGTTTCGCCGCCGCTACTTGCGACGCCACCAGCAGCTCGTACTCCGCCTGATGCGTGGTGAACCAGGTCACCAGCTTGTGGTACTGGCTCACGGTCGCTTGCACGCCAGTCGGCATTTTCATGACCTTCGGATTTTTCGCGATCGTCGCGAACGTGGGCGCCATCTCGGTGAGACTGGCGACAAACTTCTTATGCGCTGGCAGCGCGATCGTCTTCTCGGGCATGCGAACGTTTCTCCCTTTACCCGAGCCTACGCGTGTTTCGTTCGCCCGTCAACGGAAAACCCTCACCGCTCCTCGACCTCGACATTGCTCAGCGTCCAGCCGCCGCGTGGCGAAGCGACGGACGCCGCCAGGAATTTCTCCAGCCACTGCTGCAGCTCCTCGAAGGTGCACACCTCCTCCGGCACGTACAAATCGAAGCTGACGTGAACTCTCATTGACCCTCGGCCCCGCCCGTCTTCAACCCGTGGTGCTTGTCGAGAATCGCCCGCGCCAAACTGAGCTGATGCCAGCCGTCGTTTTTGTCCGGCGTGTGTGGATACAGCTTCGACGCAGCTTTTCTGTAGGCCCTTCTGTATGCGTCCGCATTGGCGATCATCAGCCCCGGGTCACCCGCAAAAGCTCCGCTCACTTCAACTTTCGAAATGAACTCCGCCGCCTGCTCGACAGTCCATTCCTTCGGCGCCGGCGGCAGCGCGAGAAACCCCGCATACTGCTGGTGCCCGAGCGTCACGCCATAACGATCGATCGCGCGCAGGTTCTCGAGCGTCAGCGCGATCGCGTGAATATTCTCCTCGAAGCGGCCGTACGTTCCACATGGAAATTCCATCGCGCCTTCCGCCGTTTTGAAATACAGGACCACCCCGGGATGCGTGGGAGTCGCTCCTTGAAACGGCCAGCCATCGACTCGGATTTTCTCGCGAGGGAACCCGGCCTCAATCAACACCTCGCGCGCGTCGAGTTTTACCAGCTCCGTAATCAGCAGGTCGAGCGTCCTGTTGTAGGCCATCTTAAATTGCGAACGCTCATACCCCAGCGCCGGAACCCGCGTCCACTTCGACAGCGGCCTAAAGTTGATCTCTAGCGTCATTCCGCCATCCGCGCAGCAAAAGCACGCCGTGCTTCCACCGGCTCGCTCCCACCAATCGCCCTGCCGCGAGTGTGCCGATCCTCGCCCTCAATCGTCCATACCCGCGAATGATAAATCGCATCGCGGATCTCGCTGACCGACACATACAGCGACCCCACCGTAGCTCCGAGAATTTCAGCCACATCCGCCCGGTCCCGCAGCGAGCCCGACTGCCGCAGGTTGAATTCACGATACCGTCCATCGTCCATCTGGAACGCCGCAATCTTGGTATCGCGAAACAGGAAACGCGCCGTGCGCCTCAATGCGCCGCCGTTGGTCCGCAGCGTCACCGTCTCGCCCGGCCGCAAATCCCAGTGCTTCATTTGATCGGCCCCGGCACTTTCAAAGCCGCAGCCGCCGCGGCCGCCTCCGCTCTCCGCGCATACGTGGCGTAAACTTCCCGCAGCAGCCCCGCCGCGTTCAACAGCTCGCATTTCGACGCGTCCGGCTCGACCCCCAGCGAAGTCTCCATCACGCACGGCGAGTAAGACCGCACGATAATCGCGCACTGGTTTCCCAACTGCTCGACGATCGCCGTCGTCGTCATCCCCGCGTACTTCCCATAGAAAGGGCAACTCATGACGGCAGCTCCGGATCGATCGTCGACCCCTCGATCTCATCCGCCTTCGCGTTCAGCACCAGCGCCATCCGCCGAGCCTCCGCCACCGGCAACGCGAGCCAATGAACCGGAGACCCGAAGTTCACCACCACCACCCGCTTCTTCGCATCGGCAGCGATCCCAAACGTGAGTTCTCCCTCGTCGTCCGGATTCAGATGCCCGCGAGGAAACTGCCGACTCGGCCCGATCTTAATGCGCGACTGGCTCATGATGCAGCCCCGCTTTTTACGCGCGCCTCGCCGATCCGGATCCCGAGATTCAGGCCATAGATCAGCGCGCCCGTCAGCATCGCCTCAGCGAAGCGCTCGAGGTTGGGATCGAACTTCGCGAGGTACGACTCCCTCATGTTCCGCAGCACCTGGCGCAGCACCGGATCGGTGATCGCCAGCGCCGCCAGGTGCAGTGTGTTCCGAGCTCCCGGCCCGTCCGCGTCGATCCCTTTCCAGGCCTCGTGAACCTCGCCCGCAGTTGGTGGATTCACGGTGCCACCGCCTTAAGCTGCGCGATGTACGCGTTCATCTCGCCCACGGAGCACAGCACCGGCACCTTGTCCACGCACGACGTGCACAGGTCCTCCGCCGCCCACCCGCAGCCACCCTCGCAAGGCTCATCGTCGGTGCACCCGCAATGCCGGCAGCGCCGCGCCTGGCTCACCGGCTCGTCCTCACCCAGCGGCAGCTCCGCCAGCAGCCCCCGCAGCTCCGCGCGATCGCAGTCGACGCACATCAGAGCCATCCCGCACCCGCACTCCGGTTCGTCCTTCAGGAACTGGACCACTTCCCGCCACGCGACCCGCTCATGCTCGAGCAGATGCTCCCACGCCGTTCCCCAGCCGACGCGATGCTGATAAATCGAGTAGCACAGCTTCGCCTCGTCCTCGAGAACATTCGTCCGCTCGGTCGCAGACCCGATAACGGGAATCGCCAAGGTTCCATCGGTCGCCCGCACCGCTCCGCCGCTCACTTGGCAGCCTCTCTTTCAGCGGCCTGCCGCTCCAGCTCCGGATGCGTCCACTTCCCGTCAGCCCCTTTCCCGTGCCTCGCGAACGGATGAAACCGCAGCTCCTCTTCCGTATGCGTACGCTGTTCGCTGCAAGCCGGACAGCGCGCGCCGGTAGCAAACATGTCCCCGTCGCTCAAAATCTTCGCTTCCGCCATGGGTGAAAAACCTCCTACCAATGCACGTACTCGAACTGACCCACCACGCTCCCGTGCCCGCATAGAATCGGAATCCGCCGCCTTCCGGTGTACGGATTCCGAAACCATCCCGCGGGCTCCCCTACGCCGTCCCAACTCTCGAACGCGGCGACCGCCGCGCGAAAATTCCGATATCACCACCCGTCGTCGACACTGAACCATCCATCGCCCACCACGATCCGGGCATTGAACAAATTCAACTCCACCGTCGCCTCGCGCCCATCTGGAAGCGTGCGCCTCCAGATGTCCGCAATCAGTTCAGACGCCCTCACCAATTGATCGAGCGTCACATCGCCACCTGCAACAGCGGACGCTCCGCATCCTTGCGCGTGGTCCGCGTTTCTTTGTGCTGCACCTGGTCGTAGTTGAGATGGCACCACTGGCAAAACGCCCGCAGGTTCTCATCCCGATCGTCCCCGGGAGTGTGGTTCAGATGGATCACCTGCAGCACAATCGTGACCGTGCGAATCTTGTCGACGCCCTTCCTTGGTGGATTAGCGCGCCACCCGTTATCCGCCCACCACAACCGCTCCGGCTTCTCCCCGAATTTGACCTTGATCTGCAGCCAGTTCCCGCCGTAGCGCTTCACCTGCGTGTAGTTCGGCGCAAAACACTTTTCGCACTTGTGGCCGGCCCGCTCGAGAATCCGCGGCCGGACCTCCTTGCGCCACTTCGGCCCGTAGAACTGACGACGCAGCTCAGCAGGAATCGGCATGCTAGTTTTCCAGCACCTCGTAGGGCGTCCACTGCGGGTTGCCCTCGTTGATTGCGTTGGCGAGACGAAGGCATGCGTTTCGATCCGCCATGTCCGTCGCTCGCCCAGTGGCGTACCCCAATTTCAAGAGAAGCAGCGTGTACTCCTCTTCCGAAATGTCGATCACTACCCGCCCGCCCTCGCGCCGCATCATGACGCCGGCTCCCGAGGTGCGAGACTATCGACCCTCGCCTGTCTCTCCGCCGCCTCATCGATAGGCGTCACGTGAAACTCGTGACAGTATCCGCAGTAACGAGCCGCGATGTCGTTCCGATTGAAGCTCCGGCGCCCGCACCGCCGGCAGTAAATCCACGCATCGCACCCCGTTCGCCCGATCACGTAGGTAAGCTCAGCCATGGGCCTCCCGATGCTCGTCTCGCCGCAGCGTAATCGTGCGACTTTCGTCATCCAGCAGCGTCCCGTCCGCCTGCACCTTGAGCACCATGTGCATTTCGAATGGCCCATGCGACTGCACCAGAAAGAACGCAAGCTCACCGATCAGCCCGTCGAACTTCGCCGGCCTCGACCCAGGATTTCGAGCCTTCTCACAAGTGAGCACCACGCGATCGCCGGCTTTCAGTTCCGTGATGAGTTTGTCTTCCATCACTGCACCGCCAATCCCGGCCACTCCGCCAGCGCCGCGCGCCGCAGCCGAGCCCCCAGGTGATACTCCACGCACTTCGCGCAAAACACGCCCATCGACATCAGCACCCGAGCCAGCCGGTACGGATCGTCGGTCCCTTCATCGCAAGCGCACTGCCTGCACAACACCACACCGAGCTCGTCCGCCGACGGCGCCCGATGGACCGCGATGTCCGCTCCTAGCGCCACGTGGAAGCACACCGAATATCCCGTCCGAGCCGCCTCGTTCGAATGCACCACGCACTCCACCAGCGGACCAGCACCGACTAACCGGCACTCTGCCTCAGGACCCAGCACGCGCCCTCCGAATCTTCCGCTCCTCGCGTTTGATGATCGTGTCGCAAGCAGCCTGCGCCGCCTGCCCTCGAGTGACGAACTCCCGCAACACCCGCAGCTCTTCGAGCTTCCGGTCAATCGCCTCGACCAGATCCGTTCTGGCTACTGGCTGCTGGCTACGCGCTGTTTGCGTCCGTTCCGGACTGGCTACTGCTCTCTTCACGCCGCCACCGTCCTCGGCACCACCGCCATAATCTCCTCGTCGCGCACCATCGAATAGTCCACGCCGTCGATCTTCAGATCGGTACCCGCATAGCGACCCATCAGCACCACATCGCCCACCACCACACTCACCGGGACGCGCTGTCCGAACGCGATCCCGCATTTCTCCAGCGCATCCACCGCGGAGCCGATGTCCTGCATCGATAGGAAGCTCACCGCCCCCGCGATCTGGCTCCTCGTCAGCCCGACCGGGTAAATCCGGCCACGGCCCACCGCGACCACTTCGAAGTACTGCCCCTTCTCCCGGGCGTTCTCGGGAATCAGCAGCCCGCCGGCCGTCTCCTCCTGCTCCGGCACGCGCTTGATCAGCACCCGATCCCCCAGCGGTCTGATGTTCATGACGCCAGGTCCTCCTCGCGCGGCATGCGGAAGATCACCCGCTTCACTCCCACGTCGATCTGCCTCGCAATCTCGCTGACCAGGCCGCGATACTCCTGCTCGAACCATTCGACGCTGACCGCATCCGGAAGCCAAACGAGAAGATCGCCGCCGGCATCGAACCGCCCGAACTCCGCCCGCGCCACCCAGTTCCTGTAGTCCTGCTCCGGAATGCGACTCTTCAGCAGCCGCCGGATCAGCATCCACGCGCTAGGGTTCGGCGAGTCCTCGGGCTCAACCGGGTACGCGGCCCCCCGCGCAATCCCAGGCGAGTCCTCCGGCCCGCTCGTGTCCAGCCGCTTTCCCTCGGCCCTCCACGTCGCCAGCACCGCCGGCACCAGCTTCAACAGCAGCACCGGGCTCTCCATGCGCCGCCGATTCTCCGCGTACGACCTGGTGACCGCCGAGGCCAGCACGTAATCGGAAACGCCCTTGAAGTCCGCGAGCGACCACAACAGCGTCAGCAGCCGCATTAGCAAGTCGACGCCGGCAGTCGTGAACCCCGACCGCATCGCAGCCAGCGTCTTCGCCCACTTCACTTCGGGTTCCACGTGCGGCGTGGGGCTGTCTGCACTGTCAACGACGGGGCCGGAGGGGGCTGCGCCAATGACAGGGGTTTCCGCAGTAGCAGCCCCGCGTTGCACGTCGTCTTGCACCGACGGCAAAACCGGTTTTGTTTTTTCCTCGGAACCTATTGAAACTAAAGAGGCGCGATTTTCGGTCAACGCACACCCTGATTCGCACTCCGGATGCAGTTTCGGAGGCGCGACCGGCTTCGATGGACCCCGCCCCACCGTCCGCTTCTCGCTCGGATTCGCATGCCGAGCCCAGCCTATAAACCCGCGTACGTCGTACCGCCGCCCGCTCTTATCCAGCAGCCGATGCTGGATCAGCCCCTTCTCGGCGTTGCGCCTGGACTGCGCGGTCATTCCCGTCTTCCGGACCCAAATTTCGTCATCGACGGGAGCCGCCTCGCCGTTCTTCCCGTTCTGGAAAGCGACCAGCGCGAGGAAAGCCTCGGCCGGCGTCAGCTTGGCGACGTTGTCGACAATGGCGTTAGGGCAATGAAACCACCCACCGGGAATATGCACCTGCTGGGACGAGTAAGCCGGCGCCGCGCTCATCGATGAGGAGCCTCGGAAAAGGTTACCAGGCTATACGTTATCGGAAGCTACAACTCCCGCGGGCCCGTGGTATTTGGGAGAATGTCAGAGTCAATGAAAAAGGTACACCGTTGTTCCTGGGCGGATAGCGATCCCCTAATGCGGGACTATCACGACACCGAGTGGGGAGTCCCTGAGTACGATAGCCGGGCGCTGTGGGAGAAGCTTATGCTCGACGGTTTTCAAGCCGGCCTCTCCTGGTCGATCATCTTGCGGAAACGCGACGCCTTCCGCAAGGCATTCAAGAACTTCGACCCCAAGAAGGTTGCCCGCTTCGGCGAGGCCGACGTCGCCCGTCTGTTGGAGGATGCGGGCATCGTCCGCTCCCGAGCCAAGATCGAGGCGACCATCGGTGGCGCCCGCGCTTACCTCGCGATGCAGAAAGCGGGAGAAGATTTCTCCGCGTTCGTGTGGAATATGGCCGGCGGAAAGCCAATCCACAATCGCGGCGAGGTCCTTACGAAAAGTCCCCTTTCGGAGGAAATATCAAAAGCTTTGAAGAAGCGCGGCTTCAAATTCGTCGGACCGGTCATTGTCTATGCGTGGATGCAGGCGGTCGGTATTGTCAACGATCATGCATCCGAGTGTTTTCGCAGAAAAGCCAGAAAATAAACGAAGCCGGATTGCTGAGATCATCATGAACGCGACGGCCATTCCGGCGAAGGCGTATAAACAATTCATCCTTACTTTATCGCCCGGAATTCACAAAACATTAAGCATTCGGCGCAGTTCGGACGGAACGGATTCGGCGGACGCCACACGCAGGACTTCGAAGCCTGCGGCGCGGCCGGAGGCTTCTCCGGCGTCGGAGTCCTCGACCACGAGCGGCCTAGTCGCTCCAAGTAGCTGTGCCGCATGAAGATACGGGTCCGGTGAGGGCTTCAAGTTCCCTGCCTCTCTGCCACAAACCAGGGCTTGAAAATGATCTCGAACCCCGGCTCGAACGAGGGGCGGCTCGATTTCGGTGCGTCCGCTGGAGGAGACGACGGCCAATTTGTAATTTTGTGAAAGACCGGAAATCATCGACGTCGTTTCAGTCAGAAAAGGCGATTTTAACGTCAATTTATGGCGAAATAAGGCTTGCTTCTCCGGGTATTTTGGCCAAATAAGGTCAAATAAGGCTGGCGTAGAGATGCGTTCCACCATTAAACGGTCGGAAATGCCGATGCACTCGCGCTGATAGTAGTCCCACGTCGGCTGGAGACCGAAGGGGGCCAGAATCTCCAGCCAGCACTGGTAATGGATGGGTTCGGTATCGGCCAGGACGCCATCGAAGTCGAACAGAATCGAATCGAAAATCAAGGTTATAATTTAGCATGATCACACCTACCGACAAGATCTGGCATAATGGCCGGCTGATCGCCTGGAACGATGCGAAGATCCATGTGCTGTCGCATGTAACCAGCTACGGCAGTTCCTGGTTCGAAGGCATTCGTTGTTACGCGACCGAGTCCGGCCCGGCGATTTTCCGCCTGAAAGAGCATGTCCGCCGCTTGCAGGATTCGGCCAAGATTTACCGCGTCGAAATTCCCTACTCCGCTGAGCAGCTTTCGGCCGCGATGCTCGAGGTGGTGAGCGTGAACAAGCTCGATAGCTGCTACCTGCGGCCTCTGGTGATTCGCGGTTACGGAAATATCAGCGTGATGCCCACCAAGGATAATCCCATCGAGACATACATTGCCGCGTGGGAATGGGGCAAGTATCTGGGCGAGGAAGCGATCGAAAATGGCGTCGATGTGTGTGTATCGAGCTGGGCGCGCATGGCTCCGAATACTCTGCCGGCGCTGGCCAAAGCGGGCGGTCATTATATGAACTCGCAGTTGATCCGCATGGAAGCCGAGGCCAACGGATATAGCGAAGGCATCGCGCTTGATTCGGCAGGTTATGTGAGCGAAGGATCGGGCGAAAATGTTTTCCTGATTCGCGACGGCAAGATGCTGACCCCTCCTCTCGGCGCGAGCGTGCTGCCGGGCATTACGCGCGATACGGTCGTGACGATCGCGAAGTCGCTGGGTGTGGAGATTGTCGAAGGATTGATCCCCCGTGAGATGCTGTACATCGCCGACGAGATCTTTTTCTCCGGCACTGCGGTCGAGATTACGCCGATCCGTTCCGTGGACCGGATCAAGGTCGGTAAAGGGAAACGCGGTCCGATCACGGAAAAGATTCAGAAGGAATTTTTCGGGATCGTCGAAGGGAAAATTGCCGACCGGTATCAGTGGTTAACGCCGGTGCCGGTAGCCGTCAGGTAAAGTCGAAGCGCAGGGCGCCAGCAATCCTGATAGGAAGGGGCGCCCAACGCATCCTGGTCGGAGGGTTTGCTTTCAATCGACTCCGCGCAGGGACCTGACCTACGGCCACCTCCCCCGAGACTGACACACAAGCCCGATCCCGCGCAGAAATCTAGAACGTTTGTACCAGGATTCCGGGGGCGTGGGAAGCGCGAACTTGTGGATTTCCTCAGTTGTTTCCCGCTTGCTTTCGGAGACTTACAGGCACCTGATTGTGGGTATGCTGTGCATAAATCATGACACCCCTTAAATGTAGCGGACGGGACGCGATTTCGGGCGACCCGATCACGATTGAGTTCGACGAGGTAATCCAGCACCTGGATCCAGCTTTTGCAAGCGTGCCGGACGACGAGTACATCTCCCCTGGATTCATTGACATACAGGTCAATGGGTTCGCCGGGGTCGATTACAACGCACCTGATGCGCCTCACGAAGAGATCGCACGATCGCTGCGGACGATGTTCTCGACCGGCGTGACCCGTTGTTTTCCGACCGTGATTACCGGCGATCCGGAGAAGATGCTCGGAGCACTGCGGAACCTTACCGATGCAAAGGAATCGCTTGCCGAAGGTCCGGCGATGGAGGCGTTTCATGTCGAGGGTCCGCACATTTCGCCGGACGATGGTCCGCGCGGCGCGCATCCGCAGCGCTGGGTTCGGCCGCCCGATATTAAGGAGTACAGGCGCTGGCAGGAAGCCGCGAATGGGAACGTCCGGCTGGTGACTTTGTCGCCGGAATGGCCGGAGGCTCCGCGATATATCGACGCGCTGGCGCGGGACGGCGTGGTGGCGAGCATCGGGCACACCAAGGCGACGGCCGAGCAGATTCAGGATGCGGTGAGCGCGGGCGCGACGCTTTCAACGCACATCGGCAACGGCGCGCACGCGGTGATGTCGCGGCATCCGAATTATATCTGGGATCAACTCGCGGAAGACCGGCTAAACGCAAGCATGATCGTCGATGGGATTCACATCGGAAAGGCTTTTTTGAAGGTCGCTTTGAGGGCGAAGGGGGTCGAGCGGAGCGTGCTGATTACCGATGCGGTGATGCCGGCGATGTGCCCTCCGGGTCGCTATATGCTGGGTGAAGTTGAAGTGGAGTTGCACGAGGATCAAAGCGTCAGGATGCTCGGCGGGACGCGGCTTGCGGGCTCGAGTCTGCGGATGGACAGGGGCGTCGAGAATCTGATGAAGATCGCCGGGCTGACGCTGGCGGAAGCGATCACAATGGCGACGACGAACGCAGCCCGGGCCGGTCGAGTCGGTGGGAGACTTCGAGGATTGCAACCAGGGTCGCGCGCGGATGTGGTGAAGTTCCGGTTGGTGAATGGGGGGATTGAGGTGCTCGAGACTTATTTAAGTGGTCGGCGAGTGTACGCAGCCGCCTGAAGGGAGCTTTGGCGGCCCCACACCAAACTCCCGTCCCCTGCGGGCGTCTAGGAGGCATGGCCACGAAATCTCTAGCAGGGATGCTCCTGCTCGCACTACCTTTCGATGTTCACAATGGCTTCTGGACGAATTTGCATCATTTTCTGTTGCAGCAGAGCATTGAGACTACTGAAGGCAATTCGCTCCCGGCGGCCGAGAAAACAACTTGGACCGAGGCTGTTCATTTCTACCAGGTGCGATTTGCGGGGAAGGACCGCCTGAGCCGTGAGATGGAAGCGATCAAGAACTCAATTGAGGACCACGACAGCGACACGACACTTGCCGGCGTGGGACTGGACGCCGACTTGCGCAGGGCTTTGGAACGGGCCGCGCTAGTCTACCGCAGGCAATGGTGGCCGGAACATTCGAAGGCCAACGAGGCGTGGATCGCGTCGGAGATTCCGCTCATCGAGAAATACGGGACCACCATCATCCCCCGCCTCGCTGCGGCATACGCAACCGCCTGGCCCGCGGCTCCGATTCGTGTCGACGTGGCGTGGTACGGAAGTCGAGTCACAGCATATACCACTCTATGGCCGACTCGAACTGTAGTATCGAGCGGCGACCCCCGCAACGCCGGTCTTGACGGCTTGGAGATTCTCTTCCACGAAGCCTCACACGGATTAACGGCGAAGCTCCAGAAGACGATTTCGGATGATGCGCGCAAAGAAGGAAAGCTGCTACCTCAGCGGGATCTTTGGCATGCCCTGTTGTTTTATACGACTGGTGAGATTGTTGCGGAGGCGGTCGCAAAGGATGCCCCCGATCACGTTCCCTACGCCACGTCGCAAGGTCTTTGGGAACGGTCTTGGCCGGGCTATCCGCACATCTTCGAAAGAGAGTGGAAGCCCTGGCTAAAAGGTGAGCGCGACTTTGATGAGGCTGTGCGTAAGGTCGTCGATGCTGTGCTGGCTGCGCCACGTTGAGTTAACGAAGCAATAAGGCGCCTGGAGAGGCGGCTGCCGCCAAAATTGGCCGCCCCACAAGGCGGGGGAGGTTTTCACTACTATGGGGCATCCAAAGTGATTGCCTCTAGCTGATTGATTTCATTGAAAATGAAACGACTGGACCTTTCACGTCATAAGTACTAATGTGAGGTGCGGGGTGACGCCCTTACTTTTTAGCAGGGACAAAAGGAGCCTGCTTTACGATGACTCCCAGCGTTGCATTACCTTCGGTTTATCGAGAAGCGGTTACGTCGTTCGCCTCCGGGCAGACGCCGGACGTGGTTTTGGACAACCTGATTAAAAAGGGCTTGCCCGAATCCTATGCCCGGAATCTGATGGCTGCCGCGTTCCGCGAAACGTTTCGAAGCGTCGGGGATTCTACGGAGTGAATGAGCGACCGTCTCGCGATTTATCTGCACGATCATAGAGCCGGATCGAATTTTGCGATCAACCTTCTGGAAGCGATGCGCGACCAGGACGGGGATCGGGACCTTGCCAATCTCGCGAAAGATATTCTTGTGGACGTGACCCAGGACCGGGATACTCTTCAGACAATAATCGATCGCGTGGGCGAAAGTCATACCGACTTGAAACAGGCTTCCGCGTGGCTGGCGGAAAAAGCGAGCCGGATGAAGCTTTCGCACGGCGATCCACACGGGCTCGGCACATTTGAGGCGCTGGAGACGCTGGCGCTGGGAATCCTCGGGAAGCTTTCGCTCTGGGAAGCATTGCTGGTGATCGCCGAATCGGATGATCGCGTGGCCGGCGAAAACTACATCCAGCTTGCGGCGCGTGCATGGGAACAGCATGCTCGCGTGGAAGCTTATCGCTTGCGCATCGCGCGCGAGACGTTCAGTCCGGTGGCGAAATAAGAGATCCGGACGAGGGCGTCTGCACCACCTGAAGGTTCGTGATCGCTTCTACCAACCCGCCGATGCTGTGAGGCTGTGCTTGTACTGTCGGCTCGATTCCATGGGCGCGCAGAGTCGCCGAGGTGATGGGGCCGATGGAGGCGACTTTTATCTGGTTGAGCGCTTCCCTGCCGGCGGCCGCGATGAAATTCGTTACTGTCGATGAGCTGGTGAACGTGATCCAGTGCGGCTTGCGTTCCAGGATGGCGTGCGCTTTCTGCGCAAGGTCGGCGGGAGCGACGGTTTGATATGCCTCGACGACTTCCACGATTGCTCCGCGGCGTGAGAGTTCGCTGGGAACCAGATCGCGGGCCACTGCGGCTCTCGGAAGCAGGATTCTGCTCGCTTGCAGATTCTTATTCGCGAACGCTTCGACCAGGCTCTCCGCCACGTACTCCTGTGGCATGAGATCCACTTTTAAATGCAGGGCTTCTACGGCTGCTTTGGTCGCTGGGCCGATCGCGCAGATGCGGGCTTTGAGCGATCGCAGATCGAACGACGATTTGTCCAGTCTGGAGACAAAATGGCGCACGCCGTTGGCGCTGGTGAAGATGAGCCAGTCGTAGGAGTCGAGATGCCCGATCGCGTCGTCCAGCGGCATGGGATCGGAAGGCTCGCGAATCTCGATTACGGGAAGAAGCAAAGCTTCGGCGCCTAACGACTCCAGAGGCTCTGCCAGATCGCTCGCCTGACCGCGGTCGCGGGTGACGACGATGCGCTGGCCGAACAGGGGCAGACGCTCATACCAGTTGAATTTGTCGCGCAGCGCGACCACTTGGCCGATCACGATGGTGGCAGGCGGCTTCATTGCGGCGTCGTTAAGGAGTTGGGGAAGCGTCTTCAGAGTTCCGACGATCGTTTCCTGATCCGGCCGCGTAGCCCATCGAACGGCCATCGCGGGGGTGTCGGACGAGCGGCCTTTGTCGACCAGCGCGCGCGCGATGGCGGGGAAATTTACCAGTCCCATGAAGAGGACGATGGTTTCGGAAGCGCCGATCTTGCTCCAATCGATGGATTCGACGTTATGGCCAGTCACGAACGTCACGGCCGAACTGTGTTCTCGATGCGTAAGGGGAACGCCGGTGTACGCGGCGATGCCGAGCGGCGTGGTGACTCCGGGAACGATTTCGAAGGGCAGGCCGGCGGAGGCGAGGGCTTCCATCTCCTCGCCTCCGCGGGCGAAGATGAACGGATCGCCACCTTTCAGGCGTACGACGACCAGGCCGCGCCGGGCCCGGTCGACGAGCATGGCGGAGATTTCTTCCTGCGTGAGTTCGTGTTTGGCTCGCTTTTTTCCAACATAGATTTTTTCGGCATGAGGCGGCGCGAGGTCGAGCAGGCGTTCGCTGGCGAGGTGATCGTAAAGGATGACGTCGGCGCGAGCGAGGATTTTTTGGCCTTTCACGGTGATAAGCGAGGGGTCGCCCGGGCCGGCGCCGATAAGGTAGGTCACTGTGTTTAGTTTAGTGTGTCGTGAAACACAGACTTAAGTCTGTGCCACCTGACAGGCTTCAGAGAGTGCTGAGAAGTGCGTGTCTTGTCCCCTGGCTGACGCCCAGGGGTTATAGGGTTGCTGAAAAAGGCCGGGCAGATCGCTTCCTGTGGTCGCGGCTCGGAATCGGCGGCGCATCAGATGAAAAATTCAATCCGAGCCGCGACTACAGGGAGCTATCTCTTCGAATGGTGGCACGGGCTTCAGCCTGTGAGTTGTCGCGCGAGTTCCCGGCCCACCGCTTGGGGATCTGTTCCCGTCAATGCGCCCCGCCTGGCGTTCGAGCCGTCGGGCTCGGAGACGAAAGCGCGCAGGAGAATCTCTGATCCACTAATCGTCGCGTGCGCGCCGATGGGGACCTGGCAGCCTCCTCCGAAAACGGCGAGGAACGCTCGTTCGGCGGTGACGGCGATGCGCGATATTTCGTGATTGAGCATGGGAGCGATGCGATGCGCTTCGCCGCTATCGTCGCGGGTCTCGACGGCGAGCGCACCCTGGCCGACGGCGGGAATCATGACGTCCACCGGAATAAGCTCCGAGATGCGATCGGCCCAGCCCAGGCGGCGCAGGCCGGCGGCGGCGAGAACGATCGTGTCGTATTGTCCTTCGTCGAGCTTGCGAATGCGCGTGTCGATATTGCCGCGCAGCGTTTCTATCGAAATGTTTCGATGCAGGGCTTTGAGCTGTACGGAGCGGCGCAGAGAGCTGGTGCCGACGCGAGCGCCATCCTTTAAAGGAGCGCCGAGGAGCGCGTCGCGCGCGTCCTCCCGTTCCGGAATGGCCGATAGAATCAGACCTGCGGGAAGTTCTGAGGGCATGTCTTTCAAACTGTGAACCGCCAGGTCAATGCGGCCGTCGAGCAAAGCTTCCTCGATTTCCTTCGTGAACAGGCCCTTGCCGCCGACTTCTGAGAGCGGAACGTCTTGAATTTTGTCGCCGGTGGTTTTGATGATCTCGATACGCGTCTCGACATTCAATTTCGCTGCGATGTGGCGCGCCTGCCAGAGTGCGAGCTGGGAACCGCGGCTTCCGATGACGATCATTTATGCTCCAGACGGAAGAGCTTGCGAATCAGATCGGAGAGATGGGCGCCGTCGGGGTCGGATGCGGTGCGGCGAAGCTCCGTGATAGGGCCGTGAGCGATTTTATTGACGATGCCGCGCGTGATGGCCTCAATCGCTTCCTCCTGCTGCGGAGTCATCGCGCCAAGGCGGGTCCGCATTCTGGCGATCTCATTCGTGCGTACGCTTTCGAGCTGCTCCTGAAGGCTCACAATGGTCGGCGCGACCTCGCGGGTTTTGAGGCGCTGCATCATGCGCTCGACTTCTTCGCGAATAATCTCCTCGGCTTCGACGGCGGTCGCGTTGCGGCCTTCAATGTTCGATTGAACGGTTTTATCCAGATCGTCGATGTCGTAGAGAAATACGTTATCCAGCTTGTTGACGTCCGGCTCGATGTTGCGCGGCACGGCGATGTCTATGAGAAACATTGGACGGTTCTTGCGGCGGCTGATCACGGCGCGCATCTGGTCGCGCGTAATAATGTAGTGCGTCGCGCCGCTCGAGGCCAGCAGGATATCGACATCCGGCAGAGCATCCAGCATCTTGGCATAGTCGATGACGCGCCCGTGGAATTCTAGTGCCAGGGCTTCGGCACGGTCCCGGGTGCGGTTCGCGATGAGTATTTCCGACACACCGGCACGCCTCAAATGACGCAGAGCGGATTCGGCCATCTTCCCCGCTCCGATGACCAGGACGCGTTTTCCTTCGAGCGATCCGAAAATGTCGCGCGCCAGCTCGACTGCGGCGTAGCTGATCGAGACGGCGCTTTCGCCAATGTCGGTTTCGGATCGCACGCGCTTGGCGACGTTGAACGCGCGGGTCATGACCAGTTCCAGGAATCCGCTGAGCGCGCCGTGTTCCTTGGCCACGGCGTACGCGCTTTTCAGTTGGCCGAGAATCTGCGGCTCGCCCACCACCATCGAATCGAGACTCGAAGCCACACGGAACAAATGGCGGATCGCGTCGGAGCCGTCGTAGCGATAGAGATACGGAACCACCCAGGCCCGTTCGACCGATCGGGATTCGGCCAGGAAGGACTCGACGGCGCCTCCCGCATCTGTTTCGTCGTCGAGCGTGGCGGCGATTTCGACACGATTGCAGGTCGATAGAATCATGCCCTCGATCAAGCCAGGACATTTTCGAAGCGACGCGAGCGCGGCGGGCAGAGAGTGTTCTTCGAAGGCGATCCGCTCCCGCACTTCCACCGGGGCGGTACGATGATTCAGACCGGTGAGCAGGAGTTTCATGGGACCAGCGTCGGCCTCAATCCGATGTGCGCCGCCCAGGTGAGAGCGGAACATCCAAGGACTGTGAGCGCCATCAAGGCAGCTTTCCTTCCGCGCCAACCGGCCGAGGCGCGCAGCACGATCATGAGCAGGCAGAGCGCCCAGGTGAAAAACGACAAAAGAATTTTTGGATCGGCCAGCCAGCGCGTGCCCGACTCAGTGGACGCCCAGGTGACCGCGAAAATCACGCCCAGTGTGAGCAGCACGAACCCCAGGTTCATGGAGGTGCTGATCATATTGTCGAGCGTGGCCAGCGGTGGTAGTTTTTCGAGCCATGAGCTCGATTGCTTGTTCTTGAGGCGTCGCTCCTGAACCAGGTAGAAAAGGCTAGCGGTCGCGGTCAGCAACAACGCGGCGTATCCGGCGAGGACCAGGATAATGTGCACCATCAACCACGCGTCGCGCACCCCGACGTTCGGCCACGTCGCGACCGGACGCTCCAGCGCGGCGACCAGCGTCATCAGGAAGACCAGCGGGAACATCGCAATCGCCGTCCCATGGAAATGAAAACGCGATTCGACGAACAGAAACACCAGCGCGACAAGAAACGCGCAGAAGTTCAGCGTCCCGTAGAAATTGTCGAGCGGAAGACGGCCATTGGACATCGCGAGCTCGACCAGCGCGACCCCGTGCAAAACCACTCCGACGCGAAACATTTCGATCGCTACCGGATAGACCGACTGATTCCGCCGGATGATCGCCAGCATCGAATGCAGCAAACCGATCGCGTACAGGCAGGCCGCGGCGCGGAGCCAGAAGATGCTGGTTTCTTGCATTACTCTATCTATTACGATTGTAAAGGTTACGGAACGAGCTTCGCTGCCAATTGCTGAAGGGCGGGCGAAGTTTCCCGGCTGTTCTGCTTGTCGTCCTCTATCGCCTGAGCCACCCTCGCCGCCGCGTTTTTTCCGTTGACCTTAGCCGTGTCTCTCACTTCGTGGTCGACAAAGAACAACATCTTCTCCCACTGCGAGAAGGTCGCCGCGCGGATCAGAGCTCCCTCGCCTTTAGCGTCCAGTGCATTGAAATCGGCGCCTTTAGCAGCGAGCAGCCGCAACTTCTCCACAGCAGCGGCATCTCCTGCGCAGAAGAAGAACGCGGGCGTACCTTCTTCGTCTTTGGCGTTCGGATTCACTCCTCCTTCAAGCAGCACGCCAATAATCTCGCTGTTGTTCGATGCGCAGGCATCCTTCAGCGCGCTATCCGGCTTCGCACCCAGCGATAGCAGCAGGCGAACCATATCGAGGCGCTGCGCCTTTGCATCCGGCGAATCACCTGCGGTTTCCAGTTTCTCGATCGCAAACTTCAACGGCGTCGCTCCGTTTTGCCCGACGCTGTTAACATCGATGCGCGGTGCGAGTTCCCGAACTCTCTGAACGTTTCGCTCGGCGATCGCCCGGACAAACGACTTCATCTGGCGTTCGTCAAATATGTAACCGCCCACAGCGATATCGCGATCCATCAGCGGACCGCGAATCCACTGTCCGGCCAGTAGGACCACCGGAAGTGTCACAGCAATTAATAAAACTACATGCAGGACGGAGGAGTCCGTCTTCCAATAGACAAACGAAACGATGCACAGTACCAGGAACGGCGCGCCGATCTGAAAAACGAGAGCCATGCTCTTCCCGCCATTCGGATCTTGCCCGCCTTGATTGGCCGTGACGAAGAACGCGATCACAAAGAACAAGGCTTCAATCGCCGCAATTCCCCAATAGACTTTGTTTACTAGAGCCACTCCAGATCAACTCTAGCATTCGCTCGGGAAGTATCTTAGAAAACATGACCAATAAAATTTGCCTTGTCACCGGCGCAACTCGCGGAATCGGACGCGCCATTGCAAAAATGATGCTCGAAGAAGGAGCCCAAGTTGCGATCTGCGGACGTGAGCAAGCCTCAGTAGACCTGGCGGTTGCAGAGCTACATGCCGAGACCGGCGGTAAAGTCGCAGGCAAAGCAGCCGATGTTAGAAATCATGAAGATATTGCCGGCTTGTTCCACTTCATCGATACCCACTTTGGTGGGTTAGATGTCCTGGTAAATAACGCCGGTGTGGGGGTATTCAGGTCGGTCTCGGATTTTTCCGTAGAGGATTGGCAGCGTACGTTGGAGACAAATCTCTCAGGTGTGTTTTACTGCTGCCGTGAAGCGTTTCCCCGATTTCAAATCCGGGGTGGTGGCTACATCGTAAACATTAGTAGTCTTGCAGGCAAGAACGCTTTTGCCGGGGGCGCCGCATATAACGCTTCGAAATTTGGCCTCAACGGCTTTTCCGAAGCCATGATGCTGGATAAGAGGAACGATAACGTGCGAGTGAGTTACATCATGCCCGGCAGTGTCGCAACGGATTTCTCGGGACACGGTCCCAATTTGGGTACCGATTGGAAAATTCACTCCGAGGACATTGCCGAAATTGTAAGAACTTTGTTACGCATGCCAGAAAGAACCTTAATAAGTCGAGTGGAAGTTCGGCCATCAAAGCCGAAAAGCTAACTAGCGGCGAAGAATCGCTGCGGGTTTAGGAGCATCTAAAGAAATGGCACTTGGGTTGCCTGAGAAATTGTGGCGGGAGACAGAAAGTGGTTTCCCGAAGAGAAAGGCGGCAGATAAAATGGTACGGCTAAACGTCCCGTTAGATCCGGCTAAAACAGGCCGGGAGGCGAGCACCCTGGAAATGGGGCTTCGGCGGATGATTATCGGTCAGGATGAGGCGATTCAGCAGATCGTCAATATCTACCAGATGCATCTGACGGGCATGAATGCACCAGGCCGCCCGATCGGAAACTTCTTGTTCCTAGGTCCCACCGGGTCTGGTAAAACCCGGATCGTCGAGGCGACCGCGGAGACACTCCTGAAGAACCCTCGCGCTGTCATTAAGATCGATTGCGCGGAGTTCCAGCACAGCCACGAGATTGCGAAGCTGATCGGTTCGCCTCCCGGATATCTGGGGCATCGCGAAACGCATCCTTTACTGTCACAGGAAGTGCTCAATCAGTATCAAACAGAAACGATGAAGGTGAGCTTCGTGCTTTTCGACGAAATCGAAAAGGCTTCGGACGCTCTTTGGAACCTGCTGTTAGGCATCCTGGACAAAGCGACGCTCACGCTAGGCGATAATCGCAAAGTCGATTTTTCCAAAGCGATGATCTTCATGACATCCAACCTGGGCGCATCCGAGATGAGTTCGATCATGGCTCCGAAGCTCGGATTCGGCAGCGCGGACACGCGCATTAAGTCGTCCACGGGCCTGTTTGACGACAAAATGACCGGAAAAATTGCACGCAGCGGCGTCGAAGCCGCACGACGAAAATTTACGCCGGAGTTCATGAACCGGCTCGACAAAATCGTCACTTTCTCACCGCTCGGCACGGAGCAGTTGAAGAAGATTCTGGACATCGAGTTGAACCTCGTCCAGCAGAGGATCTTTAACACCTCGTCCGACCGAGCCTTCGTATTCACGATGTCGGATCCTAGCAAGGATTTCCTCCTTGCCGAAGGTACCGATCTCAAGTACGGAGCGCGTCACTTGAAGCGCGCCATAGAACGGTTGTTGGTTCATCCAATGTCGAACCTGATCGCCACCGATCAGGTGCGCGGAGGAGACTGGGTACGGGTCGATTTCGACGCAGAAAGCAAATCGCTGCGTTTCGCCCGCGAAGCCGAGGGTCTGCCAGTGCAGGACATGGCTCGACTTGTCGATACCTCGATCACCATCCCGCAGCTAACCATGGCGACCGGAACAGTAGTAGAACCCGTTCGCACGCAGACAGCAAAAACAAGTAAGCGAGGGTAACGAAAGCAGCCAGTACCCAGTACCCAGTAGCCAGAATAAAGGCCGGTGACACTTCGGTGTTACCGGCCGTTTTGTTTGTTAAGTACGCTCTAAAGCCAGCAGCGACCACACCTCCATGCTGGCTCCTGGCTACTTCTTCCTCACGCCGCACACTCTCCGCGCCCTAGCTGTAAGGAGAATGCGACATCGTCGCCCCAATCCTGATACATCTCCGGGGCTGCGTCCGGTGCGGGTTTCACCAGATCCGACGTCAGCTTGCGAAATGTCTCGACCTTGAACCGCATCACATAAGAGCGGAAGGATTCGCCGGCTTCGCGGTTCTGCTTGAAATGGTCGATCACCCGTGCAACCGCCGTCGGCGCATAGCGAGCCGGAAGGCTCTGAATCGCCACGCCGAACTGCTGGTACGTTCCGCCGAGCAGCATCAAATAGTACGGTACTTCCCTGCCCTCGATTTTGCGCGCATTTCCGTAAAATCCGATATCACCGACCCAGTGTTGGCCGCACGCATTCGGGCATCCGCTCGCGTTGATACGCAAATTTCGCACAATGCCATCGCTTTCCGACTTCAACATCTCACGCAGTTCATACCCGAGATTCATTGTCTTGGTCAGCCCCAGGTTGCAGCTATAGGCGCCTGGACAGGTGACGACGTCACTGATTTCGTCAGCCCCGTCATCGGCAAGCCCCAATTCCACGATCCTTCCATAAACGCGTTTTAATGCGCCGGAGGGAACGTAAGCCAGCACCACGTTCTGATTCATGGAAAAACGGAGCGATCCGTCGCCTGAAAGCTCCGAAAGTTCGGCCAGCCCGCGCATCTGGTCGCCCGTGAGGTTCCCTTGCGGCACCGTGACCGTGACGATTGAGTATCCCGGCTGCCTCTGCGGCTGGACATTCGTCTCGCGCCACTGGTTGAATTGAGGTGTCGAAGAATCGTAAATTGGCAGTAATTCGCCATTGCCCTTCGGTGGTGGTACTGGCTGAAAACCACCGAAATTTTCGGGCACCTCGGCCGGCATGGCGATGCCTCCGTTGCGGACGATGTCCTGATACTCTTCTTCGATTGTGTCGCGCAGCCAGTCGAAACCGCGCTCGCGCATAACGAACTTTAATCTGGCTTTGTTTTTGTTGGCCCGGTTTCCATGGCGGTTAAACACGCGAATTACCGCTTCTACGCGCCGAACGACATCTTCGGCCGGGAAAAACTCGTGCAGCACCTTTGATTCCACGGGCAGCGGACCCAACCCGCCGGCAACCGTCATGCGGAATCCTCGCTCCCCGTCGCGAATCACTGCCCGCAGGCCGACATCGTTAATCGCGGTCGCGATGCAATCCTCGGGACAGCCCGCGAAGGCGACCTTGAACTTTCGCGGCAGATTATCGGTCAATTCCTTGTGCAGAAATGCGAACGCCAGCCGCCGTGCGTACGGCTGTACGTCAAAAGGCTCATGGGGATGGACGCCCGCCAAGGGACACGCCGTCACGTTGCGGACCGTGTTGTAGCAGGCTTCGCGTGTCGTCAGGCGGACATCGGCCAGCAGATGCAGCAAATCCGCCACCTGGGCTAGCGGCACAAAGTGATACTGCATATTCTGGCGGGTCGTCAGGTGCCCTTTTCCGCCGCCGAATTCGTCGGCAATTCGACCCAGCTGTCGCATCTGCTGGGCAGTCAACAAACCTCCAGGCACCTTGGTACGGATCATCTGGACCCCAGCCTGCCGCTGGCTGTAAATCCCGCGCCGGAGGCGGAATGGCCGGAACTGGTCGTCGGTAAGCTGGCCGTTGAGGTTCAATTGAGCTTGCTGCCGGAACAGTTCAATGTCCTCGCGGACAGTAGCATCGTATTGCTGCTCAGTGACTTGGAGGTCGGGCAAGACTGCGGAGGACATAGGCACCCTTCTCTATAGAGAATAGCCTAAAACGCCGTTTTTTTCAATCGACTCGCATGTCCCTGAACCGAGCTTTCGGGCATAGGCGGCTCCCGATCCGTCGGGTTGTTAAAGCGCATACGCAAACGTAGTGCTCAACCGAACCGCCATGCGTAAGCATGCGGGCAAGCGCGAGGAGCTACTTCCGAGCCGGCTCCAACGTCGGCTGCAACCGCCCCGCGCGTCGCTGCAATCCCGCCAAGGCCCTGCCCGTCGTCCCTGCTTGCCCCAGCGGAGACTCCCTCACCAGCCGCAAGGCTTCCTCGACATACGCCTCAGAGGACTCGTTATTCAGGATCAGCGCCAAAGTGACCAAAGCCCCGGCCGCATCAACATGTCTCCGCGGCATCAGTTCGTCACACGCTTGCCTTGCCAGCTCGGCCGCGTCGTCGATCTTTCCGTCAGCCAGTAGAAACTCCGCCAGCTTCGCCTGGGCGGACGCGACACCCACGGGATTTTCCTCCGGTTCCTGCTGGACCAACTTCAGGGCCTCCCGTCCGTCGGCGACCGCCAGGGCCGCTCTGTCAGTCTCCGCGTAAATCTCTCCGCGCACTTCGAGGAATGTTCTGCGCCGCTCCGGCTCGAAATCTCCCTCTTCCGGCAGTGCCGTTTCCGCTTCGGCGAACCGGCACTCTTTGCGCAGCACTGATGCGAGCACGATCCGCAATTGAACCGCCCGGCTTGACGGCCCTTTCTTTTCGAGCGCCTGGATCGCCTCCAGAAACAGCTCCGCTGCGTTGTCCGCTCCCCCCGCCATCCACGCGGTAGCCGCCAGGGAGCCCATGGCCGACGCGGCGTGCGTCCGCTCCGTCTCCGGTATTTTCGGGGAGCGCAAAATCGCGGCCGCACGATTCGTCGCTGCCTTTGCCAGCCCGAAATTTTCAAGGCCCGCTTCGCAGCGCATTTCGAGGCGCATCAGCTCCGCTCTCTTCATTAAATATTTCGGACTATCGGGCAGCATCGCCAGCGCCTTCTCGATCTCTCGCAGTCCTTCTCCGTAGTGGCGGAGATCGGCGTGAAGCTGCGCGATCGCGCCTCCGATCCCGGCGGCCGAGGGCCGGTCCATTTTATCGTTCAGGTCGTTGCGCGATTTTTCGAACGCCGCCAGAGCCGCGCGCGCGGCTTTCTGCGCCTCCTCCGGAAGCTGCCGGATGCGGTAAACCTTCTCCAGTCCCTTCCAGCTATTCGCTTCGAAAACCGGATCGGCGTTGGAGCATTTCTGGAACACCTCGATGCTTTGCTGAAAATTCGCCGCCGCCTCCCGCTTTTGTGAGTTGTTCAGTTGCGCAAACCCCAGAGCCTGGTAACTGTGCCCCAGTTGCAGCGTCGGCGAATCTCCGCGCGCCTTCAATTGATCCAATGCCTTCTGCCGCAGCTTCACTTCGCCCGCAAAGTCCTGCTCCACCAGTCTCTGCGTCGCGTCGTCGTGCGTTTTCGACGCCAGATGAATCGCGTACAGGTCCTGGCCATGCTTCGTCCAGAGAATCAGATGCAGCAGCATAGTGCCATCGCAATAACCGATCGGAATCAGGTTGCCCACGAAATCGGCGACAAACAGGATCGCCAGGATTCCTGGAATGCCCCAGTGCGCTTCCCACGCGGTTCCCGGCACTTTCAGATAGATCAACCAGCAGAGGAGTCCCGCGTTTAACGATGCGAACGGACCCGCGAACACCATCATGATGGCGTTCGAACGGATGTGTTCCTCGGAAACCGGCGTCGCGGCCGCGTAGCCTCCATGGCCCAGCAGCCGATTCCAGTCGAACAGAAAATGCCGATGCCCGTAATGGTCCCTCACAATCGTCAACGGACCGATATTCAGCGCATGGAACTTGAATCCCAGAGCCCAGGCGACCGTCGCATGCCCGAGTTCGTGAATGGTCGTAACCACGATGAGCCCGACGCTAAAAAGGTAGATCCCACCGGCGCCCTGGAAATGGCGGGATCGCAGCAGGTAGACGAATCCGCCATAAATCAGGCCCAAATGGATAATCGACGCAATCCAACGATAGGGAGACTTGCGTTTCTGGTCCCAAAACTGGTCGGTTTCCGGCATACGCCACATATCGGCGGTCCCAGGCACAAGCTATACCGTCACGGAAAAGGGGACAGACGCATTTTCCCGACATACTATCTGGCGGCATACGGGAAAACTCGTCTGTCCCCTTTTCCCATGATAAAATTACGAGTTCATGATTATTTCGATGAAACTGCACGCCTCGAAAGACGAGGTCGCGCAGGTCCGTTCGCGGATTGAAGAATTCGGCTACAAGGTCCACTCGATCGAAGGGGAAGAACGCGTCGTTATCGGAGCGGTCGGTGTCGGCGACGTTACCGCCTGCCTCGAATCCATTGAGGCGATGCCGTGCGTCGAGCGCGCGGTCCGCATTTCCGCTCCCTATAAGTTCGTTAGCCGCGAATTCCGGGCTTCGAAGACCGAAATCACGGTTAGAGGCACTACAATCGGCGGCAGCGAGTTTGTGGTCATGGCCGGGCCCTGCTCCGTTGAGAATGAGCGCCAGATTCTGGAATCCGCCGAAATCGTCGCCCGCGCCGGCGCGAAACTCCTGCGCGGAGGAGCCTTCAAACCCCGCACTTCGCCCTACGATTTCCAGGGCCTCGAAGTCGAGGGACTCAAACTGCTCGACAAGGCCCGCCGGGCCACCGGGCTCGGCATCATCACCGAGGTGATGAGCGATCGGGATGTCGATCTGGTCGCCGAGTACGCCGATATTTTGCAGATCGGCGCGCGCAACATGCAAAATTTCGCGCTCTTGAAAACTCTCGGCAAATGCGGTCGTCCCGTGCTGCTGAAGCGAGGTATGAGCTCCACCGTGAAGGAACTGCTGATGTCGGCCGAGTACGTCGTCGCGCACGGTAATCCCAACGTGATCCTCTGCGAGCGCGGCATCCGGACGTTTGAAACCGTAACCCGCAACACTTGCGATATCGCGGCCATCGCCGCTCTGAATGAGCTGACGCATCTCCCGGTGATTCTCGATCCCAGCCACGCTACCGGGAAGCGCAGCCTGGTCCCGGCTCTTTCCCGCGCGGGCGTCGCCATCGGAGCTGACGGGTTGATCGTCGAAATGCACCCCCATCCGGAAAAAGCGATGAGCGATGGCGCACAATCGCTGGACCCGGTTCAGTTCGCAAGAATGATGGCCGACCTCGCGCCCTATATCGAGCTGTGGAAGCAGGATCGCGTGACGGAATCCGCCGTGGCCGTGTGAAAAAGATTGCCTTAGCGGTGCTGCTGGTAGTCCTTGGCGCCGGCGGTTTTTATTGGTGGAGAACGTCGCGAACGCTTACCAATCAGCAACTCATTCAGAGCCTGCCGCAGGCCCGCGCCTGGCATGTCTTTATCGATGTCGACGGGTTGCGGCGCACCGGCGTGCTGGACCTGATCGCCGGTTCTAAATCAGCGGAAGACGCGGAATATAAGACCTTCGTCGAGCAAACCGGCCTGGACTATCGCACCGACCTCGACGCCGTCGCCGCCGCGTTTTCCGAAGGCAACAGCTACCTCGTATTGCGCGGGCACTTCACCTGGCAAAAGCTCGCCGCCTATGCGCAGAGCCACGGAGGGAAATGCGAAGCGTCGCTTTGCTCCATGCCCGCCTCGCGCAACGGCTATTTTATTTCGTTCGTTCCACTGCGCCCCGCGGTTCTTGCGATGGCCGTCTCCGCCGACCAACGCGGCGTCAGTATGATCGGCCCACAGGAATGGCGGAAGGCTCCGCATTTGCCCACGGAGCCGGTCTGGATTTCGGTGCCTTCCTACGCGCTGAGCGATACCAATCTGGCGGCCGGCACACACGCGTTTCTCGAACCGCTATCGCAGGCGCAAGATGTGACCTTCGCTGTGGGAGCCGCTCCGAAGGGTTTTCAATTGCGCCTGGAAGCGGTGTGCGCAACGCCCGAGATTGCAGAGTTAATGACGCGCCGCTTATCCGCTGCGACCGATCTGCTTCGAAAAATGCTGGACCGGGAGCACATGAAGGCGAATCCGAACGATTTAAGCGGCGTTTTGACGTCGGGGACGTTTTCTCAGCAGAATGAGCGGGTTATGGGGAATTGGCCGATTGAGCGGGGGTTTATCGAATCGCTGGCGAACGGTAAAGTTCAATAAACGATCATAATCGATTGCGTAAGAGCTTCGGCGAAGCCTTAATCGATCTTAAATTGCGTGTTTTCTTCGAGTGCTTTTTCGAGCCCCGCGGGCTTAAAGCCGAACGGCCCGGGTGGGCTTTTGAACTTTACGACGCCGTCGCCGCCGATGAGGAACAACCTGTCCGGCCAACCGGTGTAAGCTGCTTCCACTCCGTCGCCCAGTCCGTCGATGAGCGCCGGAATTTTGATGCCGAGTTTACGGACACAGCTCTCGGCGACGGCGGTCCGCTCCTCGATCGTTTTTGGATCGACAAATAAAACGTGGTCGCGAATGTTGCTGGACATTTGCCACACGTCGCTGGGGTGCGCTTCGCGGATATAGACGACGAAAAATTCCGCCTGATCTTTGTATCGTTCATACAGACTGTTGAGCGCGGGAACCTCCCGGCGAAAGGGCGGTCAAGTGTAACTCCCGAAAACCAGCACCACCGGTTTTCCGCGCAAGGAGGAAAGCTTTACTTGTGCGGAACCGTCGAGGACCTGAAGAGTAAAGTCCGGCGCTCGATCGCCCGCTTTTAATTGACCTTGCCGCGCGTTCATCCATAATGTTTCGAACGGCAGGACTGCGAATGCAAAAGGAGGGACTTTGGCCATGACCGCTCCGAAGCGATCCGGCGGCAGTCTCATTACGATTCCGAGTCCGGCGATCAGCACGGCATAGACGATTACGATCGTCAGCAGGACTCTCGAAGCGATGCGCATTCCTGGCAATTATAGCCGTTTTATGGATTCATTCTTAGCCGGATCGCCAGGGGACTTGTTCCTTCGACCTCTCCGTTTGATGGGGCATGCTCGACCGGCGCAGCTTGTACGGGAGCCGCGTCTGTGGCAAAAGTGATCGTGATCGTTTTGACCGCATTGGGAACGACGATATCGGTGGTGATGGCGGCTGCGATTTGTTTGCGGGCGAATAAGACTGTCCCGTCATTGGACGTTACGAACAAGTACCCGTCGGCGCCCGCGACGATGATCAGGTGACCTTTGGTGTCGAGCGAATAATGGAAGCCGAAGGACGTGGCTTTCTGGTCGGCGGCACCACCGAAACCAGCGGCTCGGGCTTGCACCGCGACCTGCTGCTGTCTCGGGCCGCCGACCGGGTTTTGCTGCCGAGGAGCGAGCAGGCGCGACGCTTCGCTTGCGCGGATGGGAGCCGGTGCAACCGGTGCCGCGGTGGCCGGCCGTGCCTCGTCTGTGTCTTTTTTCTTAGGTTCTTCTTTTTTTTCTTCGTCCCGAGCCGGCGCGGTGGAACCGGGTGCGTTCCGTGCGTTTTCTGTGGAAGGCGCGGCGGCTGGTTCCGGCCGGGCTTCGTCTACCGCGCTTTTCGGCGGGAAGACTCTCGTCTTCTCGACACGTCTGGGAGCGGGCGTGGGCTCATTCGCTGGGGCTGCGGCCGGTGCGATCGGATTGAGCGTCGGAGTGGTCGCAATCGCGACCTGCGGCGGCGGCTTGGGAGTGCTGCGCATCAGGAACGCGATCGCCACTACGCTCATAGCGGCGGCGATGGCGCCCGATAGAATCCACGTTGCCGTGCGGCCGGGTTTCTGGAGCGCGCGGATCATACGTTCACGGGCGCCGGGCTCATCGAGCAGCATTTTCAGCTCCTGCTCCCGGGCCAACTCTTCAAAAAGATCCTGATCGCTGAGCGCCGCGTCGAACAGGCGCTGGCGCTCCTGTTCCGTGAGCGAGCCGGTGGCGTAGCGGCCGAGCAGGTCCATGATGTCGTCGCCGTGCGTCATCTCAATTTCTCACCGAGCTGTTTGCGGCACCGAAAATCCCAAGTATAAAGGGTGTTGAGCGACTCGACTTTGAGGCGCTTTTGAATTTCCGGAAACGAGTGTCCCTCCAGTTTCAATCGAAACAGCTCCCGGCAGCGGTCGCCAAGCTGCTTCAGCGCGGCTTCCAGGTTCTCGAGGCGCTGGCGGCGTTCGGCCTGCTCCAAAGGATCGGGCGCGGACCCGGCCAAAGGGAGGTCGTCGACCGAGACAGACGAGTTTTCACCGCGACGAACACTTTTCCGCCGGGCTCCCCAGATTTTAAAGCGGGCAATTTCAAGCGACAAGGGGACCAGATCCTCGATACGATCGACGGTCGCGTATTTTTCATGCAGGACCAAGAGCACCTCCTGCGTCACGTCCTCGGCCGCATCCCTCGCTAACATAGATGCCGCGTAGCGCAGAATCCTTTCACGCAATCGGACGAGGATCTGGTCGCGGTCCACTCGATTTATTATGCGGTTTTTATCGCCGAATAGTTGCCTTTCTCTGGATGCTGCTGACACAATACCCTCATGCAAGTTCGCGTGCTGGCCTTTGTGCTCGCTGGGGGAAAGGGTACCCGGCTGTATCCGCTCACCAAAGAACGCGCCAAACCGGCGGTGCCGTTCGGGGGACGATATCGGATCGTCGATTTCGTGCTCAGCAATCTGATTAATTCCGGTATTTATTCGACCTACGTATTGATCCAGTTCAAGAGCCAGAGCCTTTTGCAGCATCTGCGCGAGGGATGGGAGGCGAGCAGTCTGCTGAAGGAGCACTTCATTATCCCGGTGCCCGCGCAGATGCGGTCGCCGGGCGAGGACTGGTATCGCGGTACCGCCGATGCGATCTATCAGAACATCAACCTGATCGAGCAGGCGGACCCGCACTTCGTAGTGATTTTCGGCGCGGACCACATATATAGGATGAATATCCGCGAGATGCTGGAGTTTCACATGCACAAGAGGGCGCAGGTAACGATTGCGTCGATTCCGGTGCAGAAGGAACTGGCGAGCGAGTTCGGGGTGATCGAGACGGCTCCGGACGGAGGGATCATCGGGTTCCATGAGAAGCGCGCGGACGCGCCGACGATGCCCGGCGATTCAGAGCGCGTTTACGCGTCGATGGGAAATTATATTTTCTCGACGAATTTGCTGCTGAGGGAATTGTACGCGGACGGGCAGAATCCGGACAGCTCCCATGATTTCGGGCGGGATATTCTGCCGGCGCTGGTGGGGCGGACGGAGATGTTCGCTTACGATTTTCAAACCAATCGGATTCCGGGCGATCCTCCGAATCAGGAGCCGTACTGGCGCGACGTGGGGACCATCGACGCGTATTATGAGGCGAATATGGATCTGCGCGCAGTGACTCCGGCGCTGAATTTATACAATCGCAAATGGCCTCTGCGCACGGCGGGTTATTCGGACGCGCCGGCGAAATTCATTTTCGACGTCGAAGGGCGGCGCGGGCAAGCTCTGGATTCGATCGTCGCCGGAAGCACGATTCTTTCAGGAGGTTTAGTGCGCGGCAGCGTGCTGGGACGCGGTGTGCGCGTGCATTCCGGAGCAGTGGTGGAGGATTCGATCATTTTCGACAATTGCGATATCGGACGCAGGGCGAAGGTGCGGCGGGCGATTCTGGATAAGAATGTCCGGGTGCCGGAGGATGCGGTGATCGGGTACGACTTGGAGCAGGACCGGCGTTTGTATCACGTGACGGATAGCGGGATTGTGGTGATTGAAGGGCATCGGTCGAATGTGGATGTCGCGACGATGCTGGTGTAGATCGTTGGTCGGGATCAAACAAAAACAAATGGGCCGCCGATGAACGCGGATGAACGCCGATGGACACGCCGAAATAGTTGTGGGACCACGTCGGGGGCGTGTAGAATGGATAGGTTGGTCCACGATCTGGGCGCGTAGCTCAACTGGCAGAGCAACTGACTCTTAATCAGTAGGTTGCAGGTTCGATTCCCGCCGCGCTCACCACTTCCCTGTAATGGCTCATCTAGTTTCACCCGCCAGGGGCGAGTCTGTGCGAAAAGTCGCTGGGATCTGCGATTGGCAGGCGGAACCGCCTGCCCCACCACGACAAAGCAAGCAGTTGCAGAACGGTCGGACAGGCGGTTTCGCCTGTCGAACAGCTTTTCACTCAGACTCAACAGGCTGATGTTCCGCGCTGACCTTCTTAATTTCTTATACTATTGAAAACTGGGATCGTGGCGGCATCGAGACGCTAAGGATACGAAGCTTTCAATGATAAAGACCGCGCTCATTGCGTTCACTCTTTGCGCTGCTGAGGCGTATTCGCAGACGAAGCCGGTTTCGCCTGTGGTGGCGCGGGAGGCGCTGGTCAAGAAATATTGCGCGGGCTGCCATAACGACAGTGCGATGGCGGGCGGGATGACGCTCTCTAAGCTCGATCTGGCGCATCCTTGGCAGAACAGCGAACTGGCGGAGAAGACCATCCGCAAGGTGCGCGCGGGTATGATGCCTCCTGCGGGATTGCCTCGGCCGGGCGTCGTCGAGATGAAGGCGTTCGCGGCGTCGCTCGAAAATTCAATCGATACCTGGGCCAGCGCGCATCCGAATCCGGGCCGGCCCGCGCTGCATCGGCTCAACCGGACGGAGTATGCAAACTCGATTCACGATCTGCTGAATTTGGAGATCGATCCCGCGGCGCTGCTGCCGGTCGATGACATGACGCACGGGTTCGACAACATGGCCGACGTGCTGACCGTGACGCCGTCCTTAATGGACGGATATATCCGCGCGGCCGGGAAGATCAGCCGGCAGGCGATTGGCGATGCGCATGCCAGTCCGGCGATGGTGACGTATCGCATTCCGCGCGTGATTTCGCAGATGCGGCATGTGGAGGGCACTCCGTTCGGGACCCGCGGCGGCATTTCGGTGATTCATAATTTTCCGGCCGATGGCGAGTACACGTTCAAGATGATCTTTTATGCATCGCTTGACGGACCTTTGTTCGGCCGCAATCAGGGTAAGGGGCAGCAGATCGAGATTTCAGTGAACCGGGAGCGGGTGGCGCTGCTGGATATCGATCCGAATCTGAAGTCGACGGAAGATCTGCGGACGCCTCCGATTAAGATTCATTCGGGTCCGCAGCGGGTGGCGGCTGCGTTCATTCAGAAGTTCGACGGGCCGCTGGAAGACGACGTGATGCCCATCGAGCTCAGTCTGGCCGATCTGAACAATGCAGCGTTTCCGGGTGTAACGTCGCTGCCGCATTTGAGTGATTTCAGCATCAGCGGGCCGTTTCATCCGACTGGGGTCTCCGATTCGCCGAGCCGCGAGAAGATCTTCGTCTGCCGGCCAGCGGCGGGCGCGGACGAGTTTCCTTGCGCGCGAAAGATTATCGGAAAGCTTGCGCGGCAGGCTTATCGCAGGCCGGTGAACGAATCGGATCTTGAAGATCTTATGGGGTTTTATCAGCGTGGGCGAAATAAGGGCGATTTCGAGGCCGGCATTTCGACGGCGCTACAGGCTGTCATTTCGAGCCCTGAGTTCGTTTTTCGGTTTGAACGGACTCCTCCGGGAACGCCGGCTGGGGCAAATTATCGTGTGAGCGATCTGGAACTCGCGTCGCGGCTCTCCTATTTTCTATGGAGCACTGCGCCGGACGATCAGCTTATTACGGTGGCGAGCGAAGGGAAGCTCGGGAATCCGGCGGTGCTGGAGAAGCAGGTGCGCCGGATGCTGGGGGATCCGCGGTCGGAGGCGCTGGCGACGAATTTTGCGTTTCAATGGCTCCATCTTCAGAATTTGCGAGCCGTTCAGCCGGACGCGTTTGTTTATCCGAATTTCGATAAGAACCTGGCGCTTTCGATGCAGCGGGAGACGCAACTCCTGTTTGACAGCATCATGCGCGAGGATCGCAATGTGCTGGATCTTCTGACCGCGAAGTATACGTATGTGGACGAGCTTCTCGCTAAGCACTACGGGATTCCGAATGTGCTGGGCAGCCGGTTCCGGCGTGTCGAGATTACCGATGAGAATCGTGTGGGCCTGCTGGGGCATGGAAGTATTTTGACGATGACCTCGATCTCGAACCGGACGTCGCCGGTCGCGCGGGGGAAATACGTGATGGAGGTGCTTTTGGGAACCCCTCCTCCGTCACCTCCTCCGAATACTCCGCCGTTGAAGGAAGCGGCCGAGTTTACGAAAGTCATGTCGGTGCGGCAGAACATGGAAGAACATCGCTCCAATGCAGTTTGCGCGGCGTGTCACAAGATGATGGACCCGATCGGATTCGCGTTGGAAAATTACGACGGGGTCGGCGTGTGGAGGACCAAAGACAATGGCCTGCCGATTGACCCGACCGGGAAGATGTTCGATGGAGCGAAGCTCGATGGGCCGGCCAGTTTGCGGCGCGCGATCCTGAATCATACCGATGCGTTTCTTGGGACGTTCACGGAGAATTTGTTGTCGTACGCAGCGGGGCGCGTGCTGGAACCGTCGGATATGCCGGCGGTACGATCGATAGAGCGGCAGGCGGCGCGTAATAACGATCGGTTCTCCGCGTTTGTGCTGGCGGTCGTCCAGAGCGGGCCGTTCCGGATGCGGCGGGCCGGAGCGGGCGAGCCGGTTAAAAGCACCCCGAAAGTAACGGAATCGGAGGCGAATGTACATCACTAAGAAGCATCTTTCGCGGCGAACGGTTTTGCGCGGGATGGGCGTTTCACTCGCGCTGCCTTTTCTCGATTCGATGGTGCCTGCGCAGACGCCTTTGAACAAGACCGCGGCAGTCTCGCCGTCGAGGCTCGCTTGTATAGAGATCGTGCACGGCGCGGCGGGCAGTACGGTGGACGGATCGAATAAACATTATTGGTCTCCCGAAAAAGAAGGCGCCGATTTCGAATTTACGCAGACGCTGAAGCCGTTCGAGCCCTTTCGCGACTACGTGACCATCGTGACGGGAACGGATTTGATTCCGGCGACCGCGCATTCGCCCAAGGAAGAAGGCGCGGACCATTTTCGATCGAGCGCTGCGTTTCTCACCGCCGCTCATCCCAAGATGACGGAGGGTGCGGATATCTGGTGCGGCACTTCCATCGATCAGATGTACGCGCAGAAATTCGGGCAGGATACTCCGATCCCGTCGATCCAGTTGTGCATCGAGAGCCTGGACGGGTCGGGCGCCTGCGATTACGGTTATGCGTGCGTGTACGCGGATACCATTAGTTGGGCTTCTCCCACGGCTCCTTTGCCGATGACCTTGGATCCGCGCATGGTGTTCGAGATGCTGTTTGGCGACGGTGGAACAGCCGCTGAGCGGCAGGAGCGCGAAGAGACCAGCGGAAGCATTCTCGACTGGATTTCGCACAGCGTCGCGAAGCTTCAGAAAGGCCTGGAACCGGCCGATCGCGCGCGGCTCTCCAACTACTTGGAGAACGTCCGCGAGATTGAGCGGCGTATTCAGAGGATTGAAAAATATAATTCGAGCGGCGCCGCGCGAGCATTGCCAGCGGCTCCTATCGGCGTGCCGGATTCTTACGACGAGCACGTAAAGCTGATGTTCGACCTGCAGGCGCTGGCATTTATGACCAATATGACGCGCGTTTCAGCGTTTAAAATGAGCCGGGACGTGAATCAGCGCGTGTATCCGGAAAGCGGCGTGAAGACTCCTTTCCATTCGTGCTCGCATCACGCGGAAAGCCCCACGCGCATTGCGGAGTTCGCGAAGATCAATCTGTATCACGCGAGCCTGATTCCGTATTTCCTCCAGAAACTGCGCGACACCCCGGATGGCGACGGAAATCTGCTGGACCACTCGATGATCCTTTACGGCAGTCCGATCGGCGACTCGAACGCCCACAATCATAAAAGGTTGCCGATTCTGCTGGCGGGCAAAGCCAACGGTCAGCTCCAAGGGAACATGCACGTGAAGCCGGATGACGGAACGCCGCTCGCGAACGTGCTGCTGAGCATGATGCATAAGCTGGGGGTGGAGATCGATCAGATCGGCGATAGCACCGGCGTTGTCGCGATTTGAAGGAGCCTATTATGGCGTTGCGCATCTCAATTTCGTTGACGCTGATCGCTCTGGTCGCGGCGCTGTTCACGTTCGCGGCAACCTCGGACACCCGTTTGGCCGACGCCGCTCAAAATGGCGACCGGGCCGCAGTGCGGTCGCTGCTGGCGAAAAAGGTAGACGTAAACGCTCCTCAAGGCGATGGAACCACAGCACTGCATTGGGCGGCGTTCAACGACGATGCCGATGTCGCGAAGTTGCTGCTGGCAGCGGGCGCGAACGTGAAGGCCGGTACGCGGGTCGGCGCGATCACGCCTCTCTTCCTCGCCTCAAAGAACGGAAGTGCGCCTATGATCGAGCTGTTGTTGAAGGCCGGCGCCGACGCTAATTCCGCCACCGAATCGGGCACGACTGCACTGATGATGGCGGCCTCCGCCGGCAATGCGGAAGCCCTTAAAGTCCTGATCGCCCATGGCGCAAACGTGAATGCACGAGATCTTGCGCACGGTCAGACAGCTCTGATATTCGCCGCATCTCTGAACCGCGCCGACGCGATTAAAATCCTGATCGCCAATGGCGCCGATCCTTCCATCACTTCTAAAGTGACCAAAACAGAACGGGTTCGTTTCAATGCCGACGGAGTTCCTGCTCCGGATGAGCCTCCTGCGCCGACAGCCAAAGACGCCGCAAAAGATCCCGCGCAGCAGAAACAAGGTCGAGGCGAGCGCGGGGCCGCGACGATGGGTGGCCAGACGGCGCTTCTTTACGCAGCCCGCGACGGACAAATCGACGCCGCACGTGCCTTGGTCGAAGCGGGCGCGGATGTGAATCAAGGGAATGCCGAAGAGAAGACCACGCCGCTGGTCATGGCGATCATCAACGGCCACTACGATCTCGGGAAAATGCTGCTCGACCATGGAGCCGACCCGAATATCGCCAACATTTGGGGCCTCGCCGCGCTTTATGCGACCATCGACGTGCAGTGGGCTCCCTACGCCTGGTTCCCGCAGCCTATCACTTCGCAGGAGAACATCACGCACCTCGAAATGATGAAAGCTCTGATCGCGAAAGGGGCGGACGTCAACGCCAAACTCGGCAAGAAGATCTGGGTGCGATCGTTCGGCGACCGATCCTGGGCGGACCCAGTGGGGGCCACTCCGTTCTGGCGCGCAGCCCAATCGGACGACGTGCCCGCGATGAAGCTGCTGGTCGCCGCCGGCGCCGATCCGAAAATTGCGACGGCCGGCGGCGATACTGCATTGATGGTTGCGGCCGGACTGGGATGGGCTCCGAACAATACGACGGTGGTTCCCGATTCCTGGAAAGCGGCGGTTGAGTATTGCATGGAATTGGGGCTCGACGTGAACGCGGTCGATGCAAAGGGATACACCGCGATGCACGGCGTCGCGTTCCGCGGCGACAACGATCTCGTCAAATTTCTGGTCGCGAAGGGCGCCAAGACCGACGTGAAAACGAAGACCGGAGACACCATCGCCGACATGGCCAATGGTCCGATTCCGCACTCGATTCCTCACCCGGATACCGTCGCGCTGTTGGAGAGTCTCGGCTCGGCGAATTCTCATAACTGCCGTTCAGATCAGTGCCTGGTCGCTCCACAGGCCGATACGGGCAGAGGCCGGGGCAGAGGCGCCAAAGCTGGAGACCCGCCCGCTGCTGCGAAACCAGCAACACCGCCGGTTCCTCACTCGTAACGGCGATGTCCCCTGCTTTGAGAGTCGCCCTGGCAGCTATTCTACTTGCGTTATTCGCGACAGGCCAGCCGCGGGATCTCGCCTCCGCTGCGATGGACGACGATGTCGAAGGCGTCCGTCTGCTCCTCAAGCAGGGCGCGGACGTCAATAGCCCCCAGGGTGACGGGATGACGGCGCTTCATTGGGCGGCGATCCGGAACGATCTTGAGATCGGCCGTCTGTTGATCCGTTCCGGCGCCAACGTGAACGCCGCCACGCGCATTGGCACCCTTACACCGCTCTTTCTGGCCGCGACCGCAGGTAACGCCGAGTTAATCTCGGAGCTTCTGAAAGCCGGCGCAAGCGCGAAGGCCGTCAGCTCGGTGAACTCCGCTACTGCTCTGATGAAGGCAGCCGAGACCGGCAGCGTCGAAGCGGTGAAACTTCTGCTCGATCATGGCGCCGACGTGAACGCCAGGGAATCGGGGATTGGCCAAACCGCGCTGATGTTCGCGGCAGCCGCCAATCGCGCCGGCGTGGTCACGCTGCTGGCCGCTCGTGGAGCCGACCTCAAAGTCACCTCGACGGTTACACGCATTCAACCGCAGAAGGACCCCGACAGCGACGATTTTCCGCTCGACGCCGACCTGATCCTGCACGCGAATCTTCCTCCAGGCAAGGCCGCAGCCGCAGCAGCTTTAGCAGGCCGGCGTGCCTCGCCCTCCATTACCGGAGGAATGACTGCACTGCTTGTTGCCGCTCGCGGCGGCCATTTGGAAGCGGCGCGCGCCCTGCTCGATGCCGGCGCCAATATTAATCAGCCCAGCGCGGGGGACAAAAGTACTGCGCTGGTGACGGCCATTATCAGCGGACATTTCGATATGGCGAAATTTCTGCTGGACCGCGGAGCCGATCCAAACGCAGCCAGTCTGGACGGACTCGCTCCGCTCTACGCCACTATCGACGCACGTTGGGCGCCGATCGCCGGTGGGCCAGTTCCTTTGATGGCGCATGAGAAGATCAGCTATCTGGATCTGATGACCGTCCTCCTCGACCGCGGCGCAAATCCGAACGCGCGCCTCGGCCGCAAGCTGTGGTTCCGGCCCTTGTTCCACGATCAGATGTGGATCGGCACGCCTGGTTCAACCGCATTCTGGCGCGCCGCGCAGGCCACCGATCTTTCCGCGATGCATGTTTTAGTCGCTCATGGGGCCGATCCGAAAATTCCGTCAGAGGAAGGCGACACGGCACTGATGCTGGCCGCGGGCGTCGGTTGGGCGGGCAATTTCACGCGCAATTCCTGGACTTCCGCGCTCGATGCCGCGCGCTATTGCCTCGAACTCGGCCTGGATGTGAATACCCAGGACGTCACCGGATACACGGCTCTGATGGGAGCGTCGTGGCGCGGCGACAACGATCTGGTGAAGTTGCTCGTAGAGCGCGGCGCGAAGCTGGACGCGCGCACTTTTCGTGGATGGTCCGCCACCGACATGGCCACGGGCCCCTATTTACGCACCACCGGCGCGACTCCGCATCCGGATACCGTCGCTCTGCTGCTCCAGCTCGGCGCACCGCCATTGACTCCGCACCCGCACGAGGATATCCTCGGACTGTCGACTCCTGGCCGCACTGTCACCAAATGATTCGCTCGCTTTACCTGGGTCTTCTGGTTGCTCTCTGCTGCCGCGCCCAAATCTACCTCGACAATCTTCCTGCCAACCATTCGTCGATCGGCTATTTCGACACTGCAAGCGATCCGGCGGCTCGGCTCGCTGGCGGAGACATCCATTTGGAGCCGCGCGCCGATGGCACCGGCTATCTCGCGAGTCTGCTCGATTCCCTCGGCATCAATCCGGACTCCCAGGGACTGGTTTTCTCGAAGTCCAGTTCTCAGGCGCCGAAGATCTCGCCTCGCAATCCTCGCGCGATCTATTTTAACGACGAAGTCGCCGTTGGCTATGTGCGCGGAAGTACCTCTATGGAAATCGCGGCGGTCGACCCGGTGCGTGGTCCGGTCTTCTACACCTTCGCGCCGGATGCTTCCGGGAAGCCAAGCCTCAAGCGCGGCGAAATTTGTCTTCATTGCCACCAGGGCGCGTCGACCCTGGGCGTGCCCGGCATTTTCATTGGGTCGGTATTCCCGAATGCCGAAGGCATGCCTGCTCGCGCGGGAGCCATCATCACGGACCACCGCACTGCTTTCGCCGATCGCTGGGGAGGATGGTACGTCAACGCGGCGCACGGAGAACAACGCGATCGCGCCAACGCCGTAGCTCCCGATCCCGCTTCGCCCGAAGATCTTCAAAAACTGACCATGAAGTTCAGTCCGGCCGGATACTTGTCGACCACCAGCGACATCGTCGCGCTGATGACCTTCGAACACCAGACGCAAATGACCAACTACATCACCCGGCTCGGCTGGAAAGCGCGGATCGGCGAGGGTTCGATCGATTCCGACCTTGAAGCTCTGGTGCGCTACATGCTTTTTACGGACGAAGCTCCGCTGCGGGAGCCGATCCAAGGCGTGTCCAGCTTCACCAAGACGTTCCCCGAGCGCGGTCCGCGTGATTCGCACGGCCGGTCCTTGCGCGACTTCGATCTGGAAACCCGCCTGTTCCGCTATCCGCTCAGCTACATGATCTACAGCCGCGAATTCGACGCCTTGCCGGAGCCGGTTCGAACGCGCGTATACCGCCGTCTTCGCGATGAGCTCGCGGCGCGCAAACGGCTAGACATTATTGCGATTCTGCGCGAGACAAAAAAAGGATTGCCGGATTTCTGGTAACGTTCCAAGGTGGCACAGGCTTTAGCCTGTGAATGCTAGCCTATACCTGTACAAACATGATACCGAGCGGAACTTTTTTGGACGCATTACGGCCCGCCATTCGCACTCTTCCCGCCTACAACTCAGGACTTTCGGCCGAGCATGTACGCGCCCGTTATCAAGTATCCGAAGTAGCGAAACTGGGCAGCAACGAGAATCCGTGGGGTGCCAGTCCACGCGTCCAAGCAGCCCTGGCCGAAGCGCTTCAGGACGCGGCCCTTTATCCCGATCCGGGCTCGGACGCTCTCCGCAGCCTGCTCGCCGCGAAGTTGGGAATTGCGCCCGGCCGTCTCGCATTCGGCAACGGATCGGAAGACCTCATCGCGGTCTGCGCCCACTCTTTTCTTTCGCCGGGGGAAGAGATGATCACCATCCTCCCCTCTTTCGGATTGCACGTCATCTATCCGCAGTCGATTGGAGCCGTGGTTCAATTGGTTCCTTCCCTGCCTGATTACACCATCGATATCCCGGGAATCATCGCAGCATTGACGCCTCGAACCCGCATGGTGATGTTTAGCGCACCATCGAATCCGCTGGGTACGACCATCTCCGGCGGCGATCTGGAACGCCTGTTGCGCGCCCTCACAGACGATACGCTTCTAGTTTTCGACGAAGCCTATTTCGAATACGCCGCAACCGAAGAATCTTATCCCGGCTTCCTCGAAATCCTGGAGCGCTCCAACAAGACCTGGATCCTGCTGCGGACGTTTTCGAAAGCCTACGGACTAGCCGGTCTGCGCGTGGGTTATGCCATCGCCTCTAACGCTTCACTCATCGATGTAATCGATCGCGCACGCACGCCGTTCAACGTAAATCGTTTCGCCCAGGTCGCTGCCGCCGCCGCTTTAGAGGATAACGATCACATTCAGAAATGTCTCGCCCTAACTATCGCGGAACGCGAGCGCGTTCGGGCCGCTCTCACGGACATGGGCTACCAGGTGTCTCCATCGGTTGCGAATTTCCTTTTCTTCCACGCCCGCGAAGATGCGTCTACACTCGCTGAAAAACTGCTCGCGCATGGCGTGATCGTAAAGCCGTGGCGCGACCCTGGGTACAAACAACACGTGCGCATTTCCATCGGCCTGCCTCGCTCAAACGATTTATTTCTCGCGGCTCTGACCAAGGAGTCCTCCCATGTCTAAAACTCTAACCGCAGACCCGCGCCTTGCGCCTGGCAGAGTGGTTCGCGCCCCGCGCGGTATCGACATTTCCTGCCGGAATTGGCTCACTGAAGCTGCTTACCGCATGATCCAGAACAATCTGGACCCTGAGGTCGCCGAAAATCCCGAGGCTCTGGTCGTCTACGGAGGCATCGGCCGCGCCGCCCGAAACTGGGAGTGCTTCGACGAAATCCTCGCGCAATTGAAGAAGCTGGGAGACGATGAAACGCTGCTGGTTCAATCGGGCAAGCCGGTCGGCGTCTTTCGCACGCATGCGGACGCGCCCCGCGTTCTCATCGCCAATTCGAACATCGTACCCGCGTGGGCGACCTGGGAAAAGTTCCACGAGTTGGATCGCAAAGGTCTCATGATGTACGGCCAGATGACCGCCGGAAGCTGGATTTATATCGGCTCGCAAGGCATCATTCAGGGTACGTACGAAACCTTCGCCGAAGCGGGCCGCAAGCATTATGGCGGAGATCTCTCCGGCCGCTGGATTCTCACCGCGGGCCTCGGAGGGATGGGCGGAGCGCAGCCCTTGGCAGCAACCTTCGCCGGAGCCGCGTCGCTGATCGTCGAATGCCAGCAGTCGCGCATCGATTTCCGTCTCCGCACGCGCTACCTCGATCAACAGGCGCAGACCCTTGACGATGCCATCGCGCGCATCGAACATCACTGCTCGCGCCGCGAAGCTGTGTCGATCGGCTTGCTCGGCAACGCGGCGGAAATTCTACGGGAACTGGTTCGGCGCGGCATCAGGCCGGATCTGGTGACCGACCAGACCTCCGCGCACGACCTCGTCAACGGTTATCTGCCCATCGGCTGGACCGTCGAACAATGGAAGGCGGCAACCGAAGATCCCTCGCAGCACGCGGCCCTTCGCGAAGCCGCCGCTGCATCGTGCGCGGCGCACGTTCGCGCGATGCTCGCATTCCACCGCATGGGCATCCCGACCGTGGATTACGGCAACAACATCCGTCAAGTCGCGCTGGAACACGGCGTTCACGACGCTTTCGATTTTCCCGGCTTCGTGCCGGCTTATATCCGCCCCCTGTTCTGCGAAGGAAAAGGACCGTTCCGCTGGGTCGCGCTCTCCGGCGATCCCGAGGATATTTATAAAACCGACGCCAAGATTAAAGAACTGTTTCCCGAAAATCAGAAAGTTCATCGCTGGCTGGACATGGCTCGGGAGCGGATCGCGTTCCAGGGATTGCCCGCCCGTATTTGCTGGCTCGGCCTCGGCGAACGCCATCGTGCGGGCCTGGCATTTAACGAAATGGTGCGCACCGGCGAACTGAAAGCGCCGATCGTGATCGGCCGCGATCATCTCGATACCGGCTCCGTAGCCAGCCCCAATCGCGAAACGGAAGCGATGAAGGACGGTTCGGACGCCGTGTCGGATTGGCCTCTGCTGAACGCTCTGCTCAACACCGCGGGCGGCGCGACCTGGGTAAGTTTCCATCACGGCGGAGGCGTCGGCATGGGATTTTCGCAGCACGCCGGAGTCGTCATCGTCTGCGACGGCACAGACGCCGCCGCCAAGCGGATCGAAAGAGTCCTGTTCAACGATCCCGCAACCGGCGTAATGCGGCACGCCGACGCCGGCTACGAACTGGCAGTTGAAACCGCGCGCCGCAACCACCTGAAGCTCCCTCTTAAGTAGGACAGGTCCCCGACCTGTCCAGCACTCGACTGAATGAAACTGATCGACGTAACCACATTACCCGCCGCTCCGTGGAAAAACGGAGGCGGAGCAACCCGAACCATCGCGGTTTCCCCGCCCGACGCCAACTTTGACAACTTTGACTGGCGAGTCAGCATAGCCGAAGTCTCTTCTTCCGGCGAGTTCTCACTTTTCCCCGGAGTCGACCGCACGATTCTCCTGCTGGACGGCGACGGAATGATCCTTCACCTCGCCCACGCCTCCGTTGCACTAACCACACCCCGCGAACCATTCAACTTCAGCGGAGACGATGCCGTCCAGCAAGAGCTCGTCAACGGCCCCACCCGAGACTTCAATGTAATGACGCGCCGCGGCCGTACCCACGCCGAAGTGCAAATACATACCGATCGATTTCGGTCACCCGCGGCCGATAGCGCCGTATTCTATTGCGCAAGCGGAGCCTTCAACATCGGCTCCGTTAATCTAAATACCGGTTGTGCTCTCCTCCTGAATCACCTCGACGAAATTAATTTCACACCACAAACCCCCGACGCCCTGCTCATCGCCGTTCTAGTTACACTGGAGTACTCATGACGAAGTCCTTAGCGATCCTGCTCACCATAACGACGGCCGCCTTCGGACAACCCCCCGCCGGCCGAGGGCAGCGCCAGGACATGGCGACCCTCCCCCGGCCCATCGACATGCACGACACCGTGTGGATCGAAGACATGACCCAGCTCGAAGTGCGCGATTCTCTCAAGGCCGGAAAAACCACCGCGCTCGTCTTCGCGGGAGGCATGGAAGACAACGGCCCTTACATCACGGTCAGCCAGCACAACCTGATCGTCCACGCGATGTGCGACATGATCGCGCGCAAGCTCGGCAACGCCCTCTGCGCGCCCATTGTCGGCATGTCACCAGGCGTTCCGGACCGTTCGAAAAATCCCGGCAGCGTCGTTCTCTCGCAGGACACCTTCAAAGCCGTCGCCTCCGATATCGCCACCAGCCTGAAGACCGAGGGCTTTCTGAACATCATGTTCATGGTGGACCACGGCGCGGACGCCGCCCCCATGCAGGCCGCCGCCAAGGACCTCAGCGAAAAATGGGCCGGCTCCGGCGCCGCCGTTTATTACGTCCCCGAATATTACAACTACAACGCCGTCGAGAAGTTCGAACACGAGGTCCTGGGAGTTACCGAAAAGCGCGAAGGCTTCCACGACGACTACTACACCGCCTCGATCTCCGTCGCTATCGATCCCGTCGAGGCCCGCATGCAGGAACGCGTCGCCGCCGGCAAGACCACCATCAATGGCGTCGATCTCGGCATTCCCAAAGCCGCCCAGGACGGCAGGAAAATCATGGCGATGCGCGAAGAGGCCGCGGTAACTGCAATCCGTAAACTGCTCTCAGGGATGCAGCGTTAACTTCTGCACCCTCCAATTCGTCAGTTCGCCCACATAGAGCTGGTTTGGATTCCGGCAGTCGATCTCATTCACCGTGCCGAACTCCTTCGCCATTTTCCCCGCCGTCCCGAATTTGCCGAGAATCTTCCCGTCCAGCTCCATCTTGTAAATCTCTCCGTTATCCATCGAATCCGGCGGATTGGAATTGGAGCTATACAAGTATTGATGCGCGCCCGGAGAAATGCACACCGCCCATGGCGCGCCCACCTCCCCGATCTGCGTCTTGAAAGTCCCGTCGTTGTCGAATACCTGAATCCGTTTGTTCCCCAGGTCCGCGACGTAAACATTCCCCTGCGCATCCACCGCAATCGAATTCGGCATGTCGAATTGCCCCTGCCCGGACCCCTTCGACCCCCAGGTCTTCACGAACCTGCCCGCTTTATCCAGCTTCACGACGCGCGCATTCGTGTACGCATCGGAAACGAAAATATTCCCCGCCGCATCCCACGCCACATCCGTCGGACGATTGAAATTATCCCCGGCAATCCCCTGCCCCGGCACGCCGCGGCCGCCGCGCCCGCTCGCCCCCATCGGATTCACCGACTCCGGCTTGCGTCCGAACGTCGTCAACACACGCCCACCGGAATCGAACTTGATAACGACGTTCGCCCCTCGATCCACGGTCCAGATGTTATCCTGCGCATCGATCCGGACCGCCTGCGCGAACATGAACCCGTAAATCCCCACGCCGATCTCACGCAAATATTTTCCTGTCGCATCGAACTCAAATAGCCGCGATCCTCCGTGCGTGAAAAATCGCGACCCGCCCATCGTCCCGTCTTCTGACCCGGTACGCGTGTATACAAAAATGTTTCCCTTCGAATCCGTAGCGACCCCCGCCGCCTCGCCCAGATGAACATTCGCCGGCGGCTTCAAGAAATTCGCGGCCCCATCAAACCGTATGTCAGGAACCTGAGCCAGCGCGAACCCGCCGGATAAAATCGCCAGCGCGACGCCCCTCATTTCCCGCTCCCGCGCAGAATCAGTTTCTGCACCCGCCACAACTGAATCTCGGAAATATAAAGCTCGTTCGGATTCCGGCAATCGATCTCATGCAGCCCGCTAAATTCTCCCAGTTGCTTTCCCGCCTTCCCAAACTTCCCCACGATCGTCCCGTCCAGTTCCATCTTGTAAATCTCCCCAGTCACGGTCGCAAGCGTGGAATCGTTCGCATCCGGAAACGAGTTGGAAGAGAACAAATACTGATGCGGACCCGGCGAAACGCACACCTCCCACGGCGCGCCGACATTATCGTAAATCGTCTTGAACTTCAAATCGTCGTCGAACACCTGGATTCGCCGATTGCTCCGGTCGCCCACGTAAACGTCGCCCTTCGCATCCACCGCCAGCGTGTGCGGAAGATTAAATTTCCCCGGCTCGGACCCTTTCGAACCCACTGAAGTAATAAATTTCCCGTTCTTGTCGTACTTCACCACGCGCGAATTCCCGTACCCGTCGGACACGAAAATATTCCCCGCCGGATCCCACCCCACATCGGTAGGCCGATCGAAAATATACTTCCCAGGCTCGGCCGCGGGACCCGCAGGTGGAGCGATTGCCAGCGCATCCACCGGCTCCGGCCTCCTCCCCAGTGTCATCACCACCCGCCCCTCGGGATTAAACTTGATCACCATATTCGAGCCCTCATCCACGGCCCAAATATTGTCTTGCGAATCGACCCTCACCGCGTGCGCGAACACGAACCCGTAAAGTCCTTCGCCGATCTCGCGAATATAATTCCCCTTCGCATCGAACTCGAACAGCCGCGTCCGCTGGCTCCGCGTGTAGACAAAAATGTGCCCCTTCGAATTCGTAGCGACGCCGATTCCCTCCCCCAAATAAAGATTCGGAGGAAACTTCAGCAGGTTCGGCACCGACTCGTAAGCAATCTCAGGAACGTTCTGCGCCTTGGCTTTTGCTGCGAGCGCGGCCTGTGTCAAACTCTGCGCGTGTAAGCTCGCGAGCAGCGCTACTAATAGAAGTCTCTTCATAGGATCCCGGTTAAGTATTATATTGCAGCCATGATGCTGCTCATCGCGCTCACCGTCGGCCAGATCCTGGTCGCCACCGAAAAATCCCACGATCCCGATCTCGCAAAATCCGTCGTGCTGATCATTCAGTCGGATTCCGACGGAGTGATGGGCCTGATCCTCAATCGCCCCATCGGCAAGTCGACCAACTACGGCGGCCCGATTCCGATGGGCACACGCGCGCTGATTCGCTCCGCAAACGGCACGCAGATCCTAGCCGGCGTGTACCTGGCAAGCAACACGAAAGACCCGACCGCACGTGTTTATAAAGGATACGTAGGTTGGTCGCCCCAACAGCTAACCGGCGAAATCTCGAAAGGCCTCTGGAAAGTAATCCCGGGCGAAGCCGCGAAAGTTTTTGACCCGCACCCCGAAACTCTCTGGAGCCGCTCTTTCCGTTAGCGATAGATCGCGAAAATGGGAACTGCCTACTCTATCCCAAGGCGCTCACCCCTTGGCAAAGACCAGGGGAAACCTTCGGCGCCGCGTCGACAGAGCGTGCTGACCCCAATTTTCGCCCCGTCCGCACAGCTCGCGTCAACGCGAATCCGCTCAGCCCTTGATCATCTCAATCTCGAGCACGATCTTAACTTCATCGCTAACCACCACTCCGCCCGATTCAAGCATCGGATTATATAAAATCCCAAATTCCTTCCGGCTGATCCGAGTCTCCCCGCTAACCCCGATCTTCACCCGTCCCTGGGCATCCTTCACCTGCGGCGACGGACCCTCCAGGTCCAGCACTACCTCGCGCGTCAGCGCATTAATCGTCAAGTCGCCGGTTACGCGAAGCTTCCCCTCCCCCGCAACCTCCACATGTTTCGACTTGAACGTCATCACCGGATATTTTTTCACATCGAAAAATTCGGCGCCCTTTAAATCGGCATCCCGCTTCGGTTCGCCGGTGTTCACGGTGGAGCAATCGATGGTCGCCTCCACCGTCGCAGCCGCAGGATTCTTAGGATCGTAGACGACGTTCCCCTTCACCCCGCCAAACTGGCCGCGGACCGTGGAGATCATCATGTGCTTCACGCTGAACTGCGCGCTGCTATGCAAAGGATCAATGCGCCAGTTAACCGCCTGCGCAAACATCGCTTGCGAGGCCAACGCCAGGCACGGCACCAACCTGATGAATCTACCCGCCACACTAAGTGGGGCAGGTTCCCGACCTGCCCTCCGCATAAGATTGAACACCACAACCTGCTAATTACTGCCGCCCCGACCACCCCGTCCACCCTCAGGCGTGGGCGCGGGCAGATCGTTGCGCGGAAGCTTCTCCGCGCGCGTCGCCGCGTTATAGACAAATACCGCTTCGATGATCGCAATCTGTTCCAGGTCCGCCTGCTGGATCCGATCGTACACGTCCATGTTCGAATGGTGCGTCCGCGTGTCGTAATCCATCGGATCTTGAATGAACTGGAAGCCCGGCAGGCCGACGGCGTCGTACGACTGGTGATCCGTACCGCCTGTATTGCGAATTGTGATCACACCCGGCGTCAAATCTTTCAGCGCCGCGAACCACTGCTCGAAAATCGGCCGGACCATCTCATTCCCTTGCAGATAAATTCCGCGAATCCGACCCGTGCCGTTGTCGATATTGAAATAACCCGCAAACCCCTGATGCTCCGCAGTAGTCTTCATCGTCGCCGGATCGGCAAAGTGTTCCTTCACGTACGCCCTGGAACCGAGCAGCCCTTCCTCTTCTCCTCCCCACAACCCCATCCGCACCGTGCGATCCATCTTCAGATTCAGCGTCTTCAGCAGCCGCATCGTTTCCATCGCCACCGCGCTTCCCGCGCCATTGTCGGTCGCGCCCGTGCCCATGTGCCAGGAATCGAAGTGCCCGCCCACCATCACGATCTCATTCGGCTTGGTTGTTCCCGGGATGTCCGCGATCACGTTGAACGAATCCGTGTTGCTGGTGTCGAAATTCACCTTAATGTCGAACGACAGCTTCACCGGAACGTTATGCTCCAGCAGTCGCACAATGCGATTATAATTTTCCGCCGTAACCGACACCGAAGGCAGATTCTTCGTGGGATCTCCCGTGCGTGGCGATCCATTGCTCGCAAACACCGTCCCGCTCTGTCCGCGCGCACTCGCGGTCATCGTCATCAAAACGCCCTCTTCCGCCCAGAACTTGCTCTGCTTCTCCTGGAACGCCGTGCGCTCCTCCGGAGTCATCGCCGCAAGTGCCGCATTCTGCCCCGGGAAACCTCCCCGGCCTCCGCGGCCTCCGCCGGTCGGAATGACCTCCGGCTCCAGCTCTTTCAATTCCTCATCGGTGTACCGGCGCCCTAACGGCGTGGTCGGAAACGCCAGTTCTTGCAAAGGAGCCGTCAGAACGATCTTCCCCTTCAGCTTCCCTTTCCACTTTTCCAGATCCGCCGGAGTCTGGATCGAAGCCATAATCGCTTCGCCCGTGATCGGACCGTTGGTCCCACCGCTCCACGCCTGCGGATAACCGATGATCGGCATGTACGTCGGCTCCACCATCGCCCCGCTGTAGCCGGTGATCTCCCAGCTCGGAATCGCGCCTCCGCGGCCACCCGCAGTCGACCATTTCTCCAGGTGCGCATTGCTGATGCCCCAGTCCTTGAGTTGTCCCACCGCCCATTCGCCCGCGCGCTTGAACTGCGGTGAATTCACCAGCCTCGGCCCGTAGCGATCCGACAGGTTGTACATAATGTTCATCACCTGCGAACCGCCGCGCCCCTCGCCTCCGCGTCCCCCCCCTCGACCACCCCCGCCAAGTTCAGCGGTCTTGATCTTGTGGATGACGTTGAGGTCAATTTTTTCGGTCGTTTGCTGGGCTAGCACCAGCAATGGAACCACCAGCGCAATCGAAGCTATCACGAGCGTTTTACGAGACAGAAGCATCACTTGAGCATATCAAAACCGAATTCTCCAACGTGCGCGAAAACCGGGACTGACCAATCTGCGCGCAGGCGTCACTGCCAATCGTGAAAACACTCGCGCAGCGGGGTCTGTCCCGTTTTTCGCTTGTCCACACCACTGAAATGAAGCGCTATGTCGACGCCAGCGAAACCTTCGGCTCCTTATAAAGCGCGCTGGTATCCACCGCGTACCCTTCGTCATACTTATCGTGATGTCGAACCCAAGCCATCGGCCACGCCAACCCCTCTTCGTCGCGGCCTTTCGGCGCCATGTCCAGAAAATTGTACGCGCCCACCAGAATGTCGAGGCCGCGCCCGTAACTGGAATACGTGTGGAACACCTCGTTCCCATCCTTATAGAAGGCACTCAATCCCGGTCTTTCCTCGCTTGGAAACTGGGTCGTGGTGTAGTTGTAATAGGTCTCGCCGTTCGCGATCTCATCCTTGCCGGCTGACGCCTGGTAGTCGTAATTGAAATCGCTCCCGAACGACGATACCCATTTAAACTTCCAGCCCATCCTTTTTTTGAACGCCTCAATCTCAGCCAAAGGCGCGCGCGAAACCACCACCAGCGAAACGTCGCGATGCGCCAGGTGAATCGTGATCCCATCGAAATGGTCGCCCAGGAAGGAGCAGCTCGGGCACCCTTCCTTCCAATCCGGACCGAACATGAAGTGATACACCAGCAACTGGGTCCGCCCGCCAAACAGAGCGGCCATCGTCTCCTTTCCCTTAGGCCCCTCGAAAACATACGCTTTCTCGACCAACTCCCAAGGCAGCTCCCGCCTCTCCTTCGACAGCTCATCGCGCAGCCGGGTAAGCATCTTCTCCTTGACTAAGAGTTCCTTCCGGGCCGCGACCCATTCATCCTTAGAAACGACTTTATGAAGTGCCATCGTGATTCTCCTTTCGATTGATTGCGAATCTTCCAGACCGCCGCAGCCAGCCCTCCCGTAGAGCCCGCAATCGCCGTAGCAGTAGTGATATACGACTGAAGACAAGCCGGACACATAACTCCTCCAGTAGGACAGGTCCCCGACCTGTCCCTCGCAGCCCCCTGTGCAGTTCAACCCCGCCGGCACAGTTCAGTCCGCCAACCAGGTGGGCAGCCAATTTTGGCGGCAGCCGCCCTTTCAGGCGGCTTTCTTCTCCGCGCCCAGCCGAATCCTTTCCAGCAGCGACCCCCATCCGTGGACAACCCCTTTTCTGTGCTCCTCCGCCATCACCCCAATAGCCGTGTGCCGGAACGTGATGATCGTCGCGCCGTTCTTCTCCGCCAACCGGTACTGCACATTCGAAAGCAGCGGCGAAGACGCAAACAAAGGCCCGCAGATCTCCATCAGCGTCGGCCGCTTGATCGCCTGCACGTGCCCCCAGAAATGCCCGTTATTTCTACCCAAATCGCGATACCACCGCCCGCCCGGCCACGCCTCGATCTTCATCGGCATAGCCGTTCCGTCCGCGCCCTCGTTAAATGGACCCATCTGCTCCAGAAGCGCCTCGAACGTCCTCTCAATCGACGCCTTCACGTGGATCTCCTGGGTAATATTAACCGTCAGTGTTTCTTCCGTCGTGGTCATTTTGTTTCTCCTCAGCTCGCTCTTTCACTCGCTTCAATTGGTGTTGCCAGTACTTCTCGAATTGGCTGGTCCAGTCATGCAAAGGCCGGATAGCCTCGGCGTTGGTTCGATAAAACTTCTGCCGTCCGTCCCTTCGCACGTGAACCAGCCCGACATCCCTCAGGACGCGAAGATGTTTCGAAATAGATGGCTGCTCCAGGCCCAGCCGCGTCACGATATCCCCGACCGGCCTTTCCTGGAGCACCAGATAATTCAAAATCTCGCGCCGGCAAGGCTCGGCTACCGCATTGAACGCATCCGATGTCGTCGCTGCCCTTGCCATAAGTCGATAATACATTCCGATATGGGAATATGTCAAGACATTTTATGGTCCATTAAGGACTTCACAGAGGCACAAACGATCAACTTATCGTCGTTTAAGGTTTGCTAAGCGCAGGATGTCGTCGTAGTGATACACGTGTACGCCGCGTGCATCGCTATTCGCAGCCGCAACCATCCCCTCTGCGACCGTCTTCGCTGGAATCGCATGATACTTCCGCAGCGGCCCAACCAATAAAAACCCAATGGCCCGGGCGACAACAATCCCAATCGCCTCAGCAGTTCGCTTCTCCTGCCGTTCGCCCACCAGGATGCTGGGGCGAAAAAACAAAGCCGCCTCGAGAGGCAGCGCCGCAATCGCCTCTTCGAGCTCGCCCTTAACACGCAAATAGAAGTTTCCAGAACCTTTATCTGCACCCACCGAGGAAACCAAAATGAACTTCCCGCCCTTCGTCGCCGTAGCGAGCATTCGAGGATAGTCGAAATCCACCCGCCGAAACGCCGCTTCCGAACCAGCCTTCTTAATGGTGGACCCCAGCGCGCAATAAACATGCGCCCCCCGCGGAATCTCCACAGTGTCCAGCCGCTCAAAATCGATGCGTCGTTCGATAAGCCTAAGATGCTGACGGCCCGTGGGTTTACGTACCAGCGAAATTACGGAATCATACCGGTCGAGCAGCAGCCGCAGACACTCCTCGCCCACCAGGCCGCTAGCGCCCGCAATAACCGCAACACGTGGCATGACCTAATACTTTATCCTTAAAGAGAACGGGATGACATCATCAACAACCGGAATTGCGCTGCGATTCTGGGATTCAACCATCGGCAAAAAGGCCGTGATGGCCGTAACCGGAGTGGTGCTGGCGGGGTTCGTCGTAGGGCATCTTCTCGGCAATTTGCAAATCTTCCTGGGCCCGGACCGCTTCAACGGATATGCGCACGCCTTAAAATCGCTGCCGGAATTATTGTGGGCGGTGCGGATTACCCTGATTGTCAGCGTGTTCGCGCATATCTGGAGCTCGATTCAACTCGCGGTGGTCAAGAGCGAGGCGCGGCCGGTCAGTTATGTGCGCAGCAAATCCATCGTTTCGAGCTATGCATCGCGCACCATGTACATGAGCGGACCGATCATCGCTGCATTCGTCATCTATCATCTAATGCAATTTACTTTCGGCGTGGGCGGCACGCCTTATATGGAAAGTGATCCCTACGGCAACGTGATCAACGGTTTTCGAGTGCCCGCGGTTTCGCTGTTTTATATCCTCGCGATGCTGCTGCTGTGCCTGCATCTGCGGCACGGATTGTCGAGCATCGTGCAAACGCTTGGATTAACTCATCCGCGTTATACACCGCAGCTCAAAGCGCTGGCGGTGATTATCGCGACACTCATTTTCTTCGGATTTGTATCGATCCCGGTAGCCGTGATGGCCGGCTTAATTCCAACCATCCTATAAAATGCTAGACGCGCGAATTCCGAGTGGGCCTATCGAAAAGGCCTGGGAGAAATGCTGCTTCGAGATGAAGCTGGTGAATCCCGCCAACAAGCGGAAGTACGAAATCATCGTGGTCGGCTCCGGGCTCGCGGGCGGATCGGCCGCGGCCACTCTGGGCGAACTGGGCTACAACGTGAAGTGTTTCTGCTTCCAGGATTCCCCGCGCCGCGCCCATTCGATCGCCGCGCAAGGAGGCATCAACGCCGCCAAAAATTATCAGAACGATGGCGACAGCATTTACCGCTTGTTCTACGACACCGTCAAAGGCGGCGATTTCCGCGCTCGCGAAGCCAATGTTTACAGGCTCGCCGAGAACAGCGTCAAAATCATCGATCAATGTGTGGCGCAGGGCGTCCCGTTTGCCCGCGAATACGGAGGCACGCTCGCGAATCGCAGCTTCGGCGGCGCGCAGGTATCGCGAACTTTTTATGCGCGCGGCCAGACCGGGCAGCAGCTTCTCCTGGGCGCATATCAGGCTTTGGAACGCCAGGCGGATGCGGGCACAGTGAAGATGTTTCCGCGCACCGAGATGCTGGACCTGGTCGTCATCGACGGCCACGCCCGCGGCATCGTCACGCGAAACCTGGTGACCGGCGCCATCGAATGTCACGTCGCTGACGCCGTTGTCCTGGGTAGCGGAGGCTATGGCAACGTTTACTATCTATCGACCAACGCGAAGGGCTCGAATTGCACGGCCATCTGGCGGGCTTACAAGCGCGGAGCAATGTTCGCCAATCCCGGTTTCACGCAAATTCATCCGACGTGCATTCCGGTGTCCGGTCATTATCAATCGAAGCTCACGCTGATGAGCGAATCGCTGCGCAACGACGGGCGCATCTGGGTTCCTCTCCAAAAAGGTGACAAACGCAAACCCGATCAGATTCCGGAAGAGGAGCGCGATTACTATCTGGAGCGCCGCTATCCGAGTTTCGGCAATCTGGTCCCCCGCGATGTCGCTTCGCGAAACGCGAAAGCTGTGTGCGACGAAGGACGCGGCGTAGGCGAGCACGGGCTCGGCGTCTATCTCGACTTCGCCGATTCGATCAAGCGGCTCGGAGTCGACAAAATTCGCGAGCGCTACGGCAACCTGTTCGAAATGTACGAACGCATCACCAACGAAGATCCCTACAAGGTTCCGATGCGTATTTATCCGGCAATCCATTACACGATGGGCGGCCTGTGGGTGGATTATCACCTGATGTCGACCGTCCCCGGTCTGTTCGTCATCGGCGAAGCGAATTTCTCGGACCACGGCGCTAATCGCCTCGGCGCAAGCGCGCTGATGCAAGGGCTCGCCGACGGATATTTCGTAATTCCGTACACGATGGGAAATTATCTGGCGAGCACCAGGCTCGAAAAGGTGGATGTTTCGCATCCCGAGTTCGTGAGCGCCACCGAGCACGTAGCCGCGAAGACGCGCGCTCTGCTCGAGGCCAAAGGGACGCGGACCGTCGATTCGTTTCACCGCGAGCTCGGCAAGATCATGTGGGATGAATGCGGCATGTCGCGCACCGCGCAGGGCCTTGAAGCGGCCATCGTGAAAGTACGCGATTTGCGTGAGCAATACTGGCGCGATGTTCGCGTCCTCGGCGGCGGCGAAGAAATCAACCAGTCGCTCGAAAAAGCCGGGCGCGTAGCGGATTTCTTTGAGCTCGCCGAACTAATGTGCCTGGACGCCCTGGATCGCAATGAATCGTGCGGCGGGCATTTTCGCGAGGAATATCAGACGCCGGATGGCGAAGCTCTGCGCGACGATGAACATTTTAGTTACGTGGCCGCGTGGGAATATGAGGGTGCCGATCAGCCTCCGAAGCTGAACAAGGAGCCGCTTACGTTCGAATACGTGCATCCCAGCCAGCGGAGCTACAAATGATCCCCGCTCTAACGGGACGGGGTGATAACCCAGGGCGTCCGCGTCTATATGGGAAGTCGCTGGGATCTGGGATTGGCAGGCGGAACCGCCTGCCCCACCGCGACCAAGCAGGCAGTTTCAGAACGGGGGGACAGGCGGTTTCGCCTGTCGAACAACTTTTCACACAGGGTCGTCAGCCAGGCGATTCAATATGAAACTGACTTTCCACATCTGGCGGCAGAAGGATCGCGGCGCGCGCGGCCGTATGGAGCGGTATCAATCGGACCAGATGAACCCGGATATGTCGATGCTGGAAGCGCTCGACGTATTGAACGAGGAACTGATCCTGCGCGGCGAAGAGCCGGTGGCGTTCGAGCACGATTGCCGCGAGGGAATCTGCGGCTCGTGCGGCTTCATGATCAACGGGGTCGCGCACGGACCGCTCGAAAAGACGACGGTATGCCAGTTGTCCCTGCGCCATTTTCGCGACGGCGAGGATTTGTATTTAGAACCGTGGCGCGCCCGCGCGTTTCCCGTGCTGCGCGATCTGATGGTGGACCGCAGTCCGTTCGACCGCATCGTGGCCGCGGGCGGGTACATTTCCGTGCCGGCAGGCAGCGCGCAGGACGGCAATACCATCCTGGTTCCAAAAGACGACGCGGAGCGCTCCATGGACGCCGCAGCCTGCATCGGCTGCGGCGCCTGCGTGGCCGCATGCCCGAATGCCTCGGCATCGTTATTCACCGGCGCAAAGATCTCCCACCTGGGATTGCTCCCGCAAGGTCAGCCGGAAAGGGATTCGCGAGCAGTGCGAATGGTCCGCCAGATGAACGTGGAATCCTTCGGCCAGTGCACCAACATTGGCGAGTGCGAAGCGGTGTGCCCAAAGGGGATTTCGCTCGAAGTGATCAATCGGATGAACCGGGATTACATTCGCGCGGCGTGGAAGAAGTAGCCAGAATGACTCGTGCCGAGCTAGTCCGCATGTTCGTGTTGAACGCCTGCTGCGACGACTACGAGGACATCGAGCAGATCACGAAGCAAGTGAATGAGTTGTGTCCGCAGTGTGGGCTGGATGTCGCTCGCGAGGATATTCTTCAGGCATTGCGGGAATTGATCGAGCTGGGGTATGTGAGGGCGTGGAATCTCGCGGAGCAGCAGGTGCGCAAGCCGCCCAGGGATTACGTGGGGATGCCGTCGCTGGAAGAAATTACGGCGCTCGACCCTTACTTCATAACGCGAGACAATCTGCCATTTAGGGAGATCCTTTCTACCGATCTATTTGACGACACTGGTACCTTGAGCGCACAGTGGATTGGACTAGAGGCGGCGATGACGCGCGCTGAGTTTGTCCAATGGTTCGTCCTTAACTCAGTTCGTCGCCACTACTTGACCATAGGGAATCTGGAGAAGCGTACGGATGCTTTGGCGAAACAGGCCGGGATCTCGATCTCACGAAATGAGATTATTCAGGCTTTGAGCGAATTGGTCGAGCTTCGATCCGTGAGAGCCAAGAATTTTGCAGAACTGGAAGATCCGCCAGAGTACGATTCCATGCCGCCCCTCGAGGACATTCGACCCTATTGCGCGTACTTTATGGAGACGCCGGAAGGTCTCGAAGTCCGGCGACATGGGCCACCCTGGTGGCCCTTCGAGGATCGGGATGATGACGAATTAAGAGTACGCGAAGGTTGGGTGCCCCCGAGCGAGTGAGCGCCTCCCCTTCCTATCGGTCGGGTCAGTATGGACTTCACGATGGTCCGGTCATCGACCGGCAAGCACGCGTGTGTACTTCAGAAGCACAAAAAGATTGCCAATGCCCGAGTACCTCTGTATTCATGGCTACTGGCTGCTTTTTTTAACTAGCCTCTGCCAGCGATAAATGTAACTGATCCCGTAGCGCTTGCCGGATTCTCAGCATGCGGACTCGAATACCTGTCGGCGTGATGCCTTCGGTGACCGCGATTTCTTCCGCGGAGTAGCCTTGCAGGCTCTGTTCCAGTAACTGGCGATCCTGCTTACCGCAGCGGTCCAACAGGCGTCCCACTTCGATCGCGTCTAAATCGAGGGTATACGCAGCGTTGTTGTCTTCTATCTCCGTCTGAATCGGAGCACGAAAGCGGGCGCGGAATAAATTTCGCGCAATCGAGTTTACCCAATAACTCACCAAGCCTGGATCGCGTAGCTGGTCGCGATACTCCCAACCGCGCACCCATGCGGCTTGCGCGATTTCTTCGGCCTCTTCGATCGGCGCCCCTCGGGCGAGCAAAAACCGGCGAGTGGCACTATAGCCCGTCTCGAATGCTTCTGCATAATCATTCCGTAGCATCCAACGCCAAGAAGCAATCGCGATTCCAATAAACAAACTTATGGCTATCAAGCATATAAAAAATGGGATACCAGTGGGGCCCGTAATTTTTTCCGATTTCCACGCTAATCTACCTGTCAAAACCTCCCGATGAAGAGATAGTGCGTGTTCCCCTAGCGTTTCTGGCCAGCGCGGTTTTGGCGGCCGCGCAGTCGCACCCAAGCTGGTGGACCAACGCGTCGCCCGAAGCAACTGCTTTACTTGGTATCGATTGGCAAACCGTGCGCGCGTCCCCCTTCGCCGACCCGATTGAAGCCGAGTTGTGGGGCGATCTCGGATTCCCTGAGATGTCTTGCCTGCACAACGCTCGGCAGATCCTGGTGTCGTCGCCAGAGCTGCTGGCACTGGTGAGTGGAAATTTTTCCGCTGCCGCCCTGCGCGAACAAGCGGCGAAAAAAGGTTTCAAAGCGATGACCTATCGCGGCGTCGACATGTGGTTCTCCGCCGATAAGGGAGTCTTGAGTATCGCCCGTATGAGCGATCAATTAGTGATGATCGGCGATCCGAAGACGCTCGAAATGGCGGTGGACCGCAGTTTGGGCGATACCCGGAATTATTCGCCTTTGCTGGCGCGCGCGGCGAAATTCGCCCAGAAGGACCTGTGGGTCGTCTCCTCGCAACTGCCCGACGATCTGGCGAACCGGTTCGTTCCGCTCGATACCGAGGCGCAGAGTTTTGAAGGATCCGTCTCGGTTCGTAACGGACTTGAAATGGAGGCGGTCCTGGCCACCCGGTCGGCCGAGGACGCGAACGCCTCAGCCGACAAACTGCGCAAAACGATCCCAACCCTGCCAGCGATCGCACGCACGTTGGAGGTGACGGTCGAGGAAGATACGATTCGGCTGGCCCTGGCAGCGACGCGGGATGAAGTGGTCGCGGCGTTGCGGGGACCGGAGCCCGTGACGGCGCCGCCGGAAACAATCAAAGTCGAGACGCCGTGGCAAATAGAGAGGGTTGCGGTGGAGACGCCAAAGGCGACGGAAAAAGTTGAAGTAATCCCCGAAACACCTGTCGAAAAGCCGGTGGAAAAGCCCGTGGAAAAAGTCGTCGAAAAGCCGCAGATTATTCGGATAATCGGGTTGGATGACGGTCCGAAAGAGATTGTTTTACCGGCCGTGATCAAACCAGAGAAACCCTGACCGCTTCGAGCGCGTGGGGGGCAGGCGGTTCGCCGGTTGGCCTCCCGGCTAGAAATCGACTTGGCTCGGGAAATATTTATCGATCAATCCCTGATAATACGGCTTCAATTCCACCACACTCGGCTTCGAATCGCTCTTCGAGTAAAGATCGTAAGGGTTGAACTTCTTCACCCATCCGAACATTTCGCGGTCGTGATCGTTCATCAAATAATCGTACGCGCCTTCACGATGCGCCGCGTAAAACGAGTGATAACGGATCATATACAACGCCGGTTCCGGCAGATACGGCTTAGCGATGTGATAGAAATACTCGTCGTGCCCCCAGGACATGTCGACTTTATCCAGGCCACACCCCTTTTCGTAGACTCCAAGCTGCGTCTGATAAACAGGGTTTTTCGAATCCGGATTCGCATCGAAAAACTCGGGGAACACGATCTTGTTGGAATACGCGCAGCCCGTGGGGAACGTGTCGCCGACCACTGCCCATTGCTCCTCGCCATACAGGCACAGCACTTTACCGATGTCGTGCAGCAGGCCGGTTAGCTGGAACCATTCGGGATGCCCGTCCCGGCGAATCGCCTCGGCGGCTTGCAGGTTGTGGTCGATCTGGCTGAGATCGGTGTCCGGATCACTTTCGTCGACCAGCGTATTCAGATAGTCGAGCGCTTCCCAGATGCTCATCTTCGTCCGCGTGAGTCCGGCGTATTGCCGCTTCTTATCGAGCACGAACGCGCGGGTCTGGTGGGCGTGATTCTGACGATAAAACTCGACAACACCGGGCGTAGTTTTAGAATAATCGCGAAATTCTTCAGCCTTTTTATTGGGATTATAACGGTCGCCGACGAAATCGTCCCATTGTTCGAGACTTTGAAGCGGACCTGTGGCCTGCATATCTCCTCCGGCCTTGATTATAGCAAATCTGCACACGTTTGCATATGGGGATTTCTCCCTAGTACGCCCAACGCCACAGGTTCACGCCCGCGGTAAAACCGGCCCCGACGGCGGCGAATAATACGATGTCGCCTTTCTGGAGCTTTCCCGATTCGACCGCGTCCCGCGTCGCCAGGGGAATGGTGGCGCCCGTGGTGTTTCCGAAGCGGTCGATGTTGATAATGACCTGCTCCAGATCCATACCCAGGCGCTCCGCTACGCCCATGATAATCCGGCGGTTAGCCTGGTGAGGGATCAGCAGTTTCACGTCTTTCGGGGTCAGGTGATGGCGCTCCAGCAGACGAATGCACAATTCCTCCATCTTGCGCACAGCGTACTTGAAAACTTGCGCACCCTCCTGTTTCACGAAGTGCATTCGCTGGTCGACGCTCTCCCTGGTGGAGGGCATGCGGCTGCCCCCGGCTGGCATTTTAAGATAATCTCCGCCGGAACCGTCGATTTCGTTCATGAATCCTATAAAGCCGTTACCGTCGTCGGCAGGCTCGATCAGCATTGCGCCGGCTGCGTCGCCGAATAGAATGCAGGTGCTGCGATCCTGGTAATCGAGAATGCGCGACATGGTGTCCGCGCCAATGACGAGCACCTTCCGGTGCGTCCCCGCCATCACGAAATGGGCCGCGGTTGTGAGCCCGTAAATGAAGCCGGAGCAAGCGGCGACCAGATCGAATCCCCACGCGCCATGAGCGCCGATGCGGTCCTGCACCAGGCAGGCGGTCGCGGGAAAGAACATGTCGGGTGTTACGGTGCAAACGATAATTGCGTCCAGCTCGCTTGCGTCGATGCCCCGTTCGGCCAGCACGATGCGCGCGGCTTCAATCGCCATATCGGAGGTCGCGATTTCAGGCGTGGCAATGTGCCGCTCCGAAATTCCGGTCCGCTCGACAATCCACTGGTTGCTGGTGTCTACGATTTTCTCGAGGTCCTGATTGGTCAGCACACCGGGTGGTACATAGCAGCCCAGCGCGCTGATTTTAGCTCCTGGCAAAATTTGTTCTCCGTTTCAATGAGGTACATAGTCATGTTACATTCGGGGAGAATGCAAGTCGAGACGGCGGATGTACTTGTTTCTGAACCCGCGGTCGAAACCGTCTCTCTCACTCCCCAGGAAATTTACGCCAAAGTGTTCCGCCAGATGCGTCCGCGGACACCGATTCCCTTGATCAGCGTCAAGTTTCGCCGCTATGCGAACGCCAGCGCGAAGATCAAGCTGGAACAGGGCGTACTGGAGGTCCGCATCGCCGATACGCTCGCCGGTGCGCCTGACGGAGTGATGGAGGCGCTGGCGGAAATTCTGCTCTCCAAGCTTTTCCGGCGCCCCGTTCCCGCCCATTGCAACGAGCGGTACCGGCGGTATCTCAACCGCCGCGACGTCCGCCGCAACCTGGATCTGGTCCGTCAGATTCGCGGGCGTAAACAAGTGGAGGATGCCCAAGGCAAGTGTTATAACCTCGATAATATCTTCGAAGAGCTGAATTTCCAGTATTTTCACGGATTGATGGCGCGGCCGATCCTCGGCTGGAGCCCCAATGCTTCAAGAACTTTGCTGGGACACTACGATCCATCCCACAATGCGATTGTGTTGAGCCGGATCCTCGACCGCTCCAACACACCCCGCGTGGCGGTGGAATACGTTTTGTTTCACGAGATGCTGCACCTGCGCTATCCGGCGGAGCATCGCGGAGCGCGCCGCTGCGTGCATACCAAGGAGTTCAAAAAGGCGGAGAAGCAATTCGAGAAGCTAAAAGAAGCTCAAGAAGCCCTTCGCCGGCTATAAGCTGGCGGCTATCACGCAAAGGCGCAAGGCGCGCCAAGATTTTCCTTGTATTCTTTAGGTGCTCTGCGTCTTTTCCTAAAAGATAGAATTTCAGAGGCGGGACATTAGCGAGCCGCGACCACAGGAAGCGATCTGCACAACTTCTCTGCAATTACGCGGGCGCCGCGACCGCGACCCGTCCGACTTCCGCATGCATGGCCGCCAGCGCTTCCACCAGTCCGCGGGCGCGAATCGAACCCGCACCCAGAAACTCCAGTGAGAGCCGCATTTCCACCGCCGCCATCTCGTACCAGAACCGCACCTGCTGGCGCATCAGCATCCCCACCAGTGGCGAATGGTCCGCCGGCAGGCTGGCGACCACCGCGCGTGCATGGGCGTGCAAGCTGTGAAAGTCGCAGGCCAACTCCTGAAGGTACAGGCGAAAAATCCGGCGCCTCTCGCGGGTGAATTTTTTGCCCATATCAGGCCGGTACCCTGGCTGCGATTTCAGGAATAGAAGATCGTCTTCGCTCAGCAGGCGAAGCATCGGTTCATAACGCGCAACCGAGAACTCCACCGGGTTCCGCGCCAGATTTTCTTCAACCTTTGAACTTCTATAGCTCCATAAGCGAAACACAGAAGAGTCCCCCAAGACAAGATTCGCGCAGAACGATCTCGAAAATCTTCAATAGAATACCGGACTATTTACAAAAACGCAATAGAAAATCGGTTTTATTAATAGATCTTGCGTCATCGCCGCCGGAACCGCGCCAAGCCATCGTTGATGGCATCCAATTGCTGCGTCAACCGCTCCGCCTCCGCCCGATTCCACAGGTGGCCCACGACCGCGGTCCGCGATTCGCCTTCGCTCTTTAACTCCAGCAACCACGCTAGTAAACACACCATATCGACGCACATTTGGATAATATTACCGGCTACTCTCATCTGCTTGTTGTTGAACCAGTGGGGGATGACGTAAGCCAGCGCGGCGCGCGACAGGGTCCATCCAATGAACCCTCCTATATAAACAATGACATTCCGCCGCATACGCACCGGAAACCAGGCCATAAAGAGGGAAATAAGAATGAGGAACATCGCCATCATCCCGTCGATGGTTTGCTCAAATGAGAAGAAGGTCCGAATGTAAGGATGGGTGCCCGCCGCTGCGGAGTGATCCAACAACAGGCCGATCAGTGGAACAACGCCCGCGGCCGCCAGAATATAACCCACGGCATTCCTTCCGAATTGCGCGAGCGCCGGATGGCGCTCCAGGGCCAGCGCATAGATTTCCATGAGCATGAATGCCGCGATCACGATCTTCACGGTCTGCGCTGAGAAATAGTAGTATCCGTAAGCTGCCGAGCGGAAAGGAATGAACACGCCCGCGACGGAGGAAATACAATCGGCGGCCAGGTACAAGAAAAGCAGCCGGTAAATCTTAACCAGTCCAGCGAACCACAGCTTGAGCAGGACAGCGGCGGTCAGACCAATGGTGAAGTACCATATGCCTTTTTCCCAGGGGTTCAAAATGGTCTCCCGCGCCTAATTCGCAGACGTTCTAGGGAAGTCTACCATTTAATCTCTTTTCGCGAGCCGTTTCTAATTATTGGAAGCCCTAAAAAAGCAAAACTCGCCGGGCCTGGCCAACCAATACGGGTTGGCCTGCCCGGACGAGTCTCTTTGAAGTTGTCGGTTGAATCTAATTGCTGCCGGGTGAGCACGGAAAGCAGCAGGGGGTCGGCAAATCTTTGGCCGAGCCGACAACCGCGGCGAACGTCAAGGTCAGGACCAGCATCGCAAAAAGCTTCTTCATGAGGAATCTCCTGGAATCGGACTAGGGTAACTACAATAGAGGTATCGTAATCGCCCTAGGTCGCTTTTCGATGTAGCGGTATTCACGTTTTCGGTAATCAGAACAACTCAACCCGTTTCGGGAACTGTGTAAGGACCCAAGATTTTGTCGCATTATTCGACGGTATTCTCGCGTACAATGGATTTACAGGAATAGTGGATGCCTAGATTCAGGCCGATGGCAAAGCTGGAGCGCAGCGCTCTAGCAGACCTGTGCAAGCATACCTTGTCACGCATTCCCACGGTGAGCGGTCGACTGATCTATCTGGCAACCCTTCGGGATTTAAATTCAGGCACATACAGGCACCATGGACTGATCTCCTCCTTTGGTCGCGATGAAGCGGTGCGGGCTCTGCGGGAAAGCCACCAGGCCACATTTCAAGCTTGGCTGAACCTGTCGCTGGCAGAAAAGAATAGCGATTTACGCGATTATCTGATGGCGCTCGACGAGCCCGAGGACGAAGTTATCGAACATTGGCTGCGATCGGGCGTTTATCGCACTTATGTGCCGACGTCGGCGATCAAAGCGGAGACTGATTTGTTTTGCAGAGACCTGGAAACACTATTGGAGCTCCGCCGGAACGACGCCCTCAGACGCCAGCCCCATGCCGGCGCCGATGCGCGGGATCGAGACTCATCGCGACTTGCGTGACTTGCCCAATTACTTCAATTTCATCGGGATAGCGGTACGATTTAGGATCGGATAGCGACGCCGGATGCGGCTGCAAGATGACATTACCGTCGCGCAGAGCGCACCAACCGCAAACATAACCGTCCCTATGCTCTAGAAAATAGATGGGCCTCTCAAATTCCGAGTTCCACCCGGTATTAACGATCCGCCGCTTGGTATCGTCGATTACCACCAAGGACCCTGGGGGGATGATCGGGAACATCGACCAGTCTTCGCTCCCGATAAGTCCATAGCGAAAATTTCGCAAGTCGATATTATTGAAGAGCATAAGAGGAAGAGTGCCCCATCGCTGGATCAGCCTGCTCAAAAATACCGTTTTGCTCAGGTCTATCCCGGGGTCCAGCGAAATTGGAACCTGGATTTCTCCTTCTTCGGCCCGAAAATTAATAATGTGGGTCTGGGTGTGCTGCACTACTGCGGCATCCGCAGGTAACGTCGACAGCGAGACTCCGTACCAGCCCAGCACCTCCGCCATATCGAGCCGATAGATCGCGCAAAGCGAGTACAGACGATAAGCGGAGGGCATCGTCCCTTTGTTTTCAATATCTGCCAAGCGGCTTAGGGCAACCACAAACTCGTCGTTCGCATGCAGCGCGCCGATCCGCGCACTGGCTTCCTCCACATCACGGAAACGGAGACGCAGCCGCTCTCGTATCTTCTTGAGTTTCTGGCCCGGTTCCTCCATGATAGAGTTTGTCGGGCGGTCGGAACGGCCTGGAGCGGGTATCATTTGTACTAGGATCGGTGGCCTTCGGTTAAAATTATACCGGTGGGCGTCTAAGGAGAGCAAGGGTTATCATGTACTGCTGTTCTGAATCCGGAACAGAAAAATCCACAGGATGCTCTTTATGGAACAAAACAGTTTCGTTTCTTCTCGGCCGCAGGAGTCGATTTGCGCGTCATTATCGGTATAACCGGAGCGAGTGGTAGCATTTACGGATGGCGTTTGCTGGAAAAACTGCGCTCGATTCCCAAAATGGAGATCCATTTGGTGATTTCTCGATCCGGCGAACGGACCGCATTTTTGGAAATGGGGAAAACCGCGGCTGAGTTTAAAGCCTTAGCCCACCTTAGTTATCCGGTAGAAGACATTAGTTGCCGGCTCGCTAGCGGTTCCTTTCCCACACAGGGGATGGTTATCGCGCCGTGTTCCATTAACACCATGTCGGCGATCGCTGCCGGCATCAGCAATAATCTGATGGTTCGCGCGGCCGACGTCACGCTCAAAGAGCGGCGCCGCCTTATATTAATGATCCGCGAATCGCCCTTGCACCTGGGACACCTCAGGTCGATGACGGCGCTGGCCGAAATGGGCGCGATTCTAGCGCCGCCTGTTCCGGGCTTTTATCATCACCCGCAAACCGTTTCCGACATCGTCGATCATAGCGTCGACCGGGTGATGGATCTGATGGGATTGCCATCGCCGGACGCGCAGCGTTGGGACGGAGTCCAGAAATGAAAATCGCGTTTCAGGGTGAGCTGGGCGCCTTCAGCCAGCAGGCGATCCACCAACTGCTAGGCCCCCGAGCCGAGCCGGCGCCCTATCAGCGCTTCGACGAGGTCTTCGCGGCGTTAAAGGGGGAAAAAGTCAGCGCCGCGGTTTTGCCCATCGAAAACACGCTGCACGGAAGCGTCCACGAAAATTATGATCTGCTGCTGCGCTACGATTTCGAGATCACGGCGGAAACCAGCGTCCGGATCGTGCATAATCTGATCGCACCGCCAGGCGTGCCATTTGAACGGGTACGGAAAGTTTACTCGCATCCAGTGGCTTTGAATCAGTGCCTCGATTTCTTTCGCCGTCACAAACGCGTTGAGAGGGTCACCTTTTATGACACCGCCGGCAGCGTCAAAATGATTATGAAGGAGCGTCCGGCGGACGCCGCAGCGATCGCCTCCGAGCTGGCCGCAAAAATCTACGGCGGACGGATTCTGCGCCGCGAGATCGAGGACGACCGGCAGAATTTCACGCGTTTTTTTCTATTGGAACCGGCGGGCTCGAAACCGCGAACTTTGCGCGGAGCGGCGAAGAATCCCTGGAAGACGTCGCTGGTATTTTCAACGAAGAATATTCCGGGTGCTCTCTTCCGCGCGTTGAGCGCGCTGGCGCTGCGCGATCTGAACCTGGTGAAAATCGAATCGCGGCCGCTGCGCGGCAAGCCGTGGGAGTATTTGTTCTACCTCGATCTGCTGGGCCGCAGCAACGATCCGCCGGTACAGAAAGCGCTGGGGCATTTGGAAGAACTGGCGGATTTCCTGCGGGTATTGGGGACGTACCGGTCGGCTTAGACATCCCATGGAAGGTCTGCGCCCCCGCAGGATACCAAGGTGGCACAGGCTTCAGCCTGTGGAACTCAAACGCCCAGACTCCTTAACAGCCTGACCCCCATCCCGATATCCGCCAGCCTCTGCGCCTGATTCTCGATCTCGCGCTCAACGTTGATCGACCCTTTATAGCCGGCCTTCTGCAACGCATCGACGAATCGCGGAATGCCCACCGCTCCCTGCCCTAGCGGCTTCTCCGTTCCCAGCGCGCCGGGCTTATCGGCGGGCGGCCCGTCGCCGTCCTTGGCATGCACGGAAACTACATGCGGCGCGAGCTTCTCCAGCGCTTCGATGGGATCGCCCGACCCGTAAAGAATCATATTGGCGGGATCGAAATTGATCTTAAGATTCGGGCACCCGGCGTCGTCGAGAAAGCGCAGCAGAGTGTCGGCCGATTCCTGCCCGGTTTCGAGCGCGAATGTCTGCCCGTGCTTCTCCGCGCGATCGCAGATCCGGCGCACCATACCGCGCACCGCGATGTAATCGGGGTCGGTACGATCTTCAGGCACAAATCCGATGTGACAAGCGATGCTTTTCACCCCCAGCGCAGCCGCGAAATCGCACGCCTGGATGGTCCGGTTTTCCCGTGCCTCGCGCGTCGCCGCAGGAATAAATCCGACGGTCCTTTGCACCGTAGGAATGTCGGCGTAGTCTTCCCCGGTGTACGCGCAGACCACGGTCGCGATGGAAAAACCGGCCTCCGCGATCGCCTCCCTCCATTCGACCGCGGCCTCCGACGTCAAAGGAGCATCTCCACCGACTCCCAACTGGCCGGATTGAACTCCCAGCACGCGCAGCTCCGCCAGATTGTCGCGGCCGGCCCAGAACATCACCCCTATTTCCATGAAATCCTCTCCCCATTTTTCGCGCGTGCTTCGAACATCCCTAGCGCCAGGCGAACCGACTCCGCCGAATCCGCCGGCGTACAAAGCGACGGCTGCTCACCTGTGCGGCAGCATTCGGCGAAATAGGAAATCTCCGCCGCATAGCCATCCGCCGGTTCGATGCCGACCTCTTCCCCGCCCCCATACCGTTTCAGTGGCCTCGATTCGGAATTAAATTCGAGAACTCCGCCGTCGCCCAGCACCGTGAACTCCATCGCGAACGGAAAAGCGCCCGGGAACATCCAACCGCCGCTGATTTCGACAGCGAATCCGTCGTAGAAAAAACGCGCCGAGATGACATCGACCCCCGCGGACGCATCCTCATATCCCGTGGCCGAGATCGCCGATGGCGGACCGAATAGCCGCAGCGCCATATCGACGTCGTGAATAAGGAGATCGAACGCACCGCCTCCGCTGCGCGCCTTATCGGTGATCCAGTTGGACCAGCCAGGCTGTGCGCAGCGCCTGCGAAACACGGCGGCCCGAATCGTACCCAGTTCATGCCGCTCCACCACTCGCTGTAACGCCCGATACTCCGGAAAGAATCGCAATACGTGCGCGACCATCAGAATTCGGCCGGCCCGCTCCGCTTCGGCGATCATACGCAGGCAGGATTCTACGTTGAGCGCCATCGGCTTTTCGACCAACACGTGCTTCCCGCTGCGCAATGCCGCGACGGCTGCGGATTCGTGCAGATCCGTGGGCAAGCACAAATCCACGGCGTCGATCGACGGATCCGCTAGCGCTTCGTCCAGACTCACATAATGTTTCACCGGCCACGAGGGAGCCCGCCGGCTGACCACCGCCGCCAATTCCACCGTCTGCAACGAAGTGATCGCTTTCAGATGCACTCCGCCCATGAATCCCATACCGACGATCGCCAGCCGCATCAACACTAGAATAGATTATGGACGCCCTACGATCCGCGACTGCGGAATTTGCTACGTTACTCGACCTCGCCGCCGCCCGGTTGCCCCCGCTCACCGATACCGCAACGCGCGTCGACGGACACTGGTCGCGCAAACAGATCCTCGGCCATCTGATCGATTCGGCCTCGAATAACCACCAGCGGTTCGTACGCGGCCAGCACGATCATGAGTTAGTCACGCCGAACTACGCCCAGAATAAATGGGTCGAAACCGAGCGCTTCAACGATCGCGATTGGAACGAACTGGTCCAGTTCTGGCTCGCCTACAACCGGCACTTACTGCACATCATGTCGCACGCCGCGCCGGAATATCTCGATACAGTCGTCCGCATCGGACCCAACCCTCCGGTGTCACTTGAATTCGTGATGATCGATTACGTCGATCATCTGAAACACCATCTGGAACAGCTCGGCGTGCATGCCGCGATAGAATAACCTTAGATGGGTTTACTACTGCTTCTTCTGTTCTACGCTGCTTCCGGCGGTTCCGATCTTGAGAAAGCCCGCGACGCGCAGGATCGCCCGGCACTGGAACGGTTCACGGGCCAGGCCGCTTCCGCGGCGCAAGCGAAAGCCAACGATGCCGCCGCGCAGTATAGGTTGGCGCTCGCCGAATCCTATGTAGCGGAAGTCGCCATCGAAGTCCGCGATAAGAACGCCGCACACAATGCGGCCGAAGCGGGAATCGATGCGGCGAAGAAAGCCGTCGCGCTGAAGGGCGATTCGGCGGAATATCATCGCCTGTTGGGAACTCTTTGCGGACAGGCGATTTCTGCCAATGTTCTGCAAGGCATGAAATACGGCCGTTGCGCGCAGGACGAAGTGAACAAGGCTTTGCAGCTCGATCCGAAATCGTCGGTGAATTATCTGGCGCGCGGCGTCGGCAATTATTATTTGCCGGCGAGCTTCGGCGGAGGCATCGAACTCGCCATCAAAGATTTTCTGAAAGCGATCGAGCTCGATGCGCAAAATGCCGAGGCGCAGCTCTGGCTCGGCCTCGCGCTCCGCAAAGAAAACAAGAATCCGGACGCGCGGAAGGCGTTTCAGAAGGCGATCGAATTGAATCCGGCCCGCGTGTGGGCCAAGCAGCAGTTGGATAAAACTCCGGCGCAATGAAAGCACTCCTCTGGGCTGGAGGAGTTCTACTGATCACACTGCTCGGATATTGGCTGTTTCCCGGTCACACCTATCTTCAGTCCGATACCCAAATCTACATTCCGATGCTGGAGCGTCTTCACGATCCGGCTCTGTACTCTCGCGACATCGTAGCGCTGCGTCCCCACCTGACGCTCACGGTCTACGACGAGACCGCACTCTTCTTCAGACAAATCGCAGGATTTGAGACCGTCTTAACCGCCGAGCAACTGACGTTTCGCACGCTGGCCGTCTGCGGGCTGATTCTCATCGCCCTGCGCCTCGGGCTGAGCGCGACGCAATCGTTCTTCGTAGCCGCGGTTGTGTCCCTGGGCGCGACCATCGTGGGTCCGGCCGTGCTGACCATGGAGTATGAACCGGTCCCCCGCGGATTCGCAATCAGTCTGATCGTCTTCGCGCTCGGACTAATTGCACAGGAACACTTTCTTACAGCGGGCGCGATAGCAAGCCTGGCATTTTTGTATCACCCGCCAACCACCCTGCCATTCTGGGCCCTGGCGATTCTGCTGGTCATCGCGAAGCGCCTGAAGTGGACGATTCTCGCGCCTCTCGCCGTCGCTGCCGTACTGCTAGCGCTGCTCGCAAAACTCCAGCCGCCGGGCATCGAAGGGTCGTCTATGATGCGCCGTCTCGATCCCGTCCAGGAAGGATTGCAGCGCATGCGCGCGGGATACAGTTTCGTCTCCACGTGGAATCTAAACACCCGCATCGACTATTTGATTCAGGTGCTGATCGCCGCGAGCGCGTACTGGCGTTTGAAAACTTTCATCCCCAGCCCTCTGCGCGATTTCCTCTGGGGACTCCCCGCCATCGGACTCCTCTCCGTCCCACTCTCCTGGCTGCTTCTCGAACGCTCGCACTGGGCGCTGATTCCCGCGTGGCAGCCCGCGCGGGCCATCCTTTTCGTTTCTCTGATCGCTGCCCTGCTCTCGGCGACCGCCGCAATGAAGGTCCCGAATTTCGTCGAACGCCTGCTGTGGCTCACCGCCGCGCTCCTGATGCCTATGCAGCACGCGATGCTCGGAGCGGTGATCCACCTTCGGCCACTGGTTTTCGCCGCTGCCCTCGCACTTGTTACCGCCGTCCTATATTCGATCCGAAAAGACACTATCGTCCTGGCCGCGATCCTCCCTTTCTTCGCGATTCCGCAATCGAAGCTAGTCGAGAATTATCCGCGACTTGAAACCGGTGACCTGCGCACCTTAGCGGATTGGGCTCGCAGCTCCACGCCGCAAGCCTCGCTGTTTCTTTTCCCCGACTCGGGAACCAGTCTCGACCCCGGCATCTTCCGCGCTCGCTCTCTGCGCGGCCTCTACGTTGATTGGAAATCCGGCGGCCAGGTCAATTATTTTCCTGGGTTCGCGAGCCTTTGGTGGTCCCGATGGGTGGAAACCGGCAGCGGCCGCTGGAGCGTTACACCGCAGGATTTTCCGAAGTTAGCCACGATAGGAGTCGACTACGTAGTGCTCAAAAAACCAGTGGCCGGCGCGACGCCGCAGTTTCTTGGCGCGAAGTATTTCGCTTACGCTACTTCTTCTCGCGATTCCCGATGATGCGATTCGCGAAGTAATTGGTGACCTTCGCTTCATTGCGAGCCACTTCGTAATACGCGGCTTTCAGCAACTGATCCTTGCGATTAATCAGCGTCTCGCGAATGGTCTGCTGTACCTTCGGATCGCTCAATTCACGCTGCCCCGCCGGCTCCTTGCTGATCACTTTGAAAATTCGATACCCCTCCGGAGTTCGCAGCACCCCGGTAGTCTGGCCGGGTCCCAGAGCCACCAGAGCCTTGCGCAGCTCCGCGTTGGCGCGCTCCAGCGACGATTCCGGTATGAATCCCAGATCGCCTCCGTTTTGCGTCGAATTGGGATCTTCGGAATAATTCTGTGCCAGCATCGCAAAGTCGTCGCCGGCCTTGATGCGAGCCAGGATGCTGCCGATTTTCTTCAGCGCGCTCTCGTCGTCCGTCGCCTTGTCGTTTTTCAAATTGTGGACGTTTGGATCGGCGCCCGCCGTCACCAGGATCTGCGCCATGTGAATCTGTGGCTCGGAGAGATTGAAACTCGCCTTGTTCGCGTTGTAGAAATCCGAAATATCCTTGTCCGTGATGGTGATCTGGGACTTGATCTCTTTGTTGAACAGTTTCTCCACGCTCAGATCACGCCGTAGCTTGTTCTTCAAATCCTCCACGGTAATTTTTCGCGCGTTGATCTGTTTCTGAAACTCCTCCTGCGTGTACGGAGCCTTCAGCTCGTTGAACTTCGCCTCCACGTCGGAATCGACTGCCATCAGTCCCATTCGTTCGGCGCGCTGCACCAGAATCTCTTCATCGATCAAGGTGCGCAGAATTTCCAGCCGTTGAATCGACACCTGGTCGTCGCTGGGGTGATCGGTCGGCGTAGCGAACTCGGATTGAAACCGCTTCTCCAGATCGGAGTAAGTGATTGCGCGGCCATTCACCATCGCGGCAACATTCGCGGGGGCAGTCCGCGTGCAGGCTGCGGTGAATACCACCGCGACTAAGGGGAGGATTCGGAACGAGAACATGGAAGCTTTCATTCTACAGTAGCTTCTGATCCCGCCAATTTGCCCAAGGTGGCGCAAGCTTGAGTTTGCAGCGCCGGCTTTAGCCCGGGTCCTTCACTTCGCGTCCCGCCAATTCTCCCCGGACCCAATGTCCACCAGCAGCGGGACCTCCAACTTCCTAACGCCCTCCATCGCGGACTTCACCAGCGCCGAAACTTCCTCCACCTCTTCGACCGGCGCTTCCAGCACCAGTTCGTCGTGGACCTGCAACAGCATCCTCGCCTGCATTCCACGCAACTGCTCGTCGATCCGAATCATCGCGAGCTTGATCAAATCGGCCGCCGCGCCTTGCAATGGCGTGTTCACCGCGGTCCTCTCCGCGAAATTGCGCGCGTTCGGATTACGGCTGTTCATGTCCGGAATCGGCCGCCGGCGTCCGAACAGATTCACCGAAACCCCGGATCGCCGGACGTCTTGAATCGTCGCGTCCAGCCAGCGCCGGACCCCCGAATATCGCTCGAAGTACGCGCGAATATACAACTCCGCTTCCCTCCGCTCGATCCCCAGCGATTGCGATAATCCGAATGGCGTCTGCCCATACACGATTCCGAAATTGACGGCCTTCGCGTTGCGCCGGTGTTCGGAGGTGACCATCAGCGGAGGCACTCCGAAAACCTCGGCCGCCGTGCGAGTGTGAATGTCCTCGCCGTTACGAAACGCATCGAGCAGCACCGCGTCTCGCGACATGTGCGCCAGCAGGCGCAGCTCAATTTGCGAATAGTCGGCCACGATCAGCTTCCAGCCGCGCTGTGGTACAAACGCGGCGCGAATTTCCCGGCCCAATTCCGTGCGGATCGGAATGTTTTGCAGATTCGGATTGGAGGACGACAGGCGTCCCGTCGCCGCGCCCGCTTGATTGAACGTCGTGTGCAGCCGCTCGCTCGCCGGATCGATCAACAGCGGCAGCGCATCGACATAAGTCCCCTTCAACTTCGCGAGCTGCCGGTAATCCAGAACTTTTTGCGCAATCGGATGCTCCAGCGCGAGCGCTTCAAGAACATCCGCCGCAGTCGAAGTGGTCTTGCCCTTTCCATATTTCATCGGTGCCGGCAGGTTCATCTCTTCAAACAGAACCTTGCCCAATTGTTGCGGCGAATTTACGTTGAATGGCCGGCCTGCAAGCTCGTAAATCGCCGTCGAAAGCACCGCGATTTCTTCTTCCATCCGCCCGCTCAATACCTTCAACTGATCGGGATCGACGCGAATTCCGGTCTCCTCCATTCGCGCCAGCACGCGCACCAGAGGCAGATCGATCGACTCATAAAGCTCGTTAAGCCCCAGCGCATCGATCTCCGGACGTAGCTTGCGATAAAGCGCCATCGTGGCATCCGCATGGCTCGCCGGATCGGCTTCCAGCGTTTGTTCCAGATATTTCTCTGCGAGCGCCGGCAGCGAACAACCGCCCGGATCAGCCGAAAGCAGAAAGCCATACAACATCACATCGTGCTTCAAAGACGGCACATCCTCGAAACGGCGCAACAGATTCTTGATATCGTGCGCGACCGTCGCACGCGAAGGAATTGCTTCCAGCGCAATCGAACGAGCACTTCCGCAATTCGTGCAGAGCCCGAAAACCGCTTGCTCCATCACATCGCCCACCGCGACCGCGACGTCTCCTTCGTTCGCCCCAAGCCAAGCATCGAGACTAGCCTGATCTTCAAGGGGCGCGTAATCCCGATCCTCAGCCGGCTTCTCCACCGGCGCCAATTCGCGTAAGAGACTCGAAAATTCGAGCGTTTTATAGAGGTCACGCAGAGCCGTCACATCGGGCTCCCGCACCGCGACCGATTCCAGCGACCAATCAATCGGCACATCGCAGTGAATCGTCGCGAGCCTCTTGCTCAACAGGATCTGTTCGCGATGGTTCTGCAGACTCTCGCGATACGTGCGCCGCTCGACCTCCGCCGCATGTTCAATCGCATTCTCCACCGATCCAAAGCGAACAATCAGATCCTTCGCGCCCTTATCGCCGATCCCCGGAGCGCCCGGAATGTTGTCGATCGTGTCGCCCTTAAGCGCCAGCAGATCCGCAACCTGATCCGGCCTCACGCCCATAAATACCCCGACCGCCCTCGCGTCGTACATCATGTCGTCCTTCATCGGATTCAACATGCGCACCCGATCGTTCACCAGTTGCAGCATGTCCTTGTCGCTCGAAACGATGATGACCTCGTCCGCGTGCTGCTCGATCCCACGCTTCGAGAGTGTGCCGATTACATCATCCGCCTCGAACCCCGGAAATTCGAGCACGGGAATCCGCATCGCCTCCAGCGTTTTTCGGATCCAGGGGATCTGTTCCAAAAGGTCAGGTGGGGTTTCGGTCCGGTTGGCCTTGTAGTCCGCGAACGCCTCATCGCGAAACGTCGGACCGGCGCTCTCAAAAATCGCGGCAAGGTATTCCGGCTTCTCCTTAGCAAGTAGCCGGCGGACCATATTATGAAAGATATAGATGGCCTCCGTTGAAGTACCGGATCCGGTTCGCATCGGCGGGGCGCCGGACCGCGCGCGCGCATGATAGGCACGAAAAATGAACCCGAATGAGTCAATCAGGAAGAGGCGGGACACCTGATTGCCAGTATAACTCCAGTGCAAAATCGCCACACCCGAGTCTGGACCTGTGTCTGAAAAGACACACACAAACACTCGCAAGTCTTTTTTAATCATAAACCTAGAAATTTGACCGCAAGCTTGTTACACTACCTCTTGCGCTTCGAAACTTCTGTTCAACGCCCCGTCGAGGCGGTTGGTGTCGGTCTCCACTCGGGTGTTCCTGTGCGGATCCGCATCCTCCCAGCCCCGCCTTCCACCGGCATTGTTTTCATCCGTACCGACCTTGACGGCTTCCCCATTCCCGCAAGTTGGCGTCATGTGCAAAAGGTCAGCTACGCCACCAGCCTGATGCGACAGGGCGTATTGATCTCGACCACGGAGCACCTGTTAAGCGTGTTCTACAGCATGAGCGTCGACAACGCGTTCGTCGAGATCGATAACCTGGAAGTGCCGATCCTCGATGGCAGCGGTCAGCCTTTCGTCGAGTTGATCCGCGCGGCAGGCATCAAGTATTCGCGGAAGTTGCGGCGCTATTTTCGCATCCGCCGGCCGGTTTCAGTCGAGCTGGGCGACAAGAAAATCACCATTCTGCCGTCGGACCGTTTTCTGTTGACGTGCGACGTTTTCTTCCCGCATCCTTTGGTTGGCAGGCAGGTTCTCGACATCGAAGTGACGCCGGAACGCTACGCCGCCGAGATCGCGCCTGCGCGAACCTTCGGATTTGAGTACGAGCTCGACCAGATGCGCAACATGGGTTTAATTCGCGGGGCCTCGCTCGAAAACGCGGTCTGCTTCGATCACAATTCCGTGTTGAATCCGGGCGGCCTGCGCTATCGCGATGAGTGCTGCCGGCACAAAGCTCTCGACCTGATCGGCGATCTGGCGTTGATCGGGAAACCGCTGCTGGGACATGTGATCGCGGAGAAGGCGGGCCATGCGATGCATTTCGCCCTGGTGAATCGCATCATGCAAGACCCGACGCTCTACGAGATTCTGAGTTTCGATCAACTGGCGACGCGCGTCGCGCATGCGCTTGTTTCTTAGCCCCATGCTGAGAGAGTCTTCTACTCTCCAATCCAGGCAAGGCCGTTGAAGTATCTTCCAAATCTATTCAGCGGCGCCCGCATCCTTCTGGCGCCCTATATCTTCTGGCTGATGTGGCGCCGCGAATATGGAGCAGTGCTCTTGTGGTTCCTGCTGAGCGGAATCACCGACGGAATCGACGGCTGGATCGCGCGCCGATGGAACGCACAATCGAGGCTCGGTGCGATGCTCGATCCGATCGGCGACAAATTGCTTCTGAGCGGCAGCTTCGTGGTACTGGCAATCGATGGAGCGATGGAGAGATGGCTGGCAGTACTGGTGCTAGGCCGCGATGTGGTGATCCTCCTGTTCGCTGCCGGCGTATTGCTATGGTCGAAAAGAAAAGCCGAATTCCCGCCGTCCTGGTGGGGCAAATCAAGCACTGTAGCGCAGATCTGCTACATCGTTGCGTTAATCGGGCATCTCGGTGGATTTCTACCGGCAATCCTGCCCGAGATCGGCAAATGGTGCGTGCTGGCGTTCCTGGCAATCAGCAGCGTGGATTACGCTCGGCAGGCAACAAAGATGCTCTCATGAACTTGCGCAACGACCCGCGTATATTGGTTGCAGTATGACTAAACGCCTCAACCCCGTCAAGCTGGAGACCAGCATCGAACCCCCGCGTGTCAATCTGCTGACGCTGAAGGATCAACTGAAGACCGGCTACCAGGCAAACGCTGCTGGTAGCCGCGAGATCGCCCAAGAGTGGCTACCGCTTGAAGTGGATGAGACGCTTTGATGCGCCCAACTCACGCGGTGTAAATCGTGCTCCGGTGGCCGATCCGAACGACGAGCACTACGCAATGTCTGTCTTCAATCTGGCAAATGATTCGGTAGTCCCGCACTCGATAACGCCAGAGACCAAATTTGTCTTCCCGAAGCGCTTTCCCGAAATTGCGAGGATTTTCCGACGCGGCAACCCTGCGCTCCAAGTAGCCGATGATTTCTTTGCAAATCGTTCGGTCGAGTTTCTTGAAATCTCTCAGTACTTGGGAGTCGTACTCAATCCTCCAAGCCAAGTTCGTTCCTCACCTGCTCACTTGTAAGGCGAGTCCCTGGGTTAGCCAGCCGCTGCTCTGCCGTCGAGATATCCTCCAGATCCTCCATCCCATATTTAACAAGCTCGCGCGCAAGTTCGGCTTCGGTCTTGCCGGTGCGCCTCGCCAGCGCCCTTAGACGCTGCTCGATCTCGGGGTCCAGGTCGATGGAAAGCATGATATCTCCATCATACTTCCTTTACTTTCAGCTAAATAAGATGCTACCCTCAGAGTCTTAATGCGAACTGTCGACCTGATCCATCGCAAGAGGGACGGCGAAGAGCTGTCTGTGCAAGAAATCGCTTTTTTAGTTGACGGTTATACGACCGGAGCCATCCCCGACTATCAGATGTCGGCTTTTTTGATGGCTACGTTCTTCTCTGGAATGACCGACCGCGAGGTGAGCGCTTTGACCGATCGCATGATCGGCTCCGGCGAGCACATCGACCTGTCGTCGATTCCGGGGATGAAGGTGGACAAGCACTCCACCGGGGGCGTGGGCGATAAGACCAGCCTGATTGCGGCGCCGTTGGCAGCCGCGGCGGGCGTTATCGTGCCGATGGTTTCGGGGCGCGCGTTGGGGCATACGGGAGGGACTCTCGACAAGCTGGAGTCAATTCCGGGTTTCCGGACGAACCTCACTATTGACGAATTTAAGGCGCAACTCGCGCAAACGGGCCTTGCGTTTATCGGGCAGACCCCGCAGGTGGCTCCCGCTGACGGCAAGCTTTATTCGCTGCGCGATGCGACTGCGACGGTGGAGTCGATTCCCTTGATCGCATCGTCGATCATGTCCAAGAAAATGGCTGCGGGCCTGGATGCGCTGGTGCTGGACGTAAAGGTCGGCACGGGCGCGTTCATGAAGAAGCAGGTGGATGCGCGGCGGCTGGCGCAGATGATGGTGGGAATCGGCCGGCGCCTCGACAGGCGCGTGCAGGCGCTGATCACCGACATGAACCAGCCCCTTGGTTATGCGATCGGCAATGCGCTCGAAGTAATGGAAGTTTCGCAGACGCTGCAAAACGTCGGCCCCACGGATTTGACGCGCTTATCGCTGGAACTCGCGGCCCGCATGATATTCCTCGGCAAAATTGTGCCGACGCTCGATGAAGCGCGCGAGCTGGCGACGAAGAAACTGCTGGATGGGTCGGGCTACCGGAAACTGAAGGAAGTCATCGCTCTCCAGGGCGGCAATCCGCAGGTGCTCGACCGTTTCGAGCTGCTGCCGAACGCCACCGGCGCACGCGAGATTTCTTCGCCGCGCGCGGGATACGTGACAGCAATCGACGCCGAGTTAATCGGCCTCGCCTCTTCGATCATCGGAGCGGGCCGCGACACCAAGGAAGACTCGATCGATCCCGCGGTGGGCGTGATTCTCGAGGTGAAGGTCGGCCAGAAAATCGACGCGAACGGCGTGCTCTGCCGGCTCTACTACACGGGCGATGAGCGGGTAGAAGAAGCAGCGCAGTTAGTAGAAGACGCGTTCCGTATCTCGGGAACGGCTCCCGAAGAGCGCGAGTTGATTCTCGAGGTGGTGGGCTAAACGACTTTTTGAGGGACGGCAGGTCGGGGACCTACCCTACTCAAACACAAATGACGGTGAAGCCTTGGGCCTGTGATACTCTTTCACGATGGAAAGATATACCGGCCTGCTCGGCCTGGTTGTTATCGTTTTAGTCGCTTATCTCTTCTCAACCAATCGCAGCGCGATTAAGCCTCGTGTTTTGTTTTGGGGGCTGGGACTGCAATTCGGATTCGCGTTTCTGGTTCTCCGAACCAACTTCGGATTCATCTTCCAAGCCGCGAGCAATGGAGTGAACCATATGCTCGAATATGCGGTCGAGGGCAGCAAGTTTCTCTTTGGCGACAAGCTGGGCGTGAAGACCGATCAGTTCGGCGTGATTTTCGCGTTTCAGGTGCTGCCGATCATCATCTTCATCGCGTCCTTCTTCGCAATACTTTACTATCTGGGCGTGATGCAGCTCTTTGTGCGCGGCATGGCCATCCTGATGCAAAGGGTGTTCGGCACCAGCGGCGCGGAGTCCACCAATGTCGCGGCCAGCATCTTTATGGGACAAACGGAGGCTCCGCTGACGATTCGTCCTTTCCTGGCGGGCTTGACGCAAAGCGAATTATTCACGGTGATGGCCAGCGGCATGGCGCACGTTTCCGGTTCGGTAATGGCGGCTTATGTGCTGATTGCGGGGGTCGAGATCCGGCACTTGCTGACGGCGGTCATTATGACGGCACCCGCTACTCTGATGCTCGCGAAGATCTTGGTGCCCGAGACTCAGGTGCCGGAGACGTTGGGAACCATCAAAATCGAAGTGGAAAAGCCGGGCGTAAACATCATCGATGCAGCTTCTCGCGGCGCTTCCGACGGTCTTCATCTCGCGCTCAACGTGGGCGCGATGCTGATCGCGTTTGTCGCGCTGATCGCGATGGCGAATGGGATTTTGAAGGGGATTCACGGGATCAATCACCTGGGGTGGGTGCCCGAATCGCTGCAATCGATTCTCGCGCGCCTGTTTGCGCCGGTCGCGTGGCTGCTCGGGGTGAAATATCACGATTGCGCGTCCATCGGAAATCTGCTGGGCACGCGCCTGATCCTCAATGAGTTCGTGGCCTTCATCGATCTGGGCGCAATTCGCGACAAACTCGATCCGCGTTCATTCGTGATCGCGACTTACGCGTTGTGCGGCTTCGCAAATCTTAGCTCGGTGGCGATTCAGGTGGGCGGAATCGGCGCGCTGGCGCCTTCGCGCAAATCCGATTTGGCGCGGCTAGGGATGAAAGCGGTCGCCTGCGGCACGATGGCGAACTTCATGTCAGCGTGCATTGCGGGGATGCTGTTGTGATCGGAGTGGTCCTTGGGAGCGGTTTGGGAGCGTTCGCGGACTCTCTCGACGAGGTGGTGGAGACGCCGTATTCGGCGATTTCGGGCTGGCCGGTTTCGACGGCGGTGGGGCATGCCGGAAAGCTTGTGGAAGGTCGGATCGGGAATACACAAGTCATCGTGCTGGCCGGGCGCGCCCATCTTTATGAAGGCTACTCCGCGCAGCAGGTTACTTTCGGAATTCGCGAGTTGGCGCGCAGAGGCGTGAAGAACCTGGTGCTGACCAACGCCGCGGGCGGCATCAACGAAAAATACCGGCCGGGCGATCTGGTGCTGATCGCGGATCATATCAATCTGCTGGGGACGAATCCTTTGACCGGACCAAACGACGATGCACTGGGGCCGCGATTTCCGGATATGAGCGAGGCTTACTCGCGCGAGTATCGCGAGATCGCGAAACGGGCCGGCCACGAGCTGGGGATCATTCTCGACGAAGGCGTTTACGTGGCGGTGCCGGGGCCGAGTTATGAAACTCCGGCGGAGATCCGGTATATGCGCACGATCGGCGCGGATCTGGTGGGCATGTCCACGGTGCCGGAGACGATCGTGGCGAATCACATGGGGATGAAGGTGCTGGCGATTTCGTGCGTAACGAACGCGGCCGCCGGGATTCTGCAACAAAAACTGGTGCATGAAGAGGTGCTTGAAACCGGGGCGCGGGTGCGGGATACGCTGGTAAAATTGCTGCATACCGTGATCCCGAGGTTGACATAATGCATCTGGCCCAAATCAATATCGGACGCTTAGTCGCGCCGATCGACGATCCGCAAATCGCCGGTTTTGTTTCGCAGCTCGATTCCGTGAATAAACTGGCCGACGAGAGTCCTGGATTCGTATGGCGGCTGCAATCGCAGTCTGGAAACGCGACCGATATTGCTTACAACGACGATCCTTCCATCATGGTGAATATGTCGGTGTGGGAATCGTTCGACGATTTGAAGAACTTCGTCTACAAATCGAGGCACCTGAATGTGTTTAAGGATCGGCAAAAATGGTTTGTGAAGATGGATCTCCCGCACTACTGTTTGTGGTGGGTCCCCGAAGGGCACATTCCCACGGTCGCCGAAGGCCGCGAGAGGCTGGAACACTATCAGGCGCGCGGAGCGACGCCGCACGCATTCTGGTTTTCGGACTGGTATCCGGCACCCGTTGAAGCGGTTGCAGTTTAAAATTTCAAAGAACCGGCAAAACTTAGTATCGGGAGCGCTCCCTTTAGCTGCTAGTTTCTGTTCCCACAGCGGAGAAGCTCGCTTCGTAACCCGCAACGAGCTGGGGCCAGACATTGACTGGCGGCAATCCAACGCACACAG